>JBIMKQ010000001.1:0-587214 GCA_051861185.1 Sphingopyxis sp.
GTCACTCACGATCGCTACTTCCTCGACAATGTCGTGAACTGGATCCTCGAACTCGATCGCGGCCGCTATTTTGTCTACGAGGGCAATTATTCGACTTATCTCGAAAAGAAGGGCAAGCGCCTCGAGCAGGAATCGCGCGAGGACGCCGGTCGCCAGAAAGCGATCAAGGACGAGCTCGAGTGGATTCGGCAGTCGCCGAAAGCGCGTCAGGCCAAATCGAAGGCGCGTATCAAAAGCTTCGACCAGCTGGTTGAAGCGCAGGAAAAGCGCATCCCCGGCAAGGCGCAGATCGTCATTCAGGTTCCCCAGCGCCTTGGTGGCAAGGTGATCGAGGTCGAGAATATCTCGAAAGCCTTTGGCGACAAGCTGCTGTTCGAAAACCTCTCCTTCTCGCTCCCGCCCGGCGGCATCGTCGGCGTGATCGGTCCGAACGGCGCGGGTAAATCGACCCTGTTCAAGCTGATCACCGGGCAGGAAACCCCCGACAGCGGCAAGGTGACGATCGGCGACACCGTCCATCTGGGCTTCGTCGACCAGAGCCGCGACGATCTGAAACCCGAAAATAATGTCTGGCAGGAAATCTCGGGCGGCGCTGAAATGATGAACATCGGCAAGCACGAGATGCAGACGCGCGCTTATGTCGGCGCGTTCAACTTCAAGGGCGTCGATCAACAGAAAAAGGTTGGCCAGCTATCGGGCGGTGAACGCAACCGCGTCCATATGGCGAAGATGCTGAAGCAGGGCGGCAACGTGTTGCTGCTCGACGAACCGACCAACGATCTCGACACCGAAACGCTCGCCGCGCTCGAAGAAGCGCTGGAGAATTTCGCGGGCTGCGCCGTGGTCATCAGCCACGATCGCTTCTTCCTCGATCGCCTCGCGACGCACATCCTCGCGTTCGAGGGCGACAGCCATGTCGAATGGTTTGAGGGCAATTTCGAATCGTATGAAGAAGACAAGATTCGCCGCCTCGGCGACGATGCGACACGTCCGCATGCGACGTCGTACAAGAAACTGACACGCTGATCTGATGGCGGGGGAGGCTGCTCCGGTTTCGTCGGGCGCGATCCGCATGGATGCGGATGCGCTCAACGATTTTCTCAAAGCGGCCTTTCCGCACTCCGAACCCGGATCGCGCGGCCACGTCGTGTCCGCTGCACCGGGCTTTATCCAGGCGCGGATGGACCCGACCGACAAGGCGCTCCGCCCCGGCGGATTGATTTCTGGCCCGACGCAGATGGGTTTCGCCGACATGGCGGCCTATGCGCTCGTCCTCGCGCATATCGGCCCCGTCGCGATGGCGGTGACGAGTGCGCTCAATTATCAGTTCCTCCGGCCGTGCCGCCCGGGCCCGCTCTTCGCCGACGCACATATGCTGCGCCTCGGCAGGCGGCTTGCGGTGATGGACGTCCGCATCTGGACCGACGACGCCGAGAAGCCCGCCGGGCAGGCGAATGTGACCTACGCTATTCCTTGAATGATCTCTGAGCCAGTCGTCGGAAAACGGCCACAAAAGACACAGTTTCGATGGGCGGGTGCGGGGCTTTTGTGGTCTTAAGCCTCAATATTCCAGCGAAGGATACCAGTCGGTCCCACGCCCGCCGGGTGTCAGGTCGAGAATCGACCACAGGCTGGCGATATCGGGTGCATCGCGCGGGTCCTGCCCCGGGTCGGCCATTTCGCGCGTCATTTCGCTCTTCCAGAACAGGCGGATGCCGTCGCCGCTGCGCTTGAACACCGCCAGCGCAGGATTTTCACTGCCGTCTGCGTTGAGGAGGCGAAAATCCTTCGCATAGTCGTCTCCGACGGTCTGGACGAAATCGAGCGCCTGCCAGCCGCGTTCCTGCGCAAAGGCTTTTTGACGCTCGACAGGGCTGCGGCCGAAAATCTTCAATGCGACGCGCTGTTTGATATCGTTGGCATTGCCGTTCACCGCGCCCAGCCAGTTGGTGCACATCGGGCAGGGGCGTTCGCGTTCGGGGCCATACATCCAGAAATAGCTGACCAGCGTATCATGGTCGCCGAACAGGTCGGCGAGGCCCTGTTCGGTGCCGTTGGCGTCCCTGAACCTGTATCCCTGCATAAACGGTCCCGCCGGCAGCCGGCGCCGCTGTTCGGCGACGCGCGTCATCCGACGGCGAAGATCGATTTCTTCGGCGAGCAGCGATTTGCGGGCTTTGGCGTAGGATTCATCTTCGCCGGGAAAGGCACGCCGACGAGAAGCAAGCGCCGGCGCAGCCGACAGGGTTTGGCGAAGGGCCATCAAATTCTCCTTTTTGGGAGAACGTTCGGTTAACGCCATTGTTGCGGATATGTTTCACGATTGCCCGCAGGTCCGCGTCGGTTCGTCGCAGTGGGTTCAGGCTGACGGCGCTTCCCACAGGATCAGTTTGGTCGCATGGACATTCTCGCGCGCCTTTGCGGCATCAAGCCGCGTCAGCTTCACGCCGCCTTTCAGCGCCCCCATTTCGATCATCGCATCGACAACGACGACGCCGCCCGCGCCGACATCGATCTCCAGATCGGCGGGCCGCGCCAGCTTCGCCTTGGCGGTTGCGACATGGAGACGATAGGTCCCGGGCGGCACATCGGCCATCAGCATCTGGCCCGATTTGATCTGGCCTTTCGCCACGCCCTCCAGAGTAACGTCCATGCCCTGCAAGGCGGCAACAAAGCCGCGGCGCGTGACATAGATGCGCGCTTTGCCTTCGGGAGCCTGCATCGTGCGGGCGTCGGCGGTGGCCGCGGTGTCGGCCTTCGCCCCGCCTTTGTTGCTCGACAGCGCCCAGATGCAGAAAATGACGATGCCGCCTATCAGCAGGACAAAAAGGATCAGCAAGGTTCCGGGTGACAGCGTTTGCGCAAGCGACGGCCCTATGAACGCGCCAAAGATAGCCCCCAGAAAAATGAGGGTCAGCCACATCGCATTCTTGCTCATATTGCCTCCTGTTCAAGTAGGAGAAAATTCTCCCGTCGCCTCGTCCATCACGTGCAGCACGCCGTCGCTGATCGCGAAAAAGGCGCCGCGCAGCGTCAATGTCCCGCGCCGTTCCTTCTCCTGAATGCAGGGAAAAGTCCTCAGATTGTCAAGACTTACGCGAACTGCCGCCAGTTCCATCGCCCGGCCGGCTTCGCGGTTGTCGATATCCTCGTGCTCGCTGCGAACCTGCTGGCTTGCGTCGTCGAGCATCGCGATCCAGTCGGCGATAAAGCCGCCGCGCCCCGGCTCCGCGCCTGCCATTGTTCGGTGCAGCGCCGCATGGCAGCCACCGCACATGCCGTGGCCCATCACGACGATTTCTTCGACCTTCAGGAACTGGACCGCAAATTCGAGGGCGGCCGAGACGCCGTGACGTCCGGGCGTCGTCTCGAACGGCGGCACCAGCGCCGCGACGTTGCGGACGACAAAGATTTCGCCGGGATTGGTGTCGAAAATCTGCGACGGTTCGGATCGACTGTCCGAACAGGCGATGATCATCACCTTGGGCGATTGCCCCTCGGCGAGATGTTCCCAGCGCTCGCGCTGTTGCTGCCAACCGCCGTTACGGAAACGACGGTAACCCTCGATCATATCTGCAAAGTGAGTCATGGAGGCGCCTTAGCATAGGTAGAGAGGTTGAGAAGAGGCGCGTGCAAGACTATGTGGGCGACATGAACGCTCCAGCCTCACCTGTCCCCCAGCCTGAAACGACCCCCAGCCCCCTCGCGTCTCGCCAGCGCAAGCCCGACTGGATTCGCGTCAAGGCGCCGACCAGCCCCGGTTATGCGGAAACGCGCAAGCTGATGCGCGAGCTGAACCTCAACACGGTCTGTGAAGAGGCAGCGTGCCCGAACATCGGCGAATGCTGGACGAAAAAGCACGCGACGGTGATGATTCTGGGTGACACCTGCACCCGCGCCTGCGCCTTTTGCAACGTCAAGACCGGCATGCCGCGCGCCGTCGATCTGCTCGAACCCGAACATACCGCAATCGCCGCGGCGAAGATGGGGCTCAGCCACATCGTCATCACCTCGGTTGATCGCGACGACTTGCCCGACGGCGGCGCCAGCCAGTTTGTGAAGGTGATCCAGGCACTCCGCCGCGAGACGCCCAAGACGACGATCGAAATCCTGACCCCCGATTTCCGCAACAAGCCCGAGAGCGCGGTGGCCGCGATCATCGATGCCCGGCCCGACGTCTATAACCATAATCTCGAAACGGTGCCGCGGCTCTATCCGACAATCCGTCCGGGCGCGCGCTACTACGCGTCGTTACGCCTGCTCGAAAGCGTCAAGCGCCGCGATCCGTCGATTTTTACGAAATCGGGGGTCATGCTCGGCCTCGGCGAGCAGCGGATGGAGGTGCATCAGGTGATGGACGACATGCGCAGCGCCGACATCGATTTCATGACGATGGGCCAGTATCTGCAGCCGACGCCGAAACATGCCAAGGTGATCGACTTTGTGACGCCGCAGGCCTTCGACGCCTATGCGCAGATCGCACGCGCCAAAGGCTTCCTGCAGGTCGCCTCATCTCCGCTGACGCGATCGAGCTATCACGCCGGTGACGATTTCGAGCGGATGCGCGCCGCGCGCGAGGCGCAACTGGCGCGCGTCAAGGCGGGCTGATCAGCGCTTGCCGCGGCACCACGAGACCCGGATCCTGCCGTACAGCGACGAGCAGATGTTCGCGCTCGTCACCGATATCGAGCGCTATCCCGAGTTTCTGCCTTGGGTCATCGCGCTTCGCATCCGAAGCGACAGCGAGCATGAGACCGTTGCCGACATGATCGTCGGCTTCAAGGGATTGCGCGAGAGCTTTTCCTGCCGCGTCCACAAGCAGCGGTCAAATGAGGTCGTCGTCAGCTATATCGACGGGCCGATGAAGCATCTGAACAATGAATGGCATTTTCAGCCCGCCGAGGGCGGAGGCTGCCGCGTCGATTTCCTCGTCGATTTCTCGTTCCGTAGCCGGATGTTCGAGGCACTAGCCGGACAGATGTTCGACAAGGCGCTGCGCAAGATGATCGCCGCGTTCGAAACGCGCGCGGAGGAACTTTACGGGGCGGGGAGCGCGATGTCCTCCGACGGCCGCAGCTCGTCCTTGTCGGGCTGAAGCAGGTCGAGCGCAAAAAGCGTCGCATGGTGGCGGATCGCCGCGCGGTCGGTCGATTCGAACTTAACGCGCTGGGTGAAGTAATCGTCGGAATTCTGACCGCGCAGCGCGCGCGCAAAGACGACCTGGCCGACCGGCTTTTTCTCTGACCCGCCGCCCGGTCCGGCGATTCCGGTGATCGCGACCGCGACATCGGCATCGCTGTTTTCCAGCGCTCCCGCAGCCATCGCCCAGGCGGTCGCGAGCGACACCTCGCCAAAGGTTTCGATGATTTCGCTGCTGACACCGAGCTGGCTTTGCTTAGCATGGCCCGAATAGGTGATGAAGCCCGCCGAGAAGACGTCGGAACTTCCGGCAATGTCCGTCAACGCCGCGCTGACCATGCCGCCGGTGCAGCTTTCGGCGACCGCGACCTTGCGTCCCGCGGCGCGATTGTTCGCGAGCACCGTCGTGGCGAGGTCGTCGCGCGCGGTAAGGCGCGATTCAGCGTCGGGCAGCACGATTTCAAATCTCCGGAAGTTGCAGGGTAGCGACGGCTTGCGCCGCTATCCCTTCGCGGCGGCCGGTGAAGCCCAGCCGCTCTGTCGTCGTCGCTTTCACACTAACCCGTTCAACCGGAATCGCAAGGATTTCGGATATTCGCGTCCGCATCGCTTCGCGGTACGGACCGATCTTTGGCGCCTCGGCAATGATGGTCAGATCGACATGGTCGATGCGCCCCCCGCGTGCCGTTACACGGTCGGCGGCAAAGCCGAGAAAGCGATGCGACGCCGCGCCGCGCCATTGCGGATCGCTGGGTGGGAAATGATCGCCGATATCGCCGTCGCCGAGTGCCCCAAGCATCGCGTCGGTCAGTGCATGAAGTCCGACGTCAGCATCGCTATGGCCTTCAAGACCATGACTATGTGCGATTTCTATGCCGCCGATCCACAGCGGCTTGTTCGCCACCAACCGATGAACATCATATCCCAAGCCGACCGCGGTGCGCGTCATCGTTCCGATCCCCAGCAGTCCAGTGAGGATCGCCATATCCTCGGCATATGTCAGTTTGTGGAGCCGCGCCTCGCCCGGCACAGTTGCCACCGATACGCCCAGACGGCGCACCAGCTGCGCGTCATCGGTCGCAGCGGCCTCGACGGCTTCGGCATGCGCGCGGCGCAATGTGCCAAGACGGAACGCCTGCGGCGTCTGAACGCGCGCGAGAGCGCCACGGTCGACGACCTTGCCGGCCAGATGGGCTGTCTGCTCGACCAAGGTATCGGGAACGGGCAATGTCGGGATCACCGCTTCGGAGTCAACCAACGCTGCAAGCAGGCGGTCGATCAGGCTCGCCGTAACCCCGGGCCGCGCGGAGTCATGAACGAGGACCACAGCATCATCCTCCCAATCGGCGAGAGCACGAAGCGCATTGGCCACCGACTGCTGACGTTCCGCGCCGGGATCGGCAGAAATCCATCGCGCTGGAAGAATCCCCGCCGCCGCCACGACGTCATGATTAGCCACCAGAACGCCGCCGCCGATCGCTGGATGATCGGCAAACGCGTCGAGACTCCAGCGCAGCACCGGCTTGGCGCCGAGCATAGCGAGCTGTTTCGGCACCTCGAAACCCGCACGCGTCCCTTGGCCACCCGCAAGCAGCACGACCGCGATGCGCGGCGCAGGGAAGGGGACGGACTCGGTCATCGTGCGCGGCGGTTAGCGCAGCCGCGCCTTGCGGGAAAGCCGCTTAGCGTGTACGGGCTGCTCAAATTTTAGGCAATCAGACGAAAGCTCCCCGCATGGCGCCGCTGCAGCCCATCCAGATCGGCAACATCACCATCGCAGATCCCGTGATCCTCGCGCCGATGACGGGCGTCACCGATCTTCCGTTCCGCAAGCTTGTCCGCCGCTTTGGTTCGGGGCTCAATGTCACCGAAATGATCGCGAGCCAGGCCGCGATCCGCGAAACACGCCAGTCGGTCCAGAAAGCGGCGTGGGATCCGGTCGAAGAACCGGTGTCGATGCAACTTGTCGGTTGCACGCCCTATGAAATGGGCGAAGCGGCGAGGCTCAACGAAGATCGCGGCGCCGCGATCGTCGACATCAATATGGGCTGCCCGGTGCGCAAGGTCACCAATGGCGATGCTGGCTCGGCATTGATGCGCGATCTGAAACTTGCTGCCGCGTTGATCGAGTCCTGCGTCAAGGCGGTATCTGTGCCGGTAACGGTCAAGATGCGCATGGGCTGGTGCCATGACAGCCTCAATGCGCCTGAACTCGCGCATATTGCCGAGGATCTGGGCGCAAAACTCGTCACCGTTCACGGGCGCACGCGCAACCAGATGTACCGCGGCGAGGCCGACTGGGCGTTCGTGCGCGCGGTCAAGGACGCAGTAGCGATCCCTGTCATCGTCAACGGTGATATTTGTTCGGCCGACGACGCCCGCACCGCGCTTGCGCAAAGCGGCGCCGATGGCGTCATGATCGGTCGCGGCGCCTATGGTCGGCCTTGGCTGCTCGGTCAGGTGATGGCTGCGCTGCGCGGCGAAAGCCCGCGTCCCGACCCGGGCATCGACGAACAATATGACGTCATTACATCGCATTATCGCGCGATGATCAACCATTATGGAGAGATCACCGGCGTCAATATGGCGCGCAAGCATCTCGGCTGGTACGTCAAGAGCCTGCATGGCTCGGCTGAGTTTCGCAACCAGGTCAACCAGATCCCCAACAGCCGCGAGGTCCTCGACGCGCTCGAGCGGTTCTACACGCCGTTCCTGAGCAAGGCGGCGGCGTGACCGCCCTCACGTCGAGCATTCCGAGCTTCGACCATGACGAGCTGATCCAGTCGCATCCCGTCCCGACCTTGCTGATCGATGGTGGCGGGGTCGTGCTGTTCGTCAACGCCGCGGCCGAACAGCTTTGCAACGTCAGCCGCTCGGCAATGGTCGGGCGCGTCGTCTATGACGTGATCCATATGGACCGCAGTTACCGCCAACGGATGACCGATACGGCGACGTCGGCGTTATTCGCGCATCGCACCGAAATTGCGGCGGGTGGTCGCAGGTCGATCTTCGTTGATATGCAGATGGTCCCTTATGGCCAGAGTGGGCACCGTATTCTCGCGCTTGTCCCGTCGCAAAGCGACGCTGAACTGATGGGCGGTGCCATAGGCCGCTCAGGCCGTGCCGCAGGGGCGGCGGCGTCGATGCTGGCGCACGAGATCAAAAACCCGCTGGCGGGCATCAAGGGCGCGGCACAGCTTCTGGCAAGGAAAACGGATGCTGGCGGAGAGCGCTTCACAACGCTGATCTGCGCCGAAGTCGACCGCATTGCGACGCTGATCGATCAGATGGAGCATTTCTCGCGCGGGCAACCGATCGCTTGTGGGCCGATCAACCTTTATCAGCCGATCCATCAGGCGCTTGAAACCGCGCGCGCTCGCCAGTTTCCTGGCGTACGTTTTACCGAGGATTTCGATCCGTCGCTGCCGCTGGTCCACGGAAACCATGACGCCATGGTGCAGATATTGCTCAACCTGCTGACCAACGGCTGCGAGGCGCTGGGCGGGCGCGACGACGGCGTCGTGCGGCTGACGACGGCGTACCGCCACGGCCTTTCGATCGACAATGGCGATGGCCGCGGCCGTATCGCACTGCCTATCGAGGTCGGCGTCAGCGACAACGGGCCGGGCGTTCCGGCTGATATTCGCGGCGACCTGTTCGATCCGTTCGTCACGACGAAGCGCGAGGGGCGGGGACTCGGCCTCGCGCTTGTCGCCAAGCTTGCGCGCGATATGGGCGGTACGGTCCAGCATATCCGTGACGGCGAATGGACACGCTTCCGTGTTCACCTTCCCGTTGCGCAAAAGGGACGGCCAGCATGAGCAAGGGCAAGACGATCTTGCTGGTGGAGGACGATCCGGCGATCGCGATGATCATTCGCGAAACGCTCGTCGGGGAATGCGGTCATTTCGCGTCGGTGGGGAGCATAGCAGAGCGCAACGCCTGGCTTGCCGATAACCGTCCCGATCTGGTCATCACCGATGTCGTCCTGCCCGATGGCGACGGCATCGACTCGCTACCGCGCGCCGGGGTCGATCCCGCAACGCCGGTAATCGTGCTGTCGGCGCAGAATACGCTCGACACCGCGGTGCGTGCGACGGGCATCGGCAGTTACGATTACCTGCCCAAGCCATTCGATCTCGATGAATTGACAGCCAGCGTCCGCGCCGCATTGCAACGGCGGGCCGAACCCGCCGCGAGGGATGCCACGCCAGCGGACAGCCACGGCCTCGTCGGCCGCGCGCCGGCGATGCAGGCGGTTTACCGCACGATAGCCCGGCTTGCCTCGAACGACCTTGCCGTGCTGATCCTCGGAGAATCGGGGACGGGCAAGGAGGTGGTTGCGCGCGCGATCCACGCGACGGGGTTGCGCCGGACGGGACCTTTTGTCGCGATCAATATGGCGGCAATCCCGCGCGAATTGATCGAGGCTGAGTTGTTCGGTCACGAAAAGGGCGCCTTTACCGGGGCGCACAGCCGCAGTGCCGGCCGGTTCGAACAGGCCGCCGGTGGCACGCTCTTTCTCGACGAAATCGGTGACATGCCGCTGGAGGCACAGACGCGCCTGCTGCGCGTACTGCAAAGCAACGAATATTCGACCGTTGGGGGGAGTCAGGCGCTCCGCGCGGATGTGCGTGTCGTCGCCGCGACGCACCGTGACATGCGCACACTCGTCGCCGACGGTCGGTTCCGCGAGGATCTGTTCTACCGCCTGAACGTCATTCCGGTGACATTGCCGCCGCTGCGTGACCGGCGCAGCGACATCGCGGCACTGGTCAGTCATTTTGTCGAAACGGGGCGGGGTTCGGGCCTTCCCGACCGGCAGTTCGCGCCCGCCGCGATGCAATGGCTTGAACGTTACGACTGGCCGGGGAACGTCCGCGAACTCGGCAATGTGGTGCAGCGACTGGCCGTGCTGTCGCGCGACACGGTCGTCACGGTGCGTGACGTCGAGACGGTGCTGAACGAAAATGGCGAGGGTGGCGGAGCGGTCGACCCGGCGGCGCTTATCGCCCGCGCAGTCGACGACTGGGCCCGCGAACAAATGGCTGGCGCGGCAGGCGACGGCGATATCCACGAACAGCTCGAAGCGATTGTCGAGGCGGCGCTGTTCCGACGGGTCCTACGCGATGTTCGCGGCAATCAGCTTGAGGCCGCGCGGCGCCTTGGTATCAATCGCAACACGCTTCGAAAGCGGCTCGGGCAGCTCGATATCGATCCGACGCATCCGTGACGCGCGGCAATAATCCCGAAATCCGGGCAATTGGGCGAAGCGAACGCAGATTGTGTGTTTTCTATGCAACAGGATTGTCGTA
The DNA here is from genome assembly GCA_051861185.1 of Sphingopyxis sp. Lineage (GTDB taxonomy): Bacteria > Pseudomonadota > Alphaproteobacteria > Sphingomonadales > Sphingomonadaceae > Sphingopyxis. The sequence goes on from JBIMKQ010000001.1 coordinate 10,455, forward strand.
ACGAGGCAACAATGGCGCAGTCTCCCTCCCTGACCTTCGACATGGATTCGGACGGTCAGGAGGTGCGCTCCGGCTTCTGGCGTTTTGGCGCGCCGGAATATTATACGCTCGCCGTCATCATCAGCGTCGCCATTGCGACTTATATTTTCGTGACCGGCGACGCGCAGAGCGAGCGTTTGCTGACCCCGGCGCTGGTGGCGGCGATCATGATCGTCAACCTTGTGCCGGCAATGGCGTTGATCGTGCTGATCGGCAGCCGCGTCGCCCGCGGCCGTGCGGCGCGCTCGATAACGGGCAGCAGCGGACGGCTTCATGTTCGTCTGGTGGCGCTTTTCTCGCTGATTGCGGCCGCGCCGACCTTGCTGGTCGTCATTTTCGCGTCACTTCTGTTCCAGTTCGGCGTCAATTTCTGGTATTCCGACCGTTCGCGAGGAATGTTCGAGAACGCCGCCAGCATGGCGCAGGCTTTTTACGAGGACAGCCAGAAGGCTGTTAGCGCGAACACGACAGCGATGGCAAAAGACCTCGGCGTCTATCTGTCTCGCTATCCGATCGATAGCGAGACGTTTCAGAACGCCTATGGTCGGCAAGTCGTGCTCCGCGAGCTCAACGAGTCGGCTATTATCGAGATTGGCCCTGATGGCATTGCCCGCACGCCGGTGATGGTCGATCCCGACAATCGCGCGGCTGAGACTCGAATTTCTCCGGAAACGGTCGCAAGACTCAATCGGGGTGAAGAGGTTGTGGTCTTGCAGAAGTCGGATCGCATCGAAGCCGCGACCCGCCTTCCGGGGCGATCGAATGCCTATGTTTACGCGTCGCGCGATGCCAATATTCTCGGATGGGAGCAGTTCAATCGGGCGCGCAGCGTACTGGCCGATTATAACGCGCTCTTCGGACGGTCGCAGCAATTGCAGCTCCAGTTCAACGGCGCGCTCTATCTGGGCTCGCTCCTGCTGCTCGCGCTCGCGGTCTTTGCCGCCATCGTGGTCGCCGACCGTATCGTGCGCCCGCTGGGGACACTGATCGGCGCAACGCGAACCGCAGCCGACGGCGACCTTTCGGTCCGCGTAACGCCGCCGGTCCGCGACGACGAGATCGCAGTGCTGACTCGCGCTTTCAATCGCATGACCGAGCAGCTCGAAGGGCAGACCGGCGCGCTCGTGAGCGTGAACGAACAACTCGAGGCGCGTCGCAGCTTTATCGAGGCCGTGCTGAGCGGCGTGTCGTCCGCCGTGGTGTCGGTCGACGCCGACCACCGCATCCTGCTAGCCAATGCAGCTGCGGAGCGGTTGATCTGTCAGTCCGCGGAATGCCTGACCGGCAGGCCGCTGGCCGACGTCGCGCCCGAACTGGCCGGACTACTGGCCAGTGACGAGCGCGAGGCGATCGTTCAACTCTCGCGCAAGGATGCCGAGCCGGCAACCCTCGCGGCCAAGGCGGTGGCGCAGGGCGACGGCTTTGTTCTGAGTTTTGAGGATATAACCCAGCAATTGCTCGATCAGCGGCGCGCCGCCTGGTCCGACGTTGCGCGCCGCATTGCGCACGAGATCAAGAATCCGCTGACTCCGATCCAGCTTGCGGCGGAACGGCTCCAGCGGCGCTTTGGCGACAAGGTCGAAGGCGATGCCGCCACTTTCCGTAAATTGACCGATACGGTTATCCGTCAGGTTCACGACATGCGGCGGATGGTCGACGAATTTTCGAGCTTTGCCCGGATGCCGAAGCCGACGTTCGGAGTCGAGGACGTTCGCGATATCCTGCGCCAGGCGGTCTTTCTGTTCGAAGTGGCGAAACCCGACATCGCCTTTGCGATCACTATTCCGGACGAGATCGAACCGCTCGTCTGCGATCGTCGCCTGCTGTCGCAAGCTCTGACAAATATTGTCAAAAACGCTGTGGAAGCGGTTGAAGAAAAGTCGAAAAGTTCTGATGCGGTGCCGATAGGCCATATCGATGCCGAACTTGACGTCAGCATCGAAGGCGAGTTGACGATACGCGTCGCTGACGATGGTATCGGGCTTCCCGAAGCACGCGAAGCTATTGCGGAGCCCTATATGACCACGCGGCAAGGCGGGACCGGACTCGGGTTGGCGATCGTCAAGAAGATCGTCGAGCAACATTATGGCGAACTGGAGTTTTCGGACAATCCGGCGGGGCAGGGGACGTGCGTTACCCTGACGCTCCATCCCGACCGGCTCAAGCCTTTGGCCGGCAAGGGCGGGGAGACAAATATGGGGCATGGTGAATCGGTTCCCGGACGCATACGGAACCGGCAGGACAGAGAAGATCATGGCGCTTGATATTCTGATCGTCGATGACGAACGCGACATTTGCGACCTTGTCGCCGGCGTCATGGAGGACGAAGGTTATGAGGCGCGCACCGCGTCAGATAGTGATTCCGCACTGGAAGCGATCCGTCAGCGGCGGCCGTCGCTGGCGTTGATCGACGTGTGGCTGCAGGGGTCGCGGCTCGATGGTCTCGGACTGGTCGAGGCGATCAAGGCGTTCGATCCGACGCTGCCGATCATCGTCATTTCGGGCCATGGCGGGCTCGACACAGCGGTTGCGGCGATCCGCCGCGGGGCGTTCGATTTCATCGAAAAGCCTTTCGAAGCTTCGCGCCTGCTCCACCTTGTCGCCCGCGCGACCGAAAGCGAGCGGCTAAAATTCGAATATGCGCAGCTCCGCGAAAAAGCAGGGCCATCGGACGAACTGACGGGGACGAGCGCTGCGATCAACAATGTTCGCGCGACGCTGAAGCGCGTAGCAGGGACCGGTAGTCGCGTACTGATTACCGGCGCGCCCGGCGTGGGAAAAGAGGTCGCCGCGCGGGTGCTTCATGGGTGGAGTGGCAGGCAAAATGCGCCGTTTCGCGTGATTTCATCGGCGCGAATGGATCCTGAAACGGTCGAGACCGAATTGTTCGGGTCTGAAGCCGAGGATGGTTCGATCCGCGTCGGGCTGCTTGAGCAGGCGCATGGCGGGACGCTGTTTCTTGACGAAGTCGCCGACATGCCGCTGACCACGCAGGGCAAGATATTGCGAGTCCTGACCGACCAGAGCTTCACGCGCGTGGGCGGCCGCACGATGATCCGCGTCGATGTACGGATCATTTCGGGGGCGGCGCGTGATCTGATGACCGAAATCGCCGAAAACCGGTTCCGCGAGGATCTTTATTACCGGCTGAATGTGGTGCCTGTTCATATCCCGCCGCTTCGCGAGCGGCGCGACGACATCGTCAGCCTCTGCGATCATTATATCCGTCGCTACGCCGCCGATCGGCGCGTTGCGCCGCCGGAGATCAGTTCTGAAGCGATGGCGGCGCTGCAGGCGCATGAATGGCCGGGCAACGTCCGCGAATTGCGCAACGTGATCGAGCGCGTGATGATCCTGGCCCCCAGCGATCGGCTGGCCCGGATCGACGCCGACATGCTGCCCGCCGAACTGGTGCGCGGAGGGACGGATATTCTGCCCAATTCGGAATCGATCACTGCGATCCCGCTGAAAGAAGCCCGCGAGAATTTCGAACGCGAATATTTGCGTATCCAGATCAATCGGTTTTCGGGTAATATCTCCCGCACCGCGACCTTTATCGGCATGGAGCGCTCGGCGCTGCATCGTAAGCTGAAACTTTTGGGGCTTACCGAGAGTTCGGAGGGCGAAGGATAGCGGCTTTGCGCTAGACCTTATGCTTCCTTTGCCGCATATTGCATGCGCGAAGAAGGTCTTAAAAGCCGGAAAACCGGTGCCATACCCGCGGTTATACCGCCAAAAACAGGAGGCAAATGTGTCCGATAAGAACCAGAATCTCCAGGATATTTTCCTCAACGCCCTTCGCAAGAGTAAGACCCCGGTGACCATGTTCCTGGTCAAGGGCGTCAAATTGCAGGGCATCATCACCTGGTTCGACAATTTCTCGTTGCTGCTTCGCCGCGACGGTCAGTCACAGCTGGTGTACAAGCACGCGATCTCTACGGTGATGCCGTCGCACGACTTTGACTTGTCACTGCTAGGCGGCAATCTGCGCGATGCGCCGGCCAGCAAGGGCAAGGCGTTGCAGGACGTATTCCTCAACGCTGTGCGCAAGTCGGACGAGTCGGTAACGATGTTCCTCGTCAACGGGGTGATGTTGCAAGGCGATATTGTGGCATTCGACCTGTTCTGCATGTTGCTTGAGCGGGAGCGCCAGGTGCAGCTCGTCTATAAACACGCGATTTCGACCGTGCAGCCGAACGGCCCGATCAACCTGACCGACAGCGAGCCGGACGCCGAAGCGGACAACGCCTGATCGACCCGATAATCGACAATGAAGACGAGGTAACGCGCGGCGCCGCCGCGCTTATCGTTGTGCCCGAATGGCATAGCCAGCGCCTGGCACGCGACCTCGACGCACGCGCCGAGGAGGCGAGGGGCCTAGCGCTCGCAATCGGACTCGACGTGGTTGCGGTGCACACGCTGCGGCTGCGGCAGACGCGCGCAGCGACATTGCTCGGTGTCGGCCAGATTGAAGCGATCACGCCCGATATTGCCGCGCGCGGCGTGCAACTGGTGGTTGTGGATGCCGCGCTCAGCCCGATCCAGCAGCGCAATCTCGAAACTGCGTTCGGCACCAAGGTCATCGATCGTACCGGCCTGATCCTCGAAATCTTTGGCGAGCGAGCTGCGACCGCCGAAGGGCGGCTTCAGGTCGAACTTGCGCATCTGGATTATCAGGCGGGGCGGCTGGTCCGCAGCTGGACCCACCTCGAACGCCAGCGCGGTGGTTTCGGCTTCCTCGGAGGCCCCGGCGAAACGCAGATCGAAGCCGACCGCCGGATGATCCGAAACCGCATGGCGCGTATTCGGCGTAGCCTCGAGGATGCGCGCCGTACACGTCAGCTGCAACGTTCGAAACGCCAGCGTGCGCCGTGGCCTGTCGTTGCACTCGTCGGCTATACGAACGCCGGAAAATCTACGTTTTTCAATCGCCTGACGGGAAGTGACGTCATGGCGGAAGACATGCTGTTTGCGACGCTCGATCCGACGATGCGCGAAATCCGGTTGCCCGGCATCGACAAGGCAATTCTGTCGGATACGGTGGGTTTCGTTTCCGATTTGCCGACCGAGCTTGTTGCGGCTTTCCGCGCGACGCTGGAGGAGGTTACGACCGCCGACCTGATCGTCCATGTCCGCGACATCGTCCATCCCGACAGCGAAGCGCAATATGACGACGTTCGGGCCATATTGGACTCGCTCGGCGTCAACGGGCCGCAGGATGGCGGGGAAGGGGATGCGCCGCCGGCGATTCAGCAGATCGAAATCTGGAACAAAATCGATACGGCGGACAGCGAGCGCCGTTCGGACATCGAAGAAATGGCGGCGCGACGCTCCGACGTCGCGGTAATGTCGGCGGTGACGGGTGAAGGCGTCGAGGCGGCGCGTATCCTGATGGCGTCACAATTGACGGCGCTGCACAAGGTGCAACGCATCTATCTGACCTATGGCGAGGGCGAAGCGGCGGCGTGGCTTCACGCGCGCGGCGAGGTGCTCGCGGACGAACCCGAGGCAGAAGGCCATGTGCTTACCGTTCGGCTCGATCCGGCCGACAGCGCACGATTCGAGCGGCTCTGGCCCGCTAAGGACGTTCCGACGCCTTGACCGCCAGCCAATGACTTTCCTGTGCCTCGAGCGACAATCCTGACAGACTGCCGCCGGCGCGATCTTCCATGGCAGCAAACCGGCGCGAAAATTTGGCGTTGGCATCGCGCAGCGCACTTTCCGCATCGACGCCAAGGTGCCGCGCATAGTTGACGACCGCGAACAGCAGATCGCCGATCTCTTCGTGACGCGCGTCATCATCGGTTGCAGCCGCGACCTCGGCGAGTTCTTCGGCGATCTTGTCGCGCGGTCCGTCGGCGTCAGGCCAGTCAAAACCGACACGCCCCGCGCGGCCCTGAAGTTTTTGCGCGCGTAGCAGCGCCGGCAATGACAATGCGACTCCGGCAAGCGCGCCGGTCGGGCCGTCAGCGGCGCGCTCGGCCGCCTTGATCTGCTCCCATTGCTGACGAACGTCATCCGTCTTGCCGTCACCGAAAATATGCGGGTGGCGGCGTTCCATCTTGTCGCCGATGGCGTTCGCGACATCGTCGAAGCCAAACAGGCCGCCGTCGGTCGCGATCTGGCTATGAAAGACGACCTGGAGCAACAGATCGCCAAGCTCGTCGCAGATCGCTGCCGGGTCGCCGCCGGCGATCGCATCGGCAACCTCATAGGCTTCCTCAATCGTGTAAGGCGCGATCGTCGAGAAATTCTGCGCCAGATCCCATTCGCAGCCGCCATTGGGATTGCGTAGCTGACGCATGATCGCGAGCAGGCGGTCGATGGGGGATGGCGTTGCCGCTTCGGTCATATATTTATCCGATAATATATATTATGTTAAATGTCATTCAGCCTCGAAGGGGAAGGCGTTCCGCTATGTCACCACCTGCCATGTGCGAATGACCAGAAAAACCAGTCCAAAGATCGCCACCCACGCCAATGCCATCTTGAGCCAGTCCGCCATCGGCAAGCGCCGCGCAATCAGCGAGCTTAGCACCATCGCAAATGCGCCGGCGAACCAGAGAATCTGGACGGTCGTGTCTCCGGTCATAGCTGCACCTCCAATCCGTCATATCCTGGCTCGACGCCCGGCGGCAATTCGCCAGCGAGGTCGTCATAATCCATCGTATTGTCCATATGCGTGATAATCGCGCGCGGGTTGCCGACCTTGGCCAGCCCTTCGAGCGTCATCGCCAGATGCGGATGCGTCGGATGCGGATAACGGCGCAGCGCATCGATCACGAACAGATCGACACCTTGAAAGAAATCAACCATCTCATCGGTAAATTTAGAAAAATCAGTTGCATAGGCGATCTTGTGTGCACCGTCGCTAAAGATCAGCCCGGTGGCCTTTATCGGCCCGTGCGGCATTTCGATCGCGGAGACTTCAACGGGGCCGATCGATTGATGATCGTGCAGATCGATGGGGTCGACCGACGCCGGGTAACCGGCATTGCCGGCGAAGGCGTATGTGAATCGCCATTTAAGGATGTCGAGCACATGATCGCGGGCATAAACGGGCACCGCCGACCGGCGCAGGTGCATCACCTGACGCAGATCGTCGAGCCCGTGCGTATGGTCAGCATGTTCGTGCGTCCAGATCACGGCATCGATATCGCCGATTTCGGCATCCAGCAGTTGCAGCCGCATATCGGGGCTGGTGTCGACGAGGATACGAAAGCCGCCGAGCGATACCAGGATCGACGCCCTGCTGCGCAGGTTGCGCGGATTGTCGGGATCGCATTGCCCCCAGTCATTACCAATCCGAGGGACCCCCGAAGATGTCCCGCACCCGAGAATTCTGAGCTTCATAACGCACGTGACGTCATGGCGTCGCCTTGTTGAAAAGTTTATAGAAATTGGTACTTGTCGCCGCCGAAAGTGTGTCTCGGTCCTCGTCGCGCAGACTTGCCAGGAACGCGAGCGTATCTGCCACGAACGCCGGCTCGCCCGTCTTGCCGCGGTGCGGAACCGGCGCAAGGAAGGGGGAGTCGGTTTCGATCAGCAGTCGATCCTGAGGCAGCCATTTGGCGGTTGCCTGAAGATCGGCGGCGTTCTTGAACGTCACGATACCCGAGAGGGAAATGTACAGGCCGAGATCGAGCGCGCGCCGTGCGAAATCGTCGCTTGCCGTGAAGCAATGGATCACGCCGGGGAAAGCCGCCCTGCCCATCTCCTCTCCGAGCAGCCTCAGCGTATCTTCCTCGGCATCGCGTGTGTGGACGATAATAGGAAGTCCGGTCTGTTGTGAAGCATGGATATGGCGGCGGAAGCTGTCCTGCTGCCGCGCCCGGTCGCTCTTGTCGTAATAATAGTCGAGTCCGGTTTCGCCGATGCCGATCACACGGTCGTGCGCGGCGCGGCCGACAAGCTTCGCGGTATCGACATCGGGATGATGGTCGGCGTCGTGCGGATGGATGCCGACGCTGGCCCACACATCGTCGTGCGTCTCGGCCGCAGCAAGCACATCGTCCCATTCGCTTTCGCGCGTCGCGATGTTGAGCATCGCGGTTACGCCGCGTTCCCGCGCACGGGCCAGCACCTCATCCTGCTGCTCGGCAAGGCCCTTGTAGTTGAGGTGGCAATGCGAATCGACGAGCATCAGGCCTCCCCTTCCCCTTCATTCATACCCTCAGGCAGTTCGAGGCGTGGGAAGAGCGGAACGGGCTGACCGACAACGAAGCCGCTGGCGACGACCTTTACAAGCCAGTCGCTGTCGTCCAGCGCATCGAAATCGCGCGCATCGGCGGCGATGCCCATCTGATCGAGGAGTTTGTCGGCTGCCGCGGGTACGACGGGCCGGATAGCGATCGCGAGGGTTCGAACGGCGCGGAACAGCGTCATCAATACGGCGCGCATTCGCCCGGGGTCTGTCTTGCGTAGCGCCCAGGGCGCTTGCGCGTCGACATATTGGTTGCAGGCAAAAACCGCGCGGATCCAGTCCTCTATTCCGATCGAGAAGGCGAGCTGATCGAACTCGTGCGGCAGGCGTTCGGTCGCCATGGCGTGCAGATCGGATAACAGCGCGGTATCGTCCTGCGCAGACACATGGTCCGTAGAAAGAACGCCATCCAGATTTTTGAAAATCATCGATAAACTGCGCTGCGCGAGATTGCCGAAGCTGTTCGCGAGATCGGCATTTGCCGTGCGCACGATCGCTTCGGCCGAATAGGTGCCGTCCTGACCGAAGCTGACCTCGCGCAGCAGATAATAGCGCAACGGATCGACGCCGAATTGTTCGGCGAGCGCCATCGGGTCGACGACGTTGCCGAGCGATTTCGACATCTTCTCGCCGCGATTGAGCAGGAAGCCATGACCGAATATTTGTTTCGGCAGCGGCAAATTGGCGCTCATTAAGAAAGCCGGCCAGTAAACCGCATGAAAACGAACGATATCTTTGCCGATCATATGGATATTCGCCGGCCAGAATTTACCGAAATCGCCGTCAAGGTCGGGATAGCCTATCCCCGAGAGATAGGTCGTGAGCGCGTCGACCCACACATACATCACATGCCCCGGCGAACCGGGCACGGGCACGCCCCAATCGAAGCTGGTGCGCGAAACGCTGAGATCTTTGAGCCCGCCTTCTACAAAACGCATGACCTCGTTGCGGCGGCTTTCCGGGCGGATGAAATCGGGCTGGTCGTTGTAGAGCGCCAGCAGCTTGTCCTGATATTTCGATAGTTTGAAGAACCAGCTTTCCTCGACGGTCCATTCGACAGGCGTACCCTGCGGGGACAGACGGGCGCCCCCTTCTCCGTCAGTCAGCTCGCTTTCGTCATAAAATGCCTCGTCGCGGACCGAATACCAGCCTTCATAGCGGTCAAGATAAAGGTCGTCATTGGCCTCCATCGCCTTCCAGATTGCCTGCGACGCCGCGTGATGCGCCGCGTCGGACGTGCGCATGAAATTATCGTAGCTGATATTCAGCTTGGCATACATCTCACGGAAATATCCCGACATTTCATCGGCAAGATCGATTGTCGCGCGCCCCTGGTCGCGCGCGGTCTGGAACATCTTCAGTCCATGCTCGTCGGTGCCCGTTATCAGGCGGACGTCGCGGCCGCGCGCGCGCTGGAAGCGCGCCATGACATCGGTTGCGATCGCTTCATAGGCGTGGCCGATATGCGGGCGGCCATTGGGGTAGCTGATCGCGGTGGTGATGTAGAAAGGTTCGGTTTGTTCGGACATGCGCGCGCCTTAGCCGCTGGCGCGCACGAGGGAAAGCGTCAGCGTGCTGCCTGGCCCTGCCGCGGTGCCAGTTCGGCGAGGCAATTGCCGATTTCGAATCCGACCATCGCTCCGTCGTAAGAGCCGCGTACGGCATCGCGTACGGTGCGCTGCACGCGGTCCCATTGCGCGAGGATCGGCGCGATCTCGGCGACCGGGCTTTCACGCGCGATACGGGCGAGAAGGCCGGGAACGATATCGATCACCAGCTCCAGCCGGGCACGATTGCTGGTGCCGCCGACTTCGCGGGCGAGGGCTTCGCGCAGGCGGTTTTCGGGATCGCCGCTTGTCGCGATGGCGAGCAGCTTCTTTTCAATCGCCGCGACGTCGCTGTCGATCAACGCGAGTGCCTTGCCCGGGACCCCGCCCGACGTCGCCACGATCGCGCGCACCTCGGCCATCTCGAGCATCGGGCGCAATTCGTGCAGCCATGTTGCCATGACGTCACGATCAACCGGCTGAAAACGTAGCGTTCTGCATCGCGACCGGATCGTAGGCAACAACCGTCCCGGCGAGTGGCTGACGAGGAGGAAGAGCGTCTTGGCTGGCGGTTCCTCGAGTGTCTTGAGCAGGGCGTTAGATGCCGAAGGCTCCATGTCGTCGATCGCGTCGACGATGATCACGCGCCATTCGCCGAGCGACAGTGAAAAATGAAGCCGGGTTTTTAGTTCGCGCACCTGTTCGATCGTGATGTTGCGTGCGAGTTCCTTCGCTTTGTCCTTTGCCTGACGCGCGAGGCGAAGGATCTCGGGATGGTTTCCCGCCTCGACCAACCTGCCCGCTGCGGTGTCGCCGGGATCGTTGAGTGTAAGCGCGTGGCCATCCCCGGTACCGCCATGCGTGACAAGGAAACGGGCAACCCGTTCCGCGAAAGCCCTCTTCCCCATGCCTTCGGGACCTGCGAACAGCCACGCATGATGCAGACGCTCCGCCTGCCATGCTTCCAGAAACACGGACTCGGCATCTTGATGCCCGATCATGGTAGCCATTCCACAAGTTCGCTAAGAATTTGAGCAGTTACGTCTTCCGCCGAGGCGTCGGCATTGACGATCCGCCAGCGCTCCGGTTCGGCTGCAGCCATTTCGACGAAGCGGGCGGCGAGGCGTGCCTGATAGTCAGCCGGTTTGCTTCCCATGCGGTCGCTGCCGCCGCGTTCGGTCAGGCGCCGCGTGGCCTCGGCCGTGCTGACGGTGAGCAGGAAGGTGCGGTCGGGTAGCAGCCCCTGCGAGCCAAAGCCGTGAAGCCCCAGAATATCGGTGTCGGTAATCCCGCCACCGCCGCCCTGATAGGCGCGGCTCGAATCGACGAAGCGGTCGCAGAGCACCCATTTTCCAGAATCCAGCGCGGGACGGATCGTTCGGGCAACATGGTCGGCGCGCGCCGCGGCGAACAGCAACGCTTCGCTCCGCGCATCCCAGCGATCATCGCTGCCTTCCATCAAAAGCGTGCGGATCGCTTCCGCGCCGGTGCTGCCGCCGGGTTCGCGCGTCGCAACGATTTCAATGCCCCGCGCCTCCAGTGCGGCGGCCAAGGCGCGGATCTGCGTGGACTTTCCCACCCCCTCCCCGCCTTCCAGCGTGATGAATCGACCCTTCACAGCCCGGTGAGCCGGTAAAAACCCGTCCGTGCACGCGCCCACCATCCGCCTTTTCTCACATCGGCGGCGGCAATCAGCGGGGTCGTTTGCGGCGGTAATCCGTCGGGCGTGACCACCAAGTCGGCGACAGGCGTCCCGCGGGTGAGCGGCGCGGCGATGGGGGCTCGGGTGCGCATCACTGCGCGATAGCCGCCGCTGTAGCCCTTGGGAACCGTCATCCGAACCGCGATGCCAGCCTGGGTCGCAACCACGGGAACGGCGCCTTTTCTGACATCGACGCCGCCGAGGCTGGCTCCCGCGGGGACGAGCTCGCGCCCCTCCCATTCGTCAAAGCCCCATTTCATCAGGCGCTCAGCCTCGTCGCGCCGCGCCTTTTCGCTGCTCATTCCCGCAACGACCATGATCAGGCGGCGGCCGTTCCGTTTGGCCGAGCCGAGGAAGCAGTAACCCGCCTCGGCGGTGTGGCCGGTTTTCAGGCCGTCGGCGCCCTCGAACCGTCCGAGAATAGGGTTGCGGTTGGGCTGGATGATCGGCTTGCCGTCGGGCGATTTGCCATGCTGGAGCTTCGGCAACGAGAAATAGCGACTATATCCGTCAGGATGTTCCCGGATCAGGCGGTCGGCCAATGTGACAAGATCGGTGGCACTCACCTTGGTGACGCCGCCGTCGGGCCAACCATTCGGCGTTCCAAATCGGCTCGATGCCATACCAATTTTAGCAGCTACCGCATTCATTCTCTTGACGAATGCGGCTTCACTGCCATCGATTCCAACCGCGAGTACCGCCGCGGCATCATTTCCCGAAACAGTGATCAGCCCCTTGAGCAATTCATCGACCGAGACCTTTTCGTTCGGCCGCAGGAACATCGTCGAGCCGCCGGTGCTGCCGTTCCATTTCTTCCACGTCGCCTCGCCGACGGTGAATTGCTTGTCGCGCGCGAGGTCTCCCTTTTTTATCAGGTCGAGGACGACATAGGCGGTCATCACCTTTGCCATCGATGCTGGAGCGAAGCGTTTCTCGGCGCCGCGCGAAAACAGGATCGCGCCCGAATCCAGATCCTTGAGCAACACGATCGGTGCTTGAGTGATATAGAGCGGGCGGCTGACCGGAGCAGTTTTCGGACGCACATCGCGAGCGGATGCTGCGGGGAACGCGACTGTTAGCGCCAGCGCAGTCAGGAGCGCCGCGCCGCCTTTCGCAATGATCGCTGGCTTATCCACGCGCCGCGCCGTCAGCGGTCGCGCTGGACTACCGCGTCGCGGAAGCCCTTGGCTTTCGCTTTGCCAAGCGCGCCACGCGCATCGGCATCGGTGGCGAAGGGGCCGATGCGAACGCGCCAGAGGTTGCCCGCTTTAGTGACATGGCCCCCAACTGACTTCGCGGCTGCGTTTGCGCGGCTTTCGGCACTGAAAGCCCCGACCTGGACGACATATTTGCCACCGGCAACTGCGGCAGCGGGCTTTGCGGCGACGGCCGGTTTGGTCTCTGGTGCGGGCTTGGGCCTCGTCGTGGCGGCTCCCTCCACGACGAAGCGGTCGTCGCCGGGCTTTGCAGTGCCCGAAGCGATGGGAGCGGCCGGCTGGGCGACCGGCGTGGCAATGGCTTTACCCTTTGGTACCGGCAGGCTCTTGGCCTTGCCGCGAAGGATGGCGAGCAGCGAGTCGGGTGTCGCGATCCGTTCCGGGACCGGCTTTCCGGCGCGAAGCTGTGCGCGTTCGGCGACGGGCGGATTTGTCCGGCGCACCCGCACCGCCGCAACGCTGTCGGTCAGGCCCAGCTGCTCGGCCGCGCCGCGCGACAGGTCGATCAAGCGGTCGCCGACCATCGGACCGCGGTCGTTGACGCGCACGAGGATCGTCCGTCCGGTATCGAGCGCGGTGACTTCGACATAGCTAGGCAGCGGCAGCGTCTTGTGCGCCGCAGAAATTCCCGCGGGATCGAAAATCTCGCCATTGGCGGTTGGCTGGCCCGCGAGTTCCTCGCCGTACCAGCTCGCATAGCCGACATCGTCATAATCGGGGATATCGGCAGGCGTGTAGGTTACGCCGGCGATGGCGTAGGGATCGCCTACCTTTACCGGTCCATCGGCCACGACAGTAGCGGTTGGCGTCGGACTAGCCGTCGGGCCGCCCTCGCGCTTGCCATCGAAACTACCACAGCCGGAGAGCAGCAACGCCGCCCCCGCCATCAGGCCCCCGCCCCTAACGATCGATTTCATCCGCCAGCAACCCCACAGATAATGCGTAAAAATTGGAACAATTATAGTCCAATATCGCACGATAGTTACCGGTCAGCAAATAGGCCGTTCGACCGGGACCATCGGGCTCAAGAAGCGTCGCCTGAACATTGGAGTCGGGCCAGCGGCCGCTGAGCGGCGCGATGCCGTCTGCGCGCCATTCGGCTATCGAACGCCAGCGGCTGTGGCGATCGAAAACGCGCGGACAGCGCGTGGGGGTCAGGCGGTTGGCAACGCGGCTGCGGTCGAAGCCGGAAGGCACGGTCACGGCAACACCCCAAGGCTGCCCTGCGCGCCATCCTGCGCGGCGAAGGTAGGAACCGATCGATTCGATCGCGTCGGCCTCGCTCGACCAGATGCTCGCGCGCCCGTCGCCGTCGCCATCCTCGGCAACCTGCAAATAGACCGACGGCAGAAATTGCGGATAGCCGAAAGCGCCGGCCCAACTCCCCTTCAGCGCGCTGCGCGGCACGCCGCGCTCGACCATCACCATCGTTGCGATCAACTCGGGCTCGAACAGGCTACGGCGGCGGCCCTCATACGCCAGCGTAGCCAGCGCCTCAGGCAAGTCGAAATTGCCGGTCACCTGACCATAAGCGGTTTCATGACCGTAAATAGCGATCATGATGCTGGTCGGAACACCCGTGCGAGCCTCGATACGCGACAGGAGTGGAAGCAGCCGATCGTGAACGCGGCGGCCGCCGCCGATGCGCGCGGCATCGACATGCTTGGCCTTATATGGCGCGAACGACGGAATCGGCGTGTTGGAGCTTGGCGGGCTGCCGAGATTATCGCGATCGAGCGCGACGACGCGAGGATTATAGGCCAGTCCCGCGGTCACCCGATCGAAGGTCGTCCGCGATACCCCGCGTGCCTGCGCCTTGGGCCATAGCGACTGGACATAGGTGTCGAAGCTGGCATCGGCACTCTGCGCATGGAGCGGAGTCGAGGCCGTTAGCATCCAGGCCGACAAGAAAGCGGTAGCAAACTTGAAAAGGCGCCCGATTCTGAAACGTATAGCGTGCATCATATCCCCACCATAAAGCGTGTCTCGCATAGATGCGAGCGGCTTGGCTAGGCTGCGGCGGGACAAAGCGAGTCATTCGTGGGGCGGGCTGAGCGTATAAGGTTTTGCTTGCCGCAAAGCCTTCAATCGCTATGGCGACGGGCATTGGAAGAGTGTCCGAGTGGTTTAAGGAACTGGTCTTGAAAACCAGCGATGGGGAAACCTATCCGTGGGTTCGAATCCCACCTCTTCCGCCAACGCCCCCTCCAACCTCTCCTGTGTCACCAACTACGCAAAATGCAGCCGCCGGTATTTGCCGCGGAAATAGAGCAAGGGATCACGGTGCGGCTCGAACTGCGCGCGTACCACCCGGCCGACCAAGATGAAGTGATCGCCTGCTTCGTGCAGCGATTCGCGTTGGCATTCAAACGACACGAGCGAACTGCCGAGGAGCGGTACACCCGTCTCGCCGGGCGCCCATGGCTGGTTAGCAAATCGATCTTCGCCCCTTGATGCAAATCGGTTTGATGTCGGCTGTTGGCCGATTTGGAGCACATTTACTCCGAAATGTACTGCATCGCGCAGCACGGGCGCGGTGCCCGCGGTGTTGGCTATGCACACCAGGAGGAGCGGCGGTTCGAGCGACACCGAGGTGAAGCTGTTGGCAGTCAGGCCGACAGGCGTTCCTTCGGCATCGAGTGCCGTAACGATCGTGATGCCGGTAGCAAAACAGCCCATTGCGTCGCGCAGCGTACGCGGGTCCGACCCCGCCTTGAACTCCATCGCCTCGCGCGGTTGGCGCCGCTCAAGAAATTCGAGCAGCTGGCCGAGCAGGGCTTCTTTTCGATCCGCTGCCAGTTCGAGGTCGCACTCGTTGATGTCGGCAGTCTGACCGATGGGAAGGGCGGAAGCGAAAGCGTCGCTGACCGCGCTGCCTTGCGCGGGCGAAAAGCCGCCGCGCACGACAAGTGTCGGCAAAGCCAATTGGGCGGCAACGCCGTTATGAATGGCGTCCTCGTCGACGGGCATGTCGACGAGGACCAGGCCCGCGGCCAGATGTGTCCCGTCGAGAGCCAGCGCGCGCGTTGCGATCCAGCCGCCACGGCCTGCCGCGACGACCACCGGGCGCGAGCCCATTTGCGCGAGTACAGCGCGTAAATCCTCGATTTGCGGCGCGAGCCCGTCCTCTTTTACCGCTTCGCGCAGGTCGAGATTAACGACGCGACGGCCAGATACTACCAAGGCGTCGGCAACCTCGCGCCACGCGCCGCGGCCTTGGCCGACGTCGGGGAGCAGGAGGACCGCGGGGTCATTCTCGTCGCCGAGCATGTCGGCCGACAGAGCGACGCCGCCGAAACCCTTATATTCTATGAGGCTCAAAAATCCCCCTTGCCGCGCCGGCAGGCTGACGCCGACAGCGTTCGATATGACCAAATTGTGATGAATCGGATCATATCGAAAGCCGACACGCGGCGCCAGCGTGCCGCGTAAATTACGCGCGCATCAATGCGAGCCGCTGGTCGACGATTGCGTCAGCGTCGGCAATGATCCGGTCGATAAGCTCTTTACAGGTGGGAATGTCGTGGATCAGCCCCTGCACCATGCCAGCCCAGAACACGCCCTTCGTCAGGTCCCCGGTTTCCAGCAGCTCGCGGCCCGCCTTGCCATTCACCAGTTCTGCGACATCCGCAAAGGTGGCGTCGGGCACCGCGAGGCGGCGCACAACCTCCTCGCTCACCGCGCTCTTGCCGACGCGAGCGGTGTTCTTGAGACTGCGGAAAATCAGAAAGCTGCCGCGTTCGTCATTCTCGATATAGGCCTGCTTCACATTGTCGTGGACCGGCGCCTCGACCGTGGCGCAGAAGCGCGTGCCCATGTTGATGCCTTCGGCGCCGAGCGTCAGCGCGGCAACGAGGCCGCGGCCGTCGCCAAAGCCGCCCGACGCGAGCATCGGGATTTTCACCTTGTCTGCGGCGGCGGGGATCAGGATCAGGCCCGGGATATCATCCTCGCCCGGGTGACCGGCACATTCGAATCCGTCGATTGAAATGATATCGCAGCCGGCGCGTTCGGCCGACAGCGCGTGCCGCACCGCGGTGCATTTGTGGAGGATAGTTACGCCATGGGGTTTCAGCATCTCCCAGATTTCGCGCACCGCCTGCGTGCCGGCCGTCTCGACGATCTTGATTCCGCCGTCGATGATGGCTTGGGCATAGGCCTTGTAATCGGGCGCATTGATCGTCGGGAACACGGTCATGTTAACGCCGAACGGCTTGTCGGTCATCGCGCGGCAACGCTCGATCTCGGCGCTCAGCGCGGCGGGCGTCGGCTGGGTGAGCGCGGTCAATATGCCGAGGCCGCCGGCGTTCGACACCGCAGCCGCGAGTTCGGCATAGCCGACGCTCTGCATGCCGCCCTGGACGATCGGATGCTCGATACCCAGCATTTCGGTGATGCGTGTCTTGAAAGCCATTCTCGATCCTTCCTTGACGGTGCTGCCCTTACGGCATCTTCGCTCCGGCCCATGAATTAACTTGACGCTTACGTCAACGTCGGGTTGATTAAGGGGATAGTTAGGCAACGAAGGGAATCGGAATGACGGCGCGCGAAGGCATATCGGATCGGGCGCTGGCGATTGCCGCAAAGGTCGAAACCTTCGTCCGCGAAACTGTTGTCCCCTTCGAAAGAGACCCGCGCCGCGACCATCATGGCGCGCCGACCGACGGGCTGGTGATGGAGATGCGCGAACATGCGCGCGCCGCCGGCGTGCTGACTCCGCACATCTTGGGCGACGGCAATCATTTGAACCAGCGCGAGACCGCGGTTGTCCTCATCAAGAGCGGGCTGTCGCCTCTCGGCCCGCTTGCGTGCAACACGATGGCGCCCGACGAGGGCAATATGTATCTGCTCGGCAAGGAAGGCAGCCCCGAACTCAAGGAGCGCTTCCTGAAGCCGATGGTCGACGGGCACGTCCGTTCCGCCTTCTTCATGACCGAACCGGCCGAAGAAGGCGGTGCGGGCTCCGATCCCTCGATGATGAAGACGACGTGCCACCTCGACGGCAATCATTGGGTCGTCAATGGCCGCAAGACCTTCATCACCGGTGCGCTCGGCGCGCGGGTCGGGATCGTGATGGCGAAGTCCGAGCAGGGCGCGTGCATGTTCCTCGTCGACCTGCCCGACCCCGCAATTCGCATCGACGATGTGCCGAACACGATCGACAGCTCGATGCCCGGCGGCCATGCGACGCTGACGATCGACAATCTGCGCATCCCTGCCGACCAGATGCTGGGCGAGGCCGGCGAGGGGTTTCGTTACGCGCAGGTGCGTCTCTCCCCTGCCCGCCTTTCGCACTGCATGCGCTGGTTGGGCGCGTGCATCCGCGCGCACGAAATCGCGACCGACTATGCCAACCGCCGCGAGGCGTTCGGCAAGCCGCTGATCGACCATGAAGGCGTCGGCTTCATGCTGGCCGAGAATATGATCGATCTGAAACAGGCCGAGCTGATGATCGATTGGTGTGCGTCGGTGCTCGACACCGGATCGCTTGGCACCGTCGAAAGCTCGATGGCAAAGGTCGCTGTCTCCGAAGCTTTGATGCGCATCGCCGATCGCTGCGTTCAGGTCATGGGCGGCACCGGGGTCACCGACAAGACGATCGTCGAGCAAGTGTTCCGCGAAGTTCGCGCCTTCCGCATCTATGACGGTCCGACCGAAGTCCATAAATGGAGCCTCGCGAAGAAGATCCGTCGTGACTGGAAAGCCGGGCTGGCCTGACATGGTCGCCAGTTGCGGGCCGAAAGCGTAGCGTCAAAGTGCTTGACGTTTACGTCAACGTCCGGTTGACTGGCCGAACAAGATAATTGGGAGAAGGACGGGTGCGCGCATGACCATCCTCTATGACGAAGGCCAGCAGGCGATCGCGACCGAGTCGCGGCGCGTTCTCGAGGCACGGATCAGCAGGGACGCGCTGCTGCCCTTGCTTGAAACCGTCGGCGAATATTACCGGCCGTTCTGGGACACCGCAAAGGAGCAGGGATGGACTGCGCTCGCTCTCCCCGAGGCCGATGGAGGTTTGGGGCTTGGCCTGATCGAACTGGGGCTGATTGCGCATCAGGCGGGGCGCAGCATCAGCGGCGCGCCGTTCCTGCCCTCGAGTTTTGGTGCGGCGAAGGCGATCGAGCTGTTCGGCTCCGCGGCGCAAAAGGCGCGCTGGCTGCCCAGGCTCGCAAGCGGTGAAGCCATCGGGGCCATCGCTTTTGCTGCCGGTCCTGACGCCCTTCCCGCCCGTCCCGATGTGACCTTTACAGGCGACCGGCTCGCCGGCACCGCGCGTGGCGTTTCGGCTGGTCTTGCCGCCGATGTTGCAGTCGTCTTTGCGAATGGTCCGGGCATGCCGGTGCTTTCGCTCGTCGATCTCGCCGGAGTCCAGCGCTCGGCAGTTTCGAGCTTCGACAATAGCCGCCTCGTGGCCGACCTGAGCTTTTCGGCGACACCGGCCGAAGCGCTCGTCGTTGGCAGCACGGCGCGTGATGCGGCCCTGCACATATTGGCGCTGCAAGCGGTCGTTACCGCCCACGAGCAGACTGGCGGCGCCGAGGCGTTGATGGAAATCGCGCGCGACTATGCTCTGACACGCAAGGCATTTGGCCAGCCGATCGGCGCCTTCCAGTCGGTGAAACATAGGATCGCCGAGCTCTATGGCCTCGTTGAGCTAGCGCGCGCGAACTGCATCCACGCGGCGGCGCGTGAGGGCGAAGCCAATTTCATTACGGCCGCGGCCGCTGCACGGCTGTCGGCGACCGAAGCCTATGACACCGCGGCGCGCGATTGCATCCAGATCCATGGCGGCATCGGGGTAACTTGGGAGATCGGTCTGCACCTCCATATGCGCCGCGCCCGCAGCCTCGCGATCGAACAAGGCAGCAGCCTGTTTTGGGAAGATGTCCTCGTCGATCAACTTGCGGGAGAAGCGGCATGAGCGATCTTGAAGTCTATCGCGACAAGGCTTCGGCCTGGCTTGCATCAATCGCGCCGACCTTTGGCCGCGATGCGCGCAAGGGCCTGTCCGAAGCCGATGATCTGGCTCTCGGCCGCCGCTATCAGAAAGCGAAGTTCGATGCGGGCTATGCCGGGATCAATTGGCCAACCGAATATGGCGGCCAAGGGCTTGGTCATCTCGAAAAAGTCACCTTCGACGCCGAGGAAATGAAGCACGGCTTCCCGAATTTCTATTTCGGCATTTCGCTCGGCATGCCGGTGCCGGTGCTGATGCAGTTCGGCAGCGACAAGGAGTTCGTCAAAGAGCGTGTGCTGAAGGCACTGCAAGGCGAAGAAATCTGGTGCCAGCTCTTTTCCGAGCCCTCGGGTGGTTCGGACCTCGCGGGACTTCGCACCAAGGCCGAACCCGACGGCAATGGCTGGAAGATCAACGGGCAGAAGGTGTGGACGAGCTGGGCGCACTATAGCGACTATGGCGTGATCGTTGTTCGCACCGATCCCAATGTGCCGAAGCACAAGGGGCTGACCTATTTCTGGGTCGATATGAAAGCGCCGGGCGTCACGGTGCGCCCGATCAAGCTCGCGGGCGGCGACAGCCACGTCAACGAAGTGTTCTTCGACGATGTGAAGATCACCGACGATCATCGTATGTCACCGGTCGGTGGCGGCTTTGCGGTCGCGATCGCGACGTTGATGATCGAACGCTATGTCGCGACCGATAGCGCGGGTTTCGGACCGCAACTCGACCTGTTCGTCGAGCTGGCGAAAGATATCCAGCTCAATGGTCGTCCGGCGATAGAGGATGGGCGCATCCGGCAACAGATCGCGCGAAACTATGCGATGCGGTCGGGGCTCGATTCGATCAATGTGCGTGCACGGTTGATGATGCAGGCGGGCATGATGCCAGGCCCCGAAGGATCGCTGAACAAGCTGGTCGCGGTGCGGTCGCGCCAGAAACTGTCCGAGCTTGCGATCGACCTGCAGGGCAGTGACGGTTTCCTGTTCGACGAACATGCGTCGCAAAAGGAGGATTGGGCGTCGAGCTGGATCAATGCTCCGACCGGCCGCATCGCGGGTGGATCGGACGAGACCTTGCTCAACACCATCGCCGAAAAGGTCCTCGGCCTGCCGCAGGACCATCGCCCCGATAAGGGCATCCCCTTTAACCAGATCCCGGCCTGAGGAGGCGCGACCTATGAAATTCGATTCCAACACCGCAGCCGTCGTGACCGGCGGGGCGTCGGGCCTCGGCCGCGCCACGGCGGAGGCGCTCGCCGCCTCGGGCGTGAAGGTCGCGATTTTCGATATCAACGAGGCGTTGGGCGAAGAGGTCGCGGCATCGATCGGCGGCCTTTTCTGCAAGGTCGACATCACCGACGAGCAATCGGTTTTAGATGGCTATGCGAAGGCGCGCGCGGCGCATGGACAGGAACGTATTTGCGTCCATTGCGCGATGACCTCGCGGCGTGGCAAGACGCTCGCCTATGACAAGGAAACTAGAACGTTCCGCCGCACGTCTACCGAAGATTATGCCTATGGCGTCGCCGGTATCCTGACCGCGAGCTATCGCATCGGGTCGATCGCTGCAGAAGGCATGGCGACGCTTCCGGAGATGGAAGACGGCGAACGCGGCGCTATCATCTTCACTGCTTCGGTCGCGGCGCAGGACGCGCAGATCGGACAGGTCATTTATGGGTCGGCCAAGGCCGGGGTGAATGGGCTTGTCCTGCCAATGGCGCGCGACCTGATGGACCTTGGCATCCGCGTCAATTCGATCATGCCCGGCGTCTTCGGAACCCCGCTGCTCGGCAATATGAACCCGAAGGTGAAGGAGAGCCTCGAAGCATCGGTTCCCTTCCCCAAGCGCCTCGGCAAGGCCGAGGAATATGCGAGCCTCGCGATGGAGATGGTTCGCAACACCTATTTCAATGGTCAGGCAGTCCGCCTCGACGGGGCGATCCGCATGGCCCCCCGTTAGACTCCCCGCCATTTAGCTTTTCAATCAACCGACGATCTTCGAAGCTCTTCCACGAAAGGATATCAATCATGGCCGAGGCCTATATCATCGACGCCGTCCGTACCCCCCGCGGGGTCGGCAAACCCGGCAAGGGCGCGCTGTCGCATCTTCACCCGCAGCACCTCGCCGCGACAGTGCTCGCAGCGATCCGCGACCGCAACAATCTCGACACCGCGACGGTCGACGATATCATCTGGTCGACGTCGAGCCAGAATGGCAAGCAGGGCGGCGACCTTGGCCGCATGGCGGCGCTGTCGGCGGGTTATGACACCAAGGCCAGCGGCACGACACTCGACCGCTTCTGCGGTGGCGGCATAACCTCCGTCAATCTGGCCGCCGCCAGCGTGATGAGCGGCATGGAAGATTGCGTGATCGCGGGTGGCACCGAGATGATGAGCTACACGACCGCCTACGCCGCCGAACAGGCCAATGCCGGCTTGCCCCAGCGTCTGATGGGGGCGGGACACGAAGCGCTCGACGAACTGCACCCGCAGTCGCATCAGGGTGTGTGCGGCGATGCCATCGCGACGATCGAAGGCATCAGCCGTGAGGCGCTAGACGCCCTCGCGCTCGTTAGCCAACAGCGCGCTGACCGTGCGATCAAGGAAGGCCGTTTCAACAAGTCGGTGGTGCCGGTGCTCAACACCGATGGCAGCGTCGCGCTCGACCATGAGGAATTCCCGCGACCCGAAACAACCGCCGAAGGCCTCGCGTCGCTGAAGCCCGCCTTCACCGGCTTGGCCGATTTCGACCTCGGTGGCGGCTTCACCTTCCGCAAGCAGGTCAACCGCCGCTACCCCGACGTCGAAATCCAGCATTTCCATCATGCCGGAAACTCGTCGGGCGTCGTCGATGGCGCCGCGGCGATCCTGCTGACGTCGAAGGAATATGCCGACAAGCATGGTCTGAAGCCGCGCGGCCGCGTCGTTGCCTATGCCAATATCGGCGACGATCCGACGCTCATGCTCAATGCGCCGGTTCCGGCCGCGAAGAAGGTGCTGGAAAAGGCAGGGCTGACGAAGAACGACATCGACGTCTGGGAAATCAACGAAGCCTTTTCGGTCGTCGCCGAAAAATTCATCCGCGACCTCGATCTCGACCGTGGAAAGGTGAACATCAACGGCGGCGCGATGGCGCTAGGCCATCCGATCGGTGCCACCGGATCGATCCTGATCGGCACCGCGCTCGACGAACTCGAACGTTCGGGCGGTCGCTATGGTCTTGTCACCATGTGCGCCGCCGGCGGCATGGCGCCCGCGATCATCATCGAACGTATCTGACGAACAGGAGAGACACATGACCGGGCCGCTGAAGGGTATCAGGATCATCGAATTTGCGGGTATCGGTCCCGGTCCCTTCTGCGGCATGATGCTCGCCGATCATGGCGCCGAGGTGATCCGTATCGACCGCCCTGGCGGTTTCATGGACCCGCGCGACCCGCTGAGCCGCAACCGCACGTCGATTATACTCGACATGAAGAAGCCGGAGGCGGTGCAGATTGCACGCGATCTTTGCAAAAGCGCCGACGGGATCATCGAGGGCTATCGGCCGGGCGTGATGGAACGGCTCGGACTTGGGCCCGAGGTGCTGCTCGCGGACAATCCGAAGCTCGTCTACGGGCGCATGACCGGCTGGGGTCAGTTTGGCCCCTATGCGCAGGCGGCGGGGCACGACATCAACTATATTTCGCTGTCGGGCGTGCTTCACGGCATCGGCCGCGCGGGCGAAAAGCCGGTGCCGCCTGCAAATTATGTAGGCGACTTCGGCGGTGGCGGGATGATGCTTGCCTTCGGCATGTCGAGCGCGCTCGTCCACGCTGCGCGAACCGGCGAGGGTCAGGTGATAGATTGCGCGATGACCGACGGGTCGGCGCTGCTCGCTGGGATGAGCTGGTGGTTTCACGCTGCCGGTCGGCTGCAGGATCAGGCTGGCGTGAACATGCTCGACGGCGGCGCGCATTTCTATGACAGCTATGTCTGCTCTGACGGCAAGTTCATCTCGATCGGGTCGATCGAACCGCAATTTTATGCGTTGTTGCGCGAGAAGACGGGGCTGACCGAAGATCCCGATTTCGACGCGCAGATGGACCCTACGCAATGGCGTCCGTTGAAGGACAAGCTCACCGCTTTGTTCGCGACCAAGACCCGCGACGAATGGTGCGCGATCATGGAGATGAGCGATGTCTGTTTTGCCCCGATCCTGTCGCTGAGCGAAGCACCGCAGCATCCGCATAATGTCGAGCGGGAAACCTTCTTGACGGTCGGCGGCGCGGTCCAGCCCGCACCTGCGCCGCGCTATTCGGCGACGGTCAACGACACGCCGCGCCCCGCACCTGCCGTTGGGGCTGACAGCGATGCCGTGCTGGCGGGTCTGGGCTATGACGCGAACAGGATTGCCGCCGTTCGCGAAGGCGGCTCGGTGCGCTGACGGATCAGTCGGTGCGCGCGGTCATCGCTTCCCACAGGCCGCGCCCGCCGAACCCCGCAACCTGACGCCCGAGGATCTGCGCCCAGTGGGCATCATTTCCATGCGCGCCGCGCCAGCGCATCAGCGGGACGGTGACGCGCTGGAGGTCATATTCGCGCGTGAAACCGATCGCGCCATGGACCTGATGCGCAATGGCCGTGACGATACCAACGGCGCGGTTGGCGCGCAACTTCGCGGCGGCAATCTCGAAACCGGCGGCGTCCGCATCGAGCCTGGTCGCATCGAGCCGGGTAGCCATCGCAGCCGCAGCGGCATCGACTGCGGCGACTTCGCACGCCATGACGGCGAGCGATTGCTGTACCGCCTGAAATTTCCCGAGCGGGCGACCGAATTGCCGGCGCATGTTCACATGCTCGATCGAGAGTGCCAGCGCTTGCCCCATCGCGCCGGCCATCAGGCTGACGGTCGCGGCGGCACGCAGTGGCATCGGAGCATGGCCAAGGCCTGAGAGGATCAGCTCCCCAATCGGCAGATCGGGGGCGGCGACCCCCGCTATATGCAGGACAGCATCGAGGTCGCCCCAGTCGCCGCCGAAGCCGTCCTTTTCTTCGGGCACGAGCAGCAAGGCAAATCCCGCCTCTTCGACCGATGCGATGTCGCCTGCGCCGGCGAATACCGTGCGTGCGGTGTCGCAGAGCATGTCGCGGGCCGCGCTCATCGCAGGCCCAATCCGCGCGCGATGATCCCGCGGATCACCTCGCGCGTGCCGCCGCGCAGCGAGAAACTGGGCGATGCGATGAGGAGCGCTCGGAGCAGGCGTGCCAGATCGCTTTCACCGTTCCAGTCGCAGGCGAGGATCGCCTGAACGCGGCGCGGCATATCCTGTTCGAAGGCATTGCCGAGCTCCTTGACGACTGAAGCGTCGACCATTGGGTCCTCGCCTGCCGCCAGCTTAGCCGCGGTCGACATCGAGAGCTGGCGCAGCGTCCACATCTCGGCGGCGAGTTCGCCGATCAGCGCCACGACCGCGGGGTCGGGATCGGGGGTCGCCGCATCGATTAGCGCGGCGAAAAGCGCATGGCTCGACAGATAGCGTTCGGGCCCTGAGCGTTCGAGGCCGAGTTCGGCGGTGACCTGTTTCCACCCCTGCCCGCGCTCGCCGACCATCGCGCCGTTGGGCACAAGCACATCGTCGAAGAATACTTCGTTGAAATCATGGTTGCCCGCCATGTCGATGATCGGGCGGATAATAATGCCGGGCGTATCGAGGTCGATCAACAGCTGGCTGAGGCCCGCGTTGCGCTCGCTGCCTTCCTCGGTCCGTACCAGCGTCAGCATGACGTGCGAAAAATGCGCGCCGGTGGTCCATATTTTCTGGCCATTGACCCGCCAGCCTTCGGTTGTTTCGCGCGCTGCCGTCCGGACAGCGGCAAGGTCCGACCCGGCGCCCGGCTCGGACAGGCCGATGCAGGCGTAAAGCGCGCCCTTAGCGATGCCGGGAAGATAGCGCTCGCGTTGTTCTTCGCTGCCATAGCGCAAGATCAATGGGCCGGTCTGACGATCGGCGATCCAGTGTGCGCCGACGGGAGCACCCGCCGCCAGTAGTTCCTCGATCACCACATAGCGTTCGAGCGGGTGCCGGTCGCTGCCGCCATATCGTAACGGCAGCGTCATGCCGATATATCCCGCAGCGCCGAGCGCCCGGCTGAAATCCTGATCGAAGCTCGCCCAGCAATTGGCGCGCTTCACAACATCGCCTTGCGGCTGGTTCGCCGCCAGCCATGCCCGCAAATCGGCGCGTAGTGCGGCAACGTCGCCTGGCGGATCAAAAGGATAGAGTGCAAAGCCTTGCATGTCGCCACCGCCATGCAATAGCTTTCCGCAACAGCAAAGGAATTTTGAACATGGGCGAATTTTTGAGTGTCGAGCGGCGGGGCAAGATCGCGATCCTGACGATGATCAAGCCCGAGAGCATGAACGCGATCGGCACGCACGAAGATTGCCAGGACATCATCGACACATTACGCGACCTTGGCGACGACCGCGGCGTCAGCGCGATCATCTTGACCGGCAGCGGTAAGGCATTCAGCGCCGGCGGCAATTTGAAAGGCATGCAGGATCGCACTGGAATCGGCGTACTCGACCAGCCCGATTCGACTCGCGCCAATTACCGCAAGGGCGTGCAGGCGGTGATCCGCGCGTTGATGGACTGCGAAGTGCCGATGATTGCCGCGGTCAATGGCCATGCGATCGGGCTCGGCTGCGACCTTGCCTGTACCTGCGATATCCGGATCGCCGCCGAGAGCGCGAAGTTCGCCTGCAGCTTTATCAAGGTCGGGATCGTCCCCGGGGACGGCGGTGCCTGGTTGCTTCAGAAGGTGCTAGGATATCCGCGTGCGGCCGAACTCTTCCTGACCGGCGACCGCTTTGACGCGGCCCAGGCAAAGGAATATGGTCTGGTTACGGACGTCGTGCCCGATGCCGAACTGCTCGACCGGGCTATCGCCGTTGCCGAGCGGATCGTCTGCAATCCGCCGCGCGCGCTGCGTCTGACGAAACGCCTGCTCCGCGAGGCGCAGCACAGCCGGATGAGCGATATTTTGGAACTCAGTGCAGCCTATCAGGCGATCGTTCATGAAACCGCGGATAACCGCGAGGCGATCAATGCCTTCGTCGAAAAGCGCCCCCCGGTGTTTACAGGAGAATGAAAATGATTGCCGAGCGAGTCCTGCCACTGGCCGGCATCCACAATTTCCGCGATTATGGCGGTTATGCTGTCGAAGGCGGCGGCCGCCTGCGCAACGGCATGCTGTGGCGGTCGGCGCATCATCAGGACGCAACCGACGACGACCTGACCGTCGTCGACAATCTGGGCATCGAGACGATCGTCGACCTGCGCGGCGACGACGAGCGCGCAGCGCATCCGTGCAGGCGGTCGACGGGTTTCTCGGCGCGGGTTCTGTTTGCCGATGGCAACACCGCGGGACTTGCACCGCATTTGCAGGCCGCGGGCGGAACGATCGACAATGACACCGCGCGGTCGCGGATGGTCGATGTCTATGCCAGCATGCCCTATCGTCCGGTGCTGGTGAACACGCTGCGCCTCTATCTGTCGGCGCTCGCCGAATATGAAGCGCCGAGCCTGGTGCATTGCGTTGCGGGCAAGGACCGCACAGGCTTTGCCGTTGCCGTCGTCCATCGCCTGCTGGGGGTGCACGAGGACGATCTGATGCAGGATTATCTGCTCACCAACACCGCGGGCAAGATCGAGGAGCGTATCGCGCAGGGCGGCGACGTCATCCGCGCCCGCTATGGCGCAGAGATACACGACGATGCGATCCGTACCCTGATGTCGGTCAACCCGATCTTCCTCGACGCCGCGCTGGCCACGGTGCGCCGCGATCATGGCGACGTCGCAAGCTATGCCGAGGCGGTGTTGAACTTCACCCCGGAAATGCGCGAGTCGCTAACCGACAAGCTGGTGGTCAGCTGACGAGGCTTAATTGCCCCGGACAAGCACCCCGCCCTTCACCACCGCGTCGACGCTTTCGAGCTGGCGCACATCGGCCAACGGATTGCCGTCGACCGCGACGATGTCGGCGTAGCGGCCGACTGCAATCGCGCCGACATCCCTCTCGCGGCCGAGCGCTTCGGCAGCGTTTTTCGTCGCAGCCTGGATCGCCTGCAACGGGGTCATCCCATATTCGACCATGACGCGGAACTGACCGCCGACCTGCCCGTGCGGCATCACGCCCGCGTCGGAGCCGAACACCATCCGCACGCCCGCCTTCACCGCCTTGCGGAAATTTTCGCGCTGGATCTGTGCGATCTCGCGATCCTTCCGCAGATTGTCCTCGAGCACGCCATTTTTTGCACCTTCGGCCTGCGTATAGTCGGTGTTGTAGATATCCATCGAGAACCATACCGGCTGCTTGCGTGCGAGCGCCATGCGGATGCCCTCGTCATCGACCAGGCTGACATGCTCGATCGTGTCGATCCCGGCGGCAATCGCGGCGCGAATGCCCGCCGCGCCATGCGCATGCGCAGCGACACGCAGGCCCCATTGATGCGCCTCGTCGGCGATCGCGGCGAGTTCCTTTTCGGAAACCTGCAACTGGCCCGGTTCGGTGTTGCGCGAGAAGACGCCGCCGGTTGCGCAGACCTTGATCACCTCAGCGCCATATTTGCGCTGGCGCCGGACCTGATAGCGCAGTTCCTCGGGCGTATCGCCGATACCCTCTTCCTTTCCGTCCTTCTTCTCGAGGCTGGGCGGCAGAAAGGTGCTGTCGCAATGGCCGCCGGTGGCGCCGAGGGCATAGCCCGCCGGGACGATGCGCGGGCCGGTTGCATAGCCCGCGTCGATCGCCTGTTTCAGGCCGATGTCGTTGCGGTCGCTCGATCCAACGTTGCGGACGGTGGTGAAGCCCGCGCCCAGCATGTCGTTGGCATTTTTGACCGCCGTCATGCCCCAGAAACTGTCGGTGAATTCGAGCCCGCGATAGCCGCCGATATCGGCCGGGCCGTCGAGATGGACGTGCATGTCGATCAGGCCGGGCAGCAGCGTCTTGTCACCAAGATCGATATGTTTGACGTTCGATCCCCAGCGCACGGTGCGCGCATCGGCAATGCCCGTGATGCGGCCGTCGGCGCCGACGAAGATTGCGGGAAACTCGACCGTCTTGCCGGTCAGCACGTCGATGTAGCGCGCGGCGGTAATGACCGTCTGTCCGGTCGTTTCCTGCGCCTGCGCCATCGCGGTTGCGGCGCCAAAAAACGCCGTCGCGCCCAAAGCGATTCCCCGCAGAAAACTGCCGAACTTCATTCGCGATTGCATGTTTACCTCGCCTGCTGTTGGAGCCCGTAAACCAGATGGCAAACCGGCGTAAAATAGGACAGCGGAAAATGCGTCAGGCGGTGATCTTGTGCCGCGCGAGATAGTCATAGTCGGGGCGGCAGGCGTCGGCGACCGCTTGCTCGTCGCCCGTCAGGTCGGGCACCGGCTTGTCGGGGACGCCGAAGCCCGTGCTCGATACGACCGCGTCGTACCAATGCGATCCCCAGATGCCGTCCGTCGGGCGCAATCCGGTCTCCCAGTGCAACATTGCTGCATCCCAAGCGATGTCGAGCGCGGCGCACAATTTTTGCAGCATCGCGGGAGGGTCGCGCAAGATGTCGGCGCTGTCGATCACCGGTGGCGCGTGGCCGAGCCGATCGGCTTCGCGATCGAAAAATTCGACCTGCTTGTCGGTGCCGAGATGATGGGGGCGCACCGACACGCGCTTCGCGGCGTAGCTGGCGACGACGCGCGCGGGGTCGCGGATCAGGAAAGCATGGCGCAGCCCCGGCAGGTCATCGTGCGCGATCGGCCCGACCATATGGTGCGCCATATGTTTCTGGTACCAGACCGGCACGCCGGTCGGGCACGGTCCGGTGATTGTCCGTGCGACGCCGTGCCATTCGCAGTCCATCGACGCGATCACCGCATCCATCATCGGCTGCGGGTCGCCGGTTTGCTTGAGATACGCGCCATAAAAGGGCTCGTCGCTGACGAAGCTGTCGGCGCGGCTGCCGAAGCTGCGCATCATCGCGGTGGACAGGTTGCGCGGCCCCGACCACATTGCAATGCGGACACAGTCGCTCACGGCCGCGAACGCTCCGTGATGTCGCGTTCGATGAGCGCCTTGTAGAGCCCCTGCAACCGCTCGACCATCGGCCCCCTGCCCCCGGTCAGCTTGCGGCCGTCGACCGTATGCGCGGGGACGACCCCCGCGAATGTGCCGGTGACGAATGCCTCGTCGGCGCCATAGACATCGGTGAGCGAGAAATTCTTCTCATGGACCGGAATGTCGTTCTCGCGGCACAGCATGATGACGTTGGCGCGGGTGATTCCGCCGAGGCAATAATCGCCGCTCGACGTCCAGACCTCGCCCCTGCGGACGATGAAGAAATGGGTCGAGTTGCACGTCGCGACGAAGCCGTGCGGGTCGAGCATCAGCGCCTCGTCGGCGCCGGCCTGCGCCGCCTGGATACAGGCGGTAATGCAATTGAGCTTGCTGTGGGAATTGAGCTTGGGGTCCTGCACCGCCGGATCGCCGCGGCGTACGTGGACGGTGAAGAGCGAGAGGCCCTTTTCGACCGTCGCGGGTAGCGGGTCCTTATGCTCGGCAATGATGACGATCGTCGCGGGCGAGATGACGACGCGCGGGTCCTGATAGGGGGTCGAGCGGATGCCGCGGGTGACCATCAGCCGGATATGGCACGCGTCCATGTCGTTGGCGTCGATCGTCGCGTAAAGGCGCTGTTCGAGCGCGTCCCGCGTGATCCCGATATCCATCGCAATCGCCTTTGCCCCTTCCCACAAGCGGTCGAGATGCTGGTCGAGGAAGGCCATGCGCCCCTTGTGGACGCGGATGCCCTCCCACACGCCGTCGCCGAGCATGAAGCCGCTGTCGAACACCGACACGCTTGCTTGCGCGCGCGGGACGAGGTCACCGTTGACGTTGATAAGGATCGCGTCGTTGCGCGGGTCGGCGACGAAGTCGTGGGTGCCTTGAGCCATGCGGCGACGTTAGCTGCTTGTGCCTGCCTGTCGAGAGGGAAGGCTCACCCACCACGCCCCGAGCAGCGCGAAAGCGGCGCCGAGCATTGTGCCGCCCAAAATATCGCTCGCCCAGTGAACGCCGAGCATGATGCGCGAGAAGCCGTTGAGGATGATCATCGTCGCGGCGAGCGCCCAGGCGAATGGTCGCCAGCGCGGCGGCGCGAGCGAGGCAAGCAGCAGATAGACGACCGCGGCGCTCGTCGCATGGCCGCTGGGGTAGGAAAAGCTCGTCTGATGGTCGAGGTGGTCGATCACATCGGGGCGTGTGCGACCGAAGCCGAGCTTCATCAGACTGGAAGCGAGATTGGCGAGCAGCGAGGTTCCGCCGAGTGCAACTGCGCAGCGCGGGCCGCACCAGTGCCAGACGAGTGCGCAGAGCAGGATGACGATGATCCAGCGCGGAGTGCCGCCGCCGATCCAGCTCGCCCATTGCATGAAGGAAATGAAGGCCGGGTCGTTTTGGTCGGCGCGGAGCGCGAGCGCGTGCGACACCCGCCAGTCGGTCGCCTGCGTCCACCCCGCGCCGACCGCAAGGCCGAGCAGGATGACGGCTGCAATCAGTGCCAATGCCGTCAAAATATATGTTGGTTTTCCAGTCATCTACCGTGGCCTAATCCCGCTGTGCCGTGCGGGCCGCCGACTGGCGCCAGCTGTCCAGATGAGCTGCAAAGCGGCGCAGCTGTTCGGTGCCGCCGTTGATGTCGTTGTCGATCAGCCGAACTTCGCCCGACGCCCCTTCGGCATGATAGCGAAGATGGAGGCCGTGCCGAAACCGGGCGCCGAACCGTGCAGAGCCCGACAATCCGCCCGGCAGGCGATCGGCGCGATCGAAGACCGTCCCGGTGACCCTCTCGACGGGCAAGGGGTTGATCGCCGCATCATAGCTTGAGTGAAAATGGAGGTGGCCGTTTTCGATCTTGGCGGCGACCGATCGGGTCACTCCGCGCAGACCATGCCTGCCGACATAGAAAAGGCATATGCATCCGCTGATGATCAGAAGCGGGATCTTGAACGGCGCGAGCGGGTCGTGGCGTGGTGCCGGGGCGGGCAGTTCGATGTCAGGCAGGCGAATGGTTCGCTCCGGCGCCTCCCGCTCTGCGGACATCAGGTTCGCGACCATAAAGGCAATCGCCGCGCCCGCCAGGAAGAACAGCGCCTTGATAGCGCTGCCCGTCCGGGAGAAATGCAGGATCGACGGGTTCAAGCGGCCCGCCCTAGATGTGCAGCGGGCGCCCGAATGCGGCGAGTACGCCTTCGTGCATCGTTTCGCTGAGCGTCGGATGCGGGAAGACGGTGCCGATGAAATCATCCTCGACCAGTTCGGCGGTCTTGCCGATCGTATAGCCCTGGATCAGTTCGGTGACCTCGGCGCCGATCATGTGCGCGCCGAGCAGCTCGCCGGTCTTCGCGTCGAACACGGTCTTGGTGAAGCCCTCGGATTCGCCAAGCGCGATCGCCTTGCCGTTGCCGATGAAGGGGAAGGTCCCGGCCTTGACCTTGTAACCGAGCTCCTTGGCCTTCGCTTCGGTCAGACCGACGCTGGCGATCTGCGGTCGGCAATAGGTGCAGCCGGGGATGTTTCGCGGGTCCATCGCGTGCGGGTGATTGCCCGCGATCGCTTCGACCGAAATCACCGATTCGTGCATTGCCTTGTGCGCGAGCCACGGCGGTGCGGTGACGTCGCCGATCGCCCAGATTCCGGGGACGTTGGTGCGGCACATCGCGTCGGTGTCGATATGGCCCTTGGTCGTCTTCACGCCCAAAGCTTCGAGCCCGATATTCTCGGTGTTGGGGACGATGCCGATCGCGACGATCGCGTGGCTGAATTCGGCGCTTTCGGTCTTGCCGTCCTTGGTCTTGATCTTCGCGGTGACGCCATTGGCGGTCGCCTTCAGTTCCTCGACGCCGGCGCCGGTGAAGATCGTCATACCCTGCTTCTTGAGCGCCTTTTCAAGGAAGGCCGACACGTCGGCATCCTCGACGGGAACGAGGCGGTCGAGCATTTCGACGACGGTCACGTCGCAGCCCATGTCGCTGTAGAAGCTCGCAAATTCGATCCCGATCGCGCCCGAGCCAATGACGAGCAGCTTTTTAGGCATTTCGGGCGGAACGAGCGCGTGGCGATAGGTCCAGATGCGCTTGCCGTCGGCGGGTGCGAACGGCAGGTCGCGGGCGCGGGCGCCGGTGGCGACGATGATGTTCTTCGCGGTGAGGGTTTCGCTGCCCTTCTCGCCCTTCACTTCGAGCTTGCCGGGCGCGGTCAGCTTGCCCTCACCCATATGGACGGTGATCTTGTGCTTCTTCATCAGGAAGGCGACGCCCTGGCTCAGCTGCTTCGCAACGCCGCGGCTGCGCTTCACCACCGCGTCGATATCGGCGCTGATCTGCTGCGCGATCAGGCCATAGTCGCCCGCATGCTGCATATAATGATAGATTTCGGCCGATCGCAGCAGCGCTTTTGTCGGAATGCAGCCCCAGTTGAGACAGATGCCGCCAAGATTCTCGCGCTCGACGATCGCGGTCTTGAGCCCGAGCTGCGCCGCACGGATCGCCGCGACATATCCGCCAGGTCCCGAGCCGAGGACGATGAGGTCGTAGTTGGTGTCAGCCATCTTATGCCACCAGTCCCAGCGGGCTTTCGACAAGTTCCTTGAAGGTCTTCATCAGCAGCGCGCCGTCGGCGCCGTCGATCGCGCGGTGGTCGAAGCTGCCGGTGGCCGACATGACGGTGGCAATCGCGAGTGCGTCGTCGACGATATAGGGGCGTTTCTCGCCCGCGCCGATCGCCATGATCATGCCCTGTGGCGGGTTGATCACCGCGGTGAACTGCTTGATCCCCATCATGCCCATGTTCGAAATCGAGGCGGTGCCGCCCTGATATTCATTGGGCTGGAGCTTGCCCTCCTTCGCCTTCGCCGCGAGCTCGGACATTTCGGTCGAGATTTTCGACATCGACTTGCCGCCGGCGTCGGTGATGATCGGGGTGATCAGCCCGCCGGGGATGCTGACCGCGACCGAGATGTCGGCGCGCTTGTATTGGCGCATGACGTCGCCGCCGAAGCTGACGTTGCACGCAGGCACACGTTCGAGTGCGACCGCGAGCGCCTTGATGAGCAGATCGTTGACGCTGAGCTTGACGCCGCGGCTTTCGAGGCTGGCGTTGAGCTCGCCACGCAGCTTGAGCAGCGCGTCGAGGCGGATGT
Source organism: Sphingopyxis sp. (assembly GCA_051861185.1). Lineage (GTDB taxonomy): Bacteria > Pseudomonadota > Alphaproteobacteria > Sphingomonadales > Sphingomonadaceae > Sphingopyxis. The sequence continues at coordinate 44,353 of JBIMKQ010000001.1, forward strand.
CGACGGTGAGGTAGATGTGCGGCGATTGCTGCATCGACTCGGTCAGGCGGCGTGCGATCGTCTTGCGCATGCCCGACAGTTTTTCGTCCTCGTGCGGGATGCCGAAATCGGGGATCGAACCAGCGGTCGCCGGTGCGGGGGCAGCTGCTGCCGGAGCAGCAGCGGCGGGAGCCGGCGCGGTGGTTGCGGCGGGGGCTGCGGCGCCAGCGGGCGCGCCCTCGAGATCGGCCTTCACGATACGGCCGCCGGGGCCGGTGCCCGTTAAGCTCTTGAGATCGATGCCCTGCTCGGCGGCGAGGCGCTTGGCGAGCGGGCTGGCCTTGATGCGCTCGCCCGATGCGGCGGCAAGAGCGGGGGCGGGCGTCGGTGCAGGCGCTGCGGCGGGGGCTTGCGCTTTGGCCTTCGGTTCAGCGGCGGGAGCCGCAGCCGGGGCCGGAGCAGGAGCGGCCTTCGCGCTCCCGGCGTCTTCCCCCTCGCCCGCGATCACCGCGATCACGGTGCCGACCTTCACATTGTCGGTGCCTTCGGCGACGAGAATCTGGCTGACGACGCCTTCGTCGATCGCCTCGAACTCCATCGTCGCCTTGTCGGTTTCGATTTCTGCGAGCAGGTCGCCCGATTTGACCGTATCGCCTTCCTTGACCAGCCATTTGGCAAGGGTGCCTTCCTCCATCGTCGGCGAGAGGGCGGGCATTTTCAGTTCGATTGGCATGGTTAGGCGTGTCCCTGTCAGTCTCGCAGGCGTCGCCTGCCGCTACGGTTTGTTCCTCGCCTTAAGCCTTGCGTCGGTCAAGGTCTAGCGGGCCAACTTGCGTTTCATACGAATGTGACGCACTCTTTACCCCAAGCAAAAACACGAGGGGTCGGGGCGATGCGGACATATCTGGTGGTGATCGACGACAGTCCCGAGGCGTCGCTGGCGCTGCGTTTTGCGGCGCGGCGTGCCGCACGGACGGGCGGCGGCGTCATTGTGCTGGCGATCATCCCGCCGCAGGATTTCGTCGCGTTCGGCGGCGTTCAGGCGACGATCGAAGCCGAAGCGCGCGAGCACGCCGAGGAACTGGTGGCGGCAGCGGCCGACGCGGTGGTGCAAGAAGGCGTTACGCCGCAGACCATGATCAAGGCGGGCAAGCCCGCCGAAGTGGTGCGCGAAGTCATCGGTGCGAGCGATGAAGTCGCAGCGCTTGTGCTAGCCACTGCGGCGAGCGGCGCGCCGGGGCCGCTGGTCACGCATTTCACCGGACAGGATGCGGGTACGCTTCCCTGTCCGGTGATGCTGGTGCCGGGCGGGATCGATATCGCCCGGCTCGATGCGCTGAGTTAACGGAGCGTCAGGCTGGCGCGAGCCGCGGAAGGGCGGCGGCGCCCTTCGCCTCGAAAATCGCGAGATCCAGGACCACGACGGCCTGGATCGCGACGACCGCAATGCCAAGCCACGTCATCTGACTTGCGAAGATCGTAAGAACCGCAAAGCTCGCCGCGACCCACCCGAGATTGCCCACCGCAATCAGGTTCGCAAGGCCCTTGCTCGGCGCCTTCTGATGGGCGACGAACAGCATCAACAGCGCGGACGGCAGGCCGATCCAGCCCGCGACGGTCACCACATCGGAGGGGAGGCCGAGCAGCGCAGCGACCGTCGCGGTCGCAAACACACACAGGACGAACAACGCCGTGCAGGTTACAGCGTCGATAATCAGGGTGTTCTTGAGATTGAAGATGGACATGATGTTTCTCCTTTCGAATGCCCGTCTCATCTGGTCCGGAAAATGCGGCTGGTCGATTACGCCAGAGGTAATGGAAAACAGGAAGGCGAAGGTATAGCTCTCCGGACAAGGGAGATGATGATGCAAGTCGCGACGCTGGGCGAGCAATTGCGCGAATGGCGCACCCGCCGCCGGATGAGTCAGATGGACCTCGCGCTCGATACCGAGATATCGACGCGCCACCTGAGCTTTATCGAGACGGGGCGATCGAAGCCGAGCGCCGCGATGCTTGCGCGGATCGCGGACTGCCTCGACGTGCCACACCGCGCGCGCAATGCGATGCTGCTCGCGGCGGGCTATGCGCCCGATTATCAGGAGCGGCCGCTCGACAGCGCCGAAATGGCCGGAATGCGCGCGATCGTCGAGCATGTGCTGAGGGGGCATGAGCCCTATCCCGCGCTAGCGGTCGACCGCCATTGGAACATGGTTGCAGCGAACGAGGCCATCGCGATCCTGATCGAGCAGGTGTCCCCCGCCCTTCTCGCGCCGCCGGTCAATGTATTGCGCATCGCGCTGCATCCTGAGGGCTTGGCGCCGCAGATCGTCAATCTCGGCGAATGGCGGGCGCATATCCTCCACCGGCTCGACTTGCAGATCGAGGCAAGCGCCGACGCAGGGCTGATCGCGCTGCGCGAGGAATTGGCGGGCTATGCGGTCGAGGCGAACGACAATGATGGAGGCCGTGCGAATGGCATCGCGGTGCCGTTGATCCTTGACACGGTTGCGGGGCGGATTTCGTTCGTGTCGACGGTGACGATCTTCGGGACTCCCGTCGATATCACGCTGTCGGAGCTGGCGATCGAAGCTTTCTTCCCTGCCGATGCCGAGAGCGCGGTTTTGTTACAGAAGCTGGCATCGCGATAATGCGAACCTAGCGTCGCTTGCCCTTGTGCTTGATGTTCGCGGGGCGACCGCGTTTGCCGACGACATGTTTGCCAGCCTTGTCCTTGACGCCGTCGCGGCGCGGCGGACGATTGCGGAAGCCGCCTTCGGGGGCGTCGGGCAATTCGAAGCGTAAGGCGCCGCTGATCGGATTGGCATCGACCAGTCGCAGGTCGAGCCGCTGGCCGGTCGTGAAGCCGATCCGGCCATGCTCGCTGTCGAGACTGCGAGCGGCTTCGTCATAGAAGAAGCGCTCGTTGCCCAGCGTCGATACCGGCACCAATCCGTCGCCGCCGAGCCCATCGACGGTCGCGAAAAAGCCGAAGGGCTGTACCCCGGTGATCCGCGCCTGAACGATCTCGCCCTTTTTGTTTGAAAGATACGCGGCGACATAGCGATCGACGGTTTCGCGTTCGGCTTCCATTGCGCGGCGCTCCAGCGCGCTGATCGCTTCGCCGATATGCGACAGTCCCTTGGCGTCGGCCTCGCCCAGCCCGGTGCGTTCCGGAAGCCCCTTCGGCTTGCCCGGCACTTCGAGCTTGTAGCTGTCGACGAGTGCCCGATGGACGATCAGATCGGCGTAGCGGCGGATCGGCGAGGTGAAATGGGCGTAGCTGCCGAGCGCGAGGCCGAAATGGCCCGCGTTGGCGGGGCCATAATAGGCCTGCGTCTGGCTGCGCAGGATGGCCTGCATGATCTCGGGCAGCCGGTCGTCTTCCGAAAAGCCGTCAATCAGGCGGTTAAACACCGCAGGGGTGATCACCTGACCCAGCGCGAAGCTTTGTTCGAAGGTTTCGAGATAGTCTTTCAGGCTGACGAGTTTCTCGCGGCTGGGCGGTTCGTGGATGCGGTACATGACCGGCGACTTCTTCGCCTCGAGGGCCTTTGCGGCGGCCACGTTCGCGGCGATCATATAATCCTCGATCAGCCGCATCGAATCCAGCCGTGGGCGGATACGAATTTCGGCGATGCCGCCTGCTTCGTCGAGGATGACCTGTCGTTCGGGCAGGTCGAGATCGAGCGGAGCCCGGGCTGCGCGCGCCTTCGCGAGTAGCGCCCAGCAGGCCCACAGGTTTTTCAGCGTCGGGAGCACATCCGCATCCCATTCGTCGCGCGGCGCGTCGGCATCATAGGCCGCCTGCGCATGCTCATAGGCGATGTTCGCGCGCAATCGGACGAGCGCGCGAGTGAAGCGCCATGACGTCACCTTGCCGTGCTGGTCGATCACCAGATGGCATGCCATCGCCGCCCGGTCCTGCCCGGCTTTCAGTGAGCAGACGCCCGCCGACAGTGTTTCGGGCAGCATCGGGACGACCTGGTCGGGGAAATAGACGCTGTTGCCGCGCCGCCGCGCCTCACGGTCGATCTCGCCGTCGGGCCGGACATAATAGCTGACATCGGCGATCGCGACGATCGCACGAAAACCGCCCTTGTTGGTCGTGTCGTCGTCGGGAATGGCCCATACCGCATCGTCATGGTCGCGCGCGTCGATTGGATCGATCGCGACGATCGGCAGGTCGCGCAAATCCTCGCGACCTTCGGGGGTGAGCGGAAGCTTTGCCGCAACCTCCGCTTCGGCGAGCGGTTCGGCCCCGAAAACATGCGGAATTTCATGCCGCGCGATCGCGATCATGCTCAAGGCGCGAGGCGCAAAGGGATCGCCGAGGCGCTCAATGACCTTTGCCTTGATCGCCGGGCCGCGTCCGGTCAGTTCAGCGCGGACGAGATCGCCGACATTGCCATCGCCCTTGTCGGCGACGGCGAAGTCGTAGCGCGCGCGTTTGTCGGCGGGACGCAGCCACAGAATCGGCTTGCCGCCAGGCCCCATATCCTCGACGAGTACGCCGATCACGGTCTCGCCGCCGGCTTCGAGCTGTTTCATCGGATGGGCGACATGGCCGCTCCCGCGTTCCTCGGTGCGCGCCAGGATGCGGTCGCCGATACCGAGTGCGCCCTTGCGACCCTGCTCGATCACGCGGAGGCGCGGTGCCGGTGTGGCGGCCTCCCAGCGTTCGGGCACCGCCCAGACATTGCTGCCCTCGATCGCCGCGACGCGCAGCACGGTGACGCGCGGTAGCCCGCCGTGCTTGTGAAACGCGCGACCCGGCGCAAGATCGACAAGCCCTTCGTCGGTCATGTCCTTGAGCAGCGCTTTCAGGGCGATTTTGTCGTTGCCGTGCAGCGCGAAATATTTCGCAATCTCGCGCTTGCCGACGGCCTCCTTGCTCTCTTCGATGAAGCGAAGGATCTGCTCGGGTGTCGGCAGTCCGGTGTATTGTTTGCGGGCCATCATCGGCGGATAGGGGGTAACGGGCTGGCCGTCACCCCCAATGCAGCCTCAATAGGGAGAGATGTCGAGAATCCGACCGCTCGCCGTCGCCGTGCATTGCGATCGATAGTGGCCTGTCGCGACGGTGAAGATATAATTGCCCGCGCCGTCGCCGCGCTGGCTCACCGCGACGCTGCTGCCGCCCGGTGCATTCTGATATTCGTCGCCGCGCCGCTCGCAGGCCGCGCGCGCCGCGTCGGGGCCGCCGCGTGCGTAGGGGCGATTGGCGGCGCGGCGGTTTGATGCCTCGGCCTCGCCCGCCATGAAGCCGTCGTGATAGGCCTCGCTGTCGTGGCGGTCATATCGGCCGCCATAGAGACCGTCGTTGTAGCCGCGGCCATATTCGCTGTCGTGATCGCCACCCTGGTCGCTCCCATGCTTCTTCTTGTGGCTGGCAAGCGCGGCGATCAGGCCGATCGCCGCGACGCCCGCTATCGCCGCCCCGGCGGACGAGCCGCTGCTGTCACCGTGGCCGCAATCGCTCGCATCGGTCTTGTCGACGCTGGCGTAGCGACCGTTCGCAACGACGACGCGGGCGCAGGTTTTCGTCCCGCGGTTCCACCAATATTGCGCGCCGCCCTTGAATTTCTCCATTGTATAGCCGCGGCTTTGCATCTGCGTTTCGCCGCCCGGCGCCCGTGCGCCGACGAGGTCGGACACGTCGGATGGCGGCTTGGCGAATGCGGGTGCGGTCGCGCCGAAGATCAGCGCGAAAATAGCGGTCGAGGCAATAAATTGTCGTTTCACGATCCGTCCCCTGCTGAATGAAATGCAGATAAGCGATCTGCGGCGGCTATCGCCAGCGGGCGAGCCCCGAAAGACGACTCCCTGCGCCGCCTGCGTATCAGAAATATGATCGCCCGCGAACGGCTTTCAGGGTTGATCGGGCGCTAACCGCGCCTGCAATCGCAGTTCTAGTAAGTCCGGCCGATCAGCACGCGTTCGACCGCGGGCTCGCCGGTAAAGAAGCAGGCGCCATCTGCAGGGGAAGCGTTGAGCGGCGTGTTGCGCATCGTCAGCTTCAGCGCCTTGAGCTGTTCGACGATGCCGTCGAGCGCTGCGCCGGTCGGGCGTGACCATTGCACCTCGACCCAGCCGACGAACTTGTCGTCGCCGGCGAAATGCGACTTCAAATCAGTAATGTCGCGGCGAATGTTCGCGTGAAGTCTTTCCTTGGCCTCGGCATGCAAGCTCGACTGGATGTCCTCGAGCGTCGCAACCGCTTCGCCCACGAAATCGCCCTTGGCAACGAAGGCGGTATTGAGCTTGCCATCGTCCTTGTAGAGCCGGTCGCGGCGGATAACCGCGACATTGCCGCCCGCGACGTCGCGCGGACCGATTTCGAGGATGATCGGTGCACCCTTTTTCACCCAGCCCCAGCGTTTCGTCTGCGCTTTGTTGGCGCCCGCATCGAGATGGACGCGCAGCGGTTCGCGGAAGGCGTCGAGCGCCTTCAGCTCGGACTGCAACGACGCGCAATAGTCGAGGATCGCCTGATCCTCCTCATTGTCGCGCAGCATCGGTACGATGACGATCTGGTGCGGCGCGATGCGCGGCGGGCAGCGCAGGCCATCGTCGTCGCCATGCGTCATGATGACGCCGCCGATCATGCGGGTCGAGGTGCCCCAGCTCGTCGTGTGGCAGAGGCTGTGACCGCCGTCCTTGTCCTGATACCGGATGCCTGCGGCCTCGGCGAAGCCGGTGCCGAGATAATGCGAGGTGCCGGCCTGCAGCGCTTTGCCATCCTGCATCATCGCCTCGATCGAATAGGTCGCGACGGCGCCCGGAAAGCGCTCATTTTCGGGCTTTTCGCCCGCGATTACCGGCATCGCGAGAACATCTTCCGCAAAGGCGCGGTACATTTCGAGAGCGCGCAGCGTCTCGACCATCGCGTCGGTCTTGTCGGCGTGCGCGGTATGGCCTTCCTGCCACAGGAATTCGCTGGTGCGCAGGAACATGCGCGTGCGCATCTCCCAGCGCACGACGTTGGCCCATTGATTGACCTTGAGCGGAAGGTCGCGCCAGCTCTGCACCCAGCGGCTCATCGCGGCGCCGATCACCGTTTCAGAGGTCGGCCGAACGATCAGCGGCTCTTCGAGTTTCGCTTCGGGATCGGGGACGAGCTTGCCCTTGCCGTCGGCGATCAGGCGGTGATGCGTAACGACCGCCATTTCTTTTGCAAAACCATCGACATGGTCAGCTTCCTTCTCAAAGAAGCTCAAGGGGATGAAGAGCGGAAAATAGCAGTTCTGGACCCCGGCATCCTTGATCGCCGCGTCCATCACGGTCTGGATACGCTCCCAGATACCGTAGCCCCACGGCTTGATGACCATGCAGCCGCGCACGCCCGATTCTTCCGCAAGATCGGCTTCGGCAATGACATCCTGATACCAGGCCGCAAAATCGGCCTGCCGGGTTACGCTGAGCGCATGTTTGACCATGATATTTAGTTTTTTTCCGTCATTGGGGCGCCGGAGCGGACCCGATTAATTCTTCTTGGCAAGCTCGGCCTTGAGTTCGGCGACTTCGGCCTGGAGCGCGGCGATCTCGGCATCCTTTGCCTTGCCTCCGCCCGCGCCGGGGATGAAGGCGCCTGCCGCCTGCTGGAACATTTCCATGTTGCGGCGGGTCAATTCGGCGAGCGGGTTGGATCCCAGCGCGCCCTCAAGTGCCGAACGGACATCCTGCTGGTTCTTGCGAAATGCTGTCATCGAGGCTTCGAGATACTGCGGCACCATCGACTGCATCTTGTCGCCGTACATGCCGATCAGATGGCGCAGGAAATTGACCGGCAGCAGCGTTTCGCCGCGCGTTTCTTCGTCCATGATGATCTGCGTGAGGACATTATGCGTGATGTCGTCGCCGCTCTTGGCATCGACGACACGGAAATCGCGGCCGTCGCGGACCATCGTGCCGAGATCCTCGAGCGTGATGTAGCAGCTTCGTTCGGTATCATAGAGTCGCCGGTTGGCGTATTTCTTGATCGTGACGACGTCATCTTCCGCCGTCGCCCTGGACTTCGCCATCTTTACCCGCGCTCCTTGTGTTCCGGTGCAATGGCAATGCGCCGCCCGGCCATCCGGATATCGCATTAGCATCAAAATATGATGCATCGCAACATGCGCTGGTCGGGTCGTCAACAAGGCGCTGGCGCGATTCGGAATCTGCCGGACAGGGCGCGGAGGGGCGCGCTGCCAAACAGGCAGCCGGATTCTCCGGCTTAGCGAGCTCTAAACGGCAAACGTAACTTAGTTTCACGGGATATCAATTCTGTGGCATTTTTCTCGTGCCTATGCGTTTATCGAGGTTGTTCGTTTCGTCGGCGGGCATTTTGATTCCAACCGATGTATCGGCAGCCCCGCCTTGCCCTGTTGCGAAAATGCCACAGCGCCACATCCGAGTCCCTCGACTGTCAGAAAATTTACATCAAAGGCTTGTGCCGCCGGAAATTTCTGTCTTTCTAAGGGGCAATCCGTTCACTCCCAATTTTTTGAACGGCAACCGGGGAAATACATCATGAAGAAGACTAGCCTGCTAGTTCGGGGCTCCGCCCTGACTCTTGCTTTGTTCAGCGCCATGCCGGCGATGGCACAGAGCGACGCCGCTCCTGCGGACGATGCAGCGGACGCCGCTGGGGAAGGCACGATTGTTGTGACCGGCTCGCGCATCCGCCAGCCGAACCTTGAATCGGCCAACCCGATCGCGGTCGTCACGGGCGCCGAAATCTTTGAAACCGGCGGCATTTCGGTCGGCGATCTGCTCAACGAACTCCCGCAGCTGCGCAGCACGTTCAGCCAGCAGAACTCGACGCGCTTCCTCGGAACGCGCGGCCTCAACTTGCTCGACCTTCGCGGCCTCGGCACGCAGCGCACGCTGGTGCTGGTCAACGGCCGCCGTCATGTCGGTTCGGACGTGCTGTCGAACGGCGTCTCGGTCGACACCAACACCATTCCTTCGGATCTGATCGAGCGTATCGACATCGTGACCGGCGGCGCATCGGCCGTTTATGGTTCGGACGCGATCTCGGGCGTCGTGAACTTCATCCTCAAGGACGACTTTGATGGCGTTCAGCTCCGTGGGCAGAGCGGCGTTTCGCGTTATGGCGATGCCGGCAACCAGTTCGTCTCGCTGACGGCGGGCAAGAACTTCGCCGATGGCCGTGGCAACGTCGCGGTCAACCTCGAATATGCGCGCAGCTCGGACTTTTATGCTTCGGGCCGTCCCTATCTCGACACGAACGATGCGTTCCTGATTGTCGAAGCGGACGCTCCCGGCTCGCCGAACGGCGCGGCTGGCGGTTTCGACCGCTATTTCGTCCGCGACATTCGTTCGACGACGATCAGCCTCGGCGGCATGGTCGCAGCCTATCCGAACCCGACGACCGCACCCTGCGGCCGCGGCGGCGGCACGGCATATACCTGCGCTTTCCTGTTCCAGCCGGACGGCAGCCTTGCGGTCCAGACCGGAAACCGCGCCGGCCTCGGCCCGACGGGTCCGTTCCTCGGTGGCAACGGGATGACCGGCCGCGAAGGCAAGCTGATTGCCCTTTCGCCGACGCTTCAGCGGTATTCGGCCAACCTGATCGCGCATTTTGAAGTTTCGCCGGCGTTCGTTCCGTTCATCGAAGCGAAATATGTTCGTTCGGAAGCTCAGGGTTCGCAGAGCGGTCCGTTCTTCTCGCAGGGCGCGACGCTCGGTGACCCGGGTGGCCGCGAGCGCATCCGCCTCGACAACCCCTATATGACGGCTCAGGCGCGCACGCTGCTGACCAACACCTTCTTGGGTTCGACGGTGAACGTGAACACCGGCGCTGCTTTGTCCGCAGCGGCGCTTGCTGCTCAGCAGGCTGCTATCACTGCAGGCACTTTCCGTTTCAGCCTGCGTCGCAACTGGACCGACTTCGGTACCCGCGATGAGGAAATCACCCGCGAAACCTATCGCGCTGTGATTGGTGCACGCGGTGACTTCAACGACGACTGGAACTATGAAGTTTTCGTCAACTATGGCGAGCACAAGGAAAAGAACCTGATCAAGGGCAACGTCAACATCCAGCGCTATCTGCTGGGTATCGACACCGCTCGCGATGTGAACGGCAACATCGTCTGCCGTTCGAAGCTTCCTAATGCGGATCCGTTGTCGTACATCACCGGCACGCCGCTCAGCGCCGGTGACGATCCGCGCCTCGCCGCCGACGTCGCGGCCTGCGTTCCGATCAATCCGTTCGGCGAAGGCTCGGTCACCGATGCGGCGCGCAATTATGTGCTCGTTGACTCGCTGGCTACCGGCAAGATCACGCAGCTCAACATTGGCGGTTTCGTTGCCGGCGACACGAGCGAATTTTTCAACCTGCCGGGCGGCCCTGTCGCCTTCTCGCTGGGTGCCGAATATCGTCGTGAAACGCTGGACTATGATCTCGACGATCTGACCCAGGAAGGATACGCCTTCTACAACGCAATCCCGAGTTTCGACTCGCCTGCGTTCGAAGTGAAGGAAGTCTACGGCGAAATTCAGCTTCCGCTGTTGCGCGATACCCCGTTCTTCCACGAGCTGACGCTGCGCGCCAACGGTCGTATCTCCGACTATAAGGGCAAGGCCGGTACCACCTATACCTATGGTGGTGAAATCATGTGGAAGCCGATCGAAGACATCGGGTTCCGCGGCACCTATGCTCGCTCGGTCCGCGCTCCAAACCTCGCCGATCTCTACTCGGCGCAGGGTCAGAACTTCGCTCCGGCCTTCGGCGATCCTTGCTCGGCCGTCAACCTGGCGACCGGCTCGGCGAACCGTCTAGCCAATTGCACGGCTGCTGGCCGTCCGGCAGGCTATGACTTCCGCTACAGCTCGTCGCTGGAAATCCTGAGCGGCGGTAACGAAGACCTGAAGGCTGAAAAGTCGGATTCGTACACCGTCGGCGTGCTGTTGCAGCCGCGGTTCCTGCCCGGCCTGTCGTTCTCTGCCGACTATTACACGATCACGGTTGATGACGTGATCACCGCGCCGTCGGCGCAGCAGATCGCGAATGCCTGCTACGACCTGCCGGACATCAATGCCAACCCGTTCTGCGGCCTGTTCGAGCGCGCAGGCGCTGCCGGCGGTCCGCGTGGTGAAATCCCGTTCCAGATTCTCGAAGGCTCGCTGATCCAGATCAGCCAGAACTACGCGAAGCTGAAGGCTCGCGGTATCGATGCGCAGCTCGATTACCGTTACACCGATGGCGACTGGACCTTCACCCTTGGCGGTCTCTACACCCGCGTTCTGCAGCGTGACGAGTTCCTGAACCCGGCAAGCCCGGACTTCAAGAACCGCATTCTGGGCGAACTGGGTGATCCGAAGAACCAGGTCAATGTGAACGTCAGCGCGAAGTACAAGAGCGTTACGGTCGGTTACCAGTTCCGCTGGATCGACAAAATGTACCTGAACACCTACGAAGACTTCAACGAACTGAACGGTCTGCCGCCGCAGAACCTCGACTATGCTTCGGTGCAGAAGTATCCGTCGGTTGCGTATGTCGATCTGCGCGCGCAGGTCGATGTTTCGGAAGGTTTCAACTTCTACGCTGGTGTGGATAACGTCTTCAACCGCAAGCCGCCGTTCGCCCTCACGGGCGTCGGCGCTGGTTCGGGGATTTACGACAACCGCGGCCAGTATTTCTACGCTGGCATCGTCGCCAAATTCTGATCGCAGATCAGAACTGCTTTATTGGGGGCCGGAGCGATCCGGCCCCCTTTTTTTTGCCGTGAACGCCGCTACAATCCGTCCATGCTGCACGGGTCGCCCATCGAACAAGCCAACCGGCTCTTTGCCCAAAGACGCATCGCCGAGGGAATGGCGCTGCTGACGCGTGCCGCGAACGAAGGAAATGTTGATGCGCTGATGCAATTGGCCGTCCTCGATTTCGCCGGACGCCACGGCGCGCGTGATCTCCGCCGAGGTCGCCAATGGCTGCGCCGAGCTGTCGAAATCGGCCATGTCGATGGTGCGTTGATGGAAATCGCGTTGGTCGCCAACGGATCTGGACAGGCGCATGAGGATTGGAGCGGCGCGTTGACCTTGTTGCGGCAGGCCGCGCGCGGCGATCCGGTCGCCGCCGGGCAGATGGCGCTTGTCGAACGCATGCGCATCGATGCGGAAGGTCGGCCTAAAGCGATGCCGCGCGCTGAACTGCTTTCTGAAGCGCCCCATGTCGTTCGCTATCCCGCGCTGCTCTCTCCCAACGAATGCGCGCACATTGCGGCAGTGGCCGGGCCGATGCTGGAACCGTCCGCGATTGTCGATCCATCCACCGGAACGCTTCGCCCGCATCCCGTCCGGACCTCGATGGCCGCCGTCATCGGCCCTGCCAAAGAGGATCTTGTAGTTCGCGCGATCAACCATCGCCTTGCTGCGATCACAGGCACCGCGACCGAACAGGGCGAACCGCTGTCGGTCATGCGCTATGACATTTCACAGCAATATCGCATGCATGTCGACGCGCTGCCGGGCACGGAAAATCAGCGGATCAAGACTGCGATCATCTATCTGAACCATGGCTATAAAGGCGGCGAAACGCTGTTCGAGCAAGGACCGAAAATTGCCGGGCAGCAGGGTGACGCCATCGTCTTCGACAATGTGAAAGACGATGGATCATCCGATCCCGTCTCGCGGCATGCTGGCCTGCCCGTTACGAGCGGCGTCAAATGGATCGCGACGCGGTGGATCCGCCAGGCTGCCTATGACCCATGGACCTATCGTCCGGGGACCTAAACCCAAACGCGTTCAAACCGGGCACCGAGCCCCGTCAGCAACTCATATTGCGACAGGCCGGTGCGCGCTGCCGTCGACGGTAAATCATAGTCGAGCGCGAGCCAGTCGCCTTCTTCGATCGCGCCGGCATCGCTGGCATTGAATGCGGTGAGGTCCATCGATACGCGGCCTATCAATGGCAGTCTGTGCGTTCGCCACGTTGCCCCCGCCCCCGTTTCCGCATGGCAACGAAGATAGCCATCAGCATAACCAATATTCACGGTCGCGACCCGGCTGTCCCGGTTCGCGGTCCAGGTCGCCCCATAACCCACCGTTTCGCCCGCGCGGACAGTGCGAACCTGCAACAGGCGGGCCTCGGGAAAGACGACCTGGCGAATATGGCCCTGCGCTTCGCCGTGCGGCGTGCCGCCATAGAGTGCGATGCCCGGGCGCGTGAGGTCGAAGGCGTAGTCGGTGCCGAGGCAAATCCCCGCGCTGTTCGACAGACTGTATCGCTGCGCCGGTATCGCCTGCCGGATATCGTGGAAGGCAGCCAGTTGCCGCGCATTCTGTTCGCTCTCCTCGTCGGCGGAGGCGAGATGGCTGAGCAGTGTCTCGATGTTCAGCCCTTCGAGCGCGCCGGCCATCGCCTCCTCGATGCGCAGGCCAAGTCGGTTCATTCCGGTATCGACCATCACATCGCACACCCGCCCTTCCCCGGCTTCGCGCCAGCGCGCGACCTGGGCAAGGCTGTTGAGAACGGGCCGCGCAGGCAGCGTACGCGCCGCGACCATATCGCTGACACCGACACCGTGGAGCACCGACAGCGATATGCCTTCAGGCAAGGGCATCAGCGCGGCTGCCTCGGCCCAGGTCGCGACGAAAAAGTCACGGCATCCCGCCGCGGCAAGAGATCGCACGACGTCGCGCGCGCCGAGGCCATAGCCGTTGGCCTTGATCGCCGCACCGCACGCGGCTGCGCCGCTTTGCGTCGCCAGCCAGCGCCAGTTGGCGATGAGGGCATCGCTGTCGAGACGGAGGCGGAGCGGCGACGGGACTTCGATCATGCCTCGCCCCTATACGGGTTGGCGGGCCGCGCCAATGGGGTGATCAGGCTGCGGGCGCTGGCTTGTCCCACTGTCCCTCGACCGGATCCTTGAGCATGAAAGCGGCAACGAGGAACGCGACGAGCACGACACCCCATGTATACCACAGCCCCGCATAGGCGTTGCCGGTCTTTGCGATGATGAAGCTGGCGATCAGCGGCAGGAAGCCCCCGAAATAGCCGGTGCCAAGATGATAGGGGATCGACAGCGATGAATAGCGGACATGCGGTGGGAACATTTCGGAAAGCAAGGCCGCGACCGGGCCATAGGTGAATCCTGACAGCGCGCTGAGTCCGAGCAGCGCGAGGAAGATGACGACGATGCCGCCGACGCCGGGTATCTGCTTCGCGAAGTCATAGCCCATTGCCTCGAGCGCGGGTTGCAACAGCGCGGGATCCTCGCTCGCGACTTCGCGGTCGCCAATGCGAATTTTGACGCTGTCGAAGCCGCTGTCGGTTACGGCAACCGTATAGGGAACGCCGAGCCTGGTCAGTTCGCCGAGCGTGCGGCCGCACGCGGTTTCCTGTTTTTGCGCGAAGGGGTCGAAACTGCACTGCGATCCGGCGACGGTCACCGGTGCGCGCCCGGCCGCCGCGCTCAGCGCGGGATTGCCGACGCTGCCCATCAACCAGAACAGTGGAAAGAGCAGAACAAGCGTTGCGGCATAGCCCCAGACGATCGGCTTCTTGCGCCCGATGCGGTCGGACAGGCTGCCAGCCCAGAGGAAGAAGCCCATCCCGACCGCAGCGGCGACCCCGACGATGATTTCGGCGGCGGTATCCTCGACCTTCATCGGCCCCTTGAGGAAAGCGAGGCCCGAGAACATCGCGGTGTACCAGATGACCGTCAGGCCGGCGGCGATGCCGAACAACGCGATAAAGATGCGGCGCGGGTTACCCGGATAGGTGAAGCTTTCCTTCAGCGGATTCTTTGCCAGCTCGCCTTGCTGCTTCATCGCCTGGAACACCGGGCTTTCAGACAGTTTTAGACGCATCCAGAGCGATATCGCGAGCAGGATCAGCGAGAGGAGGAAGGGGACGCGCCAGCCCCAGCTCTCCCACACCGCGTCGGACATCAGCGCCTTGCAACCCAGCACGACGATCAGGCTGAGTACGAAGCCTCCGACGACGCTCGCCTGGATGAAGCTGGTGTAGAAACCGCGCTTTCCGGGCGGCGAATGTTCGGCGACATAGACCGCCGCGCCGCCATATTCACCGCCGAGCGCCAGCCCCTGCAGGATGCGGAGCAGGATGACAATGATCGGCGCCGCGATGCCGATCGTCGCCGCCGACGGGATCATGCCGACACCGGCGGTCGCGATGCCCATTAGGGTGACGGTTACGAGGAACGTATATTTGCGGCCGAGCCGGTCGCCGAGGAAGCCGAACAGCACGGCGCCGAGCGGGCGGAAGCCGAAACCGACCGCGAAACCCGCCCAGACGAGCAAGGTCTCGAGCGTCGCATTGTCGCTGGGGAAAAAGGCTTTGCCGATGATCGCCGCGAGCGTGCCGTAAATGAAGAAATCATACCATTCGAACACCGTTCCCGCCGACGAGGCGGCGATGACCATGCGAATTTCCTTTTTGCTCGGCTGATAAGCCGCGCCCTGACCGGCGACGGCGACACTGTCGGTCATACACTCTCCCCCGCCCCGGATTGCATGGGGCTTTTGCCCATCTCTACCGGGCAAGCGCCGTCGCGCAAGCCTTCTTGGCGCGGCGTCATTCCGGTGGCAGTATATGCCGATGCAGTTCATCGACCTTTCGATCCCGATCACCAACGACGTCGTGTCCGACCCGCCGGTGATGCGGCCGAACATCACCTATATGACCCACGAAAATACGTGGGAGCAGATCGCGATGTTCTTTCCGGGGCTGACGAAAGAGGATCTGCCTGACGGTGAAGGCTGGGCGGTGGAAATGCTGTCGCTCAGCACGCACAACGGCACGCATATGGACGCGCCCTGGCATTATCATTCGACGACCGACAGCGGTGCCTCGCCCGCGCCGTCAATCGACGAAGCGCCGCTCGACCTGTTCTTTCGCCCGGGGATCAAGCTCGACTTCTCGGATCGCCCGCCTGGCCATGTCGTGAGCGCCGCCGAGGTCGAGGCCGAACTCGCGCGGATCGGGCACGACCTCCAGCCGCTCGACATCGTGCTCGTCCAGTCGGGCGCCGTCTATGGCACCGATAATTTCACCGACCAGGGTTGTGGCATGGGCGCCGAGGCGACACTCTACCTGACGTCGCGCGGCGTGCAGGTCGTCGGCACCGACGCGTGGAGCTGGGATGCGCCTTTCAGTCACACTGCGAAGCGCTGGGCCGAAACACGCGATCCGTCGATCATCTGGGAAGGGCATAAAGCGGGACGCATCCGGCCCTATTACCAGATCGAGAAGCTGACCAATCTTGCCGCAATCCCCGCGACGGGTTTCACCTTCAGCTGCTTCCCGGTAAAGATCGAGCGCGCGAGCGCGGGATGGATCCGCGCGGTGGCGCTGGTCGACTAAAGGTTGGTCGTCGCCAAAATCCATAGCGTCCAGCCGGCCAGCACCAGCAACGCGCCAAAGGTCGCGAGGACGCCGACCTGTCGCCCCAACGGGGCCTTGCCCGGCTCCGAGGGCGTGTAGAGGCCGATGACATGCGCGACGCGGCCGATCAGGAAGGTCGCGCCGATGATCATCAGCCCCATATGATTGGCGCGTGCCGTCTCCAGCAGCCCGAGCAGGATGATCGTGATCGGTGCATATTCGGCGAGATTGCCGTGCGCACGGCTGGCGCTGATCAGTTTGGCATCGCCATGGTCGCCGAAAGCGGCCTTCACGCGCAGTCGCTGGCGCACCGTGTCGATCGCGGTGACGAGTAGCAGCAAGGCGCAGACGGCGGCCACGAACGCGGTTACGGTTAATGTCATGAGCCCTCTCCCCTGTTTCCCTCCGCGAGACTAGCCGCGATGTCGGGCGCGGGAAAGGTTAGAAGAGGCGCGACCCGTCGGGAACTTTGCGATCAGGCGCGAAGAGAATCACCGCGCCCTCCTCATCGGCGAAGCCGAGCGTCAGCACTTCGGACATATATTTGCCGATCTGGCGCGGCGGGAAGTTGACGACCGCCGCCACCTGCCGCCCCGCGAGGTCTTCGAGCGTATAGCGGTCGACGATCTGCGCGCTGCTTTTCTTGATCCCAATCGCGGGGCCGAAGTCGATCTTCAGCTTGAACGCCGGCTTGCGCGCCTCGGGAAAGGGCTCGGCCTCGACGATCGTTCCGATGCGGATATCGACGCGGAGGAAATCGTCGAAGCCAATTTCCTCCGCCGCAGGAGAGTCCTGATCGTGATGGACATGCATCGCGTCATTCCATTTCGAGGATCACCGCATCGACCGCGAGGCTGTCGCCTTGCGCGGCGTTGACGCTCTTCACCGTTCCCGATTTTTCGGCGCGGAGGATGTTTTCCATCTTCATTGCCTCGACGGTCGCGAGCGGTTGCCCGGCCTCGACCTTGTCGCCTTCGCCGACGTGCAGCGTAACGAGCAGGCCGGGCATCGGGCAGATGAGGAATTTCGAGAGGTCGGGCGGGATCTTTTCGATCATATGCTGGGTCAGCGACGCGATATGCCAGGGCAGCACGCGGACATCATGGATGCGCCCGCGCGTCGTCATGCGCCAGCCGGTGCGCGTTTTCGCGACCTTGACCGCGAGTTCGGTCTCGTCGATCTCCGCCACGACCAGTCGATCGCCGGGGGTATATTCGAGCGCGATGTCGATCTTGTCGTCATCGACCCTGATGTGTTTCTGTCCGAGCTTCACCTTGTGCTCGACACCGCCGACCGTGACCTGCCATTTGGCGGGCGGATCGAGCCGGTCGCCGAGCTGGCCGTCGGTGCGGCGCGCCCGATCGGCTTCGGCGCTGGCCATGAAGCCCGCGATCGCCGCCAGCGCGCGAATGACGTTGTCGTCGGTTTGCGCGCCGTGAAAGCCTTCGGGATATTCCTCGGCGATGAAGCCTGTGGTCAGCTCGCCCGAGCGGAAGCGCGGATGCTGCATGATCGCCGAGACGAAATCGATATTGTGGCCGAGCCCCTCGATCTCGAAGCGGTCGAGCGCCGCGATCTGAAGGTCGGCGGCTTCGTCGCGCGTTGTACCCCACGTCACCAGCTTGGCGATCATCGGGTCGTAGAAGATCGACACCTCTCCGCCCTCCTCGACCCCGGCATCGACGCGCACGCCATCGACGCCGCGCTCATCGCCTTCCCACGCCGGAACCGGGGTGCGGTAACGCACGAGCCGTCCTGTCGAGGGCAGGAAGCCACGATAGGGATCTTCGGCATAGACGCGGTTCTCGATCGCCCAGCCGTCGATCTTGATATCGTCCTGCGTCATTTCGAGCTTTTCGCCCGCGGCGACGCGGATCATCTGCTCGACGAGGTCGATACCGGTGATCGCTTCGGTTACGGGATGCTCGACTTGCAGGCGGGTGTTCATTTCGAGGAAGTAGAAGCTCTCGCCCGTCGGGTCGGCGCCCGACACGATGAGTTCGACGGTGCCGGCGCTGTAATAGCCGACCGCCTTCGACAAAGCGACGCACTGTTCGCCCATCGCCTTGCGCATCTTTTCGGTCACGAAAGGCGACGGTGCCTCTTCGACGACCTTCTGGTGGCGGCGCTGGATCGAGCATTCGCGCTCGTTGAGATAGAGAACATTGCCGTGCTGGTCGCCGAGGATCTGAATCTCGATATGGCGCGGGTTGAGGATGAATTTCTCGATAAAGACGCGGTCGTCGCCAAAGCTGTTGAGCCCCTCGCGCTTGGTCGCCTCAAAGCCTTCGCGGACGTCTTTCTCGTCATAGGCGAGGCGCATGCCTTTGCCGCCGCCGCCGGCCGACGCTTTCATCATCACCGGATAGCCGATCTCGTTTGAAATCCGCACCGCATGTTCGGTATCGTCGATCTCACCCACAAAGCCCGGGACGACATTGACGCCCGCTTCCTTCGCGAGCTTCTTCGATTCAATCTTGTCGCCCATCGCAGCGATCGCGTTCACCGGCGGGCCGATGAAGGCGATGTTTTCCTTCGCCAGCGCCTCGGCAAAGCTCGTGCGCTCGGACAAGAAGCCATAACCCGGGTGCACCGCCTCGGCCCCCGTCGCCTTGCACGCCGCGATGATCTTGTCGGCGATCAGATAGGATTCGGACGCGGGCGACGCGCCGATATGCACTGCCTCATCGGCCATCTGAACAAAGGGCGCGCGCGCGTCGGCGTCCGAATAGACCGCGACTGTCGCGATCCCCATGCGGCGCGCGGTCTTGATAACGCGGCAGGCGATTTCGCCGCGGTTGGCGATCAGGATTTTCTTAAACATCGTCTCAATATTCCTCGATGAGGGCTTTTAAGTCTTTGGTGCGTTGTTCGGTGAGCGTCCGCATGCAGCCGGCGATCATCATCGGTTCGGCCGAGCCGCCGCGCATCGTGTAGCCTTCGCTTGCGCAATGCTTGTCGCGGTAAGTGATCCAGGCGCGCTGCGCGGCCAAAAGCGTGTCGTAATAGCCGGGGCGATTGTCCGAACTCCGGTCAAACTCGCGATCCTGCGCCTCCATCGCGGCGGCCGTCAGCTTCCACTGCGCGTTGAGCGCCGCGTCGGCGCGCTCATATTCCTGATAGGCGCAGGCGTTCAGCTCAAACTGCGCCATGGCATTGTCGCAATCAACCGCGGGCTCGGCGGCCATCGCGGACAAGAGCAGCATGGATGCTATGATCATTCGACCGTCTCCGTCGGTGCCGCTTCTACGGCAGGTTTGCGATACAGGCGGCTGATCTGCCGTGCCCAGTAAAGGATCAGCGCGAGCGCACCGATCCACAGTAGATTTTCGACCCACAGCGGACCGCCCTCACCCGGCGCCCTGCCCAGCCGCACGCCCTGCATATCGCCCGCTACCACGCCGAGCGCGCAGGACGCGGGCAGCAGGAGCAACGACATCAGGAGGGCGAGGAGCGGCTTGCGGGTCATTCCAACTTTTCCTCGCGCAGCACGCCGAAAATGCGTGCTGCGCCATATATGGTCAGAACGACGATACCGAAGCCGCCCAGCAGCGTCAGAAACATCGGTACCCCCCAGCGATCACCCTCGCCGCTCATCGAGCCAGCCAGAAACATCAGCACGACGATGCCAAGGGCAGCCAAACCCAAAATTTCAAAAGACAGTAAGACGAAGCGCCTCACTCGGCCGCGACCTCCATCCGCATCGGCTCTTCGCTTTCCATCGGCTTGAGGCCGAGCTTTGCCAACAGCGCCGCATCCTTGCTGTCACCGGCGTTCGCGGTCGTCAGCAGTTTGTCGCCGGTGAAGATGCTGTTCGCGCCGGCCATGAAGCAGAGCGCCTGCGTCGCTTCCGACATGCTCTCGCGGCCCGCCGACAGGCGCACCATGCTCATCGGCATCGTGATGCGCGCAACCGCCACGGTGCGGACGAATTCGATATCGTCGATCTTGGCAAGCGGCGTGTCCGCCAGCATGTCGCCAAGCACGGTTCCCTTCACCGGGACCAACGCGTTGATCGGCACGCTGCCCGGGTGTTCGGGGAGGGTCGCCAGCGCATGGATGAAGCCGACGCGATCGGTGCGCGTTTCGCCCAACCCGACGATGCCGCCCGAGCAAACGTTGATCCCGGCGCTGCGCACCTCCTCCAGCGTGTCGAGGCGGTCCTGAAAGCTGCGGGTCGAGATGATATTCCCGTAATTCTCGGGCGAGGTATCGATATTGTGGTTGTAATAATCGAGACCGGCGACCGCGAGCTGCTGCGCCTGCTCCTTGCTGAGCATCCCCAGCGTCATGCAGGTTTCCATGCCCATCTGACGCACACCTTCGATCATCGCAATGATCGCGGGCATGTCGCGGTCCTTGGGGTTGCGCCACGCGGCGCCCATGCAGAAACGCTGTGATCCGGCATCCTTTGCTTCGGCCGCAGACTGGAGCACCGTACGGACGTCCATCAGCTTGGTGGCCTTCAGCCCGGTGTCGGCCGACACACTTTGCGAGCAATAGCCGCAATCCTCGGCGCAGCCGCCGGTCTTGATGCTGAGCAAAGTGCAAAGCTGGATCTCGCCGCGCGCATGATGGCGGCGGTGGACGCCCTGCGCCTCCCACATCAGTTCGTCGAACGGCAGGTCGAACAGCTCGGCGATTTCGTCGCGGGTCCAATCGTTGCGCGATGGATCGCCCAAGTCGGCGGAAGAGGAGAGATTCATGGTAGCAACCCTTGCTGTTGTTATTTGCTGTTATCTGCAGAAGCGCGCGTGTGCTGCGCCGTAAAATTCAATCGGCGGCGTTTCGCCGGACATGGGTTCATAATTGCCGTCGGCCCACGCCCGCCGATCGCCATAGGGGATATTGACCTGGCGCATATCCTCGGCATTTCCATATTCGCTGACGTCGTAGAGGGTGATCGCGATGCCGGTTTCGGGATCCGCGCAGTCGAAGCGGATCCGGCCCTTGTTCACATATTTGTCGCTCGTCTCGAAATAGACATCGCGCCACGATCCCTCGGACGTTTCGAGGCGGCCGAACCATTCGGTGAAATAAAGGCCGTCGAGGTCCTGTTTATAGATCGGCTCGACGGTTACGCCGGCGCGATATTCGCTTGGTCGGCTGATCGATTTCGCCTGAGCGGCGGAACCGGCCGAAAGCACGAGCCCTGCCGTGGCGATAAGAACGATGAATGTCTTCACGCGGCATCCTCCAGCGGGGGCATATTGTGACCGAGCAGGCGCAACACATCGGCGGCGCATTCGACGACATTGCTGCCCGGCCCATAAATTCCCTGCACCCCCGCGTCGCGCAGATACTGGTAATCCTGCGGCGGAATGACGCCGCCCGCGATCACCTTGATATCGCCCCTGCCCGCTTCCTTCAGCTTTCCGATCAATTCGGGGATCAGCGTCTTGTGTCCCGCGGCAAGGCTGGATGCGCCGACGACATCGACGCCGCTTTCGAGCGCCAGCACGACGGTCTCGTCGGGGGTCTGGAACAGCGGTCCCGATACGATGTCAAAGCCCATATCGCCAAATGCCGAGGCTATGACATTGGCGCCGCGATCGTGGCCATCTTGCCCCATCTTGGCGACGAGCAATTTGGGTTTACGCCCCAGACGTCGTTCGACGGCCTTCACGCCGTCGAGCACCTGTTGCCATCGGTTGTCGCCCTCATAGGGCGCTGCATAGACGCCTTTCACCGGGGTCGGCTGGGTGCCGTAGCGCTCGAAGCTTTCCTCCATTGCCGAAGAGATTTCACCCAGCGTTGCGCGCGCGCGCGCTGCATCGACCGCGAGCGCCAGCAGGTTGTTTTCGATGCTCGACTGGCCAGCTGCACCGTCGCGCAGCGCCTGTAGCGCGGCCTGGCATGCCGCTTCGTCGCGGTTCGCCTTGGTCTTGTTGATCCGCGCGATCTGGCCTTCGCGCACCTTCGCGTTATCGACCTCGAGCGTTTCGAGCAGATCTTCGTCCTTCAGCCGGTATTTGTTCACCCCGACGATCACATCGTCGCCGCGATCGACGCGTGCCTGACGGGCAGCAGCGGCGGTCTCGATCATCGCCTTTGGCCAGCCCGCGGCAACCGCCTTTGCCATGCCGCCTTCGGACTGGACGCGGTCGATGATTTCCTGCGCCGCATCGACGAGCTGTTGGGTCAACGCCTCGACATAATAGCTGCCGCCGAGCGGATCGACGACCTTGGTCATCCCCGTCTCTTCCTGGATGACGATCTGGGTATTACGCGCGATGCGGGCTGAGAAGTCGGTCGGCAGCGCTATCGCTTCGTCGAGCGCGTTCGTGTGCAGCGACTGGGTGCCGCCGAGCATCGCCGCCATCGCCTCGATCGTCGTGCGCATGACGTTGTTGTACGGATCCTGCTCCGTCAGGCTGACCCCAGACGTCTGGCAATGCGTCCGAAGCATCTTCGAACGCTCGTCCTGCGCGCCCAATGTGGTCATCGCGCGGTGCCACAGCACCCGCGCCGCGCGCAGCTTGGCGATTTCCATGAAGAAATTCATGCCGATCGCGAAAAAGAAGCTCAGCCGCCCGGCGAATTTGTCGATGTCGAGACCCGACGCGACGCCATATTTCACATATTCCATGCCGTCGGCGATGGTGAAGGCCAGCTCCTGCACCTGCGTCGCGCCAGCTTCCTGCATATGATAGCCCGAGATCGAGATGCTATTGAACTTCGGCATCTCTCGCGACGTGTAGCCAAAGATGTCGCTGATGATCCGCATGCTCGGTTCGGGCGGGTAGATGTATGTGTTGCGGACCATGAACTCCTTCAGGATGTCGTTCTGGATCGTCCCGTCGAGCAGCTTGCGATCGACCCCCTGCTCCTCGCCCGCGACGATGAAGAAGGCCAGGATCGGGATCACCGCGCCGTTCATCGTCATCGACACCGACATCTGGTCGAGCGGGATGCCGTCGAACAGGATCTTCATATCCTCGACGCTGTCGATCGCGACCCCCGCCTTGCCGACGTCGCCCGTGACGCGCGGATGGTCGCTGTCATAGCCGCGATGGGTGGCAAGGTCGAAGGCGACCGACAGACCCTTTTGCCCCGCCGCAAGGTTGCGGCGATAGAAAGCGTTCGATTCCTCTGCGGTAGAAAAGCCGGCATATTGCCGGATCGTCCACGGCCGCCCGGCGTACATCGACGCGCGCACACCGCGCGTGAACGGCGCGAAGCCGGGCAGGCCCGGATCGACCGCCACGTCGTCGGCAGTATAGAGCGGCTTGACGTCGATCCCCTCGGCGGTGTGCCAGGTGAGGTCCTTGCCCTTCACTTCCTTGTCGGCCGCGGCGGCCCATTGGTCGATGGTCGGCTTGTCGGTCATGTCAGTGGCCACCCTTTGGCGTCTCCATAATCTCGGTCAGCACTCCGCCCATATCCTTGGGATGGAGGAAGAAGATCAAAGTCCCGTGCGCCCCGATCCGCGGCTCGCCGAGAACGCGCTTGCCGAGCGCCTCGAACTCGGCCTTGGCGGCATGGATGTCGGGCACTTCGTAGCACAGATGATGTTGCCCTCCCGCAGGGTTCTTCTGCAGGAAAGCGGCGATCGATGCATTGCCGGGCAATGGTTCGATCAGCTCGATTTGTGTGCCGTTCAGTTCCCCGGAATCGTCGGCGCGCGTGGGCGTATCGACGAAACACACTTTCACGCCCTGTTCGGGCAGGTCGAAGGGCTCGTGAATCCGGATCGCACCCATCACATCGCGGTAGAATGCGATACTGTCGGCGATCGAAGGCGTCGCGATGCCGATGTGATTGAGGCGACCCAGTTTCATTACATTCTCCTCAGCAGCCCGGAATCTGGTCCTTGCCGACCAGTTCATACTTGCCGTTCTTCAAAACATATTGCTGATTGATGGCGCGTGTCCCCGTGTAGGAGACGGTGAAGCTCTTGTCGGGAACGGCTGCGGTAATTTTCCCGTCGAAGCCCTGCTCCGTCTGGTTCAGACCGGCGCCTGAACTCATGCTGTCGGTGAAGCTGGCGCGATCGACCGGACCGGCAGGCGCGAGTTCGGTGAGCGTTGCGTTGCTGATCGCGCAGCCCTGCCAGACGCCGCCGCCCGAGGTCACGAGATAGGCGTTTTTGCCGAGCGCGTCGCTGAAACCCCACGCGGTCGCGGCATTGCCGACCGTGCCGACCGAACCAAGATTGAGCCACTCGCCCTTGCGTTGCCAACCCGAAGGGCCGCCCTGCAGATAGTGGATTGCGTTGATCCCGCCTTCGCTGTGCCCCGCTTCGTCCATGCTGCCGAGGCTCAGAAGCACGCCGACATTGTTCGAGAGCAGATGGATCGCGGCAGGACGGAACTGATAGGTTCGCCCGTCGATCTCGCGCGTCGCGGTCGCCTCGGCGCCTTTGGGAAGCCCGAAAGCGGCCCGGAAGGCGAGGCTGATCGTCGTATTCTCTTCGCTCTCCAGCGTCACCGGGAAAGCGGGTTTCGGTTCGCCCACCGGCGTGTCGGGATCGAACGCCAGCGCTGCCGGAGTGGCCAGCAGGACGGGGGCGAACAGGGTAGCGAGACAGAGTTTACGCATCTTCAAACCTCATTTGGAATCAACGACATCGCGGCCATGCTCTAACCGCCTCCTGTCTTTGCCTCCAGCCCGGCGTTTCTTGTGTGCCGACCATCACACGCGCGGATAAAATAGAGTCGTCGCGATCACAGCGGAATATTGTCGTGCTTCTTCCACGGGTTTTCGAGCTGCTTGTTTCGCAGCTTGCGCAGCCCCAGCGCGATCCGCTTGCGCGTATTATGCGGGTGGATGACCTCGTCGATGTATCCGCGCGAGGCCGCGACGAACGGGTTCGCAAAACGGTCCTCATATTCCTTCGTGCGCTGTGCGATCTTTTCGGGGTCGCCGATGTCGCTGCGAAAGATGATCTCGACAGCGCCCTTCGCGCCCATCACCGCGATCTCGGCGGTCGGCCAGGCGTAGTTCAAATCGCCGCGCAGATGCTTCGACGCCATCACGTCGTACGCTCCGCCATAAGCCTTGCGCGTGATCACCGTGATCTTCGGCACCGTCGCCTCGGCATAAGCGAAGAGCAGTTTCGCGCCATGCTTGATGATGCCGTTATATTCCTGCGCGGTGCCGGGCAGGAAGCCGGGGACATCCACGAAGGTGATGATCGGGATTTCGAAGGCATCACAGAAGCGGACAAAGCGCGCCGCCTTCTTCGACGAATTGATGTCGAGCACCCCCGCGAGCACGAGCGGCTGGTTCGCGACGATGCCGATCGTGCGCCCCTCGATGCGCCCGAAGCCGCAGATGATATTCGCGGCATGCGTGGTCTGAACCTCGAAGAAGTCGCCCTCGTCGACCGTCTTCCGGATCAGTTCGTGCATGTCATACGGCTGGTTCGCGTTCGGAGGGATCAGCGTGTCGAGGCTCGGCTCGGCGCGGTCATAGGGGTCGCTCGTCGGGCGCACGGGAACGCCGCTGCGATTATTCTCGGGCAGGTAATCGAAGAAATCGCGCGCCGCGAGCAGCGCCTCGATATCATTCTCGAACGCGAGGTCGGCGACCGAGCTTTTGGTGGTGTGCGTGATCGCGCCGCCGAGTTCTTCCTGCGTCACCACCTCGTTGGTGACCGTCTTCACGACATCGGGGCCGGTGACGAACATATAGGACGAGTCCTTCACCATGAAGATGAAGTCGGTCATCGCCGGGCTGTACACCGCGCCGCCCGCGCACGGCCCCATGATCAGGCTGATCTGCGGGACCACGCCCGATGCGAGCACATTGCGCTGGAACACCTCGGCATAGCCGCCCAAGGACGCAACGCCCTCCTGAATACGCGCGCCGCCGCTGTCGTTAAGGCCGATGATAGGCGCGCCGACCTTCATCGCATTGTCCATGACCTTCATCATCTTTTGGGCATGGCGTTCGGATAGCGAGCCGCCAAAGACGGTGAAATCCTGGCTGAAGACATAGACGAGACGGCCGTTGATCGTGCCCGATCCCGTAACGATGCCGTCGCCTGGAACAATCTGGTCCTGCATGCCGAAATCGGTACAATTATGCTCGACATAAGTGTCGAGTTCTTCGAACGAGCCTTCGTCGAGCAATACGTCGAGCCGCTCGCGCGCGGTAAGCTTGCCCTTGCTGTGCTGCGCATCGATGCGCTTTTGTCCGCCGCCCAAGGCAGCGGCGGCGCGGCGGCGTTCCATTTCGGCGATATTAGCGGACACATGGTTCTCCATCGAAGCGGGAATTCATCGTCTGCCCGCTTCGCACCGCGGTGGCAAATGTGAATTTGCAAAGTTGCAAAGTCAAATTTTGCAAATTTTGTTGGCTGCGTATAAGCTCGTCAATCGTTTGGAGATCGTCGAGGCGCAGCTACAAGAATACGTCTCAATTCGATTGCGTCTCGGCACCTCCCCAATCTCAAAGCCAAATCTCAAGGCCAAAACTCAAGGCCAAAACTCAAGGAATGGAGCGCGATGGTTCGCCAGCGCATTTTTGCGGGAACCCGGTTGAAACGGCTTCGCATCGAGCGCGGCATCATGCAGGCTTCCTTTGCCGAGCAACTCGGCATCTCGACCTCCTACCTCAGCCAGATCGAGCATGACGACCGTCCGCTGACTCCGGCTCTCCTTGAACGCCTGCAACGCTTGTTTCCGCTCGAATGGGAAGAAGTGGCCGCCGACGCGGGCGATCGCCGCGCGGGCGCATTGCGCGAAGCCGCCGCCGATCCGCTGTTCGCTTCCGCGCCCCTGCCCCCCGAACAGCTCGAACGTGCGGCGTTGCAACAGCCACAGCTTACCGATCAGTTCGTCGCGCTCCACGCCGCCTATCGCCGCGCAGGGCAGCGGCTCCAGATCATCGACGAAGCGCTGACCGGCGGCACCGCCGAGGGAAGCCGCCTGCCGTGGGAGGAAGTGCGCGACTGGTTTCACGATGCCGGCAATTATGTCGACAGCATCGACCGCGCTGCCGAGGTGCTGGCCGGACAGTTGCGCGGCAAGGATTCATCGCCCGCGATCGAAACGATCGAGCGACGGCTTCGCGATGCGCTCGGGATTTCGATCGTCTATAGTCAGACGCAGGCGCTGCGCGATTTCGACGCGACGATGCGGCACCTCGTGATCGACCCGTCGCAGCCCGCCGAGAGTCGGCGCTTTCAGCTGGCGCATCAGCTTGCCGCCCTCGCGCTGGGGGGCGAGATCGCGACGGTGGTCGAAGCCTCGCCTTTGCGGACCGCCGCGGCGCGGCAGTTGCTCCATGTCGGCCTCGCCAACTATGCCGCGGGTGCGGTGCTGATGCCCTATACGCCCTTCCGCGCCAGCGCTCGCGCGGTGCGGCACGACATCGATCGGCTGCGCCTTCAATATGGTGTCAGCTTCGAGCAGGCGTGCCATCGCCTCTCGACGCTCCAGCGCCCCGGTGCGCGTGGCATCCCGATGTTCTTCTGCCGCGTCGATATGGCAGGCAATATCACGAAACGGCACAGCGCGACGCGGCTGCAATTCGCGCGCTTCGGCGGCGCCTGCCCCTTGTGGATCGTGCACGAGGCCGCGGCGATCCCCGACCGCATCCTGTTCCAGCTTGCCGAGACACCCGATGGCCTCCGCTATGTGTCGATGGCGAAGGGGTTGGTGAAACCGTCGGGCAGCTATGCGCGCAGCCCGCGTCGCTACGCCGTCGCATTGGGGTGCGAGGCGCAATATGCGGGTGACTTCGTCTATGCCGACGGGGTCGATGTTGCGGCACCGCAAGCCGCGACACGCATCGGTCTGTCGTGCCGTATCTGCCCGCGCGACGATTGCGACCAGCGTGCGTTTCCTCCGAGCGATCGCCCGATCCTCGTCGACCCCGACAGGCGCGACGTCGTGCCATACCGGATCGGCTAACCGTCGATCACCAACTCCTCGTCCAGGAAATCGAGGAAGGCACGAATGCGGGCTGCGGCGCGATCTTCGGGCGCGTAGAGCGCGTGAATATCCTCGCCATCGCCAGGATTATAATCGGGTAGCACCTCGACGAGCCTCCCCTCCGCCAGATCCCGTGCGACATGAAAGCGCCCATGCCGCGCGATGCCGCCACCAGCGACCGCCATCTGGCGCACGACCTCGCCCGAATTGCCGAAGAAGCTGCCGTGGACGGGGCGCTGCATGACCTTGCCACCCATGTGAAAGGGCCAGCTATCGACCGAGCGGCGGAAGCTGAAGCGCAGGCAATCATGCGCGTCGAGATCGTCGGGAGTCTGCGGGATGCCGCGGCGCGCAAGATAATCCCGGCTGGCGACCAGCAGCATGCGGCTATGCCCCAGCTTTTTAGCGCGCAGCGTCGTGTCGCGCAGCGGACCGATGCGGATCGCGATGTCGGCGCGCTCCTCGACCAGATCGACGATGGTGTCGGACAGCGCGAGATCGACCGTGACGTCGGGATAGCGCGCGGTGAAAAGCGGCAGAATCGGCAGCAGCCCCATCGTGCCGATCGAGGGCGAGGCGTTGATACGCAGCAGCCCGCGCGGCCCTTTTTGTTCCTGCCCCAGCCCCGCTTCGACGGACTGGATATCAGCAAGCAATACACTCATTCGGTCGCGATATGCCTCGCCGGCCGACGTCAACGCGAGCGAGCGAGTTGTCCGCCGCATCAGCGTGACACCGAGCCGCTGCTCGAGCCGCGCAACGCTGCGGCTGACCGCCGAGGGCGTCAGGCGCAATGCCCTGGCGGCCGATGCGAGGCTGCCGCCGTTCGCCACCGCCAGAAAGGTTTCGATATCGCCGAACCGGTTGTCCATCGCCATTCCTGATTTTGAATCACCACTGAAGTGATGAAGCGCATTCTAATCAACAATCGTTCGGCGCGCTATCTTCGGATCATCAAATTGCACCAAGGAAGGAGATCGTTCATGGACCTCAAGCTAAAAGGCAAAATCGCCCTTGTCACCGGATCGACCGCCGGCATCGGATTCGCGATCGCCAAGCGCCTCGCCGAAGAAGGCGTCGATGTCGTCATTACTGGCCGCAATCAGCGGAAACTGGACGAAGCAGCCGCCGAGCTGTCGCAGGCCGGCACGATCCGCGCCGTGCTTGCCGACCCGGCTACCGCAGAGGGCGCCGAGGCGCTGATCGCAGCGGTTCCAGCGGTCGATATTCTGGTCAACAATCTCGGTATCTATGAGGCCAGACCCTTTGCCGAGATCAGCGACGCCGACTGGCACAATATCTTCGAGGTTAATGTCGTGAGCGGTGCGCGGCTGTCGCGGCACTATTTCCCGAAGATGCTCGAAAAGAACTGGGGCCGCGTGATCTTCATCGCGAGCGAAAGCGGCCTGTTGCCGCCCGCCGAGATGATCCATTACGGCATGACCAAGACCGCGCAGCTCACCATCGCGCGCGGACTTTCCGAGCAGACAAAGGGCACCGGCGTCACCGTCAACAGCGTGCTGCCGGGGCCGACGCGCTCGGAAGGCATCACCGACTTCATCCGCTCGGTCGTGTCGAACCCCGAAGCGTCCGAAGCCGAGCGCGAAAAAATCTTCTTTGAAGAGTTGCGTCCGCTGTCGCTGATCCGCCGCCTGATCGAGGCCGACGAGATCGGGGCCATGGTGACTTATCTTGCGAGCCCGCTGGCTGCTGTCACAAACGGCGCCGCAATCCGCGCCGAGGGCGGGATTATTCCGACGATTGCTTAGGCTGTTCCCGGGCGAAAGCCGGGGCCCAGTGCCGGCGCAGACTGGACCCGGGCTTTCGCCCGGGAACAGCTCTTCTCGCTGGGGTTAGGTCTTCACGATCCCGCGCTCGATCAGACTATGCGCCGTCGCGAGGATCGCCTGCTCGGGGCTGCGCATCGTCCAGCCGAGCGTATTCATGGCATGGCTGCTGTCGCCGCCGCGGACATTGCCGAGTTCGGCGACGAGTTGCTTCAACTCGGGACGGACGAGCGCGAACAGCTTGAGCAGCCAGTCGGGCATCCTGCGCGTCGGAACCTTGCGTGCCTTTTCGCCCAGATTGGCGGTCAGGATATTCGCGACGTCGATCATCTTCAGGAACGGCCCCGAGCAGACATAACGTTCGTCGTGGATCGCGGGCGCGGTCAGCGCGCGATAGTGCAGGTCGGCAACATCGCGCACATCGACGATCCCGAAACCGATGTCGGGGCACATTGGCACCTTGCCCTCCAGCAACTGTTTCACCAGTTCGATAGAGGTTGAGAGATCGTCCGAGAGCAGCGGTCCGAATACCGCCGCGGGATTGACCGAGGCGAATTCCATGTCGCCGCCTTCGGCCGCCATCCAGTCGCGCGCGGCGCGCTCGGCAACGGTCTTCGAGCGCGGATAGGGCATCACCGCGGGATTATCCAGATTGGTCCAGTCGGCCTCGCTGTAGATGCCGCCGCCGTGGCCATGGCCATAGGCGATTGCTGCCATCGACGAGGTCAGGACGAACCGCTTCACCGCTGCCGCGCGTGCAAACCGCAGTGCGCGGAGCGCGCCTTCGCGCGCGGGGACGATCAGCTCGTCGGGATGTTTGGGAACGCCCAGAGGAAAGGGCGACGCGACATGCGCGACGTGGCTGCATCCCACGATCGCCTCGGCCCAGCCTGCATCATGCTCGAGGTCGGCGGCAAAGAAGTGCAGTCGATCGTTATCGACACCCAGCCATGTGCGGACGTCGGGTTCGCGTTTCAGGCTGCGGACGGTTGTGTGCACCGTCCAGCCATTGTCGATCAGCTGCCGGATCAGAAAGCCCGCGATATAACCGCTGCCTCCGGTGACCAATGCCGCTCCCGTCATGCGCCCCTCCTCGCCTTTTGAGCAGCGAGGGTAGCAGGATTATTTGAGCAGCACGAGTTCCTCCGCCATGCTCGGGTGGAGCGCGACGGTGTTGTCGAAATCGGCTTTGGTCAGCCCTGCCTTCACTGCGATCGCCGCGGCTTGCAGGATTTCGGGCGCGTCGGGGCCGATCATGTGCAACCCGACGACCTGGTCGGTCGCCGCGTTGACGATCATCTTGTACAGCGCGCGTTCGTTGCGGCCCGCGAGGACATTTTTCATCGCGCGGAAATCGCTGGTGTAGACGCGGATCGAGCCAAGCTTGTTGCGCGCGTCGGCCTCGGTCATCCCGACTGCGCCGATCGGCGGGTGGCTGAAAACGGCGCTCGGGACATTGGCATAGTCGACCGTGGTGGGTTTGCCGCCGAATACGCTGTCTGCAAACGCCTGACCTTCGCGGATCGCCACCGGGGTCAGCTGGATGCGGTTGGTGACGTCGCCGACGGCATAGATGCTCGGCACCGACGACTGGCTGGTCTCGTCGACCTTGATCGCGCCATCCTTGTCGAGCTCGACGCCGACCTCTTCGAGGCCCAGCCCCTTGCTGTTGGGCACGCGGCCCGCCGCGACCAGAACGATGTCGGCCTCGATCGGATCGGTGTTTTCCAAGTGAACGGTCAACGAGCCGTCCGCCTTTTTTTCGATCGACTGGAACGGCGCGTTGAAGCGGAACTCGATGCCTTTGGTCATTGAAATCTGAAGCAGGCGGTCGCGGATCTGTTCGTCATAACCGCGCAGGATCGTGTCGCCGCGATTGACGATCGTCACCTTGCTGCCGAACTCGTTGAAGATGCCCGCAAACTCGTTGGCGATATAGCCGCCGCCGGCAATCACCACACGTTTCGGCAGTTTTTCGAGATGGAAGACCTCGTTCGAGGTGATCGCATGCTCGCTGCCCGGAAATTCGGGAACGTGCGGCCAGCCGCCGGTCGCGATCAGGATGCGCCCGGCGCTGATTTCCTGGCCGTCGGCGAGGCGAACCTTTTGCGGGCCGATGACGGTCGCGCGGGTCTTGAACAGCGTGACCTTGTGATTGTCGAGCGTCTGGCCGTACAGGCCTTCCAGTCGGTCGACTTCAGCGAGCACATTGTCGCGCAGGCGATCCCAGTCGAATTTGCAATCGGGCACTTCCCAGCCGAATTTGCGCGCATCCTTCAGGTCTTCGGCGAAGTGCGCGCCATAAACGAGCAATTTTTTGGGCACGCATCCACGGATGACGCAGGTTCCGCCAACGCGATATTCCTCAGCCAGCGCGACGCGCGCGCCGTGCGATGCGGCGATACGCGAGGCGCGGACGCCACCCGACCCGGCGCCGATGACAAACAGGTCGAAATCAAACTCGCTCATGGAAACCCCTGATCTGGACGGCCGCGTGATATTCGCGCCGGCGTCCTATGTGGTTACGCGGACCCGCGATGCCAATCGAATTTTGCGGTCAGACTGATGAGGCGCGGCCCTATTCGCCGAGCGCCGACTGCATCAACGCGCGCGTCGCCGGGTCGAACTCGACCGTTCCCTCGGCCAGCCCCTTTGCCATTTCCTTGCCCAGCTCGACCCCGAACTGGTCGAACGGGTTGACCCCGAGAAGGACGGCGTTGGCAAAGACGCGGTGCTCGTAAAAGGCGATCAGCGCGCCGAGGCTGCGCGGTGTGACCTGATCAAGCAGGATCGTCGTCGAGGGGCGATCACCCGGATAGTTGCGTGCGCCGTCGTCGCTGGCGCGCCCGGTCATCAGCGCCGCACCCTGCGCAATGCAATTCGCAACCAGCGTTTCATGGTGCGCCTCGTCGAGCAGATGATCGGGCTCCCGCGCCACGACGAATTCGACCGGGATCAGATGCGTGCCTTGGTGAAGCAGCTGGAACACGGCGTGCTGCGCGTCGGTGCCGACGCCGCCCCATGTGATCGGCGCACTCTCGCGGCCGACGGGCTGGCCGTCGACCGTGACCGACTTGCCGTTCGATTCCATCTCGAGCTGCTGGAGATAGTCGGGGAGCAGGCGGAGCCGCTCGTCATAAGCGAAGACCGCGCGCGTCTGGCATCCAAGGCGGTTGGCATAGAGCTGATCGGCGAACGCGGCGAGCAGGCAGACATTGTCGATGCCATCCGCGAGACGGAAATGACGATCCATCTCCGCCGCGCCTTCGAGGAGGTCGGCGAATGCGTCCCAGCCGAGCGCGAGTGCGGCGGGAAACCCGATCGAAGACCAGAGCGAATAGCGGCCGCCGACGGTTTCGCTGAACGGCAGGATACGCGTTTCGTCGATGCCCCACTCCATCGCACGTTCGGGTTTTGCGGTGAGCGCGATGAAACGGCCAAGCGGATCGGCGACCCCCGCCTCTTCGAGCCATTGCAGCGTCGAATTGGCGTTGAGCAGGGTTTCGGTGGTGGTGAAAGTCTTCGACGCGACCGCAACCAGCGTATGTTCGGGGCTGAATTTGGCGAACACCTCGTCCAGCGCGGCGCCGTCGACGTTCGATACCACGGCGACGTCGTAGCGGTCGCTGTGCCGGCCGAGTGCGTCGATGAGCAGATCGGGGCCGAGCGCCGATCCGCCGATGCCGATGTGGAGCAGGTGCCGAATCTCGCCAAAGGCTCCCGCCTCGATCGCATCGATCATCATCCGCATCCGCTGGTGCAGCGCTTGTGCGAGATGAACCGACTCCGGCGCGCCGTCGCCGCGCTCGGCGCTATGTTCGGCAGCGCGGTCTTCGGTCGGATTGGCGATGCCGCCGGAAAACAGCGTCTTGCGCCGTTCGGCGAAGT
The DNA here is from genome assembly GCA_051861185.1 of Sphingopyxis sp. Taxonomy (GTDB): domain Bacteria; phylum Pseudomonadota; class Alphaproteobacteria; order Sphingomonadales; family Sphingomonadaceae; genus Sphingopyxis. The sequence continues at coordinate 78,243 of JBIMKQ010000001.1, forward strand.
CCTGCGCCGCGGTGAGGTCGGACAGGATGGCAATGGCTGCGTCGTCGAGATGCGTCTTGGCGAGATCGAAGCGGATATCGGCGACGCTGCGCACCAGCGCCTGCAGCCGAGCTTCGGGATCGGCGGCGACCAGATCGGTCAGCTTCTGCGGCTGCCATTCGGAAAGGGCCTGCCAGGCTTGCTGCGCTGTCGTCATGATCTTCTAATCCTCGAAGGGTGAATCTTCCCTATTCTCTAAGCCCGCCACCCGCAGCGCGCCAGTGTCGTCCGCCGATATTTGCTTGACGTGGCAACCTATTCATCGCCAATGCGCGGCATGACCAATGCCAGCTTTACCGCCGATGTGACGCCCCCGACCGGCCCCGTGCCGCCTGCCCCGACGCCCGCGCCGGTGTCCGCCAAGGAAGAGGCGGTCGATACCGTTCGCTTCCTCGCTCTGCTTGCGATCGCGGTATTGATTTTTCGCAGCTTTTTCCTGTCGCCCTTCAATATCCCATCGGAATCGATGCAGCCGCGGCTGCTGATCGGCGACTATCTGCTCGTCAATAAAATGGCCTATGGCTATTCGAAATACAGCCTCCCATTCAGCGCGCCGCTGATTCCGGGTCGGATTTTCGCGCGCACCCCCGAACGCGGCGATGTCGTGGTGTTCAAGGCGCCGCCGGTCGCCGACAATGACTATATCAAGCGCGTGATCGGCCTGCCGGGCGACAGTGTGCAGGTAAAAGAGGGCATTGTCTGGCTGAACGGCAAGCCGCTGAAGCGCGAAGCCATTGCCGATTTCGTCATTCCGGTGACGCCGAACATGGTCGAAGCATCGCGTGCGACGGGAACCCTGCCCTGCTATTCGCCCGAGTTCGAGGAAGTGGCCGCCGATGGCCAGCGCCAGTGCCGCTACAAGCAGTTCAAAGAAACGCTGCCGAGCGGCAAAAACTATAACATTCTCGACATCACGACGATTCCCGAAGATGATACCCCACTCGTCGTCGTGCCCGCCGGCCATCTGTTCCTGATGGGCGACAACCGCGACCGTAGCGCCGACAGCCGCTTCCCCGCGATGGAAAACCAAGGCATCGGCCTTGTTCCCGAGGAGAATCTGGTCGGCCATGCGCTCGTCGGCATGTTCTCGACCGACGGATCGGCCAGCTGGATCAACCCGATCAGCTGGTTCACCGCCGCGCGCTGGAGCCGCATCGGGGACGGTTTTTGAGCGATTCCCTCGACGCCGGGGCGTTGGCCGAGATCATCGGCTGCTCCCCGGATGACCTGGGGCTGTACGATCTGGCGCTGACGCACGGCAGTACCGGGCGCGCCGATTACCAACGGCTCGAGTTTCTCGGCGACCGCGTGCTCGGTCTCGTCATCGCGTCCGAACTCTACACCCGCTTTCCGACCGCCAGCGAAGGCGAGATGTCGTCGCGGCTGCATGTGCTCGCTTCAGGCGCGACCTGCGCCGCGATTGCGCAGCGGCTGAAGCTGACCGACCTCGTCCGCTTCGGGGCGCAGGCACGCAACGACGGCGGCCGCTATAGCGACAATATCGCCGCCGACGCGATCGAGGCGCTGATCGGCGCGCTCTATCTCGATCAGGGCGCCGACGCCGCGCACCGCTTCATCCTGACCAATTGGAGCGAGATGATCGACGGGCAGCAGGCGGCGCCGAAACATCCGAAAGCGGCGCTTCAGGAATGGGCGCTGGCGCGCAAACGCCGTCCACCCGAATATGAGATCGTCGCGCGCGAAGGCCCCGATCATGCGCCGCGTTTCCGGGTCGCTGTAAGCGTTGGCAAGCTGGCCCGGACCGAGGCCGAGGGCTCATCAAAACAGGCAGCGGAAAAAGCGGCAGCCGCCGCCTTGCTCGCCGAACTCGAAGGACAAGAAAAATGACCCACCGTTGCGGATTTGTCGCCGTCGTCGGCGCGCCCAACGCGGGCAAATCGACCATCGTCAACGCCCTCGTCGGCCAGAAGGTCGCGATCGTGAGCCCGAAGGCGCAGACGACGCGCACCCGGCTGATGGGCGTCGCGATGGACGGCGAGACCCAGATTATTTTAATCGACACGCCGGGCATCTTCGCCCCCACCCGCCGGCTCGACCGCGCGATGGTCGCGGCGGCGTGGAACAGCCTCGATCAGGCAGAGGCGATCCTGGTCATGATCGACGCGGCTGCCAAGCTCGGCGAGCGCGCCGAGCGCGTGCTGCAGGGGATCGAGGGCCGCCCCGAAAAGAAGTTCCTTGTCCTCAACAAGGTCGACCTGACCCGAAAGGACAAACTGCTGACGACCGCGACCAAGCTCAACGAGCGCGTCGCTTTCGATGAAACCTTCTTCATCTCGGCCAGCACGGGTGACGGCGTTCCCGAACTGAAAGCGACGCTGTCGGCTCTGATGCCCGAGGGGCATTGGCATTTCCCCGAAGACGAGGTCAGCGATGCCCCCGAACGCGTGCTCGCCGCCGAAATCACCCGCGAGCAACTCTATCGCCAGCTCCACGAGGAACTGCCCTATCAGTCGACTGTCGAGACCGAGAAATTCACGACGCGCAAGGACGGCAGCGCCGAAATCCACCAGCAGATCCTCGTCGCGCGCGACAACCAGCGCGCGATCATCCTTGGCCACAAGGGCGAACGGATCAAGGAGATCGGTAGCAAGTCGCGCGCCGAGTTGACCGAGCTGCTGGGGCGCACGGTTCACTTGTTCCTGCATGTGAAGGTCAAGGCGAACTGGGACGAGGACCGCGGCGTCTATCGCGACATGGGGCTTGATTGGGTGGATTAGGCCGACAAACAACTGGGGAGGCAAATATGGAACGCCCGAAATCGATTGTCGCATTTGAGTGGTCGCTTTGGACTTCTTTCTCCATCGGGCTAGTTGGAGGGATAATCGCTTGGAATGACATTCTTGAAATCTACCGAAGCGAACCTTCTATGGCGGCTTTGGGGTTGGGCAGTGGTTTCATGATCACGATGTGGCTCGTCTCCTTTGCCTTCATGCTTCTCTTCTGGTTCATGATTGCGCGCAGACGCAGCAACGTAACCAAGTGGATCTACGTTGTGCTAATGGGCGCGGGCATATTGATGACGCTACTGTCGCTCAATGGCCCAACCGCGCCGAAGGGCGTTTTGTTGATCGCCAACCTGGGCTCATCTGGGCTGACGGCGTTTTCTATTTTTTGCCTTTTTCGCGCCGATGCGGTCGATTGGTTGAAGGGTACTCACAAAGTGAGCCCCGACACCTTCCGCTAAGCGCTAAATCCGCCTGCAATCGTTAGGAGGCGGTGTGTCGTCGAAGCGTGAGGTAATCCAGCCGATCGTTTTCTGAGCGCTCTCGCGTGCGCTCGCGCCATGATCGCCCGTCATGTCGATCCAGCGAAGCTGGGTTCCGCGCCGGCAAACCGCCTTCGCGAACTTGCGCGTGACCGCAGGCGCGACGATCGTGTCGTTGCTGCTTTGCGCGATCAGCAGCGGCCCCGGCACGCGTGCCGCATCGACGCTGTTGGCGCGCGCGAAGCTGCCGAAAGGTTCGATCTTCGCAATGTCCTTGTTCTTCGTCGCGCGGACGATGGTCAGGATGCCGAGGATGGTGCCGAGCTTCGGTTTCTTGTCGAAGCTCACGCAATTATTCTCGGCCAGTCGGTGAATGATGCCCTGATTGGTGCGATTGGCGATGGGATCGAGCGAAAAGCCGTAGAGGGTCGACCAGCTATGAAGCGTGAAGGACAGCAGCAGCGCGCGCGCATTCTTGTCGCTGCCTTCGCGTAAATTGGCGGCCAGATCGGTTGGAGGTGCCGCGGCGGCGGTGCCGACGAGCGTCAGGTCGGGCGCATAGGAGCGCGCCGAAATCGCCGTCCAGAGCGCGGCATGCCCGCCCTGCGATTCACCCCAAACCGCAAAGCTGTTGCCCGCCGCGGCACCGGGGATTTCGCGCGCCGCGCGCACAGCGTCGAGAACCGAATTGGCGGTATCGGTGCCGACAAGCATCGGATGCATCGTCGGATTTCCCAGGCCGATATAATCGGGGGCGACGACGACATAGCCGCTGCGAACCGCGTCGATCCCTGCAGTCGCCGCGAAGAAATTCGGGCTGATCGAAGGCGCGCATTTCTCGGCGACACCCCACGCGCCGTGGGTCCATGCGATGACGCGGCGGGGGCGCGGCGGGGTCGCTTCGCGCGGTGCGGCCACGACGCCCGTCACCTCGAACGACTTACCATATTGGTTCGTCGTCCAATATTTTACGCGCCATGCCTGAACGCCGGCTGGCGTGTCCTGAACGGGATCTGCCGATATCAGGCGCCCCGCCTGCTGCGCCGCGACGGGCAGCGAAAACAGCGACAGGATGGAAAGCAGGGTGGCGGCGAGCAGGTGGCGCATGGACAGTCTCCCGGATGCGCCACCCTATCACGGCTTGGCGACGTCGCAAACGCCGCCTGCGAAGGTCATTCTTCCGCCGTCGCCTTTTTTTTCGCCGGCGCCTTCTTCTTCGCAGGCGCCTTCTTGGCTGCGGCCTTCTTCGGCGCCGCCTTCTTCTTGCCCTTCGCCGGCCCCTTCGCCGCACGCGCGTCGATCAACGCAATCGCCTCTTCGAGCGTGAGCGTCGCCGGATCGGCCGATTTCGGCAGCGTCGCGTTGGTCGTGCCATCGGTCACATAGGGACCGAAGCGCCCTTCCATCAGCTTCATCTCGCCGCCGCTCGTCGGGTGCGGGCCGAAGGTGTTAAGCGGCTCGGCCTTGGTCCGTCCGCGTCCACCGCCGGCGGCGGCTTCGGCGATGCGGACGACCGCGGCGTTCATGCCGATGTCGAAGATTTCTGCGGTGCCAGTCAGCTTGGCATATTTGCCGTCGTGGAGCAGATAGGGGCCATAGCGCCCCAGCCCAGCCATGATGACATTGCCGCTTTCAGGATGCGTGCCGACTTCGCGCGGCAGGCTGAGCAGCCGCAGCGCATAGTCGAGGTCGAAATCCTCACCCGGAATGTCTTTGGGGATCGACGAGCGCTTCGCCTCCTTGCCGTCGCCGAGCTGAATATAAGGACCAAAACGCCCGCTGCGCTTCGTCACTTCAAGCCCGGACTCGGGATCGGTGCCCATCGTTTCTGGCCCGGTGTCAGCACCGTCGCTGCCGCCCGGCTGCGCGAATTTTCGCGTGAATTTGCAGTCGGGATAATTGCTGCACGCGATGAACGGCCCGAACTTGCCGCCACGCAGCGCCAGCTTGCCGGTGCCGCAATTGGGACAGATGCGCGGGTCGCTGCCGTCGCCTTTATCGGGGAAGAGGTAGGGGCCGAGGAAGATGTCGAGTTCCGCGGTAATCTCCGATGGCTTCTGTTCCATCACTTCGCCGGTGCGCGGCTTGAAATCGCGCCAGAAGCGTTCGAGCACGGCCTGCCATTGGGCGCGGCCGCCCGACACATCGTCAAGCTCTTCCTCGAGGCCCGCGGTGAAATCATAGCCGACATAGCGTTCGAAGAAGCGTTCGAGGAAGGCGGTGAGCAGCCGCCCGCTTTCCTCGGGTATGAAGCGGTTCTTTTCGACCGTTACATAGGCGCGGTCCTTCAGCACCTGCAGGATCGAGGCATAGGTCGACGGGCGACCGATGCCGAGCTCTTCCATCTTCTTGACGAGGCTCGCTTCCGAATAGCGCGGTGGCGGCTGGGTCTCGTGCTTTTCGACTTCGATGCCGGTCTTGGCGGGCGCATCGCCCTTCGCCATCGCGGGCAGCAGGCGCGCGTCTTCATCCTCGCTGTCGTCGCGGCCTTCGTCGTAGAGCGCGAGGAAGCCGGGGAATTTGATCACCTGCCCGGTCGCGCGCAGCATCGTCTTGCCGGTGCCGTCGGTCAGGTCGATGCTGGTGCGTTCCAGCCGCGCCGAGGCCATCTGGCTCGCCATCGCGCGCTTCCAGATCAGTTCGTACAGCCGCGCATGATCGCCGCCGCCGGTCTTGTCTTTCGAAAAATCGGTCGGACGGATTGCCTCATGCGCTTCCTGCGCATTCTTCGCCTTTGTCTGATACTGGCGCGGCTGGTCGGGGACATAGCCGCCATCATAACGCGTGGCGATCGCCTTGCGCGCGGCGCTGATCGCGCTCCCGTCCATCTGCACACCATCGGTACGCATGTAGGTGATCGCGCCATCCTCATAGAGGCCTTGCGCGATCCGCATCGTGTGGCTGGCCGAGAAACCGAGTTTGCGCGCGGCTTCCTGCTGCAAAGTCGACGTCGTGAACGGCGGCGGCGGGTTGCGCGTCAGCGGCTTGGTTTCGACGAGATCGACGGTGAAATGGCCCGCCTTCACATCGGCCTCCGCTGCGTGCGCATCGGCTTCGCTGGTGATCGACAGCCGCTCGATCTTGTCGCCGCGCCAGCGCGCAAGGCGCGCCTTGAACGGCGTGCCCGACATCTCGAACAGCCCGGTAACCGACCAATATTGCTGCGCAACAAAGGCCTCGATCTCACGCTCGCGTTCGACGATCATGCGCAGCGTCACCGACTGGACGCGGCCCGCCGATTTGGCACCGGGCAGCTTGCGCCACAGCACGGGCGACAGGGTGAAACCGACCAGATAGTCGAGCGCGCGGCGGGCGCGATAGGCGTCGATCAGATCCTCGTCCAGAGCGCGCGGCGCCGCCATCGCGGTCAGTACTGCGTCCTTGGTGATCGCGTTGAACGTCACCCGGTCGACCTTGGTCGGCAGCGCCTTTTTGCTGCGCAGCAATTCCTGCACATGCCAGCTGATCGCCTCGCCCTCGCGATCAGGGTCAGTCGCGAGGATCAGTCGATCGGCGGTCTTGGCCGCGTCCTGAATTTCCTTCATCCGCTTCGCTTTGTCGGGATACAGCAGCCACTGCATCGCGAAGCCGTCCTCGGGATCGACCGATCCATCCTTGGGAGGCAGGTCGCGAACATGACCATAGGACGCCAGCACCTTGAAATCGCGTCCCAGATATTTCTCGATCGTCTTCGCCTTGGCGGGCGATTCCACAATTACCAACTGCATGAAAAACTTGTTCCCCGGAAACTCTTACGTACGTACGCGCGAGGGTGGCGGGCGCCCCGCCCCTCCGTCAAGGGAGAAATGGGGCGCCCACGGGTCTACGTCAACGGAGCGCGCCGAGGCGACCGATCAGCATTTCGCTCGCGAGACTTGCCGCCTTGGCCGCGCCTTCTTCATAAACGCCTGGCCGGGCGGTGAATGCGAACTTGCGCGTCTTACCCAAGCCCAGACCACCCAAACCGGCGACCGCCGCGAGCCCACCAGCCACATTGCCTGCGGATTGCAGCGCCTTGTCTGTGCCGCTCGATGCATCGGACTTTTCGACGAATTCGCCCTCGACGATCACCGGCGCCTTGACCGTGATCACCGATTGCTTGCCATTGGGAGCGATCAGGGTAATGCGCGAATAATCGGCGGTCACCGACAGGCCGCTGTTCACTTGCAGGCCACCGAAACTGAAAGCACCCGGTCGCTTGAGGTTTGAAAAGTCGATCAGATAGACGACATCGACCACCCCGACGCCGGCCTGTCTGGCATATTGCGCAAGCGCCGCGCTCGCCTGCCCCGCCGCCATGTTCATGCCGATGCTGCTCATGCCTGACCCCAGAAAGTCGCCCGGGATCATCAAAAGCGAGGGTAGCGTCGACGGCTTGTAATAGGTCGCCTTGCCCTTGCTGCCCTTTTCCAGCGCGATATTGATGTCGAGAGGGACGTCCTGCGACCTCGTCTTCGCCAGCGCCGCGTGACCGAACAGGTCGGCGGCAGGCTGGACGGTGTATCCGCCCGCGCTGAGTTGTGCGACGAAATCGGCGTAGGCGGCATCGGTAACCGCCTGCATCATTTCCGGCGTGACGCCGACAAGTTCGCTCTTCGCCTTGGTCGTGCCTCCGAACGCCCCGATCAAGCCGCCCGATGCCTTGGTCTGGTCGGTCGATTCAAAGATGAAGCCGACATTGAATGCGCCAATGGTGACAGTGGAGATGCCCTTCGCATTGGCAGGTCCAGCAATCTTGACCGGCTCCTTTTCCTTGGCAGCGATGTGGACGGGCTGGGCAAGCATCGCCAGTACGGCGATGGCCGACAGCATTTTATTCATGGACTGGTCCTCCGACCCCCACGGACCGGATCGCGGCCAGCAGGGGTTCCCCGAAGCGGCCCACGCCCCCGCATCGGTCAGATGCGGGGGCAAGTCAATGGGATGACGTCAGGGTGTCAGCCGTTCTGCCATTTGAAGTCGGCGGGCAGGATGCATTTGCCTGCGTCATATTTGCCGACGCTGCGGATGATTTCCTGATCCTCGGGCTCGATCCGGCGGCCGCTGATCTGGCTGTCGACGACACGGCGGACGAGGGCGTCGAGCTTGGTCACGAGGTAGCAGTCGATTGCCGGCGGCGCGTGCGGATTGCCGACGCCGCTGTCGTCGGTCAGGAACAGGTAACGCGACTGGGTCGCCGCTGCCATCGCGCGCATCGCATATTCGGCTTTGTCGGCAACGCCCGAGGCGGCGACCGGGGTGATATGGATGCGCCTGGCGCGCGCGGCCTCGGCCACTAGCCACGTCCGTCCGAACTTGTCGTCGTGCGGCGGGGCATCGGCGACAAGCAACAGCGACTTCGCCGCATCGGGGCGCCAATCCTGACCCACCGCGCGGATCATCGCCTGATCCATCGCTTCGGGATAATCGCCGCCACCATTCGCATCCTGCCGCGCAAGCGCGCCCTGCACGCGGCCGATGTCGCGGTCGAAGGCGATCGTCCGCGTGACATAATCGTCGCCGAGGTCGCGATAGAAGACGAAGCCGATGCGGATGTCGAGATCGCGGTGTTTCGCGGCGATCGCGCCGATGATCGATCGCAGTTCGGCCTGAAGATAGTTGATCTCGTCGCCCATGCTGCCCGTCGTGTCGACGACGAGCATCAGGTCGAGTTTTGTCACCTTGGTCGCCGCCTGGTTGGCGGTGAGTCCGACGAGCTGGCCGCCGGCGGCGTTCGCGACGAGGACCGGCCGCGTGTCGGCGATCGTGCGCCCCGCCTTTCGAGCTGATACGGTGATCCGCTCGCTCAGCCGGTCCAGCCCCGGAAAGAAGACCGCGCTGCCGTCGGCCTGCGTCGCCATCGTGATGCTGTTACCGTCGCTGCACGTCACGGTGACGTCGGCGAAGGGGATCGGCTGGCCGCTGCGGTCGTTGACCTTCACCGTCACCATCCGCGTCGTGTCGACGCGCGGCAGGTTCCGGATCTCCTGCCCCAGATCGCCGCTGCGGTTCACATAGGATGCGTAAAGTTCGGGGTTGAGCAGATCGTCATGCTCGCCAGCGGTCAATATCCCCGATTGGGGTTGCGGCTGCGGCCGCGGATAGGGGCGCGGCGGTGGCAGACGCGAGTCGGCGGATGAACCGGGCACCGGTGCCTTCGCCGATCGCTCAGCCGAATATTCGTCCGAGCTGATGGACGTGACCGGTGACGGCAAGTCCAGTGCAGTCTCGGAAATGCGCGATCCCGTCACGGCAATTTCGGACACCTCGTCCACGCTCGAGTAGGACGGCGATGGCGGTGCCATCGGCGGCGGCGGTGCAGGCGGGGGCGGTGGAGCTTCGCCAACCCTCGCCTCTTCGCGGTCGCGCGTGCGGTCTCCCTTTGTCTTGCTTCCGCCGTTTGACTGCTGCGCCTGGGGCCGAACCTCGGGGTCGAGTTGTGGCAACGGCGCGGCGTTGCGACAGAATCCCTGGTCGGGGGCCAATTGGGTACGAGCCAGCGCGAGGGGGATCGGGGCGGGCGCGGAGACCAGCACCGCAACCATCGTGGCACTTGTGAGCAATCGGCTCCGCATCGTCAAACTCCCGCTATGTTACATAATATCATGAGCCTGCGATCCGATCGCTGAACCGTGGCTGAACTACGATGAGGCGTTAGATTGACGATGGTCGGGGTGCTGTGCCGCCGGTCACATGAGCGAGATTTTTGCGCCCGCGTGGCGTTCGACGCGGCCCGCGAGTTCGAGTTCGAGAAGCACGAGCTGGACCGTCGCGGCGGACCGTCCCGACTGACGCACCAGTTCATCGACCGCGACGGGGGTCGGTCCGAGCAGGTCGACGAGCGCGCGCCGATCGCCCTCGCCTGCGTCCGACGGCAATGATGCGGCGGTATAAGCGCGCGCGGGTTCACGAACCATGCGCGCGTCGATCGGCCCGACCGCTTCCATCACGTCATCGACCGTCTGGATCAGCGTCGCGCCTTCGCGGATCAGCATGTTGCAGCCCTGCGCGCGCGGATCGAGCGGCGAACCCGGCACCGCCATCACCTCGCGGCCATAGTCCCCGGCTCGCCGCGCGGTGATCAGCGATCCCGACCGCGGCGCGGCTTCGATCACGACCGTACCGTGCGCGATCCCGGCGATGATGCGATTGCGCGAAGGGAAGTGGCGCGCGAGCGGTTCGGTGCCCGGGGGCTGTTCGGCGATCAGCAACTGGTCGCTCGCGATCTTTTCCTGCAGCGCGGCATTTTCGGGCGGAAAGGCGATATCGAGGCCGCTGGCGATCACACCGACGGTCGACCCGCCAAGCGCGCCGATATGCGCCGCGGTGTCTACCCCGCGCGCCAGCCCGCTGATCACTGTCACATCGCGTGCGGTCAGGTCGGCGGCGAGCTGGCGCGCAAATCGGCACGCGATTGCCGATGCGTTGCGCGCACCGACGATCGCAACGCACGGGCGCCGCAGCATCGCGGTATCGCCGCGCACGATTACGACAGGCGGTGCGCCCTCGACCTCGCGCAGCATCGGCGAATAATCATCCTCGTCGCTGAAGATGTGTCGCGCGCCGAGTTTCGCGGAGCGCTCGAATTCGCGTTCTGCAACCTCGACAGGTGCAATGCGCGCCTTCCCGGCGCCGCCGCGCAGCACCAGATCGGGCAGCGCATCGATCGCGGCCTCGCCCGATCCGAAGCGCTGCATCAGCTGGTGCCAGCTGACTGGTCCGACATGCGGCGTCCGGATCAGCCGCAGCCGTGCCAGCCGCTCGGCGTCGATCATACGGGCTCTTTCTTGCCGCCGATCCGCGGCTCGGTGCCGGCGCGCAGCCGCGCGATATTTTCGCGGTGGCGCCAGAGCACGATCACTGCCAGCCCGGCGAGGCCGACCGCATAGACGGGATAACCGAGGACCAGCGCCGCGATCGGTGCCGAAATCGCGCCCAGCATTCCGCCGAGCGACGAAATGCGCAGCAGCACGACCGTACCAAGCCAGACGAGGGCAAAGATCAGCCCGATCGGCCAGGCCAGAGCCAGCGCCAGTCCCAGCAGCGTCGCGACGCCCTTGCCGCCCCTGAAATTCAGCCAGACGGGGTAACAATGGCCGATCATTGCTGCGGCGCCCGCGATCATCGCCCCATCCTGACCCATGCCGGGTGCGAAGTGACGCGCGAGCAGGACCGCCACGGCACCCTTGGCCCCGTCGAGGATCAGAGTGGCCGCCGCCAGACCCTTGCGCCCGGTGCGCAGCACATTGGTGGCGCCGATATTGCCCGACCCGATCTGACGCAGGTCTCCTGCACCGAAGAGGCGGGTCAGGATGACGCCGAATGGGACCGAGCCGAGCAGGTAACCGACAGCGGCCAGCAAAAATATCGTCATAAAATCCCCGATCCGTTCGATACCAGTGTGGCGATGTTGGGCGATGCAATCAATGGATTAGGGTGCGGTCAGGACCAGAATGGATTTGAAAGCTGCTGGTCCTGCCTGCTAGGCGCTGCACATGCATCCCGCCCCTGACGCCCCCCTCCTTTTTTTCGACAGCGGCCTGGGCGGGCTAACCGTGCTCGGTCCGACCCGCGCGTTGCTGCCGACCGCGCCTATCGTCTACGCCGCCGACTATGCCGGCCTGCCTTATGGGCAGAAGAGCGAGGCCGAGCTTGCGGCGCGCGTTCCGGCCTTGCTCGGGCGGCTCGTCGAGCGATACCAGCCGCGGCTCGCGGTGATCGCGTGCAATACCGCCTCGACGATTGCACTCGCGCATGTCCGCGCCGCACTCGATCTGCCGATCGTCGGGACCGTTCCGGCGATTAAGCCGGCCGCCGAAGTGACCCGCACCGGCGTGATCGGCGTGCTCGGCACCGAGGCGACGGTGCGCCAGCCTTATGTCGACGATCTCGGCGCCCGATTCGCGAGTGGCAAGACCGTGCTGCGGCACGGCAGCCCCGGGCTCGTCACCGGGGCCGAGGCGAAGCTGCGCGGCGAGGCGATCGACCCCGCGGTGATCGCGCGGGCCGTCGCGGGCCTGCGCGACCAGCCCGGCGGCGAAGACATCGATGTTATCGTGCTGGCCTGTACCCATTTTCCGCTGCTGCAGGACGAGTTGCAGGCCGCGGTCGGCCCGGGCGTCCGTCTGATCGATGGCGCCGAGGGGATTGCGCGACGTATCGCCGCCCTGACCGAAGGCCAGGCCTGGCCGAAGACCGCGTTGCCGGGCATCGCGGTCTTCACGCGCAGCGAAGACCGGCCGCCACCGCCGCTCGCCGCGCTTGCGCCTTATGGCATCGGCGCGATCGAGACGATCTGACCGGCGCCTAGTCGGTGCCGGTCGCGCAGGATTTCAGCCAGACGAGATCTTCGGGCTGCGGCCCCTCACCCTTCAGCGACCGCACTTTGGGTAACCCCGCCGCGCGCACCGCCGCGGCGCAACTGAACTCCTCGCCTTGCTTCGCGCTATACAGGCGGCCATTGCACACCAGAAGCTGTTGATCCGAGGTGCCCCAGCCGACTTTCTCGGCGCTGCTCGGCGCGGCGCCGGCGCAATAGGTATCGGTCTCCGATCCCGGATCGCCGCAAATCTTGTCGATACGAAGCGACGTGCCGGTCGCGGTGCCGACAAATCTTTGCACATACGTGCGATTGGTCGCGAAATAGCTCTGGACCCCGCAAACGCGGCTGCCGCGCTGGATGTGCAGATTGTATCCGCAGATACGCATACCCTGCCAGGTTTCACAGCTCATCCACGCGCCGTCGAATGGCGCAGGCGAGGACTTCGTGGCCGATACGCCGCTGCCCAGAGCAGCCATGGACAAGATCGCAACCATGACAAAACGCATATCTTCGCTCCTTGGCAACCCGTTGTCGCGATTTCACCATAGCTGCAATTCGTCAACCGGCCCGTGCGATCGATCACAGCGAACGGCGCGGTCGACGCGATCGACGCGATCGACCAGGACAATTTGTCCCACAAGCTGCGAATCGTTCGCACTGGATTTCAGCCAGATTCGGCGTTATTGGCCCGCCTGTTAAGTGCCGCCGGAGGGAGCGGCGCCCAAAGACCTGAATGGGCACCTGACTGCGGGGCTGAAACGTGAACTATAACGATATTTTCGCTCGGGCGATCGACCGGCTGCACGAAGAGGGACGCTACCGCGTCTTCATCGACATTTTGCGCAACCGGGGCTCTTTCCCGAACGCACGCTGCTTCGCCGGCCACAACGGTCCGAAGCCGATTACCGTCTGGTGCTCGAACGACTATCTGGCTATGGGCCAGCACCCGAAGGTCATCGAAGCGATGGAAGGCGCGCTGCACGACGTCGGCGCGGGTTCGGGCGGCACCCGCAACATCGGCGGAAACACCCATTATCATATCGACCTCGAGCATGAGCTGGCCGACCTGCACGGCAAGGACGGCGCGCTGCTCTTCACCTCGGGCTACATCTCGAACGAAGCGACGCTTGGCACGCTCGGCAAGCTGCTGCCGAACTGCATCATCTATTCGGACGAACTCAACCACGCATCGATGATCGCGGGCATCCGCAACTCGGGCTGCGAAAAGCGCGTATGGCGCCACAATGACCTCGCGCATCTGGAAGAACTGCTCGCCGCCGACGATCCCCACGCGGCGAAACTGATCGCGTTCGAAAGCGTCTATTCGATGGACGGCGACGTTGCTCCCATTCACGCCATCTGCGATCTGGCCGACAAATATAACGCCCTCACCTACTGCGACGAAGTCCATGCCGTCGGCATGTACGGACCGCGCGGCGGCGGCATCACCGACCGCGACGAAGCGGCCGATCGCGTGACGATCATCGAAGGTACGTTGGGCAAGGCGTTCGGCGTGATGGGCGGTTACATCGCCGCCGATAAGAATATCATCGACGTGATCCGCAGCTATGCGCCCGGCTTCATCTTCACCACCAGCCTGTCGCCGGTGCTGGTCGCGGGCGTCCTCGCCAGCGTCCGCCACCTGAAAGCGTCGAGCGTCGAGCGCGACGCGCAACAGGAAGCGGCGGCATACCTCAAGCAGTGCTTCCGCGACGCCGGCCTGCCAGTGATGGATTCGACGACGCACATCGTCCCGCTGATGGTCGGCGACCCGGTGCGCGCGAAGAAGATCAGCGACATCCTGCTCGCCGAATATGGCGTCTATGTGCAGCCGATCAATTTCCCGACCGTGCCGCGCGGCACCGAACGCCTGCGCTTCACGCCGGGCCCGGCACATGACGAGGCGATGATGCGCGAACTGACCAGTGCATTGGCCGAGATCTGGGACCGGCTCGAGCTGCGCAAGGCCGCGTGACGAACAAGCCCGGCTATGACGAGATCGTCGTGGGACGCCGCTCGATTCGCGGCTTCCTCGACAAGCCCGTTCCAAAGGCACTCGTCGCCGAGATCCTTGAGGTCGCGATGCGCGCGCCTTCGTCGTTCAACAACCAGTGCTGGAATTTTTCGGTCGTCACTGGCGCGCCGCTCGCCGCGATCCGCCAAGGCAACACCGACGGTATTCTCGCCGGCAAGCCCGACAGCCGCGAGTTTCGCCGCTTCGACGGCATCGCCGACGACCATCGTGCGCGCCAGATTGAAATCGCGAAACAATTGTTCGGCGCCATGGGCATCGAACGCGACGACAAGGACGCGCGGCAAGACTGGGTACTGCGCGGCTTCCGCCAGTTCGACGCACCCGTCAGTATTGTCGTCACCTATGACCGCGTCCTGCTCGGCAGCGACATCGCGCCATTCGACTGCGGCGCGGTGACCAATGCGCTGGTCAACGCAGCCTGGTCGCGCGGGCTCGGCTGCGTCATCAATAGTCAGGGTATCATGCAAAGCCCGGTCGTGCGCGAACATGCGCATATCCCCGACGATCAGGTCATCATGATCTGCGTCGCGATGGGCTGGCCAGATGCCGAATTTCCCGCCAATGCAGTGGTGTCGAACCGCAAGAGTGTCGATGAGGCGGTGCGGTTCGTCGGTTTCGACGATTGATCGGCGAAACCCTCGCCAGCTTGGTCCAGGCCGTTATCGATTTTTTCCTCGTTGGTGAGGTCGACCGGGGCCTACGTCGATACCGATGGATACGACTTTTTCTTCTCGGCGTGCTTGCAATTGCGGCGGGACTTGCCGCCGGTTCGTTGCTTAGCGTCCTGATATAGCGCCGAACCCCAAATGGGACCGCTCAAGCGATTAAATTGGCGCGCTCTGACCTTCGACAAGACGCGCAAGACTGGGTAGGGTGAGCAGCGAATCCGGCCTCCCCCTCGCAAAGGATTGTTATGCCAACACAGCGTTATAGCTATACCGCCATCACGCTTCATTGGCTGATCGCGCTGCTTCTGGCGTTCCAGATCGCACTCGGTTGGGCGCTCGAGGGCAATAATAGTCCCGAATTGTTCGCGCGCTATCAGCTGCATAAGTCGATCGGCATCTCGATCCTCCTGCTCAGCCTCGCGCGCCTTGTCATTCGGTTGTTCGTATCGCGACCGCCTGCGTCCGACGGCCCGGCCTGGACGCGCGCGCTCGCGAGCACGGTTCATTGGCTCTTCTACCTGGTCATGATCCTCGGCCCGATCACGGGATGGCTGCTCGTTTCAACGGCGCGCGTTCAGGTACCCACGCTGCTTTTTGGCCTTGTTCCCTGGCCGCACCTGCCCGTGGGTCGGAGCTGGCACGAGTCGGCGGAATCGATCCACGGTGCGATGGCGTGGCTCGCAATCGGGTTGTTCGCCCTCCATATCGCGGGAGCGTTTCGCCACCAGTGGCTGCTCGGCAAGCCCGAGCTGCAGCGTATGATCCCTTTCGCGCGCGGCAAGGCGGCGGGTTTCGCGCTCGGTGCGCTGGCGCTCGTCGGCGCCGCCTTTGTCGCAGGCCAGATGATCTACCCGGACAAAGCCCGCTCCGTCGCCGAAAAAGGGATCGCGGCGCCGGTTACTGCCTTGCCGACCCCTCCCTCACCCCCCACAGCCGGAAGCGATGAGGCCGCCGCACCGGAAGAAGCCGCGCCGGAAGATAATACCCAGCCGCTCGCCGACTGGACGGTCGCTTCGGGTGGACGCCTCGGCTTCACCGCGCGCTGGAACGGCGAGGCGGTCGACGGCCGTTTCGGCCGCTGGCGTGCCTCAATCCGGTTCAGCCCCGACGAGCTCGCCAAATCGACGATTCGCGTCACGGTCGATCTCGCGTCGGCGGACACCGGCGACGGGCAGCGCGACGATTCACTGAAAGGCAGCGATTTCTTCGATATCGGTGCGCATCCGGCTGCGGTCTTTACCGCGCGCGAAATCCGCCACCTCGGCGGGGACAGATATGAAGCGCGCGGCACGCTCGACCTGCGCGGCGCCAGCAAACCCGCAACGCTGCGCTTCACGCTGCGCATCGATGGTGACAAGGCCCATGTTTCCGGCACCGCGCGCATCGATCGCACCGCCTTCGGTGTCGGTCAGGGCGAATGGGCGGCAACCGACGCAATCGCTGCGGGCGTCGACATCGCCTTTGCCTTCACCGCGACGCGCCCGGCGTCGTGACCGCCCCTCATTGTGCCGGTCGCATCATACCCCAGAAATGAGGGCCGCCGCCCGGCACATCCCATTCGACCTGCGTCGCGAAGCCCAGCCGCTCGTAAAGCGGCACATTCTCCGGCGTGGCGGTCTCCAGCCAGCAAGCCAGACCCTCCGCGTCGGCGACGGCTGTCTGCGCGCGGATGATCCGCCCGCCATGGCCCTTGCCCTGATATTCGCGGCGGACGCCGACACAATGGAGATACCAGAAGCGCCCTTCGGGACGATGCGCGTCGATGCTGCCCTGCACCTTCAATCCGCGCGGCAACGCAGTGCCGAAAGTCGCAACGAGCGGGATAACGGTTCGCAGGAATTCGAACATGCCGCTATGCGCCTGTGCCGGTGCGCGCCAGAGAGCGGCTGATTCATCATGGGTGGCGCGCAATGCCACGCCCGCACGCATGTCCGCGGGAACCAGGACATCGAATAGGCTACGCAGCGCGTGGGCGCGGCGAGCGGGATCGGGCAATATCCACGATAAAGCGGGGTCAGTCTGGAACGCCTGTGCCAGCGTCTCGACAAGCGCCGCATGGTCGCGGACGCTTGCGGTCTCTATTGCGTCCATCATGCCCACCCCCGATCGTCGCTCAATCAGTCGCGGCAGTAACCCTCGCCCTGCTTGACGATCAGGCATTCCTTCTTGCCGGCGAGGTATTTGAGGCCGGTTTCGTCGCCGCTGCCTTGGCCCAGGCTGAGTTCTTCGGCACCCCGCTTGAACTTGATGCCATGCTCGCTGTCCTCACCGTCATAGGTCCCCTTGGTATCGAGGTCCGACTGCATCTCCAGCTTGTATTTGCCCGGCTCGGCGGCGGCGATCGTGACATACATACCCTCGACCCCGGTCCATTTGCCCGCCCAGCTCGCGAAGCGGTGCGGCGCGGTTGCAGAATCTTCGGCGGGAGATGTCTCGGGATCGGCGGTTTCGACCGGAACCTCGGTGGTTTCGGTTGGCGCGGGCGCTGGCGCCTCGGCTTTTTCGCAGCCGCTCAGCAGCACCAGCGACGCAGCACCGATCAGAAAGCTCTTTTGCATCTCGCTTCTCCTTCCCCGTCCAAACGCACCTCGCAGGATAAGTATCCGCTTATCCCGCCAGTATCTCGGCATAATGCTTCGGGTCGACGTTGCCGCCCGACAAGGTGATCAATGTTGTATCGCCGAGATCCACCTTGCCCGCCAGCACGGCCGCGAGTGCGGCCGCGCCGCCCGGTTCGACGACCAGATGCAGTTTTTCGAACACGACGCGCATCGCATGGCGCACTTCCGCTCGCGTCACCACGGCTCCGCGTACGCCGCGTGCCTGCAAAACCGCAAAATTGATCGGCCATGTTTGCGGCGTCTGGAGCGCATCGCATTCTGTCGGATAGGCAAGGTCCTCGACCGACAATATTTTGCCGGCTTCGAGCGAACGCGTCACATCGTCCCAGCCCTCGGGCTCGACCGCAACGATCTGAGCATCGGGACAGGCTAGCGCGAGTCCCGCCGACAAGCCGCCGCCGCCGCAACAGGCGATCACCTTGTCAGGACCGGCGATGCCGCGAGCGGCGAGCTGTGCGCGCGCCTCGATGCCGACGGTACCCTGCCCTTCGATGATCCACGGATCGCCGTACGCGTGGACCAGCGTGCCGCCGCGCTCCTCAAGCAGCTTTGCCGCGACGGCATCGCGCGATTCCGTGACGCGGTCGTACAGCACGACCGCGGCCCCCAGCGCGCGCGTGGCGGCCAGTTTCATCTGCGGCGCATTGCTGGGCATCACGATCGTCGCGGAGATGCCGAGCCGCTTAGCCGCCCAGGCAACGCCCTGCGCATGATTGCCGCTCGATACGCCGACGACGCCCGCGGCCGCCTGTTCGGGCGTCAGGTCCGTCAGGCGATGCCACGCGCCTCGGATCTTGAAAGCACCGACGGGTTGCAGGCACTCGGCCTTGCACCACACGACGGTCCCGTCGACTTCGAGCGGCAGCAGAGGGGTTTGCGGCAACAATGCAGCGACTTTCGCCGCCGCGCGTTCGACGCCTGCAAACGTGGGCGCACGGTTCGGATGGAGCAGGGGATCGGGGCTTTGCTGTGTCATGGCTTCGTCCTATAGGGCCAGCCATACAAGACAAGCCACATAGGTAGGCGCAGGAGATTTTTCGATGAGCAAGGTTCTGGTGATCGGCGCAGGCGGCGTCGGTTCGGTCGCGGTGCACAAGATGGCGATGAACGCCGACATCTTTCCCGACATTACGCTGGCGAGCCGCCGCAAGTTCAAATGCGATGCGATCGCCGACTCGG
Source organism: Sphingopyxis sp. (assembly GCA_051861185.1). GTDB lineage: Bacteria > Pseudomonadota > Alphaproteobacteria > Sphingomonadales > Sphingomonadaceae > Sphingopyxis. The sequence continues at coordinate 97,312 of JBIMKQ010000001.1, forward strand.
TCAAAGAACGCACCGGGGTGACGATCAAGACCGCCGAGGTCGATGCCGACCATATCGATGCGACCGCAGCGCTGATCCGTTCGATCGGCGCGACGCATGTCGTGAACCTCGCTTTGCCCTATCAGGATCTCACGATCATGGAGGCGTGCCTGTCGACCGGCGCGCATTATCTCGACACCGCAAACTACGAACCGCGCGACGAGGCGAAGTTCGAATATCACTGGCAGTGGGCGTATCAGGATCGCTTCAAGGATGCCGGGCTGATGGCGCTGCTCGGGTCGGGTTTCGACCCCGGGGTGACGAGCGTGTTCACGACCTGGCTCAAGAAGCATCATTTCGACCGCATCGACACGCTCGATATTCTTGACTGCAACGGCGGCGATCATGGCCAGCATTTCGCAACCAACTTCAACCCCGAGATCAACATTCGCGAAGTCACCGCCGTCGCGCGACACTGGGAAAATGGCGACTGGGTCGAAACCCCGCCGATGTCGGTGAAGCAGAAATTCGACTTCGAAGCCGTGGGTGAAAAGACGATGTACCTCATGTATCATGAGGAAATCGAAAGCCTGAAAACCCACCTGCCCGAGATCCAGCGCATCCGCTTCTGGATGACTTTCGGCGAGGCTTATATCACGCACCTGACCGTCCTGCAGAATGTCGGCATGACGCGCATCGATCCGGTCATCTACGAAGGCCGCGAGATCGTCCCGTTGCAGTTCCTGAAGGCCGTGCTGCCCGAACCGTCGAGCCTCGGCGAGACGACCAAGGGCAAAACCAACATCGGCGTCATCGCGACCGGGCTCGGCAAGGACGGCAAGGAAAAGACGCTCTACCTCTACAATATCTGCGACCATGAAGACGCCTATGCCGAAACCGGCAATCAGGCGGTCAGCTACACCACCGGCGTTCCGGCGATGATCGGGGCGGCGATGATGGTCACAGGCACATGGGCGGGCGACGGCGTGTTCAATATGGAGCAGATGGACCCTGATCCCTTCATGGAGATGCTGAACCAGCACGGCCTGCCGTGGCAGGTTAAGGAACTGGACGGGCCGCTGAACTTCTGATCGGCTTTTCATTTTCGTCATTCCCGCGAAAGCGGGAACCCGATAGCCACGTCGCAACCGGGTTTCCGCTTTCGCGGGAATGACGAAAGGTACGCCAAATGAGATTGCGAATTGCAGCGCTGACCGTGCTTGCTTTGGCCGCCCCCGCGGCGGCACAAACCGACGACGCCTATGCCCCCGCGCGCGCGATCGTCGCCGACATAGGAAAGGTCGTCACTCCGAACGGCGTCCAGGAGACGTTCGAGGCCACGCTCGGCGGGGCACGACAGGTCGTCAATGTGCGTGGGGCCGACAAGACCAATCCGATCCTGATCTTCGTTCACGGAGGCCCCGGTGCGGTCGAAATGCCCTTCGCATGGGCGTTTCAGCGTCCGTGGGAGGATGTCTTCACGGTCGTCCAGTACGACCAGCGCGGCGCCGGGCGCTCCTATCCGCTGAACGATCCCGCGACGCTTGCGCCGACGATGACCGTTGATCGCTATCGCGACGACGCGATCGAACTGATCGACCTGCTCAAGAAGCGCTACGGCAAGCGCAAGGTCGTGCTGATGGGTCATAGCTGGGGTTCGATCGTGGGCCTGTCGGTCGCGGTGAAGCGCCCGGACCTGCTTTACGCCTATGTCGGCGTCGGTCAGGGCATCGACTTCCGCGAAGGAGAAAAGGCGGGAATGGAGTGGACGCGCGCCAATGCGCTGGCGGCGGGTAACACGGAAGCCGTCGCCGCCATCGACGCGCTCGCGCCCTATCCGCAAGGCGACTTCACCATCGCCAAGGCCGACGGCTGGCGGAGATATGCGATTCCTTACGGCTCGCTGATGGCGGGCAAACCCGATCTCAGCCTCTATTTCCAGACCCCGCGCCTGTCGCCTGAATACAGCGAGGCGGACCGCAAGGCGTGGGGCAAGGGCAGCGCGTTTTCAGTGACGACGCTCTGGCCGCGCCTAGCCGACGTCAGTTTCACGAAGGTCAGGAAAATGGATGTGCCGCTCGTCTTCCTGCTTGGACGGCATGACTATACGGTCCCTTCCCCGGTGGCGGCAAACTGGTTTGGACAGGTCAGGGCACCCTCGAAGAAACTCGTCTGGCTCGAACATTCGGCCCATATGCCGATGGTCGAGGAGCCGGGGAATTTCTTCGCCGCGCTGCTTCGCGACGTTCTGCCGCTGACGAAGGATCCCAAATGACTGCCTATCTCGCGCCGATCGGGCTGCTGTTCGTCTCGAACATCTTCATGACCTTCGCCTGGTACGGGCAGCTCGGTGCCGTGTCGCGGCCGATCTGGCTCGCCATCCTGATCGCGTGGGGCATCGCCTTTTTCGAATATTGCCTCGTCGTGCCTGCGAACCGCATCGGCTATGGCGTTTACACCGCCGCCGAACTCAAGACCTTGCAGGAAGTGATCACACTGGTCATATTCGCCGGGTTCGCGGTCTTCTGGCTCGGTGAGAAGCTGACCCTGAACCATCTCGTCGGCTTCGGTCTGATTGCGGCGGGGGCGTTTTTCATCTTCAAGGGACCGATTGCGGTCTGACAGGAATATATAGCGACATGGAAACCCGTGCCGGCGACCCCGGAGCCTTTGCCCGCTTCGACCTCAGCCGCGTCCCCTCGCCCGCCTTTGTCGTCGACGCCGCGAAAGTGCGCGCAAACCTGTCGGTGCTTCGCCATATCGGCGATGCGTCGGGCGCGCGTGTGCTCGCGGCGCTCAAGGCGTTTTCGATGTGGTCGCTCGGGCCGGTCGTCGCCGAATATCTCGACGGCGTCTGCGCCTCGGGGCTTTACGAGGCCAAGCTCGGCCGCGGCGAATATGGCGGCGAAGTTGCCACCTATTGCGCGGGCTACAAGGAAGCCGACCTGCCCGAGATCGCGGTGCTGTCGGACCATCTGATCTTCAATTCACCGGGCCAGATCGCGCGTTTCCGTCCGCTGCTCGACGAACTGCGCGCCAAGGGCGAGAGCTTCGACATTGGCCTGCGCATCAACCCCATGCACAGCGAGGGCGAGGTCGCGAAATACGACCCGGCCGCACCGTGCAGTCGCCTCGGCTTCCCCGTGACCCAGCTGCTGCCCGAGCATATGGAGGGCATCGACGGCATCCATATGCATAGCCTGTGCGAACAGGATTTCCCGCCGCTCCAGCGGACATGGGAAGCAGTGCAGCCGATGCTGCGGCCCTTCTTCAACCAGCTCAAATGGATCAATTTCGGCGGCGGGCACCATGTCACGCGCGCTGATTATCAGGTCGACGATCTGATTGCCTTCCTGAAACAGGTTCGCGCGTCGACCGACTGCGATGTGATGATCGAACCCGGTGAAGCGATCGCGCTCGACGCCGGGATACTCGTCGGCGAAGTGCTCGACCTGTTCGACAATGGCATGGCGATCGGGATCACCGACATTTCGGCGACCTGCCATATGCCCGACGTGATCGAAGCACCCTATCGACCGGCGATGCTCGATGAGGGCGACGAAGGCATGCCTACCCGGCTCGGTGGCCCCTCGTGCCTCGCTGGCGACATCATCGGCGATTACCGCCTGCCCGGCGGCGCACGCATCGGCCAGCGCTTCGCCTTCCTCGATCAGGCGCATTATTCGATGGTGAAGACCAACACCTTCAACGGCGTCCCCCTCCCGTCGATCTGGCTGTGGGACAGCGACACCGACGAGTTGAAGCTGATCCGCGAGTTCGGTTACGAAGATTTCAAGACGCGGCTGGGGTAGGTTCGCATCAGAAGTGCGAAGCGTTGAAAATCAGTGCGACCGCCCGACCCCGTGCGTCGGTTGCGGCGAGCGCATTCCAGATGTCCTCGCACTCGAACCCGCACTGAATGTCGCGATTTTCGTAGCGCGCGGTAATCTTGTAACGCCCTGCCGGTGCCTGTCGGCATGCGTTTGCGGCGCGCGCCTTGCCGAAAGCCTGGTTCTGGACCGCCTTGCTCCCCTTGGCAGGGATAGCGCGGACGGAAGCACGCGCACCATCGATGCTCGCGCATAGATAGACGGTACTCATTGTTGCGGGATCATAGTTGAGCTGCCCATCGGGCACGAACTCGGAAAGCCAGCGCTCGAACTCCGTGCGGGGATGTTTGTTGTTTCCCGTCTCATCGACGATTCCGATGACCCGCACGCCCTTCGCGTTCGCGCCGCGATAGACAAGATAGGTTTCGCTCGCCGAGGCAAGCTTCAGCGTCCGCCGCGCCACGGCCTGCTGGATCGTGATTACCGACTTCGCATCGACGCTGTCCTGCGAGCATCCCGTTGCCGCCAATCCCTGAAAGAACAGGCTTGTGTCGATGGTGTGATTGCGCGGCGCGGACTGAACGCCATAATAGCTGGTCAGCATGGTCCGCGCCGCCGCCTCGGTAGGGCAGATCACGGTTGAATAGTCGTTCGGAATATCGGTCTTCTGCGGCAGGGGCTCACTCGCGCCCTGCGCGGCGAGGGTCATAGCCAAAGCGGTCAGGAACATTTCATTCTCTTTGCTGTTGATTCAATGTGATAACATCATCGAACCGAAGCAGGGTCAACCCACCGGCGGGGTAATTTCCGCCAGCGCCTGATGAATGTGGCTGACCACCACCGATCCTTCGCCGACCGATGATGCGACGCGCTTCACCGATCCCTTGCGCACGTCGCCAACGGCATAGATGCGCGGCCAGCTCGTCTCGAGACGGCTCGGCATCCGGTCGAGCGACCATCCCGCCTTGACCAGCTCCATCGGAGCGATATCCGCGCCGGTCTTCACGAACCCGCGATCGTCGCACACCATCTCCTTCGGCAGCCAGCGTGTGTTCGGGCTGGCGCCGAGGAACAGGAACAGAAAGCGGCAATCGCACCGATCTTCCGCCCCTGTCTCGCGGCAGCGATAGGTCAGGCCGGCCAGATGCTCCTCGCCATGCAGGCCAACGACGTCGGTCGATGGTATGATCTCGATGTTCGGATGCTCTTCCAGCCGCTTGACGAGATATTCGGACATCGTCTCGCGAAGGCTGGCGCGGCGGAAAATGACATAGACCTTCTTCGCGACGCTCGCGAGATAGATTGCGCCCTGCCCCGCCGAATTGCCCGAACCGACGACGGTCACTTCGGCGTTGCCGCACAGCTGCGCTTCCATCGGCGTCGCGCCATAATAGATGCCGCGGCCCTCATAGGATTCGATGCCGTCGATCGGCAGGCGTTGATATTGCGCGCCGCTCGCGACCACGACCGCGCGGCTGCGCAGCTTGCGGCCGTCGGCGAGATGCAGGCAATAAGCATCGTCGCCATCGCGATTGATCGACGCCGCACGCACTGGCGAGACCAGCCTTGCGCCGAACTTCTGCGCCTGGACCGTCGCACGCCGCGCGAGTTCGTTCCCAGAAATGCCGGTCGGGAAGCCCAGATAATTTTCGATCTTCGACGACGTTCCCGCCTGTCCGCCGGGCGCCAGCGAATCGATTGCGATAACCGTCAGCCCCTCCGACGCAGCATAGACCGCAGCGGCCAGCCCGCCGGGGCCGCTGCCCACGACGATAACGTCGGCTGTGGCTCCATCGGGGAGCAGGTCGAGGCCAAGCCCCGCGGCAAGCTGTTCGGGCGTCGGCTGGATCAATACATCCGCGGCGCCAAGGATGACCGCCGGCAGTTGCTCGTCGGTCAGCCCGCGCTCAGCCATCAGATGCCCCGCGACCGGCCCGTCGGCGGGGTCGAACCAGCGATGTGCGACGCCATGCTTCATCAGCAGGTCGCGCAGCGCATAGACGCTTCGGTCCATCGCGGCGCCGATCACGATCGTCACCGCGAAGCCGCGATTGTTGCTGAATTCGCGCCGCGCCGAAAGGACGCGAATGAAAATGTCCGAATAGTGCGAATTGCCCGCAATCAGCCGCTGGAAATCGGCGTGGACGATGCGGAGTATATCGCCGTCGGCTCCCATCTCGACGCGCGACAGGTGCCGCTGTCCGGTCAGTACCGACAGGTCGCCGGCGAACTGCCCACGCTCCATCCACCCAACGCGCTTTCGCCCGTCGTCGGTCGATGCAAAAATATCGGTATGTCCGGATAGGGTGACGATGCAGTCGGGCGCCATCGCCCCTTCTTCGACAATCAGGTCGCCAGCCTTGTGCGATTCGACGACCCCGAACGCCCGCAATTCATCCAGTTCGGCGTCGGTGAAACTATAATTGACGTCGTGGCGAGACACCATGGTGCGGAGATCCTTTTCCGGTTCAATAACGTTCCTTCCTAGCGCCACCTCCGGCCTTTGTCTCTTTTTTGCCCGGCTCGGCGCACATCGGCCCCGGTTCGGCCCCCGTGTTACCGCCCTGTTACAAAATTGCGCGATAGGGTCTTTACAGGGGGGCCCCCCCTCCATATATGCGCCTCCGCTGCCCCAGGGGGACTTCCAATAACCGCAAGGCAGCCTTGTCGTTTACCGTTATATTTTTGGGGGTCCCTTGCATTGCACCAGCATCATAGCGCCCACGGGCTGATTCAGGCACTTTCGCCGGTCGAACCTGTTACGCTTGTCCGCCCGCACGCCGCGCGGCGCGCAGCGCGTTTCTTCATCGACCGCTTTCCCGGCACGACCATGTATGCGGTCAAGGCGAACCCTTCCGCCGATCTGCTGCGTGTGCTGTGGGATTCGGGTGTGACGCATTATGACGTCGCCTCGATCGCCGAGGTCCGGCTCGCCGCGCGTACCCTTCCGCAAGCGACGCTCTGCTTCATGCATCCGGTAAAGGCCGAGGAAGCGATTTCCGAAGCCTATTGGAAGCATGGCGTGCGCACCTTCTCGCTCGACACGATGGACGAGCTCGAGAAGATCGTCCGCGCGACCGAAGGCGCGCAGGACCTGAACCTGCTCGTGCGCCTGCGCGTGTCCTCCGACCATTCGAAGCTCAGCCTCGCTGCCAAATTTGGCGCCGAAGCCGACGAAGTCGTCGAACTTCTGATGGCCACCCGTCAGGCGGCGGACGCGCTCGGCATCTGCTTCCATGTCGGAAGCCAGGCGATGACTCCGCACGCCTATGCACAGGCGATGGAACGCGTCCGCGCCGCGATCGTCGCGGCGTCGGTCACGGTCGACATCATCGATGTTGGCGGCGGTTTCCCTTCGTCTTACCCGGGCATGGAGCCGCCGCCGCTCGACGCCTATTTCGACACTATCCACCGCAGCTTTGAAAGCCTGCCGATCAGCTATTCGGCCGAGCTCTGGTGCGAACCGGGCCGCGCGCTGTCGGCCGAGTATAGCTCGCTGATTGTCCGCGTCGAAAAGCGCCGCGGCGACGAGCTGTACATCAACGACGGGGCCTATGGTGCGCTGTTCGACGCCGCGCACGTCGGCTGGCGTTTTCCAGTCGCGTTGCAGCGCGACGTTGCAAGCGAAGCCGAGTTGGTGCCGTTCAGCTTTTATGGCCCGACGTGCGACGACCTCGACCATATGGCAGGACCGTTTTTCCTGCCGGCGGACATCAAGGCTGGCGATTTCATCGAAATCGGCATGCTAGGTGCTTATGGCTGCGCGATGCGAACAAAGTTCAACGGCTTCGGCGCTGACGAGACGCATGTCGTCAGCGACGAGCCGATGGTCAGCCTCTACACCGGCGAAGTCGAACAGGAACGCCGCAGCGCGACGGTGACCAAGCTGTTCTGACGAACGACGATGGCTGGACAACAAGGGCCGGTGCAGCGATGCGCCGGCCCTTTCTCTTTCAGGCCAAGCCGCTAGATTGCGCGGCCAATGCAGCCTTTCCATCATTTCCTCGCCAACAATTTCGTCGCCAACCTCACCAATTTCACCGTGTGGTTCGCGCTGACCTTCTGGACCTTCCTCGAAACCCAATCGGTTTTCGCGACGGGGATGATCGCGGGCATCTATCTGGTTCTGACCGCAATGCTCGGCATCTGGTTCGGCAGCCTCGTCGACCATCATGGCAAACGCAACATGATGCTGGTGTCGAGTGTCGCCTCGCTCTTTCTCTACGTCGTGGCGCTCGCCGGTTATGCGCTGGTTCCCGACATCCGGTCCGCCAGCGTGACGAGCGTCGCGTTCTGGCTCTTCATCCTAATATCGATGCTCGCCGTCATCTTCGGCAACATCCGCATGATCGCGCTGCCGACGCTTGTGACGTTGCTGATCCAGGAAGACCGCCGCGACAAGGCGAACGGCCTTGTCGGCATGGTCGGCGGCGTCGGTTTTCTGGTCACGTCGGCGATCAGCGGCTTTCTGGTCGCTTGGGGCGGGATGACGGCTACGCTGGTTTTCGCGATTGCCTTCACCCTCGCGGTCGCGATCCATCTTCTGTTCGTGAAGCTGGAGGAGCCGCGCGCTGCTGCGGATCATGGCGCGCGCGCGGGTATCGACCTTGCGGGGACATTTCGGGTCGTGCTTGGCATTCCGGGGCTTTTCGCGCTGATCCTTTTCTCATCCTTCAACAATCTTCTCGGCGGGGTCTTCATGGCGCTGATGGATGCCTATGGCCTCTCGCTGATGAAGGTAGAGCAATGGGGCCTGCTCTGGGCCGTCATGTCCTGCGCTTTCATTCTCAGCGGTGCGCTGATTTCACGCACCGGTCTTGGCGCCAACCCGATCCGCACTTTGCTCTTCGTCTGTCTGATCGAATGGGTGGTCGCTGCGGTCTTTACGATCCAGTCATCGATCCCGCTGCTCGCCGTGGGCTGCTTCATCTGGATGTTCCTTGGCCCCTATGCCGAAGCGGCTGAACAGACGGCGCTTCAGAAAGTCGTGCCCTTCGAACGGCAAGGGCGCGTCTTTGGTTTCGCGCAGTCGGTCGAACAGGCCGCCTCGCCGCTCACCGCTTTCCTCATCGCCCCGATCACCCAGTTCATCTTTGTGCCTTTCATGACCGACGGGGCGGGTGCCGCGGCGATCGGTGACTGGTACGGGCGCGGCCCCGAGCGCGGAATCGCAATCGTTTTCACGATTGCGGGCGTCCTTGGCGTGCTTCTGACCCTGCTGGCGTTGGGCTCGCGATCCTACCGCCGAATCTCGGCCGCCTATGCCGCCGGAAATGGCGGGGACGAAGCTGAGTCTGCCGCGGCGTAAGGAAAATCGGGGAAGCCCTCTTCCGTTTTACTTTGCAATCATTCTATCGTGCCCGAAGAAGCAGAGAGAGGATGTGCGCAAATGTTGTCAGGGATCCGGATTGTCGATCTCACCACGGTCATCTTCGGCCCCTATGCGACGCAGATGCTCGCAGACCTTGGCGCCGAAATCATCAAGGTTGAGACCCCCGGCGTGGGGGATATCTCGCGCTATCTGGGCAGCGGCGTTCCCGATCCGACGATGGGGTCGATTCACTTGACGGTGAACCGGGGAAAACGATCGATCGCGCTCGATATCAAAAAGCCCGAAGACGCGGCGGTGCTGCGCGATCTTGTCGCGACCGCCGACGTCTTTTTCCACAATGTACGCGGCAAGGCGATCACGCGCCTCGGTTTCGACTATCAAGGCTGCAAGGCGCTCAAGCCCGACATCATCTACGTCCATGGCACCGGCTTTGGTCAGGATGGCCCCTATGCCGATCTTCAGGCGTACGACGACGTAATCCAGGCCGCGACGGGCACCACCAGCCTGCTCCCGCGCGTCGACGGTAACCCCAACCCGCGGTATTTCCCCTCGCTTATCGCCGACAAGATCGCGGGCCAGTTCGGCGCGCAGGCGATCCTCGCGGCGCTCGTCCACAAGCTGCGCACCGGCGAGGGGCAGCAGGTCGAAGTACCGATGTTCGAATGCTTCGCATCCTTCATGCTCACCGAGCATCTGCGCGACGCCGCGCTCGACCCGCCGATCGGCCCCGCGGGCTATCCGCGCCAGCTCGACCCCACACGTCAGCCCTTCCCCACCCGCGATGGCTATCTCGCGATCGTCCCTTATACGCCCGAATCGACTGCGCGCCTTATGGCGCTGCTCGGCAGTAGCGACTTGCTCGAAACGCCCGAATATGAAGCGGCAAAGGCCAAGGGGCAGCATATGCCGATCATCTACAGCGAGATCGCGCGCAAGACCCCGGCAAAGACCAATGCCGAATGGCTGGCGCTGTTCGCGGCGAACGACATCCCCGCCATGGCGGCGCGCGACCTGCAGGATATCAAGGAGGATCCGCATTTCGTCGCGACCGGTTTCTTCCGGCACCGCACGCATCCCGATGTCGGCGCTTTCCACGAAATGCAGCCGCCGGTGAAGTATGGCGCGATGCTGCCCCGCGATCTCGGCTTCGCACCGCGCGTCGATGGCGACGGCGCGGATATCCGCGGCGAACTGGAGCGCTGAACGTCGCCGGTTGCAATGTCGGCCGCGTGCCTTAGCATCGCCGGCAAATAGACAAGGGGGGAGCCAAATGCCTGAAAATCTTCTCGCGCCCGGCGCGGTGCTCGCGCTGTGGACGCTCATCGTGCTGACCTGGGCGGGTGTGTCTCGCTTTCAAGCCTTTTCCAAGGTCGGTATCGACCTGAAGGCGGCACCGCCGGGCGGACGCGGCGTCGATCTGGAGGGGGTGCTACCGCCGCTCACCAACTGGAAATCGCATAATTACACGCATCTGTGCGAGCAGCCGACTTTGTTCTACGCCGTTATCGTCTTCCTGCATCTGTCGGGCGGCAGCACCGACCTGACCCGCGGGCTGGCGTGGGCCTATGTCGTGCTGCGGATTGTGCACAGTTTCTGGCAATCGACGGTGAACCGCGTGCCGGTGCGTTTTATCATTTTCACGGTGGCGACCTTGTGCCTGTTCGCACTGTCCGCGCTGGCCGTGATCGCGACTTTGGGCTGAAGGGGGAAAGAATATGGATACGAACGCAATATTGGGACCGGTTGCAACGCTCGCGCTGTGGTCGATGATCATGTGGGTCTGGATGTACGCGACCCGGATTCCGGCGATGCAGCGCGCAAAGATCGACGCCAAGAATCTCGTCGGCACGACGGGGCGCGGCCTCGACGAGGTGCTGCCTCCCGAAGTACAATGGAAGGCGCATAATTATAATCATCTGATGGAGCAGCCGACGGTCTTTTACGCCGTCGCGCTTGCGCTCGCGATCGGGGGCATGGGCGGCGGGCTCAACACGCAGCTCGCCTGGGCCTATGTCGGTTTACGCATCCTGCACAGCCTGATCCAGGCGACGGTGAACCGCGTGATGTGGCGCTTTGGCATCTTTGCGCTGGCCAGCCTCGCGCTGCTCGCTTTGTGCCTTCACGCCTTCATGGGTTTTGTGCTGCACTGATCAGCGCGAAAAGCGTGCGGCCAGTTCCACATGGGTCGACCAACGGAACTGGCCGACAGGCTGTACCCAATCGAGCGTGTAGCCCCCTTCGATCAGCGTTTTTGCATCGCGCGCGAAACTCGCGGGATTGCAGCTGACGTAAGCGATCACCGGCGCCTTCGACGCCGCAAGCTGTTTCACCTGCTCCTCGGCCCCCGCACGTGGAGGATCGAGGATGATCGCGCCAAATCTTTCGAGCTCCGCGGGAATGAGCGGGCGGCGAAACAGGTCGCGATGTTCGGTGGCCACCAGCGCACGCGCGCGGTTGGCGGCGCCGGCCAACGCGGCGATGGCATCGCGCGCGCCTTCGGCGGCATAGACTTTTCGGCCAGCCTGCACCGATAGCGCGAACGTGCCGACGCCGGCGAACAGGTCGGCGACCGTGGGGGCATCGCCAATCGCCTTGATAACCGCATCGATCAGCGCGGCCTGCCCCGTTGCCGTCGGTTGCAAAAAGGCAAAGGCCGGCAGTTCAACCGTTACATCGCCAAATCGCATCGTCGGCGGTTCGGGCTGCCAAAGCGTTTCGAGGCCGTCGCCCTGATCGATCGCAAAGCGCGCCAGCTTGTGCGCCCCTGCGAAATCCTGCAGCGCCATCGCGGCTTCGAGCCCCTCGGCCTTCACGCCCTCGAGTATCAGTTCGGCGCCCTGATCGAGCATCTGCAGCTTGACCTTCACCGGTCGCCGCTGCTGCGCGATCATCGTCAGAAGTTGCCGTATCGGCGCGATCAAGGCGGCCAGTTCGGGTAGCAGCAGCGGGCACATCCGCATATCGACGATCTGGTTGCTCTGCGCGGCGTTGAAACCGATTGCGACCTGCTTTCCCGTGCGAAGTGCCGTCAGCACGGCGCGGCGCCGGCTTTGCGGCGGCGAAAGCAAGGCGGGAAGAACCTGAATTCCGGTCACCTCCTGTCCCTCGAGCCCGCCGACCACACGGTCGCGTACAAAGTCGGCGAGCGCCGGTTCGGCGACATGCTGCAACTGGCACCCGCCGCACTTGCCGAAATGCCGGCACGCCGGTTCGGCGCGGTTGGGACCGGGGATAATGATCCCGTCATCGCGAACGCGATCGCCCGGCACGCCGCCTGCCACGTGGCGGCCGTCGCCCGTCACGCCATCGCCGCGCGCGGCAATGCGCTCGATCAGCGCAGCTTCACTCATTTCATTCCCTAACCAGATCGTCGGCGACAAGGCCGGGGCCTATACGCGCGGCTTGCGCGATATGCCAGCCCACCGCGGCAACCGCGGCATCGAAAGGGTCGCCGCCGCGTGCGAGCATCGCGCCGCATGCGCCCGCCAGCACGTCGCCGGTCCCGGCGGTGGCGAGCCAGGGGCTTCCTGGCCAGGCCGATACGACGCGGCCATCGGGCGCGGCGATGATCGTGTCGGCGCCCTTGTAGACGATGACCGCCTGCGTCCGGGTCGCCGCCGCTTTCGCGCGGTCGATCTTGCTGCCGTAAAGCTGTGGAAAGGCGCGTGCGAACTCGCCTTCATGCGGAGTCAGGATCGCTTTGCACGGCGTTTCGGACAGGCGTGGCAGCGCCGCGTCGATCGCTGCCGCATCGAGCACGAGCGACTTGCCTGAATCGAGTGCGGCATCGACATCGAACAGCAGTTCGTCGCATGCGGGAAATCCCGGACCGATGACGACCGCGCCGACGCGCGCATCGTTGAGCCGCTCGCCAAATCGCGCATCGCTCTCGGCGATGATTGCTGCAAACGGCGCATACGCGTCGCCTTCGAGCACGACATAGCCCGCCCCCGCACGCAGCGCCGCCGCCGCCGTCAGGCCGGCGGCGCCGCGCATCGGTCCGGCGAAGACCAGTACCATGCCGCGGGTGAACTTATGGGAAGTGGCGTCAGGTTTCGGCGTCCGTGCCGCTGGCAAGGTCCGCATTGCCCTGTTCGCCGAAATGCCGATCGGGGCGAGCAGAACGCGACCGCACCCCGGCGCGGTCGGCAGCAGCACATGCGCGGGTTTCAGCGCGCCCAGCGCAAGCGTTACGTTGGCACGCAGCGGTGGCATCCAGTCGGCCGCGCCGTCGCTTTCGACGCCGCTCGGTACATCGACCGCCAAAACCCGGCGATCAATAAAGTGACCGAGAATGCCAGCGATCTCGCCCGAGATTGGTCGCGACAGTCCGACCCCGAACAGGGCGTCGACGATCAAAGGGGCCGGGGCTAGGCGGCCATCGATGGCCTCGACGGGGCCGGTCCACCCTGCTCGCGCGGCTTTCGCCAGATCGGTCGCCGGCTCGGCCAGCGCCGCAACCCGGACTGCGGCTCCGCGCTCCGCCAGCAGGCGCGCGGCGACATAGCCGTCGCCGCCATTATTTCCAGGGCCGCACAGGATCAGGATCGGCGATCCCGCAGCCATCCGCCACGCCGTCTCGGCAACTGCTGCGCCCGCAAGGTGCATCAGTTCGGACAGCGAGGTACCCTGGATCGCGCAGGCGGCCTCGGCCTCGCGCATCGCCTTTGTGGTCAGGATCGGGGCGTCAGCGGGAACGGTCATGCCCGTTTCCCTAGCATGATATCGGCTATTTCGCGCCGCTCGTATTGGCGGGCAGGCGATAACGGTCATGGCCCACCGCAACCTCGATCATATTGTTGCCGATGATGTTCACTTTCGCGGGCTCGGCCCCGTCGGCCGACACCAGGCCGCGTCCGTCGGTGGTGATCTGCAAGCGGCGGTAGCCGACGTTGCCGCGCCCGACGACAAGGATGGTCCCGCCCTCGCCGCTCATCTCTTCGACGGTGCACGTGCGATCGAATAATTTCGTGCCCTCGAGCGCACATTCAATACGGCCGTTTTCAGCAGCTTCGCGTGAACCGCGCGCTTCGGCTTCGGCCAGTTCGCCATTGTCAGGCGCACGGTTGCAAGCCGCCAGCAGCAACAGTGGCAGGATCGCGCCCCGTTTGAAAATCATCCCTTGCCTCCCCCTCGGCGCTGCTTGGCGAGCTGCGACAGGTCGCGCACCGCGCCCCGCGCCGCGCTGGTCGTCATCGCGGCATAGGCCTGAAGTGCTACCGAAACCTTGCGCGGCCGCGGTTTCGCGGGTTGCCAGGCGGCATCGCCCCGGGCCTCCATCGCCGCGCGGCGCGCCGCAATAACATCATCCGCGACGGCGAGCCGGATCGTGCGACTGGGGATGTCGATTTCGATCAGGTCGCCATCTTCGACCAACCCTATCAGGCCGCCTTCGGCCGCCTCGGGCGAAGCGTGACCGATCGAGAGCCCCGACGTACCGCCCGAAAAACGCCCGTCGGTGACGAGCGCGCAGGCGGCGCCCAGCCCCTTCGACTTCAAATAGCTCGTCGGATACAGCATTTCCTGCATCCCCGGTCCGCCCTTCGGCCCTTCGTAACGGATGACCACCACGTCGCCGGCAACGACCTGTCCGGTCAATATGCCCGCAACCGATGCATCCTGGCTTTCAAACACTTTGGCGGGGCCCGAAAATTTCAGGATCGAATCATCGACGCCCGCGGTCTTGACGATGCAGCCGTCGAGCGCGAGATTGCCCGACAGGACCGCCAGTCCGCCGTCCTTGCTGAAGGCGTGGTCGGCGGAACGGATCACCCCGGTCTCGCGGTCCAGATCAAGCGATTCCCAGCGCCGGTCCTGGCTGAACGCGACTTGCGTCGGCACCCCGCCCGGCGCGGCCATGAAGAATTTCTGCACCTCGGGATCGTTGGTGCGTGAGATGTCCCATTTGTTGAGCGCGTCGCCGAGCGTCGCGCTGTGTACCGTCGGCAGATGCGCGTGGAGCAGGCCCGCGCGTTCGAGCTGGCCAAGGATCGCCATGATCCCGCCGGCGCGGTGCACATCCTCCATATGGACGTCGGCCTTCGCGGGTGCGACCTTCGACAGGCACGGCACGCGGCGCGACAGCCGGTCGATGTCGGCCATCGTGAAATCGACCCCTGCCTCGAACGCCGCAGCAAGCAGATGAAGCACGGTGTTCGTCGATCCGCCCATCGCGATGTCGAGGCTCATCGCATTTTCGAATGCCTCGAACGTCGCGATATTGCGCGGCAGGACGCTGTCGTCGTCTTGCTCATAGTGACGCTTGCACATCTCGACGACGATTCGCCCGGCGCACAGGAACAATTGCTTGCGGTCTGCGTGTGTCGCGAGCGTCGATCCATTGCCCGGCAGCGACAGCCCCAGCGCTTCGGTCAGGCAGTTCATCGAATTGGCGGTGAACATCCCCGAGCACGATCCGCACGTCGGGCACGCCGCCTGTTCGATCGCAGTCACTTCGGCGTCGGTATATTTGTCGTCGGCGGCCGCGACCATCGCGTCGACGAGGTCGAGTGCGACCGTCTTGCCCTTCAGCACGACCTTGCCGGCCTCCATCGGCCCGCCCGACACGAATACCACAGGGATATTGATCCGCAGCGCGGCCATCAGCATGCCGGGCGTGATCTTGTCGCAGTTGGAAATGCACACCATCGCGTCGGCGCAATGCGCGTTGACCATATATTCGACGCTGTCCGCGATCAGGTCGCGCGACGGCAGCGAATAGAGCATGCCGTCATGCCCCATCGCGATGCCGTCATCGACCGCGATCGTGTTGAATTCCTTGGCAACCCCGCCCACGGCCTCGATCTCGCGCGCAACCATCTGGCCCAGGTCTTTGAGGTGGACGTGGCCGGGCACGAACTGGGTGAAGCTGTTGACGACCGCGATGATCGGCTTGCCAAAGTCGCCGTCCTTCATCCCCGTCGCGCGCCAAAGCCCGCGGGCGCCGGCCTGATTGCGGCCATGCGTGGTGGTGCGCGAACGATAAGAAGGCATTTGGAAAGCTCCGAGAAATAATATTTCAAAATATATCGATTTAATGGGCGTCTACACGCCTATTGAGCGATGTTCAATGTCACTTTCTTGCACATGCGCGCCAATTTTTCCGCGAACAGGGCTTGCCCCGCCGCGTCGCTAACCAAATCCTGCCGCATCTCGATCCCGACATAGGGAATAGCATTGCCCTCGGCATGGCGGTTCATCGTCGCGTTGAGCAGCTTGCCCGAATAGGGTTGCTGATCACCGACAATCATCTCCTCCGCCTCCAGCGCCGCGATTGCTACGCCTGCGAGCCGGTCGTCCTCATTATAGAGCACCCCGACATGCCACGGTCGCGCCTGATCGGGATGGCTCTCCAGCGACGGCGTGAAGCTGTGCAGCGACAGGATCATAGCAGGGCGATGCGCCACGATCGTCGCGGCGATATGAGCGTGATAGGGCCGGAAGAAACGTACCAGCCGCGCCTCACGAGCCGCGTCGTCGAGCGCGTTGCCCGGCACCGCGTGCCCGTCGCTGGCGATTGGCAGCACCCCGGGCGCATCCTCGTCGCGGTTGCAGTCGACGACCAGCCGCGACACGCCGCCCAGGATTGCCGCATCGACCGTACCGCTTTCGACCAGCAGCGCCGCGACCTCCGCCACTCCGATATCGATCGCGATATGGTTCGCCAGTAACGCGGGATCGATGCCAAGGTCGATATCGCCTGGGACATAAGCCGATGCATGATCGGCGATCAGCAATATTCCGCCGCCGCGGGCTTCGCCAAGCTGGCGCCATGCTTCGCTCATCGCAAGGCTCCCGTCATCTGCCACCAGCCTGGATGCCGCTGTGCCAGCGTGATGGCAGCCGCGTCGCGCTCGGCCTCCGCGTCGAACAGGGCGAAGCAGGTCGCTCCCGATCCGGACATGCGCGCGAGCCATGGTCGAAGTGCGCGGAGTTCGGTGAGGATGTCCGCCACCGCTGGGCATTGCGCTGTGGCCGGACGCTGGAGATCGTTACGTCCCGCAAACAGCTGCGCACGTAGATCCGAACCGGTGAACAATGGCCCCCGGTCGATCCCGTCCCACGCCGCAAATACCGGTCCCGTCGCGACCGGCTGGCGCGGATTGACGAGCAACACGGGGGTTTCAGCCAGCCGCAATTCGGGGACTGCGCTCAATTCTTCGCCGACGCCGGCGCCAAGGCAGGTTGCGCTCGCGATGCAGGCGGGGATATCGGCACCGAGCGGGCTCATAAGCCGCGCCAGCGCCGCATCGTCGAGCTCGGGAAGGAAATGCCGCCGCACAATCCGCGCCATCGCTGCCGCATCGGCCGATCCGCCGCCGATCCCTGCAGCGACCGGCAGCGTCTTTGTCAGCGTCACCGTCAGCGGCGGCACCCGGTCGGCGCCGTAACGCCCGCGGAGCAGTGTCAGCACCTGCATCACCAGATTGTCACCGCCCGCGCTCAGCCCTTCGGAAAACTCGCCGTCGATGACCAATGCGTCGGCCACGGCGACCTCGGCCGTAATCGCATCGCCGCTGTCAACGAAGGCGAACAATGTCTCGATCTCGTGATAGCCGTCGCTGCGCCGCCCTCGGACGTGCAGCGCGAGGTTGATCTTGGCCCAGCCGGTTTCCCGCATTGCGTCTGTCACGGCGCAGTGGTCGCGGGGGTCAACCCGTCACGCAGCTTTGCCTCCAGACGCGTTACCATTTCGGCTTCGGCAAGCAGCGCCGCAGCGCGCCAGCTATAGCGCGCCTGGAATTTGCGCCCCGCTTGCCAATAGGCATCGCCCAGATGTTCCACAATCACGGGATTTGCCGGCTCGCCGCGCTGCGCCTTTTCGAGCAGCGGCACGGCGTCGTCGTGCCGCCCCGTCAGGAAATAGGCCCAGCCGAGCGAATCCGCGATACTCGCGTTCTGCGGATCCTGCGCCCATGCGGCTTCGATCCGGGCAAGCGACTGCTTCACATCCTTGCGTCGTTCAAGTGCCGAATAGCCGACGAAATTCAAGACCGTCGCGTCGTCGGGCCGCAAGGCGACCGCCTTTTCCATCAGCGGTGCGGCGGCATCCCACTCTCCTGCCTGCAGCAGGATCTCGGCGCGCGCGATCAGCAAGCCGCCGCGCAGCGAGCGGTCGCTCTCATCCTCTCCCAGCGCAGCCTCGAGACGCTCATAGGCGCGCGCCGCTGCGGCGGGATTATCGGATCGCCGCGCAATGTCGGCCAGACGGACCAGCAGGCTGCGTGCGGGGTTGTCATTCGCCGCCGCCTCGGCAAGCTTCGCCGCGCCGGACAAATCCCCCTCATCGGCCATGAGTTCAGCCCGCCGCATCGCGAGGACAGGCGGCAGAGCGCCGCGTCCGGCGCCGAGCAGCGCCAGCGCATCATCTCGCTGCCCGTTGCGATCGAGTGCCTCGACGAGTGTGGCGCGCACCGCCCAATCCTGATCGTTGAGCCAATAAGCTGTCCGGGCGAATAATAGCGGCACTTTCGTGCTGCCGTTCGGCGTTCGCGCCAATCCGTCGGCGAGTAGCCCGAGCCACTGCGCGGCACCTGCGCGCGGAGACGAAACCGGCTGGTCCGGGAGTAACAGCATCGGATCTTCGCGCTGTCCCGACGCCAGAGCAATCCGCCCACGCAGCCGCTGCGCCGCATCGCGCTCGCCCGCCTTGTCCAGCGTCGCCGCGAGGCGGAGGCCGACGAGCTGGCTCGTCCGGTCGGTCAGTGTGATGCGGTCGGTCAACGCCGCCGCGTCCGCCGCGCGCCCCGTCGCGATTTGCACCATCGCAACCTGAAGCGACAGCGCCGGCTCGGGCCGCGCGCGACCGTCGGCCGCGACCAGATGGCGTTCGGGCAGTTTCTCGCGCGCACCGACATCGATCCATGCATTTACCGTCGGCTGGATCAGCCGCGCGATCGTATCCGCGCCGGCCTTGTCGTTGCGTCCCGCCATATAAATGCGAGCGGCTTTCCAGTCGGAACGGCGCATGGCATCGACCATCAGCACCAGTTGCGCATCGAACCGGCGGTCGCCGTCGGCCCAAAACCGTGACGCGGCGATACGCGCCGCGTCGAGGTCGCCCGCCTCTATCGCCTGTTCGAGCATTCGTCCGCGAAGGCCCGGCAGATCGGGCGCAACACTGGAAACCGCGGTCAGCGCCGACAACGCGGCGGCGGGTTTGCCGCCCTCCTCCGCCAGCCGGGCACGCACAAGCGCGTTCAGCGCCGCGCCATTGTCGTCGACGGCCTGCGCCGGTACCGCCAGCGCAAGCGCGGGGACGGCGAGAAGAAAGCGCGCGGGCTTACATGTTAGGGTAATTGGGGCCTCCGCCGCCTTCGGGGGTGACCCAGTTGATATTCTGGGTCGGATCCTTGATGTCGCACGTCTTGCAATGGACGCAATTCTGCGCGTTGATCACGAATTTGGGGTCGCCCTCGGCCTCGCCGACGATCTCGTAAACCCCCGCCGGGCAATAGCGCTGCGCGGGCTCGTCATACATTGGCAGGTTGTACGCCACCGGGATCGACGGGTCTTTCAGCTGCAAATGGACCGGCTGATCCTCCTCATGGTTGGTGTTCGACACGAACACCGAGGACAGGCGGTCAAAGGTCAGCACCCCGTCGGGCTTCGGATAATCGGGCTTCGGCATCATGTCGGCGCGGTACAGGCTCTCATTGTCCGGATGATGCTTCATCGTGAACGGAACTTTGATCTTGAGCGTTTCGAGCCACATCGTGATCCCCGACAGGATCGTCCCGCCCAGATCGCCCCATTTTTCGACGAGCGGCAGCACGTTGCGCACCACGCTCAGCTCTTTCTTGACCCAGCTGGCGTCATAGGCCGCCTGATAGGCATCGAGCACATCGCCGCTCCGCCCGGCGATCACCGCCGCAAACGCCGCCTCCGCCGCCATCATCCCCGATTTCATCGCGGTGTGGGTGCCCTTGATCCGCGGGACGTTGAGGAAACCGGCGCTGTCGCCGATCAGCGCGCCACCCGGAAACGTTAGCTTCGGCACCGACTGATAGCCGCCGTCGCTGATCGCGCGCGCGCCATAGGACACGCGCTTGCCGCCCTTCAGGATCGCGGCGATCGCGGGATGGGTCTTCCACTTCTGCATTTCCTGAAACGGCGAGATGTGCGGATTGCGGTAATTGAGCCAGGTGACGAAGCCCAGCGCGACCTGTCCGTTCGCCTGATGATAGAGGAACCCGCCGCCATTGGCGTTCTCGTCGAGCGGCCAGCCCTGGGTGTGGATCACCCGGCCCGGCGCGTGGTTTTCGGGATCGATGTCCCACAATTCCTTGACCCCCAAGCCGTAAACCTGCGGCTCGCAATCACTGTCGAGCGCGAATTGCGGCTTGAGCATCTTGGTCAGGTGCCCGCGCACCCCTTCGCCGAAAAAGGTATATTTTGCATGGAGTTCCAGCCCCGGTGCATAATCGCCCTTGTGGCTGCCGTCGCGCGCGACGCCCATGTCGCCGGTCGCGACGCCTTTGACCGAGCCATCGTCGTTGTAGAGGATTTCGGCCGCCGGGAAGCCGGGGAAAATCTCGACCCCCAGCCCCTCGGCCTGCTCGGCGAGCCAGCGGCACAGATTGCCCAGACTGCCGGTATAGGTGCCGACATTGTGCATGAACGGCGGGGTGATGAATTCGGGCATGCCGAACTTCTTGGTCTTGGTCAGCACCCAATGCTGGTTGTCGTTCACTGGCACCTCGGCCATCGGGCAGCCCTGCGTCCGCCATTCGGGGAGCAGTTCATCGAGCGACTTGGGATCGATCACCGCCCCCGACAGGATATGCGCGCCGACCTCGGACCCTTTTTCCAGGATGCAGACCGACAATTCGCTGCCCGTCTCGTTCGCCAGCTGTTTGAGGCGGATCGCCGCCGAAAGCCCCGCCGGACCTGCGCCGACGATGACCACGTCATAGGGCATCGATTCCCGTTCGCTCACCGCAAATACCTTTCTGCCGTCCCCGCGCCGATCATTCATCGTGTCCGGCGCTCATTCTGTCACGAATTGCGATGCCCGCCAATTGACGGGTCCGTCAACCACCTGTTTGGTGTAAATCGATGGGTGGGTCATATTCAGCGTTGCTAGCGGAAAGCACTTGCGACTGGTGGTCGCTGGCAGGTGTCGACGCGCTCGTCGGCGAAGAGCCCGCGGGCTGGCTCGTAACGCCGCCCGCAAATGACGCTGCGGCAGCCAGACCGAACCGCGTTGTCCATGCCGAACCCGAACCGTTACCGCTCCCCGCAGCGCTTCGGCGTCAGGAGACCCCGAACGTCGTCGAGACGAAGGGGCCGGTGGTCTTTCCCGAAGACTGGAATGATTTTCAGCGCTGGCTTGCGACGAGCGACGATGTACCGGGCAGCCAATGGGACGCCCGCCGCATACTTCCTGCTGGCAATGCGCGCGCGCGCCTGATGCTCCTGACCGCATGGCCCGAAATCGACGATCAGCGCGACGGCACTCTGTTTTCCGGACCGGCAGGAAAGTTGCTCGACGCCATGCTGCAGGCGATCGGGCTGGCGCGCGGCGATTGCTATATCGCGAGCCTCGCTGTGACGCGCCCCGCCGGTGGACGCTGTGACGAAGACGAGGCGTTGGAACTGGACCGCCTGCTCTGGCACCACCTGCGTCTGGCCACACCCGAACGGCTGCTGCTGATCGGTGGCGATATCGTTCGCATGGTCGCCGCTACGGCGTTGCCCGATGCGCGCGGAAAGTTACTCGATATTAACCAAGATGGCGGAAGGATGGAGGCGGTGGCTGTGGCGCATCCCGCGATGCTCCTGGCCCGGCCCGCACAGAAAGCGGCGGCCTGGGATAGCCTGAAACTGTTCAACCGGGGACGTTGACGGATGCAGAATATGACCAAGACTTTCGTTTCATGCGCGGTTCTCGCCGCCGCTTTCGTCGCATCGCCGCTCATGGCCGCCGATGCGAGCAGCCGCGATCTGATACCGGCGCCGCAAACCGTGCCCGACATCCTGTCGTCGAAACAGAAACAGCTCTACACGCAGGTGCTGACCGCGATCCGCGGCCAGCGCTGGGCCGAGGCCAAATCGCTGCTCGATAGTGCCGATAACGGTCCACTCAACGACTTCCTGCGCGCCGAACTGCTCACCGCACCGAACAGCCCGCGCGCCGAAGTCGCCGACATCATGCCGATTCTTTCGCGCTCGCCCTATCTGCCGCAGGCTGAACAGCTTGGCCGGCTTGCCGCAAAGCGCGGCGCGACCGACCTGCCGACGCTTCCCTCGCAGGCCCGCCTCACATGGGCCGGAACGGCGCCCCGCCGCGTCGGTGCCGATGCGATCAGCGGCGACCCCGCTGCGGCCGCACTCGCGCGCTCGATCCCCGAACGCATCAAGAATGATGACCCTGCCGGCGCCGAAGCGCTGCTGAACGCCGCTGGTGATCAGCTGACGCCCGAGGCGCGCAATGAATGGCGGCAAAAGGTCGCCTGGTCCTATTATATCGAGAATGACGACGCCAACGCGCTGCGCCTCGCGAACGAATGCAGCAACGGTCAGGGCGCGTGGGCGACGCAGGGCGCATGGGTCAAGGGTCTCGCGGCATGGCGTACCCGCGACTATCGCACCGCCCTGACCGCCTTTGACCGCGTGTCGAAAGAGGCGCCCGACAGCGAATTGCGCGCTGCCGCTTATTATTGGGCTGCGCGGTCCGCGATCGCCGCGGGCGAACCCGCATCGGTGCAGCCGCGCCTGCGCGCCGCCGCCGCCAATGAAGAAACCTTCTACGGCCTGCTAGCCACCGAGACGCTCGGCGTCGAACCGAGCCGCCAGCGCGAAAATGTGCGCGCCGACCGCAGCGCCTGGCGCACGCTTGAAGACCTGCCGAACGTTCGCTCCGCGATGGCGCTGTCGGAGATTGGCGAAGACCAATATGCCGACGCGGTGCTGCGCCATCAGGCGCGGATCGGCGATGCGCGCCAGCACGAACAATTGCTCGCGATTGCCGGCACATTGAGCCTGCCCGAAACACAACTCTATCTTGCCCATAATACGCCGCAGGGCCGCAAACCCTTAGCGCAGGCTCGCTACCCGCAGCCCAAATGGGAACCCAATGGCGGGTGGAAGGTCGATCCCGCCCTCGTCTTCGCGCACACGCTGCAGGAATCGCGTTTTCAGCGCACCGTCGTCAGCCCCGCTGGTGCCTTCGGCCTGATGCAGGTGCGTCCGGGCACCGCGCGCGACGTGGCGCGCTGGCGCGGCGACAGCGGCACGGGCGATCTGCGCATCCCCGCGGTCAACATGGACATGGGGCAGAGCTATCTGCAATATCTCGCCCGCGACGCCTCGACCGGCGGCCAGCTGCCCAAGGTGATCGCCGCCTACAATGCCGGGCCCGCACCCGTCGCGCGCTGGCAGTCCGAAATCCGCGATAATGGCGATCCTTTGCTCTACATGGAATCGATCCCCTATTGGGAAACGCGAGGTTATGTCGGCATCGTGCTGCGCAATTACTGGATGTACGAAGCGCAGCAGGGCAAGCCGTCGGTCAGCCGTGCCGCGCTCGCGCAAGGCAAATGGCCGCGCTTCCCCGACAGCAAGGATCGCACCCGCCTGACCTGGGCGGGCGGTATAGCCAATGCCGATTGACGAAAGCCTCACGTTCAAGCCGGTCCGCATCGCGCTGCTGACGATTTCGGATAGCCGGAGCGCGGCGGAAGACCGGTCGGGTGACAAGCTCGAAGAATTGCTGACCGCCGCCGGCCACATCCTCGTCGCGCGCGCGATCATCAAGGACGAGACCGACCTGATCGTCTCGCGCCTCCACAACTGGATCGACGACCCGGAGGTCGATGTCGTGATCACGACCGGCGGAACCGGCCTGACCGGCCGCGACGTCACGCCCGAGGCGCTGCACCGGCTCGACGGCAAGGACATTCCCGGCTTCGGCGAATTGTTCCGCTGGCTCAGCTACCAGACGATCGGCACCTCGACGATCCAGTCGCGCGCCTGCGCCGTCGTTGCGCGCGGCACCTATATTTTCGCGCTCCCCGGCTCGACGGGTGCCGTGACCGATGCGTGGGAGGGTATTTTGTCGACCCAGCTCGACAGCCGCCACAAGCCCTGCAACTTCGTCGAACTGATGCCCCGGCTCACCGAATAGTGATTTCGTTCTTTATTTGTTCTCATCGACAGACTATTCTTCTTCGGTGGAATCGAACAAACCCCTACCCCCGATTTCCGGACGCGGCGCGCCCACCAACCTGCGTCCCACACGCACCGGGTCGGCAGAGCGCGTGGCCGACGGCGACTGGCTAGACGCCGCGGAGGAGATCGACGGCGATGCGTCGCCGTTGCGTACGACGGTGACCGTCGAGCATCCCAAAACGATCATTTCGCGCAATACATCGCCCGACATCGGCTTTGACCGATCGATCAACCCCTATCGTGGCTGTGAGCATGGCTGCATCTATTGCTTCGCCCGTCCGACCCACGCTTTCCACGACCTCTCGCCGGGTCTCGACTTCGAAAGCAAGCTGTTCGCCAAGCCCGATGCCGCGAAACTGCTGCGCACCGAACTTGCGAAACGGGGTTACACCGTTGCGCCGATCGCGATCGGCACGAACACCGACGGCTACCAGCCTATCGAGCGCGAGTGGGGCATCACCCGCTCGATCATCGAGGTCCTCGCTGAAACCCGCCATCCGCTGATCATAACCACAAAGTCCGACCGGGTGCTGCGCGATATCGACCTTCTCGCGGACATGGCGCGCGACAATCTCGTCGGGGTCGCGGTTTCGGTCACAACCCTCGATCCGCAAGTCGCGCGCACGCTGGAACCGCGCGCCCCGCACCCGCGCCGCCGCCTCGCCGCCATCCGCAAGCTGATCGACGCCGGGGTGCCGACGCAGGTCAATATCTCGCCGATCATCCCCGCGATCACCGATCACGAGATCGAGGCGATCATGGCCGCCGCCGCCGATTCAGGGGCGATCCGGGCTTCCTACATTCTGATGCGCCTGCCGCATGAGGTCGCGCCGCTCTTCCGCGCCTGGCTCGCCGCGCATTATCCCGACCGCGCCGACAAGGTGATGCATATGGTGCAGGATATTCGCGGCGGGCGCGATAACGACCCCGGTTTCTTCACGCGCATGAAGGGCCAAGGCGTCTGGGCGCAGCTCATCCGCACCCGCGTCAAGCGCGCCGCGCACGCGCACGGCATGGACAGGAGCTTTCCGCCGATCCGCAGCGATCTGTTCCGGCCACCCGAACGCGACGGGCAGATCGAGCTGTTTTAGGCCGCCGCCAGCGACTTCAGCTTGTAATCCTTATAATCGTCGCGGATCTGCCGCTTCAAAATCTTGCCCGTCGCGGTGTGCGGCAATTCATCGACAAAGACGATTTCGTCGGGCAGCCACCATTTGGCGACCTTGTCCTTCAGATAATCGACGATCGCGGCCTCGCTCGCTTCGAACCCCGGCTTCTTGACGATCAGCAGGATGGGCCGTTCGTCCCATTTGGGGTGATAGACGCCAACGGCGGCGGCTTCCTGCACGCCCGGCGCGCCGACCGCGGCATTTTCCAGTTCGATCGAGCTGATCCACTCGCCGCCCGACTTGATCACATCTTTCGCGCGGTCGGTGATCTGCATGACTCCGTCGGGATGGAGCACCGCGACGTCGCCGGTATCGAACCACCCATCGGCATCGGCCGCGTCGGCTTCCGCCTTGAAATAGCGCTGGATGATCCACGGCCCGCGGCATTGTAGCCGTCCGCTCGTCACCCCGTCTCGCGGCAATTCGACATCCTCGTCGTCGACGATGCGCAGTTCGACACCGAACGGCGGGCAGCCTTGCCGACACACGATATCGACCTGCTCGTCGAAGCTCAGCTCGTCCCAGTTCCACGGTCGCTTACCCATCGTCCCGATCGGGCTCGTCTCGGTCATGCCCCATGCGTGGCCGACGGCAATTCCTTCACGCATGAACCGTTCGATCATCGCGCGCGGCGCTGCCGAACCACCGATGATCACGCGCTCGAGTTTGCCATAACCGATGCCGGTCGCGTCCATATGCGCGAACATTGCGATCCACACCGTAGGCACACCGGCACTGTGGGTGACGCCCTCGTCGTGCATCAGGTCGCACAGCACCTGCGCGTCGTTCGTCGCCGAAAACACCAGCTTTGCGCCAACAGTCGCGGCTGCAAAGGGCACGCCCCAACTGTTCGCATGGAACATCGGCACGATCGGCAGGATCACGCTGCGGTTCGCCAGCCCGAACACGTCGGGCTGGATCTCCGTGATCGCGTGAATGACGTTCGAGCGATGCTCGTAAAGCACGCCCTTCGGGTTGCCCGTGGTGCCGCTGGTGTAGCAAAGCCCGACGGGATCGCGCTCGTCCAGTTCAACCCATTCGAAGCTGCCATCCTCGGCGTCGATCAGGTCGCGATACGACAGATAGCCGTCGGACGCGGGGGCATCGAACAGGATGAAATGCTCTACCGTCGGCAACTGAGCGCGCAGTCGCTCGACGATCGGCAGGAACATCGCGTCGAACAACAGCACACGATCTTCGGCATGGTTGATGATATAAATAAGCTGCTCGTCGAACAGTCGCGGGTTCACCGTGTGGAGCACGCCGCCGATCCCGGCACTGCCATACCAGCTGACCAGATGATGGCCGTGGTTCATCGCCAGCGTTGCGATGCGATCGCCCTTTTGCATCCCCAGCTTTTTCATTGCCGCAGCGAAGCGCCGCGCATCCTGGCCAACCCCGCCCCACGTCGACCGGGTTATGCTTCCATCGGCCCAGCGCGAAACGATCTCGCGCGTGGCATGTTCACGCGCGGCGTGATCGATCAGGCTGGTGACAAGCAGCGGCTGGCTTTGCATTCCGAACATCAGGCATCCCTCTTATGATTTTGCCTAGGGATAAGGCCGCAAACCGCGATGGTGCAAGGGGCCAAACCAAAAACAACCGCTCATTCCGCAGGAAAAACGGCTGTCGGCCTATCCGCGAACCCGAAAATCGCGTGGCGCGACGAGAGACAATGCCGGATCGCTGACCCCTGCCGTCGTTTCGAGACGCGATACAATATCGGGGCCAAGCGCAAAACCGCGTCCGAGTTCGATGCAGATATCCTCGTCGGTCATCGGATCACGAGTCGTGACGATGACGCGGCCGCGCGCATCGGCACGCCGATCGAGCAACCGGACCATTTCATCGATCGCGGCAGGAAGGTCGACGCGGCACGTCAGCTGCAGCGCCGCGGTCGCCGCAATATCGGCCAGCGGCTGCGCGCCCCGCACGGTCACGCGGGGCGTTTCTTCACCCTCGAGCAGATCGAGTTCGACCGCAAGGATCGCGCAGCCGCCATCGGCCGCGAGCGCTTCCAGTATCTTGGTTGCCTGTTCGTCGAAACAGCTCGACTGAAACTGGCCGCTGCGGTCTGACAGTGTCAGGTTCAGGAACCGGTTGCCCCGCTGCGAAACTCGCGGCCGCGCGCTTTCGACCATGCCCGCCATCGTCATGGGGATGCGCGTTCCGGGGGTCATCTCGACATTCGCGCAGATTTCGCCATAGGTGCGCGCCCCGCGCGCGACGACGATCGCCTCATATTGCTCGACGGGATGCGCCGAAAAATAGAAACCGAACGCCTCTTTTTCGCGCGTCATTCGCTCCGCCAGCGTCCAGGGTTCGGTGACGGGCAGGCGCAGCGCCGGCACGGTGTCGATTTCACCGAACAGGAAATCCTGCCCGATCGATCGCTCGCGCGCATTGACGTTGGCCGAACCCAGCATGGCTTCCGCGCCGGCATAAACGCGTGGGCGGTCGGGCTCGATCCCGTCGAATGCGCCCGCTCCCGCCAGCGCTTCGAGCTGTCGGCGGTTGAGCTGTTTGGGATCGATGCGATTGGCGAAATCGTCGAGGCTTGCGAAATCCCCCTTCGCGTTGCGCTCGGCAACCAGCGCTTCCATCGCCTTCTCGCCCACGCCTTTCAGCGCGCCGAGCGCGAACCGCACCGCCAGTTCGTCGCCGCTCTTCCCGACAGAAAAATCGGCCTCACTCTCGTTGATCGACGGCGGCGCGACCTCGATACCCAGCCGGCGCATATCGTCGATGAAGATCGAAAGCTTGTCGGTCTGATGGCTATCGAACGACATCGACGCCGCGAAAAATTCGTGCGGGTGATGCGCCTTCAGCCATGCGGTCTGATAGGACAGCAGCGCGTAAGCGGCGGCGTGGCTCTTGTTGAAGCCATAGCCCGCGAACTTGTCGATCAAGTCGAAAAGCTCGTTTGCGGCCTTTGGCGCGATCTGGTTATGCTCGCCGCAGCCCTTCACAAAGGTTTCGCGCTGGGCGTCCATTTCGGCCTGGACCTTCTTGCCCATTGCGCGGCGCAGCAGGTCGGCGCCACCGAGGCTGTAGCCGGCGAGGATCTGCGCCGCCTGCATCACCTGTTCCTGATAGACGAAAATGCCGTAGGTTTCGGCGAGGATGCCCTCGAGCAGCGGATGCGGATAAGCGATCGCCTCGCGGCCGTTCTTTCGCGCGCCGAACAACGGGATATTGTCCATCGGGCCCGGGCGATAGAGCGCAACGAGCGCGATGATGTCGCCGAAATTGGTCGGCTTCACCGCCGACAGCGTTCGTCGCATCCCTTCGGATTCCAGCTGGAACACCCCGACCGTCTCGCCGCGCTGGAGCAATTCGTAAACTTTGGGCGTCGCGTCCGCGTCTTCCCATGGCAGCGCGTCGAGATCGACGTCGATCCCGCGCAGCGCGAGCAAGCGTCGTGCCTCCTTGAGCACGGAAAGCGTCTTGAGCCCGAGAAAGTCGAACTTCACCAGCCCCGCGCTCTCGACATATTTCATGTCGAACTGCGTTACCGGCATGTCGGAGCGCGGGTCGCGATAGAGCGGGACGAGCTGATCGAGCGGACGGTCGCCAATCACGACGCCCGCAGCATGGGTCGAGCTGTGGCGCGGCAGGCCTTCCAGCTGGCGCGCCATGTCGAACAGGCGGCGCACCCCGTCATCCTGTTTATATTCGGTCATCAGCTCGCTGACGCCATTCAGCGCGCGTTCGAGCGTCCAGGGATCGGTCGGATGGTTGGGCACCAGCTTCGCGAGCCGATCGACCTGGCCATAGCTCATCTGGAGTACGCGTCCGGTGTCCTTGAGCACCGCGCGGGCCTTCAGTTTACCGAAGGTGATGATCTGGGCGACAGTATCGCGCCCATATTTCTCCTGCACATAGCGGATCACTTCGCCGCGCCGCGTTTCGCAGAAGTCGATGTCGAAGTCGGGCATCGACACGCGTTCGGGGTTGAGGAAGCGTTCAAACAGCAGGCCAAGCTTGAGCGGATCGAGATCGGTGATCGTCAGCGCCCAGGCAACTACACTACCCGCACCCGAACCACGCCCCGGACCCACCGGAATATCGTGATTTTTCGCCCATTTGATAAAATCGGCAACGATCAGGAAGTATCCCGGAAACCCCATCTGGACGATGACGCCGACTTCGAAATCAAGCCGGTCGATATAGACCTGACGTTCGTCGTCGGACAGGTCGGGATAATGCGCGAGCCGTGCGTCGAGCCCGTCACGCGCATCGCGCGCGAGCTGCGCCGCCTCGGCCTCGCGGTCGCCGGCAAGGCTCGGCAGGATCGGGTTGCGCTTGGGCGCCATGAACGCGCAGCGCTGCGCGATTGTGAGTGTATTACGCATCGCCTCGGGCAAATCCGAGAAGGCATCCTCCATTGCCTCGGCGGGCTTCAGCCATGCCTCGGGACTGCTGACGCGCCGGTCCTCGCTTTCGACATAGGCCGATTGCGCAATGCACAGCATTGCATCGTGCGCAGGGTGGAACTGGGGCTCGACAAAGCTCGCCGGATTGGTTGCAACGAGGGGCAAGGCGCGTGCATAGGCGATGTCGATCAGCGCTTTTTCGGCCGCGATTTCGGCCGCATCGCCGCGCCGCGACAGTTCGATATAGAGCCGCCCTGAGAACAGGGCCTCCAGCTGCTCGACATAATCATTGGCGGCGGTCGCCTGCTCTCCCGCCAACAATCGCGCCAACGCGCCCTCGCCGCCGCCGGTCAGGCAAATCAGCCCGTCGGTCTTGCCTGCCAGATCGGAAAGCGTGACATGCGGATCCTGTTCGATCGGTCGGTCGAGATGCGCCGCTGACACGAGCGCGCACAAATTGCCATAACCCGTCTCATCCTGCGCATAAAGTGCAAGCCAGTCGATAAGCGGTGCACCATTGGCCATCCGCTGTCCGGGCCGCGCAACGCTAAGCAGCGCACCGACGATCGGCTGCACCCCAGCGGCCTTGCACGCTTCGCCGAACGCCATCGCGCCGTAAAGGCCGTTGCGGTCGCAGATCGCAATTGCCGGAAATCCGCGGTCGCGCGCGGCTTTGGCGATCGCTTTCGGCTCGATCGCTCCTTCGAGCATCGTGTAGCAGGAAAAGACGCGCAGGGGGACAAAGGGGCTGAAGGCCATTGGACGACGCTAGGCATATGTGACGATTCGGGGAAGGGCTCTGCGGACCCCACTCGCTATTTAATCGCTCCCCGTTGCGCCCATTTCTTCGCGATCATCGCTCGAAAATATCCGGCGGCCAAAAAGATTGGAATTAGAGCGAGCACGCCAGTCCATCCGAAGCGGTTCCGTACGACGATCGTCACGGCGAACAAGACGCAGAAAACGGCGACCTGCTTGAGCAAAATCCGCGTTGTTCGCTTCATGCCGGGCATATGATCCGATCTAGCCGAGCAGTTGCTCAATCTCTTTGCGCAATTGTTCGGGCTTGGTGGTGGGCGCGTGGCGCGAAACGGTCTTGCCGTTCCGGTCGACCAGGAATTTGGTGAAATTCCATTTTATCCCGCTGCCGAGCAATCCCGTCTTTTCCTTCTTCAAATGCTTGAAGATCGGATCGGCATCGTCGCCGTTGACATCGATCTTGGCCATCAGGGGAAAGCTGACATCATAGGTGAGCGAACAGAAGTTCGCGATTTCTACGGCATCGCCGGGTTCCTGCGCCCCGAACTGGTTGCATGGGAAGGCAAGGATTTCCAGGCCGCGATCCTTATAGTCGCGATACAGTTCCTCCAGCCCCTCATATTGCGGTGTGAAGCCGCATTTCGAGGCAGTGTTGACGATCAGCAGCACCTTGCCGCGATAATCCGCCATCGATTGCTTGGCCCCACCGGGCAGCGGCGCCGAAAGATCGTAAAGTCCCATGATCCGTCCCCTGTCGATAAAGGCCGCAGCCTACGCCTCGATCCGCCCGTCATGCAAGCGAAGCACACGGTCCATTCGCGCCGCGAGCCGCTCATTATGCGTCGCCACCAGCGCCGCCGAGCCATGATCGCGGACAAGGCTGACGAACTGGTCGAACACCCGGTCGGCCGTTGCCTCGTCGAGATTGCCCGTCGGCTCGTCGGCGAGCACCAGCAGGGGCCGGTTCGCCAGCGCGCGCGCCACGGCGACGCGCTGCTGCTCGCCGCCCGACAGCTTGCTCGGCTTGTGGTGCAGCCGCTCGCCCAGCCCCAGCCGCCCGAGCAGGTCGGCGGCGCGTTCCTCGGCTTCCGCCTGCCCCGCCCCGCGGATTAGCTGCGGCAGCACGACATTCTCGATCGCGTTGAAATCGGGGAGCAGATGGTGGAACTGATAAACGAATCCGATCTTTTCGCGCCGCGTCTTCGTCCGCTCGCCCTGATCATAATCGGTGACGTCATGGCCATCGATGCGGATCACGCCCTGGAACCCGCCTTCGAGCAAGCCAACGGCCTGCAGCATCGTCGACTTGCCCGACCCCGACGGCCCGAGCAGCGCGACGATCTCGCCCCGTTTAAGGTGCGCGTCGACCCCGCGCAGCACCTCGATCGTGACGTCGGCCTGCGTGAAACTGCGCTTCAGCCCGACGAGTTCAAGCGCCCGGTCGGTGTTGGGGTCATTCATAACGCAGCACCTGTACCGGGTCGGTATTGGCCGCCTTGAACGCGGGATAGAGCGTGGCGAGGAAGCTGAAGACGATAACCATCGTCGCTATACCGATGATTTCAAAAGGATCGGGTTTCGACGGCAGTTCGGTAAGGAACCGGATCGACGGGTCCCACAGCGGCTGGCCCGTGATGAATTCGAACCCGCGGAGTACAGCCTGCCGGAAATATAGCAGGCTGAAACCGATGATCATTCCGGCGACCGTTCCCGCAACCCCGATCGACAGGCCGATCGCGATAAAGATGCGCATCACCGCGTCGCGCGGCGCGCCCATCGTCCGCAGGATCGCCATGTCGCGCGTCTTGGCGCGGACGAGCATGATCAGCGAGGACACGATATTGAAGCTGGCGACAAGGATGATCAGCGACAGGATGACGAACATCGCGACGCGCTCGATCGACAGCGCTTCGAACAGGCTCGCGTTCATCGATCGCCAGTCGGACACGACCGCCTGCGCCGCGAGCTTTTCGGCGAGCGGTCGCAATATATCGCCGACCTTGTCAGGGTCGGTGGTCTTGACCTCGATCATCTGGACCTGATCGCCGGTGAGCAGCAGCAACTGCGCATCCTCCATCGGCATCACGACATAGGCCTTGTCGAAATCATAGACGCCGATCTCGAAAATCGCGGATACACGATAACTGATTTCGCGCGGTACCGTGCCGAACGGTGTCGAGCGTCCTGCCGGGTTGATGATCGTCAGGTTCGATCCGACGGTGGCGCCAAGGTTGCGCGCCAGTTCGCTGCCGATCGCGACATTGCCCGATCCGGGCGTCAGCGTGTCGAGGCTGCCCTGCAACACCTTCCCGTTCAACGTCTCATTCTTGCGAATATCGGGCACGGTCATGCCGCGCACCAAAATCCCCTCGACCCGCCCGCTGAAGGTGCCAAGCAACGGCTGCTCGATCAGCGGCGTTGCCGAAACGACGCCCGGGGTCGCCCTCGCTTGCTTCAACACGTCCTGCCAATTGTCAATCCGACCGCCAAAGCCCTGCACGACCGCATGGCCGTTCAGTCCGACGATCTTTTCGAACAGATCGGACCGGACGCCGTTCATCACGCTCATCACGATCACCAGCGTCGCAACGCCCAGCATCACGGCCGTGAAGCTGAACGCTGCCGCGACAAAGATGAACCCTTCGCCGCGCTGCGGAAGCAAATAGCGTTTGAAGAGGGTGCGTTCATAAGGACGCAGGATCATGGATGGGTGTGCCTTTGCGGCGCATGAAAAATGACACGCATGCCGCCGCTTTACGCAGCGCCAGCACCGCTGGCAATGGCCGCCGGACCGCCAACGGCTTGCGAGTGATTCGCAAAATCTGTTGCCCATCGGCCACAGCGCCCGGCAAAAGCAGGGGCAAGTGCCCGTCAGAGGGTGACAAAGCCCCCCTCAGGTCCTAGCCCACGATCTTCTGGTTCAAGCGGCCCCAAGGCCCGGTTCCAGGGAGTGCAGGCCTTTCGCCGGGCTTGCAACAAAGGGGGATGGCGAGTGTTCGTCACAGGCGCCCGGGTTTCGGAAACGAGGCCCGGGCGTTGTGATTCCGGCCTGATCAGCTCTCACTCTCGCTGATATCTTCGAGCATAGCGGTGTCGAGCACCCGAACGCGGCCTTGTTCCAGCGAAATGACGCCCGATTCCTCCCAGCTCTTGAGCTGGCGGTTGATATGTTCGCGGCTCATCCCGGCAAAATTGCCGAGCTCGGTCTGGCTCAGCTCGACGCGATGCGATGCCTCGACATCCTTGTGAATCAGGCGCTTGAGATAACGGGCAAGCCGCGGCCCCGATGCATAGGCGCGGTCGCTCTCGATCGTCTGGTCGGCTGTCCGCAGCCGCCGCGCGAGTTGTTGCATCAACGACCAGGCGAATTCGGGGTGGCTTGCGATGAAATCCTTGAGCGCATTGCGGCCGAGTTGCAGGGCGCTCCCGGCGCTTGTCGCGGTGACCGAGGCGGTCCGCTCGCCGCCGTCGAGCAGCGCGATTTCGCCGAGTATCGCTCCCGGTTCGGCGTAGGCGAGGACGATTTCGCGCCCGCCGGAGGTCAGCATCGACACGCGCGCCGTGCCCTGGGTCAGGATCAGCATCATGTCGCCCGGGTCGCCCTGGACGAGCAACTCCTTGCCCTTGACGAAATTGACCTGCACCGCGCGGCTGGCGATCTCGGCCCAATCTTCGACCGAAAGGCCCGAAAAGATGCTGTCGGGGCCCTGCAACTCGGCGAGTCTTGCGTGATCCATGCCCCTAATTCCTTTTCGTGTCTCGTCAGACCAGTCGGCTCTGCTTCACCGCTGCTTCGATAAAGCCCGCAAACAAGGGATGCGGATCGAACGGCTTCGACTTGAGTTCCGGGTGGAACTGCACCCCGATAAACCACGGATGGTCGGGACGCTCAACGATTTCCGGCAGCATGCCGTCGGGCGACATGCCTGAAAAGACAAGACCGCCCTTCTCGAGGCTCTCGCGATAGGCGTTGTTGACCTCGTAGCGATGACGGTGCCGCTCGCTGATCTCGTTCGCGCCATAGATGGTCGCGACATGACTGTTCGGCGACAGCTTGGCTTCATAGGCGCCGAGGCGCATCGTGCCGCCCATGTCGGTGTCGGCACCGCGCTTTTGCAAGCCTTCGGCGCTCATCCATTCGGTGATCATGCCGACCACCGGCTCGTCGGTCTTGCCGAACTCGGTGCTCGACGCGTTTTCGATGCCGCTCGTGTTCCGCGCGCCTTCGATACACGCCATCTGCATACCAAGGCATATGCCGAAGAAGGGAACGCCCCGTTCGCGCGCGAAACGCACACTCGAAATCTTGCCCTCGGACCCGCGCTCGCCGAACCCGCCGGGCACCAAAATGCCGTGCAGCGGCTCGAGGTTCGCGGCCAGATCCTCGTCGCGCTCGAACATTTCGGCATCGAGCCAGCGGATATTGACCTTGACCCGGTGCGCCATGCCGCCGTGGACCAGCGCCTCGTTCAGCGACTTATAGGCATCGGGCAACGACACATATTTGCCGACGACGCCGATCGTGACCTCGCCCTCGGGATGCTGCTTGCGGTCCATGATGTCGTACCAGCGCGACAGGTCGGGCGCGGGGGCGTCGTGGATGCCGAAATGCCGCAACACTTCATTGTCGAGCCCTTCGCCATGATATTGCACGGGCACCGAATAGATGCTGTCGGCGTCGAGCGCCGGGATCACCGCTTCTTTGCGCACGTTGCAGAATTGCGCAATCTTGGCGCGCTCGCCCTCGGGCAGCGGCCGTTCGCAGCGGCAGAGCAGGATCTCGGGCTGCACGCCCAGCGAGGCGAGTTCGCGCACGCTATGCTGGGTCGGCTTGGTCTTCAATTCACCCGCCGCCGCGATATAGGGCACCAAAGTGACGTGGACCGACAAGGTCTTGTCGCGCCCCTCTTCGTTACGCAGCTGGCGGATCGCCTCGATGAACGGCAGCGATTCGATGTCGCCCACCGTGCCGCCGATTTCGCACAGCACGAAATCCAGGTCGTCGAGTTCGGCGCGCGCGAATGCCTTGATCGCGTCGGTGACGTGCGGGACGACCTGCACCGTCGCGCCCAGATAATCGCCGCGGCGTTCCTTGGTGATGATCTGCTGATAGATGCGGCCGGAGGTGATGTTGTCGCTCTGCCGCGCCGCAACCCCGGTAAACCGTTCGTAATGGCCCAGATCAAGGTCGGTTTCGGCGCCGTCGTCGGTCACATAGACCTCGCCATGCTGGTACGGCGACATCGTGCCGGGGTCGACGTTCAGATAGGGATCGAACTTGCGGATACGGACACGATAGCCACGCGCCTGCAACAAGGCCGCGAGGCTAGCCGCCATCAAACCTTTGCCAAGCGAGGAGACCACGCCGCCGGTGATAAAAATGAACCGCGCCATGGGAGGAAAGACTTACTCAACGGGAGGGGGACGGCGCAAGCCGTCGAATCGCATCCGGCGGAAAATATTTCCGCCGGGCGGGTTGCGGTCGGAGGCCGAAGCCGCCGGTCTATTTCTTGGCGGGCGCCTGTGCGGGCGCCGTCGCGGCGTCCTGGCTGGCTGCCGCTGCCGCTGCGGCCAGCGGATCGTCGCTTACCGGGGCGGCTGCGGTACCTGCCGCTGCACCCTGCGCAGGCTGCGCCGGGGCCGTCAGCGACGAAGCCGGTGCCGCGCCGCTCGTCTGTGCCGTCTTCGATAAGGAGGTGTCGATCGTCGAGCCGCTGCGACCGACCGAGGCCATCGCCGCGAGCAGGATCGACAGGCCGACAAACAGCGTGGCGAGGATCGTCGTCGCCCGGGTCATGAAATCCGCCGCGCCGCGCGCTGACAGCAGTCCTGCGGGGCTGCCGCCGACGCCCAGACCGCCGCCTTCCGACTTCTGCATCAAGATGACGCCGATCATCACCGCAGCGACGAGCGCCTGCAGGACGAGTATGAAGGTGAAGAGACTGGACATCATATTTTCCCGAACTTGCACAGTCTCACACGGACCGCGCCCGCGGCGCACATAGAGACGATGACGCTTCGCTTCAACCCGCGAGTGTAGCCGCCGCCGCGATGATCGGCACGAACTTTGCCGCAGTCAGGCTCGCGCCGCCGACCAGCGCGCCATCGACATCGCCGGCATCGAGCAACTCGGCAGCGTTGTCGCCATTGACCGAGCCGCCGTAAAGAATGCGCATATCCTGTGCCACGCCACCGAAACGCGCTTCCAGCGCACCGCGGATCGCGCCGTGCATCGCTGCGACGTCGGCGACCGTCGGCACCAGACCCGTGCCGATCGCCCAGATCGGTTCGTAAGCGATCGCCAGGCGATGCGCATCGAAGGCATCGGGCACCGACCCCGCGATCTGCGCGAGCACATAGTCGATCGCGCCGCCCGATTCGCGCACCGCACGCGGCTCTCCGACGCACAGGATGACCGACAGGCCGGCGGCCAGCCCCGCTTCCGCCTTGGCGTGCACATCGGCATCGCTTTCGTCAAAACCTTCGCGCCGTTCGCTATGTCCGACGATCACGACGCGCGCGCCGATATCTGCAAGCATCGGTGCCGCGACCGATCCGGTGAAAGCGCCCGAGGCCGCGCTATGGCAATCCTGTCCGCCGACTGCTTTGCCCGGCGCCGCCGCGGCCATCGAGGCGATCAGCGTAAAGGGCGGACAAATCGCGACATCGACTTCCCTATGATCGTCAGCCGCGGCAAAGATCGCCTGCGCTTCGCCGACGGCGTCCGACAGGCCGTTCATTTTCCAATTGCCGACAACATATTTGCGCCGTGCCATGACCTTTGTCTCTCCCGATGTTCGAACCTTGTCCGTGCCCTAGCGGTGAGCGATAGATATAGGCAAGCGGCGTCGCGCGGGGACGAAAAGCCCCTTTCCTGCCTTGATGCGGCATCGCCTCCCGCCTAAAGCAGCGCGCAACCGCGCATATCCCGCGCCTTCGCCGAAAGAATGCCCGTTCCATGATCACCGCCATCCGCCGCATGTTTTCCTCGACGATCGGCAAATTCCTGGCCCTCGCCTTCGTCGCGCTCGTCGGACTCGCTTTCGCGCTCGGCGATGTCACCGGCAACTCCAGCTTTGGCGGGATCGGCGGCGCCAATGTCGCGAAGGTCGGCAGCGAGGAAATCGGGGTTGGCGAACTGCGCGATCGCGCCCGCCAGGCGTATAATCAGGCGCGACAGCAGCAGCCGGGAATGACGATGGCGGCCTTCGTCGAATCGGGCGGTCTCGATCAGGTGCTCGACCAGCTGGTCGAGGGCCTGGCCTTCGACCAGTTTGCCACCCAGATGGGCTTCAGCGTCAGCAAGCGGCTCATCGACGGGCGCATCGCCGATCTTCCCGCCTTTGCCGGCGTGTCAGGACGGTTCGACCAGAAGGTCTTCGAGAATTTCCTGCGCCAGAACGGGCTGACCGAAACCCAGCTCCGCCGCGACCTGCGGCAGCAGCTCCTGATCGAACAGCTTGCGGCGCCGATCGCGATGATGCCACGCATCGCACCGGGCATGGCGCAGCCCTATGCCGCGCTGTTGATGGAACAGCGCCGCGGACAGGCGACCTTCATTCCCGCCAGTCCCTTCGCGCCGACCGCCGACCCGGCTGATGCGGCGCTGAAGACGTTCCTGTCGCAGAATGCCGCCAAATTTACCGTCCCCGAACGCCGTGTAATCCAATATGCGCTGTTCGACCGGTCCGCAGTGCCGGTTCCGGCGGTCACCGACGCGGAAATCGCGAAGGTATATAAGGACAATGCAGCGCAATATGCGGCGAGCGAAACGCGCCGGTTCGCGCAGGTGATCGTCCCCGATCAGGCGACGGCGAACAGCCTTGCCGCCAAGGTGCGCGGTGGCGCTTCGCTTGCCGCCGCGGCGCAGGCGGCGGGTCTGTCGGCCTCGACCACCGGCGACCTGACACAGTCCGCCTATGCCGCGACGAGCAGCGCGGCCGCGGCTAAGGCCGCCTTTGCAGCGAAACGCGGCGACCTGATCGGCCCGACGCAAACCGGACTTGGCTGGACGGTGGCGCGTGTAGAGGATGCGACCGCGCGCCCGGCCCGTAGCCTCGCCGACGCCAGCGCCGAAATCCGGACCGAGCTCGGCAAGAACAAGGCCAACGAGGCGATCGTCGATTACTACAATGCAATCCAGGACGCCGTGAACGGCGGCGCGTCGGTCGAGGAAGTCGCCGCCGACCGCAAGCTGCAGCTTGTCGAAACGCCCGCGTTGCTGCCCAGCGGCCGCGCGCCCGGCCAGCCCGCTTTCACGCCGGCGCCCGAACTCGCGCCGCTCGTCAGCCAGGCCTTTCAGGCCGCTGGCGAAGGCGAAGGGCATATTGCCACGCTCGTCGAGAATGAGCGGTTCGCCGTCTATGCGGTGAAATCGATCGTCGCCGCGGCGCCGCCACCCTTCGCCCAGATCCGCGGCGACTTGCTCAGCGAATGGCGCTTTGCCCAGGGGCAAAAAGTTGCTCGCGACAAGGCACGGACAATCGCCAAGGCGGTCGAAGGCGGCAAGAGTCTCGCCGACGCCGTTGCCGCTGCGGGCCCGAACATCGGCAATGCGCAGACGATCGGTGGCCGCCGGGCTGAACTTGGCGCTGGCGGAAAGCCCGTCCCGCCCGAACTCGCGCTGCTGTTTTCGATGGCCAAAGGCAGCGTGAAGACGCTCGAGATCCCCGGCAATCGCGGTTGGATGGTAATCGCGCTGACCGACGTTCAGCGGCCCGATCCGAAATCGATCGAGCCGCAGCGCGTTGCCGCGATCGCCCAGCCACTTGCGCCCGCTTTTGGAAACGAATTGATCGAACAGCTCGCCGCCGAGGCAAAGCGCCGCATCGGCGTCACGATCAACAAGGACCTCGTCAACCAGCTGCGCGCCGAACTCACCGGCACCGCGCCGGCTGCCGAATAGGGGTGAGCCTCGAGGGCAAAGCCGCAGCGCTCGAAGCGCTGGCGCAAGGGCGCGGCGCGGTCGTCTGGCAGCGGCTGATCGCCGATATCGAAACCCCGGTATCGGCGGCGCTCAAGCTGATCGAACCGGGCCGCGGCGACTGGGTCCTCGAATCGGTCGAAAGTGGCGAAACGCGCGGGCGCTACAGCCTGATCGGCCTTGATCCCGATCTGATGTTCGAGGTCACCGGCGATGCCGCGCGGATCAACCGCGACTGGCGGCGCGACCGCGAAGCGTTTCAGCCGCTGACCACCCCCGCCCTTCAGGCGCTGCGCGATCTCGTCGCCGAATGCCGTTTCGACGTCCCCGAGGGCTTGCCAAAGGCGCTTGCCACGCTTGTCGGCTTCTTTGCTTATGAAACCTTCGGCCTGGTCGAACGGATTTCGCGCGCGTCCGGCGCGGGTCTGGGCCTGCCCGACATGGTGTTCGTCCGCCCGACGACGATCCTCGTCTTCGACCGCCTCGCCGACGAGCTGTTCCTGATCGCCCCGATCTGGCCCGATGCCGATGGCGCCATCGACCGGATGATCGAGGCGGCGCGCGACCGGCTCGACGCTATCGCTGCGCGGCTGTCGAGCGCGAGCGCGCACGCCGACCGCGCCGTCACCGACGCCCTGCCCGTCGATATCGCGGCCAACCCCGCGACGACGCCCGCGCAGTTTGCGTCGATGGTCGCTGCTGCGAAGGACTATATCGCCGCGGGCGATATTTTTCAGGTCGTGCTGTCGCAGCGTTTCTCGACCCCCTTCGACCTGCCGCCGTTCGACCTCTACCGCGCGCTCCGTCGCATCAATCCCTCGCCGTTCCTCTATTTTCTCGACCTTCCGGGCTTCGCACTGATCGGCTCGTCGCCGGAAATTCTGGTCCGCGTGCGTGATGGCGAGATCACAATCCGCCCGATTGCCGGTACGCGGCCACGCGGACGCACCAGCGCCGAGGATGTCGAAAACCGCGAATCGCTTCTGGCCGATCCCAAGGAACGCGCCGAGCATCTGATGTTGCTCGACCTCGGCCGCAACGACGTCGGCCGTGCCGCGGTGGGCGGAACCGTGACCGTGACCGACAGTTACACGGTCGAATTCTACAGCCATGTCATGCACATCGTGTCGAACGTCGTCGGTCGAATTGCGCCCGACAGGGATGCGATCGACGCGCTGTTCGCGGGCTTCCCCGCGGGCACCGTCAGCGGCGCGCCCAAGGTCCGCGCGTGCCAGATCATCGCCGAGCTTGAGGCCGATGCGCGCGGGCCCTATGCCGGCGGCGTCGGCTATTTCGCGCCCGACGGCAATATGGACAGCTGCATCG
Organism: Sphingopyxis sp.; assembly: GCA_051861185.1. Lineage (GTDB taxonomy): Bacteria > Pseudomonadota > Alphaproteobacteria > Sphingomonadales > Sphingomonadaceae > Sphingopyxis. The sequence goes on from JBIMKQ010000001.1 coordinate 138,177, forward strand.
TGCTGCGTACCGCGATCGTCAAAGACGGCGAAATGCATGTGCAGGCCGGCGCCGGCATCGTCGCCGACAGCGATCCCGCCTATGAACAGCGCGAATGCGAAGCCAAGGCCGGCGCGCTGTTCGCCGCAGCGCGCGAAGCGGTGCGGCTCGCCGGAACGCCGGGTTACGGGCAATAGCTTGACCTGATCGGCGCGCGCGCTAGCGTCCGGCCATGCTCAAACGCCTCGCCTTGCTCGCCCTTCTGTTCGCCAGCGTCAGCCCTGCCCACGCAGAACCCTATCGCTTCAGCGTCGACGGCGCTGCCGGGGTCGATGCTGCCCTCGCCGACTTCACCTTCGCAAGCGGCGAGAAACTGCCCGAACTCACCCTCCGTTACATCACGCTCGGCGCGCCGCAGTATGACGCGAAGGGCGACGTCATAAACGCCGTGATGATCCTTCACGGCACGGGTGGCACCGGAAAACAGTTTTTTCAGCCGCAGTTCGCCGACGAGCTGTTCGGCCCCGGCCAGCCGCTCGACATCGCCAAATATTACATCATCCTGCCCGACAATATCGGCCATGGCGGCTCGTCGAAGCCCAGCGACGGGCTGCGCATGAAGTTCCCGCGCTACGACTATGAAGACATGGTCGATGCCCAATACCGGTTACTTACCGAGAAACTCGGCGTGAAGAAGCTGAAGCTGATCCTCGGCACCTCGATGGGGTGCATGCACGCGTTTATCTGGGGCGAGAAACATCCCGGATTCGCCGAAAAGCTCGCGCCTTTCGCGTGCCTGCCGGTGGAGATCGCGGGCCAGAACCGCATGTGGCGCACGCTGTCGATCGACGCGATCAAGGCCGATCCGCTCTGGAAGGATGGCAATTATCAGGAGCCGCCGGCGGCGGGGCTGCGCACCGCAGCGTCGCTCAGCATGATCGCGGGCGCCAATCCCTATGCATTGCAGGCACAATATCCGACGCGCGAAACCGCCGAGAAATATAAGGACGAAGCCTTCGCTCGCACCTATGGCCGCAACGACGCGAACGACGTGATTTATCAACTCGATAGTTCGCGAACCTACAACCCCTGGCCGAATCTCGAAAAGATCAAAGTGCCGGTGCTGTGGATCAATTCCGCCGACGATTTCATCAACCCGCCCGCGTACGGCATCACCGAAAAGGCCGCGGCGCGGATGCCCACGACGAAATTCATTCTGATCCCCGCGAGCCCCGACACCAAGGGGCACAGCACGCACACATGGGCAAAATTCTGGAAAGCCGATCTGACAAAACTGATGGCGGAGTAGCCACCACATTTTCGTCATCGCGGCCTGCGCCGTGATGACGAAGTTGGGATTGCGCCGCAAAAAGCTTCTATGCCTTTCCCCGCATCGGCAAAATCGTTACGGCACGCTCCATGATCCTCGTCATCGACAATTATGACAGCTTTACCTTCAACCTCGTTCATTATCTGATCGAGTTGGGTGCCGATGTTCGCGTCGAGCGCAACGATGCACTGACCGCAGCAGACGCGCTTGCGACCGGGGCCGACGCGATCCTGATTTCGCCCGGCCCCTGCACGCCGAACGAAGCGGGAATCAGCCTCGACCTCGTCGCCGTCTGCACCGAAGCCCGACGTCCTTTGCTCGGCGTATGCCTTGGGCATCAGGCGATCGGCCAGCATTTCGGCGGCACTGTTCAGCGCGGCCACCTGATGCACGGCAAAACGTCGCCCGTGTGCCACGACAACAGCGGGCTCTACGCCGGCCTGCCCTCGCCGTTCCAGGCAACGCGCTATCACAGCCTCGAGGTTGTCGACATTCCCGCCGACCTCGTGATTAACGCGACGAGCGACGATGGCGCGGTGATGGGCTTTCGCCACATCGAACTGCCCATCCACGGGGTCCAGTTCCACCCCGAGAGCATCGCTACCGAACATGGTCACGCGATGCTCGCCAATTTCCTGAAGATCGCGGGGTTGCCGGTCGGCGAACGGAAAGCGGCATGAGCCGGTTCGGCCCGTTTCCCGACCCAGCGGCGCTGCTGGAGCATGACGAGGCGGCCGACGCCTTCGCCACGATGCTCGACGGCGGCGCCAGCGACGACAATATCGTCGAATTCCTGACCGCGCTATCGAATCGCGGCGAAACGATGGTCGAAATTGCGGCCGCCGCGCAGGCGATGCGCGACCGATTGATCCCCATTGCAGCGCCCGCAGGCGCGATCGACGTCTGCGGTACCGGCGGCGACGGCCACCATACGCTGAATGTCTCGACCGCGGTCGCCATCGTCGTCGCTGCGTGCGAAGTTCCGGTAGCAAAGCACGGAAATCGTGCGGCTTCTTCGAAATCTGGTGCTGCTGACACCCTCGAAGTGCTCGGCCTCGATCTCGATCGCGCATCGCAAATGGCGGAGGCCCAACTCGCCGATCTGGGCATCTGCTTCCTCTTCGCCGCGCACCACCATCCGGCTATGAAGCGCATCATGCCGATCCGCAAAGCGATCGGGCGTCGTACGATCTTCAATCTGATGGGCCCCCTCGCCAACCCGGCGCGCGTCACGCGCCAGCTGATCGGTATCGCCCGCCCCGCCTATGTTCCCGTTTATGCCGAGGCGCTGCACCGGCTCGGCACCGAGCATTCGCGCGTCATTTCGGGCGACGAGGGACTCGACGAGCTCTCGCTCGCGGGCGGCAATGAGGTGGCGGTGATCACGCCCGAAGGCGTGCGGATGCAGCGCAGCGTTGCCGCCGATGCCGGTCTTCCCACGCGCTCGCTCGCTGAAATCCGCGGCGGCGACGCGATTTTCAATGCAAAGGCGCTGCGCCGCTTGCTCGAAGGTGAAGCCGGAGCCTACCGCGATGCGGTGCTCTACAACGCCGCCGAGGCCCTCGTCGTCGCCGGTGCCGTCGAAACGCTGGTCGAAGGCGTCGAGGAAGCCGCCGAAGCCATCGACAAGGGCCTTGCCAACGCGCTGCTCAATTGCTGGATTTCCTATAAATGAACAAGCTCACCCAAATTCTGGATACCAAGGCTGGTGAGGTCGCCGAGCGCCGCGCAATCCGTTCGCTTTCCGACCTCGACGCGATCGATGCCGGGCCTGTCCGCGGCTTCGCGGCGGCGCTGCAGGCAAAGATCGACGCTGGCGGCTTCGGCCTGATCGCGGAAATCAAGAAAGCCTCCCCATCCAAGGGGTTGATAAGGAGCGATTTCAATCCCGCGGACCATGCGCGCGCTTACGCTGCCGGGGGCGCCGCGTGCCTGTCAGTTCTCACCGATGCACCCTATTTCCAGGGCCACGAAGATTATCTGGTCGCCGCGCGCGCCGCCTGCGCGCTACCTGCGCTCCGCAAGGATTTCATGGTCGACCCTTGGCAGGTCGCCGAAGCCCGCGCGATCGGCGCCGATGCAATCCTGATCATCGTCGCCGCGCTCGATGATGGCGCCATGCAGGACATCGAGGCGGCCGCGGTCGAGCGCGGCATGGATGTGCTCGTCGAAGTGCATGACGAGGCCGAGCTTGACCGCGCGCTGACCCGGCTCCGCTCGCGTCTGATCGGCGTCAACAATCGGGATCTGCGGACCTTCGAAACCGATCTCGGTGTCACCGAACGTCTGGCTGGCCTCGTCCCGCCGGGCACCTTGCTCGTCGGCGAAAGCGGCATCGCCGACCACTCCGATTGCGAAAGATTGGCGGAAAACGGCGTTCGCGTGTTTCTTGTTGGTGAAAGCCTGATGCGCCAGGATGACGTCATGGCGGCAACGCGCACGCTTTTGACCGGCACCCCGGCATGACGCGGCCGACGCACCTCGACGAAAGCGGGGCTGCGTCGATGGTCGATGTAGGCGGCAAGGCCATGACCCAGCGCCGCGCCGTCGCTGGCGGGCGCATCACGATGTCGGCAGAGGCGCTCGAAGCCATTCGGAGCGGGAACGCGCCCAAAGGCGACGTCCTGTCGACCGCGCGCATCGCCGGGATCATGGCGGCCAAGCGCACATCCGACCTCATCCCGCTCTGCCATCCGCTCGCGCTGACCAAGGTCGGCGTCGATTTTGCATGGGAAGAGCGCGGCATCGCCGTTACCGCGACCGCGCGGACGACGGGTCAGACCGGCGTCGAGATGGAGGCGCTCACCGCCGCGTCGGTCGCGCTGCTCACGCTTTACGATATGGCCAAGGCGCTCGATCGCGCGATGGTGCTCGGTGACATTCGCCTGCTCGAAAAGAGCGGCGGTCGCTCGGGCGACTGGCGCGCCGAATGACGGCGCTCCTTCCCGTCGAGGACGCACAAGACCGCCTTCTCGGGCTGCGGGCACCTTTGGGAAGCGAAAAAATCAGCCTTTCCGATGGGCTTAGCCGTTATCTTTCGGATGATGTCGTGGCCTTGCGCGACCAGCCCTCCGCGGCGTTATCGGCGATGGACGGCTATGCGATCCGCTTCGACGATCTGCCCGGCCCTTGGACAATGGTTGGCGAAGTCGCTGCCGGCACCGCGACCGACCGGACGCTTACGCCGGGCCAGGCGATACGGATATTTACCGGCGCGCTGCTGCCAGACGGCGCCGATACCGTCGTCATGCAGGAAGATGTCTCGCGCGAGGGCGAACGCTTGACACTTTGCGGAGATGGGCCGGGCACACGCGGCCGCCACATTCGTGAGCGGGCGACCGATTTCGCCGCCGGCACGATTTTGCTTCCTGCCGGAACCCGCCTTACGCCCGGAGCAATTGCAGCCGCGGCGATGAGCGGCGCGGGCCAGATTACCGTTGGCCGTCGCCCCAGCGTTGCAATCCTGACGACCGGCGATGAACTTGTCCAACCGGGGCGTCCGCTCGCGGCCGGGCAGATACCCGACAGCAATGGCGTGATGCTCGCCGCGATGCTTGACGGTGAGGTTGCCGAAACGATCCTGCCGCATCAAGTCCGCGATGACCGCCCGATACTTGCCAAGATTCTCAAGGATTTGGCGCGACGTCACGACGTCATCGTCACCGTCGGCGGCGCGTCGGTCGGTGATCATGACCATGCGCGCGGCGCACTCGAGGAAGCCGGCGGACATCTGGATTTCTGGCGAATCGCGATGCGTCCGGGCAAGCCGCTGATCGCCGGGACAATCGGCGATGCGGTGCTGGTCGGTCTGCCCGGCAATCCGTCTTCGGCCTTCGTCACCGCAACCCTGTTTCTGTTGCCGCTCGTCCGTCATCTTGCCGGCGCGAGCGATCCGCTTCCTGTTGCGCATCGGGCCCCGCTCGCGACGCCGCTGGCCGAAGGTGGAACGCGGCGCGACTATCTTCGCGCGAGACTCGATAACGGCAAGCTTACGCCGATGTTCGGGCAGGAAAGCGGGCTGACGCTGCCGCTGGCGTCCGCCAACGCGCTGCTCATCCGCGAGATTGGTGCGCCGGCACGCGATGCGGGCGCCATGTCGGACTATCTCGTCATCGCTTGACAAGTTCCGCTTTGTTCCACTATCGTTCTCACTATGTCCGGAACTGGCATCATGGAGAACAACCGATGTTGACCGCAAAGCAGCATGAGCTGCTCCACTTCATCCAGCAAAAGCTCGACAACAGCGGCATTTCGCCGTCGTTCGAGGAGATGAAGGAGGCGCTGGGCCTCAAATCCAAATCGGGTATCCACCGGCTGATCAGCGCGCTGGAAGAGCGCGGATTTCTGCGCCGCTTGCCCAATCGCGCCCGCGCGCTCGAAGTGATCAAGGTTCCCGAGGCAGCGAAGACCGCTCCGGCGCGCGAGAATGTCGTGCCGCTGCGTAAGCCGGCACCGACGGTCCGTCCGATTGCCGCGAACGACATCGTCGAAGTGCCGCTGCACGGCAAGATTGCTGCCGGCGTGCCGATCGAGGCGTTCGAGGAGCATAATAACCTCGCCGTTCCCGCCGCTTTGCTCGGCTCGGGCGAACATTATGCGCTCGAAGTGTCGGGCGACTCGATGGTCGAGGCAGGCATCTTCGACGGCGATTACGCGCTAATCCAGAAGGCGAGCACCGCGCGCGAGGGCGATATCGTCGTTGCGCTCGTCGACGGGCAAGATGCTACACTCAAATATTTCCGCCGCGAGGGGGCAATGATCCGGCTCGACCCCGCCAACAGCGCCTATGAACCGCAGCGTTACCCCGCCAACCGCGTCATCGTTCAAGGTCGGCTGTCGGGACTGCTTCGTCGTTACCACTGAGTTGCTGCGGCAAACGCCACGGATGGCCGTCGCCCGCGCGTAGCGTGGCGACGGCTTCGGGTGTTTCCCCAAAATAGAGCGCCAGTCCGCCGCTTGCGGCCAGGCTGTCACGATCGATCGTCATCCAGCGACCGACGCATTCGTGCGGCAGCCAGCGGTCGCTGATCACTACATCGGCGGCGGCGCAAGCGGCCGCCATGTCGGCGCCCTCGATCCGGTCGCGTCCGCGCGAGGCGAGGATGATGCGACGGGAAGCGCCTTCACCCTGGCTCCAGCGGCAGAAATCGCGATTGCATTCGACGTGATCGAGTTCGGCCAGCGCAGCGAGCGGCGTATCGATACCCGCCGCCTCCCCTATCGTGTCGCGGATATAATCGCCCGCCCGGTCGCGGAGCAGTGCATAGCCGCCGTCGGGGAGCGCAGCGGCGATATGCCGCCCATCGCCCGTGACCAGCAGATCGGGGCGCGGCTGCAGAACCAGCGCGGCCATGCCGATCACCAATGGCACAGCGCCCGCCCTGCGCCAGCCAGTTTTCCAGAGCAGAAGCCAGAGCCCGCCGGCGATCGCCAAGGCGAAGCCCCAACGCGGAAAGGTCGGCATCATCGCGACCGCACCCGGCGCGTCGGCGACGCTGTGCGCCAGGCCGATCAGCGTCAGCAACGCCTGTTCGGCAACCCACCAGAAGGGCGCACCGAGCCCGACGCTGTCGAACAGCAACGCCAGCGCCTCGGCAGGCATGATGACGAAGGTCGTCAGCGGAATCGCGATCACATTGGCCAGCGCGCCATACAGTCCCGCCTTGTGAAAGTGGAACAGCGCGATCGGCGCCAGCGCCACCTCGACGACAAGCCCGGTGATTAGCAACCCCGTAACGCTGCGCCCAAGCCTGAAGACACGCGGCTCTTCCCGCTGCGCCAGAAAGGATCGCATCGGACGGCTTTCGTGCAGCGCGATGATCGCCGTGACAGCGGCGAAGCTCAACTGAAAGCTGGGGCCAGCCAGCGATTCGGGCCGCCAGATCAGGACGATCAAGGCACCCGCCGCAACAAGCCGCAGGGTCAGCGCCTCGCGCCCCATCAAAAATGCCACGAGCACGAGCAGCGCAGCGATGAACGAGCGCAGCGTCGGCACCTCGGCGCCAGCCAGCCATGTATACCCGCCGCCGGCAAGCGCTCCCGCAGCGGCGGCGAGCGGCAGGACATAGCCCGCGAGCGCGAGCCGACGGCTGAGCGCGAAAAGCCGCATCGTCAGCAGCATGGCAAAGCCGACGACCGCGGTCACGTGCAGGCCGCTGATCGACAGAAGATGAGCAAGGCCGCTGCGGCGCATCGCCTCCTCGTCCGCTTCGCTGATCGCGCCGCGGTCGCCAGTTACAAGCGCCGCGGCGATACCACCCGCCGATCCCTCAACCTGCCCATGGATATGCCCGCTGAGCCGGGCACGCAGAGGAGGCGTTACCGCGCCGCGCGCAGGTGTACGCGACACGTCGCCCAAAACCGTCCCAACGGCGCCGATCCGGTCGAACCAGGCACGCTGAGCGAAATCATAGCCGCCGGGCAGGCTTGCGGTCGGCGGCGGCATCAAGCGGGCGCGAACACCGAGCGTTTCACCCTCACCCAGATCGCGCGCCTGCTCGCTGGACAAGGTCAGCCGAACGCGCGGCGGCAGATCGCTGCGCTGCTCGGGGCGTGCGATTACCCGCACCTGCCCCTTGGCGGGCAGCGGCTCGACGCGTTCGACGGTGGCAGAAAACGCGGTCGTCGCTGGCGTAGCCAGCACCGGCGCCGCCACCCAGAGAGAGCGCGCCCAGATCAGCAGGACACCCGCCGCCATCACGCCGCACCCGACGACGATCACGCGTCCGGACCATTTTTGCCAGCCGATCAGCAATCCCGCGAGCACGCCCCCGGCGAGCAGCAACAGCAATCCGATCCAGTGGGCGGCCGTGGCAAGCGCAAACCACGCGGCAATCCCGGCGCCGAGCGCGACGGGCAGCCACAGCCCGATCCGCTCGCGCTCGGCCTCCAGCTGCGCCTCGATCGCGTTAGCCAGCCGGTGTCCAATACTTGCCCACCGCGCGGCAATGGGCGTTTGTAGCTGCCTTGTCGCCATGCTAGGGGCTCCCCCGATCCCCGCCGAGCCTTCTCTTGTTGGTCCGGCAAAGTGAGTGAAAGAGGCCAGAGTGGCAACCGAAAACCAGACCAATATGGCAGCAGCAACCCCCGAAGCGACAGGCGCCGATGTCGTGACGCGCTTTGCCCCCTCGCCGACCGGCTATCTGCACATCGGCGGCGCGCGCACCGCGCTGTTCAACTGGCTCTTCGCCCGTCATCACGGCGGAAAATTCCTGCTTCGCATCGAGGATACTGACCGCGCGCGCTCCACCGACGCCGCGATCGACGCGATCCTCGACGGCATGCAGTGGCTCGACCTTGATTGGGATGGCGAGACCGTGTTTCAGTTCGCGCGCGCGCCGCGTCACGCCGAGGTCGCGAACGAGCTGCTCGCAAAGGGCGAAGCCTATCGCTGCTACCTGACGCAGGACGAACTCGCCGCGATGCGTGCCGAGACGCAGGAAAAGCGCCTTCCCTTCCGTGTCCGCAGCCCTTGGCGCGACCGCGAAGACGGCGACCCGACGGTCCCGCATGTTATTCGCCTGCGCGCGCCGCAGGACGGCGCGGTGACGATCACTGACAAGGTGCAGGGCGAGGTGACCGTCCAGAACGCAGAACTCGACGATTTCATCCTGCTGCGCAGTGACGGCACGCCCACTTATATGCTCAGCGTCGTGGTCGACGATAATGACATGGGTGTCACCCACGTCATCCGCGGCGACGATCACCTCAACAACGCCTTTCGCCAACTTGCCCTCATCCGGTCGATGGGCTGGCGCGAACCGATTTATGCCCATGTTCCGCTGATCCACGGCGCCGACGGTGCGAAGCTGTCGAAACGTCACGGCGCGCTCGGGGTCGATGCCTATCGCGACGAGATGGGCTATCTTGCCGAAGCGGTGAACAATTATCTCCTCCGCCTCGGCTGGGGCCATGGGGACGACGAGATCATCAGCCGCCAGCAGGCGACCGAGTGGTTCGACCTTGAGCATGTAGGCCGTTCGCCATCGCGTTTCGATTTCAAAAAGCTCGAAAATCTCAACGGCCATTATATTCGCGAAGCCGACGACGCGCACCTCGCGAATCTCGTCGCTCCGCGCGTCGAAAAGCTTGTCGGGCGTGCGCTCGACGACGGCGACCGCGATCTGCTGACGCGCGCGATGGCGTCGCTGAAACCGCGCGCGAAGACGCTCGACGAGATCGCCGACGGCGCGATTTTTCTGTTTCAACCCGACCCGTTGCCGGTGGACGAAAAGGCGGCCCAGGTGCTAAAGGCCTCGCCCGAAGGTCTGCTTGCCGCCGTGATTCAGCGGCTTCGCGGGCTGAACGACTGGACGATAGAAGAGCTGGACGCCGCAGTCCGCGCAGAAGCCGAAGCCGCCGAACTTGGCCTCGGAAAGCTGGCACAACCCTTGCGCGCGGCATTAACCGGCCGAACCATTTCCCCGGGAATTTTCGACGTGCTGCTGTTGCTCGGACGGGATGTCAGTCTGGCGCGACTTGACGCAGCGCAACATTATCCGGCAGGGGCGTAGCCATTCTCTCTCCCGCCGTCAGAACAGGGAAAATAATATGACCGATCAGACCGCAAAAATCACCCTGGGCGACACGACCGTCGACAGTCCGGTACTGAAGGGCACGGTAGGCCCCGACGTCATCGATATCCGCAAGCTTTATGCGCAGACCGGCGCCTTTACCTACGACCCCGGTTTCACCTCGACCGCGAGCTGCGAATCCAACCTGACCTATATCGACGGCGACGAAGGCGTCCTGCTCCATCGCGGTTATGCGATCGGCGACCTCGCCGAACAGTCGAGCTTCATGGAGGTCTGCTACCTCCTGCTTAACGGCGAACTGCCGAGCGCCGACGAACTCACCGAGTTCGACACCACGATCACTCGCCACACGATGCTGCACGAGCAACTCGCGACCTTCTATCGCGGGTTCCGCCGTGATGCGCACCCGATGGCGGTGATGTGCGGCGTCGTCGGGGCGCTCAGCGCTTTCTACCCCGACTCGACCGAAATCCACGACCCGCGCCAGCGGATGATCGCCAGCCACCGGCTGATCGCGAAAATGCCGACGATTGCCGCGATGGCGTATAAATATTCGGTCGGCCAGCCGTTCGTCTATCCCGACAATTCGCTGAGCTACACCGGGAATTTCCTGCGCATGACCTTTGGCGTGCCTGCGGAGCCCTATGAGGTGAACCCGGTCGTCGAACGCGCGCTCGATCGCATCTTCATCCTCCACGCCGATCACGAACAGAATGCGTCGACCTCGACCGTGCGCCTCGCCGGTTCGTCGGGCGCGAATCCCTTCGCGTGCATCGCGGCGGGCATCGCCTGCCTGTGGGGTCCCGCGCATGGCGGTGCCAACGAAGCCGCGCTCAACATGCTGCGCGAAATCGGCCGCCCGGAACGCATCCCCGAATATATCGCGCGTGCGAAGGACAAGGACGATCCGTTCCGCCTGATGGGCTTCGGTCACCGCGTCTATAAAAATTACGATCCGCGTGCGACCGTGATGCAGAAAACCGTCCGCGAAGTGTTCGAGGCGCTCAAGGTCAACGACCCGGTGTTCGAGGTCGCGCTTCAGCTTGAGGAAATGGCGCTCAACGATCCCTATTTCGTCGAGAAGAAGCTGTTCCCGAACGTCGATTTCTATTCGGGCGTGATCCTGTCGGCGATCGGTTTCCCGACGACGATGTTCACCGCGCTCTTCGCCCTCGCCCGCACCGTCGGCTGGGTCGCACAGTGGAACGAAATGATCTCGGACCCCGCACAGAAGATCGGCCGCCCGCGCCAGCTGTACACCGGCCCGACGCATCGTCCCTATGTGGCGGTCGACAAGCGCTAACTACTCGATTTTTGGCAATTTCTTACGGCGGTGCAGGCAACTGCGCCGCCGTTTCGATTCAGACCTCGCGTGCCGGCAGGCTCAGCGTGAAACGCGCGCCCTGCCCCGGCGCGCTATCCACGGTCAGTTCGCCGTCCATCGCCCGTGCAAGACGGCGGGCGATATAAAGACCTAGGCCCGATCCGCCGCTGTCGGTCCGGCCCAGCCGCTCGAATTTCTCGAATACGACCGCCTGCTGCTCGGCATCTATGCCCTGCCCCTGATCGGCGACGGTCACCATGGCACGGTCGCCTTCGCGGTTCACGCGGATCCAGATCAGCGAATCTTCGGGCGAGTAGCGGATCGCGTTGCCCAGCAGGTTGAGCAGGACCTGCAGCACGCGACGGAATTCGCCCGTTGCGGGCATCTTGTCGTCGGTGCGCGGGGCATCGATGCGGATGCCCTTTTCTTCGGCCTTCATGCCCAGCAATCCGACCGCGCGGCGCGCAAGATCGCCGAGGTCGATTTCGTCGCGTGCTGCCTTGAATCCGGGCCGCTCGATATTCTGCAGATCGGCAAGATCGTCGACAAGACCGAGCAGATGGCGCCCTGCATGGGCGATATCGCCAGCGTAGCGCGCATAATCGGCGCGGATCGGTCCGTCGAATTGCCCCGAAATCGTCTCCGCCGTCGCGATGATACGGCTGAGCGGGCCGCGTAGCGCGCCGTCGATACGGCGTCCGAACTGCGGGTCGGACAGCGGCAAAGATCCGAAAGCGGGATCGACCAGCGCAGCGGCCGTCGTCGGTTCGGCCGACACTGGGGCATCGGCGACGACCGCAAGCCCGCGAAAGCCTGTGAAACGGCCCGTCGCGTCGAACGACGCCTCGCCGGACAAGGTCATCGTAGCCGCAGCGCGCACGCGCTGGCCGTCGAAGCGCGATTGTCTGGCGAGCGCGCGTAGCACGGGAAAGCGGCCGTCCGCGTCGGGTTGCAATTCGAACAGCTCCGAAAGCGAGCGCCCTTCCCACCCTGCCGGGAGCGGCGGCGCATCGGCGGCCGCGCGCAATGCGACCATGCGCAACTGCGGATCACATTCCCAAGTCCAGCTTTGCGGCACTGCCGCGCTTTCGGCGATGGCCGGAACCTGGGGCTGCGTGACGGGGCGCGTGCGCCAGTCGCTGATTTCCAGGCTCGCACCGTCTGCGTCAGGTATGATGCGGACCAGGGCGTGGATGTCGCTATGATCGTCGGCGGCATATAGCGGGCGGCTGATGTCGCGGTGCAGCCGCTGCGCAAGTGTCACGAGCCGTGCGAGATGCGGCAGGGCCAGCGGCTTGTCGAGCCCCGCTCCCGCGCGTTGTTGCAGGCGAAGCAGCGGCGCGTCGGCGCTGATCAGCGCCCCCGACCGGTCGATACGGCCGCGGATGATACGTTCGCTCATCGCGCCGATCCGTCTGGCATCGGAAACACGGCCTCGCCTGCATCGGCGACGGCGCGCGCGGGCAGCATCGCCAGCGAAGCCTCGAGCGGCGCGAGCGCAATATGATCGAGCCGCAGCGGCGCGAACAGCGAAGGCAGCGCCGCGCTTTCGGCCGTCAGCAAACTGATCGCCATATCGTGATAAGTCCGGCGCCGCGCCGCGGCGGCCAACGCAATCAACGTCGGCCAGTTGTGGCGCGCGATCGCGTCCGAAGCGGCGTCAGGCAGTGCAGGGCCCACAGCTTCATAATAGCTTTGCCCGGCGCAATCGAGGCCGGCCTCCTCGGCCTGCCGCTCGGTCGCGATCCGTACGGCTTCGCCCAGTCGGGCGGCGCGGTCCGTGTTCCCGCTAACTTCGGCAAGCCGCCACGCGGCGATATCGAGCAGCAGCGTGCGAAAAGTTTCGCTGTCGAGGTCGGCGATCGCAAGCGCGGGATTACCCAGGGCATCGAAGCGGCGCCGGTCGGCGATCTGCAGCGCCAGATAGGCACGATCGACGTCGGACAGCGGCTCACCCACCAAAGGCGCGTCGGCGCTCGCCCCCTCGGTTGCGTTCAGAATCGGCGGCGGGCTGGCCCGGTGCGCCGATTGTTCGCGCCAGCGATGTTCCTCAGCACGTACAAAACAGAGGCTTGCCAGCCGCGCAGCGCACGGCAATCCGCCGCGCAGCCATCCGTCCCACAGGGCTTCCGGGTTGATGCCGGGGTCGAGCCGCTCTGCGACGTCGATTACAAGCCGGCGCGCGATGCCCAGCGAGAGCGCGCGCTGCTCTTCGGTCAGCCGGCCCGCTGCGGGCGCGGCCAGATAGTCCGCCAGCTCGCGCAGGCGCGCCGACAGCGTCGGCGACGGCGGGTCGATGCCGGGGGAAGAGACGAATTCACTCATGCGTATCCGCCAATAACAGCATGGCGTTAATAGGCCTTAAACCTTCAATACCTTTGTTTTACCGCGCCTCCGGACGCCGTGCGAGCCGCAACCAGATCAATATCTGGAACAGCGCGAGCAGTGGCAGGATCGCAAACATCAAAGGTGCAAAGCCGAACAGCAACGCCGGCGCGAGCAATATCCAAGCCTGGTCGGCGTCGGGCAGCAGCCAGTGAAATCGGCGCCGCTCGCCCGAATCCTCATAAAGCGACCGAGCGATCAGGATGGTGGCAGCAAGGCAGGGCGCGAGCGCCGCTTCCGAAAACAGCGGCATCTTGTGTCCGGGCCCGGCGAGCGACAACAGCCATGGAAAGACCGCGAGCAACACCCAGGCAAAGGTACGGATCACGTCGCGAGCCCGGTCCTGTGCCACGCTTTCCGCCCGAAATGCCGAGAGGAAACGCATCGCCGCAAGCCCGAGCCCGCCGAAGATCGCGACCAGTGCGCCTGCCGCCGCAAGCCCACTCGCTGCCAGCAACGCCACGATGACCCAAAGCAACGCGGTGACATAGGGCAAATAGCGCGCCGTCGCGGGTGATTTAACGAGCAAGGGCCCGGCGAGCCTGATCAACGGCATCATGATCGCCGACCGGCCCAGCCCCATCCCGCCATATTCGACCTGTTGCAGGCTCGATTGCTCGATCAGCGCCGCGGTCGGGCGATCGGTCACGATTGCGATTTCGCCCTGCTCGAACAACGCGGGTTCGCAATACAGCCGGCGCGCGCCCGATTGCACCGCCAGCCGCAGCAGCGTCAGCATCATGTCCCACTCGCCGGGCATCGCCGCGAGTTCGGCAACCATCGCGTCCGAAATGCAAGCAAGCCCGCCCCAGCGGCGCGTTGCGTCGATCCGTTCGAAGCCTTGCGTCAGCGGGGTATCCCCCGTGACGAGGATCGCGGGCGATCCGGGCTTGGCGATCGCCGCATAATGCGTGCCACCGGCGCGCAGCCCATCGGCGACTAGCATGATCCGGTCGTCGCCCTCGACCAGCCCCATCAAGTCGGGCGCTGCGCGCACGGGGGTGACTTTCATCCCGCGACGACGGATACGGTCGCAGGTCGCGAGCAGGTCCGACGGAACCGCGCCGACCGCGACCGCGATATGCGTTACACCGGCGTCGGAAAGCCGCGCCGCCTGCCGCTCGATCAGCGTCTCGCCCGCCACGGTAACGAGCGCGCGAAGCGAGCCGTCGGGCAGCGTTTCGCTGGCGCCAACCAGCGCTATAAGGGCCATCGGCGCCGGGGTTTTTCAGCAGCGGTCATCGACGCGAAGCTTTAGGCCCGAAGATGGGATTGGCAAGCCCTGGGATGGCGGCCGGCGACGTCACGCCTTCACACTAATTTTCGGCGCTTCCGGCGCCTTTTTGGCCCCCAAAAAAATGCCGGGAAAATGACCGAATCGCTGGCCTTTGCGGCGCCCATCGGCTAGGCAAAACCCACTTCCCGAAAAGCAGAAAAAAGGCCGGGTCTTGACCGAAGAAAATACGCCTGCACCGCCGTCTGAAGACGGCATCTCGTCGATCAACATCGTCGACGAAATGAAGACGTCCTATCTCGATTATGCGATGAGCGTGATCGTCAGCCGCGCGCTCCCCGACGTCCGCGACGGGTTAAAGCCGGTGCACCGCCGCATCCTCTATTCGGCGTTCGAGAGCGGCTATGTCGCCGGACGCCCCTATCGCAAATCGGCGCGTATCGTCGGCGACGTCATGGGTAAATATCACCCGCACGGCGACAGCTCGATCTATGACGCGCTCGCGCGCATGACGCAGGACTGGTCGATGAGCGTCCCGCTCGTCGACGGTCAGGGCAATTTCGGATCGATGGACCCCGATCCGCCGGCGGCGATGCGCTACACCGAATCGCGCCTCGCAAAGGTCGCGAACACGCTGCTCGGCGATCTCGACAAGGATACCGTCGATTTCCAGCCCAACTACGACGGCTCGGAATCCGAACCGACCGTGCTTCCGGCGCGCTACCCCAACCTGCTCGTCAACGGCGCGGGCGGGATCGCTGTGGGCATGGCGACCAACATCCCGCCGCATAATCTCGGCGAAGTGATCAACGCGACACTCGCGACGATCGACAATCCCGAAATCAGCCTCGACGATCTGATGGCGATCATTCCCGGTCCCGATTTCCCGACCGGCGCGATGATGCTGGGCCAAGGCGGCGCGCGGCTCGCTTATGCCACGGGCCGCGGCTCGATCATGATGCGCTCGACCTATGTGATCGAGGAAGGCCGCAACGATCGCCAGTCGATCGTGCTGACCGCCATCCCCTTCCAGGTCGGCAAGTCGGGCCTCGTCGAAAAGATCGCCGAAGCCGCGCGCGACAAGCGCATTGAGGGCGTCGCCGACATCCGCGACGAATCGAACCGCGAAGGCGTGCGCGTCGTCATCGAACTGAAGCGCGATGCGACCGCCGAAGTTGTGCTCAATCAGCTGTGGCGTCACACGCCGGCGCAGTCGAGCTTCCCCGCCAACATGCTCGCGATCCGCGGCGGACGCCCCGAAATGATGGGGCTGAAGACGATCCTCGAGGCGTTCATCGCCTTCCGCGAGGAAGTCATCACCCGCCGTTGCAAGTTCGAGCTCGCGAAAGCACGCGACCGCGCGCATATCTTGCTCGGCCTCGTCGTCGCGGTCAGCAATCTCGACGAAGTCGTCCGCATCATCCGCGGATCGTCCAGCCCGGCAGCGGCGCGCGATGCGTTGCTGGCACGCGAATGGCCGATCGGTGACATCGCGCCCTATATTCGCCTTGTCGAAGCGATCGACGGCGAAATGGACGACAGTTCGACCTATCGCCTGTCCGAAGTTCAGGTGAAGGCGATTCTCGATCTTCGCCTCCATCGCCTGACGGCGCTCGGCCGCGACGATATCGGCAATGAACTCAAGGAACTGGCGAGCGAGATTGAAGGTCTGCTCGAGATTCTTGCCGACCGCGAAAAGCTCTATGCCGTGATGCGCGAAGAGTTGATTGCGGTCCGCGACGAGTTCGCCAAACCGCGCCGCACTTTGCTCGCCCCCGCCGCCGACGGCATCGACGACGAGGATCTGATCGAGCGCGAGGAGATGGTCGTCACCGTCACCCTCGACGGCTATATCAAGCGCACCCCGCTCGATACGTTCCGCGCCCAGCGCCGCGGCGGCAAGGGCCGCGCCGGCATGGCGACGAAGGATGAGGACGTCATCACCGAATTGTTCGTCACCTCGACGCACACCCCGGTGCTCTTCTTCTCGACGCTCGGCAAAGTGTATCGCATGAAAGTGTGGCGCCTGCCCGAGGGTGGCCCCGCGACGCGCGGACGCCCGATGATCAATCTGCTGCCGCTGGGTAAGGACGAGACGATCTCGACCGTGCTCCCGCTGCCCGAGGATGAGACCGAGTGGGGCAAGCTCCACGTCATGTTCGCCACCGCCAAGGGAAGCGTGCGCCGGAACAGCATGGATGCGTTCACCAACGTGCCCTCGAACGGTAAGATCGCGATGAAGTTCGAAGGCGAGGACGAGGATGACCGGTTGATCGGCGTCGCCCTGCTCGACGAAAGCGACGACGTCCTGCTCGCGACGCGGCAGGGCAAGGCGATCCGTTTTGCCGGCGACGATGTCCGCGAATTCCAGAGCCGTAATTCGACCGGCGTGCGCGGCATGCGCCTCGCCGCGGGCGACGAAGTCATCTCGCTGTCTATCCTTCACCGCGTCGGAACAAGCGGCGATGAACGCGAAGCCTATCTGCGCGCCGCGCCGTGGAAGGATAATGAGAACGAACCGACGCTTGATGGCGAGCGGATGGCCGAACTCGCTGCGCGCGAGCAGTTCATCCTCACCGTCTGCGCCAACGGTTACGGCAAGCTATCATCGGCTTACGAGTATCGCCGCACTGGCCGCGGCGGTCAGGGTATTACCAATATCGACAATATCGCGCGAAACGGGCTTGTCGTTGCCAGCTTCCCCGCCACCAAGGGGCACCAGCTGATGCTGGTGACCGATCAGGCGAAACTGATCCGGATGGGGCTCGATTCGATGCGCGTTATCGGGCGTGGTTCGGCGGGCGTGCGCCTGTTCGACGTCGCGAACAATGAACATGTCGTGTCGGCGGCGCTGATCGAAGAGAGCGACGAGGAAGATATCGAAGGCGTTGAAGGCACCGAGGGCGAAATCCCCGAAGCCATCCCGGCAACGGAAACGCCGTCGGAATGAGCCCCTCGACTGCCTTCAAAGTGCTGACCCAGCAGCAATGGGCCGATTTCGAGCGTGAACGCGTGTTCCGCGGCGCCCCGGTGGATCTCGCCGACGGCTATATCCACCTGTCGACCGCCGAGCAGCTCGAAAGCACGATCGCGAAACATTTCGCTGGGCAAACCGGCCTGATGATCGCCGAGGTGGATCTGATCCTCCTCGGCGACGCGATCCGCTGGGAAGAAGCGCGCGGCGGCGAACTGTTCCCGCATATCTATGCGGAATTGCCGATCCACGCTGTCGTGAGCCTGCAAAAGCGCGACTGACACCACGCTGATCGAACATAGATCGGCGTTGGTCGCATCTTGCTTCGCGTGCCGATATGCTTCTACCACCGTCGGGTCTTGTCCGTACTGGGGGGAACCATAAAGATGCGCCTCGTTTTGCTCGCCGCCTTGTTGGCTTCGGCCGCGCCCGTATACGCGCATGAAGTGGCCGCGCCTGCCACGCAATCGAAGCCAGTCCCCAAGGAAGAGCTGCTGAAGCCGCCGGCCGATGCGGTCCACTATGTTGTTGTGTCCGAAGCCGGCCAGCACGGCAGCCAGTGGCGCTGGCAGCTTCCCGACGGTCGCACCGCCTATCGCTGGTCGCAGGAATTGCGCGGCTGGATCACCGAGATGGATCAGGTCACGACCTTCGCGCCCCGCGGCGCGATCGAGGCGCTGACCGTCCGGGGTGTCACCATCTCGGGCGATGCCACCGAAGAGTATCGCACCGCGAATGGCCGCGCGACGTGGAAGACCGCGACAGACTCGGGCGAGGCTCCGGCGGGCGGCTGGTACATTCCGGCGGGCGGTGTCGGCATCGCCAACGCCCCGCTGATCGACGCGCTTGCCGCAGCCGGTGACGCCGGGCTGGACTTCCTGCCGAGCGGCAAGGGACGCATGGCCTTGGGCGCGACGCAGACGATTCAGGGACCGCGCGGCCCCAAAAAGGTTCAGCTCGCGTTCGTCAGCGGCATATTGCCCTCGCCCTACCCGGTCTGGCTCGACGAGAATGAACGCTATTTCGCGGACATCAGCTTCATTTCGGTGATCCCTGCGGGATATGAGGGCGCGCTGAAGCAACTGCGCAACGCACAGGATGCGGCGACCGCCGAAGCCGTCGCCGATATCGCCAAACGCTTCCTTTCCGATGCCGCCAAAGCCCCCGTGCTGTTCGACAATGTGCAGCTGTTCGATGCCGACAAGGGTGCGTTTCTCGCCAGTCGCGCCGTCCTCGCACAGGATGGCAAGATCGTCGCCATCGGCGCCGCCGGATCGCTGAAAGCACCCGCCGGTGCACAGGTCATCGACGGGCGCGGCAAGACGCTGGTCCCCGGCATCTGGGACAGCCACCTCCACATCGGCGACGATTGGGACGTGCTCTCGAACATGGCGAACGGGATCACCAGCTTCCGCAGCCCCGGCACGAACCTCGACCGCGCGGTCGAGGCGACGAAGCGCCGCGCCGATCGCAGTTTGCTGATGGGAGAACCCTTCATCTCGGCCATCATCGACAAGAAGGATCCGCTGGCGGCGCAGGGCGCCGAGATGGTCAGCAGCGCCGACGAGGCCATCGCCGCCGTGCGCCGGATCAAGGCCGCAGGCCTGTGGGGGGTCAAATTCTACACCTCCATGAACCCCGCGTGGATCGCCCCCGCCGCCGCCGAGGCACATAAGCTCGGCCTCCACGTCCACGGCCATGTTCCCGCCGGGATGAAGCCGAGCGAAGCCGTGGCAGCGGGCTATGACGAACTCACCCACCTCAATTTCGTCGTGATGGAATCGATGCCGCGCGAAGTGATCGACAAGGCAAACACGCGACAACGCGTCGAAGGACCGGCGCGTTATTTCAAGGACGTCGATCTCGACGCTCCCCTGATGTCGGGCTTTGTCGCCGATCTCGCGCGTAAGAAAACCATCGTCGATCCGACGATTGTCATCTTTGAAGGCATGTTCACCCAGGACGGCGGAAAACCCCAACCTGCCTATGCCCCCTATATGGGGATTATCTCTCCCGTCCTCGAACGCTCGGTGTTCACCGCCGGCGGCTACCCGCTGATCGAAGGGCTGACGCGCGACGATTACCGCAAAAGCTACGCGAAAATGGTCGATCTGGTCGGCAGGCTGCACAAGGCAGGCGTGATGATCGTCGCCGGCACCGACGGCTGGGGAATCGAGCTGATCCGCGAACTCGAAATCTACCAGCGGGCCGGGTTTTCCCCCGCTGAGGCGATCCAGAGCGCGACTATCGTCCCGGCACGCGTCGTCGGTGCCGACAAGCGCACCGGCTCGATCGCGGTGGGCAAGGAAGCCGACATGGTGCTCGTCGACGGCGACCCGTCGACCGACCTTGGCGCGCTTCGCCGCGTCGTGACGGTGGTGAGCGACGGCTATGTCATGGACGCGGGCGAATTGCGGAAAGCTGCCGGCTACAGCGGAACTCCGAAGTAGCCGGCGCAATCAGCTATTAGCGTCAGGCCGGGCCGGCATTTGCATCAGGTTGATGAACGACATCACGACCACATCATCCTGATTAGTGACGGTCATTCGCATGGTGAGCACGCCGCGGTCGGGCTTGCTTCTGGAGCGCGCGATGTCGACGATCTCGCGCGTGATGCGAAGCACGTCGCCGGGCCGCACGGCGAGGCGCCACTGCAGATCGTCGATCTTGAGGCCGAGAAGCGGGGTGTCCCCGAACGGCGCTTTCTCGACAAAATCGCGCATCACGATCGCGGCGACGTGCCATCCGCTGGCGATGATGCCCCCAAAACGGCCACTGGCCGCCGCCGCGGTATCGATGTGCATCGGCTGCGGATCATATTCGCTCGCGAAGCGGATGATATCTGCCTCGGTCATCTCGATCGGGCCGCCATGCCATGACTGGCCGACCTGCAGATCATCCAGAAAGACGGATTTCGACATTGGGGCTTTCATTCTTCAGCGCTGCCGGGCTTTCCACGCGCGAACCGCCGCCATCGTTTTTTCGATATGCGCCTGCGGTTTCGAATCGGTGTAGCTAAGCAGGATCGTTCCATTCGGTGCGATAACGAAGGACGTCCGGCTGGAGATCGCCGGCTGGTTCGGGCGCCGAAGCACGGTATCATATTTCGCCGCGATCTTCGCACCGGGATCGGCCGCGACGGCAAATTTGTCGCGGCATTCCGATTTTGAGAATTCTGCCACGCGATCGATGTTGCCGGCGGTAACGCCAACGACGCGGGCGCCCAGCCGGTTGAAATCATCGCTCGATTCGGCAAACAGATGCGCTTCCATCGTGCAGCCCGGGGTGAAGGCAGCGGGAAAAAAGTAGAGCACGACCGCCCCCTTTTTCAACGTCTGCTTCAACGAGAGGCTGAAGGGCTTGCCGCCTTGCGCCGCGCTCAACGTGAAATCCGGTGCCTTCGTTCCTTGCTGCAGGGCGGCGATGCCCTGCGCCGGGATGACAGCCATCGACAGGCAAAGGCCGAACGATATCGCAATCTTTGTCAGGGTTTTCATATACATTCCTTCGCCTCGAACAATCGAGGCATGCCGGGGATCAAGATGGTGAAAAATGATGACGGCGTCTACATTGATCGTCCGCTCTGCGGCCGCTGGCCAAAAATTGGCATGACCTGACCGCCCAGCCGCTCCAGATTGACCCCGCGCCCCAATCGGCGCAGCATTCACCGATGACACTCACGATCACCCCCAGCGGTCAGGCGTGTGGCGCGCGCGTGACCGGCGTCGATCTGACGCAACCGCTCGCCGCTGAAACCGTTGCCGAAATCCGCGCCACCTGGCTCGAACATCATGTGCTCGCCTTTCCCGACCAAAAGATGAGCGAAGACGATCTCGAGCGCTTCACAGGCTATTTCGGCGGCTTCGGCGACGATCCCTTCATCCGCCCGATTCCCGGCCACGACCATATCATCGCGGTGAAGCGCAGGGCCGACGAAACCGCGCCGCTGTTCGCCGAAAACTGGCACAGCGACTGGAGCTTTCAGCCCCGCCCGCCCGCCGGCACCTGCCTGTTCGGCATCACGATCCCACCGGTCGGCGGCAACACCGAATTTTCCAACCAGCACGCCGCGCTCGATGCCATGCCCGCGGATCTCCGCGCGCGTGTGGAGTGCCTGCAGGCCGTTCACAGCGCTCGCGCCGGCTACGCGCCGTCGGGCATGTACGGTGCGAACGACAAGAACCGCAGTATGGATATTCGTTCGGGCGACGAAGCGCTCGACACCCAGCTCCACCCCTTCATTCGCAAACACCCCGAAACCGGCCGAGAAGGCCTGTTCGGCTGCGCTGGCTATATCATCGGGTTCGAGGGACTCGACGACGGCGAGGGCTTGCCATTGCTCTACGAACTGATCCAGTGGCAGGGGCGCGAGGAATTCCGTTACAGCCACGCATGGGAGCCTGACATGCTGATCATGTGGGACAATCGCTCGTTGCTCCACCGCGCGACCGGTGGATATGACGGTTATGACCGCCTGCTCCACCGCACCACGATCGCGGCGTGGGACGGGACTTAGGCTTTGGCTTCCTTGGCCAGCGTGCTCACTACGCCCCATGCGATCAGCGCCTGCCCTGCAAAATAAAGCGGCCAGACGAGCCATATCCTGACGTCCTTGGACAGTAGCCCACCCTCGCCCGCAAAGATGAACAGGTCGCTCGCCAGGAACAGCATTGCGCCGATCCCGGTGCGATAGCGCGGGAACCGGCTGGTCCATGCGGCCGCAGCCATCGCGGCGACGAACAACGAGTAGACGGCGGCGTGCCACCAGCCCGCCGCCGGGCTCAACATCGCCCAGACGATCACCAGCGTGGCGGGCATGGTCAGCCAGCCCAGCAAGCGCTGCGACGGCGTCATCTGCGCCCGCCTGTTGGTCAGATACAGGATGATGGCGATCAGATGCCCGACGGCGAACGCCAAAGCGCCCGCAATAAGCCCCTTCGCATCGAGTAGATAATCGCCAAGCGCACCGAAGCCGAGCACGGCTGCGATCAGCCAGCCATTCTTCTCCCGTGCATTAGCTCCTGCCCAAACCGCAAGCAAGCCGACGCCGCTCGTCTTCCATGCCCAGATCGCGGGACCATCGAGCCGCAAATACACCGCGGCGAAAAAGCTGATCCCGCCGACGAGTGCCAGCAGCCACAGCCAACGCGCCCGATCCCAACCCTGCTCGCCGCTCATCGCCCACACCCCTTTGCATCTTGTCCCTAACCCGCCTAGTGGCCGCCGTATCGGTCGCAAGTCAACGGATACGGGTAATGAGCTACGACATTCATATCATCGGCGGCGGCCTCGCCGGGTCCGAAGCGGCATGGCAGCTTGCCGAGGCGGGTTTCCACGTGCGTCTCTCCGAAATGCGCGGCGGCGGCGACATGACGCCGGCGCACCAAGGCGATGCGCTTGCCGAGATGGTGTGCTCGAACAGCTTTCGATCCGACGATGGCGACAGCAACGCGGTGGGCCTGCTCCACCGCGAAATGCGCACCCTTGGCTCGATCATCATGCGCGAAGCTGATGTGCACAAGGTGCCCGCGGGATCGGCGCTTGCGGTCGATCGCGATCTCTTCTCGGGCGGCGTCACCCGCGCGCTCGAAAACCATCCGAACATCACGATCATTCGCGAACGCATCGATGCGCTGCCATCGGAGGGCCTGACGATCGTCGCGACGGGCCCGCTGACCGCCGCGGGCCTCGCCTCCAGCATCGGCGACGCGACCGGGAAGGATGCGCTCGCCTTTTTCGATGCCATCGCCCCGATCGTCTACCGCGACAGCGTCGACATGGACATCGCGTGGATGGCCAGCCGCTGGGACAAGGTCGGTCCGATCGGCGACGGCAAGGATTATATCAACTGCCCGATGGACAAGGATCAGTATCACGCCTTCGTCCAGGGACTGGTCGACGGCGACAAAACCGAATTCAAGGAATGGGAGACGAACACCCCCTATTTCGAAGGCTGCATGCCGATCGAAGTGATGGCCGAGCGCGGCCCCGAAACTCTGCGCTTCGGCCCGATGAAGGGCGTCGGCCTCGACAATCCGCGCACCGGGCGTTGGCCCTATGCGGTCGTCCAGCTGCGGCAAGATAATGCGCTCGGCACGCTCTGGAATATGGTCGGTTTTCAGACCAAGCTGAAGCATGCCGCGCAGGTCGAGCTGTTCCGCACTATTCCCGGCCTCGAAAAGGCGGAATTTGCGCGCCTCGGCGGGCTCCACCGTAACAGCTTCATCCGCTCGCCTGAATTGCTCGATAGCGAGCTTCGCCTGAAGTCGGCGCCGCATATCCGCTTTGCCGGCCAGATCACCGGCTGCGAGGGCTATGTCGAAAGCGCCGCGATCGGGTTGATCGCTGCCCGCTTTGCCGCCGCCGAACTTGCGGGCCGCGGCCTCGCGCCGCCGCCGCCTGAAACCGCGCTTGGCGCACTGCTCAGCCACATCACGGGCGGCGCCGATGCCGCGAGCTACCAGCCGATGAACGTGAACTTCGGGCTTTTCCCGCCGCTCGCCGAGGATGTGCGCAAGAAGGACCGCAAGCTGGGGTATACAGCGCGTGCGGGTGCCTCGCTCGCCGAATGGATCAAACAAGCCGACGGCATCGCCGCCTAGCAGCTACACTTCGGTTTCGCCGCTGCCTTTGGCGCCGTCGTCGCAAACTCCGCCCGCGTCAGGTCGCCCGACTTGTCGCCATCCGCCCCGGCAAAGCGCTGTCCGGTCGCTGCGGCCCATTCCTCGAAGGTCAACAGATTATTGCCGTCCTTGTCGAGCTTGCGGAAGGCGGCCGTGCGCGAAGACATCAATTCGACGCGGCTGATCTTGTCGTTGCGGTCGCGATCGAAGCGATTGAAACGCCGCTCTTCGCGCGACGCCTCTTTTGCCGCAGGGAGTGCCGGCGGCGCCGGTCCTCGCTTGGGCGCGCTCGCTGCGGCGACCGGAATCGACGGCAAGGCTGGCGGCGGATCGGGAAGAACCTCCTCTTCCGCAATCTGGGTATAACCCTTCCACATGAAGAGGCCGCCGGTGAGCAATAGCGCGCTCGCCACGCCGCCGATCAGAAAACGGGAAATCGCCATACGCCCCCTCCGCGCCGGTTGATGGGATTGATTATCACGGCAGACGGGAAAACGGCAACAAACGGCGCCATATTGGTGACGAATTTTAATCGAAAAACTTATTCAATAAATCCGATATCATTGCTATACTCGATTAATGCAAAATTACCTCCCGTCGCTGAAACAGATGCAATATCTCGTTGCACTCCACGAACACGGCCACTTTGGCCGTGCTGCGGACGCCTGTAACGTCACCCAGTCGACGCTGTCTGCAGGTATCCGCGAGCTTGAAACGTTACTCGGCCAGACGCTCGTCGAGCGCACGCGGCGTGTCGTCCGCTTTACCGGGCTCGGCAACGCGATCGTTGAAAAGGCGCATCGTGTCCTGCGTGAAGCCGAGGAACTCGCCGATATGGCCGCCGCCGCCGCCGCGCCTCTCGTCGGCGAACTGCGCATGAGCGTCATCCCGACGATCGCGCCCTTCCTGCTCCCCGGAATGTTGCGGCTGCTGCGCAAGGAACGCCCGTCGCTTAAACTTTTCCTTCGAGAGGAACCCAGCGCGCAGGCGTGCGAATCGCTCCACCACGGCACCGTCGACTGCGTCCTCCTCGCGCTTCCCTACGCGTGCGGCGACGTCGAGAGCGAGGAATTGTTCGACGACGCATTGTTTGTCGCCTTCCCCGGCGATCAGTCCGAGGACCTGCCGGCAATGGTCAGCGCCGACCAGTTAGACCCCACGCAGATGCTGATGCTCGAGGACGGGCACTGTTTGAAGGATCATGTCCTCGCGGCCTGCAATCGCCCCGAACTGCGCGCCGGCGCGCGGATGATGGGAACTTCGCTGCACACGCTGGTGCAGATGGTCGACAATGGGCTCGGTATTACAATGCTGCCGCAAATGGCGATCGAAGCGGGTATCCTCGACCACACCGATATCGATACCCGCCCGCTCGATTCGGATCATGACTGGCGGACGATCGCGCTCGTCTGGCGTAAAGGCAGCCCGCGCGCCGAGGAATTCCGGATGCTCGCGGACATTTTTCGCAAGCATAAGGGGGCTTAGCCGTCCCAGCGCTGCGCGCGCGAATGATCTCCGTCGCGCTGTTCGACCCACGCAACGCGCCCGTCGGCGAAGGTTTCACGTTTCCACAGCATCACGTCGGTCTTCAGCCGGTCGATCATAAACTCGCACGCGGCGAGCGCCGCGGCGCGATGCGCGCTGCTCGCGAGGACGAATACGATCGTCTCGCCCGGCGCCATCGCCCCGACGCGGTGGATCAATGTCAGCGCTGACAGCTGCCAGCGATCCGCCGCGGCATGCGCCAGATCGGCGAGCCCCGCCCGGGTCATTGCCGGATGATGATCGAGAAACAATTCGGTCAGGTCGCCGTCGCCGCGCACGCGGCCGATGAAACTCGCGCTCGCGCCGTGCCCACCGGCGTCGTGGAGGTCGAATTCGGTGACGATATCGATCGTCTCCGCTTGGACTGCGACGCGGATCATCCGCCCGTCACCGGCGGGAACAGCGCGACCTCGCGGGCACCAACGATCGGCGCGTCGGGGCCCATCATCACACCATCGACCGCAGCACGGATACGCTGTGGCTCGGCAAAGGCGGCTTGCCCGCGCGCATCGCGCGCCGCAAGCCATGCGACCAACGCGCCTATGTCCGTAACGCTCGCCGGAATTTCGACCGTCTCGACGGCTATTCCCATCCGCTCGCGGACCCAGGCGAAATAGACGATGTCCAGCGCCGCCATCGGACGCTCAATCCATATGCTTCAAGCCGACGCGCAGATAATCCCAGCCGGTAATCAGCGTCAGCACCGCGGCGCCCCACAGCGAGGCCAGCCCGACAATTTTGATCCACGCTATCGCGGGCAGTGCGCCGGCCAGGATCAGCGCACCGAATGCGACAAGCTGAAATGTCGTCTTCCATTTGGCGAGCTGCGTCACCGGCATCGACACCTGCAACGTCGCAAGGAATTCGCGCAGACCCGACACGATGATCTCGCGGAGCAGGATCATCAGCGCCGCAATGACGTGATAGCCGGTAATGTCGCGGGTAAAGACGAGCAACAGGATGACCGCCGCGATCATGATCTTGTCGGCGATCGGGTCGAGGAAAGCGCCCAGCCGCGACACGATGCCGCGCGAGCGTGCAACATAACCGTCAAAATAATCGGTAATGCCCATCAGGCAGTAGAGGACGAAAGCGAGCGCATAGTCGATCGCTTTCGGCTGATGCGACCCTTCTACCACGCCCGGCCACAGCAGGAAAAGCAGGATGGGCACCGCCAGGATGCGCGACAATGTCAGGATGTTCGGAAGGCTCAGCATGATCTCTGTCGATGTGTCCGTTCCATTATGGGTCCAAAAATCGGCTTTGACCCGGCAAGCCCTAACCGATAAGTCGCCCGTGCGACAACAATATTGCCCCAACAATGATCGCTTGGCGCCGGCACGATCCGGATGTCGGGCTGCAAAAGTGGATTTTCAATGACCGGTTCCTTTGCGCTGATGAAGCAACGCCGGTTCCTGCCCCTGTTTACCACGCAGTTCCTCAACGCCTTCAACGACAATTTCTACAAGATGTCGGTGGTCGTGCTGGCCACATATGCGATTTACACCAAGCCGGCAGAGGTCGCCTGGTTCAACGCCCTTGTCGGTGGTCTCTTCATCCTCCCCTTCTTCCTTTTTTCCGCTCTTGCGGGCCAGCTTGCGGACAGTACCGACAAGACGAAGATGATCCGGATCATCAAGACGGCCGAAATCGTCATCATGATCGTCGGTGGCGCTGGCATCTGGCTGCAAAATGTCCCGCTTATGCTGCTCGCCCTCTTTGCGATGGGCACCCATTCGACCTTTTTCGGCCCGATCAAATATGCGATTCTTCCCCAGCATCTGGAGGATGACGAGGTTCTGGCCGGGACCGGCTGGGTCGAGGCCGGGACCTATATCGCCATCTTGGGCGGCACGATCGCTGGCGGGCTGATCCCGCCGCATATCGCCGTTCTCGGTATCATAGCAGTCGCGCTGGTCGGCCGATTGACCGCCAGCTTCGTTCCCGCCGCGCCCCCCGAAAAAGAGACGCAGGATATGGTTATCGACCATAATATCCTTCGCTCTTCGTGGCGGCTCGTCAATTCGACGATGCATATTCCGCGCCTGTTCCTGGCGATTGTTTCGATCAGCTTCTTTTGGGCCATTGCGGCGATCCTGGCCGCCCAGTTTCCACCGTTGGTCAAAGACACGCTGGGCGCCGACAAGACGGTTGCGACCTTGTTTACCGCCATTTTTTCCGTCGGCGTCGCGGTGGGTTCGATCATCGTCAACCGCTTGCTCAAGGGACATGTTTCAGCGCGCTACTCGCCCGGGTCGGTCATCGTCATGGGGCTGTTCGTGCTCGACCTTTGGTGGGCTGTAAGCGGCTGGCAACATCATGATGGCAGCCTCATGGACTGGCACGAATTTCTGTCGTTACGGACCGGTGACCGCATTATCCTCGACCTCTTCGGCATCGCGGTAGCGGGCGGCATGTTCGTGGTGCCGCTTTACGCTTTCCTGACGACGACAGTCGCCAAGTCGCAGACGGCCCGCACCGTTGCTGCCAACAACATCGTCAATTCGGGCTTCATGGTCGCCGCGACGCTGCTGCTCAGCGTGTTGATCGGGCTGGGACTGACGATCGACGATACGCTGTTGATGGTAGCGGCGATGTGCCTGGTCTCGGCCTTGCTGGCTTGGCGTTTGCACAAGGCCTGCGACTAGGCCTTTGCGCTAAGCTAAGCCAAAAATATCATCATCGCGGTGAAGAAGACCGCGAAACTTTGAACGAACAACCGGAAATCATTGTTCGAAAAGATCGTGACGGGCTCGCGGTGCGCCGCAAGCGCGGTCCGCAGTTCGCCTTGCCAGTCCACCGGGGCGCTGAGCCGCGCTATGACCAGTCGCCTTGCGCCATGTTCGCGAATGCGACCGCGAATGTCGATATGATCGTCCGAGTCCATGCGATCGAGGCTAGAACGATGTTAACGAGTCGATAAGGTTAAAAGAGTGTTAACGCGCGACCGTCCCGCCTCGGGACGCTTTGCTGCCCGCGTCTTAACGGCTCGGTATCGGCCGAACGCGAATCTGGCGGCCGTCCCTGGCGCCAATCTGGAAAGGTCTGCATTTCGCAGGCTTCATGCGGGGACCAAGGCACAATCGCACTTCGTCGAGCCACCCCTGCCTATTGGCCGACACCGCGATCATCGGCGCGCTCACCCCAGGATTCGCCGCGGCAAAAGCACGCCGGATGCTTCCAGCGGTCTGCGGTTTCGCGCCCAATGCATTCATATCGGGATAACGCACTGCCCGGAACAATATCTCGGCCGATCGGAAATAGGCTGCCGGATTCGGGCTCATGCACGTCCCGTGCTTGGCCCATTCGTGCTGGAGCAACTGGGCCGACGGCGTCATGCACATATGCCGACGCAGGACGGGCTGCGGCACGATCTTCGCCGGGCGGCACCATTGCGGGTAACCGGCATCGTCGGTCTCGGGCCACAGGCCATGGAGCACCCAGCCAAAGCGGCCATTCTCGCCCGAACATTGAAAGCGGTCTCGCACATCGCGCGGGTTGCGCACATCGGCGCAATGTTGCGGCGACCAGCTCAGGCTCAGCAGATAGCCGGTGACTGCCGGCTTTCGTACGGGTTCGCCGCGGCGCGGTTGTTCGAGCCGCGGAACCGAAACCCGTTCGGGCGCCGAACATGTCGTCGATTGCGCCTGAACCACGACGGGTGCCAGCGCCAGCGCGGCGGCGCTAAGCCAGCGCAAAATCGAGCCCGACATCGGCTGCCGGCGCTGACTGGGTCAGCCGTCCGACCGACACATAGGTCACGCCCGTCTCGCCGATCGCGCGGATCGTGTCGAGCCGCACCCCGCCCGACGCCTCGGTCGGAACCTTGCCGCCGACCAGGCCGACGCATTCGCGCAGTTCCTCGAGGCCCATATTGTCGAGCAGCAAGTGCGTCGCGCCGGCGTTGAGCGCCGGTTCGACCTGCGCCACGCGGTCGACCTCGACGATGATGCTCGCGATTCCGGCTGCGACCGCGCGCCGAACGGCTTCTTCGACCGACCCTGCGACCGCGACATGATTGTCCTTGATCATTGCCGCGTCCCACAGGCCCATGCGGTGGTTGGTTGCGCCGCCCATACGCGTCGCATATTTCTCCAGCACCCGCAGGCCCGGAATCGTTTTGCGCGTGTCGAGCAACGTCGCGCCGGTTCCTGCCAGCGCATCGACATATTGCCGCGTCATCGTCGCGATCCCCGACAGATGCTGCACGGTGTTAAGCGCCGACCGCTCGGCGGTCAGCATCGCGCGGGCGTTGCCCGACAGCCGCATCAGATCGCTGCCGGGCGCAACCTGCGCGCCCTCCTCGACCAATATTTCGATCTCCATGGCAGGTTCGAGCGCGCGAAAGAAACGTTCGGCGATCGGCAGCCCCGCGACGGTGATCGCATCGCGGCTGTCCATGACGCCGCCAAAACGCGCATCGGCAGGAATCGTCGCCATCGACGTGATATCGCCGCCCGCCCCCAGATCTTCGGCCAAGGTGGCGCGAACGAAGGCATCGAGATCGAAATCGGGCAAGGAAAATTGGGTCATGGACCTGCGATAATCAGCCTGCCCAGCAAATCAACTTGACGTTTACGTAAGCTAGCGCTGACATGGGTGCAAATAGACAAACTGGAGAGGTCCCCATGCAATCCCCCATCTGCGCGATGCTCGACATCGAATTCCCGCTGCTTGCCTTCTCGCACTGCCGCGACGTCGTCGTCGCGGTGTCAAAGGCCGGCGGCATGGGTGTCTTCGGCGCCGCATCGCTGCCCCCCGAGCGGCTCGAGGAAGAACTGGCGTGGATCGACGCGCATATCGGCGGGAAACCCTACGGCGTGGACCTCATCGTCCCGAACAGCTTTGCGGGCAAAGGGGAGGCCCGCACCGAAATGCCTCCCGTTCCCGACGAGCACAAAGCCTTTGTCGCCGGACTGCTCGAAAAATACGGGGTCGACGAAGGTAATCTCGCGCTTCCTGCCGTCGGCGGCGGGCTGGGCGAAAACATGACCGATGACGGCGCCGCTGCTTTACTCAAAGTCGCCTTCCGCCATCCGATCAAGCTGATCGCTAACGCGCTCGGCGTCCCGCCGCCGCTGATGCTCGAACTCGGCAAACGCCATAAGGTCCCCGTCGCGGCGCTTGTCGGCACGCGCGACCATGCGCTCGCGCAGGTACGGGCCGGCGTCGATATCCTCGTCGTCGCCGGCGGCGAAGCGGGCGGCCATTGCGGGGAAGTTGCCACGATGGTGCTGGTTCCCGAAGTCGCCGCGGCGGTCGAGGCCATCGGTGCGACTACGCCGATCCTCGCCGCGGGTGGCATCGTCACCGGACGCCAGATGGCGGCAGCAATGGCTATGGGCGCGCACGGCGCGTGGACGGGATCGGTCTGGCTAACCACCGCCGAGGCTGAAACCAACCCTGTTGTGAAGGAAAAGATGCTCGTGGCGTCATCGCGCGACACGGTGCGGTCGAAAAGCCGTACGGGCAAACCTTCGCGCCAGCTGCGCTCGCCGTGGACCGACGCATGGGATGCAGAGGGCGCGCCAAAACCGTTACCGATGCCGCTCCAGTCGCTGGTCAGCGAACCCGCGCTGCGCAAGGTAGATAAATTGTCCGAGGGCGGCCACGAAGGCGCCAAGGCGCTCGCGACCTATTGGGTTGGCCAGGGGGTCGGGCTGATGAACGAGGCGATGGGCGCCGGGCAGGTCGTTCAGGAATTCAAGACCGACTGGATCGCCGCCTGCGAGCGGCTCAACGGCTTTATTGGCGACTAGACAAAAAAGTCCCCGCCGAAGCGGGGACTTTGAAATCAGCTGACCGTCGCCTTGACGATCTTGCCAGGCTCGCGCGGCGGCTCGCCCTTGGGCAGCGCGTCGACATTTTCCATGCCTTCGATCACTTCGCCCCAAACGGTGTACTGGTTGTCGAGGAAGCGCGCGTCGTCGAAACAGATGAAGAACTGGCTGTTCGCGCTGTTCGGGTTCTGTGCTCGCGCCATCGAGCAGACACCGCGAACATGCGGCTCGCTGCTGAATTCCTGCGGCAGATCGGGAAGCTCGCTGCCCCCCATGCCGGTACCCGTCGGGTCGCCGCCCTGCGCCATGAAGCCCGGGATCACGCGGTGGAACACGACATCGTCGTAAAACCCTTCACCGGCGAGGCTGGTGATGCGCTCGACATGCTTGGGTGCTAGGTCGGGGCGAAGGCGGATGACAACATCGCCGGTCGACAGCGAAAGCGTGAGAGTGTCGGACATGCTAGAACTCCTGTGGTCTGTGTTGGCGGTCCCATAGCCGGGGCGGCCGCCAAAGCCACGCATTAAATCGCGAAAAGGCGTTCGCAGCGTTGCCATCGGCTGGTGGCGGCACTAGGGGAAAGGTCGCACGCCGCAATTGTCAGGGAGGACCGCGCGATGGATAAACGCGAAGATTCCCTGCCGCCCGAAGACGTCGCCATCACCGACGACCGCGACCGCGAACAACCGGCACGCGAAGCCGAAACCGAACTCGACGAGGATGATCGGCTGAAGCCCGAATTCGTCCGCGACGTCATCGAACTGGCCGAGGCCGGCGAAGGCGAAGCGGCGCGCGAGCGGATCGGCCGCCTCCATCCCGCCGACATCGCCGACCTTTTCGAACTCGCGCGCGCCGACGAGCGCCCCATGCTTGCCGCGGTGCTCGGCAACATGCTCTCCGCCGACGTGCTGGCGGAAATGAACGATTATGTTCGCGAAGAGCTGATCGACCTTCTCGCGCCGGAGCAAGTAGCCGAACTCGCATCCGAGCTCGATACCGACGACGCCGTCGCGATCATCGAGGATATGGAGGCGGACGAGCAGCAAGCCGTTCTTCAGGCGATGGAACCCGAAGATCGCGCCGCGATCGAGGACGCCCTCTCTTTCCCCGAGGAATCCGCCGGTCGCCTGATGCAGCGCGACCTCGTCGCGGTGGCAGAACATGTCAGCGTCGGCGACGTCATCGACCGGCTGCGCGAAGATACCGACCTCACCAGCGATTTCTGGGAAATCTTCGTCGTCGACCCGATGCATCGTCCCGTCGGCAGCTGCCAGCTGAGCTGGATTCTGCGCACCCCGCGCGACATCGCGATCAGCGACGTGATGAAACGCGAACAGACGCTGATCCCGGTCGACATGGACCAGGAAGAGGTCGCGCTGCGCTTTCAGAAATATGCGCTGATCTCGGCAGCCGTCATCGACCGCGGCGGACGGCTCGTCGGCATGATTACCGTCGATGACATCGTCCATATCATCCAGGAAGAGGCGGGCGAGGACATCCTGCGCCTGTCGGGCGCTGGCGATGGCGATATCAACGAGCCGATCCGTGAGACATATAGCGCGCGCGTTCGCTGGCTGATTGCCAACCTCGGCACGGCGCTGCTCGCTTCGTCGATCGTCGGATTTTTCGGCGGCGCGATCGAGCATATGGTCGCGCTGGCGGCCTTGATGCCGATCGTTGCGGGTGTCGGTGGCAATGCGGGAACGCAGACGCTGGCGGTGACCGTCCGCGCGTTGGCGATGAACCAGCTCACCGACTCGAACAGCTGGCGCGCGATCTGGCGCGAAATGAAGATTGCACTGCTCAACGGCGGCACAATTGCGCTGCTTGCGGGCACGGCCACCGCGCTTTGGTTTGGCAGTCCGCAGCTAGGCGGCGTCATCGCGGCGGCGATGGTCGTAAACATCTTTGTTGCCGGCGTCGCGGGTGTCGCGATCCCCCTCATCCTCGACAGGCTCGATCAGGATCCCGCCGTCGCAAGTTCGATTTTTGTCACCATGACGACCGATTCCATGGGATTTTTGGCCTTCCTCGGCCTTGCGGTGCTCAGCGGACTGACGACGCTGTAAGAACAAGTATTTGAAATTAAATCGATTCAAAAAGCGGCGAAAAAAAATTCATTCCCGCGATTTTTTTTGGGAACTTATCGAACATTTCGGTCGTTTCCCATTCGAGCAGCGGTCATCGCCCCCCCGCAGCGCTGCTCAGCAACATTGGCCCGGCCCGCATTCCCTCCCCCCCCTCGAAGCGTGCCGGGCCATTTTGCGTCTAATCCTGAGAGGTAGAAATATGACGAGTTACCGCGCAATCCTTCTCGCCCTGATGGCAAGCTTTCTGGTCGCTGGCTGCAATACGGTAAAGGGTGCCGGTCGCGACATCGAATCTGTCGGCCAGGCCGGCAGCGATGCCATCGACTAATCGGGACTGAGAATAACTTTACCCTAAGCCTCTTCGAGAGGCTCGACAGGCGCCTCTTCGGCGCCTGTTTTGCGTCGGCGCTGGGTAAACCAGATCGCCAGCAGCGACATTTCATACAGGAATACCAGCGGTACCGCGAGCAACAACTGGCTCAGGATGTCGGGCGGCGTGAAGACCGCGGCAATCGCAAAGGCTGCGACGATCATATAGCGGCGCGCCGAAACCAGCTGCTCGCGCGTCACCAGCCCCGACCGCTCGATCAGCATCAGCAGGATCGGCAGCAGGAAGGCGATGCCGAACGCCATGATGAACTGCATCGTGAAGCTCAGATAATTGCCGACCGTCGGCAGCGCTTCTTGCGTGATCCCGCCAATGTCACCTTGATATCCAAGCAGAAATTTGAGCGCGATCGGGATCGTGATGAAATAGGCGAAACTCGCGCCGGTCGCGAACAGGACGGGTGTCGCCAGCAGGAAGGGCAGCAACGCCCGCTTTTCCTGCTTGAAGAGCCCCGGCGCGACGAATTTCCACAGCTGGTTTGCGATCACGGGAAAGGCGATCATCATCGACGCGAACAGCGCGACTTTGATTTCGACGAAAAATGCCTCGAACAGCTGGGTATAGATTAATTTACCCTGCCCCGCGCGGACCAGCGGCTGGACGAGAACACCGAAAATCGGCTTGGCATAATAAAGGCACACGCCAAACGCGAGGCCGATCGCCAGCAGCGATTTCAACAGGCGCGAGCGCAGCTCGATCAGATGGTCGAGCAGCGGCATCTTGCCGCCGCCGCCATCATCATCTCCGGCTGCAACGGTTGCTTCGTCGGTCATGGCAGAGGGCCGTCTTTGGGCGGGATCGCGTGCGTTTCGGGCGGGGTGGCCGCCGCCGCCTCATCGACTTCGGCGTCGATCACAGGCTCCGTACCTGTTGCAGGCGCCGATGAGGCGGCGTTTGACGAGCCCATGTCATCGATGCGCGGAAATTCACGCATGATCGCGTCATTCTGGTCGCGCCACTGTTTTTCAAGCTCTTCGAGTTCTGCCTCGCGCATCATCGTGTCGAGCCCAGAGCGGAAATGCCGCGCCATACCGCGGGCCTTGCCCATCCATTTGCCGACAAAGCGCATCGCCTTGGGCAGGTCCTTGGGGCCAATAACCACCAAGGCCACCACCACGACGAGCAGCAACTCGGTGGGCGCAACATCGAACATTTAAGAGCCCAATCCCCGCAGTCGGCTGAAAATCAGCGGTTTTCGGTTTCCGTGGTGGGGGTCGGCGTCGCAGTCAGATCCGGCGCACGCTGCCCTTCGATATGCTTGGGCGCGGGCGTCGGCGCGTCGTCGTCTGCCATGCCCTTCTTGAAGCTTTTGAGACCCTTGGCGACATCGCCCATCATGTCCGAAAAACGGCCCTTGCCGAACAGCAGCAGGACAAGAATCCCGACCACGAGCCAGTGCCAGATGCTGAAGCTACCCATCTTAAATTCTCCTTGAGGCGCTCATCTAAGCCTCTTCGCCATCTATTACTAGGTCCAGCTCGCCCATCGCATCCTCAAAAGCGAGGTCGACCGGATCGAGCAGCCCTGCCGCACGCAAATCTTCGATTCCCGGCAGGTCCTTGCGGCTGGTGAGGCCAAAATGTTGCAGGAAAGCGTCGGTCGTCTTGTAAATCAGCGGCCGCCCGGGCACCTCGCGCCGTCCGGCGGGCGCGACCCATTCGGCTTCCATCAACACGTCGAGCGTTCCCTTCGAGGTCTGGACCCCACGGATCGCTTCGATTTCCGCCCGACTCACCGGTTCGTGATAGGCAATAATCGCAAGCACTTCTGCCGCCGCGCGCGACAACTTGCGTGGGTCATCGCGTTCGCGGCGAAGCAGATGGGCGAGATCGGCTGGCGTCTGGAAATGCCAATGTCCGCCGCGTTCGACGAGTTCGATGCCGCTGCCGGCGTGGCGGGCCGCAATCGCCTGAATGATCATACGCACGTCGCCGGGCGTCATTTCGCGGCCAAGCCGCGCCGTGACCTGCCGCGCGTCGAGCGGTTCGTCGCTGGCGAACAGCATCGCTTCTATCGCGCGCTCAAGATCGTCGATCATGCTTCTGCAGCCTTCAGATAGAGAGGTTCGAACGCGCCATCCTGTTTCAGGTCGAGACGCCCCTGCCGTGCCAGTTCGAGCGCCGCGACGAAACTCGATGCGATGGCGGATCGGCGCAACGGGCCGTCGTAGTCGGGCGGCAGGAAATCGGACAGCTCGGCCCAGTCGAGCTTTACGCCCAGCATCCGCCGCAGGTGATGGAGCGCCGCGTCGAGCGAGATGACCGGGCGACGCGAAACCATATGCACGACAGGTTCGCTGCGCAGCTTGACCTGGCCGTAGGCCGAAAGAAGGTCGTACAGGCTGGCGTCCCAACGCCGCAGTTTGACATCGCGCAGACCTTCGGGTTTCGCGCGGAGGAATACGTCGCGGCCGACACGATCACGCGCGAGCAGTCGCGCCGCCGCCTCGCGCATTGCCGCCAGTCGCTGCAGACGGAGTTGGAGACGCAACGCCAGCTCGTCCGGCGACGGATCCTCGAGCGGATCCTTGGGCAGCAGCAGCGCCGATTTGAGATAGGCGAGCCACGCCGCCATCACGAGATAATCGGCGGCCACCTCCAGCTTCAATTCGCGCGCCTCGGCGATGAACGTCAGATATTGTTCGACCAGTGCGAGGATCGAAATTTGCTTGAGATCAACCTTCTGGCTTCGGGCGAGAGCAAGCAAAAGATCGAGCGGGCCTTCCCAGCTTTCAAGCGAAAGCTGGAAGGAATCCTCGCGCTCGGACGCGGCCGGTGCGATGTCGAAATCGAGCGGCAGTTCCTCCATCGCGGGTCAGGCTAAGGCCAGCAAGGCATCGCGCTGATCGACGAGCGTTGCGAAAGCGCGTTCATCATTATCGCCCGCGATCCTGTCCATCGCGCCTTCAAGCCGCGCGCGTGAAACGGTGCTGATCGGATCGAGCACATTCGCGATCCCGATCATGTCGTCCATTTTTCCCCAGCAATTGAGCGCGATGTCGCAGCCGGCGGCAACGGCCGCCGCGGCGCGCGATGGCACGTCGCCCGACAAGGCCTTCATGTCGAGATCGTCGGTCATCAACAGGCCATGGAAACCGATGCGCTGGCGGATCACGCTGTCGATGACGATGGGCGAGAGCGTCGCGGGAAGATCTGGATCCCACGCTTCGAATATCACATGGCAGGTCATCGCCATCGCGGCATCACGCAGCGCGGCAAAGGGCGCGAGATCGGTTTGCAGATCGCGGTCGGGCGCGGTGACGGTCGGCAACGCTTCATGCGTGTCGAGCAAGGCGCGGCCGTGGCCGGGAATATGTTTGACGATGCCGACGACGCCGCCCGCTTGCAGCCCGCCGAGGATCGCACGGCCGAGCGCCGCGACGCGCATCGGTTCGCTGCCGAGCGCGCGATCACCGATCACGTCGCTCGCACCGGGCTGACGGACGTCGAGCAGTGGCAAGCAATCGACGGTGATGCCGACTTCCGCCAGCATGACGGCGAGCGCCATCGCGTTGAGCCGCGCGGCCTCGATCGCACTGGCAGGCGCCCGGTCGTACAGCGCATCGAACGCCGCGCCGCTCGGGAAATTGGGCCATTCTGGCGACTTCATACGCGCGACGCGTCCGCCCTCCTGATCGATCAGGATCGGCAGGTTGGCACGTCCGTCGAGACTGCGCAGCTCATCGGTCAGACGCCGCACCTGATCGCGGTTTTCGATGTTGCGCCCGAACAGGATATAGCCAGCCGGGTCGCTGTCGCGAAAGAAGGCGCGCTCGTCATCGGTGAGGGTCAGGCCCGACAGGCCGAAAATTGCGGGTATCATCGTGCGTCAATCTCCATCGGCGACCGCTCCCTCATGCGGCAACCTGGACAGGATCATGCCATAGCGGCGGGATTGCACCAACGGAGTCTGCGGCCAAGCGGGCCGAATCAGCGAACGACGACGCAATTTTCACCAGCAACGCGCAATTTTCCGCACAAATTCGTGGCATTAGCCGTGGTTCCCGCCGAAACACGCAGACGATAGACGGTGCCATTGCCAACTTTGGCTGGAGAAACCGATTTGTTGAGGTCGGCCAGATAGGCGAAACGTTTCGACAGGTTTGTCCACGCCTTGGCGGCCGCGGCGTCGCTGCTGAACGCACCGAGCTGGATCATTCCAGATCCCGAGGTGGTCGGCGCCGCCTTTGCATCGGCATCGGGCGTCTTGACCGACGTCGCTGCCTGCTTGGCATTTACCTTGTCCGCGGGAGTGGCCTTGGCCGCTTTCCCCGCTGCTGCCTTGTCCGCCGCGACCTTGGTCACCGCAGCTTCGCGCTCTTGCGGTGTCACGGCGGGCTCTTCGGGCATGCGGGTCGGGTCGACTCTGCCCGCCGGCTCGGCGCCTTCGCTGGCCGAGAAGCTGGCGTCGCCCTCACCTTCAAAGGTCTTCGCGCCATCATTTTTGGGGGCGACCTTGTAGTCGCCCTGCTGCGCCGCGATCAGCTCGCCCTTGCCGCGTGCGCCGCCATTCTGGATCCACCAGAGGCCGCCCAGCACCGCACCGATAAGCAGCAGCCCGCCGAGCACCATCACCAGCAGGCGCGCGGGCGACACCTCGCCATCTTCTTCGAACCCGTCGGCCGCTTCGAGCCAGGGCAGCCGGTCCTCGTCTTCGAGGCCGAGACCCGTGTCCCCCTGCTCTGCGTTCTTGTCCCCGGCCATCAGATCATCTCCTCGAGCGCCTCTACCCCCATCAGGTGGAGCCCGTTGCGGATAACCTGCCCGATTCCGTCGGCTAAATAAAGGCGCGTCGCGGTCAATTCGGGATCATTGTCGAGTACGATGCGAAGCCCCGGATCGTCGTTACCCAGATTGTACCAGGCATGGAACGCCGCCGCGACATCGGCGAGGTAGAAGGCAATCCGGTGCGGTTCGCGCGCCGACGCCGCCGCTTCGACGATCCGCGGGAATTGCGCGAGCAGCTTCACCAGCCCGAGTTCATGCGCGTTGAGCCGCTCCGGTGCGGGCGCGGGCAACACAATCCCGGCATCGGCGGCCTTTTTGCGCAGGCGTGAGATTCGCGCATTGGCATATTGAAGATACCATACCGGGTTGTCGCGCGACGCCTCGACCACCTTGGCGAAGTCGAAATCCATCTGCGCGTCGGCTTTCCGCGTCAGCATCGTGAAACGGACGGCGTCCTTGCCGACCTCGTCGACGACATCGGCGAGCGTTACAAAATTGCCCGCGCGCTTCGACATTTTGAACGGTTCGCCGTTCTTGAGCAGCCGAACCATCTGTACCAGTTTGACGTCGAAGCGGGTCTTGCCGCCAGTCAGCGCCGCGACCGCAGCCTTGATCCGCTTGACCGTTCCGGCATGATCGGCGCCCCAGATGTCGATCAGTTCATCGGCGTTCTGGCTTTTCTGGAAATGATAGGCGAGGTCGGCGCCGAAATAGGTCCAGCTGCCGTCCGACTTCTTGATCGGGCGGTCCTGATCGTCGCCGAACTGCGTCGAGCGGAACAGCGGCAGCACGACAGGTTCCCAATCCTCGGGCGTTTCGCCTTTCGGCGCTTCGAGCATGCCATCATAGACGAGATCGTGGTCGCGCAGCCATTTTTCGGCGGCGGCGGGTTTGCCCTCGGCCTGCAGTTCGGCCTCCGAAGAGAACAGATCGTGATGGATGCCAAGCTTCGCGAGATCGGCGCGGATCATGTCCATCATCGCGCTGACCGCCTCGGCGCGGAACAGGCCGAGCCATGCGCTTTCGGGCGCACCAACGAAGCGGTCGCCATATTCGACCGCGAGCTTGCCGGCGACGGGCATCAGATAATCGCCCGGATAGAGCCCGTCCGGGATCGCGCCGATATCCTCGCCCAGCGCTTCACGATACCGCATGTGCACCGACCGGGCGAGCACATCGACCTGACCGCCGGCGTCGTTGACATAATATTCCCGGACCACCTCGTGCCCCGCAAATTCGAGCAGGGCGGCGAGCGCATCACCGACGACGGCGCCGCGGCAATGGCCGACGTGCATCGGACCGGTCGGGTTTGCCGAAACATATTCGACGTTGACCCGGCGCCCCTGCCCCATCGACGAACGACCATAATCATCGGTTTCGCTGAAGATCAGCGCCAGTTCGTCCCGCCAGCTGTCATCGGCAAGGCGCAGGTTGATAAAGCCGGGTCCGGCGACGCTCGCCTCGGTTACTTCGTCCAGCGCGCCAAGTTCGGCGACGAGCAGATCTGCGAGCGCGCGCGGGTTCATGCCCGCGGGCTTTGCCAGCACCATCGCCGCGTTCGTTGCGACATCGCCATGCGCCGGGTCGCGCGGCGGCTCGACGCTGATCGCGCTGCGGTCGAGGCCGCCTGGCAGGGCATCGCGGGCGGCGAGGGCGTCGAGCGCGGCGCCAATATGGTCGGAAAAACGGCTGAACAGGGTCACGGGCTGGGCCTATCTTCGATCGGGAAAAGTCTTGCGGGCGCCCTATCCTAGCTGGACGGGCGCGAAAAGCCCCGCGTCACCGGTCGGCGCGCAGGGCTCTTTGATGCGAACGACGCAGGTGCGCCGCCGCGGTCCTTATCGTCGGACGTTATATTCGAGCTGGTCCTGCGTCAGCTGGAAGCCGACGAGCAGTTCAAAGCTTGAACGCTGTACCGCCGCACGCACTTCGGGCAGGCTGAGCGGATCGACCGCGGCGTCCTGATCACCCGCCTTGCGCTTGCGCGTGATGCGTTCCTGGATGTCAGCGGGCAGCGTCGCGGCAGCGCGCTCGATATAAGCCGACGCCTGCGCGCGACCGGTGCCGCGGACCTGTCCTTCGGCGAACGTCACAGCGACATTGCCCAACCGCTTTGCGACAACCGCGGTGCCGCCTTGGAGGACCGTGGAATAATAAGGCAAGGTGATCGTGCGGGCGGGCCCCGCATCGCGACGCGTCGCCACGACATCGAAGCTTGCAAGCTGATAGACCTTTTCGCCCGCATCGTTGCATTGCGGGGTCACATTGGTGATCGCGGCGACGACATCGACAGCGCGCGCGTCGCGGCTCGTCGCCGGGTCGAACAATGTAACATCGCCGGTGTGCAACGGCACCGCGACCGCCGGGCAAGCGCTGCGCGTCGCGGTAATGCCGACGCCGCCGGCGAGGTCAATTTCATTGTCCTTCGCGCAACCCGCCACCGTAGCCATGGCTGCCGTGCCGCACAGCACGGTCAGAAACTTACGGGACGCGAACGAAATGGACATCATGATAATCGGACTTTCCAAACAGGCGCGCTGACAAGCGTCGGGACGGTTGATCCCGCTTCATGCGCGCCGCTTCTTATCGGTGCGATGAACGCGGCGCAACAAAGAGACGCAACAAAGAGAGCAGGAACGAAGCGGCTTTACCCCGGAGGGCTTGCTGCGCTAGAGCGCCCGCATCATGAACGCTCCCTATCCGATGACGCGCGAACAAGGCAGCGAAGCGCCAGAACTTAAGGTTTTGATCGCCGCGCCCCGCGGTTTTTGTGCCGGTGTCGATCGCGCGATCCGCATCGTCGAACTGGCCCTGCAGAAATATGGCGCGCCGGTCTATGTCCGGCACGAGATCGTCCACAATCGCTATGTGGTGGATTCGTTGAAGACACAGGGGGCCATTTTCGTCGAATCGCTCGATCAGGTTCCCGACGGGGTGCCGGTCGTATTCAGCGCGCACGGCGTACCCAAGTCGGTACCCGCGAAGGCCGCGATGCGCGGGCTCGAATATCTGGACGCAACCTGCCCGCTGGTGTCCAAAGTCCACCGTCAGGCCGAACGAGTCTATGAAGCGGGCCGCCATATCATTTTTGTCGGCCATGCCGGCCACCCCGAAGTCATCGGCACGCTCGGCCAGCTTCCCCAGGGCGCAATGACGCTGGTGGAATCGGTCGATGACGTCGCCGCGCTG
Source organism: Sphingopyxis sp. (assembly GCA_051861185.1). Lineage (GTDB taxonomy): Bacteria > Pseudomonadota > Alphaproteobacteria > Sphingomonadales > Sphingomonadaceae > Sphingopyxis. The sequence goes on from JBIMKQ010000001.1 coordinate 180,279, forward strand.
TCGCCCCCGGATGCAGAGATGCTGTCGTTCCTGACCCAGACCACCCTTTCGGTCGATGACACCCGCGATATCATCGCGGCGCTCCAACACCGTTTTCCCGCGATCGTCGGCCCGCGCGGTGAAGATATCTGCTACGCGACCTCGAACCGGCAGGATGCCGTCAAAGCGATCGCCAACCAGTGCGATCGCATGATCGTGATCGGGGCTCCCAACAGCTCGAATAGCCTGCGTCTGGTCGAAGTGGCCGAACGGCTTGGAACACCTGCCCATCTGGTCCAGCGCGGGGCCGACGTCGATCCCGCATGGCTGAAGGACATCGGCACGCTCGGCATCACTGCGGGCGCGAGCGCGCCAGAGACACTGGTTCGCGAAGTGATCGACGCCGTCGCAGCCGTTCGGGCCATCGTCGAAGACGTGGTCGTGACCGCCGAAGAGAATATGGTCTTCAAATTACCGCGCGGGCTCGAACCAGCCTGATGGCGGTCTATACGCACGTCGAACCCGACGATCTTGCAAGTCTTGTCGCTCGATACGACATCGGCACTGTCGTGTCGTGCAAGGGCATTGCCGAAGGCGTCGAAAACAGCAATTTCCTGCTCGAGACCACGGGCGGGCGCTTCATCCTCACGCTTTATGAAAAGCGCGTGAGCGAAGGCGACCTTCCCTTTTTCGTCGATTTGTTAAATTACCTCGCCGATCAGGGCCGTCCTGTTCCAGCGATGATCCGCGACGGCGAGGGCAACGCGATCCATCAGGTGTCGGGCCGCGCCGCCTGCATCATCCAGTTCCTGCCGGGTATTTCACTGACCCAGCCGACACCGAACCAGTGCGAGGCCGCCGGCGCAGCGTTGGGCGCGATGCATCGCACGCTGTCGGGTTATGCGGGGGCGCGCGAAAACAGCATGGGCCACCGTCATTGGCGCGGCATTGCCGAAGCAGCAGGACATCTCGACGTCGTGCTGCCCGGATTGCAGGCCATCGTCGATGACGAGCTGGCGTATGTCGAGGAACATTGGCCGCGCGATCTGCCCGCGCATGTTATCCATGCCGACCTGTTTCCCGACAATGTGCTGATGCTCGGCGACCGGGTTACCGGTCTCATCGACTTCTATTTCGCCGCCAGCGATTTCCGGGCCTACGATCTTGTCATCACCCATGCGTCCTGGGCCTTTTCCGCCGACGGTCAGCATTGCGATCCCGCACGAGCACAGGCGTTGATGCGCGGCTATACCAGTGAAATCGCGCTGTCGGATGCCGAAATTGCAACGTTGCCGCTGCTCGCGCGCGGGGCATCGCTGCGCTTTCTGCTCACGCGCGCGCACGACTGGATCCATACGCCTGCCGACGCCCTCGTCACGCGCAAGGATCCCTCGCCTTTCCTCGCCCGCCTGCGGCGTTACAGCGCCGCCGACGCCGCCAGCCTGTTCGCGGTCGCATGAGCGAGACCAGCGGCAAAACCGTAATCGTTGCCACCGACGGCGCGTGCAAAGGCAACCCGGGTCCCGGCGGCTGGGGTGCCGTGCTCCGCTGGGGCGATGTGGTGAAGACACTGTCGGGCGGCGAGCCCGACACCACGAACAACCGCATGGAATTGATGGCCGCGATCGAGGCGCTCGCCGCACTCAAGCGCAGTTGCAACGTCGAACTGTCGACCGACAGCGTCTATGTCCGCGACGGCATTACCAAATGGATCTTCGGCTGGCAGAAGAATGGCTGGAAGACCGCCGCCAAAAAACCCGTCGCAAATGCAGACCTGTGGCAACGTCTGGTGAAGGAAAACGCGCGGCATCAGGTCGAATGGCTCTGGGTCAAAGGCCATTCGGGTCATGGCGACAACGAACTGGCCGATACGCTGGCGAGCGACGCGGCGCTCGAAGTCGCGCGGGCGCGTCCGGCGCCCGCGCGCTAGAAATCATTCGGCTTCGCGGACTTCGGCGCCGGGCCCGTTTTTCAGTATCGACTCGATGGCATTTTTGGCCGAGGCCTTGCTTGAATAGCCTTCGGTCCAGAAGATCGGCTCGCTATTATATTTGAAATAGGCGACAAATTCGCCCGCCTTGTTCTTCTTGATCTCGAAATAATGGGCCATAGAGTCCTCCACTGGTCGGGCTGCCCCGAGGGTGAGGCGGCCAACTCCATGGTAATCCAGCAAATTCAACGCGCAAGAGGTGTCGCGTCAACCAAACCGGGATGGTGAAAACGGTGAGGGATCGATGCGCCCGATTATCCCCTCGGCGTTCGCCCCCCCCAGTTGCGCGGCGAGCAGCGCCGAAATCGCCGGCGCGGTCTGGATGCCGAAACCGCCCTGCCCGGCGCACCAGATAAAGCTGCGTTCGCGAGGATCGGCGCCGAAAACAGGGATGCGATCAGGTGCAAAGCTACGCAGTCCGGCCCATTTACGCTCGACCGCGACGACCGGCCAGTCGACGACCGATCGCATCCGGTCGATTGCAATTGCCACGTCGAGCTCATCGGGCGCCGCGTCATGAGCGTCGGTAGGCGTTTCGTCGTGGGGACTCAGCCAGACGCGGCCCTCGCTCTCGCCCTTGAAGTAGAATTCCCCCCCGACATGGATGACAAGCGGCAGATCGGCGGGAACCGGCACGCCGAGCCTTACCTGCAGCACGGTGCGGCGATAGGGCTGGATGCCAAGCGGCGCGATGCCGCAGGCGACCGCTACCGCATCCGCCCACGCACCCGCGGCGTTTACGATGACCGATGCCCGTACATGCCCATCACCCAGTTGAATGTTCCACACGCCATCGACAAGTCGCGCTTGTCGTAACGGCGCGCGGGTGACCAGTGCGGCACCCGCCCGTTTTGCCGAACGCAGATAGGCCGCATGCAGCCCCGCAACGTCGATGTCGCGGCATGCAGCTTCATAAGCCGCTTCGCTCCATTCGGGACGGAGGCCCGGAATTCTTTGCGCGACAGCGCCGTCCGACATCCGTTCGACGTCCACGCCCCGCGCCGCGAACTCGGCGGTGAAGGCGTCGACGCTCGCAGCCTCCGACCGCTGGCCCAGCGTCAAGGCCCCTCGCGGCGACAAGAAACCTCGATGTGAAAACGCCGGCGGCGGATTGTCGAGCGTCGGCGCCGACGCGACAGTCAGTGGCTGCACGCGGGCTCCGCCATAGGTTTCGTGCCAGAACGCTGCCGACCGGCCGGTCGCGTGATATCCGGGAAAATCCTCCGCCTCGGCCAGCATGACTTCGCGGTATGGGGCGAGCGCAGCGGCCAGGCTGGCGCCGGCGATCCCGGCCCCGACAATCAGCACATCGGTGGCGGGAGGCGGCGCGTCAGTCATGCCCGCCGCATATCCGCTGGCTCGCGGAATGCAAGCCGCGCGTGCCCGCCGCCATGGTTACTCTTTGGTAAGCCACGATGTGTAGGGGAAAGCCGATGGATAGCGCCACAATCTCGCTCGGCTTGATGGCCATACTCGGCCTGATGATGATCGCAGCCGCGATCAGCGACCTCAGGTCGCGGACCATTTCCAATGAGCTCAACGCTGCCATGGCTTTGTTGGCGATCCCGTTCTGGATTGCGACCGGCCTCGCGTTCTGGCCCGACGTGCTGATCCAGTTCGGCGCCGCCTTCGCGGTCTTTCTGGTCTTCACAGGCCTGTTTGCGATCGGGGCGATGGGCGGCGGCGATGTGAAGATGATCGGGGCAGTGATGCTATGGATCCCGCTCCCGCTGTTCATGCCGATGCTGACAATCATGGCGATCGGCGGAGGCATCCTGTCGGCGGTGATGCTTATCCATCTGAAATTGCGCCCTTCGGACAAAGCGGTCGAGGTTCCCTATGGGGTAGCCATCGCCGCGGCAGGCCTTTGGGCGCTTCACCAACAATATCTTAACCAGTTTCAGGCTATCGCTTGAACCTGAGGGCAAGCACCGCCGGCTCTGGTTGGTGCAGGAGGCGAAAAATCGTCATGGATACGCGAAAGATTATGCTGATCGTCGGCGCGCTGGTGATTGCCATTGGCGCAGCGTTCGGGGTCAACCAGATGCTCCGCGGAGCAGGAGCGCCGTCGGCGCGTGCCGCCGCGGCACCGGAAATTACGGGTCCGATGATCCTTGTTGCGACGCGGCAGTTGCCCGTCGGCACCATCATTGGTCCGGACAGCTTCCGGTTTCAACCCTGGCCAAAGGAACTGGTCGAAAAGGCCTATTTCATGAAGGACAAGACCGACGTGAACACGTTGGTCGGAACCGTCGTGCGCTATCCGATCACGGCTGGCCAGCCCCTGACACAGGGTGCGCTGGTTCATCCCGACGATCGCGGCTTCCTTGCCGCGGCGCTTGGCCCGGGCATGCGCGCCGTGACGGTCAAGGTGTCGCAGGAACAGGGCGTCGCAGGCTTCGTCTTTCCGGGCGACCGCGTCGACGTCGTCCTCGCCCAGACCATCTCGGTCGAGGAAGGCAGCAGCTATCCCGACAAACAGATATTCACGGCTGAAACCATCGTTCGCAATGTTCGCATTCTAGCGACCGATCAGCGTTACGACGCCGAAGACGAAACGGGCAAGACCCCGGTTCGCACCTTCGGTTCGGTAACATTGGAAGCCACGCCCGAAATCGCAGAGAAGATCGCGGTCGCACAGGACATGGGCAAATTGTCGCTCGCGCTGCGTCCGCTCGCGGAAAGCGCCGGCGAACTCGACGCGGCTATCGCCTCGGGTGCGGTCAATGTGCCGGCCACCGGCGGTGCGAATGCGGAAAAGCGGATGCTCGCCGAAGCCGCCGCTCGTCCGACCGCCAGCCGCTCGTCGGTAACGACCGGCGGCGACGTGTCGCGCTTCTGGATCCCGGTCAGCGGCCGTGTGTCGTCCCCGCGGGCGCCGCAGCCGGCTGCAAATAACGGCGACTCCGCGCCGTCCTATGGGGCTCGTCCTGCGGCGGTGCCGACCGGTCCGGTCGTGCGCGTCACCCGCGGTGACAAGATGACCGAAGTTTCGGTTGGGGGTAAATAAGATGAACAGCAAAGCCAATTTCAAGGCGGCGGCTCTGGCTCGCACCCTGGCCATCGGCCTCGTGGCAGCCGCGCTGGCCGCGGCGCCCTCGGCGCCTGCCATCGCCCAGGCCGTCCAGAACGCCAGCAGCAGCATCGAACTCTCGGTGGGCCGTGGTCGCCTGGTCAGCCTTCCGGCCTCGATGTCTGACGTCTTTGTCGCGAATGACGAAGTTGCCGACGTTCAGGTTCGTTCGGGTCGCCAGCTCTATATCTTTGGCAAGAAGCCAGGTGAAACCAGCATCTATGCCACCGACGCCAGCGGACGCGTTGTCTTTTCGACCGTTGCCCGTGTCGGCAACAATATCGAGACGATCGACCAGATGCTGTCGCTCGCGATGCCGGAAGCGAAAATCTCGGCCAACCCGATGAACGGCTTTGTCTTGCTCACCGGAACGGTTCAGTCGCCCGACGACGCTGCGGAAGCCGAACGGCTGGTGCAGGCGTTTGTCGGCGAGCAGACGAAAGTGCTGTCGCGCCTGCGCACGGCCACGCCGCTGCAGGTCAATCTGCAGGTTCGTATTGCCGAAGTAAACCGTTCGCTCGTCAAGGAAATCAGCGGAAACCTGCTGACCCGCGACACCGACGGTCCGCTGGGCAACGGCTTCCTTGGTGGTATCTTCGGCGGCCGTAGTCCCGGAACGATCACCGACATTCCGGCGCCGACAGCGGTGTTTCCGGGCAGCCCGTTTCCGGTGCCCTATAATCCCGCAACCGGCTTGCCGCTTCTCAACGGCAAGACAACGCTGGGCACCAATTATCAGTTCAACCAGCCTGCCGGTCGCCGCAGCCTTGCCGGTGCGGGCCGACTGTTCGGTCTCGACCTTATGGCCTCGCTCGATATCGGCGAGCGTTCGGGTCTGGTCGCCACGCTGGCGCAACCGAACCTGACCGCAATCTCGGGCGAGACGGCGGACTTCCTCGCGGGCGGTGAGTTCCCCGTCCCGATCCCGGGCAACTTCGCCGGGACAACGATCGAGTATCGCAAATATGGCGTCAGCCTGGCCTACACGCCGACGGTGCTGTCGAATGGCCGCATCAGCCTGCGCGTCCGCCCCGAAGTGTCCGAACTGTCGACCGAAGGCGCGATCGAAATGCAGGGCTTCCAGGTTCCCGCATTGACCATCCGCCGCGCCGAAACGACGGTCGAGCTCGGCTCGGGCGAAAGCTTCATGATCGCCGGATTGATGAACAATCGTTCGATCGGCGCTATCGACAAGATGCCGGGTCTTGGCGACGTGCCTTTGCTCGGCATGTTGTTCAAATCGGACAGCTTCCGCCGCGGCGAAACCGAACTGGTCATCGTCGTGACACCCTATCTCGTCCAGCCGGTGTCCGCGAACGATATCAAGCTCCCGACCGACGCCTTCCAGGACTCGGACGATCTGCAGCGGCTGCTGCTCAACCAGACTAGCAACGGTGTGACTGGCGGCGATCGCCCCAAGCCGCGGCTCGATACGAGTGTCGGCGACGCCGACCGCCCGCGGGGCACTGGCGATGCGTCGCCGGGCTTCAGCATCAAGTGACGCGCTGGATTTCAGGAGCAAAGTGATGAAGAAAATCGCAACTTGGACGGTCCTGGCTCTGGCCACGTCGCTTGCCGGCTGCACCGGCGCCGCGCACAGCAACCGCAGCCTCGAATCGGTGCACCAGCCCGTCGTGCGCAACAGCATCTATCAATTCGATGTTGCGGCCGCGAACGGCGAACTGCCGCCCAGCGAACAGGGTCGCCTGCAAGGCTGGTTCGATGCAATGGGCGTGCGTTATGGCGACCGTGTCTCGATCGAGGATTCGTCGCTCTATGGCGCCAGCTCGGCTCAGGCGACGGTTCGATCGATGGTCGAACGCCGCGGCTTGCTGCTCAGCGCCGACGTTCCGGTGACAACCGGCGCCGTGCCGGAAGGACATGTGCGCATCGTCGTGACGCGCGCTTCGGCCTTTGTGCCGGGCTGCCCCAATTGGGACAGCAAAACGTCACTCAACCCGACGAATTCGACCTCGTCGAACTATGGCTGCGCAACGAACAGCAATCTCGCTGCGATGGTCGCCGATCCGAACGATCTGATCAAGGGCGCCAGCAACACCCGCAGTGACCCCACCGCGGCGACGCGAGCGATCCAGACCTATCGTACCAAACCCCAGACCGGTGCCGGCGAATTGAGCGGCGTAACAAGCGGAGGCGGCAAGTGAACGCACCTTTCAAATCAGCAGGCCTGCGTGACCCCTTCAACGCGTTCGTCTGCGACGACGATACGCTGGAGCTGATCCGCGCCGCCGCCAACGACATGGGCTGGCCGATCGAAAAATGTAACAAGGGCGGTCTGCGCAATGCCGTGCAGTCGCTGTCGGTTTCCGCCAGCCCGAACATCCTGTTCGTCGATATGTCCGAATCGGGTGACCCGATCAACGACATCAACGCGCTCGCCGAAGTCTGCGAACCCGGCACGGTCGTGATTGCCGCGGGCCAGGTGAACGACGTTCGCCTTTACCGCGACCTCCTTTCGAGCGGGATCCAGGATTATCTGCTGAAACCGCTGTCGCTTGAACAGGTACGCGAATCGCTTACCATGGCGCAGGCCATGCTGGCGGCGCCGAAACATGCCGACATGCACGATGACAAACCGCATCATATGATGGGCGTTGTCGGCGTGCGTGGCGGTGTGGGCGCGTCGCTGGTGGCAACTTCGCTCGCCTGGGCGATCAGCGAACAAGCGGGACGCCAGACGGCTCTGCTCGATCTCGACGTTCATTTCGGGACTGGCGCATTGACCCTCGACCTCGAGCCGGGACGCGGCCTGATCGACGCGATCGACAACCCCAGCCGTATCGACGGGTTGTTCATCGAACGCGCCATGGTGCGCGCGTCGGACAAGCTCAGTCTGCTGTCGGCCGAAGCGCCGATCCACCAGCCGGTGATGACCGACGGTTCGGCCTTTTTCCAGTTGGAAGAAGAGCTCCGCTCCGCGTTCGAGATGACGATCGTCGATATTCCGCGTCAGGTCCTGATCCCCTTCCCGCACCTCGTGTCGGAAGCGGGGACGATCTTACTCGTCAGCGACGTAACGCTCGCTGCGGCGCGCGACACGATCCGCCTCCTGTCCTGGTTCAAGCAAAATGTTCCAGGCGCACGCGTGCTGCTGATTGCAAATAAATTCCAGACCGCCGTGGGCGAACTGTCGCGCAAGGAATTCGAATCCTCGATCGAGCGCCAGATCGACATCGTCATTCCGTTCGATCCGAAACTGGTCAGCCAGTCTGCAAAACTGGGCAAATCCTATGCCGAAACCTGCAAGGGCACCAAGTCGGCGCAGGTGTGGAGCAACCTGATGCGCCTCATCCTCGACGGCGCGGATATCGAGGCCGAGGAAGCACAGATTGCGGCCGCGAAGAGTAAATCGGGCGGCTCGCTGCTTGGCAAACTCGGCTTGACGAAAAAGGGCGCGAAGCAGGCGGCATGATGGCCCGCTTGATGGGCCATCACCACCTCCAGCGATAGAAGCGGGCATCAGCTGACCATGAATCTGCCAGTCATCCTTATCATCGCCGGGGCCTTCCTGGCCTTCACGATCCTTGTGCTTCTGCTTGGCGGCCCTTCGGTCGGCAAGGCGAAGACACGCCGATTGGCCATGGTCAAAGACCGTCACGCGGCCTCGACCGAAGCGGTGGTGGCTGCCCAGATGCGCAAGACGATCCAGTCGGCGGGCCGCTCCGGCGACTCGGCGCTGACCAACCTGCTGCCTCGCCGGGACGAGCTGGAAAAGCGCATACGCCGGACCGGCAAGGGCTGGACCCTGACCCAATATATGTTTGCGTCGATGATCGTGTTCGTCGTCGCCACCGGCGGGATGCTGATCCTGCGGGCGCCGGTCCTGATGGCCGGCCTCGTTGGACTGCTCCTCGGGCTCGGCTTGCCATATCTTGTTGTCGGCATGACGATCAAAAAGCGCGTCACGAAATTCAACACCCGTTTCCCCGACGCGATCGACCTGCTTGTCCGCGGGTTGAAATCCGGGCTGCCGGTCACCGAAACCTTCCAGGTCGTGAGCCAAGAACTGCCGGGTCCCGTCGGCGAGGAATTCAAAGGCGTCGTCGAACGCATCCGCATCGGCAACACGATGGAAGCTGCGCTGCTGGAATCGGCCGAAATGCTCGGCACGCCCGAATTCCAGTTCTTTTGCATCACAATCCAGATCCAGCGTGAAACCGGCGGCAATCTGGCGGAAACGCTGGGGAACCTGTCGGACGTCCTGCGCAAGCGCGCCCAGATGAAGCTTAAAATCCGCGCGATGTCATCGGAAGCGAAAGCATCGGCCTACATCGTCGGTGCGCTGCCCTTCTTCGTGTTCGGCATCGTTTGGTCGATGAACCCCAGCTATCTGGCTGGCTTTTTTGTCGAAGAGCGCCTCATCATTACGGGGCTGGCCGGGCTCGTGTGGATGAGTATCGGCGCCGGCATCATGGCCAAAATGATCAGCTTCGAAATCTGAGGAGGCGAAACCAATGAACAGCAGCTTCCTCCTTTCTTCGGCATTCTCGGGCGCCCAAAGCGGCCCGACGATCCTCGGCATCGATGTCGTTTGGGTCGGAACCCTGCTGGCGGCCGTGGGCGTATTTGCGGTATTGCTCGCAATCTACAGCGCGCTCACCGTTCGCAATCCAATGACGAAGCGCGTCAAGGCGCTGAACGATCGCCGCGAGCAGCTTAAGGCAGGTATCACGGCGTCGACTACGAAACGCCGGGCCCGGCTGGTCCGCAAGAACCAGACCGCCGACAGGATGCGTACCTTTCTGGGTCGGCTCCAGGTCTTGCAGGAAGGCCAGATCAAGGAGGTCCAGCAAAAGCTGGCGCAGGCCGGTATCCGGTCGAAGGACCTCGCTGTGGCAGTCATTTTCGGCCGCATGGTCCTGCCGATATTGTTCGGCGGCCTCGCCCTTTTCCTGATCTACTGGGTCGATATGTGGCCCAGCCTCACGTCATTCAAACGGTCGGCCTACACGATGGGCGCCCTGCTGCTCGGCTACAAGGCACCCGATCTCTTTGTGGACAATATGCGGCAGAAGCGCACCGACAAGATCCGCAAAGGCCTTCCCGACGCGCTCGACCTGCTGGTGATCTGCGCCGAGGCCGGCCTGACCGTCGACTCCGCCTTCTCGCGGGTGTCGAAAGAACTGGGCCGCGCCTATCCCGAACTTGGTGAGGAATTCGCTCTGACGTCGATCGAACTCGGATTTCTGACCGAGCGGCGTCAGGCTTTCGAAAACTTTGCCTATCGCGTGAATCTGGACTCGGTGAAAGGCGTGGTCACGACCATGATCCAGACCGAGAAATATGGGACGCCACTGGCCAGCGCGCTTCGCGTTCTGTCCGCCGAATTCCGCAATGAGCGCATGATGCGTGCCGAGGAAAAGGCCGCACGCTTGCCCGCGATCATGACGGTGCCGCTGATCCTGTTCATTCTGCCGGTGCTGTTCATCGTCATTCTGGGCCCGGCGGCCTGTTCACTGAGCGACGCGATGTCCGGCGGCAGCTTCGGCGCCAAATAGGCCCTCGTCGCCAACCCGAAATCGAGAGAGGGCGGAAGCGATTCCGCCCTCTCTTTCGATTCAACCTACGCTTTGTTCGATCGCGCCAAAAATACTGTGGTGACGATCGTCATCCATCCAGATGCGCACCGTGTCGCCCTTTTGCATGAACGGCGTCTTGGGTTCACCCTGCTGGATCGTTTCGATCGTCCGCACCTCGGCCAGGCAACTATATCCGAGCCCCCCGTCCGCAATCGGTTTGCCCGGGCCGCCGTCGGCGCCGCGATTCGATACGGTACCCGACCCGATGATCGTGCCGGCACCGAGGTCGCGTGTCTTTGCAGCATGCGCAATCAGCGCTCCGAAATCGAACGTCATGTCGACGCCCGCATCGGCGCGGCCCAGCGGCTGACCATTCAGGTCCACGCACAGCGCGCCATGCAGCTTTCCGTCCTTCCAGCGGGCGCCGAGCCCTTCGGGGGTCACGAACACCGGCGACATCGCGCTCGACGGCTTCGACTGGAAAAAGCCGAAACCCTTGGCAAGCTCTGCCGGGATCAGCCCGCGTAGCGACACATCATTCGTCAGCCCGACCAGCAGGATTGCGTCGCGGGCCGCGATCGCATCGATGCCGGCGGGCACGTCGCCCGTCACGACCACCACTTCGGCCTCCATATCACAGCCCCACGAGGGGTCTCCAAGCGGGATCGGATCGCGGGGAGCGAGGAAGGCATCACTGCCGCCCTGGTACATCAGCGGATCGTGCCAGAAGCTGTCAGGCATTTCGGCGCCGCGCGCCTGCCGGACCAGAGCGACATGGTTCACATAAGCGCTGCCGTCGGCCCATTGATATGCGCGCGGCAACGGCGATGCGGCATCGCGCTCGTGAAAGCGCTCTTTCGGGATCGCGTCATGGTTGAGATCTTCGGCCAGCGCAGCAAGGCGTGGCGCGGCATAGGCCCAATTGTCGAGTGCCGCCTGCATCGTCGGAACGATGTGGCCTGCGTCGGCATACCAGGCGAGATCGTCCGAAACGACAACGAGGCGACCGTCGCGGCCCTTTTTGAGCGATGCTAGTTTCACGAAAATTCCTTTGGCTGACGATGCGGTTGAACCGACATCGCCCTAAAAGGAACGAAATCAGCGCGACGTCGTGATCGATGCGAAACAGGTAAAGCCGCTCTGCCCCGCCTGCAAGCGCCGGATATATTGAAGATAGGCCTGCGACTGATTGTAGCTCGTCCCGGGGAGCGTCTGGCCGCGAAACGCGCGCTTGACTTCCTCGCCCGTAAACGGCCGCAACGATCCCGGAAAAGCGCCCTTGGTGCCTGGCGGCACCAGCTTGCCCGCGGTGTCGATATATTTCCCGGCGCCGGTCGGACCGGGCACAGGGATCTGGCAATTCATCACCGATACCGCAGTTTGCGCAAAAGCCGGGCGGATCGTCAGCGCCGCCGACACGCCAACGGCGCCAAGGGCAAGCATCTTGCGCCGCGAAGGGATGGTCTCTTCGGTATCGACGGAGTTTCCGGCGGGAATGTCGCTATTTTCCATGTCGCGCGCATAACCCAATGAAGCGCCGAGGAAAAGGGAAAGACCGCGTTCTCCGTAGAGCTTCCCGCTTTGGGACGGCCCCCGACGAGAGGTTAACGGCCCGAAACATCCTTGCGCATCCGCACCGCTTCGTGCGAGGCCCGCCGCGATGTTCGATCGCCTCTCCACTCTGGTCATCGCTCTGACACTAGTCGCCATCGCGGCGATTTTTGCCGCGCTGTCTGGGGGGGATCCGCTGTCGATCGCCATCATGGCGGTCGCGGGATTTATTGCGGCCGGCACTGTCTACCGCGCGCTTCCGGTGGCGCCGCCGGACACCCAGGGTACACAGCCCGCGGAGACCCCGCCAGCGTCCCTGCTTCGCCACCCCGATTTCGCCCATTGGGTCGATCAGGAAAAGGAACCGCTGATCGGCACCGCCGACAACATCGTCACGATTGCCAACGACGCGGCGATCCGCCTGCTCGGCCGGCATATTGTCGGGGCCGACATGCGGACCGCGATCCGCCATCCCGCGGCCACCGACTGGCTGTCCCGTATCGAAGAAAATGCGGCGCTCAACACTGTCGATCTGGTCGATTTTCCGCGGCCGGGGCAGCGTTGGACGATGCGGACTGCGGCACTTTCGGGAAGCGAATATATCATCTTTCTGTCCGACCGCTCGGCGATCGACGCGGCCGATCGCATGCGCTCCGACTTCGTCGCCAACGCCAGCCACGAACTGCGCACACCGCTTGCCGCGATCCTCGGCTATGTCGAAACGCTGCAGGAAATGAACGGCGAGGCCGATGCGCCGACGCGCGACCGATTTCTGGCGATCATCGAGCGTGAGGCACGGCGAATGCAGCAACTCGTCATCGACCTCCTATCGATATCGCGGGTCGAGGCGGACCGCTTTCGCCGCCCGACGACGCCGGTCGATCTTGCCGCGATCGTCAAGACGACGATCGCCCAGCTTCGCGACAGCGAACAGGTACGGGTGAACGATGTGGTCGCCCAATTAGGAGACGGTACACAACCGATGCTCGGCGACGAGGCGCAATTGGGGCAACTCGCCCACAATATCATTTCGAACGCCATGAAATATGGGCATGCCGGCACGCCGGTAACGGTTGAGCTTGTCCGCGAAGGACGCCGCGTGCGGCTATCGGTCAGCGATCAGGGCGATGGTATCCCACCCGATCACCTGCCGCGCCTGACCGAGCGCTTCTACCGGGTCGACGAAGCGCGAAGCCGGTCGGTGGGCGGCACCGGCCTTGGCCTGGCGATCGTCAAACATATCAGCGAACGCCATCAGGGACAGCTCGACATCGATAGCGAAGTTGGCAAAGGCACCCGCGTTTCGGTGGCTTTCCCGCTCTCCATCGAAGGGTGAAGCCACGCTTCGTCAAGCGCGAATCCCGGCCTATCCTTGACTTTTCGTAGCTTAAGGCCCATCTTCAGCAGGCTATCGTCGCTTTCGACGGATTTCTTTGCCTGAATGGCGGACACGTCCCTCCTCACGCTACTTGGCGCCACCAGCATAAGCCGGTGGCAACTCCGCTTCCGTGAAAGGAACAATCCCATGCCCATCGGCACAGTAAAATTCTTCAACACCGACAAAGGTTATGGCTTCATCGCCAACGAGGACGGCTCGGGCGACAATTTCGTCCATATCACCGCCCTCGAACGTGCCGGGATGTCAACGCTGAACAAGGATCAGCGCGTCTCCTATGATGTCGAAACCGACCAGCGCGGTAAAGTTTCCGCCGTCAACATCCAGTCGGCCTGATCTTTGGCCAAAGAGGAACTGCTAACCCTCGACGGCCAGATCGATGAAATTCTTCCGGACGGACGCTTCGGCGTCATTCTGGAAAATGATCATCGGATCATCGCTTATACGGCAGGCCGGATGCGACGATTTCGTATCCGGTCGGTCGTGGGCGACGCCGTTCGCGTCGAGATGACGCCTTATGACCTGACCAAGGGTCGCATCATCTATCGCGATCGCGGCGCCGGTCCTGCTGGCGGCGGCCCCCGCAAGGGCAATCGACGCTGATTCCAACCAACCAGAACAGAATAAACTACAGGATATTATGAACTTCACATTGAATGCATTTCCTTCCCTCCTTCGGCCCTATTCCGCCATTGATGCGCGGGCCGACAAACCAGCACGGCGATCGCCGACGCTATCGCAGCGCGAACTGCGCCGTCTGATCGCTCAAATGGTCGACTGACACACAGTCCGACCCTTCAACCACCTACAACTCCAAGGATTTCCGCCATGTCGAACACCAGCGATTTCTACCTGATTCAGGCGGATAAGTGCGCGTCAGACGCGGCGGAAAGCAGCTTGTCGCAGGTTCGCGACCGCAATCTGCGCGCCGAACAGGCGTGGCGCACGATGGCCGAACGTCTGATCCAGACCGAAGCCACGCGCGCGCGGCAGGTTGCTGTTGCAGCCGCCAAGGCAGAGGCAAACGCTGAAGCAAGCGCCGCCGCCGACTGACCGGCCTTCCCGTCAGTCGATGCGATCGAGCAAGTTGCCAATTTTTCCGAACATCTCGTCGATCTGCTCCTTCTCGACGATCAGCGGCGGCGACAGCGCGATGATGTCGCCGGTCGCGCGAACTAGCAGGCCATTGTCGAAACAGGCATGGAATAATTCCATCGCGCGCGCCGTCGGGGCGCCGGGACGCGGCGCAAGCTCGATTCCGGCGACCAGCCCGACGGTCCGAATGTCGATGACGTGGCGCCCGCTTTTCAGGCTGTGCGCCGCATCTTCCCAATAGCTGCCCAGTTCAGTGGCCCGGTCGAACAAGCCATCGCGCGCGTAGAGATCCAGCGTGGCGAGACCCGCGGCGCTGGCCAACGGATGCCCCGAATAGGTGTAGCCGTGGAACAGCTCGATCCCGCCCGGCACGCTGTCGATCACCGCATCGTATAGCTCGCGCTTTACTGCGACGGCACCCATCGGGACTGTGGCGTTGGTCAGCCCCTTTGCCATTGTGATGATGTCGGGCGTCACGCCCCATTGCCCCCCCGCGGTGGCGCCGCCGACGCGGCCGAACGCCGTGATGACTTCGTCGAAAATCAGGATGATGCCATGCTGGTCGCAGATATCGCGCAGGCGCTGCAGATAGCCGACAGGCGGCACCAGCACACCGGTCGAGCCTGCCATCGGTTCGACGATCACCGCCGCGATCGTGTCGGCGCCATGCAGATCGACAAGCCGCTGAAGATCGTCCGCCAGCTCGGCGCCATGCTGCGGAAATCCGCGCGTGAACGCGTTGCGCTCTATATCGTGCGTGTGGCGGATATGATCGACACCGGGCAAGCCGATCCCGAACGGACGCCGGTTGTTGACGAGCCCGCCGACGCTGATCCCGCCAAAACCGGTGCCGTGATAACCGCGCTCGCGCCCGATCAGCCGCGTCCGCGTCCCCTGCCCCTTCGCGCGCTGGATATTGAGCGCGATTTTCAGCGCTGTATCGACCGATTCGGAGCCGCTGTTGGTGAAGAATATCCGGTCGAGCCCCTCGGGCATCAGGTCAGCAAGGCGCTGCGCCAGCTCGAAAGGCAGCGGATGCCCCAGCTGAAATGTCGGTGCGAAATCCAGCGTGGCCGTGGCCTTCGCGATCGCCTCGACAATCTCGGGCCGGCAATGCCCGGCGTTGCTGCACCATAGTCCCGACGTGCCGTCGAGGATCGCCCGCCCGTCACTACTCTGATAATGCATGCCGCTCGCCGACACGAGCTGGCGCGGGTTCGCCTTGTACGACCGGTTGGCGGTAAAGGGCATCCAGAAGGACGCCAGCTGGTCATTGTCACCCTGCATCGCCGTTTTTCCTTCAGGCTCTCAATCATCGCGCCCTTCTTGAGGACTGGGCGGGCATCGGGTCAAGCCCGGTATGGCGAGAATGGAGCTTGATGAGTTTCGCGCAAGCAAAGAATTCGGCATGGTTTAATACCAAAACTGGCAGAATAGCCGCCACCTCTGGCGCTTCGTCCAAGCTTGCGATACGCTCCCCCCGCACAACAGGGCCGGTTCCCCGGCCCAATCGGGGGCGCATGTCAGTCAATCTGGAACAATGGATCAACGACCATAAAATCGACGAAGTCGAATGTATCGTCCCCGACATCAACGGGGTCCAGCGCGGCAAAGTGCTGCCCGCCAAAAAATTCCTCTCCTCGGTCAAGGACAAGTCGCTGCGCATTCCGGGCAGCGTCTTCATCTGCACGATCGACGGCCACTATCCCGAGGACATCGACGACATCTGGGACAAGGATCCCGACAAGATTTTGATCGCCGACCCCGGCACGATCTGCGTCGCGCCGGGATTCAAGTCGCCGACCGCTTTCGTCATCGCCGACGCCCTCAACGGCGATGGCAGCGAAGTTGACATCGCGCCCCGCACGATCCTGAAAAAGGTGCTCGCGCTTTATGCCGAAAAGGGCTGGCGCCCCATCATCGCGCCTGAGGTCGAGTTCTACCTCGTCTCGCCCAATGTCGACCCCGATTTCCCGTTGACCCCGCCGACCGGCCAATCCGGACGCAGCGAGACCGCGAGCCAGCCCTATGGGCTGGAGGCGATGAACGAATATGAGGAAATCATCGATCATATCTATGACGATTGCGAGCTGATGGGGCTCGACATCGATACGATGATCCACGAAATGGGCGCTGCGCAGCTCGAGGTGAACTTCATCCACGGCGACCCGCTGCGCCTCGCCGACGAAGTCTTCCTGTTCAAGCGCGTCGTGCGCAACGTTGCGAAACAGCACGACGTCTATGCGACCTTCATGGCGAACCCGATGGCGGGCCAGCCGGGCAGCGCGATGCACATCCATCAGTCGGTGGTCGATGCGACGACGGGCAAGAATCTGTTTTCGACCGCGCAAGGCCGCGATAGCGCGATGTTCCGCAGCTATATCGCCGGGCTCGTGCGCTATATGCCGCAAATCTCGCCCTTGTGGGCGCCGAATGTGAACAGCTTCCGCCGGATGCGGCCCGACAGCGCGGCGCCCATCAACGTCCAGTGGGGCGAGGATAACCGGTCGTGCGGCTTCCGCGTGCCGATTTCGGACAAGGCGAACCGCCGCGTCGAAAACCGCCTGCCCGGCGCCGACAGCAATCCCTATCTCGCGATCGCCGCCTCGCTGATCTGCGGCTATATCGGGGTCGTCGACCGCATGGTGCCGGCCAAGGCGATCACCGGCAGCGCATATAACCGCGCGCGCACCCTGCCCCGCACGCTCGAAGCGGCGCTCGACCGCTTCAGTTCCTGCAAGAAGGTGCGCAACCTCCTCGGCGACGATTTCTTCGAAATCTTCTTCGCGGTGAAGGATTATGAGCTGTTCAACTACCAGTCGGTCGTGTCGAGCTGGGAACGCGAACATCTGTTGATGCGGGTCTGACCCGCGCGCCGTCCATGACCGACCCGCTCGCCAACAGCTATTATGCCGCAACCGCGCACCAGCGGACGGCGCACGCGGACATAGCGGGCGAATACGCTTGCGATGTTGTTGTAATCGGCGGTGGCTTTACTGGGTTATCGGCCGCTCTCGCCTGCGCCGAGCGAGGTTTTTCCGTAATTCTGGTCGAAGCGGAAAAGATCGGCTTCGGCGCATCGGGGCGCAACGGCGGGCAGTTGATCCCCGGCCTTCGATGGTCGGCTTCCGAACTGGAAGCCGAATTCGGCCGCGAACGCGCCGACGCGCTGTTTGATCTCTGCTGGCGCGACAACCGCGTTAAAGCGCGGATCGCCCAGCATAGCATCGGCTGCGACCTCAAGGCAGGGCATCTCGAGGCCGCGTGGACGTCGAAAGATTTCGACGCGATCCGCCGCGAGGCCGACTATCTCGCAAAGCGTCACAGCTACGAAACCGATGTGATCGCAAAAGCCGAAATGAACTCTCACATTGCAAGTCCGCTTTACCATGGCGGGATTCACGATCCGCAAGGCGGCCATTTTCATCCGCTCAACTACGCAATCGGCTTGGCGAAAGCGGCCGAAGCGGCTGGCGTCCGGATTCTCGAAGGGCAGCGGGCAAACTGGATCCTCGACGGCGATCCCGGCGAGCTGTTCCTCGACAAATCCACGATCGAGGCACGCTATTTCATCGACGCCACCGATAGCTGGATCGGGCAGTTGGAGCCCGACCTCGGCCGCTACACCGTGCCGATCATGAACTATAATATTGCGACCGCGCCGCTCGCGAACGCCGATGCGCTGCTCCCCAGCGATGCTGCTGTTGCCGACAGCCGCTTCGTGCTCAACTATTTCCGCCTCTCGGCCGACAAGCGCCTCATCTTTGGCGGCGGCGAACGTTATTCGCAGACCCCGCCGCGCGACATTGCGGCGTTCGTGCGGCCCTTCATGGCAGAGGTCTTCCCGCAGATTGCCGACGTCCCGATCGACTATGGCTGGGGCGGCGCGGTCGCGGTGACGATGAACCGGCTGCCGCATATCGGGCGGCGCGGAAATGTCTTCTATGCCCATGGCTTCTCGGGCCACGGCGCGCTGGTGACGACGCTGGCTGGCGAGTTGATCGCCGAGGCGATGGCAGGGACCGCCGAACGCTTGGACGTGCTCGCCAATCTGCCGGCGAAGCCCTTCCCCGGCGGCAAATGGCTGCGCCAGCCGCTCGCCACGCTCGGGCTCCTCTATTATGCGATGAAGGACAGGCTCGGGTGATCTCGAACGCCGCCATCAAGCGTGTCGCGGACCGCGAAGCCGAACGCTTTCGCAGCGCCAATCCGCGCGCCGTGGCGCATCACGCAGCCGCGAAAGGCTGGTTCCAGTCGGTGCCGTTCCACTGGATGAAGGACTGGCCGAGCCCGGTTCCGATCGTTGCGGCGTCGGCGAAAGACGCGACGCTGACGAGCATCGACGGGCAGACCTACGACGACTTCTGCCTCGGCGACACCGCAAGCCTGTTCGGCCATTCGCCCCCCGCCCTCGCCGCTGCGCTCGCTAAGCAGGCGGGAGAGGGCCTGAGCTATATGCTTCCTACGACGCGCGGCGCGGCGTTGTCGCAGCGGCTCACTGCGATGTTCGGCCTGCCTTTATGGCAGGTCACCACAACCGCCAGTGAAGCCAACCGCGCGGTCATCCGCTGGTGTCGCGGGATCACCGGACGGCCGAAAATCCTGACTTTCAATGGCGCTTATCATGGTGCGGTCGACGACGCCTTCGTCGACCTGAAAGGTGGCGCGCCGGACATGCGTGCAAGCCTGGTCGGCCAGGTCCACGACCTGCGAGCCACGACGACCGTGATCGAATTCAACGACGAAGAGGCCCTGACGGCAGCTTTGCGCGGCGGCGATATCGCGTGCGTGCTTGCCGAGCCGGTGATGACCAATGCCGGCATGGTGCTGGGCGCTCCCGGCTTCTTGGCGACACTCCGCAGGCTCTGCGACGAAACCGGTACGCTGCTGATATTCGACGAAACGCATACAATCTCGTCGGGCTATGGCGGCCATGGCATCGCGCACGGTCCCACGCCCGACCTGATGGTTGTCGGCAAGTCGATCGGTGGCGGCGTCCCTTGCGCGGTCTACGGCTTTTCGGCGGCGGTCGCCGGACGCATGGCGGCGCTCAACGCCTCGCGTCCCGCGGGGCACAGCGGCATCGGAACGACATTGTCGGCCAATGCGCTCGCGATCACCGCGATGGATGTAATGCTGTCGGACGTCATCACCCCTGCCGCCTACGATCTGATGCTCCGCGGTGCAGCAAGGCTGGTTACCGGCCTCGAGCGGGAAATTTCGGCAGCCGGCCTTGAATGGCACATCACTCAGGTCGGTGCGCGCGTCGAGCTGCTGACCTGTCCAAACCCGCCCCGTAACGGCAGCGAAGCAATGGCGGCGATGCAACTCGAACTGGAGGCCGCGATCCATTTGAGCATGGCCAACCGCGGAATTTTGCTAGCGCCGTTTCACAATATGATGTTGGTGAGCCCGGTTACCGGCGATGATCAGATCGACCGGCTGATCGGCGCACTCGCCGACTGCGTGCGTGCATTAAAGGAGTAGTGGGGCGATGTCGAAGTCATCGGGAGTGATCGCGGAACGATCGGAAGCGGAGGCCTTTTTCAAGGCGAACCCCGACATCGATTCGATCGAAATGATCTACACCGACTTTGGCGGTGTTCCGCGCGGCAAGCGCCTGCGCCAGCATGAGGTGATGGCGGTTTACGAAAGCGGCCGCATGTTCCCCGGATCGATCACCGTCGTCGATATTACCGGGCAGGATACCGTCGAAACCGGCCTTGTCTGGGAAGATGGCGACGCCGACCGTTCGATGAAGCCGATCCCCGGCACGCTTGTCCGCACGCCGTGGGGCGGCGACAACGCCGCACAGTTCCTTGTCGATTTCTATGAACTCGACGGTACGCCGCACGACCTTGATCCGCGCCATGTTCTCGGCGGCGTGATCGACCGCTTTACCGCCGACGGGCTGACCCCGGTACTCGCGGTCGAACTTGAATTCTATCTCGTTGATGCGCGCCGTGCGCGCGATGGCACGGTCCGCCCTGCCCGTCCTGCGTACAGCCGAGACAATCCGCGCAACGTCGAAGTCTATGGGCTGCGCGAACTCGATGATTTCCGTCCCTTCTTCGACGCGCTTTATGCCGCAACCGATGTCCAGGGCCTGCCGCTCGAAAGTGCGATCTCGGAATTCGCGCCGGGCCAGTTCGAACTGACGCTGCGCCACAAGCCCGACGCACTGCGGGCCTGCGACGACGCGATCATGTACAAGCGGCTCGTCAAGGCAATCGCGCAAGCGCAGGGCCTCGAGGCGACTTTCATGGCGAAACCCTTCGCCGAACAGGCGGGCAGCGGCATGCACATCCATGTCTCGATCAACGACGGCAGCGACACCAACATCTTTGCCAGCGACGATCCCGAGGGCACGCCCGCGCTCCGCCACGCGATCGGCGGCATGATCGGCAGCGTCGGCGACGGTTTCGCGCTCTTTGCCCCGCATGCGAACAGTTATCGCCGTTTCAAGGCGAACAGCTATGCGCCCGTCGCGCCGACATGGGGCGTCAACAATCGCACCGTGTCGTTCCGCATCCCCGCGGGCCCGCCGCCCAGCCGCCATGTAGAGCATCGCGCATGCGGCGCCGACGCGAACCCCTATCTTGCCGTCGCAGCGGTCCTCGCGGGTATGCATCACGGCATGACAAACAAGAGCGATCCCGGCGCAGCGGTGGTCGGTAACGGCTATGACCGCGACAACAGCGGCGACGACAAGCCGCCGTCGAACTGGTTCGCCGCGGTCGATCGTTTCCATGCGTCCGAACTGATGCGCGACTATCTGGGGACACGCTTCGTCGATATGTTCAGCATCGTGAAGCGCGTCGAGCAAGACCGCTATTTCGGCGTTGTTCCGACGCTCGATTATGACTGGTATCTGCGCAACGCATGAATCTTTCAAAGATTCGTGTTGCAGCGCAAAATAACCTCTTTCCAAGCCGCCGTTATTGAGTCAGCTTGGCGTCACAAACAGGGAGGCTGCACATGGATCCGATTGAACTGATCAAGCAAACCCGGGGGCGCCGCTCGCTCTTGCAGGCAATGGGCGTCGCGGCAATCGGGATAAGCTTCGGCGGCCTTGCCGCGTGCAGCAAGGGCGAAGGCAAGAAGCTCGCGAACGGCGAGGAAGCCAAGCTAAACTTCTACAATTGGGACACCTATATCGGCGAGAACACGCTCGACAATTTCAAGGAAGCGACGGGCGTCGACGTCACGATGGACCTGTTCGACAGCAACGACGTGTTGTTCGCCAAGTTCAAGGCCGGCAATCCGGGCTATGACGTGATCGTGCCGTCGAACGACTTCGTCGAGCGGATGAGCAAGGCCGGCATGCTGATGCCGCTCGATCACGCGCTGCTCCCGAACAAGAAGAATATCGATGCCGCCTACATCGACGTCGAATATGACCTGCAGCGCAAATTTTCGATGCCCTACACATGGCTGGCGCTTGGCATCGGCTATCGCAAATCAAAGGTATCGGCGCGGCCCGACAGCTGGAAAGTCCTGTTCGACAGCCCCGAATATGCCGGCCGCATCGCCTGGCTGTCCGAGGCTGGCGACATGTTCCGCCTTTATGGCAAATATCTCGGCAAATCGGTCAACGCGCTGACTCCCGCGGACATTGCTACGATCGAAAAGATGATGATCAAACAAAAGCCCAATGTGAAGAAATTCCACGAGGACGACGGGCAGGATCTGTTGCTCAAAGGCGACGTCGATGTCGTACTTGAATATAATGGCGACATTGCGCAGGCGATGACCGAGGACAAGGACATCGACTTCGTCGTGCCCAAGGAAGGCAGCCAGCTTAACTCGGACAATCTTTGCATCCCGAAGGGTGCGCCGCATCCGAAGAACGCTCACGCCTTCATCAACTATATCCTCGACGCGAACGTCGACAAGGAAATCACCGAGACGATCCTGTATCCGACGCCCAACGCGGCGGCGAAGGCGCTGATGCCCGACAGCTACAAGAATAATCCGGTCATTTTCCCGCCCGCCGACGTACTGGCGAAGTGCGAATATGCGCGGTTCAATCCGGAACTGCAGCCGCTTTACGAAGAAGCCTTCACCAGGGTCCGGGCAGCCTAGAAATCTGAAAGGGGCATCGGGGGGTGGCCGAACAGGACTGGAAAACCAACAAAAGGGTCTTTGCGGCGGTATCGCTTCCGACGCTCTTTTGGGTCATCGTCTTCTTCCTCGTGCCCATGGCGATCGTCTGGCTCTACAGCTTTGGCGAGAATAAGGGCCTGACCGAAATCGAGTTTTCAGGCACGCTCGATAATTACAAGCGCGCGACCGAGTGGCTGTACCTGACCATTTTCGGCAAGAGTTTCGCGGTCGCCGCGCTCGTCACCCTCATCTGCCTGATCATCGGCTTTCCCGTTGCGATGGCAATCACCTTTGCCAGCGAGAAATGGCGGCCTTGGCTGCTGCTGGGTATCATGCTGCCCTTCTGGACCAACCTCCTGATCCGCACCTATGCGCTGATGATGCTGCTCGGCACGCAGGGTTTCGCCAACAAGGGGCTCGGTGCGTTGTGGGAAGGAACGAGCTGGATCAAGACGCTCGTCGGACTGCAACCGCTTCCGACATGGGAACCGGTGCAGCTTCTCTTCAACAATTTCGCGGTCGTGTTCGGGCTCGTCTACGTCCACCTGCCCTTCATGGTACTGCCGCTGTACGCCGCGCTCGATCGGCTCGACCGCAGCCTGATCGAGGCCAGCCTTGACCTTGGCGCCGGGCATTTCCGCACGATCATGCGGATCGTCGTTCCGCTCGCTGCGCCGGGCATCATCGCAGGGGTGATGATCACGCTGATTCCGGCGCTTGGCGCCTATCTCACCCCCGACCTGATGGGCGGGACCGACAGCCAGATGATCGCCAACGTGATCGAGCGCCAGTTCAAAAAGGCGAACGACTGGCCCTTCGGCGCCGCGCTCTCCTTCTTGCTGATATATGCAATGTTCGCGCTGATCGCGATCCAGTCGATGCGCAAAAAGGTGCCGGAGGTCCGCTGATGGCGCTTTTCCTCCGCACGCCCGTAGCCCCTCTCGAATATAGCCGCACCCTGTGGATGCGCCTGTGGGTCGGCGCGGTGATGGTCTTCCTCTACGCGCCGCTCGTCGTGCTGATGATCTTCAGCTTCAACGACAGCAAGCGCAACGTCGTGTGGCGCGGTTTCACGACCAAATATTATGAGAAGGCGATGGGCAATGACCAGCTCGTCGAGGCGCTGCTGAACTCGCTGACCATCGCCGCGCTGGCCACCATTGCCAGTCTTGTTCTTGGTGCCGTCGCCGCGGTGATGCTCTGGCGCTTCCGCTTTCCCTTGAAGGGCGCGATCGACGGCACGATTTCGCTGCCGATTATCGTCCCCGAAATCTGCCTTGGCGTCGCCTTCCTGATGTTTTTTGCCGCGGTCGACTGGCCGACCGATCTCGTCTGGCCGTTCAACCTCGGCGCGATAACCATTGCGCATATTACCTTCTGCTTTCCCTTTGTCACGATGGTCGTTCGCTCGCGCCTCGCGACCTTCAATCGCGAGCAGGAGGAAGCGGCGAAGGATCTGGGCGCGAGCGAGTGGCAGGTGTTCCGCGACGTGCTGATCCCGCACATCAAGCCCGCGCTCGTCGCCGGCGCGTTGCTGTCCTTTACATTGAGCCTCGACGATTTCGTCATCACCTATTTCACCAGCGGCCCCGACACGATCACCTTCCCGGTGAAAGTCTATTCGATGGTCCGCTTCTCGGTTACCCCCGAGGTCAACGCCGCCTCGACCCTGCTCATCGTCCTCACAATTGCCCTGACCTTCGTCGCGCTCAAACTCCAGGGCTTCAAAGCCATTGCGGAAACCCACTGACCATGACCGAACCCGCCAAACCGATCATCCAGATCCAGAATGTCTCGAAGCGTTTCGGCAAGGTCACCGCGGTCGACAATGTCAGTCTCGATATCAATGCCGGCGAATTTTTCGTGCTGCTGGGCCCGTCGGGCTGTGGCAAGACGACCTTGCTGAGGATGATCGCGGGTTTCGAGCTCCCGACCGAAGGTAAGATCTTGATCGACGGGCAGGATATGGCGGGTATTTCGCCCAACAAGCGCCCCGTGAACATGGTGTTCCAAAGTTATGCCGTGTTCCCGCACATGAGCGTCGCCGACAATGTTGCCTATGGACTGAAGATTGCCGGCGTGAAGAGCGGCGAGATCAAGGACCGCGTTGCCGAGGCGCTTGAGCTCGTGAAGCTCGGCGGGTTCGAGACGCGCATGCCTGACCAGATGTCGGGCGGCCAGCGCCAGCGCGTCGCGCTCGCCCGCAGTCTCGTCATGCGGCCCAAGGTGCTGCTGCTCGACGAACCGCTGTCGGCGCTCGACGCCAAGCTGCGCGCGCAGATGCAGTTCGAGCTTTCGGATCTTCAGGAAAAGGTCGGCATCACATTCGTCACGGTGACCCACGATCAGGATGAGGCGCTGTCGATGGCGTGCCGGATCGGGGTTATCAACAAGGGCGAAGTGGCGCAGCTCGCGACCCCATCCGATCTCTATGAATATCCGTCGAACCGCTTCGTCGCCGATTTCGTCGGCTCGGTGAACATCTTCGAGGGGAAGCTGACGCTCGATGATCCCGACAAGGCAGCGGTCGACTGCCCCGGGCTTGGCAAAGTCTATCTCAACCATGGCGTCACCGGCCCGCATGGCGCCGACGTCTGGGTCGCGCTGCGTCCCGAGAAAATCTACCTTCATGTTCCGGGCGAAGGCAAGGCCGTCAAGGCCGCGGCGCAGGACGCGCCCGACGGCTATAATTTCGCGCGCGGCAAGATCAAAGGCATGAGCTACCTCGGCGATATCACCCTGTTCGAGATCGAGCTGGAATCTGGAGCGATGCTCCGCGTCTCACGCCCGAACCTGTCCCGCCACGACCAGGAGGATTTCACCTGGGGCGACAAGGTCAGCATGCACTGGCGCGCGGACAGTCCAGTGGTTTTGCTAGGCTGAAGCCGGAAAAGAGCTTTCCTTCATCACTCCTGACGAGGTCAGTGGGTCTTCTTACCCGGCAGCAGATGCAGTACCCCGACGATCACGCCGCCAAGCAGCAGCCCGAACACGCCCGCACCGCCTGCATTGATAAGCCATTCCCACAGGCCCGCAGCCGGCAGGTTCCCCGCCACCGCATGTGCGAAATCGTGGAGGCCGTGGCCGATGTTGCCGATATGATATTCGTCGAGGCCGTGAAGGAAAATCTGCCCGCCAACCCACAGCATCGCTGCGGTTCCGATCAGCGCGAGCGCCGCCAGCAGCTTTGGCATGAAGGAAACAAGCCCGCGGCCGATCGCCCGGCGCGCGCTATTGCCCTCTTTCGCCATATGCAGGCCGATGTCGTCCATTTTCACGATCAGGCCGACGACGCCATAGACCGCAATCGTGATAAAGATCGCCACCACCGCGAGTGTCGCGGCGCGCATCGCGAAATGCTCGTCCAGCACTTCGTTCAATGCAATCACCATGATCTCGGCCGACAGGATGAAGTCGGTGCGCACCGCGCCTTTCACCATTGCCTCTTCATGGTCCTTGTCGGCGACAATCTCGGCGTCTTCGGCAAGGGTCGTCGTGTCCTTCTTCAAGGCGTGATATAACTTTTCCGCCCCCTCGAAGCAGAGATAGGCGCCACCAATCATCAACAGTGGTGTGATCGCCCATTGTGCGACCGCCGACAGCAACAGCAGCGCCGGCAGGATCAGCACCAGCTTGTTGAAGATCGATCCCTTGGTGATCCGCCAGATGATCGGCAGTTCGCGGTCGGGGGTGAAGCCGGTGACGTAGCGCGGGGTCACCGCGGTATCGTCGACGACGACGCCCGCCGCCTTGACCCCGGCCTTCGATGCGGCGGCACCGATATCGTCGATGCTCGCGGCGGCGACCTTGGCGATGGTCGCAATATCGTCGAGCAGGGCAAAAAGGCCGGAGGGCATAGGGGTTTGGGCTTTCCTGTTTAGAGGGCGCGGAGTTTCGGCAGCACCTCATCGAGAGATTTGCGGATGATGGCAACCATCTCGTCGATCTGCTCGGTCGAAATGACGAGCGGCGGGCACATCACCAGGCTGTCGCGGATGCCGCGCACCATCAATCCATTCGCGATACACGCATCGCGCGCCATCGGTCCCGCTGTGCCCTCGGCGCCGCCAAAGCGTGCGCGCGTTGCCCTGTCGGCAACGATCTCGACCGCACCCAACAGGCCGATCGAACGCGCCTCGCCAACGAGCGGATGATCGTTCAGCGTCGCCAGCGCCTTCGCGAGATGCGGACCGGTGACGCTGCCGGTGTGCTCCACAAGCCCCTCGCGCTCGATGATCTCGATATTCTTGAGCGCGACGGCTGCTGCAACCGGATGCCCCGAATAAGTGAAGCCATGAACGAAGTCTCCCCCGGTCTTGAGCACATCGACCACATGGCTCGCGACCGCCGTGGCCGAGATCGGCAGGTACCCCGACGACAGCCCCTTCGCCATCGGCATCAGGTCGGGGGTAAATCCCATCGCCTCATGCCCCCACATTTTTCCGGTGCGGCCGAAACCGCAAATCACCTCGTCGGCGACGACCAGCAAGCCATATTTGCGCGCCACGGCCTCGACCTTCGGCCAATAGCCTTTTGGCGGGATGATGACACCGCCCGCGCCCTGCACCGGTTCGCCGATGAAGGCCGCGCAATTCTCGGGGCCGACCTCGAGGATCTTGTCCTCGATCGCCTGAACACAAGCGTTACAAAACTCGTCCTCGGTCATCCCCTGCCCTTCGCCATAGGCATAGGGCTGGCGGACGTGCTCGACACCGGGGATGGGCAAGTCGCCCTGTGCATGCATCGCCTTCATCCCGCCCAGCGAAACACCCGCGACGGTCGAGCCATGATAGGCGTTCCAGCGGCTGATGAAGACGGTTCGCTTGGGTTCGCCCTTCAGCTTCCAATAGTGGCGCACCATGCGGAAAACCGTATCGTTCGCTTCGCTGCCCGACGCGTTGAAGAAAATATGTGGCAGACGATTGCCGGTCAGTTCAGCGATCTTCGCCGCGAGCATCACCGTCGGCGGCGTCGCGGTCTTGAAGAAGGTATTGTAAAAGGGCAGCTCGCGCATCTGCGCCGCCGCCGCATCAACCAGTTCCTCGCGGCCGTAACCCACGTTTACGCACCACAGGCCAGCCATGCCGTCGAGGATGCGGTGGCCGTCACCGTCGTGGATATAGCAACCCTCGGCATGGGTGATGATGCGGCTGCCGCCGAGCTTTTCGATTTCGGCCCAATCGGCTTGGGCGGGAAGGTGATGCGCGACGTCGAGGCGGCGCAGTTCGGCGATGTCGTGATTACGGGGCATATCATATTCCTGATCGTTGAAGGCGGTAGAAGCCGCAGAAGGAAGAGCGGGCAATTCAGCCCGATCCATCGATCAGGGGGAGAAGCAAAGCCGCGCAAGATAGCGGTCGTAACGGGTGACGTGCCGGTTCACAGCTCGCCCCGCAGCGCCTGTCCGAGCAGGCGAAAATAGGTCTGGCTCTCCTGATTGCCGTCGGTTCCCCACTCAGGATGCCATTGCACCGCAAGCAAGGGGGCACCGTTCGGCCGCGCACTGAACGCTTCGACCAGCCCGTCGGGTGCGCGCGCCTCGACCGCAAGCCCGTCCCCAAGCCGTCCGACGCCCTGATAGTGGACCGAGTTCACGTCGAGCGCCGATGCGCCATAGGCCGCCGCGAGCATCCCGCCTTCGACCAGATCGACATGGTGGCGATGATCGAACATCGCATCGAACAGGGTGCCGTCGGGGGTATGGTGACGCAGCAACTCGCCATTCGTCGCCGTATCGCGGCGCAGCGTCCCGCCGAGCGCGACATTGATGTCCTGAAACCCGCGGCAAATGCCGAACAGCGGCCGCTGCGACGCGATCACGGCCTCGACCAGATCGCGCATCATGCGATCGCGGTCGGGATCGAACGGCCCCTCCCCTTCATCGTCTTCCCCATAGCGCGCCGGTTCGACATTCGATGGCGATCCGGTGAGCAGGACGCCGTCGAGCCGCCCGACGATTTCGTCTGCGCGCATATAGTCGGGAAGCGAGGGGATGAGCAGCGCGGCGCAATCGGCGTGACGCATCGCCGCCTTCGCATAACGGTTCATCACCGCCTGCGCATATTCGGCGCCGACCTGCCGGTTACAAGCGATGATGCCGAGGACGGGGCGAACGGACACGAGCGACGGAATCCCTTAAAAATCGAAACTCCATTGCTGCCGATTTTTGCGGGCCGATACCAGCGGAAATTGCCAATTCAGGCGTATTGCCGTGCAAAGGCGGCCGCAGCGCCAAACAAACCGGGCTGAGGATGGGTGATGAGCTTGACTGGAAGCGCCGACATGAAACCCTCGAACCGCCCCTTTTCGATGAAACGTTCGGGAAATCCGGAGCGCACGAGGCTGTCGCGGATACGAAGACCGAGCCCGCCCGCCACAACCACGCCGCTCGCCCCCTGCGCCAGCGCAAGATCGCCCGACACGCTGCCGAGCGACAGGCAGAAACGGTCGACGGCGGCCGCGGCGAGGCTGTCTTCGCCGCTCAGCGCGTTGGTCCAGATCGCCTTGTCATCGAGCCGAGGGATCGCGCGACCCTCCAGCGCTGCCAGCGTTTCATAAATATCGACGATGCCCGGCCCCGATACGATCCGCTCGATCGACACCCGCCGATGCCGTTTGCGCAGTCGCGCGAGGATCGCATCCTCGATGCTGTCGAGCGGCGCAAAATCGATATGTCCTCCCTCGGTCGCCTGCACGCGGTAGTCGGGGCCATTGCGCCAGATATGCGCAACACCCAGCCCGGTACCGGGGCCGATGATGGTGATGGTGCCGGTCGTCGGAAGCGGCTCGTCGGGCCCGGTCAACCGCTCGAAATAATTCTCGCCGGCCTGCGCAACGGCATGTCCCACCGCCTCGAAATCGTTGACGAGCACATAGCGATCGACGTTGAGCTTCTCGTTGATTAACGCCGGACGGATGATCCACGGATTGTTGGTGAACCGGATGATGTCGCCTCGCGTCGGCCCGGCAATCGCGATAGCGACCGCGCGCGGTAAGGTTCCGCCCTGCTGACGCTCGAAATCCTGCCACGCGGTCTGGAAGCTCGCATGATCCTTGGTGTGCAAAGTCGTTGCTTCGCCGAGCGACAGGACGCGGCCGCCTTCTACCTGGGCGATCGTGAAGCGCGCATGCGTGCCGCCGATATCGACCGTGACGATCTGTTCGCTCATGACTCTCCCTTACCGATCCGAACGCGGCCGGTTCGCCCGACGAATGTCGCATGGTTCGAGGCGATGCAACAAGGCATAGCTATGCGCGGTGCCTTGCATTCCAGCGACAACAGATCTAGTTGCGACTCGTTCTCAATAAAGAAGGTGTCCCGATGTCCAATATCCAGACCGCCCCAACCCACGACTGGAATGGCGACAGCGGCAACCGCTGGGCCGCCAATCTCGCGCGACTGGACGTGATGCTCGAAGAATTCGGCAGTGCGGCGATCCGTGCCGCAAATGCGCAGCCCGGCGAACGGATACTCGACATCGGTTGCGGTTCGGGCACGTCGACGCTGGCCCTTTCCGAACAGGTCGGACCGGATGGATATATACTTGGCGTCGACATATCCGAGCAGTTGGTCGAGGTCGCCAGTGCCTTGGTCCCGGCAACATCGCCCGTCGAATTTCGATGCGCGGACGCCGCCACAGCCCCGCTTCCGTCTCACGCGTTCGACCTGCTCTTTTCGCGTTTCGGTGTGATGTTCTTCGACGATCCGGTGGCCGCGTTCGCGCACATGCGCGGCGCATTGAAACCGGGCGGGCGGCTCGCCTTCGTCTGTTGGCGCGGCGCACAGGATAATGACTGGGTTCGCCTGCCGATGGCGGCGATCCGCGATATCGTTCATCCCGCCCCCGCCGATCCGAATGCGCCGGGGCCGTTCGCCTTTGGCGACCGGCAAAGGCTGGCCGGCATTCTTGCCGCGGCAGGCTTTACCGCGATCGGCATCACGCCTTTTGACACGACCATTTCCTATGGCAGCGGAGCGACACGCGACGCGGCAATCGACGACGCGGTCGACATGGCCTTTCAGGTGGGTCCACTCTCGCGGGCGCTCGCCGATCAGCCCGACGAGGTTAGAGCGGCCGCCGCGAGGGCGGTGCGTTCTGCCTTTGCCAAGCGGCCCGGTGAGACGTCGGTGTTGATCGACGGCGCGGCCTGGATCGTGACCGCGCGCAACTAGGATCGCGCCGCGAGCTTTTGCGCGCGAATATCCTTCTTCAGCACCTTCCCGACCTTCGATCGCGGCAGATCGTCCCAGATCTCGAGTTCCTTCGGCGCCTTGACGCTGCCGATCGCGGCCTTAACCGCCGCGATCAGTGCATCCGGATCGGCGCTGTGGCCGGCGCGAAGCTGTACGACCGCACACACACGCTCGCCCCATTTGTCGTCGGGCAACCCGAACACGGCGCCATCCTGCACCGCCGGCTGCGCCAGCAGCGCCTGTTCGACCTCGGCCGAATAGACGTTGAAGCCGCCGGTGATGATCATGTCCTTGGCGCGGTCGACGATGAAAAGGAAATTGTCGGCGTCGAGATAGCCGATGTCGCCGGTGCGATGCCATCCGTCCACGCTTGCTTCGGCGGTGGCCTCGGGATTCTTGTAATAGCCATCCATCACCAGCGAGCCCCTGACGACGATCTCGCCGCGCTCACCCTGCGCCACGATGTTGTTTTCGGTGTCGAGGATCGCGACCTGCACCAGCGGACCCGGCCTTCCCGCCGAAGACAGGCGCGCGCGCGCAATCCAACCGTCGGGATTAAAATGATCCCTCGGCGCCATCATCGAAATCATCATCGGCGCTTCGGTCTGGCCGAAAAGCTGCGCCATCACCGGGCCAAGCTTGCCGATCGCCTCCTCCAGCCGCGCGGCCGAGATCGGTGCGGCGCCGTACCAGAAACATTGCAGCGACGACAGATCGGTCACGGGCAGCGCGGGATGGTCGAGCAGCATGTAGATCAGTGTTGGCGGCAGGAAGGTGTGCGTGGCGCGGTGGCGAGACGCGAGCGCCAGAAACTCGCCGATATCGGGATAGGGCATGATCACGATTTCGCCGCCATGCGCCATGATCGGGAAGGCCAACACCCCCGCCGCATGTGTAAGTGGCGCCATCGCAAGATAGACCGGTCGCCCTTCGAAGGGATAGCCCATCAAGGTCAGCGCGGTCATCGCCTCGAGGTTGCGATTGGTCAGCATCACCCCCTTGGGATGGCCGGTGGTGCCGCCAGTGCCGGGAATCATTGCGAGGTCGCTGACGGGCGCCGCCCGGAATGGGGTGTCGGGGACGCCGGCCAGCCACTGGTCGAGAGAGGGTGCGAACGGCTGTTCCGCATCGAGGCAGACGAGCAGCTCGAGTTTGGGCAGGCGCTGGCGCAACTCGCCCACCAGTTCGGCGAATTTCGAATGGAAGAACAGCGCCGCGCAGTCGAAATTATCGAGGACATAGGCGTTCTCGGCGGCTTCATTACGCGGGTTGATCGGACACCACACCGCCGCGGCGCGCGAAATGGCGAAGACGCAGGCAAAGGCGACGGGATCGTTGCCCGACAGGATCGCGACATGCTTGCCCGGCACGATGCCCGACGCATTCAGCCTCTGCGCCACGCGGTGGGTGAGCGCCTGCACCTCTCCATAGGACAGGCTTTTCCCGTCCATCGTCAGGCAGGGTGCATCTGCGCCGAGCGACGCCCCCTTGTCGAGCCAGTCGACCAGTCGCATCAGTCGTCGACCGTGACGATCGGTTTCAGGATCAGCCCGAACTGGCGCAGCACGCCCAATATCTCATGATGCCCGAACGCCTGACACGCCGAGGCGAAACCGACGCGGCGCGGCGGTTGCTGGAGCAGGTTCATCGCCGCCCAAGCCTGCATCAATCCCGTCTGCTTGTAATTGCTATTGCCGTGGATCAACACATGCGCGCGGACGAGGGGCCCCGAGGCGTAAACCGAATCAATGCTGGTATTGAGCCGCGGATTTTCGCGGGGCGGCATGTCCCCCTGCACCGATTCCGCCATCTTGGCGAGCGCGGCTTCCTGCTCCTTGAACGGCAGCGGCTTGATGTCGGTGTCGATCATCTTGGTCATGGCCACGACATTGTCCATGACCTCGCGTGCGAACACCCCGCCATAGACCTTGACTGTCGAGACGCGCGGGTCCTGCTTGAACCAGATCGGGTGCGAGGTGCCTCCCCATGGCAAAGTCAGCGCGGTAGCATGCTGGCCGGGCACCTGACATTCGGTCGCGGTCAGGGTCGGCCATTGGACATACTGGTTGTTCTCGAGATAATACCAGTCGGCCTTGAGGATCGTGAAGATCGTCTGCACCGAGGCATAGGTCGGGAAACCTTTCCACAGCACCAGCATGTCGAGCGTGTCGAGTCCCGGCGCCTGTTCGAGCGCGATATTCGCCGCGATCTCGCCCGTGGTGTACATCTGGGCGACGCAAGGCGACAGCAGCAGGCCCTTTTTTGCAAAGGCATCGCCCCATTTTTCCTGCGCCAGCAGCATCCAGTCCTGTTCGCCCGTCGTATCGAGATAATGGGCGCCGGCGGCGAGGCACGCCTCGACCGTCTCGGGGCCATATTTGATGAACGGGCCGACCATGTTGCAGACGACCCTGGCGCCCTTGAACAGCTTGGTCAGCGCCTCGACGCTATGCTCGACCTCGGCGACTTCATAATCGGCGGTCTCGATGCCCGGCACCTTGTCCATCACCTCCTGCACGCGCTTCTTGTCGCGTCCCGCCGCGATGAAGGGGATGCCGAGTTCGCGCAGATATTCGCAGACGAGGCGGCCTGTGTAGCCCGAGGCGCCATAGACGATGACCGGTTTCTTGCTCATTGGATTTCCGTCCCTGTTTTGATGGAATTCGGATCAGACCGCGGTGTATCCGCCGTCGACGATCAGTTCGCTGCCGCACATGTAGGCGGCGTCGTCGCTGGCGAGGAACAGCAGCGGGCGCGCAATCTCGCGCGTCGTCGCCATGCGGCCAATCGGGATTGCGCCTACGGTCGCGGCGGCGAAATCGGCGGCGGCATCCCCGAGGCTGCCGACCGCATCGGCGACCAGCTTGGTCTCGCAATAGCCGGGATGCAGCGAGTTGATCCGCACCGGCCAGCCCTTGCGCGCGCAGTCGACCGCTACCGCCTTGGTCAGCATCGCGACCCCCGCCTTGCTGGCATTATACGCGGGGAAGAGCGGCTCGGCGACGTTCGCGGCGATCGAGGCGACGTTGACGATTATCCCGCCCTTTTCCTTCATCACCCCGATGCCGGCGCGAACGCCGAGGAAGACACTCTGCAGATTGACCGCCATCAGCCTCTGCCATTCGTCGAGGTTCGTATCGACGACCGATTTCAGGAAACCCATGCCGGCATTGTTGACGAGGATGTCCAGCTTCCCCTCGCGCGCGACGATATCGGCGACGAGCGCCGCCCATTCCGCCTCGTCGGCAACATCCTGTCGTCTCGCCTCCGCCTTATGCCCTTCGGTGCGGATTGCCGCAGCGGCGATCTCCGCCTCTTGTCCGTCAATATCGGTGATTGTCACCGAGGCGCCTTCGCGCGCAAATTCCTGGGCGGCGGCGAGCCCGATGCCGCGCGCAGCGCCGGTTATCAGCACGCTCTTGCCGGTAAAACGCATCATGACATGTTCCTCAAATTCGGGTCAGCAACAAATCGGGGACGGCGGGCTGAGGGAGGGGGCGCCCGCCGTTCCCCTTGGCGTCAGCGATCAGAACTTCATCGTCGCTTCGACGCCATAGGTGCGCGGCATTCCGCGGTTCAGATAGTCGAGCCCGAACACATCGATGTTGAGGC
The DNA here is from genome assembly GCA_051861185.1 of Sphingopyxis sp. Taxonomy (GTDB): domain Bacteria; phylum Pseudomonadota; class Alphaproteobacteria; order Sphingomonadales; family Sphingomonadaceae; genus Sphingopyxis. The sequence goes on from JBIMKQ010000001.1 coordinate 214,815, forward strand.
CGTAGGTGTAATAATATTTGTTGGTCAGATTTTTGACCCAGGCGCTGACCGAGAAATTGTCTTTCTGGTAGGTGACCCGGCTGTTGATCAGCCAATAGGAGGGATTGCCGCAGGTGAAGGCCGTGCCTGCCGGCCGGATGGCACCCGGAGTCCCGACCCGATCGCAAGGCTCCTGATCATAGTCACCGAACGAGTCGAAATAATATTTGCCCATATAATTGGCGTCGCCGCGCACCGTCAGCTTGCCGATATTGCTATCGAACACATCCCATTCGACGCCGGCCGTGAACGTCGTCTCCGGTGCGTTCGGGAATGAGTTTCCGTTGACGTTGCGGGTGAATTGGGTCGCTGGGTCGGCCGGATCGACGACATTGCCCTTATATTTGCTGTTCAGCAGGCCGAGCGTCGCATCGAACCGCAGCGAGTCGGCTGCCTGGATCGTCAGTTCGGCCTCGCCGCCATAAACCCGGCCGTTCGCGCTGCGGGTAAAGGTCGTCGCGCCGACCACCTGCGTCGTCTGCTGGTTCGAATAATCGTAATAGAAGCCGGCGAGATTGAGCTGCACGCGGCGATCGAAGAAGCGCGTTTTCAAACCGCCCTCATAGGCATTCACCTGTTCGGGCTTGATATAATAGACCTGGTTCGTGCCCTGATAGGCCAGCCCGTTATAGCTGCCGCTGCGATAGCCGCGACTATATTGCAGATAGCCCATGACATCGTCGGCAAACTTGTAGCTGACGTTGACGCGACCGGTCAGCCGGTTAGCCTTGCTGCTGAGATTCATCGTCGGCAGGTTCGGGTTATACGGGTTGCTGTACGGGATCAGGTTGGCCACGGGGGTAGTGCCGTCGAGGCTGTACAGGATCGTGCTGCCGTTGCGGAACTTCACCTTGTCCATCGTGTAGCGCAGCCCGACCGCGACAGTGAGCTCGTCAGTCGCCTTCCACGTCACATCGCCATAAATCGCTTTGGACGGCCGCTGGATATCGAATTTCTGCGATCCCAGGATCGGCGTGAACGGCGGCGCGCCAGCCGCGCGGCAGGCGGCGGAAATCGCCCCTCCAAAACCGCCGCCGCCCGAATTGTTGAGCTGAATATCGGTTAGCAGCGCGATAAGCGAACGCGCATCGAGGAAGCCGGTCGGGTTTACTGCAACGGGAGCGCAGCTTGCCGGATTGGTCGGATCGAGCGCGGGATTGGCGGCAAAGGCCGGGACGATCCCGATCGAGTCCGGCGTTGCGACCGCAGCGTTATTGTAGCTTCCGGGTAGGCCCGCGCCGAGCAGCAGCGGGCGGATGACGCCGAAGAAATCGGGTTCGTTCGACGTCTTCACCGTATCCTTGCCATAATAGAGGCCGCCGATGATATCGAGGTTGTCGCCCGAATAGGCGATCCGGAAATCCTGATTGAAATTATTGCTGCGCGACCGGAACCGGATCGCGCAGAGGTCGTTCGGCGATCCGTCGCAGTCGTTCGGGTCGATTGCGTAGCGGCCCTTGTCGAAGCCGGTGATCGACGTGAGCGTGACATCGTCGCTCAGTTCGTAGCTGATGTTCAGCGAGCCGCCCGTGGACTTTGTATAATTGGTGCCGCCGGTGTCGGCCGACACTTCATTGCGGCGCAGTGCGCGGCCGCCGTTCTGCGCCGGGTCGAAGCGCGAATAGCCGAGCGCGTCGCGATCGCCTTCCAATTGTCCAATCGCATAGGCGTTGGCGCCGAGCGGATCGTCCTTGGCGGTATAGAATTTCAGATTGATATCGAGCCGGTCGGTCGGTTTCCAACGGAGCGACACGCGACCGCCGATCGTGTCGGTGGTGCCGACATGGCGGCCCTGCGCGGGATTATATTGCCAGCCGTCGCCTTTCGAGCGGGTACCGGCGATGCGGATGCCCAATACGTCGGGAACCAGCGTGAATTCGGCCGCGCCCTGAACCGTTTTGGTGTCGTAATTGCCGTAACCGAGCGTCAGATAGCCGTTATTGCCATCGAGGTCGGGCTTGCGGGTAAAGAAGCTGACCGCGCCGCCGGTGGTGTTGCGGCCGTACAGCGTACCCTGCGGCCCGCGAAGGACTTCGACGCGGTCGATGTCGTAAAGCTGCTGACCATGGCTTGCGCGGAAGCTTTGATAAACCTCGTCGACATACACCCCGACAGGGGACGCGGTTGATGCCGAAAACTCGTTCGCGACCGAAATGCCGCGAAGTGCAAAGTTTGGCTGAGTGTTTCCGTAAGGGCTGGTGACCTGCAAACTGGGGATCGCGCCCATCAGATCCGACGTTTCGGTAATCCCCCGGCTCTCCAGCGCGTCGCCACCGATGGCAGACACCGCGACGGGGACATCCTGAAGATTCTGCGCGCGTTTCTGCGCCGTGACGACGATTTCGGCGATGCCGCCGCTTTCCGCCTCGGGCGCCGTGTCGGCTTCTTGCGCGTAAGCGACGCCATGCCAGCCGATCAGCATGGTGGTGGACAGACAGCTTGCCAGGATAGCTTTCTTCGTCACGCCTTTTCTCCCACGGTTCGAACCCATTCTGTGTGGGCCCTTCGACAATGAGGAGGCTATGGCGCGCGCCACGGCAATGACAGACCGGGTGGCGGGGGGAGCGATGGGGGGGACGCTTGCGGTCGGGGCCGCATGGCTATAGCCATGACCCTCAGATGGAGGGCGAAGATATGACCATCCAGCCGGGGCAGAGGATAGAAACAAAAGCGCAGCATCGCGCCGCGGCGGAGCACCGCCCTCCCCGAATGCCGCGCGGCAAATATGCGCCGCCGCGCTTTCCAGCCGACATGGTCGGTACCGACCGCTGGCAGAATTGGCTCGATGAACTTGCGCGGCACGAACTTTGCCTCGTGCGGGCCCCCGCCGGATATGGCAAGACGGCTTTTGCCGCGACCGTGTTCGCGAACGCCCGATCGGCCGGCTGGTCGGTCGGATGGGTATCCTTCGACCCGGAGGATAAGGAACCCGCGACAGTCGGGCATCTGTTCGAAGCGGTGCGGCTGGCGCGCGGCGCTCCTCGCGAAGACAGCCTGGCCACCCTGTCATCGGCTCCGGCGTCGGCGGCGATCCTCGCGAGCGCGCTCGCCGACCGGATCGAGGCCTCCGAACATCCCCTGCTTCTCATCCTCGACGACGTCGACCGCTTGACCGATCCGCGCACGATCGAGGTACTGAACCGCCTGTTGCGTCATCCCCCTACCCCTTTGCGGCTGATCCTGTCGTGCCGGACGATGCCGGCGGTGGCGTTTGACGACGTCGAGCGGAGGGGCATGGCGCTTTCGATCGGCAGCGCCGACCTCGCGCTTGCCGACGAGGAGGTTCAGCTTTTCCTGCATGGCACAGCCGCATCGCACGACGGACGCGAAGGGACTAAACTCAACCAGATCATGAAGGGGTGGCCTGCGGGCGTCCGGCTCGCGCGCATCGAGGGATCGACCGCCGCGCTCAGCGAGCGAATCGAGGCCTATTTCGCGCCGCTGATCGCCGCCCTGCCCGACGCCGAGCGCCTCTTTCTTCAACGCTGCGCGGTCGCCCCGCGCTTCAATGCCGAGCTTTGCCAGCTTTTGAGTGGAGAAAAGGATAGCGCCACGCTGCTGCGCGATCTCACAGCACGCGGTATGTTCATCGAGGCCCCGACCGACGGCAGTGGCTGGCATCGTCTGCATCCGGCGTTCCAGGCCGCGCTTCGACGGCACCTCGAAACCGACGCGGATGCTCCGCTCCAGTTGCACCGCGTTGGGGCGCGCTATTTCGTCGCGCAGGAAATGCCCGTCGAAGCCGCCGAACAGACGATGATGGCAGGCGATTTCGAGCAAGCGGCCCAATTGTTGGCGGGCAGCATTTTGCCGATGATAGAATGTGGGGAGATTTCGCGCGCTGCGACGTGGATGAACCGATTGCCCGCAGCACAGATTGCCGCCTTCCCGGCCCTGGTTCAGGCGCGGGCCTGGCTATTCACGCTCATGGCGGAGCCCGGCGCAAGCGCGGCGATTGCGGCTCTCACTGCCAGCGGCGCGGTCGACGAAGCGCGCGCGGTCGATCTGGTTCACCGGGCCTATAATCGCGACCAGCTCGCCGAGGTCGTCGAGAAATGCGACCAGCTGCTTGCATCGCCCGAGGAGCTTTCCGATTTCGCCGTCGCGATGATCCGCACCGTGCTCGCCCATGGCGCATTGAAACGTGGCCTGTTCGGGCTGGTTCACCACGCCGTCCGCCCGCTGATGCTGCGTGGAGCGCGACCGCCGCTTGCGCTGCCTCTCGCGCTGGCTGTGTGCACGCGCGCGGCGCTTTCGCGCGCGCAAGGCCAGCTCGCCGATGCCGAGCGCGTGTTGCGCGATGGCCTGCGTCCTTCCTCCGTACCAAATCTTGCCACTGCGTTGATCGAGGCGGGGCTGGCACGCTGCTGCTACGAGCGCGACGAAATGGCTGCCGCAGCCGAACTGGCGGCACGCGCGCTTCCGCTACTCGAACAAAGCCCGTTTCAGGACGCATTGCTCCCCGCTTTTCTCGTCGCCATCCGGTCGGCCGCCGGCATGGGACATGTGAACAAGGCGGCATCGCTGATCGACCGCGCAGAACTTGTCGCGTTCGAGCGGGAGTGGGCGCCCCTCAAAGCGCTTTGCATCGTCGAACGCGCGCGTCTGCGCCTGCCGCAAACGATCGACGCGGAAGCGGTCGTTGCGACCGCGGACGAGGAAAGCGCCGTGCTCGACCCGCTGTCGGCGGCAGGACGAGCTTTCGCCCTGCTGTCCGAGATGCGTGCCTATGAAGCGATTGCCAACGGCGACCGTCCGCGGCTCACGACCGTGGCCGAACGGCTGCTACGGCTCGCCTCAAACGCCGACGACACCGAACTGCGGGCGACGGCCACGCTGCTCAACATTCTTCCTCAACTCAGCGGGCGCTGCGACAAGATGGTCGACCTTGAAACTGTTCGTTTCCTCAATCACGCCGCCAGCGTCGGGTTCCGCCGCACCATCGTCGATGTCCTCGACGTTACCGGCGTCCGCGCCGTGCAGAATTTCTGCAGCGAGGCCTATTCGTCGGGTTCTTTTCTCGCGCTGCTAAAACTCGCCGAACCGTCGCGGCGCAATCCAGCGCTGGAGAGCACCCATTTTGCAGCCCCCGGTGAGGCCTTTTCGTTCCTGACCGAGCGCGAGATCGAAATTTTGAGTGCGCTGAATGCCGGGGAATCGAACAAGGAAATCGCCCGGACGCTGCAGCTCGCGCCTGAAACGGTCAAGTGGCACCTTAAAAATGTGATGCGAAAACTGCGCGCCAACAGCCGCGAAGAAGCCGTACAAAACGCGTCGACGCTGGGCCTCAAACTGAACGAGGCAGCACCGCGCGATTGAGGCGCGATATTTTTCCAAGGCTGCGCGTTTGCTGCTCCGTCTTGTGATTGTCGCCGGGAAGATATCCCGGCCCCGATCACAAGAGGAACCCGATGCGCAAGACTTTGCTGGCCTCCACCTGCCTGGCCACCCTCCTTTCGACCACGGCCTATGCCGAAACGACGATCAGCACGGCCACCACCGCGCCGGTTCGAACATCGACGATCAAATCGGGTGCAGCCGACGACATCAAGATTGTTGCAGCGGGCTCGATCAAGCCGACGGTCACCGGTCCCGCGGTCACGATCGACAGCAATCACAAGGTCGTCAACGAAGGCACGATCGAGTTCAGCAATGTCGACGGCGCGACGGGCATCCTCGCGGGCGCCGGGACGACGGGCGGCATCACGAACAGCGCGAGCGGCAAGATCACCATCGGCGAAACCTATGCCCCGACCGACATTGACAACGACGGCGACCTCGACGGCGCCTTCGCCATCGGCAGCAATCGCGTCGGCATCGCAACTGCGGGTGCTTTTGCCGGCAATATCGTCAACTCGGGCGCGATCGCGATCGAGGGCAATAATTCCGCCGGCATCCGCCTCGGCGGGCCGCTGACGGGCAATTTCACCAACGACGGGACCGTCGGCGTCATCGGCGACCGGGCACTTGGCATCGGGCTGCAGGATGTGACGGGTAATGTCCGCCTCGCGGGCACTATCAGTGCGCAAGGAGTTGATGCAATCGGCGCGCGCCTCACCGGTAACATCACTGGCGCGCTCGTCGTCCAGGGCAACCTCACCGCGACCGGTTATCGCTTCACCGCTCCGCCGACCGACCCGTCGAAGCTCGACGCTGACGACCTGCTGATCGGCGGCAACGCGCTGTCGATCGAAGGCAATGTAACCGGCGGCATCATCCTCGCGGTTCCGCCGAAAGATTCGAGCACGACCGACAAGGACGAGGACAAGGACGGCATCGACGACGACAAGGAAGGCAGTGCCGTGGTGCGCTCTTTCGGCTCGGCAGCGGCGATCCGCATCGGGTCGGCGGACCGCGCCGTCACGATCGGCCCCGTCGCCGGAACCGGCACCGGCCTTGGCTTCATCATCGATGGCGCCGTTCTTGGTAGCGGACTCTATGCCGGCAAGGACGGCAACGCCATCCAGATCGGAGGCCTCGGCGGCGCCGTAACCATTGCTGGCGGCATCGGTATCGGCGCGACCGGCAACGTGACGGCGCTTTCGAAGGATACGGCGGCAACGGCAATCCGTATCGGAAGCGGTGCGACAACGCCTGAAATCCGCAACGCTGGCAAGATCGAGGCGACGACCGGCGGCAATGCGGCAGGCGCCGTGGCAACCGCGGTCCTGATCGAGGCCGGGGGCGACGTCCCGCTCATCCGCAACAGCGGGTCGATCACCGCCAAGACCGGCGGCGACAACGGCACCGCACGCGCCATCGTCGACCTGTCGGGCAAGGTCGGAACGGTCGAAAACAGCGGCACGATCAGCGCTGCCGGCGCGCTTGCCAGCTCCGACCGCAACGTCGCGATCGACCTGTCCGCGAACGCCATCGGGGCGACCGTCAAGCAGACCGCCGTCGCTGCGGGCATCACGGCGCCCAGCATCGTCGGCGACGTCCGCTTCGGCGGCGGCAATGATGTGTTCGACATTGCCGACGGCTCGGTGAAGGGGAACAGCTTCTTTGGCGCCGGCAACAACAAGCTCGCGCTGTCGGGTGACGCGACCTATGCTGGCAACGCCCGCTTTGGCACCGGCAATGATGCAATGACACTCGCTGGAACCTCGAAGTTCACCGGTTTGGCGGACTTTGGTGGTGGCACCGATACGCTGACCATCGGTGGCACGTCGATCTTCTCGGGCACGCTCGCCAATTCGCAGGGTCTGGCGGTTTCGGTCGCCGGCGGGACGTTCGACGTCGGCGGCGCCGCGACGATCTCTTCGCTCGCCATCACCGACAAGGGCACTCTTGGCGTGATGCTCGATACCGGCAACACGGGAACGAACCTTCAGGTCTCCGGCAACGCCAGCTTCGGCGCCGAATCGAAACTCGCGCTCAAGCTGTCGAGCATCGAAAAGGCCGAGGGCAAGCATATCGTGCTCACCGCAGGAACCCTGACCGGCGCGAGCAACCTCACGGCGTCGCAGACGCTGCTTCCCTTCCTATACAAGGGCACGCTGACCTCGAACGCGACCCAGCTGATCGTCGACGTGGCGCGCAAGAGCACGACCGAACTCGGGCTCAACCGCTCCGAAGCCGGCGCATTCGACGCGGTGCTCGATGCAGTAATCGCCGACCAGAAGATCGAGGACGTATTCCTCGGCATCACCGACGGCGCCCAGTTCCGGGGGCAGCTAGGCCAGATGCTCCCCGAGCATGAGGGCGGCGTCTTCGAAACCGTCACCTCCGGATCGCGCGCGCTGTCGCGCTACCTCCAGGATCCCAACGCGCCGTTCCAGGACGAAGGCAAATGGGGCTATTGGGTCAATCAGGCCGTCTGGGGCACGTCGAAGAGCGTCGGCGATACGGCGAGCTACGACGTCAGCGGCTGGGGCATCTCGGCGGGCGCCGAGATCAAGAGCGACCTCGGTAATTTCGGCGGCTCGATCGCCTTTCTCAACGGCAAGGACGGCAACGGCAGCAACGCCAACGAAGTCAGCACCAGCCAATTCGAAGGCGCGCTGCACTGGCGCCTGCGCTCCGACGGGTTCATGGCGAATGCGCGCGTTTCGGGTGCGCCGGTCAGCCTGAAGGGCACGCGTATCTTCCGTGCCGAAGCGGGCGCCGAAGACATCGAAAAGACGATGAAGGGTAAATGGGACGGCACTCTGTGGTCGGCCTCGGGCTCGCTCGCCTATGACGCCCGTGCTGGCGGCCTGACGATCCGACCGATGGTCGCCGTCGACTATTTCAAGCTGAAAGAGGACGGCTATCAGGAAACCGGCGGCGGCGACGCGCTGGATCTCAAGGTGCTCAGCCGCGACAGCGACGAGCTTGCCGTGTCGGGCACGGTCGCCATCGGTCTCGATTTTGGCGGTGCCGACGAATATGACGGCTGGACGCGCTTCGAACTCGAAGGCGGTCGTCGTCAGATCGTCGGCGGCACGCTGGGCGCGACGACGGCATCGTTCAAGAACGGCACGCCGTTCACCCTTACTCCTGATGATCGCACGAGCGGCTGGGTCGGCCGTTTCCGTGGCATCGCTGGCAATTCGGCCTTTCAGGTCGCTGGCGAAGTGTCCGCGGAAGAACAGCAAAGCCATATCGGCTGGGCTTTCCGTGCGAGTCTGCGGGTCGGTCTCTAGCCCCCCGACCGGCCCCGCCCGCAAGGGGGAAGCGTAACCCCTACCCACGCTTCCCCCTTGCCTTGGGACAAAGAAACAAAGAAACAGATGCTTGCACTGTCCGCCCTCACTTTCCCGGTACCGCAGTTGCGCGGCGGAGCATGGACGCTATATGACGACGTCATCAGGGGGACGTATGGCGCAGGGCGAAGTGGCGCTTACCGACAGAAGATGGCGTTCCAAAGCAAGCAATCCATGACAGAGTCGCATGACCGATCCGACGCCGCACAGGGCATCGAAGGCTTATTGCTCGCCAACCGGGATCGCATCGTCCGCTTTCTGGAAGTGCGCGGTGCCGGCCACGGCGCGGAAGATCTGTTCCAGGATCTGTGGATGCGACTGACAGACCGGCGTACCGGCCCGATCGCCGATCCCCTTCCCTATATCATGCGCGCCGCCAACAATCTGATGCTCGACCGTTATCGTTCGACGCGGCAGAGCGATCTGCGCGACAAGGCATGGGGCGAGGCGTCGGCGATGCCGACCCCCTCGACCGAGACGTCATTGATATCCCGCGAGCAACTGGCGCTCGTCGAAACCGCGATTGCCGCCACCGGCGAGCGTCCCGCCGCCATCTTTCGCCGCTTCCGTGTCGACGGCATCGGTCAACGTGATATTGCCACCGAAATGGGGGTCAGCCTGAGTACCGTCGAAGCCGACCTGCGCAAAGTCTATGCGGCACTTGCCGCTGCACGGAGGCAGTTCGATGCAAGCTGATCCGGCAAAGATCGAAGCGCGCGCAATCGACTGGGTGATCCGTCAGCGCGATCCCGCGTTCGACGATTGGGACGGCTTTGCTGATTGGCTTGCCGAAGACGCCGCACATGCGGCGATCTATGACGCGTCGGCCAGCTTTGACCGCGATCTCGACGCGCTGCCTTCGACACCCCAGCCGTCGGTCGTGGTCCTGTCCGACGCGCCGCGCCGCCCGTCGCGGCGTGCATGGTTCAGCGGCGCGATGGCCGCTGCATTGATCGGCGCGATCAGCCTGTCGGGCCTTGGTCTCTTCCGCAACGAAAACCGGATCGAAACCATCGCGGGCGAACATCGCACCGTAGAACTGGCCGATGGTTCGAAAATCGAGATCAATGGCGCGTCGGTGATCGAGATCGACAAAGATCGCCCGCGCTTTGCCCGGCTCGAATCAGGCGAAGCGATGTTCCATGTCGTCCACCGCGACGACGATCCCTTTGTCGTGGAGACCGGCGATGCAAAGATCGTCGACCTCGGGACCGCTTTCAACGTCGTACGCCGTAACCGCCAGACGTCGGTCGCCGTGTCCGAAGGCGTCGTCCTCTATAATCCCGACCGCGACAAGGTTCGCCTCGTCGCGGGCAAGGGCATCGATGCCCGCGATGGCGATCGCAAAGCGCCGTTGATTCAGGATGTCGATGTCGCCAGCGTGGGTGGCTGGCGCAGCGGCCTGCTCGTCTACAATGGCACGCCGCTGGCCATTGTCGCGGAGGATTTGAAGCGCACCGCCGGGATGCAGGTGAGCATTGCGCCCGAGGCTAGCGACCTGTCGTTCCGCGGCGCCCTGATCATCGACAAGAACCGGGGGCGTACCATTGCCGACCTTGCTGCCCTGTCGGGGACGAAGGCCAAACGGCAAGGCGATGGCTGGATATTGACCCGCTGAACATGCCTCCTCGTCTTTCCCTTGCCGCTGCAGCGATTGCGCTGAGCCTGCCTGCGCAGGCTTTGGCTGCGGAAGACCGCGCGTTCGACGTGCCCAAGGGAAGCCTGTCCACGGTTTTGCCGGTGATCAGCCGGCAGGCCGGTGTCAGCATCAGCGTCGTCGATGCAAAATTGTGGCAGGCGCGCGTCAAACCGGTGCGTGGACGAATGAGTTTCGACGAGGCGATCCGGCGCCTTCTTGCCGGCTCGGACGCCCGCGCCATTCGTGTCAGTGCTACCAGCTGGCGAATCGAACGGCGCCCCGCCCAACCCCGCGTTGCTCGCGCCGCGCCGCCACCGCGGCAAGCGTCGCAGCCGCGGGCGCGCGAACCGTCGAGCGATACGGTCGCCGCGGCGCACGACGAAATCATCGTCACCGCATCAAAGACCAATCTTCCTCTTTCGCACTTCGCCGGCGTCGTCACCAAATTGGATGGCGGCGATTTGGCATTTGGCGGCGAACGCGGGATGGATTCAATCCTCTCGCGAACCGCGACCGTTTCCTCGACCCATTTGGGCTCGGGGCGCAACAAGCTGTTCATCCGCGGCATCGCCGATTCCAGCTTCACAGGACCGACGCAGTCGACCGTAGGACAATATCTCGGCGATATCCGCCTCAGCTATAACGCGCCCGACCCCGATCTCCGCCTCTACGACATCGACAATGTCGAAATCCTCGAAGGACCGCAGGGGACGCTCTATGGCGCGGGGTCGCTCGGCGGCATCATCCGTGTCGTACCCAAGGCACCCGACCCGCGGGCCATGACGGTTCAGGCGATCGCCGGCGTGTCGGTCACACAGCATGGCGACCCCGGCGGTGACATCGCGGCGATCGCCAACCTCCCCATCGGGGACAACGGCAACGCGCTGCGCCTCGTCGGCTATATGCTGACCGACGGCGGCTATATCGATAATCCGCTCCGTGGGCAGAACGACGTCAACCGCGTCCATGTTCGCGGCGGGCGCGGCACCTTTCGTCTCGAGGCTGGGAACGACTGGACCGTCGATTTCGGCGGCGTCTATCAGGCGATCACCTCAGACGACGCGCAATATGCCGACAAGAACGGCGATCCGCTCACCCGCAACTCGATGGTCGAACAAAATGCCTCCGCGCGTTACGGCATGGGCACGATTGTCGTGATGAAGGACTGGGACGACCTGCATTTCCAGTCGTCCAATGCCTATATCGACCACCGCCTCTTCGAGCGGTTCGATGCCAGCCTGCCCGAGGCGCGGCAAGGAACCGACATGTCCAACGGGGGCATATCTGCCCCACCTTCGGTCGGCACCGTCGATGTCGAACGCCTGTTCGCACCGATTCAGGTCTTTCCGCTGAACGATGTTCCGCGCGTGCTCGACCAGCATAATGCAACGCGCATGTTTGCCAGCGAAAACCGCCTGTCGCGTCCATACCGTGACGGACTCGGCTGGGTGATCGGCGCGAGCTTCATCGACAATCGGGCACGGCAGGACCGCGAATATGCCTATGGACCGCTCCGGGCAGTCCTGCCCGGCGTGACCAACCGGGTGACCGAATTCACCGGCTATGCCGAAGCGACCGCCGAAGTCTTGCCCAACCTGATCGCGTCGGGCGGCGTTCGCCTGTCTCACGCGAAGCTGGGCGGCGCCGCCGAAGGGGTCTCGTTCGCGCTGGCGCAGGCCAACCGCGCGACGACCGCGTCGCGCAACGAAACCGACCTTCTGCCGTCCTTCTCGCTGCTCGCGACACCGCTCCGCAATGTGCGGCTTTATGCGCGCTATCAGGAAGGTTTCCGCCCGGGAGGGCTCGCCGTCGACGGCAATTTCGTACGGCGTTTCCTGAACGATCAAGTCCGCACCTGGGAAGCGGGAATGCGCTTCGGCGACAAGGGACAGAGCCTGCTCGACGCCAGCATCTCGATCTCGCACAGCCGCTGGCGCAACATCCAGGCCGACTTCATCGACAGCACCGGGTTCCCGACCACCGCCAATATCGGCGACGGCCGCATTACCAGCGTGTCGGGCGCAATCGCGATGCGGCCAACCGCCGCCCTGACCTTCGAACTCGGTGCGGTCTATAACCACAGCCGCGTCGACGATCTCTCGCCGCAGATTTTACCCGTGTTCGATGCCGCACCGGGCCGCTTGGGCCGCATTCCGAATGTCGCGAGCCACGCGGTTCGCGGGTCGGTCAATTATGCGACCATGATCGGCGACCAGGATTTCCGCGTGAATGGCTGGGCCAGCTATATCGGGCCGTCACGGCTCGGCATTGGCCCCGTGCTCGGCGAAAGCCAAGGTGACTATGTCGATACCGGTGTCGCGATGCGGGTCGGCAACGAACGCCGCGGTTTGTCGCTGACGTTGACGAATTTGTTCGACTCGCGCGGCAACCGCTTTTCGCTGGGAACCCCGTTTGTTGAGGGCAATTCGGGGTTCATGACCCCTCTTCGCCCGCGCACGCTGCGGATCGCCGTCGACGTCGCCTATTAGCTCCATCGACGGCGTTCGCGAAATCAGTCTGCCAGCGTGATCCGCTCGTAACGATCCATATGATAGTCGTGGCTGCCGAACTGGCCCTCGATCATCGTCGCGCGCTTGAAATAATGGCCGATAGCCAGTTCCTGCGTGATGCCGATGCCGCCGTGCGTCTGGATCGCGTTCTGGCCGACGAAGTTGGCACCGCGTGCGACCTTCGCCTTGACGGCCGAGACCGCCGCCATGCGTTCGTTCGCGGGCAGCCCCAGTTTCAGCGTGCCCATGATCGTCATCGAGCGTGCCTGTTCGACCTCCATGAACATATCGACCATGCGGTGCTGGAGCACCTGGAATTTCGCGATCGGAACGCCGAACTGCTTGCGCTGCTGCGTATATTCCAGTGTGCCTTCGTGCAGTTTCTGCATCACGCCGGTCGCTTCGGCGCAGACGGCGACGGTCGCCTCGTCAACGATCTGCTCGATCAGCGGCAGGCCGCTGCCCTCGCCGCCCAGCAATGCGTCACCGGGGATCGCCACATTTTCGAAATAGATTTCCGAAGCGCGGCTGCCGTCGACGGTCGGATAGTCGCGCCGGACGATACCGGGAAGGTTCGCGTCGATCAGGAACAACGACACCCCGTCGCGGTCGCGCGCATTGCCGCCGGTGCGCGCGGTGACCAGCAGATGCGTCGCCCAGGGCGCGGCATAAACGACGCTCTTGTGACCATTCAGGACATAGCCCCCGCCATCCTTCTTCGCGGTGGTGCGCAGGTTGGCGACGTCGTAACGGCCCTGCGGTTCGGCATAGGCGAAGGCGATGATCGCGTTGCCTGCGATGATCTCGGGGATCATGGCATCGGCCTGTGCGCCGCCGACGGCCTTTAACGCGCCGCCCGCGATGACGACGGTCGGAAGATAGGGCTCGATTCCGATGACCTTGCCCAGTTCCTCCATCACGATCGCATTTTCGAGCGCGCCGCCGCCAAGGCCGCCATGCTCTTCGGCAAAAGGCGCGCCGAGCATGCCCAGTTCCTGCGCCAAGGCGGTCCAGATCGCGGAATCGCGTCCGACGTCGCTGTTGATGAATTTCTGGCGCGTTTCGAAATCATAGGTGTCGCCGAGGAAACGGGCGAGCGTGTCGCGGATCATGTCCTGCGTTTCGGTGTAAGTGAAATCCATTCTTCTTATTCCCTAATTTCACCGCCACCCCGGCAAAAGCCGGGGTCTCAAGGCCGCATGGCCGAGATTCCGGCGTTCGCCGGAATGACGTGGATTATTTGATCAGAGGCCGAGAACCATCTTCGCGATGATGTTGCGCTGAATTTCGTTCGACCCGCCATAGATCGTCGTCTTGCGCATGTTGAAATAGGTCGGCGCCGCGCGGTGCGCGTAGTCGGGCCCGATCGGATGCTCATTGTCGCCTTCGCCAAATCCGCGGAAATAGGGAGCGCCATAATGGCCCACTGCTTCCAGCGACAATTCGGTCAACCGCTGCTGGATTTCCGAACCCTTGATCTTGAGCAGGCTCGATTCGGGCCCGGGGCCACGGTGTGCGTTGGGGCCGGCAAGGCTACGCAGCTCCGTGAATTCCAGCGCTGCAAGATCGACTTCCAACTCGGCGACCTTGCGCTTGAAGAAGGCGTTGGCGAGCAACGGCTTGTCGCCGTCAATTTCAGTGCGGGCGATCGCCTTCACTTTCTCGATCCCGCGCTTCGACGCCGCAACGCCGGCGATGCCGGTGCGCTCGTGCGCGAGCAGGAACTTGGCGCAGGTCCAGCCCTTATTCTCTTCATAGACGCGCTGAGACTGCGGGACGCGAACATCCTCGAGCCACACCTCGTTGACTTCATGCTCGCCGCCCAGCGTGATGATCGGGCGCACGGTGATGCCAGGCGATTTCATATCGATCAAAAGGAAGCTGATGCCCTCCTGCTGCTTCGCTTCCTTGTCGGTGCGGACGAGGAAGAAGCCCCAGTCGGCATGCTGCGCCAGCGTCGTCCAGGTCTTCTGGCCGTTGACGATATAGTCATCACCGTCAGGGACGGCCGTCGTGCGAAGCGACGCAAGGTCGGAGCCTGAACCCGGTTCCGAATAGCCCTGGCACCACCAATCCTCACCCGACAGGATGCGCGGCAGGAAATGGGCTTTCTGTTCGGGCGTTCCAAAGGTGTAGATCACCGGGCCGACCATGGCGAGCCCGAAGGGCATCAGCCGGATGCAGTCGGCGCGCGCGGTTTCTTCGGACCAGATGAAGCGCTGCGTCGGCGTCCAGCCCGTACCGCCATATTCGACCGGCCACGCCGGGGCGATCCAACCCTTTTTGTACAGGATCTTGTGCCAGGCGAGGAAATCCTCCTTGGACATCTCTTCGCCCTCATCCTGCTTGTCACGCAGGTCGGCGGGGTAATTTTCGGCGATGAAGTCGCGCACTTCCTGCTGGAAGGCGAGATCTTCGGGGCTGAATTCCATGTCCATCACGAATCTCCCATTGGGCAATGGCGCCCTTATACTGAGCGCTCACCTTTACGTAAACGGCAAGTTGCCACTTGCAACTCACCTCGTCCGATTGATTGCGCTCAACGTCGCCGCTTGTCCAGCGTGCGCGGCGGCCGGACAAAAAGTGAAAAAGGAAGCTTGGCTCTAAACGACGCGGCGCGTGACGAGCACGACGGCTCCATCGCTGGCATAAGGGCCGCGAACCTCGACGATCGACAGCGTGACGTCGACAACCGATCCCTCGCGCGTCACCATTTGCGACGCGACGCGTGATGGATTGCCGGAACGGAAAACCGATTCGAGCGCCTGGGCGAAGGCCGCACGCTGTCCAACCGCCAGCAAAGCCGAAAAACGGACGCGGCGGACGGCGGCGACATCGACCCCCAGGAGGCCGGTCAGCATTGCGTTCGCGGACTCCACCGTTTCGCGGACGGAGATGCGCGCGTGGCCGATGTCCCCATCGATCTCGACTGCATCGAGCGTCGCCTGGCGCAGGTCACCGGCGACGAAGCCTTCCATCGCTTCGCTGACATCGCGCAGCACGATCGCGCCGCCGACCGGCAGCGGAACCAGATCGATATGCAGCCACTGATAGGGGCGGAACATGCCCGGCACGTCGCCTGAAAAGCGCTCGCGGTAATCGACCATCCGGACGACATGATGAAAGATCAGGCTTTCCTTGAGGCCGGGCACCGCCGCCATCAACTCTTCGCCGATCAGCCGGGCCGCCGGAATCTCCAGCATGTCGGATGCCGAAGGATTGATCGCCGCGATACGGTGTTGCCGGTCAATCAGGATCACCCCGTCACGAAACGAATCGACGATGCCGGCGAGCGAGACTTGCAGTACGTCAGAGGCGGCGGCGATCTGGCTCGCCATCTCGCCATCCAGACGGCGATAATCATCGAGCGAGATCAGCACATGTGCGTCCTTGCCGTGATGGGTTACGACCACGGGCTTGCGCGCCGACTGCAATCGCCAATTGGCAAAGCCGCGGATGAAGTCCGCCGCCGATACACGCTGTGGTTCCTGTGCCGCCGCCACGTTCATCCCTTTCAACCTCGTCAACGTCTATCGAGTCTATAAGGTGGGATTCGGCCGCTTTCGGTTCGAAAGGGATGCATTGGCCCGCCGTCGCATCCGGAACGGCGCCATCGCGCTTGCGATCAGACCAGCCGCGCCTTGCCGCAGCGCAGCGCGTTGATCCGCGTATCGGCCTGCCCGGCATGGACACCCAACAAGCCCATGAGGTCCGACAACACGGTGTCGAGCACCGGGGCGGCCAGCGCCACGGTCTCGCCGACCACGGCCGTCAGCGACTTCAGGTTGAGGACCAGCCCCAGCACATTGACGTCCAGCTCCATTCGATCCGAAAGCGATTTCGCCGCGCCCGCGACCAGCCCCGTGCTCGACACCGTCTTGACCTTTCCGCTGTCGATCTCGCTGCGCAAAAAGGCGACCCGTTTTTCACCAAGATCCGACAGGATCAGCTCGGCCCCGGCATCGACGCTGACCAGCGGCAGTTTCACCACGCGCGCGGGACTGGGGTCGAGCGGACGTTTCATATCCTTGAAATCAGCGTCCGCGACCGTTCCGATCGCCACCATCGCAGGCGACGTCACGACACCAAGCGATACCGCGGCGCTACTGTTCGGCCGGCAGTCGATATCGGTGATCCGCGCCGACGCCGATCCGAGTTCAGCGAGCACGGGAACATGAACGCTGGCAAGCGGCGTTGCGATGCGCGTTTCGATTTTCAGGCGCACCTGCGCGGTGCGGACGATCACGTCGTTCGTATCCGTCACCGCGATCAGCGGCGAATTCGTCGGCGGCTCGCCGATCATCAGCGCGACGTTGATCCCCGATCCGCCCGGCAGGCTGCTCGCCAGGGCCAGATCGACCTGACGGTTCGCATTGCCGAGCAGCAGCATCGCGCGCAGCAGGCTGAGCGCATTGACCTTGACCGGATTGGCGGCATCGACGCGAATGCTCGACGAACGCGGCCCCAGATCGATCGCGCGCGATGGCAGCAATGGCCGCGGCAACGCGCGATCGGCGATATGTTCGAGTGCGCTTGCCGCCTGCCCGTCGGATGCGCTGGCCAGCGCGGACACGACTTGCGGCAACGTCGCCTGCGCATCGAGCGTCTGGCCAAAGGTCAGCACATCGGCGTTCAGTTCGGTGCGCAGCGCGTCCGAAAAGGCAAGCAGGTCGATATCGGTGCTGGCCAGCGCATTATAATCCATCACCGAAAGGTTCAGCTGGCTGCCGGTCAGACCCGATAACAATGCGTTGGGCAGGCCGCCGTTCAGCGCCGCGACGCGCGAGCCGAGCGAGAAGGCCGCATAGCCGCGACGCGCACCCGTCGCGGTCGCGCGAATGACGCTGTCCGGCTTGCCGGTCAGAAAGCTGCCGAAGAACAGCGGGCGGTTGCGGGTCAGCGTGATGCGCACCGCGTTCGGCGATGCGCCCCCGCCCGCAAAGCGTTGCTCCGCCTGTCGCGCCGGATCGGCGGTGTAAGTGCCGGGTATCATAGCCGCGATCCGGATATCGCAATCACAATTGGCCGCAATGATCCGCTGCGCCGCCGCCCGTTCTTCGCCGGGCCGACCCGCGGCCGCCATCGCCGCGGCGTCTGCAATGCCCTGCAATTTGCGGCGATCGAGATAGAGCGAACCCAGATCGACCGCGAAGGCCGCCGAACCGATCAGCATCGTCATGCCGAACGCAGTCGTAATGCTGATGCTGGCGCCGCGATGGCCGATCAGGCGGCGGAAGAAAGGCAAGATTGCCATGCTCAATCCACCGGCAGTTCGAAGGTCGCGCGGGCGCGAATGATGTTGCCGGGCGACGGCACAAAACTCGACCGCAGGAAACTGTCCTGCGGCACGGTGAACGTCACCGCGACAGTGATCGCTTCGCTTGTTTCGGAAACGGCCGCGCTGTGCGTCCCGCCAACCGCCTGCAAGCTCCGGGTCACGGCCCGCAATGCGACCGCGCGACGGTCGGCCGCATCGAGGCCGATGATTGACGCGCGGGCCCCATCGTTCGCTGCTTGCTGCACATTGTGCGCGAACATGAAATATTGCCCATAGACCAGCACCCCCATCAGTAACGCGAGGAGCAGCGGCAAAACCAACGCCATTTCGACGATGGCGGCGCCGCGCTCCTCGCGCCCCAGGGTAAGGCCGGTCATGGCGATTTTGCGGACGCGCCGCGAAGGTCGAATGGAAGCTGTCATGCCGGCAGAATGGCCGCGCGCAAATGAAAGCGGCGTCGAGAGAACCCGACGCCGCTTTTACATATTTTGCAGAATTCAAAGCTGAACAGATGTGCGGCTATTGCCGCGGCAGCCGCCATGATTGAAAAAACGCTAAGGCCGTCCTGCCCCATTGCTGCACAAATTTTGCATCATTCGGCGTCCTGCAACTTGTCCTGC
Source organism: Sphingopyxis sp. (assembly GCA_051861185.1). GTDB lineage: Bacteria > Pseudomonadota > Alphaproteobacteria > Sphingomonadales > Sphingomonadaceae > Sphingopyxis. Next base: position 233,588 of record JBIMKQ010000001.1, read on the forward strand.
GTCCTTAACTCGAAATCCGACGCATCGTGCCGCTCGTGGAGCTGGCTCGCCGGATCGCCCATCACCCGATTGACCATTCGCCCGCGCCTCACCGCCGGGCGCTCCGCAAGCTGATCGGTCCACCGCTGGACATTCTTGTAACCCTCGACCTGCAGGAATTCGCCCGCGTCATAGACGAGCCCCTTGGCCAGCGCGCCGTACCAAGGCCACACCGCCATGTCCGCAATCGAATAGTCGGCGCCGCCCAGATATTCGCTTTCGCCAAGGCGGCGGTCGAGGACATCCATCTGGCGCTTCACCTCCATCGCGTAGCGGTTGATCGGATATTCCTGCTTGAAGGGAGCGTAAGCGTAGAAATGTCCGAAACCGCCGCCGAGGAAGGGCGCGCTGCCCATCTGCCACATCAGCCATGACAGCACTTCGGCGCGTTTAGCCGGTTCGGTCGGCAGGAATTCGCCGAACTTTTCGGCAAGATGGATCAGGATCGCGCCCGATTCGAACACGCGGATCGGTGCAGCGCCGCTGCGATCGACCAGCGCGGGGATCTTGCTGTTCGGATTGGCGTCGACGAAACCGCTCGAAAACTGGTCGCCGTCGCCAATCTTGATCAGCCACGCGTCATATTCGGCGCCCTCATGGCCCGCTGCGAGCAATTCCTCGAGCATCACCGTCACCTTCACGCCATTGGGCGTGCCAAGCGAGTAAAGCTGGAGCGGATGCTTGCCAATCGGCAGATCCTTGTCATGCGTCGGCCCGGCAATCGGACGGTTGATGTTGGCGAAACGCCCGCCGCTTTCCTTGTCCCAGGTCCAGATTTTCGGCGGCACATATTCGCTGTTATCGGTCATCGAGAACTCCTGGGTTGATTTTTATACTGACCGGTAACTTAAGTGGGGATTGGCGTTTGTCCACCCTTCCCCGCTCAAATAATCTTTGCCGCACGCAAAGCCGAAACAGCTTCGGCGTCATAGCCAAGCTCGGCAAGGATCGTGTCGCTGTGTTCACCCACTTGCGGCGCGCGCGCGGATTGGACCTTGTCGTTTCCAGAAAGACGGATGGGCGCACGGATGACCGGTACCGTGCCTGCTGCGCCTGGATAATCGACGGGTTCGACCAACCCCATCGCCGCGACCTGCGGCTGCGCCAGTGCCTCACCGGCGCGCAGCACCGGCGCCGCTGGCACCCGTCCGGCGGCGAGTTCTGCGATCGCGTCGGCGCTCGTCCGCTCGATGCACCAGCGCTGCATGATCGCGCTCAATTCTTCGCCATTGTCGCCGCGGAGGATATCGCTGGCGTAGAGCGGATCGCCCACCAGCTCGGGCCGCCCGACGAGTTCGGCCCAGCGCGCGAAGATCCCCGCGCCGACGATCTGGGTGATGATCCAGCCGTCGCGGGTACGGAACACATCTGTCGGCCCCGAACTGAAGCTGCGGTTGCCAATCGGCTGGCGGTCGATGCCGTTGAGCGCATGATCGATGGTCAGCGCGTTCGACATGGCAAGCGCGGTGCCGAGGAGCGATCCTGACACGCATTGTCCCTTCCCCGTCACCTCGCGCTCGCGCAGGGCGAGCATCACGCCAAAGGCACAGTGGAGCGCCGTGCCGAAATCGACATAATTGACCTGTGCCCGGTAAGGCTGGTCGGCCGTTCCCGTCAGATGCACCGTTCCCGACATCGCCTGCCCCACCGCGTCGAAGCCGACGCGGCTCGCGAGCGGCCCCTCGCTGCCGAACGCCGATGCCGTTGCAAGGATGATGCGCGGGTTGATGGCCGACATGCTATCGTAATCAAGCCCGAGCTTGGCCAAGGCATCATGCGGCAGGTTGGCGATCACGACATCGGCGGTCTCGACCAGGCGCCGAACGATCTCGCGCCCTTCTGAGCTACCTGGCTTGAGCGTCAGGCAGCGTTTGCCGCGGTTCATCTGCATGAACATCGCCCCCGATCCGTCCTCGGCGACCGGCACCGTGAAGCGGTCGTCGTTACCCCCCGGCGCCTCGATCCGGATCACGTCGGCGCCATAATCGGCCAGCAGCGCCGCGCAATAAGGCCCCGCGATATAGCGGCCGAAATCGAGTACTCTAATCCCCTTCAACGGCACGCTTCACTCTCCCCGACATCTATCTTTCGTCCGGGCTAGCAGTCGCCCGTCGACCCTGCCAGTTCTTCGTCGAAACCTGTCACTTGCAAGTTCGTCCCCGGACCATATGGTCAGCACATAATTTCAAACGGGGATAATTTCATGGCGCGCATCGCTCTCGCCCTCGCGGCGACTTTAGCTTGTTCAACCTCGGTCTGGGCGCAAAGCGCGCCGGCGGCAGCTCCAACTCCAGCTCCAGCTCCAGCTCCAGCTCCAGCTCCAGCTCCCGATGCAAGGCCCGACAAATGGGACGTCAACGCACCTCCGGGCCTCGCGACGCGCAAAGTCCAACTCGCCGTCGACGAAGGTAGCTGGATGAATGTCGACGTCGCGCCCGACGGGCGGACGATCGCCTTCGACCTGCTGGGCGATATCTACACCATGCCGATCGATGGCGGGACACCGATTCGGATCGCCGAAGGGCTCGCCTATGAGCATCAACCGCGCTTCTCGCCCGACGGCAAGCGCATCGCCTTCGTGTCCGACCGCGCGGGCGGCGACAATATCTGGCTGATGAACCGCGACGGCAGCGACAAGCGCCAGATTTCGAAAGAGGATTTTCGCCTGCTCAATCAGCCGAGCTGGAGCCCCGACGGCCAGTTCATCGTCGCCAAGAAACATTTCACTACCGGCCGCTCGCTGGGGACGGGCGAGGTGTGGATGTACCACGTCTCGGGCGGCGCGGGCGTGCCGTTGGTCAAGAAGCCCAACGAGCGCCACCAGAAGGAACTCGGCGAGCCGACCTTCGCCGCTGACGGCAAGAGCGTTTTCTATACGCGCAACGTCACGCCGGGTCCGATCTTCGAATATGCGCAGGACAGCAACACCGACCTTTTCCATATCGAACGCTACAGTCTTGAGGATGGCCAAGTCAGCACGGCAGCATCGGGTGCTGGCGGTGCGGTCCGCCCCACGCCCTCGCCCGACGGCAAGCGCCTCGCGTTCGTCCGCCGCGAGGGAATGCAGTCGAAGCTCTACGTGAAGGATCTCGCTTCGGGCGCGGAGAAGAAGGTCTATGACGCGCTCGACCAGGATGTGCAGGAAACCTGGGCCGTCACCGGCGTCTATCCGAATATGGCATGGACCCCCGACAGCCGCGACATCGTCTTCTGGGCCGGCGGCAAGCTGCGCCGCGTCGGCAGCGCCGGCGGCGACGCACGGATCATCCCGTTCAGCGTCAACGACGACCGCGTAATCGTCGACGCGACGCACCCGACGGTCGAGGTCGCGCCCGACAGTTTCGCAACGCAAATGCCGCGCTGGGCCGAAGTGTCGCCCGATGGCCGCAGCGTCGTGTTCGAAACACTCGGCAAGCTGTGGGTCAAGCCCGCGACCGGCGGCTCCGCGCGCCGCCTGACCGCGGCAAAGGACGACGCGATGGAGCTGTGGCCGAGCTGGTCGCGTGACGGCAAGTCGCTGGTATTCGTGCGCTGGACCGACGGCGGCATGGGCGAAATCCATGTTGTCGGCGTCGGCGGCGGCGCGTCGCGCAAGATCACTGTGACGCCCGGCCATTATGCCGAACCGCGCTTCTCGCCCGACGGCAAGACGATTGCGTTCGAGCGGCGCGGTAGCGGCGGACTGACCTCTGCGCGCTGGAGCGAAGATCCCGGCGTCTATCGTATCGCCGCCACCGGCGGCGCCGCCGAACGGATCAGCAGCGACGGCGCCAAGCCGCAGTTCGCTTCGACCAGTGACCGCGTCTTCATGGTCACCGCCGCCGACGGTAAGAGCCAGCTCGTCAGCACCGACCTTCACGGCCAGGACAAGCGCGTCCACGCCAATGGCGAACTCGTCAGCGACTATGAAATCTCGCCCGACGGACGCACGCTGGCCTTCCGCCAGAATTACGACGCCTATGTCACCCCGCTGATGCCCGGCGGTCAGGACGTCTCGCTCGGCACCAAGAGCGGGGCGCTCCCTGTGACCCGGGTTTCTGGTAGCGGCGCCGAATATATGAACTGGTCGGACGGCGGTCGCCGCCTTCACTGGAGCCGCGGCGCGACCTTGTTCAGCGCCGACCTCGCAAGCCTCTTCACCAATGCGCCCGTCGACGAAAAGGCGCCGAAGTTCACGCCGCCCACCGATGGCGTATCACTGTCGATGACGCGGGCGGCGTCGAAGCATAAGGGTATCGTCGTCCTCACTGGTGCCAAGATCGTGACGATGGCCGACAAGGACGGCGGCGTGATCGAAAATGGCGCGATCGTCGTTGAAGGCGACCGTATCACCGCAGTCGGTCCGGCGGCTTCGATCACCGTTCCCGCAGGCGCCGTCACAGTCGATGCGACCGGCAAGACAATCGTCCCCGGCTTCGTCGATGCCCACGCCCACGGCTCGCACGGCGACGATGAACTGGTGCCGCAACAGAATTGGTCGGAGATCGTCAATCTCGCCATGGGCACTACGACCAGCCACAATCCCTCGTCGCGCGCGTCGGAGATTTTCGTCTCGTCCGAGATGCAGCGCGCCGGGCTGATTCTCGCGCCGCGTATCTTTTCGACCGGCGAGATCATCTATGGCGCCAAGTCTGCCGGGGTCTATGCCGAAATCAACGGATATGACGATGCGTTGGCGCATGTTCGCCGCCTGAAGGCGCAGGGCGCGCACAGCGTCAAAAACTATAATCAGCCGCGCCGTGACCAGCGCCAGATGGTCGTGAAGGCGGCGCAAGCCGAGGGCCTGACTGTCGTGCCCGAGGGCGGCTCGCTCTTTACGCAAGACGTCACCCTGATCCAGGACGGCAATTCGACCGTCGAGCACAACATCCCGCTTCACACCTTCTACAAGGATCTGGTGCAGCTGTGGGGGCAGACGCAGGTTGATTATACCCCGACGCTGGTCGTGACCTATGGCGGCCCCGCCGGCGATCCCTATTGGCGCGCGCACACCAATGTGTGGGAACATCCGATCCTGTCGCGTCACGCCCCGCCGACCGAGCTCGCGGCGAACAACAAGCGCCGCGTGATCGCGCCGGAGGGCGATTATGTCGACGATGATTCGGCACGCGAGGCGGGCAAGATCGCCGCGGCTGGCCGCATGGTCTCGATCGGGGCGCATGGCCAGCAGTCCGGGCTGGGGGCGCATTGGGAAATCTGGTCGTTCGTGCGCGGCGGCTGGAGCAATATCGATGCGCTCCGCGCTGCGACGATCATGCCCGCAACGTCATTGGGCTATGCGAAGGATGTGGGTTCTCTGGAAGCCGGTAAGCTCGCCGATCTTTTGATTCTCGACGCCGACCCGACCGCCAACATCCGCAACACCGAACGAATTCACCGCGTGATGCTCGGCGGGCGGCTTTACGACCCGCTGACGATGAACGAAGCCGAGACGGGAACGCGCAAGCGCCAGCCCTATTGGTGGGAAGCCGAAAAACCCTGATCGAGCGACAGATTCCAGCGGCGGGCCGTAATTTTGTGACGAGAGGGTTGCAAGACGTCCGGACCGCCGCTAGGGGCGTCTCCTCTCAGCGAGGAGAGTTGGCTGAGTGGTCGAAAGCGTCGCACTCGAAATGCGAAGTGCCGGCAACGGTACCGAGGGTTCGAATCCCTCACTCTCCTCCATTTTTCTACATTTTCGACCACAGCGAGCCGCCCCGGTGCAGAACCGGGGCAGCTGCGAGGTCCGTCACCTGATGGTAACGAGCGACGGCGCGGCGAGCGCTCCGACAACCGCGCCGACGATCAGGAACAGCACGATATAAACGATGATCACGACCACGGTGTAGCCGAGTGCCTTGTCCTGCGGCGCCTTCATCAGCACCGGAAGGCCGAGATACAGGAGATAAAGCCCGTATAGCGCGAACAGCAGGCCGATCACGGAGAGCGCGGGCAATATCCCGAAAATAGCGCCGACCCAGCCCGCGGTCGCCGAATAAGCTGCGACTTTCAGCGCTTGGATCTGGTCCTTCTGCCCACCAAAGTTCGGCGCGAGGCCGTCGATGACCAGCGCAAGGATGAAGATGGTTGCCAGCGAGAGGCCATAAGTCACGATCGCCGACACCAGCGCGCCGACCAGCGGCGGATGATAGGTCACGCCGAGCATGGTAAACCCGAAAACCTGCCCGCCAATGAACCCGGCGATCGGGCCTATCGCCGCCAGCACCAGCACATAAGGCACGTAGATCGATTGCGTCGTCGCCGGCTCGGCGGCGATGACCGGCCATGTTTCCTTGGGCTTGAGGAGGATGTCCTTAGCTCGTTGAATAACGCCCGAAGCCGGACCTGAACCATTGGGTGATACGTCAGACATAAATGCTTCTCCCCTGATCGTGCGGCCCACAACCCGAATGGGATATGCAAAAGCCAGAAGAGCTATTTAGCCCGCATTGCCAATGCATCTGTAACGCGGATCACAGCCCGATTCGGCAAACCACAGCCGAACTGGAATGTAACGGACTTGAAACGCGCGTAAACTGCCATAGATTGACCATATGACCGCCGAATCCACTTCCGAACTTCCTGCCACCGTTACTGCCCCGCTCATCGGGCGTGCGCGCTTCGCGCCGGGCGATATTGTCCGCCATCGCATGTTCGATTTTCGCGGCGTCATATTCGACATCGATCCGGTCTTTGCGAACAGCGACGAATGGTATGAGGCTATCCCGGAAGAAATCCGCCCGGCGAAAGAGCAGCCCTATTACCACCTGCTCGCCGAAAACGGGGATTCGTCGTACATCGCCTATGTCAGCCAGCAGAATCTGGTTGCCGACGGCGATGGCGGACCGATCGACCATCCGCAGGTCGACGCGATGTTCGAAGGGCTGGACCACGGCCGCTACCGCGTCCGCGCCATCCATCGCCACTAAACGGCGTCAGGCTTTCAGTTTCCAGCCTGAGGCGAGCAGGCGATAGGTCAGCAGCCCCAGCGCGATATTCACCGCGACCAGCACGAGCGCGGCGGTCAGCACCGGATTGGCGATAGTCGAATCGACCGTGCCGATGAAGCCGTAGCGAAAGCCCATGATCGCATAATAGACGGGATTGCCGTGCGCGATCGCCTGGAACCAGGGCGCGAGCTTGTCGACCGAGTAGAAAGTGCCCGACAGCAGCGCAAGCGGGGTGACGACGAAATTTGTTACCGCTGCGGCATGATCGAACTTTTCCGCCCAGATCGACGTAATAAGCCCGAGGAAACCGAGCATCGAAGCGCCCAGCACGCCAAAGACAGCCACCGCCCAGAGATGGTCGGGAATGACATGCACTCCCGGCCACAAAAGCATCGCGAGCCACAGCGCCAGACCAACAAGGATCGACCGCGTGATCGCGGCGCCGACAAGAGCAATGATCAGTTCGCCGACCGCGAGCGGCGGCATCAGATAATCGACGATCGTTCCTTGGATCTTGCCGACAAGCAGCGAAAAGCTGGAATTGGCGAAGCTGTTCTGCAACATCGCCATCATGATGAGACCGGGCGCAATGAAATCGGCGAAGGGCACGCCGATGACCGTCCGCCCCGCCCCGCCCAGCGCGACAGTGAAAATTACGAGGAACAAAAGCGTAGTAATCGCTGGTGCCCAGATAGTTTGCAGCTGCACCTTGAAAAACCGCCGCACCTCCTTGACATATAGGGCCTGCATGCCCGGAACGTTCAGGGTGTGGATATGAGGCACGCCGGGTTCGGCATAGGTCGGTACTGCGACGAAATTGCTCGAGTCGGAGCGCGAAATTTGGGGCTGGTCGTTCATGGCGTTCTCGCCTATCGCCTCCCCGATCTTACCGCAAGCTGGGCAGCGACTGAATGCCGGTCTCGAAAGGGCCGGCAACGTGGATGGTTAAACCGCCCGCGGCGTGGAATGATAAGGAATGAACTATGTCATGGACCGATGAGCGCATCGAAAGCCTGCGCAATATGTGGGAAAAAGGGCTGACTGCCAGCCAGATCGCCGACGAACTCGGCGGTGTAAGCCGTAACGCGGTAATCGGCAAGGCGCATCGCCTGGGACTGAAATCGCGCCCGTCACCGGTGAAAGCGACCGAGAAGGTCAAGTCGGTCAAGGCGGCAGCACCAGCTGCGCCTAAACCCGCGGCGCCCGTGGCAGCCCCGCGCGCTGCCGCACCGGTTGCACCGCGCCCGGTTGTTGCAGCACCGAAACCCGAAGCACGGGCCCCGGTCGACACCCCGAACGCCGACGGCGCTCTGGCCGACGCGACACCAAAATCCGATTCCCCGCGCATCGTCTCGATCGGCCCTGGCGGATTCATCCGCCAGGGCCCGGGCGACCAGCAGGCGCCGATCCCGCCCGCACCGCCCCGCCGTCTGGTGCCCGCCAAGCCGAGCCCCGAAATTGCCGACAAGACGACGTTGCTCGATCTCAACGACCGCATCTGCCGTTGGCCGATGGGGCATCCGGGCGAGCCCGACTTCCATTTTTGTGGTGAAGCCGTGAACCCCGGCTTTCCCTATTGCGTCGAACATTGCGGCCGCGCCTATCAGGCGCAGTTGCCCCGTGGCACGCGCCGGCCGCCCCCGCCCCCGCCGTTCGGTGGCCCCCGAGTCCGTTAAGGCGCGTCCGGTGAAGCCCTTCGGGCAGGAGTTTGAATTCGCGCGCGCGCTCGGTCTGCAAATGATCGAGCGCGGCGACGGACGATGCACCATGGCGATCGACATCGACCGCCAACGCCATTTCAGTCCGCAGGGCGCCGCCCACGGCGGGGTTGCTTATTCACTGGCGGACACCACAATGGGCGGCGCGCTGACGAGCTTGCTGGCCGAAGACCAGTGGTGCGCGACGCTCGAAATCAAATTCAACTATCACATTCGTGTCGGCGAGGGTCGCCTGACATGCGAGGCCGAAGTGCTGCATCGCGGCAAGCGCGTCGTCAATATCGACGCCCGACTCTATCAGGACGGCCGCCTAGTCAGCAGCGCCAACGGCAATTTCGCGATTTTCGCGGCGCCCGTGCCCCGATAGCCGAAAGGCGCCGGATCTTTCGACCCGACGCCTCCCATTCACGCTCCCAAGAGATCAGAAGCGCAAGCTCAGCGAACCGCGTACACTATGCGTACGGAAGTGGGGGTTGCTGCGCTGGATATCGGTCCCGCCGCCGTTCAGCAGGAACGGGTTGGTCGCCGGCGCGGTGCCGGGGCCGACATTGACGACATAGTCCTTGTCCTTGATATCCGTGTAAAGATACTCAAGGCCCAGCGAGATATTCTTGGTGACCATGACTTCGGCGCCCCCGCCAGCGGCATAGCCCCAGCCATTGGTCTTGCCGTTGTCGGCAAAGCTGTTTGCGGTGTTGCTCGTCGTGAACTTGTTGTCGAGGCGAGCATAGGCGCCGCCACCCGTCACATAGAACAGCGCGCCGCCGCCGGGGGTATAACCGGCACGCAGACGGGCACCCGCCTGATAGTCGGCTTCACGGCTCATCGTGTAGCTTGCGGGCGTCGTCGAAAAACCGCTGACGCTGTCGCGTGCGTGGCTGCGCCCGCCTTCGATCACCGCGCCGAGGACAAAATTGCCCATGCGCTTGTCGAAACCCAGACGACCGAAATATTCGGGACCATCCTTGTCATTGCGGCAGCCAGCATTCGAGGTACCGGTTGCTGCGCCATTGCAGAAGCCCGGCGAAAACGCATTGGCGCCGCCCACGGTCGTGACCTGGTCGCCATAGGTGCCGTCGCGGTTGGTGTCGAACAGCAGCGTTTCGCCGCGATCGCTGCCTTGCAGCGTGGCACCACCAACGATGCTGATATAGGGTCCGTTGAAGTCCTGCGAGGTATCGCGACCGTCTTGGGCCATCGCAGGCATCGCCAGCGCACTGGCCGCAAGCGCGGTGAGGAGAGAGATGTTTTTCATTTTTTACTCCACTTTTTGAATGACTTTACAGTCAGCGCCCCAAACCCTTCGCGCGTACGCAAAGTTCCCTCCAGTGAAAGAAATGGGACGAACCGAGTGGTGGGCAACCGCCCAAAACTGCCCTTGCCAGTGGCCTTTCCCGCCCCCTATAGCTGAGCCATGAGTCACGATTTGTTCGACAGCAGCAGCCCCGCGACCGAAAGCTACAACGCGTCGCAAATCGAGGTGCTCGAGGGCCTGGAACCCGTCCGCCGCCGCCCCGGCATGTATATCGGCGGCACCGACGAACGTGCGCTCCACCACCTCGCCGCCGAGGTGATCGACAACAGCATGGATGAAGCGGTCGCGGGTCACGCGAATCGCATCGAAGTGACGCTAGAGGCGGGAAACCGGCTGATCGTCACCGACAACGGCCGCGGCATGCCCGTCGATCCGCATCCCAAATTTCCGGGCAAGTCGGCGCTTGAGGTCATCATGACCATGCTCCATTCGGGCGGCAAGTTCGAGGGCAAGGCCTATGCGACCTCGGGCGGCCTTCACGGCGTCGGGGTCAGCGTCGTCAACGCGCTGTCGGTCGAAACCGAAATCGAGGTTGCTCGCGGCAAGCAGCTCTATCGTCAGCGTTTTTCTCGCGGCACCCCACTCGGCGGGCTCGAAGAGCTGGGCCCGACGCCGAACCGCCGCGGGACGAGCGTCAGCTTCATTCCCGATCCCGAAATCTTCGGCGATCATGGGCGCTTCAAGCCGCAACGCCTTTACCGCATGGCGCGATCGAAAGCCTATTTGTTCGCGGGCGTCGAAATCCGATGGAAATGCGCGCCCGAACTGATTGGCGACGACACCCCTGCCGAGGCGACATTCCAGTTTCCGGGCGGCCTCGCCGACCATCTAAAAGAGCAGATCGGCACCCGCGAGTGCGCAACCGCCGAGCCATTCGTGGGGCGCCAGGACTTTCCTGGCGATCAGGGGCGCGCCGAATGGGCGATTGCCTGGCCCTTGTGGTCGGACGGCAGCTACAGCTGGTATTGCAACACCATCCCGACCCCTGCGGGTGGCACCCATGAAGCGGGCCTCCGTTCGGCGCTCACCAAGGGATTGCGCGGCTTTGGCGAATTGATCGGACAAAAGAAAGCCGCGCAGATCACCGCCGAAGACGTCTTCAATGGCGGCGAGATGATGCTGTCGGTATTCATCCGCGAGCCGCAGTTTCAGAGCCAGACCAAAGATCGGCTTTCCAGCCCCGAAGCGGCGCGCTTTACCGAAAACGCCGTACGCGACCATTTCGACCATTTCCTCTCCGACAATATGGATCGCGGCCGCGCGCTGCTGGGCCTCGTCCTCGACCGCATGGATGAGCGGCTGAAGCGAAAGGCCGAACGCGAGGTCAAACGCAAGACCGCGACCAGCGGCCGCAAGCTGCGCCTGCCCGGCAAGTTGACAGACTGTGCGAATAACGGTCCCGAAGGCACCGAATTGTTTATCGTCGAAGGCGACAGCGCCGGCGGCAGCGCCAAGCAGGCGCGCAATCGCAAGACACAGGCGATCCTGCCCATTCGCGGCAAGATATTGAACGTCGCGAGCGCCAGTGCCGACAAGATTCGCGCTAATCAGGAAATCGCCGATCTCGCGCTCGCGCTTGGCTGCGGAATGCGCAAGGATTGCGATGCCGACCGGCTGCGTTACGAAAAAATCGTGATCATGACCGACGCCGACGTCGACGGCGCGCATATCGCGACGTTGCTTATGACCTTTTTCTTTCAGGAAATGCCCGATATCGTGCGGCGCGGCCATGTCTATCTGGCACAGCCCCCACTCTATCGCCTGACGTCCGGCAACACCTCGGTCTACGCCCGCGACGACGCACACCGGGCGGAAATCGAAGCGAAGCAGTTCAAAGGCAAGAAGGTCGATGTCGGTCGCTTCAAGGGGCTCGGCGAGATGAACCCGAACCAGCTGAAGGAAACGACGATGGATCCCGCGACGCGCTCGATGCTGCGCGTCACGCTGCCGCAGGAATATGAGGAACGCCATCTGGTCAAGGATCTGGTCGACCGGCTGATGGGCAAGCACCCCGAACACCGCTTCCAGTTCATCCAGGCGAACGCGGCGACGCTCGACGAGGCCGCGATCGACGCCTGAGGAGGCACGCATGGCGAACTATCGATGGCGGACGGTGGCGGCAGCAATGCTGGCGACCTTCGCTCCGCAGCCTGTCGCCGCGCAGCCTTCCATGATGGACGCGCCTGCGGTACAAACCGCCTTTGATCGCCGCGCGATGCAACTGACCGACCTGTTCGCGGGCAGAATCGGCTATGCTGACTATTTCGATCCACATTTCCAGACGGCCGTGCCGGAAGCCCAATTCAAGACGTTCGTGACCAGCCTGATCATGCAATATGGCCAGCCGGTTGCGGTCGCCAGCACCACGCCCGCTGGCCCCCATTCCGGGACCGTCCTGCTTCGCTTCGAAAGGGGGATCGCCACGGTGATGCTCGACGTCAGCCTGGCGGCGAATGAGCGCGTGACCGGGCTACGTATTACCGGCGTCGCGGTGCCGGACGATCGTTTCGACAAGGTGGCAGCGGACCTCGGCGCTTTACCGGGACAAACCGGCTTTCTGGTCGCCGAACTCGACGGCGCCGCCATCCGGCCCGTCGCATCGGCCAATGCAGACCGGCAATTTGCGGTCGGATCGACCATCAAGCTCTATATTCTTGACGAGTTGACGGCGCAGGTCGCAGCAGGAAAGCGTCAGTGGTCCGATGTCGTGCGGCTGTCGCATTTCAGCTTCTCTTCTATCGGGACCTCGAACTGGCCCGCCGACACGCCGGTAACATTGCAAACGCTTGCCAACTGGATGATCTCTGTCAGTGACAATGGTGCGACCGACACGTTGATCCACCTTATCGGCCGTGAGCCGATAGAGGCGCGGATACGCTCGGCCGGGCACAGCGACCCTTCGCGGAATATCCCGCTGCTCACGACGGTCGAAGCCTTCGCGTTAAAGGGCAATAATTTCGCCGAGCTTCGCTCGCGTTTCCTCATGGGGGGCGACGCGGCGCAGCGAAAGCTCATCGAGAGCAACCAGGATAGACTGACCCTGTCCAACGTCGATGGCGTGAGCTTCACAGCAGGGCCACGCTTCATCGACAGCCTCGAATGGTTCGCCAGTCCGAACGACATCGCGCGGCTGATGGTCGACCTTCGCGCTCACAATTCCAAGACCTTGCTCGCGGCGATGGCAATCAACAACGGCGTCGGCCCTGTCGCCGCTGCCGATTGGAAATATCTCGGCTACAAAGGCGGGTCCGAAAATGGCGTGTTATCGATGAGCCTGCTTGGAGAACGCAAATCGGACGGAAAATGGTTCGTCGTGACCGCTAGCTGGAACAATCCTGACGCGAATATCGCGACCCAGACCCTGATCGGGCTGGTTACGCGCCTGCTCGCTCTCGCAGCGAATGGCCCGCATGCAGCGCCAGTGTCAGGCACGCTGCCAGCAGCACCGCATCCTTGAACAGGAATTGCGCGGTCGAGCCCATGAAGGGAAAGCCATAACCTTCTTCCCACAATGACGCTCCGAAACTGAAGCTGAGCGTGATCAGGAAGGTGCACATCCCCATTAACCCACCAAGCAGCCCCGCCCGATGCGACAACGCCCCCAGCGCGATCATCGCGCCCGCCAGCAGTTCGATCGTGCCGATGACGTTGCTGGTCCCCTGCACGCCGACCAAGGGATACATCCACGCAAATAAGGGATAGTGCATGGCGGTGTGCGCTACGCCTTCGGCTTCGTAAGCCGCGAATTTCGCCACGCCAAAGAAGGCAAAGATGAACACGAGTGACCAGCGCAACGCTGCCATTGCAAATTGATGCGACGGTAGCCTGTCCAGAATTGTTGTCATGATAGATACCCCCCCAAAATGGTTTCGAGGATATTCGTCCGCCGCCCTGTCTCGGTTACATCAAACCGCAGTCAATGCCGCAACCAGAGCCTTGACCTTCGCCTGCCGCCATTGCGGCGTCGGCGCGACGAGCCAATAGCCGCGCTTCACGGCAAATGCCTCTCCCACCATCCGCACGCGGCCCGATGCGATATCGGCGTCCGCGAGCATCGCGGGCACATTGGCCTGCCCCAGACCGTTTGCCGCCGCATCGATCGCCAGCCCCGCGTCGCCAAGGCGCAGCGCCGGCTCGCCGTCGGCAACGGGGCAACCCGGCCAGGCGATGCGGGTGTCGCTGTTGCTGCCCGGCCCCGCGACGGTGACCATCAGCGCGTCGGCGAGCGCCACGCCTTCATGCTCGCCCGTCCCGTCGGTCCAGAAGATCGCGATATCGAGATTCGCTTCGGTAAAATCGATCCCGCTGTCGGCCGACACCAGCGTAAAGCGCACATCGGGTGCCTGCTGGCTGTAGCGGGCCAGCCGCGGCGCCAGCCATTTGGCGGTCAGGTCGCGCGGCGCGGCGATCGTCAGCGACTGCGACGATTGGCCCGCCTGCATCGCGCGCACCGATTCCTCGAACTGCAAAAAGCCCTGGCGCAGCGCATCGAGACCGGCATCGGCCTCGCCCGTCAGTTCAAGACCCTTCGGCGTACGGCGAAACAGAACGACGCCGAGCATATCCTCGAGCGCGCGAATCTGCTGGCCGACCGCGGCGGGCGTGACCGCCAGTTCATCAGCGGCACGCGTGAAGCTAAGATGCCGGGCAGCGGCATCGAAAACGCGCAGGGCGTTCAGGGGAAGATGGGTCCGTTTCATGACGCGGTTGCAGGTGCCACAAGCGGGAATTGCGGGATTGCGACGAGCAGCTGCGCCCCGTCGCCGAATTCCATTGCATAGCTTCCCACCATCGACCCCTCGGGGGTCGGAAGCGGGCAGCCCGAGACATAGTCGAAAGCGCCGCCGGGCATGATCATGGGTTGTTCGCCAACGACGCCCTCGCCTTCGACTTCGCTGATCTGCCCACGCCCGTCGCTGATTCGCCAGTGGCGGCTGAGCAACTGCACCGCGGTCTCGCCATGATTTTCGACGCGAACATGATAGGCCCAGAACCAGCGACCGAGCGCCGGATGCGACTGTTCGGGCAGATAGCTGACCGCCACGCGCACGGTGATCGACCCGGTGGCGGCCGCAAAGGGAAAGAAGGAGTCTATCATCGAGGCGCCAACGTCGCTCAAAGCCCGACCCTGGTCAATGCCTGGTCCAGATCGGCAATCACATCGCGCGGGTCTTCGAGCCCGATATTGATGCGCAGCATGCCTTCAACAACGCCCATGTCCGCGCGTGCTTCGGCGCTGACACCATAATGGGTGGTTGAGGCGGGGTGGCAGCAAAGGCTGCGCGAGTCGCCGATATTGTTCGAAATATCAACCAGTTCGAGCGCATTGAGCAGGCCCATTGCCTGCTCGCGCCCGCCGTCGAGCACGAAAGAGAAAATCGGGCCGCACGCGTCTGACTGGCTCATGGCCAGATTATGCTGCGGATGGCTGGGAAGCCCCGGATGGAGCATGCGCGCGACGCGGCTTTCGATCGACTTGCCGACCGCCAGCGCATTCTCGGACTGACGTTTGGCCCGCAGGTCGAGCGTTTCGAGCCCTTTCAGTACCACCCATGCATTGAAGGGCGACAGGTTCGGCCCGGTGTTGCGCTGGAATGGCAGCAGCACATCGTTGATGAATTTCTCGGTTCCGCAAACGGCGCCGGCGAGAACGCGTCCCTGCCCTTCCATCAGCTTGGTCGCCGAATAGGCGACCACATCGGCGCCGAAATCCATCGGGCGCTGAAGGACCGCGGTCGCAAAAGCGTTGTCGACCACCGAGGTGATGCCATGCGCCTTCGCGACGGCGCAGACATGCTTCATGTCGACGATATCCATCGTCGGGTTCGCCGGGGTTTCGAAGAAGAACACCTTGGTGTTCGGCTGGATCGCCTTTTCCCAGGCATCATTGTCGCGGCCATCGATGACGGTCGTCTCGATGCCAAAGCGCGGGCAGAGATGATCGACCAGCCAGCGGCACGAACCGAAAGCCGCCTTCGCCGCAACGATATGGTCGCCCGCCGAGAGCTGACACAGCAAAGCCGTCGTCATCGCGGCCATGCCGGTTGCTTGGGTGCGGCACGCCTCAGCGCCTTCCATCAGTGCGATCCGCTCTTCGAGCATCGCCACCGTGGGGTTTTGCAGGCGCGAATAGGTCATGCCCGCTGCTTCGCCCGCAAAACGCGCTGCAACCGTCTCGGCATCATCATAGGTATAGCCCGAGGTCAGGAAGAGCGCTTCCGACGTCTCGCCATGTTCGCTGCGCCACGTCCCGCCGCGCACGGCCTGCGTCGCAGGGTACCAGTTGCGTGTCGTGCTGCGATCGAAACCCGTCGTTTTCTTCATTTCATCTATCCGTTCAAAGCCGAAACAACCGCATCGCCCAAAGCCGTTGTTCCCATAATACCGCCAAGATCCGCGCCGCGACAGCCGTCGGCAAGCACCTTGGCGACCCCCGCCTCGATCCGCACCGCGCTCACCTCGTCGCCGCCCGAATGGCGGAGCAGCATCGCCAGCGACAAGATCATCGCCAGCGGATTCGCAACGCCCTTACCGGCGATATCGGGCGCACTGCCGTGGATCGGCTCGTACAGACCTTGCTTGCCTTCGCTCAGCGAGGCCGAGGCCAGCAGACCGATCGACCCGACGCACATCGACGCCTGATCGGACAGGATATCGCCGAACAGATTACCGGTAACTACGACGTCGAATTGGCCCGGATTGCGCACCAGCTGCATCGCGGCGTTGTCGACATACATGTGGGTGAGCGTCACGTCGGGATATTCCGCGGCGACCTCGACGACGACATCGCGCCACAGCTGCGAGGTTTCGAGCACATTGGCCTTGTCGACCGAGCAAAGCCGCTTCGCGCGCCCTTGCGCCGCGCGGAAGGCGACATGCGCGATGCGGCGCACCTCGCTCTCGCTGTACGACATGACGTCATACCCCTCGCGCTCGCCACTCGCAGTCGTGCGCGTGCCCTTCTCGCCGAAATAGACGTCGCCGTTAAGTTCGCGGACGATCAGCAGGTCGATCGCGGCTGCGACCTCGGGACGCAGCGCCGAGCTGTCCTCCAGCCCGGCGAACAGCTTGGCCGGGCGCAGGTTGGCAAACAGGCCGAGTTCGCTGCGCAGGCCCAGTATCGCCTGCTCGGGGCGCAGATGACGCTCGACATTGTCGAAGCGCGGATCGCCGACGGCGCCGAAGAGGATGGCATCGGCCGCTTTCGCCTTTGCCAGTGTTTCGGGAGGCAAAGGATGACCGGTCGCTTCATAGGCCGCTCCGCCAACGAGCGCATGGTCGAGCGTCACCGGCAAAGCCAATGCGGAAAGGACCTTTTCGGCCTCCGCCATGATTTCCGGACCGATACCGTCACCGGCCAGCAGCAGGATTTGCACTATGTCGCCCTTTCGTGTCTCGCCAGCCGCTTAGACAGCGACGGCGCGTCACGCAACCGCCCTGCCCAGCCGATCGATCAAACGCGCCCGCACGGCCAGCAATTCGCGGTTGCGTCCGTCGAGGAGGTCGCGGTCGATAAAATGGCCAGTGATAGCTAGCGCGCTCAGAACATCCTCCATCGACGGGGTCGCCCCGACACCGCGCAGGAAGGGAGGCAAACGAAGTAATCTTTCCTCATACCCTGCCGCAGCCCCGGCGCTCACCGCGCCCCCCGATTTCGGGCTGACGAACGCCAGATCATTCGGCGAGCCCGTCACCACACATTCGTCGAGGTTCAGCCCGAAACCCAGCTCTGCGAGCAGCAACAGCTCGTACCGTGCCAGCGCAGCCGCCCATTGCCGCGCCGACGACGCAGCCCCGATCGCATCGAGTACCCCCGACAGCGCCGAGTAGAGCGCAGGATAGGGCTGGCTTTCCGGCAAGATCGCCGCCGTCACGCTCGTCACCCAGTCGATCGCCGCCGACGGCAGCGGTTCGGCGAGCAGAGGCGCGCGGCTTTCGAGCAGTTCCGCGGTCGCTCCGGCCAGTTGATCTTCGGTCCGCGCGCGCAGTTCGAGCGCGACGAGATTGCCGGGGATCAGGATCGGCCGCAGCCGCGTCGACCGCCCGCCGCGGACATAACCGGCGACCAGCCCCGCCTCTTGCGTCAGCGCGCGGACAATCGCGCCATGCTCGCCGTGTGCGCGGACCGCGCAGACGATGGCGTCGGCGGTCAGGCTGGCCAAAGCACCATCTGCGTTTGCGTTACCAACGCGACGTCGACGCCATCCTCGGTGCGGATGCGCGTCTGCCACACCGACAGGCGCTTTCCGATCTTCACCGGGCTCGCCTCGCCGACCAGCACCGACCCCACCGGGCCGGCGCCAAGAAAATTGGTCTTGCTCTCGATTGTCGTCGTCCCGTTCGCCCCCTCGGGCAGCGTCATGAACGCCCCGACGGCGCCGAGGCAATCGGCAAAGGCCATGATCGCGCCGCCATGAACGATCCCGCCCGCGGTACAGATTTCGGCGCGCACGGGCAGCCTGCCGGCAACGCGGTCCTTGCTACCCTCATTGATTGTCACCCCAAGCGTCCCCGCGAGCGGCATGGCTGCTGCAAAATCCATCATCGTCCCTTCATCGGCCTGAATGGTAGAAATCATGCACCGCCTGCGCCACCGCCGCGCTCACCCCCGGCGCCTTCTGCAAATCCTCGAGGCTCGCGCCGCGCACTGCCCGCGCGGTCCCAAAATGCATCAGCAGCGCCTTCTTGCGCGACGGGCCGATGCCCGGAACCTCGTCGAGCGGCGAGCTTCCCATCGCTTTGGCGCGCTTGGCCCTATGCGCGCCGATCGCAAAGCGATGCGCCTCGTCGCGCAGCCGCTGGATATAGAACAGCACCGCATTGTTCGGCGGCAATGTGAACTCGCGTCCGTCGGGGTGATAGAAGGTCTCGCGTCCGGCGTTGCGGTCGGGACCCTTTGCCACGCCCACATAAGTCAGATCATCGATGCCGAGTTCGGCGAGCACCGCACCTGCCGCCGATACCTGTCCCTTGCCGCCGTCGATCAGCACCAGGTCAGGCCATTCGCCCTTGGTCCGCTCGGGATCTTCCTCGATTGCGCGGGCAAAACGGCGTTGGAACACCTCGGCCATCATGGCAAAATCGTCGCCCGGCATCGTCTCGGCGCGCTTGATGTTGAACTTGCGATACGCGCCCTTGATCCACCCCTCGGGGCCCGCGACGACCATCGCACCGAGCGCGTTGGTGCCCTGGATATGGCTGTTGTCGTAGATTTCGATACGCTTCGGCGGATTTTCGAGATCGAACAATTCGGCGAGTTCGCGCCCTAGCTTCGCCTGCGAACTGCTCTCGGCGAGCCGCCGGTCGAGTTCCTCGCCCGCGTTGCGCACCGCCTGTTCGAGCAAGCGGCGGCGGTTGCCGCGCTGCGGCACGCTGATCTCGATCTTCCGGGCGCCGCTTTCCCCCAACGCTTCGGCGAGCAATGCGCCTTCCTCGGGCTCGCGGTCGACGAGGATCAGCTTCGGCGGAGGCACGCCTTCATAGAATTGCATCAGGAAGCTCGCCATCACCTCGGGCTCGGGCACCCCCGACACATGCGCCGGGAAGAAGCTGCGATGCCCCCAATTCTGTCCGCCGCGGATGAAGAAACCCGCAATGCACAATTGACCGCCCTTCGCCGCGAGCGCGAACACATCGGCATCGCCGAGCCCGTCGGCGTGCACCGACTGGCTGCCCTGAATGAAGGTCAGCGATTTCAGCCGGTCGCGCAGGACCGCGGCCTGCTCGAAGTCCATTGCGTCGGCGGCGTGCGTCATCGCTGTACCCAACCGTTTCTGCACAGCGGTCGAGCGGCCTTCGAGGAAGTCCTGCGCGTCGCCAACCAGCTGCGCATAATCCTCTTTAGAAATGCGATCGACGCACGGCGCGCTGCACCGCTTGATCTGGTAGAGCAGGCACGGCCGCGAGCGATTGGCAAAAAAACTGTCGGTACAGCTCCGCAGAAGGAAGGTCTTCTGTAATGCATTGAGTGTCTGGTGGACCGACCCCGCGCTCGCAAACGGCCCGTAATAACGCCCCTTCGCTCGCCGGGCCCCGCGATGCTTCTGGACCCGCGGAAAAGCATGGTCGGTGCGTAACAGGATGAAGGGAAAGCTTTTGTCGTCGCGCAGCAGGACATTATATGGCGGGCGATATCGCTTGATCAGCTGCGCCTCGAGCAGCAGCGCCTCGGCCTCGCTCGTCGTCGTGACGATTTCCATCGCGCGCGTCTGCGACACCATGCGCTGCAGCCGCTGCGGCAGGCGCGCGACCTGCGTATAGTTGGTCACCCGGTTCTTGAGCGCCCGCGCCTTGCCGACGTACAGCACGTCGCCGCGCGCATCGAGCATGCGATAGACGCCGGGGCGCGTCGGCAATTTGCGTACGACGCTGCGGATCGCCTCGGCGCCGCGCTCGAGGTCGGGCTGGTCGCCCTCCCCATCGCCGCCGCGCATCACATAGGTTGCTTTATCTTCGTTGAATCGATCGGGAGCATTTGGGCGAGCCATGATTTTGCATGTAGGCGATGGCGATGCGACCCGCCATAGTGCGCGACGTAAAACAGTCATCGGAGGGGTCTGATGGACGTACGAGGAAAACTTGCGCTGGTTACCGGAGGCAGCGATGGGATCGGGCGCGAGATCGCGTTGCAATTGCAGGGCGCGGGGGCTGACGTCATCATCACGGGCCGCTCGGCGGAGAAATTGCGGGCGATGGCGACGCTTGGCTTCGGGACGATCGCGGGTGATCTGTCGACCGCCGGGGGCATCGACGCGGTGGTCAACGGCATTGTGGGCAAGCCTCTGGCTCTGCTCGTCAACAACGCCGGGGTCGGCAGCGTCTATGAACTCGACGATGTCGCGACGCTGGAGAGCGCGGCGCATTGCATCCGAACCAATCTCGACGCACCGATCGCGCTTTGCACCCGACTGCTGCCAACGCTTCGCGCCCAGCCGCAGGCGACGATCGTCAATGTGACCTCCGGCCTCGCCGTCGCGCCGCGTGCCGACGGGTCGATCTATTGCGCGACCAAGGCCGGTCTGCGTAGCTATACGCAGGCTATCCGACACCTTCTGAAAGACAGCAACGTCCGCGTGATCGAAGCGCTGCCCCCTGTGGTCGAAACGAACATGACGGCAGGCCGGGCGGGCAAGAAGATGAGCGCACATGATTGTGCCGCCGAAATCGTCCGCGGCATCCGCACCGGCAAAAGCGAAGTGAATGCCGGCATGGTGAAGCTGCTCCAGCTTGTTCACAGCTTCTCGCCCGCGCTGGCGCGGCAGATCATGATCCGGTTTTAATCCTCGATCGACAAAGGATATTCGATTGAAGAGCCTGCTGTTGGCCGCACTGCTTCTGGCGCCCGATACGGTGCCCCCGCCATCGCTCGACGCCTATGCCTGCACGATGAAAGGCCGTCCCGGGGCCGAAAAATTCACGCTGCTCATTCGTCCGGGCTCGGGCCCGGCTTGGGTTTCCGACGCGGGCGAACTGCAGCGCTACACCGTTAAGCGCACAGCGCGAATGATCACCATCGGCGAGGAGATTATCTCCGCGCCCGACGGCGGCGGCTTCGAAATCGCTTATGAGCTTGATCGGAAGACGCTCGCTATCCGCCTTCTCGTCCTCGTCGGCCGCCGGATCGATACATCGCTTCAGGGGCGCTGCGAACAGTTCAAACATGTTGCGCCTCCGCCGGGCGTTCGCAAGGCACCGCCTCTGGTCCCGCGACCGCCCGCACCGCGCAATTGACATAGCAAAACGCCCACGGAAACCGCGGGCGTTTTGTAATTCATCGATGTCTCTACGCTCAGCCCTTGGCGACGCCTGCGATAGCCTGATCGACCAGCGCCTTGTCCGCGCTCGCGTCATGCTTCTCGGCAATCAGCTTCGCTGCCGCTTCGGTCGCGGCCTTGGCCGCTGCGCTGCGCACTTCTGTAAGCGCAGTCGCTTCGGCAGCGGCGATGCGGTCTTCTGCCATCTGCTTACGTCGGCCGATCAACGCGGTTGCGTCGGCCTTTGCTTTGGCGACCAGCCCTTCGGCTTCGGTTTCCGCGCGCACGCGCATCTCGTCGGCTTCCTTGGCGGCGTCGGCGAGCTTGGCTTCATATTCCGCCTTCAGCGATTCAGCGTCGAGGCGGAGCTGCTCGGCTTCCTTGAGCTGCTTGGATATCTCGGCAATCTTGTTGTCGAGCATGCCCGCGACCATTGCCGGCACCTTCTTCCACAGCAGGATACCGATGAAGATCGCCATTGCGATCGAGACCCACACGGTCGCGTCGATGAAACCGAACGACGCCGGTTCGACATGCACTTCGCCCGCAGCTTCGGACAATATGGTCAAAACATTAGCCATGGAGCACCGCCTTCACCGCTGCTTTGGCATCCGCCGCAGCGACTTTTACGCCCGACAGCTTGGCGACAAGGTCGCTCGCTGCTTCGGCTGCGACCGATTCGATTTCAGCCATCGCCGAGGTGCGCGCCGCCGAAATATCGGCTTCGGCGGCACTCAGCTTGTCCGACAGCTCGGCATCGACCTTCGCAAGACGCTTTTCGGCGTCCTTCGCGGCCTTGTCCTTGGCGTCGGTTACCGCTTTCTGCGCGGCGGCGCGGCTCGCGTCGCTCTGCTGACGGTAGCTTTCTTCCAGATTGTCGGCGACGGCATGTGCGGCTTTCGCCGCGGCCAGATCGTCCGCCACCTTGCGGTCGCGCGCGTCCACGGTCGCCTCGATCTTCGGCAGCATGCCGCGGCCGATGACGAAAAAGACGAAGCCGAAGGTCAGCAGCACCCAGAATATCTGCGATGCGGCGTACCAGCTTTCAGCGAATTGGCTGATTTGAGGCATGGATTTACTCGACCGACAAAAGAAAAGCAGTCGCAGGGCCGGCCCTTAAAGAGCCAGCCCCGCAGACGAAATCAGGCTGCCTTGAGGTACAGCAGGATTGCAATCAGGAACGACAGCAGGCCGAGAAGTTCGGCAGCCGCGAAGCCAATGAACAGGCGGCCCTGCTGGCCGTCCGCAGCAGCCGGATTGCGCAGCGCGCTTTCGAGGAAGCTACCGAACACGTTGCCCACACCGATGGCGGCCATACCGGCACCGATAGCAGCCAGACCGGCGCCGATGAGCGAAGCAGCTTGAACGTCCATTTTAAAACTCCTTGGGAAAAACGTTGATTAACTAGTTGAAAAATCAGTGTAGGTTGACCGCATCGTTCAGATAGAGCGATGTGAGCAGCGCGAACACATAAGCCTGAATGCCCGCAACCAGCAGCTCGAGGCCGCTAATTCCGACCATCAGCGCCATGCTGGGGATGCCAACGCCCAGACCCACAGCAGGGCCGGCGGCGATGCCGTCGATGATGAACGAGGCGAACACCTTCATCAGCACGTGACCCGCGGTCATCGCGACGAACAGTCGCAGCGCAAGGCTGAACGGGCGGACCATGAACGACACCAGCTCGATCACGGGGATCAGCCACAGCAGCCACCAGGGCGTGCCGTGCGGAACGAACAGCGAGAAGAAATGCAGGCCGTGGCGCCAGAAACCGACGATCAGCACGATCGCGAAGCTCAGGATCGCGAGGAAACCGGTGATCGTGAAGTGGCTCGTCACGGTGAAGGGGTGCACGCCGAACAGGCCGAGCGGCATCAGCCCGATCACATTCAACATCAGGATGAACATGAAGAGCGAGAAGACATAGGGGGTATATTTGCGGCCTTCGGGACCGATATTGGCGTTCATCATGCCCGAAATAAAGCCGGTGAAGCCTTCGACGGCGACCTGCCAGCGACCGGGGACGAGCTGGCGCTTCATCCCGCCGATCATGAAGACCCACAGAAGCAGGCCCGCGATGACCATCCACATCGCACTGGTCGTAAAGGCAACCTCATGATTGCCGACATGGAACATGTCGAACATCTTCTGCACCTCGAACTGGTGCATCGGGTCCACTTTGCCTTGATCCGCCACGCGATACCTCGCCTAAATCCCAGTTAATCCAGCTTCAATCCGGCCCAGCTTCATCAAGCTTAACAGGCCGGATATTCGCTATCCGAAATATGCTTCTGAAGGCGACGACTATTCCAAGGAACAGCACCACCAACAGGCCCCAGGGTGCGGTGCCGGCAAAATGATCGATCGTCCAACCGACCAAGGCGCCGCCACCGATGCCGCCCAGCAGTTCGGCCAGAACGCGATTACCGAGCTTGTAATTAGCATCGGTCTCCGGTCCGGCGTTCACTGCGGTCCTTCTTGCTTCTGCGGCTTCGGCCTGGCCCAATCGCTCTTCAAGCGAGACCAGACGCGAATCCTCCGAAGCTGGTTCCGGATCGCTGCCATTCCCCGTCATTTCTGCCATCCTCCTGAAACAGAGCCGATATCCATCGATTCCGCCTGCGAAAAAAGGCCCGAAAATTCGGGGGACCCCTAAGGCGCGGTCCGTTTAGGAACGACGCCGGATTAAGTCAATGCTTGTGCGCAGGTGCACAAAATTGACGCCGCTCACGCGCACAAAAATGCCGCCGCGTTTAGGGGCGCGGCGGCATCTGAAGGCCCGGAGGCCCCATGTATTGCTTATCGCTTACGGGCAGCGTGCATCGCGCTCAGGAGGGCTGCTGTCGCGGGTTTTCCAGGCACCGCCCGGCGTCTGGTATTTCTCGCCCGGCTTGGTGTTCGCGATCAGGTTGCAACCGCTGGTAAAGGCGAATTGCTGAACCGTGCTGCCAGTCGACTGTGCGCTTGCGGTATAGGCCGCCTTGCGCTTGATATTCAGATCCTCGACCAGCGCGCGGATCGCCGGGGTCGGCGCCGTTGCAAAGCCCAGATAGCCGTCAACCTGCTCGCCCACTTGCCCCGCCGCACGCGCGGCGGCATAGGCGGGATCGCGCTGCGCCATCGCCGACGGCACCGCGAAAGCCACAGCGGCGGTCGCCACAATCGCAGCGAGTGCCAGTCCGGTCGGTTTCCACATCGTCTTCGTCATCTTGTCATTCCCCATCAGAATATCTCGCTATTCTGCTCGATGAGCTTCTTGGCATCGCCGTCCAGCCTATACACCACTTCCTGACGGATGTTGATGTTCAGGTTGATCTCGATCGGCTTGTCGGGCGTTTCGATCTGAACGCAGCCCGCAAGGGCCGACGCACCTATCATCATCGCAACATACCGACCGTCAATGGCGATCCTCCTTGCTCCAGTCTTAGTCGTCTTCATCGCATAGGCTCGCTTTCTGGAGGCTGAACAGGTGGGGGCGCGCCTTTCGCGGCGGCTTCGGCTTCTTCTTGCGCGCGCATCAGCGCGGGCAAGTTTTGTTCGATCAGCAGCGAAGGGTCATAAAACCCCTTCGCCGAGGTCAGGAGCTGGCGGAACGGCGCCCGGATCTTCACATTGAAGATCAGTGGCAGTTTCGCGACCTGGTTGGTCAGGAAGTTTCGCGTGGCGCCTTCCCCCTGCCTCACGCCGCCAAAGCGAATATCGGTCACCATTTCGCCGTCAAGATCCCCGTTCAATACGACCGTAAGATCGTCATATTTGAGGCTGCGCAACGCGCCAAAGGCAAAATTGGCGATGACGCCCAGATTACGGTTCGAAAGTTCGCCGACATAAGCAAGCGTCCCGCCTCCGCCGCGCGAATCGATGCGGCCGTTGACAATGCGGCCGCCCAGCCCGTCGAACTCGACCGGAAGCGTCCCGTCGAAGACGCCCGTCGCGTTGATATTGTCAAAACCGAAGCTTTGCAGGAACACCGCCGCGTCGACGCCGACGATGTCGAATGATAAGCGCCGCGCGTTGGTCGCACTGAAATCGAGCGTTGTCGGATGGAGCAACAGCTTGCCGCCGGCGAACGGCCAGCTTCCGCCCTCCACCCGGACGCGATTGTCGCCGAGCAGCTGATATTCGATCTCGCCATCGATCACCGGGATGCCCGGATTGACCTCTTTGACCTTGGCGATCTGTCCGGGGGCCGATTTGAGGCCGATCAGGTCGTCGAAGCTAAGCGTGGTCGTCACCCCCGTCACCGGACCGAAAGCCGCGGCGAGGCTGGTATCGGCGGTTGCAAAGGTGCCGCGGCTCGTGACGCCCGCGGCGGTCCATTCGATCCGCCCGTCGCCGACCACCGACCCGCGGACATTGGCGACGACGCCGAGCGCGAGGCTGGTCAGCTGGTCGGGCTGGAACGCCTCGCTGAAACGCAACTCCTTGACGGCAAGGTCGGCCGAGCCGCTGCTGTCGGCCAGCCGATGACGGATCAGCGTGTCGAGGATTTTCGTTCCCGTCTTCCGCTCGTTGAAACCCGCCCTTGCCTCGATGATCCCATTTTCGAAGCGGAGCTTCGCGTTGTTGCTGACCAGCGGGAAGAAGCGCGGATCGGGCGCTGCGTCGGTCAACAGCAGCTCGCCGTCGAGCGTCAACGCGCCGTTCGAAAACCGCCATTGCCCGGCGATCTCGCTCATGTTGAGCGGCACGGCGCCGATCTTGCCGCTCGCGCCGCGCAGGTCGCCCGCCACACCCTGCGCCGTCGCGCGTCCGCTCAGGCTGTCGGCGTTAAAGCGCGTGACGCTTTCGCCCTCGCCCAGCCGGATGTCGGCCAGCGCAAGCGTCCAGCGCATCGCGGCAAGGTCGATATTTGCCGGGCCGCTGTTCAGGCTGAACGGCGAACCGCCGCTCGTCCCGCGCAATGCGATCCCTGGAATGCGGATATTCCCGCGCAGGCCATCCGGCCCCGCGCTCAACAAGGGCGCGCCCGGACGACTGCACAGGTCGAGCGCGCTTCGGCCAAGCCGGAACCCGCCAATATCGATCCGATCGGCCGCCACGCGGCTGCATCCGCCGTCGAGCGCGAGCGCGCCCGTCGGCGCAAGAAAGCCGTTCAGCGGGACCATCAAACGCTCGACGCGTCCGCCCGCGAGCGGACCCGACAGCGCCGCCGTCGTCGCAAAGCGCAGCAACCCGCCAGCACCGCCCGAGAAACGCACGGGCGTCAGCGCAAGCCGCGCCCCCTCGGCGCTATAAGGCTCGAGGCTCGCCAGTCCCGTCACTTTGCCGTCGATGTTGCGGTCGAGGTTCAGCGTTCCCGACGGCAGATCGCCGCCACCGAAGCTCCACCGCCCAGACGCCAGTACCGCGGGTTTAGCGGCGCCATAGAGATAGCCGATACGGCTGTCGGAGCTGCCGGTAAAATGCGCGCCGCTCGCGCTCATCAATTGGGGGGCAATCAGGTCGACGCGCGCCGATGTCCCTTCACCCGCGATTGCGAACCCGGCGCTGCCGCTCGCATCGGCGAGCAGGCGACTGAGCGCCAAGGCCGCCTTCGCCGCCAGCGGCCCGACCGGCGTTCCGGCAAGGCTGCGCGGGCTTTCGGCGAGGGAGCGTCGGAGCGATGCACTGCCGCTCGCACGGGCAAAACGAATCCGCCCGTCGAATTTCGGCGCGGCGCTACCCACGCTTCCCTTGGCCTCAAGATTTACCGTCTCGGCGGCGAAATCGGCGCCGCGCAGCCGCGCCACGTCGGCGTTGACATCCAGCTTTGTCAGCACGGCCGTCCCGTCGAACTGCGCGCGCAGACCCATTCGTTCGGCCGCGACCGGTCCCGCTACCAGCCGCGCAATGCTCGCATCGGCCTTGCCCTTCCAGCTCTGCAAATCTTCCGAAAGGGACAGGTCGAGCGCAATCTGCGGCGATGCCGCGCTGACGCTGCCGTCGGCGCACCGCAGCGAACCGCCACGCAGGGGGCCTATGAGCTGCGGACGGACATTGCGGACAAGGACCGTCCCGTAAAAGCTGATATCGTCGCCGCTGCATCCCGCCGCGGCGATTCTCGGTGCAACAAGCGCAAGCTTGCCGTTGAAATCGCGGCGCAGATTGCCCCCGCCGTTCAACGCAGCGCCGACATTGCCCCAAGGCGTATCGACGCGCGCGCGCGCGTCGCGCAAAACCACCGACAGGTCGGGCAAGGCAAAAGGATCTGTGCTGGTCGGGTCGCGGAACTTGTCGAGCGATCCGAACGACAGCCGCCCATCGACGAAACGACCATAGAGGCGAACTCCGTCGGCGCGAATTTCGGAGACATAGGGCCCCCGCCAGCCATAGCCGAGCAGGACTTCGACCTTCTTGGCGGTCAGGTCGGGACGCTTTGGGTCGCCGATGACGATGTCGGACAATATTTCGCTACGAAGGCCGATCCGGTCGATCGTATAGCTCGCGGGAACCCCGCGGCTGTCGAGCTGATCTCCGATAAACTCATTGGCAATCGGCTCGCGCGCGACCCAGGCCACCCCGACGAGGATGATCACTGCACCGGCGGTCAACCAGCGCTTCTTGAACAACAGCGTCCGGTATTTCCATCGCGGCACCGCGGCGGCGTCCGCGTCAGTCATGAAGGGTAGCCGATGACGTCATGGCGGGTATATTTCGTTCTCCGACCCCGATCGCGTTCAGGGCATCAACGCCGGAAATCTCGTTTCGCTGCAGGAGATTGATCCGGTTCGCCATCTTCCTTTTCCTATGACCGTTGAGTGCGCGTCACAAGGCGGTTATTGCCACGTCATGGGGGATACGCCGGATCATCTGGGTCACCGCTCGCGACTGCGCGCCAGACTGCTCGACGATGCCGAGGGATTGGCGGATTACGAGCTGATCGAATATCTTCTCACGCTGGCAATCCCGCGCCGCGATACCAAGCCGCTGGCCAAGGCGTTGCTGCGTGAATTCGGCTCGCTGGCGCAGCTTATCAGCGCCGACCCCGAATCGCTGCGCCGCGTTGACGGCCTCGGCGATACGGGCATCGCGGCACTCAAGATCGTCCAGGCGGCAGGCCTGCGATTGCTGAAGGGCGAGTTTCGCGACAAGCCTTTGCTTTCCAGCTGGGACGCACTGCTCGATTGGCTGCGCGCGGACATGGGGCCGATCGATGTCGAGCGCGTCCGTGTCCTGTATCTCAATTCGCGCAACATGCTGATCCGTGACGAACTTGCGAGCGAAGGGTCGATCGACCAGTCGGCGATCTATGTTCGCGAAGTGATAAAGCGCGCGCTCGAACTCGGCGCTTCGGCCATCATCCTTGTCCACAATCATCCGAGCGGCAGCCCCGAACCGAGCCGGCAGGATATCGCGATCACGAAGGAAATAGCCGATGCCGCATCGCGGCTGGGCATCGTGCTTCACGACCATATCATCATCGGCGGATCCGATCATCGCAGCTTTCGCGCGATGGGCCTTCTCTAGGGTCTTGGCCCGACGGGGCCTTGCCGCAAATTTGACTTCCTCGGCGCGCTTAGACATCTTGGCCCATATGCAGATTCGGCGCAGCCTTCTTCGCTTCCGGCATGACGGGGGACAGCTTCTCGCGGGCATTTAGCCCCGGGTTCCGGCGCGATCCGCCCCGAACCCGGGGCACCTTCCTTCCAACATTGCCGCGCGTGGTCGACGACCGCGCGCCAGCCGGAAAGCCCGCGCCATGACAAAAAGCAAAAGCGGGGCCGCAAAGCCCCATATCCGCATGATCGACAGTGAAGCCGATGCGTTGACCGAATTGACGCTGCAAAACCAGCGCGATTCGGTTTGTTTCTATGAATTGCTCCTCGATGAAATCGACCGCGCCGCCATTTGCGACCGCGCTGATATTCCTGCCGACGTCGTCACCATGGGTTCTGACGTCACATTTCTTGACGAAAACCGCGGAGCGGAACGCACGATACGCCTCGTATATCCCAGCGATGCCGACATATCTGCCGGCCGGATATCTATCCTGACGCCGGTCGGCGCAGGCCTGATCGGGCTCAGCGTCGGCCAGTCGATAAATTGGCCCGATCGCGGCGGCGCCGAGCATCGCTTGACGATCATCGCGGTACGGCAGCCATGATCCGATGACCGTTAAGGCGGCCATCCCATATGGTGACGCAGCCGCCGGATCGCTCCGACGGCTGCACCACCCCACGCGGGTTACCGTTAGGCGCCGCGCGACAGGAAACCGGTCAATTCGGCCTTGTTGACTGCGCCCGACTTGTCACCGTCGGCCGAAGCAAAGGCCTGTCCGATCCACGTCTTGACCTCAGCCGATTCGACATCGGCGCTGGGGTCGGTCGCGGCCCGCAGCTTTTTCATCCACGCGCCGAATTCCGCAGCGTTCAGATCACCATTCTTGTCACCGTCGTAGGTCGGAAATTCCTGTTCTACGATCTGCGCGATCTGGGCAGGCGTTGCCGCAGCGGCACCGGCGGGCGCGGGCTGGCTCGAAGCCGGCGGAGTTGACGCATCAGGTACCGGAGCCGGTTCGGCCGGGGGTGTGGTGGCATCCGGCGCCGGCGCAGGCTCGGCAGTTGCCGGAGCGGCCGTCGGGTCCGAGGCAGGGGCGGTGGTCTGCGCGATGGCCGGGAAGCTCACCGCGGCAGCGCCGATCAAAAGCATCTGTTTCAACATCGTCTATCTCCTGTTTCAGAGTTATTCCGGTTCCGCCTCAGGGGTAGGTTCGGCGTCCGGAGCAGGCTGATCGGCCGGAGGGGTCGGCTCAGCTGCAGGGGGAGCATCGCTCGGCGTTGCGTCCTCGGTGGGGGCAGTTTCATCCGTCGGCTTCGTCTCGTCCGTCGGCTGGCTGTCCGGCGCGGGGGCCGTAGTGTCGGTCGGCGCCGGCTGCGACTGCGTCGTCGGCGCAGGTTCTTCGCCAGCCGGTGCGGTCGTCTGAGCCAGAGCGGGAAAACTGATTGCCGCCGCGCCGATCAAAAGCACTTGTTTCAACACAATTATTCTCCTGTAGCGGCGACATCTATGGACTGTTGCGACCTGTCGCCTTTTTGATGGGGCATAGTGGCAACCCGCCGCATTTGCGCAAAGTTGCACCCCATCCCATTTGGCTAAACGCCTTGTCCCTGCTACGGGGCGGCCCGTCGCGGTTCGGCAGGGATTCCGGGACAAGGCGCCCAAAAAGGAAGGAAATTCAATGGTTCCGCGTTACGCACGACCGGAAATGACCGCGATCTGGTCGGCCGAGAATCGCTTTCGCATCTGGTTCGAGATCGAAGCGCATGCGACCGACGCTCTTGCCCAATTGGGCACCGTGCCGAAATCGGCCGCGAAAGCGCTGTGGGATTGGTGGGCAACGAAGCCCGTCATAGACGTCGCCGCAATCGACGCGATCGAGGCCGTCACCAAGCATGACGTCATCGCCTTTCTGACGTGGGTTTCCGAAAATGTCGGCGACGAGGCGCGGTTCATGCATCAGGGCATGACCAGCTCCGACGTGCTCGACACCTGCCTCGCAGTCCAGCTCGCGCAGGCAGCCGACATTCTGATCGCCGATCTCGATGCTCTTCTCGCCGCGATCAAGCGCCGTGCCTATGAGCATAAGCTGACACCAACCATCGGCCGCAGCCACGGCATCCATGCCGAGCCGGTCACCTTCGGGCTCAAGCTGGCGCAGGCCTATGCCGAGTTCGATCGCTGCAAGGCCCGCCTCGTTGCCGCACGCGCTGAAATCGCGACCTGTGCCATTTCCGGCGCGGTCGGCACCTTCGCCAATATCGACCCGCGCGTCGAAGCGCATGTCGCCGCCAAGCTCGGCCTGACGATCGAGCCTGTTTCGACGCAGGTCATTCCGCGCGACCGCCACGCGATGTTCTTTGCAACGCTGGGCGTGGTCGCCGGATCGATCGAACGCCTCGCGACCGAAGTCCGCCATCTGCAACGCACCGAAGTGCTGGAGGCCGAGGAATATTTCTCGCCGGGCCAGAAGGGGTCGTCGGCGATGCCGCACAAGCGCAACCCGATCCTGACCGAAAATCTCACCGGCCTTGCCCGCATGGTGCGCAGCGCGGTCGTCCCGGCGCTCGAAAATGTTGCGCTGTGGCATGAACGCGACATTAGCCACTCGTCGGTCGAACGCTTCATCGGCCCCGATGCGACGATCACGCTCGACTTCGCGCTCGGCCGCCTGACTGGCGTCATCGACAAGCTGCTGATCTACCCCGAACGCATGCAGAAGAATCTCGATCGTATGGGCGGCCTCGTCCATTCGCAGCGTGTGCTGCTTGCGCTGACCCAAGCAGGTGCAAGCCGCGAGGACAGCTATGCGCTGGTCCAGCGTAACGCGATGAAAGTGTGGGAATCGGACGGCCAATTGTCGCTGCTCGAATTGCTCAAGGCCGATGCCGATGTCACCGCGAAGCTGTCGGCCGACGAGCTGACGGCCCTGTTCGACCTTGGCTATCATATGAAGCATGTCGACACGATCTTCGACCGGGTGTTCGGGGCGGCATAGCCCCGGACTGGAAACCCGCGGCATTCTGTCATAGGGTCAACGCCAGACCGACAGAGGAGCAAGGCAAAGTGGGTATAGTGCGAACGATCATCTGGGTCTTGCTGACCGCGACCCTCGTCATTTTCGCCATGGCGAACTGGATTCCGGTGACAGTGACTATCTGGCCGGGACAGGTGCTCGATACCAAATTGCCCGTGCTGATCTTTGCGGCGTTCCTCATTGGCAGTGTGCCGATGTGGATCGCGTTACGCACTTCGCGCTGGTCGCTGAAACGCCGTCTCGATGCCAGCGAGCGTCAGGCGGCCGACCTGCGTGCGCTCGCCAACCGGCCCGTCGAGGTCACGCCCGCTGCGCCGGTCACCGATGTTCCGCCTGCCCCCACCGACCTTTTCTCACCGGACAAGCCATGACCTCTCCGCTTTATCTCGCCATCGATACCACGCACCTCGACGCGGCACTGACGCTGGCGCAAAAGGTGCGGCGTCATGTTGGCGGGCTAAAGCTCGGCCTCGAGTTTTTCTGCGCTAACGGCCATCACGGCGTCCATGAAATGGCCAAGATCGGCCTGCCGATCTTCCTCGACCTCAAACTCCACGACATTCCGAACACGGTTGCCAAGGCGATCCAGGCACTGCGTACGCTCGAACCGGCAGTCCTGACTGTCCATGCCGGAGGCGGCCGTGCAATGCTCGAAGAGGCAAAGGCCGCGGCCGGGCTGAACACGAAAGTGGTCGCCGTTACCGTGCTCACCAGCCTCGACGCCCCCGACCTTGAAGACATCGGCGTTGGCGGAACACCGCACGATCAGGTGGTGCGGCTAGCTGCGCTTGCGCGCGAATCCGGGCTCGACGGCATCGTCTGCTCGGGCCAGGAAGTGAAGGCGGCGCGCAAGGCCTGGCCAGGCGGCTATTTCGTCGTCCCCGGCGTACGCCCCGCAAACGGGACCGCCGGCGACCAGAAACGCATCGTCACGCCGGCGCAGGCCATGGCCGACGGCGCATCGATCCTTGTCGTCGGCCGCCCGATCAGCCAGTCGGCGGACCCCGATCTCGCCGCGCGCGAGATCGAAGCCACACTTTAAGAGGTTTCTCATGCCCCCCCTGGTGAAGATTTGCGGGCTCACCACGCCCGAAGCTATCGACGACGCTGTCCGGCTGGGCGCGACGCACATCGGCCTTGTCCATTATGAACCGAGCCAGCGCCACGTCGATCTGAAGACCGCCGGCGCGCTGCGCAAGCACGCCGGGTCGCGCGTCAAGGTCGCGCTGCTGCTCGTCAACGCATCACAGAAACTGACCGGCGATGCACTTGGCATGGTGCGCCCCGACATCATCCAGTTTCACGGCAATGAAACGCCCGAATGGCTCGCAGTCGTAAAGCGGCTCGTTCCGGCGGAGATCTGGAAGGCCGTCGGCCTCAAGGATGCGGGCACGCTGGAACGGATGCAGAAATATCGCGGCATCGCCGACCGCATCCTGTTCGACGCCCCCGCCGCCGCCTTGCCCGGCGGCACCGGGACGCGCTTCGACTGGTCGCTGCTCAAAAACCATCGCCACAATATGGATTGGGGCATCGCGGGCGGCCTCACCCCCGAAAATGTCGCCGAAGCCATCGCGGTCACCGGTGCTCCGCTCGTCGACGTCTCGTCGGGCGTCGAAAGCGCGCCGGGAGTCAAGGATGTGGACAAGATGGCCGCTTTCCTTAAAGCGGTCGCGGCATGCTAACGGCACGTTACTCCACCATGCGCATCGGAAAACGATGGCGCTGATCGCTTGAGCCCCCCTCTTCGAGCGAGCGCCACCCTATTGCCGATGGAAATGATTATGACGGACACACCGACCCTGCCCAACAGCCTTCGCACCGGCCCCGACGCCCGCGGCCATTTCGGCCAGTTCGGCGGCCGCTACGTCGCCGAAACGCTGATGCCGCTGATCCTCGACCTTGAGCGCCATTATCGCGCCGCGCAGGTCGACCCGGCGTTCAAGGCCGAGTTCGACTATCTGCTCAAACATTATGTGGGCCGCCCCAGCCCGCTGTGGCTGGCGCAGCGTCTCACCGACCATCTCGGCGGCGCAAAAATCTACCTCAAGCGCGAGGACCTAAACCACACCGGCGCGCACAAGATCAACAATTGCATCGGCCAGATCTTGCTCGCCAAGCGGATGGGAAAGACCAAGATCATCGCCGAGACGGGCGCGGGCCAGCACGGCGTCGCGACCGCGACCGTCGCCGCGCTCTTCGGCCTGCCCTGCACCATCTTCATGGGCGCGGTCGACCTCGCCCGGCAACAGCCTAACGTGTTCCGCATGAAATTGCTCGGCGCCGAAGTCGTCGCAGTCGAATCGGGTGCCAAGACGCTCAAGGACGCAATGAACGAGGCGCTGCGCCACTGGGTCGCGAACGTTCACGACACTTTCTACATCATCGGCACCGTCGCCGGCCCGCACCCCTATCCCGAACTCGTCCGAGATTTCCAGTCGGTGATCGGCGACGAAGCGCGCGAACAGATATTGGAGGCCGAAGGCCGCCTCCCCGACATGCTGATCGCGCCCGTCGGCGGCGGATCGAACGCCATCGGCCTGTTTCATCCCTTCCTCGACGATGCCGAGGTCGAGATCGTCGGCGTCGAAGCCGCAGGCGAAGGGCTCGACGGCAAGCACGCCGCCAGCCTCGCGGGCGGCCGTCCCGGCATTCTCCACGGCAACAAGACCTATCTGCTCCAGGACGACGACGGCCAGATCATCGAGGCGCACAGCATTTCGGCGGGGCTCGACTATCCTGGCATCGGCCCCGAACATAGCTGGCTGCACGAAATCGGACGCGTCCGCTACGAACCCGTCACCGACGCCGAAGCCCTCGCCAGCTTCCAGAAGCTCACCAAGCTCGAAGGCATCATCCCCGCGCTGGAGTCCGCCCACGCGATCGCCGCGGCGGAAAAGATCGCGCCGACGCTGGGCAAGGACAAGATCATCATCGTCAACTGCTCGGGCCGGGGGGACAAGGATATCTTCACTGTGGCCGATGCGCTGGGAGTTTCATTGTGAAGCTCAATCATCGTCGCGCGATCATCGTATTTCTGGTCGCTGCTGCCGTTCAGGCGCTCGGTTTCCCGCTGATCAGCAAGATCTTTGGTCTGGGTGACAGCTTTCAATCACCGTCGTGGGTGGTCGTTGTGCTGGTGTCTCTGCTGTTCGTATTCATCGATCAAGCAGCATTCCGGAAAAAATCGCTTTGACCCGCTTCACCACCGCCTTTGCCAAACCCCATAGTGCGCTCGTCGCCTTCATCACCGCAGGCGATGGCAACACCGCCGCGAACCTCGACGCGCTCGTTGCGGGGGGTGCCGATGTGATCGAACTCGGCATGCCCTTCACCGACCCGATGGCCGACGGCCCGGCGATCCAGCAAGCAAATCTGCGCAGCCTCGCTAAGGGCACGACCACCGCAGACATCTTCGCTATCGCCGCCGCGTTTCGCCAGCGCCATCCCGAGACCCCGCTCGTCCTGATGGGCTATGCCAATCCGATGACGATCCGCGGCGGAGATTGGTTCGCTAACGAATGCGCCAAAGCGGGCGTCGATGGCATAATCTGCGTCGACATTCCGGCGGAAGAAGATCCCGAACTCGGTCCCGCGCTCCGCAGCGCCGGCGTCGACCTGATCCGCCTCGCTACCCCGACCACAGACACCGCGCGCCTGCCCGCCGTCCTCAGCGGCGCTGGCGGCTTCCTCTATTATGTCTCGGTCGCCGGGGTCACCGGCCAGCAACAGGCCGCGCAAGCGAGCATAGACGAAGCCGTCGCACGCCTGAAGGCCGCGACCGAGCTCCCTGTCGCGGTCGGCTTCGGCGTCCGCACGCCTGCACAGGCGGCCGAGATCGCCAAGGTCGCCGACGGCGTCGTTGTCGGATCGGCCTTTATCGACATCATTGCCGAGCATGGCGACGCCGCCGCGCCGCATGTCGAGGCCTTCACCCGTTCGCTCGCCGATGCTATTCACGGCGCAAAGGAGATCGCCGCATGAGCTGGCTCGACCGCGTTCGCAACGCCCTGCCCTTCACCGCCAAGCGCGATACCGCCGACAATCTCTGGCACAAATGCCGCCAATGTCAGCAGATGGTGTTCGTCAAGGAGTGGGAAGATAATCTCAACGTCTGCCCGCGCTGCGATCATCATGACCGCATCGGCGCGACCGAGCGCTTTGCCCAGCTATTCGACGGCGGCCTGCATGAATTGATCAGTGCGCCCGCAGCTCCTGAAGATCCGTTGAAATTCCGCGACACCAAGAAATATGTAGACCGCATCAAGGCGGCGCGTGCGCAGACCGGTGACCGCGACGCCTATCAGAATGCGGCGGGCAAGATCGACGGCAAGCCGGTGGTAATCGGCGTCCAGGATTTCGCCTTCATGGGCGGATCGATGGGCGTCGCCGTTGGCGAGGCCTTTGTCGCCGGGGTCGAGGAAGCGATCAAGCGCGGCTCGCCCTATATCGCCATCACCGCCGCGGGCGGCGCGCGCATGCAGGAAGGCACGCTGTCGCTGATGCAGATGCCGCGCGCCACGGTGGCGCTCGCGCGCCTCCGCCGTGCGGGCCTGCCCTATATCGTGCTGCTCACCGATCCGACCACCGGCGGCGTCACCGCCAGCTATGCGATGCTTGGCGATATCCAGATCAGCGAGCCCAAGGCGCTGATCGGCTTTGCGGGGCAACGCGTGATCGAAAATACGATCCGTGAAAAATTGCCCGAAGGTTTCCAGCGCGCTGAATATCTGCTCGATCACGGAATGATCGACATGGTCGTGCACCGCAAGGAATTGCCCGAGACGCTGGGCCGGTTGATCGGATATCTCGCGCCCGAAAAGGCGGCCTGAAACCAAGTCGCGCCATCATGGCTGACCACGCCAGCTCTCAAAACCCTGCGGTGCAGGCGCAGCTCGATCGCCTCGCTGCACTATCGCCGGGCCGCGACATCCTCGGGCTCGAGCGCATCGCCGAACTGTGCGCGCGCCTCGGCAATCCGCAGAACCAGCTCCCGCGCACCTTCCATGTCGCGGGCACCAATGGCAAGGGATCGACCTGCGCCTATCTCCGCGCGATCCTCGAAGCGAGCGGGCGCAAGGTCCACAGCTATACCAGCCCGCATCTCGTTCGCTTCAACGAACGCATCCGTCTCGCCGGGACGCTCATCGACGACGCGCTGCTCGCGGCATTGCTCGAAGAGGTGCTCGACGAAGCCGATGGTATGCAAGCGAGCTTTTTCGAAGTCACCACCGCCGCCGCCTTCCTCGCCTTCGCACGCATCCCCGCCGACGATTGCATCATCGAGGTCGGCCTCGGCGGGCGGCTCGATGCGACGAACATCATCCCGCCCCCGGCGGTCTGCGGGATCGCCTCGCTGGGTATCGATCACGAGGCATTCCTGCTCGAACCCGAGGCTGGGACACCCGACGAACCCGCCGCGCGCATTGCGTGGGAAAAAGCAGGGATCATCAAGCCCGATACCCCGGTGGCGACCCTCGCCTATCCGCGGCATGTGCAGGACGTCATCACCGCCAAGGTTGCATCGGTCGGTGCCACACTCTTTCCCGAAGGGGACGGCTGGACGGTGGAGGCCGATGGCGGCGGCTTTCAATGGACGTCAAAACTGGGTTCGATCGACGGGCCGCTACGCCCGCGCATGGCCGGCGCGCACCAGATGCACAATGCAGGCCTTGCCATCGCCATGCTCCGTCTTGCGCCCGAGCCGCAGCCGAGCGACGTCGATGTCGCGCGCGGGGTCGCCGCGGCTTTTTGGCCGGGCCGTATGCAGCGCCTCGGCGCAGGCCCGCTCACCGGACTATTCCCTAAAGGCACCGAAATCTGGCTCGACGGCGCGCACAATGTCGACGCGGGTCTCGCGCTCGCGCGGCAGTTCGAAGGCGAGCGGCGGCGCATCCATCTCGTCACCGGCATGCTCGCGAACAAGGATCCCGCCGCGATCGTCGCACCGCTGGCGCCGCGCCTTGCCAGCCTGACCGTCGTCCCCGTTCCGGGACACGAGCATCATTGCGCCGAGGCGTTCGGCCCGGAGGCGAAAGCCGCGGTGACGATCGAGGAAGCGCTATGTAGTCTCGATATCGACCCCAAACAGGATATCGTCCTGATTGCCGGTTCGCTCTATCTGGCGGGCGCGGTGCTCAGCGCCAACCGGGAATTGCCGGCCTAAGCAGGTTTCGGCGTTCCGCCTTTCCACGCCAGCAAAGCGCCGACAAGGAACGCAACGATCGCCGCGGTCATGATCGACGATCCGAGTTCGAGTTGCTGCGTCAGCAAGATGCCGACCAGCCCCGCGACGATCACCGCAAAGCCGACAATACGCCACGCACCGACCGGTTGCCGCAGCTGGCGTTCGTCGACACCTTCGGTTTGGCGGATGCCTTCACCGACATAGCCCTTGCTCCAGAGCAGCCAGAGCAGCAGCATCCCCGGCACCGCCGCGACGACGGTAAAACCCCAAAAGCCCACCCAGCCGAGTTTCTCAGCAACGATCCCAGCGGGTCCAGCCATGAATGTGCGCCCGACGCCTGCGAAGGATGACAGCAACGCAAACTGCGTTGCTGTATAGGCGATGCTCGACAGGCCTGAGAGATAGGTGGCGAACACGGTCAGCCCGATCCCGCTCGTCATATTCTCGGTCACGATCGCGGCCACCAGCATCCAGTAATTGTTGCCGGTGGCAGCGAGAATCATGAACATGACGTTCGAAAACATCATCATCAGTCCCGAAACTAGCAGCGCGCGTCCCATGCCGAGCCAGAGCAGGAAGGGCGCGCCGAGCGCCGATCCGACGATCAGGGCGCCAAAGCCCCACAGTTTGTTCGCCGAAATATAATCGAGGTCGGGAAAACCGAGGTCGACGATCATCGGCCCGAGCATCGTCTGGCCCATCGCGTCGCCGACTTTATAGACAAGCACGAAACCGAGGATCAGAAAGGCGCCGTGCCGCGTCAGAAATTCGCGGAACGGGTTCACCACCGCCTCGGTCAACCATTGCCCGGCCCTCATCCCCGACGCATGCTCGAACCGATCGACGAATTTCCCCGGCCCCGCCCACAGCGCGCCGATGATCGCGGGAACGATGCAAAAGGCGGTGAGGCCATAGGCAGTTGCCCAGCCAAGTCCGAGACCCTCGTTCGATGCGAAATAAATGGTGCCCGCGCCTGCGATCAGATTGCCCGTCCGGTATCCGAACTGGTTGGTCGCGGTGCCGTGCGCGAACTCGTCTTCTTCCAATATCTCGATACGATAGGCGTCGATGACGATGTCTTGTGTCGCGGACAGGAACGCAGTGATCAGTGCCCAGACCGCGAACAGCCCTATGTCGCCGGGCTGCGGATTGCTCGCCCCCAATTGCCAGATGGCGACGAACAACAGCGCCTGGACAAAGAACAGCCAGCCGCGTCTTTGCCCGAATGTCCGGGTCAGGAAGGGCAGCGGCAGCTTGTCGACGATCGGCGCCCACAAAAACTTGATCGTGTAGGGAATTCCCAGCGCGACCGCGAAACCGATCGTCGCGGTGTCGATCCCGACCTTGGCCAGCCAGAATGTCATCGTCGCAATCAACAAAGTCAGCGGAAACCCGCTCGATATGCCGAGCAGGAAGGTGATCATCGGATTTTTGCGCAGATAGGGTCGGAATGCAGGGATCGACAGCGCCACGATCGCCAGCCCGCCCAGAATCGCAACGAAAATAATAAACCGAATCAGATCAACCGACATGCAGACGCTCCCCGGGCATCCGCCGGGCGGACGCATTGTTGCCGCCACGGCCTATAGCCTTGGCCCCAAATTGGAAGCGGCTATTTATCCACTGGTCGCGCTCACGCCGCGGCGGGGCGCCAATAGGTTTGCAACCCGCTAACCTTGCGCGCCGGCTGGTTCTTGCACGTCATCGTCTCGACCGCGCGCAGTGCAGCGACGAGCGCCGAAGCGCTGTGCGGCTTGCCGAGGCATGCGACCGCAATATCGGCGGCATCTTCGGGACATTGCCCGGTCACCAGCAGCACGGCGATGCCGCGGTCCCGCGCCAGACGCGCAACTTCGCGCCCGGTCATATGTCCGGCAAGGCCAAGGTCGAGGACCAGCGCGTCGATCTGTTCGGCGGCGATGATCGGTACCGCGGCCTCGCCCGAATCGACCGTCGCAACGATCTCGTACCCGCTGTGTTTCAGCGTCCGCTCATTGTCGAACGCGACCAGCGGATCATCCTCGATGATCAGCAGCCGCTTGATGCAGGACGGGCGATGGACGAAGAGCATGAAGACTCCCTTTAACGTCGCCATGACCCGCTCTGCGCCTTCCTGCAAGATTGCTTCTGCTT
This sequence comes from Sphingopyxis sp., assembly GCA_051861185.1. Taxonomy (GTDB): domain Bacteria; phylum Pseudomonadota; class Alphaproteobacteria; order Sphingomonadales; family Sphingomonadaceae; genus Sphingopyxis. Next base: position 274,178 of record JBIMKQ010000001.1, read on the forward strand.
GCCATCGACGAAGCGATCCATTTCCGGCTATGAGCGTGATCACAACGCAACACTATTTTCCCGAATAACGACAAGAAAGCCGCATCTGTTCCCATGAACACACGCCGCCCACCCCGCTCCGAGCCCCGCTCGACCTCGAAAGCTCCTGGCGATCGTGACGCTCCGAAGGGCCGCCGCGCCGCACGCGGTGCTGCGTCAGCGCTGAAAACCAAACCCGCCGAAGAAGAACGCGAGGACGGACCGCAGCGTATCGCAAAGCTGCTCGCCCGCGCCGGCGTCGGATCGCGCCGCGACGTCGAGCGGATGGTGGAGGAAGGACGGATTGCGCTGAACGGCCAAGTCGTCGTTCATCCCGCGCCGCTGCTTACCTCGCTCGAAGGGCTGACGGTCGATGGCAATCCTGTTGCCAAGCCCGTCTCGACGCGCCTTTATCGTTTCAACAAGCCCGCCGGCTGCATCACCGCCGCGCGCGACCCCAAGGGGCGCAAAACGATCTACGATCTGCTGCCCAAGGATCTCCCGCGCCTGATGCCCGTCGGCCGCCTTGACTATAATACCGAAGGGCTGCTGCTTCTTACCAACGACGGCGAGTTCAAGCGCCAGCTCGAATTGCCCGCCAGCGGGGTCGAGCGCACCTATCGCGCGCGCGCCTTTGGCGACATCAGCCAGACGCAGCTCGAGGAACTCGCGCTGGGGATCGAGATCGAGGGTGTCCGTTACGGCAAGATCGACGCCAATCTTGAACGCCGGACGGGTCGCAACCAATGGGTCGAGATGACGCTGACCGAGGGCAAGAACCGCGAAGTCCGCAAGGTGCTCGAGCATTTCGGATTGCAGGTCAGCCGCCTGATCCGCACCCGCTACGGCGCGTTCGAACTCGGCGGCATGCCACTCGGCTCGGTCGATGTCGTGCCCCGCGACGAGCTGTTCAAATTCCGCCGGCATCTCGGCTGATGCGCGTCGTTGCCGGCGAATGGCGTGGCCGCAAGCTGCTCGCGCCCAAGAATGATGCGACGCGCCCGACCGCGGACCGGACGCGCGAAACACTCTTCTCGATGTTGACGAGCCGTGTTGGCAGCTTCGAAGGATTGGTCGTCGCCGACCTGTTCGCCGGATCGGGCGCCCTCGGCATCGAAGCTCTGTCGCGCGGGGCTGAGCAATGCCTGTTCGCCGAGCAGGATCGCGACGCGCTCGACGTGTTGCGTAAGAACCTGGGCGCTTTGGACGCCATCCGGCGCGCCGATATCCGGGCGGGCTCGGTAATGAGCCTTGGCCCCGCAAAGCGCACCTACGACCTGCTGATGCTCGACGCCCCCTATGATACCGGCGCCGGCAGCGTCGCGCTTGACAAGCTAAACCGCCTCGGCTGGATCGGGCCTGACAGCTGGATTTCGGTTGAAACCGCGCACAATGAAACCATCGATATCGCGGGTTTCGAGATCGAATCCGATCGCAAGGTCGGGAAGGCGCGGCTGACGCTGCTCAGGCTTGCGTAACGGCGTGCCTTCGCACCATCATCAAACCTGACCAGCTCACCACCCCGGCCAGTGCCAGATACAGCCCGACCAATTCCGTCCCGCCCCGTTCGGCCAATGCCTGCGCCACGATCGGCGCCATCGCGCCGCCCAATATGCCGCCCGCGTTGAACGCTATCGAAGCGCCGGTATAGCGCACCCGTACCGGGAACAATCCTGTCAGCCAGCTGCCGAGCGGGCCATAGACCAGCCCCATCACGAACAAAGCGGTCGCCAACCCGAGGAAGATGATCAGCCAGCTTTCCGAAGCCAGCGATGGTCCAAAGACAAACCCGACGAGCACCGTCGCCCCGCACCCCCACGTCAGCACGCGCTGCGCGCTCGACGCGTCGCTCATATATCCCGCAAAGATGATCCCGACAGCCATGAACAGGATCGCGCCGAGTTGGATCATCAGGAAGTGTTCCTTGGGATAGCCCAGTGTCGTCGTCCCGTGCGCGAGCGCAAAACTCGTCGCGAGATAGAAGATCGCGAAACAGGCGACGACAGCGAAGGTCCCCGCCAGCGTTGCAACCAGATGATGCCGGAACAGTTCGCCAAGCGGCACCGCAGCCGGCGCGCCTTTTTCCTGCGCCTTGGCAAAGTCTGGCGTCTCGCCGATCTTCAACCGAACCCACAATCCCAGCCCGACGAGCACCGCCGACAGCAGGAACGGGATGCGCCAGCCCCATGCCGCGAAATCAGCGTCATCAAGCCCGAGCCCGAGCAGCAGGAACAATCCGTTCGCCGCGATAAAGCCGACCGGCGCGCCCAATTGCGGAAACATGCCGAAGCGCGATTTCCATCCCGGCGGCGCGTTTTCGACCGCGAGCAGAGCCGCCCCGCCCCATTCGCCGCCAAGTCCGAAGCCCTGACCGAAGCGAAGGATGCAAAGCAGCAGCGGCGCAACCCACCCGACCATCGCATAGGTCGGCAGGAAGGCGATCAGCAGCGTCGAGGCGCCCATCAGCATCAGTGATGCGACAAGCGTCGATTTGCGCCCTATCCGGTCGCCATAATGGCCGAACACGATCGCGCCGACCGGACGCGCGAAAAAAGCGAGCCCGAAGGTCATGAAGCTGTACATGAGCTGGGCCGAGGCGGAGCTGGCGGGAAAGAAGAGCGGCCCGAACACCAGCGCCGCGGCGGTGCCATAGATATAGAAATCGTAAAATTCGACCGCGGTCCCGACAAGGCTCGCGGTCAGGATGCGCCGATGCGCGCGATAGGGTGCAAAATCCACGGCTATGCTCTCCCCTTTTTGGCCTCGGGCGTCGCTGTGGACGCCTTCACCCGCCTCGCGCAAGCCGCAATGCGGCGGTTATTGCCCCTTGGCCGGAAGCCGCGCCCGAATCCGTGCCAGCTCCTGCCCCGACACGGGCTCCAGCCGCGCCGCTGCCTTACCCTCGCGCAGGCGCTTGCGATCCTTTTCCGAAGGTTCGACGCGGCGGACGCGTACCGCTGCGTGCCCCTGTGTCTTCATCCCCAGTTCTTCCGCGGCACCGCGCGACAGGTCGATTATACGGCCCAGCGCAAACGGCCCGCGATCGTTGATTCGCAATATGACGCGCCGCCCAGTATCGAGCGCCGTAACCTCGACATAGGTCGGCAGCGGCAGCGTCGTGTGTGCGGCGGTGATCCAGCCAGGACGAAACTGCTCGCCGTTGGCGGTACGGTTCCCCGACTCGCTGCCGTACCAACTGGCATACCCCACCGCATCATAGGCAGGCGCGGCCGCGGGGACATAGGTCGCACCGCGGATCGTATAGGCCGGACCGATGCGCACCGGCGTATCGACGACGGGACGGTAATTTCCGCCCGCGCAGGCCGATAGTGTCAGGACCGCCAAAGCGGCGCTCGCCAGTCGCAATGTCGTGTGTTGGTGCATCGAGCGACCGTAGAAGCAGGGAATGCCGAGATAAAGCCTCATGGCTGGTCGGAGGCGGACAGCAGCACAATTGCCCAAACCGCCGCATCCAAGCTACACACGCCGCAATGGCTATCCTCCCGCCCCATCAATTCGGCATCATCGGCACGGGCCGCGTCGCGAGCGCGCTTGGCTTGGGCCTTGCCGCACATTCGATTGGACCGGTGTTGCTATGGGGCCGCAATCCGGACCATGCCCATGTGGCCGCCGCTCGCATGGGCGGAAGCGTGGCCCCGAACGTCTGCGAGCTTGTCGAAAATTGCGACACCGTCGGAATCGCGGTTTCGGACGACGCCCTCGCCGATATCGCCGCCGATCTGGCGGCAGCGCTGCCAGCGAACCGCGCAACATTCATTTTCCACGTCAGCGGACGCAGCGGCGCCGCCATCCTCGAACCGCTGCGCGCCACCGGCGCCCTGACGGCCGCGATCCATCCCGCGATGACCTTCACCGGCGACCCGCAAGGCGAAGTGCGGCGTATGGCCGGCGCGCGCTTCGCGATCACCGGCTCGACCGCCGGGGCTACCGAACGCGCAAGGGGCATCGTCGCCTTGCTGACCGGACTCCCGGTCGAAATCGCGGAAGATCACCGGGCGCTCTATCACGCCGCGCTCTGCCACGCCTCCAACCATCTGGTCACGCTCATCGCCGGCGCCGTGAACATGCTGCGCGACGCCGGCGTCGATGACCCCTCCGGCCTTCTTGCTCCTCTCGTTCGAGCGGCGCTTGAGAACAGCCTCGACAAGGGTTTTTCCGGGTTATCGGGCCCGTTGCTGCGCGGCGACGTACAAACGATCGGAGACCATCTCGATGCCATCAAGGATCACAGCCCGGACCTCTTGCCCGCTTATTGCGCGATGGCCCGCGCGACGGTCGACGAATTGAAACGCGGCGAAATCACGCCATCGACCCGCCTCACCGCACTGGACAGCCTGCTCGCTGTTCCCTAATCGTTCGCGCGTGAACGATGCCCCCGCCTCCCTGCCCGACCTGCCTCCGCCCAACCCGTCGGACCCGCCCTATCTGCAAGGATTGAACGGTCCGCAGCGACAGGCCGTACTCACCACCGAAGGCCCTGTTCTGATGCTGGCGGGCGCGGGCACCGGCAAGACCGCGGCGCTCACCGCACGCCTCGCGCACATCATGGCAACGCGGCGTGCATGGCCATCCGAAATCCTTTCGGTCACCTTCACCAACAAGGCGGCGCGCGAAATGCGCGAGCGCATCGGACGGATGGTTGGCGACGTGGTCGAAGGGATGCCCTGGCTCGGCACCTTCCACAGCATCGCGGCAAAAATGCTTCGCCGCCACGCGGAACTGGTCGGCCTGCAGAGCAATTTCACCATCCTCGACACCGACGACCAGCTGCGTGTACTGAAACAACTGATTCAGGCCGAGGGGCTCGACGAGAAACGCTGGCCGGCGCGCCAGCTTGCGGGCCTGATCGACAAATGGAAGAACCGCGGCCTCATACCCGGCGATCTCGACGCCGCCGACAAGGAATCCTACGCTGACGGCAAGGGGCAGCATTTCTATGCGCTCTATCAGGCGCGGCTCAAGACGCTTAACGCCTGCGATTTCGGCGACCTTCTGCTTCACATGCTGGTGATCCTGAAGACGCATCGCGACGTGCTCGAACAATATCAGGAGCGTTTCAAATATATCCTCGTTGACGAATATCAGGACACCAACGCCAGCCAATATCTGTGGCTAAGGCTACTCGCGCAAACCCGGAAAAACATCTGCTGCGTCGGCGATGACGACCAGTCGATCTACTCGTGGCGCGGCGCCGAGGTCGCGAACATCTTGCGCTTCGAAAAGGATTTCCCCGGCGCGACGGTGATCCGCCTCGAGCAAAACTATCGCTCGACGCCGCAAATTCTCGCTGCCGCTTCAGCATTGATCGCCCAGAATTCGGGCCGCCTCGGCAAGACGCTCTGGACCGATCTCGAACCCGGTGACAAACTCCGCGTCGTCGGCGTATGGGACGGGCCAGAAGAAGCGCGACGTATTGGCGAAGAGCTGGAGACGCTCCAGCGCCGCAGCGTTTCGCTCGAACGTGCCGCGATCCTTGTCCGCGCCCAGTTCCAGACGCGCGAATTCGAAGACCGCTTCATCGCGATCGGCATGCCCTATCGCATCGTCGGCGGCTTCCGTTTCTACGAACGCGCCGAAATCCGCGACGCTCTCGCCTATCTGCGCCTCGTCCAGTCGCCTGCCGACGACCTTGCGTTCGAGCGTATCATCAACACCCCCAAGCGCGGGCTCGGCGACAAGGCGCTCGCACGCATCCATCAGTTCGCGAGGGCCGAGCGCGCGCCGCTTCTCCATGCCGCATCGCGCATCATCGAAACAGACGAACTGACCCCGCAGGCCCGCCGCCAGCTTGCGAGCTTCATCGCCCAGATGCGCGGTTGGCAGGCAAAGGCCAACGAACTCTCGCACCCCGAACTCACCCAGCTGATCCTCGACGAATCGGGCTACACCGCGATGCTACAGGCCGACCGCAGCGTCGAAGCCGCGGGTCGGCTCGAAAACCTCTCCGAACTCGTGCGCGCAATGGAGGAATATGACTCGCTTGAGGCGTTCCTCGAACATGTCAGCCTCGTCATGGACCGCGACAGCAACGACACGACCGAGACGGTCACGATCATGACGATCCACGCGGCGAAGGGGCTCGAGTTCGATCATGTCTTCCTCGCCGGCTGGGAAGATGGCGTCTTCCCGTCGCAGCGCTCGATGGACGAAGGCGGGACGCAGAGCCTCGAGGAGGAACGCCGTCTCGCCTATGTCGCGATCACCCGCGCTCGCCAGCGCGCGAGCATATATCACGCCGCAAACCGTCGCATTTATGGCCAGTGGGTCAGCAGCATCCCCAGCCGCTTCATCGCTGAAATCCCGCCCGAACATGTCGACAGCGAGAACAGCTTCGGCGGTGGCCAAAGCCTGTGGCGCGCGAACTGGTCGGCGCAGGGCGACCCCTTTGCGCATGTCGCGGAACGCCAGCCAGCGCGCACGATGACGCGCGGACCCGCGTGGCAGCGCGCGGTCTCCGGGTCGTCGACAGTTACCCGTGCCCCGGCCCCTTCGGAACGCGGGCCAGCGGCCGCTGTCGGCGCCAAGGCACGATCCGATCTCGCCATCGGGATGCGCGTGTTTCATGAAAAGTTCGGCTATGGAGACATCGCCGACATCGACGGCAACAAACTCGAAGTGGAATTCGAACAGGCCGGTTCCAAACGGGTATTGGACAGCTTCATCAAGCTCGCCTGATTTTTATTGTCAACTATATCGGTTATGATATGCCGTCTCCTGCGATCAATGAGTCGCGCTTTGGGAGAATCTTCATGAAAAATAAGCTCTTAGCGGGCGCGATGGCGCTCGCCTTGGTCGGTTGCTCCGAAAAGTCGGCCGAAGATGCGAGCGTTTCAAGCCCCACGAATAACGAATCTCCGGCTGTCACCGAAGAAGCAGCCGACGCGGCGGCCGCACCCCGGATCGGAGTCGAAGCCGCCCCCGGCGTCGCCTTCGACTATGCCTATACCTTCCGCCTCGCCGACGACCGCATTTCGAAAATTCAGGAGGAACATGCCGCCGCCTGCGAAACGCTCGGCATCCAGCGCTGCCGGATCGTCGATGTCAGCTACCAGCTGACCGACGAAAAACTCGTCGAAGCGCAGACGCAGTTCAAGGTCGACCCCGGTATCGCGCGCAAATTCGGTGCTCGGGCGATCGAGAGCGTCGAAAAGGCCGAGGGTGTCCTCGCCGATGCAGGTGTCGCCGGCGAAGATGTTGGCACCGAAATCCTCGCCTCGCAGCAACGCAGCGCCGGCTCCGAAGCCGAAATCGCCCGCCTCGAAGGGCGTTTGAAATCGGGCGGACTCGACAAGCGCGAGCGCGCCGAACTTCTCGCACAGATCGCTCAGCTTCGCGGCCAGCTCGGCGACGAACGCCAGACCCGCCGCAGCGGCGAAGCCCGCATCGCCTGGACAAGCGTCGTCTTCAACTATGCGAGCGACGGCGGCCTCCCCGGCATCGGCCATGAGAACCCCTTTGCCAGCGCCAGCGAAACGCTGATGCGCAGCGGCAGCACCGCGCTCAGCTTCGTCCTGACGTTCGGCGCCGCCCTTTTGCCGTGGGGCATCTTGCTCGCGCTCATCGTCGCGTTCTGGCGCAGCCGCTTTATGCTCGCTGTTCGCCAGCAGATGCGCGCAAAGCCCATTGCAATCGATCCTGCCACGCCCCCTGTCGGCTGATCCTGGGCAGGGCGTCGCTTGCAAAGGTCCGATGCCGCGTTATGGAAAAGCCATGACGGGGCAGACGACATGGCTGGACCAGGCACGCGACGCCCACCGCCGCGGCGATATCGCGGCGGAGACAGCGGCGCTCGATGACGCGATCCGCGCCGACCGCGGCAACATCGCGGCGCTGCTCGCGATGGCCGAACTCAAGCGCCGTCTCGCCGACGACCGCGCCGCGGGCAGCTTCTACCGCCTAGCCCTGGGTACCGCGGCGCAGGCGCGCAGCGTCGCGCCTGCCCTTCATTCGGGTCTCCAGCGCGCCGAGCAATTTCTCGCTGCGACCGACCGCGCCTTCGCCGACCATTTGCTCGGTCAGCTACGCGGCGCGGGGATCGATGCCGGCACCGCAACGCCGCGCGTCGCCGAGGCGCTGCGCATGCTCGCCGGTGAACAGCCGCTCTATCTTCAGCAGCCGAGCATGTTTTATTTGCCGGGCCTCGCTCAGCGGCCCTTTTTTGATCGCGCCGACTTCGATTGGGTCGAGGGTGTCGAAGCCGCAACCGACGCGATCCGCTCGGAATTGCAGGCGTTGACCGACAACGCCTCGGATCGCTTCGGCCCCTATGTCACCGCCAGCCCCGACCGCCCGCCGCCGAACAATCCTTTGCTCGACAAGCCCGACTGGGGCGCCGCGTGGCTTTGGAAGGACGGCGTGGTCGCCGACGGAATGGAAGCGCTCTGCCCCGCGGCCCTCGCCGCGCTTGAACTCGCGCCGCAACCGGTCATCCGTAACCGCGCGCCGCTCGCCCTCTTCTCGCGCCTGGCCCCCGGAACGCATATCCAACCGCACCACGGCCTGCTCAACACACGCCTCATCTGCCACCTGCCGCTGATCGTCCCAGATGGCTGTGGCCTGCGCGTCGGCGCCGAAACGCGAAGCTGGCGCGAAGGCGAACTCATGGTTTTCGACGACAGCTTCGAACATGAGGCATGGAATCGCGGAACCAGCGACCGCGCGATCCTGCTCTTTGAGATATGGCGCCCCGACATCGACGCCGCCGAGCGCGAGCAACTGACGCGCATTTTCTCGGCGATCGACACTTACGCCGAGCAGTGAGACTGGTCCCGCCTCGCCAGTTCTGTTCGAGCGTCTTATGTCGATGCTTGGAAAAGGTCGCTGGTGGAGCCGAGGGGAATCGAACCCCTGACCTCTGCAGTGCGATTGCAGCGCTCTCCCATCTGAGCTACGGCCCCGCGACGGGCAGCGTATTAACGACGCTGATTGGCAGTGGCAACGGCTTTAAGGGGACGGCCACGGTCTGAAATCGAGGAATGGGGGATTCCGATGGCCAAAGCATGGCATTTGACCAGTCGTCCGCAGGGGCTGCCGACGATGGATAATTTCGCTCTGCGCGAGGTACCCGACGGCCCGCTGGACAAGGACCAACTCCGCGTCCGCAACCTTTGGCTGTCTGTCGATCCGTACATGCGCGGACGGATGAACGACGCCAAAAGCTATTCCGCCAGTTTCCAGATCGACCAGCCGATGACCGGCGGCGCAATCGGCGAGGTACTCGAAAGCAACATTGAGGGTTTCGCTACCGGCGACCTGATCCTGCACATGGGCGGCTGGCGCGACGGCGGCGTTATCGGTCTCGACATGATGCCGAACAAACTGCCTGCCGAGGCGCTGGCTGCGGGGCTTACCCCGCAAACCTTCCTGCATAATATGGGCCTGACCGGCGGGACGGCGTGGATCGGTCTGCTCCGCGTCGCCGCGGCCAAGCCCGGTGACACGGTGTTTGTTTCGGCGGCGGCGGGCGCCGTAGGCTCTGCGGTCGTTCAAATCGCCAAGGCGCGTGAAATGACCGTTATCGGCTCGGCCGGCGGCGCGGAAAAATGCGCGTGGGTCGGCGAACTCGGTGCCGATGCGGTGATCGATTATAAAGCCGGGCGGGTGCTGCCACAGCTCATCGCCGCGCTCGAACGCCTCGGCAAGCCGGGCATCGATGTCTATTTCGACAATGTAGGCGGCGAACATCTCGACGCGGCCTTTGCGACGGCGAACGACTTTGCGCGCTTCGCGATTTGCGGAATGATCGACGTCTATAATGATGCAAAGCCGCAAGAGATGAAATATCTAATCAGGGCCATTCCCGCGCGAATTCGCATGGAAGGCTTTATCTACACCGACCAGTTCATCGAGTGCATGGAGGAATTCTATGCCGACATGGGCGGCCTGATCGGCAGCGGCGCGGTAACGATGCGCGAAACGGTGCATGACGGGCTGGCGTCGGCGCCCGATGCCTTCCTCGGCCTGTTTTCAGGCAAGAATATGGGAAAGATGCTGGTCAGGCTCTGACCAGCATCGGCCGTCAATCCGGCGTCAGGGTGTCGAAGCCGACGGACAGAAAGCCCGGCATCGGACCGTTCCAGCCATCGTCCGGACCGTCCTGATCGTCGTGCCGGGCATGCGCCGGCTTGCGATCGCTGCGTGGCTTCCGTTCTTCGCGCGGCTTTTCATCGCGTGGCTTTTCTTCGCGCGGCTTCTGCTCTTCGCGCGGTTTCGCGGCTTGCGCTTCTGCGGCAGCCGCCGGTCGCGGCCCCTTCTCCGCCTTTGCAGCACCTCTGCCGCGACCGCCGCGGGCCGAACGTCCGCTGCGCGGTGCTGCGGCATCTTCCTCATCGCGATCGGGCTTGGCGACTTCGGCCGTCGACGCACCGCCGCCATGGACCGGAATCTTGTAGCCGGTCAGTTTCTGGATGTTATCGATCGCCTCGTCGTCCGACGGAGTAACCAGCGTGAAAGCGCGGCCCTGTGCGCCGGCGCGACCCGTGCGCCCGATGCGGTGAACATAATCGTCCGGGTGCCAGGGCGCGTCGAAATTGAACACATGGCTGACGCCTTTGACGTCGAGGCCCCGCGCCGCGACGTCGGACGCCACCAGGATATTGATCGTGCCGGCCTTGAACCGGTCAAGCTCGGCGGTGCGGCTCGACTGGTCCATATCGCCCTGGATCTCGCCCGCCTTGTAACCATAGCGCTGAAGCGACTTTGCCAGCTCGCGCACGGTGGTCTTGCGATTGCAGAAGATGATGGCCGTATGGATATCCTCGGCCTCGATGATGCTGCGAAGCGTGTCGCGCTTGCTGCGTTCCGACGTTTTGACCAGGAACTGCTCGATATTTTCGTTCCGGCTCGCCGGGCGCGCGACTTCGATCGTCTTGGGGTTCGACAGAAACTTGTCGGCCAAACGCTTGATCGGCGCCGGCATCGTCGCGGAGAAAAGCAACGTCTGCCGAGTCGCGGGAAGCTTGGTACAGATATTTTCGATATCGGGGATGAAACCCATGTCGAGCATCCGGTCGGCCTCGTCGATCACAAGCAGGTTGCAACCGGTCAGCAGGATCTTGCCGCGTTCGAACAGATCCATCAGGCGGCCCGGGGTCGCGATGAGCACGTCAACACCGCGTTCCAACGCCTTGACCTGATCACCCATCTGGACGCCGCCGATCAGCAACGCCATCGACAGCTTGTGATATTTTCCGTATTTTTCAAAGTTTTCTGCGACTTGCGCCGCAAGCTCGCGCGTCGGCGCGAGGATCAGCGAGCGCGGCATCAGCGCGCGGGCGCGGCCATGAGCCAGAATGTCGATCATCGGCAACACGAAGGAAGCGGTCTTGCCAGTGCCCGTCTGGGCGATGCCGATGATGTCGCGCATCATCAGCACCGACGGGATGACGCCCGCCTGAATGGGGGTCGCTTCGCTGTAGCCCGACTCGTCGATGGCACGCAAAAGTTCGTCGGAAAGGCCGATGTCGGCAAATTTCATAGGTTTATCATGTCCGGAAAAGAGTTGGCGCCCAGCCTCCCACGCAGGCGGACGTTGCCGCGGCCCTTGGGCAAATGGCGAGGAAAAGTCAAGGAAAGGCCGCGACAAACGCGATTAATCATCGTCGCGAACTGGAACCATCAACTTGAATTTGTCGATCTCGCACTTGGCGCCGGTTCGAGCGTGAATCTGGTCACGATCCTCGCAAAGCCGTCCGTCCTTGCTGCCTTGCATGTAAAAGCCGGCGTAGAAATCAAGCGCGCGACACCCGCGATTAAGCTGGGCGCGAAGGCGCTGCTTCTGCCGCGTGATAATATCGATGCTGTCGCGCTGGACCGCCTGCATCCCCAGTATGTTGCGCATCGACACGCATTTCGGCGCTTTTTTCTCTTTCCACAGGATCGGCAATTCGGTCGCGCGCTTCGAAGCCGAAGGCCCCGCGGCGAAGTTGTTGAGCTGCGATCGCTGCGCCGGCACACGAATGATCAGCTGCTGTTCGATGACCACCTGCCAAAAGGATGTAGCCTGCCCGGGCGTCGGCGCAGATATCGCCACCAGTGGTTCTGGAGCCGCCGCCGGCACCGCGGCGTCTGCCGCAGGAGCAGCGGCCACGAACCACAGGAATGCCGCCGTCAGCACAACCGCGCTGCCGCTCCTTCGGCGTCCTGACAAAAGATTCCGTTCACCTGTGGCTCCCACGCCTATGCCCGCTGGACGAAAAGAGACTATTCGTCCATCGCCCCGTTTAACGAGGATGATTGAACATCAAATGAACTGCTGTCACCCCCTGCTCATGCCCGAAGCGGAAATTTTCCGGAGTGGAACGGCATGACACGCCCGCCATCAGCATCATTGCTCGCCGCTCTTGAAGAGCAGCTTGGCCCGAAAGGGTATAGCGCCGACGCCGATACGATGGCGCCTTGGCTTACCGACTGGCGCGGCAAATACCATGGCCGGGCGGCCGCGATGCTTTCACCCGCCACCACCGAAGAGGTCGCCGCTATCGTCCGCCTGTGCGCCGAGGCGGACGTCGCGCTGGTCCCGCAAGGCGGTAACAGCGGCATGGTCGGCGGCGCCACACCCGACGCCAGCGGCGACCAGATCCTGCTCAGCTTGCGCCGCATGAACCGGACACGCCTGATCGACAAAACGTCGCAACTCGCCGTCGTCGAGGCCGGCGTGATCCTGGAGACCTTTCATAACGAGGCGCTCGCCAACGGGGTGCGCTTTCCGCTGACGCTGGGGGGCAAGGGCTCGGCGACGATCGGCGGGCTCGTGTCGACCAATGCCGGGGGCACGCAAGTGCTGCGGCACGGGACGATGCGAACGCTGGTCGCAGGCATCGAGGCCGTCTTGCCCGACGGCAGTATCTTCGACGGGCTTGCTCCACTGAAAAAGGACAATCGTGGCTATGACCTGCGGCACCTGTTCTGCGGCGCCGAGGGCACATTGGGCATCGTCACCGCCGCGTGCCTTCATCTGGTTCCGGCAGCAGCTGCGCGGCGCACGGCGTGGATCGGCATCGATTCTCCTGAAAACGCGCTGATGCTGCTTCGCCGTCTCGACGTCGCGATCGGGCGCGAGCTTGAGGGGTTCGAGCTGATCCCGCATAGCTGCCTCGACGCGGTGTTGCGCCATATTCCCCAGACGCGTGCGCCGCTGGCGGCGACGCACCCTTGGTATGTGCTGATGGAACTGGCCGGGGAAAGCGATCGCGCCATGGAAGACGCGTTGGAGCAGCACCTCGCAGCGGCCCTCGATGACGGTTTGATCCGCGATGTAGCCCTCGCCAAAAACGACCGTGAGAGTGAGGATTTCTGGCGGTTGCGCGATTCCATTTCCGAAGCCGAGCGCGCCGAGGGGCCCGCGCTGCAGCATGATGTCAGCGTACCCGTCGACTTGATGCCGGCTTTCATCGCCGAGAATCCGCACCGGCTGGAGCGCGCCTTTCCAGGCGCACGCACGCTGTCGTTCGGACATCTCGGCGACGGCAATGTCCACCACCATGTCCAGCCGCCGCCCGGCATTGATGGAGCCGCATGGATCGCCACGCACGGCGCCGCGGTCAGCCGGCTGGTTTACACGCACGTCCTCGAACTCGGGGGCTCGATTTCGGCCGAACATGGCATCGGACAGATGAAACGCGACATATTGGCCGAACTCGACAGCGCGGCGCGGTTGACCGCGTTGCGCGGGATCAAGGCCGGGCTCGATCCGGCGGGGCTGTTCAATCCCGGTAAGCTGATCGCCTGACGCTTCGCCCGGCCCCGCCTGCCGCATGCCGCATGCCATCGCCCCCTTGCGCCGCGCGGCGCGGGTCAATAAGGCGCTTTATCCTTTTTCGTCCCGTTCCTGGGATCCTGCCGGAGTTCAAACATGGCCACTGCGCCCGCATCTGCCAATCTGCCCCTGTTCTACAAGGACCTGACGCCGCTTTCGAGCGTCGAGCACGCCGATTTCCACGCGCGTCCTCTCGACAGCGCCGAGTTTCTGGTTGGCCAGCACGCGATCCCGCTGACGTCGGACGAATTTGTTTCGGCCTGCCGTTTCTTCCCGATCGTCTTTTCGGCGGGCGAGAATCCTGTTCCGCTCGCGCTCATGGGCCTCAATGAAGGCATCAACACCTTCGTCGACGATGAAGGCAAGCTGATCAATCCGGTCTACGTCCCCGCCTACATCCGCCGCTACCCCTTCCTTCTCGCCCGCCTTCAGCCCGATTCGGAAGACCTGTCGCTGTGCTTCGACCCGACGTCGGGCGCGATCGGCAAGTTTGAAGAGGGCGATGCACTGTTCGTCGGTGACCAGCCGTCCGAACAGGTTCAGGCCGTCCTCGAATTCTGCAAGAATTTCGAGGAAGCGGGTCAGCGCACCGGCATGTTCATGGACGAGCTGAAGAAGGCCGATCTGCTGATGGACGGCGAAGTTGCCATCCAGCAGGAAGGCAATGACAAGCCCTTCATCTATCGCGGCTTCCAGATGGTCGACGAAAACAAGCTGCGTGAACTGCGCGGCGACGTCCTGCGCAAGTTGATGCAGAACGGCATCCTCGGCCTGATCTTTGCCCACCTCTTCTCGCTGCAGCTGATGCGCGAAGTGTTCGCCGAACAGGTAAAGAGCGGCAAGATGCCGCTGACCCCCGAACTGCCCACCGTCTAAGCTTGAATATGGCCGCCCTGCATCGAGCGGGGCGGCTATTTGAATTTGACCTAAACGGCCTCTATACGGTCGACCGAAGGCCGAGCCCCTTCGCTGCCGCGATCAGAAATCGACCGCAATCCCTTTCAGCTCCCAATCGCCATAGCGCACGGGGTTGCGCCCGCCGGGCTGGTCCTCGGCCTTGTCTTCGTGGATCGTGGCCGGCGCGGGAAGCGCATCGTTCGTCCAGCCGGCAGGCGCCTTCACATGCGTGGGGCGCTTTACAGCGCGCGGCGTTCCGCCGATGGTCATATTCTGGCTGTCGGTCGTCATCCCGCCCATATAGGATCTTTCATGCGTCACGCCAACTCCGCCTGCCCCCGTCATGGCTGATCGCCGCCCACGCCGGCGATCGCCGGGCGAAGCCGATCCGCCGGGTACGGCGACGCGCCGCGCGGCGCTGCGGCTTCTCGATGCGGTCCTGCGCCGCGGCGACCCGCTTGATGTCGCGATGCATGCCGCAACCCAGGGCCTGACAGCCCCCGATCGCGCCTTTGCCGTCGCGATCGTGTCCGAAGCGCTGCGCTGGATGGTCGACCTCGATGCGCTGATCGACGGCGCAACGGCGCAGATACTCCCCGACGACGTCAAATCGCGGGCGGTGCTGCGGATTGCGCTGGCGCAGCTGCTCGTGTTGAAAAGCCCTGCGCATGCGGTCGTATCGACCGCCCTGCCGCTCGTCGATGGCGGCCCGCGTCGGCTGGTCCACGCCATATTGTCGCGCGCGCAGCAGGACGAATGGCAGCTCCCCGACCGCGCCACCCTCCCCCTGCCCACCGCAGAGCGATGGGCCGAACAATGGAGCCTGGCGATGGTCGAAGCGGCCGAAGCCGTCTGGAGCGCACCGCCGCCGATAGATCTCAGCTTTGCCGCCGAACCGGGCGCCGAGGAGTGGCCCGACGCTATTTCGCTGGCGCCGCGCCACCGCCGCCTGCAACGCGGTCAGGCCGTCGAGGCGATGCCGGGCTTCAGCGAAGGCGGCTGGTGGGTGCAGGATCTGGCCGCAAGCCTGCCTGCGCGCCTGCTTGGTGCCGGCGAGGGCCGGACGGTGCTGGACCTTTGCGCCGCACCCGGCGGCAAGACGATGCAGCTCGCAGCGGCGGGATGGAATGTCGTCGCGGTCGATTCCAGCGCGAAGCGGCTCGAACGGCTGCGCGCTAACATGGAACGCACCGGCCTGTCGGCCGATATCGTCCAGGGCGACATCCGGTCATGGGCACCCACGGATCAGGCCGACGCCGTGCTGCTTGACGCCCCCTGCTCGGCCACCGGCATCTTCCGCCGCCACCCCGACGTGCTCCACCGCATCGAACCCCGCCAGATTGTGGAAATGGCGGTGCTGCAGACCGAATTGCTCGCACGCGCGGCACAATGGGTCAAACCGGGCGGGACGCTGATGTACGCGACCTGTTCGCTCGAGCAGGCGGAGGGCGAAGACCAGATATCGACCTTCCTCGACGACCATGCCGGCTGGGCCATCGATCCCATCGGCGCGGAAGAACTTCCCGACGCGATCGTTGCCGACGACAAGGGCCTCATCCGTACATTGCCCGACATGCTTGGCGATGCGGGTGGGCTCGATGGCTTTTTCGTCGCGCGGTTGCGCGCGCCGTCAGGCTGAAGCGCGCGACAGTCGATAGAGTGCAAGCTCGCCATAATCCTTCGCGAGCTGCACTTTGCCGACATAGTCGCAATCGAAATCGCGCGCATTGCCCAGCGCGAGCATCGCTGCAAGCGGCTGGGTGCAATAAACCTGGCCGACCAGGGTGACCGGCTCGATCCGCGCAGTGCGTGTCACTTCGGTGCCATACCAGAGCTCGTTTCCCACCACCGGATCGATACCGCGATAGATCGGCCCGAAATGGATGCCGGTGCGCATACCCGCCTTGTGCCCGTCAAGCCCGAGCGCGGCTGGCAGGATATGGAGCCGTTGCTGCATTGCGAGCGCAATCCGCGCCGCCGTCGCGGGTTGATCGATAATCGCGTAAACCGCATCGCCCCACGTATTGCGGAACAGCACGGCGTCTCCAAAATCGTCGAGGATGCCGCCGATCCCGCCCATCACTTCGCTGGCAAAGATCGGCAATTCGGCCTCCCCCAGTTTCGAAAACCCTGCAAAATCTGCAAATAATATTGCGTAAAGCCCGCGCCCTGTGCCCTCGGGCGGCTTGGGTGCCGGTGGGAATTCGAGATTGCGGTCGAGGCCGTCAACGGGGATCGTCACCGTATCGCCGCCATGCTGCTGCCACAGCGCGATATCGGCGTTGGTGCCAGCGATCGCGGCAGACGGGCGCGCACCCGAACCAGGGTCGACAACCGCGAGCTGGATGGCCGTTGTTTCCAACTCATGCGCCCGCAGCTTGGCGAGGCCCATCATCGTGTGCGAGCCCAGGACGAACTGGCAATCGTCGCTGACATAGCGTGAGCTGCTGGCAAAATGGACCATCGCCGCCCGGTTGCGGCAATCGACGTAGCGCGCCAGCCAGGCGTCGCCGCCCGACACAACCGACTGGGCGATGAAATCATCCTCGGCAAAGGGCAGCACAACGGTCAGATCGATCTCGCGCGCCAGCGCCTCTTCGGCGAACAGGATGTCGGCGCCGCAAGCGAGCGGGCCGATCAGCGCCGACAGCGGCTGCGCGTCGAGCGCGGCCGCGATGGCATGACGGGCATTGTCCTCGCCTGCTCCGCCAGCCCGGAACATGCGGCCGCAATAGACACCGACGGGCGGCGGACGGAGCAGATCGACAATGGCAGCCGCGTGCTCCGCGTCGACCGCGCCGCTCGCCCCAAGGCGCGACAATTGGCGGCAGGTCGAGGCATGGTCCCCGGCACGCGTGGCTACGTCGGCTCGACGCGTTTCGGCATGGTGCAGCGCCTCTTCTCCGCGGCCCAACAGCAACAGCGCCTCGATCAGCGTTGCCTGATCCCAATAATTGTCGGCGGCCCCGTTGGCCGCGATCGGCCCCGCCAACGCCGCGGCGCGCTCGCGCTCGTCCAGCAAGGCATAAAGACTGGCGGCATTGATTGCGGGGAAAGACGCGCCCGAGATTTGCCAGGCGTGATCATATGCCGCGGCGGCTTGTCGCAGCAACGCCGTGCGGCGCTCGCCCTCATGATCGAAAGCCGCATCCTTCCAGATGCGTCCGGCGAGCGCGACGCTGTCGACGTCTTCCGACGCACCAAGGTCGAGCTGCTCGTAAAGATGCATCGCGCCCAGGCTGTCACCCGATGCGGCGAGCGCACGCACCATCAGATAGCGCAGGTGCGGACTGTCGATGCCATCGCGCCTCGCGGCGGCGGCGCGATCGAATGCGCTCAGCGCATCGCCCTGCCCCAGCCGGCGCGCGACGTCGGCTTCGGCGGCCTTGGCAGTATCCGCGGACGCGGTCATTGCGCGTCGGTTTCAGCCGTTTTCAGCAGCGCGACGTTAGCTTTCTCGATGGCGGACAATTCGACATGGTCGCTGGTAGGTCGATACCAAGAGTATCGGCTGAAATATTCTTGCAGGCCCGGGTCCTTGAAGCGGAGGCCCTTTCGCGCGAAAATCTCGTTCCGGGCCAGTCGTACCTGTTGCGGGGTCAGTCCGGCAACATCGGCATGCGTCAGGGCCCGTGTTGATGAATCGGCTATGACCGCGGCATTTGTGATCACCCAGACCCTGCCCTCGGGCGCCGCCGCTGCGCCGCCCTCAACCAGCCGGATATATTTGCGGAACATGAATCCCGTCGTGCCGTCGGCCTTGCGAACACGCCACCATGGACCGGGCTGTTTATACGTCAGGAATGTCTCGCCCTCGAGCACTTTGCCGACGATCATCGCCTGCGTGCTCGCGTCCGAGCGAATGTTCGTGAAGCCGTCGGGATCGTCAATCACGGCGGCGAGCGTGAAAGCTTCGGCGGGAGCGGCCTCTGTCGCTCCGGAGGCCTCCCCGGTCCCCCGCTCGGCAGGAGCGACGGCTGCGGCTGGCGTTGCCAGCGAGGGATCCGCTGCCGGTTGAAGCAGTTTCCATGCGAGCAAGGCGATCGCGATGACAGCTAGACCGACGAGCGCCCAAGCGAGCGTCAAAGCGGTGGACGATGACTTTTGCGGCGGCGGGTTGCCCTGTGCATCGCTTACAGGCGGTGGCGCCGCCGTTTCGAGCGCAGGCGCCTGCATCGGCGGCGAAGCTGCGACAGCTTCCCGCCCACAAAGCTCCTCCAGGCTCATCAATACCTTGCGCCAGGCGCTGTGACCCGGATCGCCGTTCCAGTCGCGAAGGTCGGCGACCTGGATCTGGTTGAACGGCAGCGGCGGCATCACATCGTCGATCGCCGTCTGCACCAGCTTTTTCTGATTGCGCGCGACATCGGCCTCGGCGCGCACCCATTCGGACTGCGCCGAGGCTTGCGACCAGACGACGATCGCCGCCTTGGCGTTGCCGATCTTTTCGGTGATCACATCGCCGTAAGACCGGTGCGGCGGCAGTTCGGCGTCCCACCAGACCTCGTAGCCTGCGGCGGTGACGGCTGCCGCGATATCGGCAACGCGTGCCTTGTTGTCGCGCGAGTAGGAAATGAAAACGTCGACCATCGGCTAGCCCCCTGTTTTTAAGAGGCTAGCCGTCCGCCGTTCGATTTGCCAGCCTCAGAAAACCGCCTTTGGCGTATCTTCCTTCATCATCGCCGCGCGCACCATCGGGATCGGCGGGCCGCCATAGGACAGGAATTCGTCGTGGAATGCTTTCCACTTGGTCTTGTCGCCCTTGGTCCAGTCCTCGCGCAGCTTGCGGATCATCAGCTTGCCCATCGTATAGTTGAGATAGGCGGGATCATATGTGCCGCGCGCTGCCTGTTGCCGGGCATTGCCTTCGTCCTGATAGCATTGCTCCTTGAACAGCTTCTCGCTGTCGGCGACCGTCATGCCCTTGGTGTGCAGGCCGATGGCAGACAAATAGCGGCAATCGCGCAGCAGCGCGTTCGACAACTGGCCGATGTGCGTCTCGGGATCGCCCTCGCCCAGCCCCGCATCCCACATCATTTCCTCGGTATAATGCGCCCAGCCCTCGGCGAAAGCATAGCCGACGAACAGTTTGCCAAAGATGCTCTCGGCGCGGTTCGAGTGAAGGAAATTGAGGAAGTGGCCCGGCCAGACTTCGTGCACCGAGGTAAACATCAGATCCTTGCGCCCCGGCACGAAATCGGCCTGCGTCTGCTTGTCCCACGTCGGGTCGGGCGGCGAGATGTAATAGACCGACGGCAGGCCCTTCTCATAGGGCCCGGGGATGTCGATATAGGCGCTGTTCTGCCGGTTGTACGGCGGCGATTCCTCGACCTGCGCCTGTTCGGTGCCCGGAATCGTCACGATGTCCTTTTCGATCAGGAAGGCGCGCAGCGTCGGCAACTGGCGCCGCGCCTCCGCAACCGGACCGTCGGCGGGCTTGTCCGAATTCATCTTCTTCATGCAGTCGGCGATTGTCATGCCGGCAGCATAGGTCGCACAGGCCGCTTTCAGCGCGTCCTGGTTGCGCTTGAGATCGGCCTGACCGATGCGCTCCAACTCGTCGAGCGGTGTGTCGACACCCTCGTTGGTCAAGATCATCTTCGAGAATTTCGCGGCGCCGAGCGCGTAGCCGTCGGGCGTGCCCGGCTGCGATCCGACATACTTGGCAAGGTCAGTCATCGCCGCGCCGGCCTTCGCCGCCGCTTCGTCGAACTGCTTCTGCAGCGCCTCATCCTTGACCTCGGCAAAGGCGGCCTTGGCGTCGCCCTTATAATAATCGGCGAAGCCGCCGAAACCCGCGGTGCCATATTTGACGTACGTCGCGGGTAGCGGAAGCTTCAAATTCGCCTTGATCTGCGCCGCGGCGGCAGGGACCCTTTCGGCATAGGCGATGAACGCCTTCATCCGCGTCGTCGCATCGGCGTAGGGCCGCGCGATATAGACATTGGGGTCGAGCGCGCCGGTATAGAAAGCCGGGTTTTTCTGCGCGAAATCGGTATCGCGGAGGAAGAAGAGCTGGCCCTGCGCGACATGAACCAGATAGTCGCGTTCGAATTTTTCGGCAGCGCTCATCTCGCCGTCGAAGGCTTTCGCATCGGCGATCGCCTTTTCCAGATAGGCGGCCTGCTTCTCGATCCCCTCGGGCGACCAGTCGGGCAATTGGCCGTCAAATTCATGCTTGCCCTGATAGACCGCGAAATTCGGGTTGAGCGGAAAATAGCCTGCAAGAAACTGATCGCGGAATTCCGTCCAGTTCTTTGCGCTCGGCGCGGTCGCCGACTTGTTGTCCGACGCGTTGCAGCCGGTGAGAACCAGCAATGTCGCTGCCATCGTCGCGCCGCCAAAGCGGGCCAATTTGCTCTTCATTCCGTAATCTCCCTGACTCCTGTGACGTGCTTGTGGCAGCGGCCCCGGCCAATGACACCCGATAATCGACGAACGGCAAAGCTATGCCATCTGGACAGCCGCGAAAAGCCGACTACGGCAAAGTGCGATGGCGACGATCCCTCCCCCCGAAGGCGAAGAACCGGTGATGCCGGGGGCAACGCTCAAATCCCCCTCTCCGCTCAGCTATCCCGACTTCCGGTATTTCTGGGTCGCGCGCTTCACCGCAGTGATGGCGACGATCGCGATGGTAGTCGTGATCGGCTACCAGCTCTATGACACCGCGCGCACCGACTATGGCATGTCGATCAGAGATGCGTCGTTCCAGCTCGGCCTGCTCGGTCTGTTCCAGTTCGTTCCGCTCGCGATCCTCACACCCGTCGCGGGTTGGGCGGCCGACCGGTTCGAACGGCGCAGCGTTGCCATCTTCTCGAACCTCATCGATCTTCTCATCGCCGCGACGCTCGGCTGGTTCACCTGGACCGACGGGCTGACACTCAATCTGCTCTTCGGCCTCGCCGCGCTCCACGGCGTCGCGCGCGTCTTCTCCGGACCCGCGATGAGCGCGATCGCGCCCAACATCGTTCCGCCCGCGGTGCTGCCACGTGCGATTGCGATGAGCAGCATCGCCTGGCAATCGGCCTCGGTCATCGGTCCCGCCGCGGGCGGGCTCATTTACGCCGCGCATCCGGGCTCGGTTTACGTCTTCTCCGCCATCCTCCTCGCCGTATCAGCCTTCACGCTGAGCCGTGTGCGGCCGGTCCTGCCGCCGCCAGCCGAGGTTCGACGCCACCCATTGCGCGAGATGGTCGACGGGCTCCGGTTCGTATGGATCGAACGTTTCCTGCTCGGGACGATTACGCTCGACCTGTTCGCCGTGTTGCTGGCTGGCGCGACCGCGATGTTCCCCGTCTTCGCCCGCGACATATTGCACGCCGGTCCCGAGGGCGCCGGATTGATGCGCGCTGCCGTCGCCTTTGGATCGGTCGCCGTTGCGGTGGGCCTCGCCATTCGCCCGATCGAGCGCAATGTCGGGGTAAAAATGCTGTGGGCGGTTGCCGCATTCGGCGTCGGAACGGTCGTGTTTGGGCTCTCGACAAACCTGTTCCTGTCGCTCGGTGTTCTTGTGCTCATGGGCGCGGCCGACATGTTCTCGGTCTTTGTGCGCGGAACGCTGATCCAGCTCAACACGCCCGACCATATGCGAGGTCGCGTCAGCGCCGCGTCGGGGCTCGCTATTTCGGCCTCGAATGAGCTTGGCGAGATGCGCGCGGGCGCTATGGCCGCCGCGCTCGGGCCCGTTAGCGCGGTGGTCGTGGGCGGCGCAGCAGCCGTCGGCGTAACCGCACTCTGGGCGTGGATTTTCCCCGAATTACGGCGCGCGCGGACGTTCGAACCGCAATTCAAACAAACCGAAAAATAGCTGCCGAACCATTCGGCGCATCGCGCGCTCATTCCATCCAAAAACATATTGTCAATTTTTTTAGTTGAGTTATTTGTGCGTCACCCGTTACCGCGGTTCCCCTCTCTCCCCACGACGGAGTGACCGCCATGCACAATTCGAATATCCATCACAAAATCCTCACCATACCCGGCCTCAACAACAGCGGCCCGACTCACTGGCAGAGCCTTTGGGAGCGTAGCTTTTCCCGTTGCGAACGCGTCGAACTCGGCAGCTGGGATGAACCGCAAAAGGACGAGTGGATCCATCGGATCGCCGAGGCGATCGATGCCGAGCACGAACCGGTGCTCGTCGCGGCGCACAGCCTTGGCTGCCACGCCTTTGCCCACTGGTTCGCCAGCGCCAGCAGCGTCGCACGGGATCGGATCGCCGGCGCCCTGCTCGTCGCGCCGCCCGACCTGACGCAGCTCCGCCGCGACAGCCAGATCGACAGCTTTACCGACTCGCCCGCACTGTCGTCGCAAACGCCGATGATCGTCGTCGCCAGCGATGACGATCCTTATGCCAAGACCGCCCATGTCTGGCGCCTGTCGCGGCACTGGGATGCGCGTTTCGTCAACGCAGGACCGTTCGGCCATATCAACGCGGACTCGGGCGTCGGAGACTGGCCTTATGGACAGTATCTGCTCGCGTCGTTACAACCGGCGCCGACGCCGGCACTGGCGGACGAGGCACGCTGGCTCCGCGCCGGCGACTGGCCAAATCGTGTCCGCCGTGACCCGCGATTCGAATTCAAAGAAAGAGCGCACCGATCATGAAAGCCAATTCGATCCTCGAAACCATCGGCAACACGCCGCATATTCGTGTCGCCAAGCTGTTCCCCGACGCCGAAGTCTGGGTGAAGTCGGAACGCAGCAATCCCGGTGGATCGATCAAGGATCGGATCGGCCTCGCGATGATCGAAGCCGCCGAAAAGGACGGCAACCTGAAGCCGGGCGGCACGATCGTCGAGCCGACGTCGGGTAACACCGGCATCGGCCTCGCTATGGCCGCCGCGGTCAAGGGCTACAAGCTCGTCCTCGTCATGCCCGAAAGCATGTCGGTCGAACGCCGCCGGCTGATGCTGGCCTATGGCGCGACCTTTGACCTCACACCGCGCGAAAAAGGCATGAAAGGCGCGATCGAGCGCGCCATCGAACTGGTCGAAACGACCCCCGGCGCATGGATGCCGCAGCAGTTCGAGAATGAAGCCAATATCGAGGTTCACGTCCGCACCACCGGTCCCGAAATCCTCGCCGACTTCAAGGACACGCCGATCGACGTGCTGATCACCGGCGTCGGCACCGGCGGCCACATCACCGGCACCGCGCAATTCCTGAAACAGCATTGGCCCGACCTGAAGGTCTACGCCGTCGAACCCGAAGCCTCGCCGGTTATTTCGGGCGGCCAGCCCGCGCCGCACCCGATACAGGGCATCGGCGCCGGTTTCATTCCGCGCAACCTGCACACCGACCTGCTCGACGGCGTGATCAAGGTCGATGCCGGCGCTGCCAAGGATTTCGCGCGCCGCGCAGCGACCGAGGAAGGCATGCTCGTCGGCATTTCTTCGGGCGCCACGCTCGCCGCCATCGCGCAGAAACTTGCCGAGCTTCCCGCCGGCACCCGCGTGCTTGGCTTCAACTACGACACCGGCGAACGTTATCTGTCGGTCCCCGATTTCCTCCCGGAGATCTGAGGACCACTTGTGCACCCAAATGACGATCAAACGGCGTTGCCCATAGGGCGCGACTGGACGGGCTGGCTGTTCATGCTGCTGGCGGCGTTGGCGATGGCCGGCGTCCTCTACGCAAGCAGCATGACGAACAGCGGACAGCATAGTGCCCACCCGCGTCCGGTAGCTCCCCCGGCTGACGTCGTTCCCGAGGTCGCGCCGATGGAACTCGCACCCGTCACCGAGTCCGACGCTCGCGCACAAAATGCCGAGGTCGCGCTGATCACCAAAGGCTTCATCGCCGCGCGCCCCTTCATCTACGCCGGCAGCGGCGATGCACGGCTCCGTGCCCGCGACTGCCTTGCCGCGGCGATGATCTATGAGGCCGGCGACGACGCCAAGGGACAGCAAGCCGTCGGACAGGTCATCATCAACCGCGCCCGGCACCCCGCCTTTCCGAAATCGGTCTGCGGCGTGGTGTTCCAGGGATCGGAGCGCACGACAGGGTGCCAGTTCACCTTCACTTGCGACGGCGCCCTCAGTCGTCGCTACTCCGACGCGGCGTGGACGCGTGCGCGCAACAATGCCGATTTGATGCTGTCGGGCGGAACATATCCCCCAGTCGGCCTTGCCACGCATTACCACACCGATTGGGTCCGCCCCTATTGGAGCGACAGCCTCGAAAAAATCGCGATCGTCGATACCCACCTTTTCTTTCGCTGGCCGGGCTATTGGGGCACGCCGGGCGCCTTCCGCGGCGCGGTGTCGGGCAGCGATGGGCCGGTCGCCAAGATGGCGGCGCTGTCGCCGCTGCACGCGATCGCGCTGGGGCTGCCGGTCGATGTTGCCGCAGGGGTCGACGCCAATGCCGCGGTCGGCGAAGCGCGCGTCGTGGTCGGCGCAGGAGAGGCCACGGGCCGTGACACCATCTACACCCAGCTCGACCGAAAAGCCTCGCCCGAGAGTTTCGTCACCACCGCGCTGCGACTGTGCGGCGACAAACCCTATTGCAAGTTCATGGGCTGGACCAACCCGGTGCTGAAGCCCGACAGCGATGCGATGAGCGATACCCAGCGTGCAGCTATGACCTTCTCCTACCTTCGCGACGACAAGGCAGGGTTCGAAAAAGCGTTGTGGAATTGCAGCGAATATAAGCGCGACGATGCGCGCCAGTGCATGAAACGCTGATTCAGAAAATGGCGGAATTCAGCCTAACTTCACTCTGAAATCGCATTTCGCGCGGCGATAGAGCCACACAGGCCCGGCACGCGCGCGCTCGAATTGTGGTTTTAAGCCCGCCCCCTGTCTCGGACCCCGGCTTTCGCCGGAGAACGAGACTGCAAAGGGACGATGTGACTGGCCGCGCTCCATTCATCAGTATGGAACATAACCCGACTTTGTAGGACAGGCTTTTCTCTATCAGCCGTGTGGCTTGATCAGATATTTCTCGCCCGTGCGCTTCGCATTATACGCTTGGGCGGTGTCGATATTCAGCGCGTCGGCAAGCGAGACTTCGTGGCTGTAGTGGCTCTTGAAGGTCGTCGTCAGTTCGTCGACCACGCGCTTGCGCATCCGCCCGACGGTTTCCATGCCCGCCTTCGCCATGAAGGGGGTGAGCAGGAAGCCCGAGAGCGACCAGGTCAGCCCGAAGCTGCGGGCAGAGAAGGTCGTCGGCGACAGATCGAGCGCGCCATAGATATAGACCTGCTTGAACGTGTCCGAACCATAGCGGCTGTAGGTCGTCATCCGCTTGACCGCGGCGGCTTCCATCGCGGTGAGCATCTGCCCCGCCAGCTTGCCGCCACCCGTCGCGTCAAAGCCCAGCGTCGCGCCGGTCTCGACAATCGCTTCGACTAGCCGCTCCATGAAATCGTCCGCGCTGCTGTTGACGATATATTTCGCGCCGATGTCCTTCAGGATTTCGACCTGCGCATCGCTGCGCACGATATTGACGAGCGGAATGCCGTCCTTCGCGCAAATCTTGACGAGCATCTGGCCGAGGTTTGAGGCGGCGGCGGTGTGGACGATCGCGCTATGCCCCTCGGCCTTCATCACTTCGGTGAAGGCGAGGCTGGTGAGCGGGTTGACGAAACAGGATGCGCCGTCGGCGGGATCGGTGCCGTCGGGAAGAGCCATCACCATCTGGACGGGCAGGCAGCGATATTCGGCGTACATTTCGCCGCCGAGCAACGCGACAGTCTTGCCGAGCAGCGCCTGCGCTTCGGGCGAATCGCCCGCCGCAACAACAATGCCACAGCCTTCGTTGCCGATCGCGAGGGCGTCGCCGATACGGCCGCCCATCGCGCGCATCCCGGCGGGCGGAACGTCGGCGGTGATCAGCGGCAGGCCATCCCTGGTCGAAGCGCGCGCGGTCGACATGTCGGCGCCACCGAACAACAGACCAAGGTCGGACGGATTGATCGGCGCCGCGAGCACTTTCACCAGCACTTCGTGCGGTTTCGGCGTCGGCATCGGGCGGCGTTCGAGCGACACTTCGAGCTGCCCTTCGGGCTTCACAAGCGTCAGCATGGTGAGATTGGTTTCAGGCAAATCGGTCATCGCGCGTCTCCCGTCGCTTTTGGGTTTCTTGATGCAACGGATTAAGGCGCGGGTGAGCCGCTGGCAATGGCCTGTCGGTCAGGCAGGCGAATATTGTGCGGCGAACCGAAGCACCTCTTCGGCCAGTTCCTTCCGGCAGATCAGCAAATCGGGAAGGTAGGTATCGGGATTATTGTACCGGATCGGTGATCCATCGACGCGGCTTACATGGAGGCCCGCCGCCTGCGCCACCGCGACGGGGGCACAATTGTCCCACTCATACTGGCCTCCGGTGTGGAGATAGATATCGGCCTCGCCGCGCACTACCGCCATGGCTTTCGCGCCCGCCGAGCCCATCGGGAGCAATTCCGCCCCTATTTGTTCGGCGACATATACGGCTTCAGCCGCGGGCCGGGTGCGGCTGACGAGCATCCGAAGCGGCTGGTTTGCAGGCTGCAGCGCCAGGGGCGAAGCGGAGGTCAGCGTGACGCCGCGCCCCGGTAGCGCGACCGCGCCGACCGTCGCGATGCCGTCGATCGCCAGTGCGACATGGACGGCCCAATCGTCCCTGCCCTCGCCATATTCGCGAGTGCCATCGAGCGGATCGACGATCCACACGCGGCTCTGCCCGCAACGCGCGCGATTATCCTTTTCCTCTTCGGACAACAGCGCATCATCGGGCCGCGCGGCACGGATTTCACGGCATAGCAACGCATTGGCCGCCTCGTCGCCCGCCTGCCCCAGCGCCCTGCCTTCAAGACCATTCCGCCCGCGCAGGTCGAGCAGGATAACGCCCGCGGCGTTCGCGAGCCTTTCGGCGAGTTGAGCGTCACTCTCAGCCATATTATCCCAGCAGGCGATCGATGATGAGGTCCGCCGCTTCTTCGGGCGTCATTGCGGTCGTGTCGATACGAATTTCGGGGACCTCGGGCGCCTCATAGGGGCTGTCGATGCCGGTGAAATTCTTGAGCTGGCCCGCGCGCGCCTTTTTGTAGAGCCCCTTGACGTCGCGGCGCTCAGCCTCCGCAAGCGGTGTATCGATGAAGACTTCGATGAATTCGCCTTCGGGCAGCATCGAACGCACCATGTCGCGCTCGACGCGAAACGGCGAGATGAAGGCGGTGATGACGATCAACCCGGCGTCGGTCATCAGCTTTGCCACTTCACCGACGCGGCGGATATTCTCGATCCGGTCGGCCTCGGTGAAGCCGAGGTCGCGGTTGAGCCCGTGACGGACATTGTCGCCGTCGAGCAGGAAACTGTGCCGGTTCATCCGGTGCAGCCGTTTTTCGACGAGATTGGCGATCGTCGACTTGCCCGACCCCGACAGGCCGGTGAACCAAAGCAAAGCGGGCTTCTGGTTCTTGAGGTCCGCGCGCGCCTCGCGGCTGACGTCGGTTGCCTGCCAATGGACATTCTGCGCGCGGCGAAGGCTGAAGTGCAGCATGCCCGCAGCGACGGTCGCATTGGTCAGCTTGTCGATCAGGATGAAGCCGCCGAGCGTGCGGTTGTCGCCATAGGCTTCGAACACGATCGGCTTGTCGGTGCTGAGTTCAACAACGCCGATTCCGTTGAGTTCGAGTGTCTTCGCCGCAAGATGATCGAGCGTGTTGACGTTGATTTCGTATTTCGGCTGCTGGATCGTGGCCGAGACGCTCTGTGTCGCGAGCTTGAGCCAATAGGCGCGGCCCGCGATCATCGCCTCGTCGGCCATCCACACCAAAGTCGCCTCGAACTGGTCGGCGGCCTCTGGCGGGGCGTCGGCGGCAGCGATCACATCGCCGCGCGAACAGTCGACTTCGTCGGCAAGCGTCAGCGTGACCGACTGGCCCGCGACCGCCTCTTCGAGGTCGCCATCGAGGGTGACGATGCGATCGATTGTCGTCGTTTTACCGCTGGGCAGGATGCGGACGGCGTCGCCGGGCTTGACAGTTCCGCCCGCGATCTGGCCCGAGAAACCCCGGAAATCGAGATTCGGGCGGTTGACCCATTGGACCGGCAGGCGGAACGCTTTTGCCTCGTCGGCGGCGGCAGCGATCTCGACATTTTCGAGATGCTCGATCAGCGCCGGCCCTTTGAACCATGGGGTGTTGTCGGAAAGCGCGGTAATGTTGTCACCTTTGAATCCCGATATCGGGATCGCGGTAAAATTGGTGATCCCGATCTCGCTCGCGAACGCGCGGTAGCTCAACAGAATGCGTTCGAATACGGTCTTGTCGTAACCGACGAGATCCATCTTGTTCACCGCGAGCACGATATGTTTGATGCCGATCAGATGCGCGAGAAAGCTGTGGCGGCGCGTCTGGGTGAGCACGCCCTTGCGCGCATCGATCAGGATCACGGCAAGGTCGGCGGTCGATGCGCCCGTGACCATGTTGCGCGTATATTGCTCATGCCCCGGGGTGTCGGCGACAATGAATTTACGCTTTTCTGTCGTGAAAAAGCGGTACGCGACGTCGATCGTAATCCCCTGCTCGCGCTCGGCGGCGAGGCCGTCGACGAGCAGGGCAAAGTCGATCTCCTGCCCCTGTGTCCCGACGCGCTTGCTGTCGGCTTCGAGCGCCGCGAGCTGGTCCTCGAAGATCATCTTCGAGTCATAGAGCAGACGTCCGATCAGCGTTGACTTGCCGTCGTCGACTGACCCGCAGGTGATGAAACGCAGCAAAGATTTCTGCTGATGCTGCGCGAGATAGGCGTCGATGTCCTCGGCTATGAGCGCGTCGGTAACGTAAACAGGGTCGGTCATCAGAAATACCCCTCCTGCTTTTTCTTCTCCATCGATGCGTCGCCGCCATCCTTGTCGATGATGCGGCCCTGCCGTTCGCTGGTCGTTGTGAGGAGCATTTCCTGAATGACTTCGGAGAGCGTCCTGGCCTCACTCTCGACCGCACCGGTGAGCGGGTAGCAGCCGAGGGTGCGGAAACGCACCGAACGCTCGACGGGCACCTCGCCGGGGAGCAGCGGAAAGCGATCGTCGTCGACCATCAGCAGAAGGCCGTCGCGTTCCACCGTCGGGCGGGGCGCCGCGAAATAGAGCGGGACGATCGGGATATTCTCGCGCGCAATATATTGCCAGATATCGAGCTCGGTCCAGTTCGAGATCGGGAAGACGCGGTTGCTCTCGCCCTTTGCCTTGCGGGCATTGTAGAGGTTCCAGAGTTCCGGGCGCTGCTTTTTTGGGTCCCATCCGTGCGTTGCGGTGCGGAAGGAAAAGATGCGCTCCTTGGCGCGGCTTTTCTCTTCATCGCGGCGCGCGCCGCCAAATGCGACGTCGAAACCGTAGAGGTCGAGCGCCTGCTTCAACCCCTCGGTCTTCCACATGTCGGTGTGCAAGGGGCCGTGATCGAACGGATTGATCCCGCGCTCTTTCGCTTCGGGGTTCTGATAGACGAGCAATTCCATGCCGCTCTCGCGCGCCATGCGGTCGCGCAGCTCGTACATCGCCTGGAATTTCCAAGTCGTATCGACATGGAGCAGCGGGAACGGCGGTGGCGAGGGATAGAAGGCCTTGCGCGCGAGATGGAGCATCACGGCGCTGTCCTTACCCACGCTGTAGAGCATCACGGGCTTGGCGGCGTCGGCCATCACTTCGCGCATGATATGGATGCTCTCGGCCTCGAGCCGGTCGAGATGGGTCAGCGTATCGGTCATGCCCCGCCCTTGCCTCCCCTGTTTGGGGCGATCAAGCTGTATGGGCTTTTGGCGTTGCAAGCCAGACTTGTGAGGCGCCGGGTCATGCAGCGGCGTCGACCTTCATCTGCCGCCAGTCGGCCGCGATCGCACCGATCGTTGCGAGCGCATGGGCCAGGCGCGGTTCGACCTCGGGCAAGCATTTCCACGCCGGGTCGGTAATCAGGCCAAGCTCGCGTCGAAAATCATAGCCTGCGACCTTCAGCGGAACGATACCTTCGATCGCCAGCGAGACGGGCGCCGTGGTGATGCCGATCCCCGCCGCAACCATGCGCAGGCAGCGCTCGTCACTTTCGCTGCGCAGCGCGAAACGCGGGCGGACGCCATGGCGGGTGAAGAAGCGGCTTGTTGCGTCAAGGAACTCGCACGATCGGCGCGCGATCATCGTTTCAGCAGCAAGTTCCTCAGGGCCGACTTCGATGCGTCCGGCGAGGGGATGATCGGAGGCGATGAACATCGCGAGCGGCTCTTCATAAAGGGGCATCACATGAGTCCCGCGCTCGCCCGACCGGAGCGGGACGAGCGCCATGTTGATGCGACCGCTGCCGAGCGCGGCGCGCAGTTCGGAGTCGGTGTTTTCGATGAGTTCGATGGCAAAGCTCGGGCGCAGCGCGGCGGCGATCGCTTGCAGCAGTTCAGCAGGGGCCGAGCGGATAATGCCAAGTTTAAGCTCGGTTTCTTGCACGTCGCCCTCGCGGCCAAAGCCGTCGGCGGCGCGAAAGCCGCGCTCAAGATCACGCGCAATAGGCAGGAAGCGCCCGCCCGCTTCGGTCAGCCTAATCTGCCTACGATTGCGGATAAAGAGCGGCGTGCCGACCAGTTTTTCGAGTTCGGCTATGCCGGTCGAAAGCGCCGGCTGGGTGACGCGAATACGCAGCGCCGCCTGTGTAAAGCTGCCGGCGTCGACGACGGCAAGGAATTGGCGAATATGTGTGCGCTTAATCATAAGTTTTGTTTATGCTAAATATCGCTTCGTTTCAATTTCCATATGCCGGAAATTTGATGCACTATCGCGGCTTGTCCTGCCCCTTTGATCGATAGGTAACCCATGCGCGCCACCCCCGATTTCGATTTCGCGCTCGGCGAAACCGCCGACATGATCCGCGACACGACCGCCCGTTTTGCGGACGAGCAGATCGCCCCGCTTGCCGCGAAGGCCGACGTCGAAGACTGGTTTCCGCGCGACGAACTATGGACGCAGATGGGTGACCTCGGGTTGCACGGCATCACCGTCGAGGAAGAGTTTGGCGGACTCGGGCTCGGCTATCTCGAGCATGTCATCGCCGTCGAGGAAGTCTCGCGCGCATCGGGCGCGATCGGCCTTTCCTACGGCGCGCACTCGAACCTCTGCGTCAACCAGATCCGTCGTTGGGGCAATGCCGAACAGAAGGCGAAATATCTGCCGAAGCTGATCAGCGGCGAGCATGTCGGCAGCCTCGCGATGTCCGAAGCCGGTGCCGGCAGCGACGTCGTGTCGATGAAGCTGAAGGCCGAGCGCAAGGGCAGCGGCTACCTGCTCAACGGCACCAAATTCTGGATCACCAACGCGACGCACGCCGACACGCTGGTCGTTTATGCGAAGACGAGTCCCGAAGCCGGATCGCGTGGCATCACCGCCTTCCTGATCGAAAAAGACATGCCAGGGTTCAGCATCGGGCAAAAGATCGACAAGGTCGGTATGCGCGGCTCGCCGACGGCGGAGCTGGTGTTCACCGACTGCGAGGTTTCTGAAGAGCAAGTCATGGGTCCCGAAAATGGCGGCGTGGGCGTGCTGATGTCGGGACTCGATTATGAGCGCGTCGTGCTCGCGGGGCTTCAGCTCGGCATCATGCAAGCGTGCCTCGACACGGTTATTCCCTATGTCCGCGATCGCAAGCAGTTCGGCAAACCGATCGGGTCGTTCCAGCTGATGCAGGCCAAGGTCGCCGACATGTATGTAATGCTTCAGTCGGCGCGCTCTTATGTCTATAACGTCGCCAAAGCTTGCGATGCGGGGCAGACGACGCGCTTCGACGCCGCGGGGTGCATTCTGCTCGCGAGCGAGAATGCGGTGAAGGTCGCGGGCGAAGCGATCCAGGCATTGGGCGGCGCGGGCTACACCAAGGACTGGCCGGTCGAGCGTTACTGGCGCGATGCCAAGCTGCTCGACATCGGTGCGGGGACGAACGAAATCCGCCGCATGCTGATCGGCCGCGAGCTGATCGGCGCCGGCGCGTGATCTGGCTCTGGCTGTCGGCCGCCTTCATGGCGGCGACGGCCATCGTTCATGGCCTATTGGGTGAACGGCGCTTGATCGGCCCGCTGATGACGCTCGATCAGGGCGTCATGGGAGTCGATCTGGCGCGCAAGATATTTCGCCTGGCGTGGCATGCGCTGTCCCTTCTGATGCTTGTGTCAGCAGCATCGGTGGTCTGGCCGGGCACGCCGCGGGACCTTGTCCTGTTGATCGGAACGGCCTGGACGGCGACCGGGCTGTTCGATGCAATCTACACGCGCGGGCGCCACATCGGATGGCCGTTCCTGACCGCGTCGGGCATCTTCGCACTGATCGGCGCGTTGACCTGAGAATGCGCGGACTGGTCCATCATATCGACCTGACGGTCACCGACAAGGAACGGTCGCGCCTCTTCTATGACGCCGTGCTCGGTTTTCTAGGTTATCGGCGCTCGGCCGATTATGACCATGGCAGCGACTGGGACCGGGCGGGCGAGCCCTTTCATTCGATCGGTATCGTCGAAGCACGCGGCGCGGGGGCGGAGCGCACCCACGACCGCACTTCGCCCGGGTTGCATCATCTCGCATGGACCGCCGAGAGCCGCGAGGATGTCGATCGCCTCCACGAGCTTTTGATCCGGACCGGCGCGACGATCTTCGACGCGCCCGCCGATTATCCGCGCTATGGCCCGACCTATTATGCCGTCTTCTTTGCCGATCCCGACGGGCTGAAACTCGAATTCGTTTTCGGGGCGACCGGACAGTGAGCGACACGCTGCTCACCATCCTGCAATATTATGGCGCGGGGGCCGCGACGCTCGCCGCGCTCGTCGTGTCGCTGAACCTCGGCCGGCGCTGGACCGGCTGGGCGTTTGTCGTGTTTGTGACGAGCAGCGCCGCGCTGATCGGATGGGGCTTCCTGCAACCCGATAGCGAAGGCATCGGGTGGCAGAATATCGCCTTGCTGATCATCAACGCGATCGGCGTCTATCGCTACCTGATCCTGAAGGAGAAGCCCGGCGAACAGCCCGGCAAGGGCGAGGCCGGTTGATGCCCCGCCCTTCCATCACATCATCCCCAGACGCGCACGCGCTTGTCGGGGGCGAGATACAGCTTGTCTGTCGGCTGCACGTTGAACGCCTTGTACCAGGCGTCGAGGTTCCGCACCGTCAGCGCGCGGTACATCCCCGGCGCGTGGCCATCGGTCGCGACGCGCGCGCGGAGCGCCTCGGCGCGCATCTTGGTCGCCCATGTCTGCGCATAGGCGATGAAGAAGCGCTGGTCGCCGGTGAAGCCGTCGATCACCGGGGCTTCCTTGCCGCCCAGCGACGCGCGATAGGCGTCGTAAGCCGCCTGCAGTCCGGCCACATCGGCGATATTCTCGCCCAGCGTCAGCTTGCCGTTGACCGCAAGGTCGGGGAACGGCTTGTAGGTGTCGTACTGCGCCGCGAGTGCCGCGCCCGAGGCGTTGAACTTAGCAAGGTCCGCCGGTGTCCACCAGTTGCGCAGCGCGCCGGTAGAATCGAACGCGGCGCCATTGTTGTCGAAGCTGTGGCTGATCTCGTGGCCGATGACCGCACCGATCGCGCCATAGTTGAACGCCGGGTCGGCCTTGGCGTTGAAGAACGGCGGCTGAAGGATCGCGGCGGGGAAGTTCAGCGCATTCTGCACCGGCAGGTTCACGGCGTTGACCGTTTGCGGGACCATCCACCATTCGCCCTTGTCCATCGGCTTGCCGATCTTGGCGAGCTGGTGCGCATATTCGGCTTTCTGTCCGGCAACTTCGTTCGCATAGGCATCGGTGCCGACGGTGTAGCTGCCATAGTCGCGCCATGTGTCGGGATAGCCGACGCCGACCGCGATCGTTTCGACCTTCTTGATCGCTTCCTTCTTGGTTTCGGGCGCCATCCAGTCGATCGTGTTCACGCGGGTCGCAAAGGCCGCCTTGATATTCTTTGCCATGTCGCCGACTTCGGCTTTGGCCGAAGCCGGGAAATATTTGTCGGCATAGGCCTTGCCCACCGCATCGCCGAGATAGATGTCGAGCGCGTCGAGCGCGCGCTTGTCCCGGCTGCGCTGCTGCGGCGTGCCCGCCATCGTCGTGCCGTAGAAAGCGAAATGCGCGCCGTCGATTGTGGTCGGCAGCACGTCGGCGTGACTGTTGATCTGATGGAACGCCAGCCAGTCCTTCCAAGCGTCAAGCGGCTCGGACGCGACGAGCGCCGACAGGCCGGTAATCGCGCCAGCGTGGTAAGCGCCAAACTTCGCCGCACCGTCAAGCTTGGCGGCGCTCATGAATGCAGGCCAGTCGATGCCGGGTGCCTTTTTGGCGAAATCGGCCTTGGCCCAGACGTCGGCGGACCTGGTGAAGTCCTCGCTCTGTTCGCGGGTCGCGTGGGCCTTGGCGATCTTGACCTCGAGATCGTAGATGCGCTTCGCTTTCGCGGCGGCGTCGGGCTGACCGGCGGCGGTCAACAGCTTCGCGATATAGGCCTGATAGGCGGTGCGGATCGTCGCCATCTTGGGATCGGCCGACAGATAATATTCGCGCTCGGGCATCCCGAGCCCACCCTGCAGCAGATAGGGGATGACGTCGCCCGGGGTCGCGAGGCCCTGCGTCACGAACACCCCGAACAAATTCTCGGTCTGGAAATTGGTGGCGTTGAGCGGATCGACGTCCGCGCGCAGCTGCTCGCCGAGCACCTTCGACAGCGCGGCCTTGTCGTTGATCGCAGCAAAGCGCGCGAGGTCGGCGGCGACCGGCTTCAGGCCCGCAGCATCGATCGCGTTCGTGTCGGTATAGGCTTTGTAAAAAGCAGCGATGCGACCATCGTTGGTGTCAGCTGCGGCGTTGCCCTTGACGATTGCATCGATCAATTCGCGGTTCCGCTTTTCGGTTTCCATCTGCGCGACGTAAAAGCCCCCGACCGACGAACGGTCCGCGGGAATTTCGGTCGTCTTGTCCCAATTGCCGTTGGCATAGGCGTAGAAGTCGTCCCCGGGCTTGGCGGCTGTGTCCATCGCGGCCTTGCTGATCCCGATGTCGGTTCCGACGGTGTAGGATGCGCTGCCTTCCTCTTTGCCGCTGGTACAGGCGACAGGACCAGCGAGAACCGCCGCGGTGGACAGAAGAACGGCAAAGACAGCTTTTTTCATAAGAATGACCTTATTTTGTCACGGATAGGCAGGCGACCGACGCGTGCGAAAATCCGGTTTCAATACCAACCATTTTCGGCCTGCTGCGCTTTTCAATCGACGAGCGACGGGTTAGTTCCGAACCGACTTCCAGGAGAGATGATACAGTGAGCGCACCGGTTCTTGGCACCAGCATCAACGTGGACAGCGACGAATATCGCACCCGCACGGCGCACAATCGCGCACTGGCCGACGCGCTGCGCGCGCAGGTTGCCGAAGCGGCGCTCGGCGGCAACGAGAAGTCGCGCGACCGCCACACGAGCCGCGGCAAATTGCTGCCGCGCGAGCGCGTCGAGCGGCTGCTCGATCCCGGCTCGCCCTTCCTCGAGATAGGCCAGCTCGCTGCGAACGACCTGTATGACGGCGAGATACCGGGCGCGGGGCTGATCTGCGGTATCGGGCGCGTATCGGGGCGTCAGTGCATGATCGTGTGCAACGATGCGACGGTGAAGGGCGGCACCTATTACCCGATGACCGTGAAGAAGCATCTTCGCGCGCAGGAGATTGCCGAGGCGAACCGCCTGCCCTGCATTTACCTCGTCGACAGCGGCGGCGCGAATTTGCCGCATCAGGACGAAGTGTTTCCCGACCGCGACCATTTCGGGCGCATCTTCTTCAATCAAGCCAATATGTCAGCAAAGCGCATTCCGCAGATCGCTTGCGTGATGGGAAGCTGCACAGCGGGCGGCGCTTATGTTCCCGCCATGTCGGACGAGACGGTGATCGTGCGCAATCAGGGCACGATCTTCCTCGCCGGCCCGCCGCTGGTTAAGGCGGCGACGGGCGAGGAAATCAGCGCCGAGGATCTGGGCGGCGGCAACCTTCACGCGAAGAAATCGGGCGTCGTCGACCATCTCGCCGAAAATGACGAACATGCACTGACGATTGTCCGCGACATCGTCAGCCACCTTGGCGAGAACAAGGGTTTCGAGGTTCCGCTGAAGGCCCCGCGCCCGCCCAAATATGACGGCGAAGAACTTTACGGTGTCGTCCCCGACGACGTCCGCGCGCCCTATGACGTGCACGAAGTTATCGCACGCCTCGTCGACGCCAGCGAGTTTCACGAGTTCAAGGCGAATTACGGCAGCACGCTCGTCTGCGGCTTCGCGCACATATGGGGCATTCCGGTCGCGATCCTTGCGAACAATGGCGTGCTGTTCAGCGAGAGCGCGGTCAAGGGCGCGCATTTCATCGAGCTCGCGCAGCAACGGCGCATTCCCTTGCTGTTCCTTCAAAATATCTCGGGCTTCATGGTCGGCGGCAAATATGAGGCCGAAGGCATAGCGAAGCATGGCGCAAAACTGGTGACCGCGGTCGCGACGGCGACGGTGCCCAAGATTACCGTGTTGATCGGCGGCAGCTTCGGCGCGGGCAATTACGGCATGTGCGGACGCGCCTATTCGCCGCGCTTCCTGTTCAGCTGGCCCAACAGCCGGATCAGCGTGATGGGCGGCGAGCAGGCCGCGTCGGTGTTGGCGACGGTCCACCGCGACGCCGACAAATGGACGCCCGAAGAAGCCGAAGCCTTCAAGGCGCCGATCCGCCAGAAGTACGAAGACGAAGGCAATCCCTATCACGCGACCGCGCGCCTGTGGGACGATGGCATCATCGACCCCGCGCAGACGCGCGACGTGCTCGGGCTGGCCTTTGCCGCAACGCTGAACGCCCCGGTCGAGGACCGCGGCTTCGGCGTGTTCAGGATGTGACGGCGATGCGCGACGCGCCCGACCGCCTGTTCATTCTCGATCGCGAGTTCGACGACCCGGCCTTTCCGGGTTCGACCTTCTATTGCCGCGATTGCATCCTGATCGAAGGCCTGCTCGCGATGTTCCCCGATCGCACGGCCAACCTCGAGGTGATCCGCGTTCCCTGGCCGCGTCCACGCCCGCTCGTGGTCGATGCCATCGGCGAACTGAACCAGAACCTCCCTGCCCTTGTTTTTTCCGATGGCGGCTTCGTGAACGAGATCAAGCTGTTGCTTGAAACACTTCACACCCGTCACGGCTTTCCGGAACCCCATCCATGATCAACTCGCTCCTCATCGCCAATCGCGGCGAAATCGCCTGCCGCATCATCCGCACCGCGCGCGAGATGGGCATAAGAACCGTCGCCGTCTATTCGGACGCCGACGCCAAAGCGCTGCACGTGCGCGAGGCCGACGAGGCGGTGCATATCGGGCCGTCGCCAGCGCGCGAATCCTATCTGATCGGCGAGAAGATCATCGCCGCAGCAAAAGCGACGGGCGCCGAGGCGATCCATCCGGGCTATGGTTTCCTGTCGGAAAATGCCGAGTTCGCGCAGGCGGTGGCCGATGCGGGGCTCGTCTGGGTTGGACCGAAACCTTCGTCGATCACTGCGATGGGGCTGAAGGACGCTGCAAAGAAATTGATGGCCGAGGCCGGCGTACCCGTGACCCCCGGCTATATGGGCGAGAATCAGGATCCCGCCTTCCTCGCCGAACGGGCAGCGGAGATCGGCTATCCGGTGCTGATCAAGGCAGTCGCCGGCGGCGGCGGCAAGGGTATGCGCAAGGTCGATGCAGCAGGCGACTTCATCGACGCGCTCGCTTCGTGTCAGCGCGAGGCGGCGGCGTCGTTCGGCAACGACCATGTGCTGATCGAGAAATATATCCTCACCCCGCGCCACATCGAGGTGCAGGTGTTCGGCGATACCAACGGCAATGTCGTCCATCTGTTCGAACGCGACTGTTCGCTGCAACGCCGCCACCAGAAGGTGATCGAGGAAGCCCCCGCCCCCGGCATGGACGAAGCGACGCGTGCCGATTTGTGTGCGGCTGCGGTGCGTGCCGCGAAAGCGGTCGACTATGTCGGTGCCGGGACGATCGAATTCATCGCCGATGCGTCGGAGGGCCTGCGCGCTGATCGGATCTGGTTCATGGAAATGAACACGCGGCTGCAGGTCGAGCATCCGGTGACCGAGGAGATTACCGGCGTCGACCTGGTCGAATGGCAGCTGCGCGTCGCTTCGGGCGAACCGATCCCGCTCGCGCAGGACGAACTGGCGATCAATGGCTGGGCGATGGAAGCGCGGCTCTATGCCGAGGATCCCGCCAAAGGCTTCCTGCCCTCGATCGGCACGCTCGAACTCTTCCAGCTTCCCGAGCATGTCGGCCGCGTCGATACCGGCGTCTATGAAGGCGCCGAAGTGTCGCCCTTTTACGACCCGATGATCGCGAAGGTCATCGCGTGGGGCGAGGACCGCGAAGAAGCGCGCGAATTGCTGTCGGAGATGCTGGAGGACAGCGCGATCTGGCCGGTGAAGACCAACTCGGCGTTTCTTATCAATGCGCTCGATCATCCCGATTTTGTGGCGGGCACCGTCGATACCGGGCTGATCGGCCGCGACGGCGATGCGATGACCGCAGAACCCGTACCGACAGGACAGGCGCTGACCAATGCCGCGATGGCGATGGTGCCGCGCGCGCTCCAGTCCGGCTTTCGCCTCAACGCGCCCGACATACGCACGGCGCCCTTCCTGCTTGACGGCAAACGCGTCGAGGTCGAGCTGCACGGCCCCGGCGCCGAAGAGCCTTCCCCTGCCATGCTCGTTGCCGAGGGCGGTTCGGTCTGGCAGTTGACGCCCTGGCGCGCCGAAGGCAGCGCTGGCGCAGCGGCGGGCGATGGCGCGATCCTGTCGCCGATGCCCGGCAAGGTCATCGCGGTCGAGGTCGCCCCGGGCGACAAGGTGACCAAGGGGCAGAAACTGCTCACGCTCGAAGCGATGAAGATGGAGCACAGCCTGACCGCGCCGTTCGATGGCATCGTCGCCGAACTCAACGCGACCGCGGGCGCGCAAGTTCAGGTCGAGGCATTGCTCGTGCGGATCGAAAAGGAAGACGCATAATGGCCGGCAAATATTTCGACGAATGGCAGGTCGGCGATACGCTGACCCACGACATTCGTCGCACCGTCACCGAAACCGACAATCTGCTCTTTACCGTGATGACGCACAATCCGCAGCCGCTGCACCTCGATATCGAGGCGGCGAAGGCGTCGGAATTCGGCCAGATCCTCGTCAACGGCACTTTCACCTTCAGCCTGATGGTCGGGCTGTCGGTCGGCGACACGACGCTCGGGACGCTCGTCGCAAACCTGGGCTACGACAAGCTGGTAATGCCGAAACCGGTGTTTATCGGCGACACGCTGCGCGCGACAAGCGAAGTGATAGGCCTGAAAGAATCAAAATCGCGGCCCAACGCGGGGATCGTGACGTTCCTTCATCGCTGTATCAACCAGCGCGATGAACTTGTCTGCCAGTGCGAGCGTTCTACGCTCGTTCAACGGAAGGCCAGCTGATGCGACTTCGTTCCCTCCTCTTCGTCCCGGGCGACCGCCCCGAGCGGTTCGCCAAGGCGGCCGCATCGGGTGCCGATGCGATCATCCTCGACCTGGAGGATTCGGTGTCGCTCGCGAACAAGGATGCCGCGCGCCACGCGATCGCCGATTATCTGGCGGGGACGCGCGAGGTTGTTACTCTGGTCCGCGTCAATCC
This sequence comes from Sphingopyxis sp., assembly GCA_051861185.1. Taxonomy (GTDB): domain Bacteria; phylum Pseudomonadota; class Alphaproteobacteria; order Sphingomonadales; family Sphingomonadaceae; genus Sphingopyxis. The sequence goes on from JBIMKQ010000001.1 coordinate 314,516, forward strand.
CCTCGATGGCCATCTGACCGCCGCCGATGTCGCGGCGATCATTGCCGCGCGGCCCGACGCCATCATGCTGCCAAAGGCCGAAGGCGCGCCGAGCATCGCGCAGCTCGACACGATCCTGCGCAGCGAATCCGCACGCGATGTCTCGCTGCCGCCGGTCCTGCCAATCGCCACCGAAACGCCTGCGGCGATCTTCACGCTCGGCAGCTATCGCGAAGCGAAAGATCGCCTGCTCGGGCTGACCTGGGGCGCCGAAGATCTGCCCGCCGCCATCGGGGCGACGACAAGCCGGCATGACGACGGCAGCTATACCTCGCCCTATGAAGTCGCGCGCGCGATGACCCTGTTCGCCGCACACGCCGCAGGCGTGGCCGCCATCGATACAGTGTTTCCGGCGATCAGGGACGAGACGGGCCTCGCCGCCTATGCCGCCCGCGCGCGGCGCGACGGCTTCACCGGCATGATGGCGATCCACCCGTCACAGGTCGAACCGATCAACGCCGCCTTTACCCCCAGCGCCGATGACGTGTCGCGTGCGCAAGCTATCGTCGATGCCTTCGCCGCCAATCCCGGCGTCGGGGTGTTGCAGGTCGATGGCAAGATGGTCGATGCGCCGCACCTCAAACAGGCGAAGCACATCCTGTCGCTCGCGGATTGATCAGTTGCAGGCAGGTCCGCGCAGCCAGCGCTGCGTTTCGTGGCTGCGGAAGCGGACCATGCCTTGGCTCGACTGCATGGTGACGACATTGTCGAACTCCATGCTGGTGCGTGTGTAGGTTCCGCGAACGGTGATCTGCAGATTGGCGTTCGGATCGTCCCCCGCAGGCTTGCAGTTGAGGTAGCCGCTGATCCGGCCACCATTCATCTTGAACGCACCGATCGTGCATTTCGCTTCATGGTCGGGATCGAACAGCAAAACGTCGGGTTTTGCCGCGACTTTTGGTGCAATACAGTCTTCGGGATCGGGGTCGGTTTCCAGCACTTCCTTGAACTGCGCGACGAACTCGGGCGCCATTTCAGGGAAGAGAATTTCGACGACCTCGCGCTTGCTCGTCCAGATACCGGGCTCGATCGGATTGTCGGCGACCGCCGAGCCCGGATCGCCCGCCGCCGGGGCACGGTTTTGCCACCAAAGGCCGCCGCCAATAAGGGCCGTCAGCGCGACGCCCGCAGCAATGACCATCCATAGCCGCTTGGGACGCGGCGCAAACGCCATCGGCATTTGCCGCGCGGTCGTACCGGGCGACACCGCGAGCGCGGCGCCCGGGGTCATTGCGCCGACGATCCGCTCGACCGCCTGCTCCTCGCCTGCGAACCAGTCGATCCACTGATAATCCTTGAGCCAGTAGGCGAGCCCCTGCGCACGCACATCCTCGAGCCGCACCGGCAGGATGATCTTGTTGCTGTCCTCGCCCAGCATCAGTTCGCGCTTTACATGGCGCGACTGGTCGGATTGCGGACAAAACAACAGGACGATGGCATCGGAGCGATCGATCTGGTCGACGATCGACTGATCGAACGCCGTACCTGCGGCGATATCGTCAGGCGCGAGCCAGCTATCGATTCCGCGCGCAGCCAGCAAGCGTTTCAACCGCCGGGCGGTCTCAACCTGCGAGCTGTGATGGCTGATGAAAGCGGAAAGCCGCTTCGGCGTGATCGGCGGTGGTCCTGCGTCGGTCATTGCAGCCATCATATGAGCATGCCTCGCGACCGCAAGTGACTAAGCGCACAAGGCAATCAGGATGTTTTGCGCCGAAATGGCCGGTGGTGCTTCATCCAGTTGCGGCCGCGGTGCCAGCTCTTCTTGAGGCCGCGCTCGGCGAAGCCTTCGAACGTGGCGTCGGGACTGGTCGGATCGAGCACTTCATTGTCGGCGATGAACTCGTCCATCGGACCCGGCGGCACGAGATCAAGCAGTTCGAGGGAGCGCCCCTTGCCGCGGAATGCCTCGATCGTGTCGATCAGAGAGCCGGTGCGCTTGAAACTTGCCGCGACCTCTTCCTCCGACACGTCGAGATGTTCGGCGATCAGCGACGTGCGCAGGCGCGCGATCACGGGCTCGGCGCCTTTGTTCGCAGGGAGCGCGGTGTCGATCGTCACGTCGCATTCGCTGTCGAGCCCCATCGAGCGGTTGTTCATATTGGCCGACCCGACGCGGATCATGCGATCGTCGACGATTGCTGTCTTGGCGTGGACATAGATTGGCTCTCCGCCCTTGGTGCGGGGATAATAAACCTTCAGCCGATTACCATGCTTTGCCTTGGCGATCTCGCGCACCAGTTGCACTCGCGCGGCGTCCATTGCCATTTGCTCGAGCCAGCCATCGGCGGTTTTCGGCATCACCATGACAAATTCGGGCGGATCATCCTCGTTCAGCCGCTCGGCGATCGCGGCGGCAATCTTGCCGCAGGTGAAATATTGATTCTCGAAATAGACGAAGCGGTCGGCCGCCGCGATCATGTCGAGATAGAGTTGCTCGATCTCGCGGATTTCCTCTGAGCCGTCATATTCGGCGCGGGTGCGCGAGATGGCGACGTCGACACCCTCGAAATCGGGTTCGAGGTCGTCGGGCCAATTCTCGCCCTCGCCTTCGAGGTCGCGCAGCGGCTTTTTGGTGGCGCGTTTCCAGCGTTCGTTGCCGAGGTCGGCGAGCGCATTGCCGACCGGCCCGGCGAGGATCATCGTCGAATCGTGCCACGGCATATAGGCTTTGCCGTCGGGCGCGGTGCGGTGCGGGTCACCGTCTGTGTGGTCGCGCGTGTCCCAACGGCGCGAACCGACGTCGATGCCGCCACATATCGCAAGGTGATCGTCGAACACGGCGACCTTTTGATGATGGCTGCATCCGACAGGATGCGCGCTGTCGAGGCGGAAGCTGATCGAGCGTGTCAGTTTCCAGCGTGCGATCATCGACAGGATGCGCGGCATCGCGAACTGTTTCAGCCCGCCGAAATTCCAGCGCAAGATGTCGATGTCGCGATCGGGCTTTTCATGCGCGAGGCGCAACAGATAATCGCCGAGCGATTCGCCCTTGCCATGTTTGTCGGGCTTCAATGCAATGCGCGGATCGAAGTCCCAGCCGATCAGCAGGATACGCTGCTTCGCATCCGCCATCAGCCGTTCGAGCAGCGCAAAATAATCGGCGGCATCGACGATCATCCGCGCCTTGTCGGCGCGTTCGATTCGCCAGCAATTGCGTCCTTCGACGACAATCGGTTGGAGGTCGCGGTTGCTCATCGCCGCCGACACGCATGGCGGCGGCGATGGTTGCAAAGGCGCGGGTCAGGCGGCGACGAACTGCTCGGGCGTCAGCGCCATCATCGCCTCGCTGCCCGCCTCGATCTTGCGGCGGAGCGATCCGGCATCGGGCAGGAAGCGTTCGCCAAAATAGCGCGCGGTGACGAGCTTGGCCTCAAGGAAATCCTTGTTGCCGCGGCCTTGGGCGAGCGCCTTCTGCGCCGCCTCGGCCATCATCAGCCACATCGAACCCAACGCAACAATGCCCATGATGTGCATATAATGATGCGCGCCGGCGCCGATGTTGTTCGGGTTCGCCATGCCGTTCTGCATGAACCACATCGTCGCGGCCTTGAGTTCGCCATTCGCCTTTTCGAGGCGCGTAGCGAAGTCGGCGAGCGCTTCATTGCCCTTGGCCCGGCCGCATTCCTCGTCGATGATCGCAAAGAAGGCCTGGATCGCACGCCCGCCATTCTGCGCGAGCTTGCGGCCGACGAGGTCCATCGCCTGCACGCCGTTCGCGCCTTCGTAGATCATCGTGATGCGGGCATCGCGGACATACTGGCTCATGCCCTGCTCTTCGATATAACCGTGACCGCCGAACACCTGTTGCGCGTTGGTCGCAACTTCATAGCCCTTGTCGGTGCCAAAACCCTTGATAACGGGGGTGAGCAGGCTGACGAGATCATCGGCGCGCTGGCGTTCTTCCTCGCTCTCGGCGACATGCGCAAGATCGACCTGCAGCGCGCCCCATGTGCACAGCGCACGCAGCCCCTCGACCGTCGCCTTGCCGTCCATCAGCATGCGGCGCACGTCGGGATGGACGAACAGCGGGTCAGCCTTTTCCTGCGGGTCCTGCGGTCCGGTGAGAGCGCGGCCCTGACGGCGGTCTTTCGCATATTGGACCGCATTCTGATACGCGACATCGGCCTGGCCGAGGCCCTGTATGCCGACGCCGAGGCGCGCGGCGTTCATCATCACGAACATCGCGGCGAGGCCCTTGTTCTCCTCGCCGACCATCCAGCCCGTCGCGCCGTCATAGTTCATGACGCAGGTCGAGTTTGCATGGATTCCCATCTTGTGCTCGATCGACCCGCACGACAGCGTGTTGCGGTCGCCGAGCGAGCCGTCCGCGTTCACAATGAACTTCGGCACGATGAAGAGCGAGATGCCCTTGACGCTGTCGGGCGCATCGGGGGTCTTCGCGAGGACGAGGTGGATGATATTGTCGGTAAGGTCGTGCTCGCCCGACGAGATGAATATCTTCGTGCCGGTGACGGCATAGCTGCCGTCGCCGTTCGGGACCGCACGGGTGCGGATCATACCAAGGTCGGTGCCGGCGTGCGGTTCGGTCAGGTTCATCGTGCCGCCCCATTCGCCCGAAATCATCCGGGGGACGTAGGTCGCCTTCTGCTCGTCCGAGCCCTTGACGAGGATCGCTGCGGTCGCGCCCTGCGTCAGCCCCGGATACATGGCAAAGGCCTGGTTGGCGGCGTTGCGATATTCCTCGACCGGAAAACCGATGACATGCGGAAGGCCCTGTCCGCCGAATTTCTCAGGCGCGGTCAGCAGGCCCCAGCCGGCGTCGCTATACGCCTTATACGCTTCCTTGAAGCCCTTGGGCGTCGTCACCGACCCGTCGTCGTGGCGTGTGCAACCTTCAAGGTCGCCTGACTGGTTGATCGGGAAGAGCACTTCTTCGCAGAATTTTCCCGCTTCGGTGAGCACCGCCTCGATCATGTCGGGGGTCGCGTTCGCGAAACCGGGCAGGTTCGAATAGCGCTCGATCCCGAGCACATCGTTGAGGAGGAAGAGGGTGTCCTGCACGGGAGCGCGATAGACGGGCATGGGGTATCCTTCTGAAAAGCAGCTAACGATGTCAAACTTGCCTGGGGAGAGGCTCAGGCCGGCTTATTGGCCGGCGTCGACTTTTTTGACCATGTCGATGAAACGTGACAGCTCATCTACAGCGCTGTCAATATCGTCGCGCTGGCGTTGCAGCAGGCCGATGCGCTGTTCGCATTTCTCGATCGTCACCTGCCGCTGCGTCTTGCGACCATCGCCGACGTCGTAAAGATCGATCATCTCGCGAATGTCGGCAAGGCTGAACCCCGTGCGCTTGGCGCGGAGAATCCACGCCAGCCGCGCACGGTCGCGTTTCGAATAGATGCGCGACAATCCCTTGCGCGACGGGCTGATCAGCCCTTCATCCTCATAGAAACGCAGCGCACGAGCCGTTACCCCGAACTCGGTCGACAAGTCGGTTATGCTGAATTGTTCGCGCCCCAGATGGTCGGGCGTATCGATATGGGCGTGGCCATATTGTTCGGTCATGCGGATGAAACTAGTTTCCGTTGACGTGAACGTCAAGACCGGCAGGTCGGGTCATTTCGGGGCAGTTCAGCCCGCGCAAGGACGCCCTATATTGCCGCTTCGATCGGTAATCCGCAAGTCCCCCGCATCGCTTGCCGACCAGCTGGCGCGCGGCAGCCGCAAACCCGAGAGTGAAGCCCGATCAGGGCAGAGGCGCGCGCATTGCGGCGGCAGGCTTCCCGGCAGTCTCAGTTCGTCGTCTTCCTCGTGGACGAACGCCGCGCAGCCGTCGACGCCGGCAAAGCGCATCCGCCAGCCATTGCCTTCGCGCGCCATCGTTCCGGAGGCGGTGCAGGAGACGCTGGGACCAAAGGCCGCAGTGACGGCAAAGCGCCATTTTCCCGCGCCATCGGAAACGACGCACATCGCATCGCGGCCCAAATCATGCTTGCGTTCGAACACCCCGACCGGGCTTGCCGCATCGGGATGGACGACGCCGCGTTGGCGTGCGGCGACCTCAAGCGGGTTGTTCGCGTCGATTCCCTCTGCGTTTTCAACCGGCGCAGGCCGGTCGCACCCTGCGATGAGGAGCGACACGAGCGCCAGCGCGGCGTTAGCCCTGTGCATTGTCGTCGAGGAAGGTCAGCCTGCCGTCGCTCTCGACGCGGCGATAAAAGCACGAGCGGCGGCCTGTGTGGCATGCCGGACCCGCGGGCTTTACGCGCAGCAACAGCGCGTCCTGATCGCAATCGACGCGCATCTCGATCAAGGTCAGCCCGTTGCCCGACGTCTCGCCCTTGCGCCAAAGCGTGCCGCGCGACCGCGACCAGAAATGCGCCTGCCCCGTTGCCCGGGTCCGTTCGATCGCCTCGGCGTTCATATGCGCGACCATCAGCAATATATGGCTGTCTGCATCGGTGACGATCGCGGTTACCAGCCCGGCGGCGTCGAAACGCGGAAGAAATCGGTCGGTCGTGTCGCGCTGATCATCCATAAATCGCGCTTTAGAGCAGGATATAAGCCACTGTCACGCAGAGCTTGGCGGGGGTCGTGACAATATCGTGAATTTGGGGGGGCGACATTTGCAATGTCCCTCCCTATATGCGCCCCAGTCACTGCCCTCGCTGCTGGACCGTCATGCTCACCACTCACCCTTTCGACGACGACAAACTCCGTGAGGAGTGCGGCGTCTTTGGTATTCATGGCGCCGACAGCGCCGCCGCGGTCGTCGCGCTGGGGCTGCATGCCCTGCAGCACCGTGGACAGGAAGCCGCGGGCATCACCGCGTTCGACGGCAAGGAATTCCACACCCACCGCGCGATGGGCCATGTCGCGGGCAATTTCGACCGCGACGATATCATGCGCCAGTTGCAAGGCGGATCGTCGGTCGGCCATGTCCGTTATTCGACGACCGGCGAAACCGCGCTGCGCAATGTGCAGCCTCTTTTCGCCGATCTATCGACCGGCGGCTTTGCGGTCGCGCACAACGGCAATATTTCCAACGCGACGGCATTGAAGAAGGTGCTCGTCCGCCGTGGCTCGATCTTTCAGTCGACCAGCGACACCGAGGTGATCATCCACCTCGTCGCGACGTCAAGCTATCGCTCGCTGCTCGACCGGTTCATCGACGCGCTGAAGCAGGTCGAAGGCGCCTATTCGCTGATCTGCCTGACGGCAGAAGGCATGATCGGGTGCCGCGATCCGCTGGGCATTCGCCCGCTTGTGATCGGCAAGCTTGGCGATGCGCATATCTTGGCGTCCGAAACGGTCGCTCTCGACGTTGTCGGCGCCGAATTCGTCCGCTCGGTCGAACCCGGCGAACTCGTCATCATCCGCGACGGCCAGCTGACCTCGCATCGCCCCTTTGCCTCGCAATCGGCGCGCCCGTGCATCTTTGAATATGTTTATTTCTCGCGCCCCGATTCGATCGTCGACGGGACCAGCGTCTATTCGGTGCGCAAGGCGATCGGTGCCGAGCTGGCGCGCGAGAATCCAGTCGATGCCGACCTCGTCATCCCCGTCCCCGATTCGGGCACCCCCGCAGCGATCGGCTATGCGCAGGAATCGGGCATCCCGTTCGAGCTCGGCATCATCCGCTCGCACTATGTCGGGCGCACCTTCATCCAGCCCGGCGACAAAGTCCGCCATCTCGGCGTCAAGCTGAAGCACAATGCCAACCGCGCGCTGATCGCGGGGAAGCGTATCGTGCTGATCGACGATTCGATCGTGCGCGGCACGACCAGCTTGAAAATCGTGCAGATGATGCGCGATGCCGGCGCGACCGAGGTGCATATGCGCATTGCGAGCCCGCCGACGCAGCACAGCTGTTTCTATGGCGTCGACACGCCAGAACGCGCCAAATTGCTCGCGGCGCAGATGAGCGTCGGCCAAATGGCGAATTTCATCAACGCCGACAGCCTGTCCTTCATCTCGATCGACGGCCTGTATCGCGCGCTGGGCGAAGCGAAGCGCAGCGACGACGCGCCGCAATATTGCGACGCCTGCTTTACCGGCGATTACCCGACCACGCTGACCGATTTTGACGAGCATGGGCTGGAAGATCAATTTTCGCTGCTTGCCGAACGGGTTGTCTGACAGAATGGTTATCAAGACTGAAGAGCTGGCGGGCCAGGTTGCGCTCGTCACCGGGGCGAGCCGTGGCATCGGCGAAGCGATAGCAGAGTCGCTCGCCGCACGCGGCGCGCATGTCGTAATCACCGCGCGCACCGCGGGCGGGCTCGAGGAACTCGAAGACCGCATTCACGAAGCCGGCGGCAGCGCGACGATCGCCCCGCTCGACCTCACCGACGGCGACAGCATTGCCCGGCTCGCGAGCGCGATTGCCGAACGCTGGCAGCATCTCGATATGCTCGTGCTCAACGCCGCGATGCTCGGGACGCTGACCCCTGTGGCCGCGATCGACGGCAAGGAATTCAACAAGCTGCTGACGCTGAACCTGATCGCGCAGCAGGCGCTGATCGCCAATTTCGATCCGCTGCTCCGCCGCGCCGCGAACGGACGACTGGTTGCGCTGTCGAGCAGCGTCGCTCGCGAACCGCGCGCTTATTGGGGCGCCTATGCGGCATCAAAGGCGGCGTTCGAAACGCTCGTCACCAGCTACGGCGCCGAAATGCGCAATATCTCGACCGTGCGCACCGCGATTCTCGATCCCGGCGGTACCCGGACGCAGATGCGCGCGCGCGCCTATCCCGGAGAAGATCCGCAGAGCATCAAGGATCCGGATGCCGTAGGTGAATTTGTCGCCAAGCTGATGGTTGACGGATTCGACAGCACCGCGTTCCACGCACTGCCGAAGGTCATGGAAAAAGCTTAACGCCATCTTTGTTTTCCTGCGCTAATAAGCCTGCATAAGAGGGTTTGCGAGGGCGCTGGAATGACCAAGGATATTTTGCGATCGGCGATTGCCGCGGTGATCGGCATCGTCGTCGCGTTCGGGCTGATCTGGCTCGCCCAATATGCCGGCAGCGAGATTTCGCCCGACGTTTACGACCCGAACAGCGGGGAAGTGCTGATCCCGATCGGATCGACGATTGCGCTGATCGTGGGCTGGTTCATCGGCACCTTTGGCGGCGGCTGGTTCGCCATGCGCATTTCAGCCGGTACGGGCGCAGGCTGGATCGTCGCGGGTGCGGTGATCGGCGCGGCGCTTTATCGCGCCGTCACGCTCGCCGACGCGTGGTGGATTATGGCACTGGGTGTTGCCGTCCCGCTTGCCGCGGTATGGCTGGCCCAGCGCGCGACCGCTATTGTATCCGACTGACCGAAACGGGGCTTATTATTGCCCCGTTTCCTTGTCCACTGCCGCCTGCACCCCCCTGTAGAACGCTTCGCGCGCCGCGCCGACGCCTGCGGGGTCGGTTGCAGTCGGCCAGTTGCCATTCGATGCGATGATCAGCTTGCGCTTCGGGTCGATAAAGATGCCCTGGCCGAAGATGCCCTGCGCGGCGAAGCTGCCGTCGTCGTTCGTCCACCATTGATAGCCATAGCCACGCCCCGGCAGGTCGATTCCGGCCTGCTTCGTCGTCGCATCAGGAAGCCAGTCGTCGGGCAATACTTTCTTGCCTCCTGCGATCCCGCCATTCAGCACGAACTGGCCAAAGCGCGCATAATCCTTGAGGCTCGCCGACATGCAGCAGCCGCTGATTTCATGCCCCGTCGCTCCGAGCATCCACACCGCGTCCTGCTCCATGCCGAACGGCTTCCAGACCTTTTCGGATAGATAGGCCGACAGCGTCTTGCCCGTCGCGCTCGACACCAGCACGCCGATCAAATTGGTCTCGCCCGTCTTGTACACCCACTTCGACCCCGCGGGCGCTTCGCGCGGCAAAGTCTTCATATAGCTGACCGTTATGTCTTCGCCTGCAACGGGCTTCTGCATATTGAACAAAGCCACGTCGGACTTGGGATCGGTGTAATCCTCATTCCATTTGACCCCCGAGGTCATCGTGAGCAGCTGCTTTACCGAGACATCGTCATAGGCTGATCCCTTGAGACCGGGGATATAGACGGTGACCTTGTCATCGAGGCTCTTGATATAGCCGTCCTTCACCGCAGCGCCTACGAGCGTCGAAGTAAAGCTCTTGGCGACCGAGAAACTGGTCCAGCGTCCCGATGCGCCATAGCCGAGCGCATATTTCTCAAGCCGGATCTTGCCGTCCTGAACGATGATCAGCCCGGCGTTGCGCTGCTTCGCCATATAGGCGTCGACATCGGTGCCAAGTTCGATCGGCTTGCCCTGCGGCAACGGATAGACCGGGCCGCCGGCCCCAACCGTATTGACTACAACCTTGGGGACCGTTTCCATCGTGCGGAAAGCGGCGTCGCGTTGATCCTGGGTCCAGAACAGCACATTGAGATCCTTTGGCAGTTTGTCGGTTGTTTCGGTCGGTGCGGGTGCGCTGCACCCCGCCGCCGCGGTGCACAACAGCACCGCCGCCAAAAATCTTCGCATGCTTCCCTCTCCCGTTTTCAGGCTGTCTTTTCGAGCGTGACTTGCGCGACGTCGATCCCGCCGCCGCGAAAGCCACCCTCACAATATTGCAGATAATAGCGCCATAGCCGCACAAAGCGCGCATCGAACCCCATGGGCAACTGGTCAGCCGCGACCGCTGCATCGAAACGCTCACGCCACTGGCGCAGCGTCTCCGCATAATCGCCGCCGAACCGGCGGACACCGCGCCATGTCAGCCCGCGGGCCTCGGCGAGAGCGCGGAACCGGCTTTCGGAAATCAGGCAGCCGCCGGGAAAGATATAGGCCTGGATGAAATCGCTGCTCGCGGCATAGCGTTCGAACAGCGCATCATTGATCAGAATATACTGGATCGCCGCCCTGCCCCCCGGGCGCAGCAGCCGCGCGATCGCGTCGAGATACGTGGGCCAATAGGCCTCACCCACCGCCTCGACCATCTCGACGCTCGCGATCGCGTCATAGGGCCCCTGTGCATCGCGATAATCGCAGATTTCAATACGCGAACGATCCGACAAATCGACCGTTGCCAACCGGGCATCGGCGATTTCGGCTTGCGCCGGGGACAAGGTGATGCCGGTATAAATCACATCGTGCCGCTCGACCGCGCGTTCGGCGAGCGCGCCCCAGCCGCAACCGATTTCGAGAAGCCGGCTTCCCGACCGCAAATCCAGCCGGTCAAGGATCGCGTCGATTTTCGCCGCCTGCGCTTCGTCGAGCGACTGACCCGGGTCGGTGAATAGCGCGCTCGAATAATTCATGTTTGGGTCGAGCCACAAGCTGTAGAAATCATTGCCCAAATCATAATGGGCATGAATATTTCGTCTCGCGCCGCGGCGATCGTTGCGGTGCAGGGCATGGATGGCCCTATTCAGCCACCGCCACGGTCCGTGCGCGCGTGCGACATTGCCCAGCGCTTCGCCGTTACGGGCGAACAGGTCAAACAGCGGCACGGGATCGGCTGACGACCACTCCTCCGCTTCCCACGCACGATACCAGCCCACCGAACCCGATAGCGCAAGCCGGGCGAGCGATGCCCAGCTGTGGAGGTGGACGACGGCGATCGGCCCCTTACCCCGCCCCCCGAGCAGGCGCACGCTGCCGTCGGGCAGATGGCTTTCGATCGTGCCGTGAGCGAGCCCGGCATCGATCCGGTCGAGCATCCGGTGAAACAGGCTGGCAGGGGCCAGTCCGATCAGCCGCGCCATCCCGCCGCCCGTGCGATAGGCACGATCGGCGCGAAGCAATTCTCTACCGCGGCGCGGGCTTACATGCGTGTTCATCCCCGCCTTCCTGCCTCAAACACACACGCCTGACAATCGGTTGAAGCGCACCGCCATGACGTCATGCGCGTGCTGTCATTCGGGATAGCTGGCGGTATCAGGCGCGGTCACGCGAACCTGAAACCGGCCCTGCGCGAGCGGGTGCATGAACCGCTGGTCGCGCAGCAGGATTGCATCGCCCTCGCTTTGCGCGACCGGCATGCGCGACCAGAACAGGAACGCACGCGCAGTTGGGTCCGCCTTGACCCAAGTCGCAAGCCGCGGATCGTCCATTCCGGTCGGCTTTCCGGTCACGTCGATACTGCCGCCAACCCCCGGAGTGAAGCTCGCGGTTCCATAGCGGCTGGCGGTCCGCCAGAAGATGTCGCGTTTCCAGAATTGTAGGGGCGGCGGGCTGGCCACAACGAGCGCGTTGCGATGACCGCTCGCATCGAGCGCGCTCGATGCCATACGCTCGGCGGCGCCGGTGATCAGACCATTGACGAAAATATAGGCGCAGACCGCGGCGAAGCCGATCCATGCCGGCCGTTGCCAATTCGGTTCTGTCTGCCGTTCGCGGCGCAACGACAGCCAGATCGATGCCCCCAGCGCGATCCATATCCACAGATCGATGATAAAGATGCTGTCGCCATAAAACCAGCGATGACTGAATGGTTCGAGCAGGCGGATGCCGTAATTATTGAGCCAGTCGAGCGCGGGATGGCTGAGACATCCGACATAGGCGAGCACGAGCAGCCAGCCCTTGTGGATCGGGAGACGCCCCGCCGGGCGCTTGCCGCGCCGGTCCTGCCATCGGTCGAAGGCAAGCATCAGCGCCCATAGAAGGATCGGCAGCAAAAGCAGCGCGATCGGCCCATGGGTGATCCCGCGCCGCATCGACAGCGATTCGATTCCATAGATCGCGCAGGTCGCGTCGATATCGGGCAGGTTCGCCGCGATGATCAGCGTCGGCATCGCGAGGCCGGTCTTCTTCTTGAGCCCCATCTGGCCGAGGAGTGCGCCGGCAAGGCTGTGCGTGAGATTATCCATGGGCTCTTGGTGGCGTGTGCCGCGGCCCTTGGCAATGGGCCTCGCGTCAGGGCTTCAGGCAGCGGCGCCTGATCGGATCTTTCACATAGGGGCCGTCCTCGACCCACAGCTTGGCCCGCCCCCAATATTTCGCAAGCCCAAGCTCGGCGAGATCATTCTCGGGCAGGCAAAAACGCCCCTTTTCGTCAGCCATCGTCCACCAGTGGGCGAAGATGCCTCTGGTACCCTGATCATCGAACGGGCGCGCGGCAACGACGAGCAAATTGCCCGGGCGCAGATAAACATGCGCCGAATGTGCGGTGGTACGCAGCCGCATGCTGCGCGGCGTCTTCGGCCCCGACAGGTGGCGGAGCCGCATCGCCGGCCCTTGATAGAGTTCCGCCAGGCAAATGACCTCATCTGGATTTTCGTCGGGCGAGGAGCCGGGACAGATTTTTGGAAAGCCGATAAATTTCGCGGGCTGGCGAAATTCCACGAACATGAGGGCGGGCCGATTGTCGCTTTGCCTTTCGGCCGACGGAGCGACCACGATCGGCTCGGGAATCTCCGACCTGTGGACCAGCAGCGATCGCGCGCCAGCCTGCTCGGTTGCGGTCGCAAGGAACAAGGCGGAGCAAAGCGTCAGCCCTGCCCGCCCTGTTTTCACAGATCGGGGCCGCCCTCGGTCACCGTCCAGGTCTGCCCCTTTTTGAGCAGGCTTTGGAGATCGGCGGCCTTGCCTTCGCGCGCAGCCGCGTTCTGCCGCCACACATCGGCCTCGAAGGTCGGACGCGGATCGTCATAGAGCACGCCGAGCGCCATCGGGAATTCGCCGAAGCGCATTTCGACGAGCATGTGCGCAACGCTGCGGTTGGTGACGTCATGGACGATCACGCCCGCGGCCTGCCAGTCGCCGTCGACGACATCGACGGTCTTGAGGTGCAGCGCTTCGGCATCAAGCGCAATGCCCTTGGTACCCTTGGCATAGACCATCGGTTCGCCATTCTCGAGCCAGAGCTGGCGGTCCTCGGCACCCTTCGGCGCGGCGAAATCCTCGAACACGTCTTTGTTATAGACGATACAGTTCTGGAAAATCTCGATAAAGGCCGCGCCTTTATGGGCATGGGCGGCTTTCAACACCTCGGGCAGCTTCTTCGAAACGTCGAAACCGCGCGCCACGAATCTCGATCCCGCACCTAGTGCAAACGCGGCGGGCTGCGCCGGGCGGTCGACCGAGCCATAAGGGGTCGACGGGCTGGTCGTCCCAACGCGGCTTGTCGGAGAATATTGTCCTTTTGTAAGGCCATAGATCTCGTTGTTGAACAACATGATCTGGCAATCGAGGTTGCGGCGGATCAGGTGCATCGTGTGATTGCCGCCGATCGACAGCCCATCGCCGTCGCCGGTGACGATCCACACATCAAGGTTCGGGTTGGCGAGCTTCAGCCCCGTAGCGAACGCCGGCGCGCGGCCGTGGATCGTGTGGAAGCCATAGGTTTCCATATAATAAGGGAAGCGCGACGAGCAGCCGATGCCGCTGATGAACACGGTGTTTTCGGGCGCGGTGCCGATTTCAGGCATCGTGCGCTGCACGGCCTTGAGGATGGCATAGTCACCGCAGCCGGGGCACCAGCGGACTTCCTGATCGGTTTCCCAATCCTTGAGCGTCGTCGCGCGCGCGATGGTCGTTATCTCGTTCATTTGAGCACCGAGAAAAAGAGGATGGGAAGGAGGAAAGCGGTCATCAGGAGAAAATACACTACGGTGAGCTTCTTCTGAGACGAGTTCATCTCGCTGAGTCTCATTTCATTGCCTCCTCGATAGCCGCTTCGATTTCGGCGATGGTGAAGGGCTGGCCCGACACCTTGTTCACCGGCTTCGCGTCGATCAGATATTGGTCGCGCAACACTGTTTTGAGCTGACCCGTGTTCATTTCAGGCACGATCACCTTGTCGAAGCTCTTGAGCAGTTCACCGAGATTGGCGGGCAGCGGCCAGATATGACGGATATGGACGTGGCTGACGTCGGCGCCCTCGGCGCGTTTGCGGCGCACCGCCTGATGGATCGGGCCGAAGGTCGACCCCCATCCCACGACGGCGAGCTTGCCGCTATCGGCACCGAGTTCGACGATCTGGTCGGGAACCTTGATGCCGTCGATCTTGTTTTTGCGGATGTCGGTCATCGCCTGATGGTTCGACGCCTCATAATTGATGTGGCCGGTGTCGAGTTCCTTCTCGATCCCGCCGATGCGGTGGAGCAGGCCCGGCGTACCGGGCTTCACCCACGGACGTTTCAGATTTTCGTCGCGGCCATAGGGTTTGAACCCGCCCTCGGGCACTTCCGTCAGGAATTCGACCGGGAACGCTTCGTAGGTCGTGAGATCGGGGACCGCCCACGGCTCGGCGGCGTTCGCGATATAGCCGTCGGTCAGCAGCATCACCGGGGTCATATATTGCACCGCGATCCGCACCGCCTCGACCGCGCACTCGAACGCATCACCGGGCGAGCGTGCGGCGATGACGGGCATCGGCGCATCGCCGTTGCGGCCATAGACCGCCTGATAGAGGTCCGACTGCTCGGTCTTGGTCGGCAGGCCTGTCGACGGGCCGCCACGCTGCGAATTGACGATGACGAGCGGCAGCTCGGTCATGATCGCAAGACCCATCGCCTCGCCCTTCAACGCGATACCCGGGCCCGACGAGCTTGTGACGCCGAGCGAGCCAGCGTAACTGGCGCCTATCGCCGAGCATATCGCGGCGATTTCGTCCTCGGCCTGGAACGTCGTGACGTCATATTCCTTGAGCCGCGACAGATGGTGCAGGATCGCCGAGGCGGGCGTGATCGGATAGCCACCGAAGAACATCGGTAGCTTCGCCAGCTGCGCCCCCGCGACGAGACCGAGCGCGATCCCCTCGGCGCCGGTCAGCGTGCGGTAGAGGCCCGGCGCAACCGGGGCCGGATCGACATGATGCTGTTTGAGCGGGCCCGCGAGCTCGGCGGTCTCGCCATAGGCGTGACCCGCGTTGAGCGCTGCGACGTTGGCGGCGGCGAGGTCGGGCGCCTTCGCGAACTTCGCGTTCAGCCAGTCGATCAGCGGCTGGCGGTCGCGGTCGAACATCCAGAGCGCGAGCCCCAGCGTCCACATATTCTTGCAGCGCAAGGCTTCCTTGTTGCCGAGGCCGAACGGCTTCACCGCGTCCATCGTCAACTGACTGATGTTGAGCTTGAGCAACTGCCACTTCGCAAGGCTGCCATCGTCGAGCGGATTCGCCTCATATTTCGCCTTGGCGAGATTGCGGTCGTTGAATTCGCCCTCGTCGGCGATGATGAGCCCCCCCTGCTTGAGCGAGGGGACATTGGTCTTGAGCGCCGCGGGATTCATCGCCACGAGCACGTCGGGCGCATCACCCGCAGTGTCGATCGCCGACGAACCGAAATTGATCTGGAACGCCGACACCCCGAACAGCGTGCCCTGGGGCGCGCGAATTTCGGCGGGGAAGTCGGGGAAGGTCGCGAAGTCGTTGCCCGCGAGCGCCGACGACAGGGTAAACTGACCGCCGGTCAGCTGCATCCCGTCGCCGCTATCCCCGGCAAATCGTACCACTACCGCATCCGAAAGGGGGGACTGCCGCTTGTCGGCTTCGTCCACTACCGCTGTCGCCATTATCTCTTCTGCCTCAATCTTGCGAACCTGTGACAACGGCCTAGGCCTGTGGGGGCGATGCCGCAATTCAGAAAAAATTGTGCGCTGCAAAGGGCAAAGGACAGGTCGGTTTCGATTTGCGATTGAATTTGCACCGACGATAGCGAATAGCGGGGCGATAATAGCGACGAGGGAGAGACTGGATGACCGACGGCACCACCCAACATGCGCGCCCCGATGTGGCGGCTTTCCTCGCCTTCCTGAATGCGCAGGACGGCCCGAAGATGGAAGAGATGCCACCCGAAGGCGCGCGCGAGATGTTCCGCATGATGGGCCAGCTCGCAGATGTGCCGCGCGGGGATATCGCAAAGGTCGAGGATCGGACCATCCCCGGCCCCGCGGGCGATATAGCGGTTCGAATCTATGACAATCGTCCGGACCGCGAAACCGGCCCGGTGATGGTCTTCTATCACGGCGGAGGCTGGGTGATCGGCGATCTCGATACGCACGACGCCTATTGCGCCGAGGCGGCCCGGCTGCTCGACATGCCGGTGATCGCGATCGACTATCGCCTCGCGCCCGAACATCCCTTCCCCGCGGCTCCCGAAGATTGCGAGGCCGCGACGCGCTGGGTTGCCGACAATATCCCCTGTACGGGCCTTGTTCTGTCGGGCGAAAGCGCCGGCGGCAATCTGACCATCGCAGCCGCGCTGGCGCTGCGCGACCGTCCAGCCTCGAAGCCGGTGATCGCGATCCACCCGATTTATCCCGCGGTCACGACGCACGATGACTGGCAGAGCTATCGCGATTTCGGCGAAGGCCATCTGCTGACCACGGGCAGCATGACCTGGTTCGGCAATCATTATGCCGCCGACCCTGCCGACTATCGCGCATCGCCGCTCGACTTCCCGGCCGAGGGCCTGCCGCCAACGCTGCTGATCACTGCAGGGCTCGACCCGTTACGCGATCAGGGCCGCGCCTATGCCGCCAAGCTGATCGAGGCCGGCGTGCCGACCACCTATCGGGAGGCGACGGGCACGATCCACGGTTATATCAACCTGGCGCAGGGCATTCCCAGCGCAAAAGAAGATATTCGCGGGGCATTGACTGTATTGAAAGCGATCGTCGCCGAAGCTACCGGGGCGGCATGATCGATCATAGCTCCCTTCCCTATCGCCCCTGCGCGGGCGTCATGCTCGCCAATCGCGACGGCCGCATCTTCGTCGGTCAACGGCTCGAGACGTCGAGCGAAGCCTGGCAGATGCCGCAAGGTGGGATCGACGACGGCGAGGACGCCGAGGAAGCCGCGATCCGTGAACTGGGCGAGGAAACCGGCGTGCACGGCGGGCTGGTCGAGATCATCGCGCGCAGCCGCGAGGAATATTTCTATGACCTGCCCGACCATCTGATCGGCAAGATGTGGGGCGGTAAATATCGTGGCCAGCGCCAGCACTGGTTCCTGATGCGCTTCATGGGCGAAGACAGCGACGTCGACATCCACACGAAGCACCAGGAATTTCGCGCGTGGAAATGGGCCGAGCTGAGCGAGATCGAGAAACTGATCGTGCCGTTCAAGCGCGTCCTTTACCGCGGACTGGTCGAGGAATTCGGTCCGCTCGTCTGATCCTTGAGCGCCAGCGCGGTGCGGAAGACTTCGGCGAACATCTCCGCCGTCAGCCGCCCGGTGTTCGTGTTGTAACGCGAGCAGTGATAACTATCGACCAGATGGCGTCCATCGGGCAGCATATGGACAGCGCCATGCGCGAAAGGATTGGCCGCGAGGCGCAGGCCCGCCGCCCTTAGCATCGCATCGTGCGCGATGCGACCAAGCGCAATGACGACGCGGATTTTCGACAATGCCGCCAGCTGCGTTTCGAAGAACGGCCGGCAGTTAGCAATTTCGGCTGGCGTCGGCTTGTTCTGCGGCGGCAGGCATTTGACGCTGTTGACGATAATCGCCCCGTCGAGCATCAGCCCGTCGTCGATGCGAGCCTCATAGCGTCCCTTGCTGAGGCCGAACGCGGCAAGCGTCGCGAACAAGAGATCGCCCGCATAATCACCGGTGAACGGCCGGCCTGTCCGGTTCGCGCCATGCTTGCCGGGCGCCAGTCCAGCAAAGGCCAACCAGGCGGCCGGATCGCCGAACGCATTAACGGGAGCGTTCCACCAATCGGGATATTCGGCCTGGCATTCGCGCCGAAACGCCACCAGCCGCGGGCATCGCGTGCAGTCGTGCGGCGGCTCGGTTCCGGGCAATGGGCTGTCAATTTCCACCCATCTGCGATAGGCGCGGGGCCATGAGTAACGCAATGCCGCTTCCGCTTTATGCCATCGGCCTCGGTTCGAACCGGCGCCATGCGCGCCACGGCGACCCGCGCGCGGTGCTGCTCGCCGCGCTCGCCGCACTGGAAAGCGACGATATCGAAGCGGTCGACGCGAGCCCGATCATCGCCAGCGATCCGATCGGCCCGTCGCGCCGCCGTTATGCCAACGCCGTCGCGCTGGTCGCCTCGCCGCTCACCCCGCCCGAAATGCTCAAACGGTTGCAAGCGATCGAGGCGAGCTTTGGCCGTCGTACCGGCCAGCGCTGGAGCGCGCGCACGCTCGACCTCGATATCCTGCTCTGGTCGGGCGGCATCTGGTCCGACGCTGCGCTGACGATTCCTCATCCGGCGATCGAACAGCGGGCCTTTGTCCTCGGCCCGCTCCGCGCGATCGTCCCCGAATGGCAGCACCCGCTGCATGGCCGAACCGTCCGTCAACTCGCCGCGCGACTTTCGCGTCCGAAGCCGGTTGACCGGGGCGCATCGGCGCACTAGGGCGACGGCTCACTTCGCAAGCCCGCTTCGGCGGCGCAGCGATGGGCCCTTAGCTCAGTCGGTAGAGCAACTGACTTTTAATCAGTAGGTCGCTGGTTCGAACCCAGCAGGGCTCACCATTGTTTATCAGTGGTTTTATTGCCGATCAGCACGTCCCGCCGTAGCGGGAAGCAACCACATAGCAGCCACGCCCCGTAGCAAACGGGAGGAAGTAGTAGCTCCATCGTGTCATCTGGAGCGACACCGCCAGGCTTAACCATCCTGCATTGCTATCGGCGCAAGCCCCGCCTTCGGCTTCCTATAACGATCCAAGCTTAGCGCGAAAGCCTCGGCTCAATATGCTGCAGATACCTGCCAACCTGGTTCGCGGTTCAAATATACGGTTACTCACCGTTACGGCGATCATGTCCGCTTGCGACCAGTTGGGGGCACTCGAAGATACTTATGCAGTCCCCCTAAACCGGTACAAAGAAGCCCGGCACGCTCCCCTTGCGCGTCCATCAGACGAGCGCCCCGCCGCCGAACGAGAATAAGGACAGGAAGAAGCTTGACGCGGCAAAGGCGATCCACAGGCCGAACATGATCTCGACGAGACGACGGAAGCCGCCTGACGTGTCGCCGAATGCGAGGCTCAGCCCGGTCACCATGATTATGATCACCGCGACGATTTTCGCGACTGGTCCCTCGATGCTTTCAAGGATCGATTGCAGCGGCGCCTCCCACGGCATCGACGAGCCGCCAGCGCCCGCGGGGAACGATCTCACCGCGACTCACCCCGAAGAACCTTGCGCTCAGCGCCATTGTGACAAGACTGGGACAATGGATGATTCGGGGTCGCACCCATTTGACGATGAAGATAGCTGGAACCGCCTGACCGGGAAGCAGCGCGCGTGCCTGGACCTGCTCATCGAACACAAGACATCGAAGGAGATCGCGCGGCTGCTCGATATCTCCAAACATACGGTCGATCAGCGGCTGACGACCGCCCGTGATGTGCTCGGCGCGGGCGACCGGAACGAGGCGGCCTTCATCTACGGGCGCCTGAAACAAACATACGACCGGATGACATACGACGCGATGGGTGTTCCCCGGCCCCCGGTATTGATGCGATCCGAATTCCCGGACGGAAGCCCGGCCAATCTGATGGACTTGCACGAGAGTTCCGGAGTGTTGGGCAGGCCATCGAGCAAACGCTTGCCGTTCAGGGGTCTGTGGAGACGCGATCATAGTTCGGCAATGCGCGTCTGGATTTATCTGGGCGGGCTTGCTCTGACGGTATGGGTAATACTTGGCGGTCTGGGTATCGCTCAAGCTCTCAACCAGTTGCTCTCGCGCTGATCCCTCGTTGCAATGGTTCAATTGCCTGAAGCTTGCGGCTTCGGGGGAGGAGAAGTCATGTCTCAGATTTTCACAGCAATGACGGCCCGGCTCCAGCGCGAGGTGCCGACCGCGGAAACCAGTATCGACAACGCCCTGATCGCCGTTTCATCTCTGATGACGAGCGTCGTCACGGCGCGGCGAGAGATCGGTATTCCTGCCAAAACCGGCCAGGCCACCATCATCCGGCTTGCAAAAGCCCAGATGTCGCTGGTCGAGGTCAGCGGCAGCATCCTGCGCGCCCACGGCGAGCTGGTTGAGATCGGCAAGGAAAAGGCCGGATACGACCTTCGCGAATGCCCCGCCAGCGCGATCTCCGAAACGACGGTTCTTTCGTCGGCGGCGTGAGGCCGATTGACCGGGAGCAATCGGCATGAAAGACGGCAGGCATGCGGATTGCCATCTTTGCCGCCTTTCTGCTGATTGCCCTCGTCTATGCCGCGTGGCGAGGCGGCGGCCCTGAGCGATGGATGGTCGGAATCTCGGTGACGATCGTCATCTGGGATCGCTTGTTGGTCGCGTTCGGGACTGTCGTCTATCATTCGCTGGACGTGGGTTATTTCGCGCTCGATCTTTTCGGAGCGAGCGCGACCTTCGTTCTGGCGATGACCGCCTACCGATTCTGGCCGATAGTTGCCGCGGTCCTGCACACGCTCCCGTTGCTCGCCCATGTCAGCCGAGCCGTCGACGTGTCGATGAATCCCGTGGTCTATCTCACGATGCAGGTCGCATCATCATGGCTTCTTCCTCCTCTGCTCATCGCGGCGACTTGGATGCATCGGCAGCGGCTGAAGCGGGACGGCAGCGATCCATCCTGGCGAAGCTGATAACGCTGGTCGATCCCGCCAACGGCGAGCGACTGGCGCAAGCCCTTCTCGACGAGTTCCGGAGCATTGCAGTAATTTGGTCCCAGTCCCCCGAGGCTCTGGACCGTGTCCTCGGTGCGGGCTCTCCAGTTACGGTCGTCATCCTCGGCGCCCGAGAGGCCGCGCTGGAATCCATGGCCGCCGACCTTCGGGGAGTCGCGATCGTCCCGATTAGCGCCGAGCTTCGGCGCTACCTCATCGCGTCAATGGGATCGCTCGCAGACGAGACATTGCGTATCCTCTTCCTCGACAAGGCTTGCCGGCTGATCGCGGACGAACAGCTGCAGAGAGGGAGCCTGAGCCAGCTCTCGATCCATCCGAGAACCATTTTCCGGCGCGCCCTGGAGCATAATGCTGCGGGCATCATCCTCGTCCACAATCATCCGAGCGGCGATCCGAACCCGAGCGATGAAGATATTCTCGTGACGCGGCATCTCGACAAGATTGGCCGATCGCTCGATATCGAGATGGTCGACCACATCATCGTCACGGCCACCCATGCTCATCAGATGATCAGCAGGGGTGCGATTGCCGGGAAACCGCGGTCTTCGCCGACCTTCCCGCTGCGTTCGCCCGATCGGTCCCGATCAGAGAGTGGCAAGAGCGTAGCGCTCGCCAACGCCGAAAGCCTCAATCATCGCCGACTGTTGCGGCAGCAATTGATCGGCGCGCCCGAGCTGTTCGGTGATCCGGCCTGGGAAATGCTGGTCGACCTCTTCATCCATGATTGCCGGGGCAAGGAGCTGTCGATCACCTCGCTTTGCGTGGCCGTCCACATCCCGATGAGCACTGGACTTCGCCTGGTTCAGAAGCTTTGCGACGCGGGCATTCTGCGGCGCATACCCGACCACATCGATGGGCGCCGCACCATCATCAAGCTCGAGCCGGCGATTGCCGATCGCCTCCGCGCCTATTTCGAGGGGAGCGCCGAGTGAGCGTGACTAGGGCTGCTTCGCCACGGGGCAATGCTGCTGCATCGGTTTTCGCCGACGCCCCATGTCCAGAAACCGGGCTCACAGCCGCTCAGAGGGCGGGCTTGAGAACTCCATTCATCCAGTCTTCGTCGCAGTTCGTCCGGCCTTGCAGCAACTCGGTAACGACCTCACCGGAACCGCTGCCCCGCGAACTGACCGAAATGGTGCTGATGCGCGGCGGCTGTAGCAGCTCACCCGCGTCATGATCTCGGCGGGTGTAAATTTGAACGTGGCGTTCGGCTTGAACGCTCCCGACCATCGCCGATCCTCTACCAGGAGCAGTTGAGGGCCTCTGATTTGTCTCGTTGATCAAGACGGCTGGATATCGTGCGCAGGTCCCCATCATGTTATCGGCGAAAACCGTCGGCGGAGGTCTCGAATGGCAAGGCGATCCCCATTCTGACCAACAAGGTTCAACGGCGCACGCCTACGCTGCGGGCCTGCCGGTGCGCAGAACTTCGGTCGCCACGAACCCGCGATCCCAATTCGACGTTGCTAATGCGACTGCCTCGCATTAGAGGACAGCGGTCTCGTTTAAACCGCCAGGGGAATATTAAAGTGAAAACCGCGCGCATAGCCTTGCTCGTCAGCACCATGCTGGCTAGCAGCGCCGCCCTAGCCGCCGAATCTGCCTCGGCCGACATCGAGGATCAGGACCAGATCGTCGTCACCGGCTATGCGGGGACCAAGACCGATACCGCGCTCGTCGAACTACCCCAGCCGATCAAAATCATCACCGCTGACCAATATGAAGCGCAGGGCGCGATCAGCATCAGCGACACGGTGAAATATGCCGCAGGCGTACTCGCCAACCCCTATGGCCGTGACACGCGCGTCGATGGTTTCAACGTCCGCGGCATCGACGCCCTGCAATTCCGCGACGGCATGCGCGACATCTTTTCCTTTTACGCCAGCATCGCATCCGACCCCTATAATTTCGACCGCGTCGAAATCGTCCGCGGTCCGGCGTCGGTGCTGTTCGGTCAGGGTTCGATCGGCGGCCTCGTCAACCTCGTCTCGAAAAGCCCCGGCTTTGAAACGCAGGGCGAAATCAACCTCGTATATGGCAGCTACGACCGCAAAGAAGTGCTGGCCGACGTCAATCTCGCGCTGTCGAACAGCTTCGCGATCCGTGCCGTCGGCCGTGCGCGCGACGCGGACACCTATGTTGACCATGTGCCCGATGACCGCGTGATGTTCGCCCCGTCGGTCCGCTGGCAGCCGACGCCTAACACCGACGTCATACTCACCGGCCTCTATCAGGAGGACGACACGGGTTCGACGTCGCAGTTCCTGCCGATCATCGGCACCTTCCGCCCCAATCCCGGCGCGCCCGGGCCGCTCGACCGCTACACCTTCGTCGGCAAGGCCGGCTGGGACCGCTACGCCGGCCGTTCGCTCCAGGGCATGGCCAGTGTCACGCACGATTTTTCGGACGCGGTGCGGCTCAGCCTCAAGGCGCGCTATATCGACAGCGACCTCGAATATTTCACCCACTATGCGGACAGCTACACCAACCCGACCGATCCCTTTTCGGTTTATGGCACCGACCGCCGCACCATCGGCCTTTATGCCGACGCCAGCGACGCGCGGATGAACGTCTTTTCGACCGACAACAATTTCCAGTTCAATTTCAACACCGGCGCAAACATTGAGCACAAGCTGCTCGTCGGCATCGATTACAGCTGGAATAAGGTCGGCAAGCGCGGGGTGTTCGGTTTCGAAACCATTGACTTATACGACATCGATTACGACGCGCTGTTGACCTACGAGCCAACCGGCCCCTTCAACTATGACTCGCAGAAACAGCTCGGCGTCTATGTCCAGGACCAGATCCGCTTTTTCGACCGAGTCTCGGTCGTCCTTGGCGCGCGGCGCGACCGCGTGACGTCGTCGGCGGGGAACAAGGACAACGCCACGACCTTCCGCGCCGGCATCATCGGCGAGATCGGGGCGGATTTCTCGCCCTTCGTCAGCTATACCGAGAGCTTCCTGCCGATCGCCGGGCGCAACGAAAATCCCGACGGCAGCGTCGGCGATCCGTTCCGGCCGCAGACCGGCGAACAATGGGAAGCCGGGGTCAAATGGAACCCGCGTCCCGGCACGCTGGTCACCGTCACCGGCTTCCGCGTCAAGGAACGCAATCGCGTCCTCTATCTCGCCGGGGGCGGCACTGCCCAGTCGGGCGAGCTCACTACCAAGGGCGTCGAATTCGAGGCGAGCCACACGCTGCCCGGCAACTTCGACCTGCTCGTCAATTATGGCTTTAACAAGCTGAAGTCAGAGGTGAACACCAACCTCGACTATCTGCCGCGCCACATTGCGTCGATCTGGTCCACCAAGACCTTCGGGCTGGTCGATGAAGCGCAGCTGCGGCTCGGCGCCGGGGTCGTCTATACGGGTAAGCGCCGCTCGACCGGTCCGGCCTGGTCGCTCGTCACCCCCAGTAACACGACGGTCGATGCACTGGCGGAGGTGAACTGGAACAACTGGCGCTTCGCGGTCAATGCGACGAACCTGCTCAACAACAAGTTCTTCGCCTCCTGCCTGGCGCGTGGCGATTGCTTCGTCGGCGCGCCGCGCAATGTGATGGCGACCGTGGGCTATCGCTTCCGGTGAGCGAGACCGCGCCTCTCGTCTGGCTCGGCACCGCAGCGATCGTCGCCGCGGTGCTGCAACTGCGCCGTGCATGGGACCTGCCGCGCCGTTCGGCGAGGCAGAACGGCATCGCTTGGGCGCTGATGTTCGCGGGCGCAGCGTTCGCACTAACGGGCGATGGGGCGTGGGGGCTCGCGGTCGCGTCGCTCGCCGGCATGGCCACCGCGTCGCTGGTCCTCGCCTACGCCGGCTGGACCGCCCCCGCTAGCAAGGCGCGCGCGTCGGACCGCAAGGCGCATATGCTCCCCGAAAAGCGCGAGCCGCGTCATATCGGTCGCCGCCTCCTCACCTTCGCCATCACAGTCCCGCTTGCCTTTGCCGCGTCGCTGCTCGCTGCGCTCGGCGCCCGCGCGGTTGCCGGTCTCGCCGGCTGGAGCGATGCCAACGGGAACGCCATGTCGTTGCTGCTGTTGCCGCTGCTCTGGGGCATTCTCGCCTTCTGGCTGCTCATGCTCCCGCGCCGCCGTTCGCAATGGGCCTGCCTCGCTGTCCCCGCCACCATCGGCGTCGGCCTGATCTTCATCGGAGGCGCCGTATGACGTTCGCCATTTCAAAGGATTTCGTCCAGCGCGCGCTGTCGGCCCATGCCGCGATCGGCCTGCTCGCCTCGGCGCTGCTCTATCTGATCTGCGTCACCGGCACCGTCGTCGTCTTCTATCAGGAATGGCAACGGATCGAGCAGCCGGACGCCCCCGAAATGGCGGCGATCGCCCCTGATGCCGTGCAGCGCGCGGTTGCGGCGGTGCTCGCCACCGAAAAGGGCAAGCCCGCTACCACCCATCTTTATGTCCATATGCCGGTCGACGGCCTGCCGCGCACGACGGTTACCACGGATCATCAGGCGTTCCACGTCGATGCGGAAGGTCGCATCGCCGGGCCGGAAGAAAACGCCTGGTCCGAATTTCTGCTCGGCGCGCATTATGCGCTCAACATTCCGGGGCTCGTCGGCATGACGATTGTCGGCATCTTCGGGGTGATGATCCTCGCGCTCGCGCTGTCGGGCGTGGTCGCCCATCCGCGCATCTTCCGCGACGCCTTTCGCCTTCGCGCCCGCGACAATCACGGCGTCGGCCTCGCCGACTGGCACAACCGGCTCAGCGTCTGGACGCTGCCCTTCTCGCTCGCGATCGCCCTCACCGGTGCCATGATCGGGCTTGGCGTCGTCGGCACCTACGGGCTCGCCGCCGCCTTCTACAAGAATGACGTCGAGGCGGCCTACGCCCCGATCTTTGGCGCAGAGCACGGGGCCAACGCAAGTCCCGCCCCGCTCGCTAACGTCGTCGCGCCTCTCGCCTGGCTGGCGAAGAACCACCCACAGGTCCGCCCGACCTATGTCATCCTTCACGACCCCGGCACGCGCGGCCAGCATATCCAGCTCATCGCCGAACACCCGCGCCGCCTGATCTATGGCGAAACCTATGAATTCGGCGCCGACGGCTCCTATCATGGCAAGGTCGGTCTGTCAGACGGCCATTTGGGGCAACAGCTCGCTGCTTCGACTTACAATCTCCATTTTGGCAACTATGGCGGACTCCCGGTCAAGATCATCTATTTCCTGCTCGGCCTTGCGCTCACAATCGTCGTCGCCACCGGCACGTCCATCTGGCTTGGCAAGCGCGAACGGCGCGGCCTCCATGACCCGCGTCTGCGTAGCCTGTGGGATGGGGTATTGTGGGGCGTGCCGCTTGCGCTGACATTGACGTTTCTCGCGCGCGTGATCGCTGGCAATGCTGCGCCGCTCACCGCAATCTTCTGGTTCCTTTGCGCGCTGGTCCTGCTCCTTGCTGCGATCCGGCCCCAGCCGCGACCGAAGCGTTTGCTGCAAAGGCTTTTCATCGCGAGCCTGCTATCCAGCCCAATCGTGCCACTGCTGGTGTAGGGCGAGCCCATGCGAACAAGACCGATTTGGCATTGGCGCAAACTCGCTGATATATATGGAGATAATTGCCGATTTGAGGCCGGAAGCTTTCGAGCGGATACCCAAAACAACCGGTATTCGCAAAAATCTCGCGCGGACGACCTGACCTAAAGCGACCACTTGTGAACACCTTGCAGTTTTGGCACCCTCAACAATGTGAAACGCTTATCATTTCTTCTCGCTCTCTCCTTCTCTCGGCTTGCATGACCACGGCATCACGCGCGAAGCTACCGCGTGTTATCGCTCAATGCGACGGGGGGAACGACGGGTGAGCTAGTGGTTACTGCGACCAAGCATTGGAGCGTCGGGTATCTTAGTGGACACGCTCAGGGACTGAAGGCTGAGGTTGATAGCGTGGCCCGACCTCAATAACCCGGGATCCGTGTCACCATTGGCGTTTACCTACCCTTCGCGAGGCTATTGCTTTCCACTCTAAAGCAGACTTTTTTAAAAGGCTTATCGTCGTCCTGAAATCTCCGCTTGACCTGGCCGGTTGTAGAAGGTCCGCTTTAGAGAATAAAAATGCAGAAAGCGGACGAGGATGTAACGAACGCCTCCGTAGCAACCCGCAAAATCTGCGAGGCGGCGAGTCGAAACTCGCCGCCCCCCTCAACCACCTAGCTAGATTTGCTGCTAAGCTATCCACTGAAGAATACCGCCGCGAAGGCCTTTCTCCAGAGTGCCCGTCCAACTCGAAGTATCACCGTAAGCATCACGGGTGAGCGTTATCACGCCAGCGTTATCGACAAGAGCAAAGGCCAACACGTTACTCAGGCCATCGAACGCAGCCACTGTGCCGGCGGGCGTCATTCCTGAAGGGCGAAATGCTGCCGGCACACCGGTGAGCGTCAAACTTGCATCACTGCTCGTTCCAGCGAAGCCGTTCGATGGCAGTTGGAGAAGGCAGAGCCTCCCTTGTCGCATAAACCGTGCAGCCTGCACTACTGTGCCCGACACCCCCGTCATGGTGAGATTAGCCACTATGCTATAGTTTCCGTTTAACACAGCGGAAATCGAGTCCCCGCTCGATGGGACCAATTCCCCGTTGGTGCACGCTGTCAGATCAAAGTCCTCGAAGAAGATCGTCCCACCGCTGTTGGTGGAAGCGATCACGATGCCATTCACCATGACATTTGCGTCCACTGAAGCGTTGCGAGCGTCGCTCCGCCACCTCGCGACCCGGAGATCGATGTCATTTCCGTCCACCCGAGCCACCGAAGGACTGACGCTTGCGTGTCGGACATCGGTCGTACGCGCATCGATCGTGGCTCGTGAGATATTGCCTCCGAATTTCCATCCCACACGTTGAGACTGCTCATCGTGAATGCCGTAGAAGCCGTCATTCGCGTTCGCGATCGTTACCGCACCTTCATCGCCGTTCGGATTGCCGTGACCGAATGCCACGCACTCCTGGAAGCGATTGAAGCGGTTACGCGCCGATCCTGCCGGCCCGATATCCCAGAACGCCTCTCCCTTTTTGGAAGTGCCGTTCGCATTCGCATCAGAGGCAGAAAAATTGTTGATCGCGGTGCAGCCGAGAGCCGTGCTGTTCGTCGTTCCCTTGTCGGAAAGACCAGTGAAGACCACACCGCGGCGGCAATTGGTCATTGTTGCATTCTGAACAACCATGCCGTCCGAACCATGACTATCGATCGCGTGCCATGTCGGAATGTTGAACATCGTCGGGCTCTCGACGACGATATCTCTGCTGCAAGGATCCTGGATGCGGTCGGTGGCGTTGCCAGTCATTGCGGTGGCGACGAAGCCGTAAGCATTTAACTCGCTTGTTGAGGGGTTTCCGGTCTCAAGCTGGCCAGCCAGCGTGTTCACGAACAAGCCAGTCGAACGGTAGATGTCGACCGAATATGTGAAGACTCCGGCATAGCCGCAACGAAGACACCGGATATTTTCATCGCTGCAATTTCTAGCAAATTGATATTCTACAGCCACATTGCCGAAACCTTCAAAGATCGCGTTCTTGATCTTGACGTTCTCGATAAATGTCGGCGCCACACCCGGCCCGTTGCGGGTGCCAGTTACGCGGATGGCATTACTGGCCGCGTTGTAGCCGCTGGTTAACGGACCCGTGTAAACCCAATGCCCGCCATCGACTTCGCTGGAGTCTGCTCCGGCCTGGATATGCAGCGCGATGACGGCGCCCGGCACCTCGATCCGAGCGCCGGTCGCAACGACCTTAACAGTGCCATTGACCTCGACAGTCGTCATTGGCCAAGTATAAGTAACATTCGGACGAAAATGGAGTTCGGCGCCGCGAGTGACGGCCGCATGGAACGCGGCCTGGAAGCTATCGAAATCCTCGGGCCAGATGTGCTCCCGATTGTCATTGCAGGTCATTCGGTACTATCCTTTCATATCCTCGACGAACCGTCGGGAACATTCAGAGAACATCTCAAATCCTACAACGCAACCTACATCGTCTCCTATTTCGTCACGGGATCAGCGGGCCAAGTGTTCGCCGTCTCGACATGACCGCGAGTGGCCGAAAGCGGAATGACAGCTTTGGGCCATGAGACCCAGTAAGCTGACATCCCGTTTACGTCATTTCGATAGTTTGAGCTTGAAGTCTGAACCGACGTAGGTCCTTACCGGATTACCGCGCTCAAGTTGCCGATTGCGATCCCATCCTTCCTTTCTGGCATTTCGCGTCTCATCGTCCCGGCGCTCCATCAACATCAAAGCAAGCTTAATACGAGCGAGCTTGCGATTGGCGTGTTGTGACCGTTGATCCTGCACGGTTGTAACTAGCCCGGTCGGCACATGTGTCGCCCGGATGGCGCTATCCGTTTTATTCACATGCTGTCCCCCCGGGCCTGACGCACGCATTGACTGATAGCGGACATCTTCTTCTCGTAGCTCGCCGAGCTCATCGATCGGCGGGATCAACGTAGAACCGACAAACCAGTTGCGCCTTTTGTGATTGGGTCGAAACGGGCTCGTTCCCGTCCACAATATGGTTCCGGACCTTTGTGTAGCGAATTGATCGGCGTTCGGGCCGGTAACGCGCAGCAGCAGCGAGGCGGAATCGGCCGCTTCCGGTTCGAGCAATTCGCAACTGCACCCCGCGCTCGATGCTTCCTTCGAATAGGCTCGCGCAAGCTGTTCGACCACCCAGCGGCACTCCTCTGGACCTTGGCCCGAAGAAAGGTGGATGAGGATTTCCGTCATGTGCGCCTCGTCTTGTAGCTAAGCAGAGGGCGCAAACTGGCAATCACTTTGATCAGACCAGCATCCTTGAGGTCTTGGATGACCACGCCAATGTCCTTGTAGGCTTCAGGCGCTTCTTCGAAGATCAGGCGGCGATCTTCGCAAATGACGCGTCCGCCAAGCGCTGTTCTCTCGAGTTCAGACGGGCGAAATCGCTTGGACAACCTGCCGTGAGCATCGTTACGGCTCCATTTTCGACCAGCGCCGTGGGCGAGCGAGAATAGAGCCTGTTCGCCTTCAGCGATCACAGGTTCAACGAGATAACTGAAATCACCGCGCGATCCCGGAATGACCACCAATCCTTTGTCGGCGGGCGCCGCCCCTTTGCGATGAAGCCAGCCGCCCTTGTGCGACGTGACGCTGTTATGGCAGACGTCGAGTCGCCGCTGGGCGTCCAAGCCGAGCTTCTCACAGAAGCGATGCGCTATGATCTCGCGATTGAGCGTAGCCCAACCAATCGCATGATCGTGCGCCGCGAGGTAGGTCGCTCCTTCTTCGCTTGCAGCCGCCGCCGCGACCCTTTTGCCGCGCATCCATTCGTCCAGAACCGTCTGTCCGAGGCCGCGCGAGCCGCTATGAACCATTAGCCAGATGGCATCGGCACGAAAGCCCCATGCCTCGAACCGCTCCGTGTCAGCAATTTGTTCGATGCGCTGGAATTCGGCGAAATGATTGCCGCCCCCGATCGTGCCGAGGGCGCCGCCGCCCGTTTCGGAATTCAGGCCTGCACGAGACAGTGCATTGGTCACATCACCATCCCACGGCTCGTCCAGTCCCCGAAGCTTCCGCTCGACTGCATCGAGCTTGAACTTGCGCGCGGGCTGCGCAGTCTCCCACAACCCCATTCCGCAGCCGATGTCGCTGCCGACAAGATGCGGAAATATCATGTCGGGTGACCAAAAGGCCGCGCCGACAGCAATTCCCCGGCCGGCATGCAAGTCGGGCAAGCCGACAACACGGGAAATGCCCGGTAGCCGCGCGGTCTGCGCAAGCTGATCGAGCGCGAGCGGGTCCATTCGGCCCATGTCCGATGAAATGATCCTGATCGCAGCTTCTGTCATGCGGCACCCCCGTTCCCGTCGCAGCCAGCCGCTATTTCCTTCGGTAGTTCGGCCCAATCCTTGAGGACGCCGTCGCGTGGATCGACAAAGAATTCTCGACGGCGGGACCACCGGCGAGGTCGACCCAGCACGTCGCCTTGGAACATCCATTCGCCATGCCGCCCGACAGAAACTCGGGTTGCGACGATGTCGTCCAAGTGCATTCTGACATGCATTTTCACAGTGCTGCCCGTGTCAAGCTGCGCACAAATTTCGCTGAACACATCATCCCAACGAGCGCCCCGCCTGCTTCGCAGGAAGCGGACGAGCGGCTGAAGATTTTCATTGAGCGACTTGGTATAGGCGGCTTCGCACTTTGCGTGCTTTTTCAGCCCAATGAATTTGCAGTTCGGATCTCGATCTCTCTTCAGTTTGACCGGTGGGGCGTGACTTGCACCCCAACGCGGACGCTCGACGATGACTTTAAACATATCATACCGCATGATTGCCCTCCCCAAAATCGAGGAACGACTGGACCGTTAGGTAAGACGTAAGGTGGTCAGCGGCACGAAGGCCGCGCGGCCGGGTCAGGCGACCAAGGTCGCCCGAAAGGAAATTGCCCATGCAATTTGTCCCTGAATAATCTGGAATTCGAAAAATGTTGCGTTGCGGACGGGTGCTGCTCGCATGATTTTCTCCTTTCCAGTTCAGGAACGACGCCGGGATTAACGAGCGGCCCAATACATAGTCTGGACCGTGAGCTCAAGCCCCTAACCAAGGGCAAGATGAGCAACCGGTGCACGCACCAACAGTCGATTGGGGCGCAGATGGCCGTCTGCAGACTGTCTAGTTTCGGGAGCAGCGCCAGCGAAAGCTGACATTGCTGCCATATTCGATCAAGCCTATGCCGACAGGGCCACTAGCTATTATGAGGCCGCCCGGGAAAATTTTGCCGATGGCATAGGCGCGCGGCGCCAATTGTTGCTGTCGGCTTCTAGCGCATTTAGTGAAAATCATGACTCCGGATGCGCAGCGGCACGTCACGCGAATCTGGTCCTCCGCCATTCCGAGCCCCATCCCCGCGGCCCGGTGCAATGGCGACTTCGCCCTGCGCGATCGACCGCAGCATCGCGTCATGATCGGTGATCCGGTCGCAGATGATATGAATGACCTCGCCTTCTTTCTGGAGCCGCCCGCGCATCGCGATCATCGACGCAGACATCACCTGCCGCCGGTAAATTTCGAAGCGGTCGGGCCAGAGGATGCCGTTGGCGACCCCCGTCTCGTCCTCGATCGTCACGAACAGCACGCCCTTCGCCGAGCCGGGCCGCTGGCGCACGAGAATGATCCCCGCCACCTCGATATTGCGCCCGTCGTGGATCGACGCGAGATCGGCGCAGCGGACGATCCCCATGGCGTCAAGTTCCTCACGGAGAAAACTCAGCGGATGCGCGCGCAGCGAAAGCTGTAGCGTGCGATAATCCTCGATCACTTCGCGCCCCTCGGTCATCGGCCGCAGTTGCGTTTCGGGTTCGAGCCCCTCGGGCGAGAAGCTCGCCTCGCGCGCGTCGGCCGCGGCGAACAGCGGCAACGGTGATTCGCCCAGCCCGCGCACCTTCCAAAGCCCCTGACGCCGATCCTCAGCGAGGCAGGAGAAGCCGTCGGCCTCGGCGATCCGTTCGATCGCGGCGCGCGGCACGCCGGCGCGCCGCCAGACATCCTCGACGCCGCCATAGGGGATATCGCCGCGCGCGCCGACGATCGCCGCCCCATGCACATTGGCGAGCGAGCGGACCTGGCGGAAGCCGAGGCGCACCGCGAGATAGCGTCCGCCAGTCCCTTCCAGCGTGCAATCCCAGTGGCTGTCATTGATCGAGACGGGCCGTACTTCGACGCCATGGTTCCGGGCGTCGCGCACGATTTGCGCCGGGGCATAGAACCCCATGGGCTGCGCGTTGAGCAACGCGGCGCAAAAGACATCGGGATGATGATGCTTCACCCAGCAGGAGGCATAGGCGATCTTCGCAAAGCTTGCGGCGTGACTTTCGGGAAAACCATAGCTCCCGAAGCCCTCGATCTGCTTGAAGGTGCGCTCGGCAAAATCCTTGGGGTAGCCGCGCTCGACCATGCCGCCGACGAGCTTGTCGTAGAAATGGGAGACCCCGCCAGTGAGCTTGAAGGTCGCCATCGCGCGACGAAGCTGGTCGGCTTCGGCTGGCGTAAAGCCCGCGCCGACGATCGCGACCTTCATCGCCTGTTCCTGGAACAGCGGCACACCCAGAGTCTTTTCGAGCACTGCGCGCAGCTCAGGTTTGGGATATTCGGGCTTTTCCTTGCCCTCGCGACGGCGAAGATAAGGATGGACCATATCGCCCTGGATCGGGCCGGGCCGCACGATCGCGACCTCAATGACGAGATCGTAGAAGCACTTCGGCTTGATCCGCGGCAGCATCGACATCTGCGCGCGGCTCTCGATCTGGAAAACCCCGAGCGTGTCGGCCTTCTGGATCATCGCGAAGACATCGGGATCGTCATCCTGCAAGTCGGCCATGCCGACATCGACCCCCTTATGCTCACGCAGCAGATTGAACGCGCGATTCATGCAGCCGAGCATTCCAAGTCCCAGCACATCGACCTTCATGAATTTCAGGACGTCGATATCGTCCTTGTCCCATTCGATGATCTGTCGATCCTCCATCTGCGCGGGCTCGATCGGCACGAGATCGTCGAGCCGCTCCTGCGTCAGCACGAAGCCGCCGGGATGCTGAGAAAGATGCCGCGGCGTGCCGATGAGCTGGCGCGCAAGGTCGAGAGTCAGGCGGAGCCGGTGATCGCTTGCATTCAGATTGAGCTCGGCGATCCGCTCCTCGGGAATGCCGTCCACCGACCAGCCCCAGACGAGCCCGGTCAGCATTTTGGTCAAATCGCGCGGCAGGCCGAGCGCCTTGCCGACCTCGGCAACCGCGCCGCGGGTGCGGTAGCGCGTGACCACGGCGGTGAGCGCCGAGCGATGGCGGCCGTAGGTCTCGTAGATCCACTGGATGATTTCTTCGCGCCGCTCATGCTCGAAGTCGACATCGATATCGGGCGGCTCCCTGCGCTCGCCCGAGACGAAGCGCTCGAAGAGCAGCTCATGCCTGATCGGGTCGATCGAGGTCACGCCGAGCAGGAAGCAAACGCAGCTGTTCGCGGCGGAACCGCGGCCCTGGCACAAGATGCCGCGGCGCCGGCTTTCGGCGACGATCGAGTTCACGGTCAGGAAATAGGGCGCATAGCCAAGCTCGCCGATCAGCCGCAGCTCATGATCGATCTGTTTGCGATATGCCTCCGGTACTCCGTCCGGAAACATGCGCGCCGCGCCTTCCTCGGTGAGCGCCGCGAGCGCTTCCTGGGCGGTGCGCCCCGCCATCACTTCTTCATAGGGATATTGATAGCGGATCTCGCCAAGGTCGAAGCGGCACGCCGCCGCGATGTCGGCGGTCGCTTGGATCGCGGCGGGAAAAAGCGCGAAGCGCCGCTCCATCTCGGCGGGCGATTTCAAGGCCCGGTCCATAAAGCGCTCGCGCTTGAAACCGAGCGCATCGACCGTGGTCTTTTCGCGGATCGCGGTCAGCACATCCTGCAGCGGTCGCCGTTCGGGGGCGTGATAGAGAATGTCGCCCATCGCCACGCAGCGCACGCCCATGTCGCGGGCCAGCGCGTCGAGAGCGCGCAGCCGCGCGAAGTCGCCGGGCCGACGCCGCAGCGACAAGGCGAGATAGGCGTCGCGCCCGAAGGTATCGCGGAGCTCGCCGAGGTCGAGGCCAGTGCGCTCGTCGGCCGCGTCGGGGAGCAGCACCGCGACCAACCCCTCGGCCCATGCGGTGACATCGGGCCAGTCGAGCCAGCAATTGCCCTTGCCGCCGCGCGCCTTGCCGAGCGACAAGAGCCGGGTCAGCCGCGACCAGGCGGCGCGATCCTTCGGATAGAGCAATAGCGAGCGCCCATCGCGGAGATCGACGCGCGATCCCGGAATGAGGCGGACGCCGGTCGCCTCTTGCCCCGAAAGCCCGCGCACCATGCCCGCGACGCTGCCGCGATCGCAGAGGCCAAGCGCCGAGTGCCCAAGCAATGCGGCCGCGGCGAACAATTCCTCGGGCGCCGACGCGCCGCGCAGGAAGGAGAAATGGCTTGTGACCTGAAGCTCGACATAGGTTGTGACGGGGGTCGTCATCCGAACACGCCATGGATGTACCAGCTCAGATCGCCCGTTGCCGCTTCGACCGCATCGCCGCGCCGAAACAGCCAGAAGCGCTCGCCGCTTGTCGTCTCGACCTGAAAATAGTCGCGCACCGCCCACATCTCGCCGGTCCGCACCCACCATTCGCCATGAATGCGCTCGGGGCCATCTCCGGCGGCAACCTGATAAGCGGTTCCGCGCCAACTAAAACGGCGCGGCGGATGATCGGGCAGCAGCGCGATGACCCCTGACAGCAGTTCGGGGCGAACGAACAGCCGCGCGGGGCGGCGCCAGCGCGGCCAGCCCTCGCCGACGACCAGCGGCGCGACCCGCCGCACCGCGCGCTCGGGCACATCGCTTTCGACCGGGGCGAGCCGGAACAGCGCCGCCTCGCCGGTGTGCCCGGCGAGCTGATCGACAAGCGGCGCAATATCCGCTGCGCGCGCCTCGTCGCCCATTGCAGCGCAGATCGCCTCGGGCGCCAACGGCTCCACCTGCGGCGCCGCAAGCGTCATCGCTTCGATCCCGAGCCCCGGTTCGATGCGGTCGATGCGCAGCCGGAACAGGCGCACAAGATGTTTCGCGTCGCGTGTCGCCCGCGCCGTTCCGACCATCACCAACTGCTCGCGCGCATCGACGCGCTCGCAGCGCAGCACCGCGGCGCGGAGCCC
The DNA here is from genome assembly GCA_051861185.1 of Sphingopyxis sp. Taxonomy (GTDB): domain Bacteria; phylum Pseudomonadota; class Alphaproteobacteria; order Sphingomonadales; family Sphingomonadaceae; genus Sphingopyxis. Next base: position 350,751 of record JBIMKQ010000001.1, read on the forward strand.
AAGGCCGCGCTCGGCGAGATCGGCGACCAGATCGCCGACAAGATCGCCGATCACCCGCTCGATCGCCTCAGCGGTGGCGATCGGTTCGACGAGCCGGCGTTCCACTTGCGGCGTGTCGAATGGCACGACGGGCACGATCGGTTCGGGCAGAAACCCGCGCGCCTGATCGAGCCGCTCGACAGTGCCGCGCCCGAGGCGCCGCGCAAGCGGACCGCGCGGCATCGGGTAGAGGTCGGCGATCCGGTCGATCCCAAACCGCGCCGCCGCGGTGAGCGCCTCGGACGACAGACGGAGCGCGCGCAGCGGCAGCGGCCCGAGCGCCTCGCCCTCGCGCCCTTCGGGCAGGACCAGCGACGCCGCGCCGCTGAAGCGCGCGAGCGCGTGCGCGGCGCCCGGCGTACCGGCGATCGCGATGCGCGCGGTAAATCCGAGCCGCCGCAGGAACGCGATCAGCCTTGCGGCAAAGCGGGCTTCCCCGCCGAACAAATGGGTGGTGCCGGTGAGATCGAGCCAGAGTCCGTCGGGACCCGACACTGCCGCGGTCGGCGTCCACTGGCGCACGGCATGCAAGGCAAGGCGGTCGAGCCAAGCGGCATCGGCATCGGGCGCGGCGTCGAGGACATCGAGATCGGTCACGAGCGCGCAGGCATGCGCCGCCGCCATGCCGGGCGCCAAGCCAAGATCGAGCGCCAGTGGACAGGCCGCGGTCACGATATCGCGTTGCCCGGCGCGCGCCACGAGGATCGCCGGCCGCGCGCCCCATAGCATCGGCAACGGCATGGCGATTGCGGCGCCCGGCGGCGCGCATCCGTCGTCGGCCCGCGACAGGCGAAAGACCGGCGCGGCGGCTTCGCTGCGGCGCCCCAGCTCGCGCAGCGGCGGTCGCTGGTGTGCGGGCAATGCGTCGATCGCAGCCTGGTCGGGGCGCATAGATTCCGCACTCGGCTGCGCCCAGCGCGCACCGGGCCGCCAGCCACCCCCGCGCGGCACCGAGCAGGGACCGGGATTGTCGTCGATAGGTTCAGGGAGGCGCGGTCCGAGCCGCGCTGGCTCAGGCGGCGTGCCCGAGCGCGAGATCGGCGCCGCCCGCCGCAAGCGCTCGATCGCGAGTTGCGGCAGGAAGAGCGAGGCGACCCTGGTCATCGCAAGCCTCCAATTCGAGGAAAAAAGGCGGCCCGCCGCGCTGGCGTACAAGCTCGACCGACCAGCGCCCGCGCCCGACGCCGGGCATCGACAAGGGCGCCGACGCGAGGCTGCCGATCCGCCAGCGCGTGCAGGCGAGCGAGAGATCCGTGAGCGGACACTGGCCGTAACGCCGATAGCGACGGTAGAGCAGCATCGGCGTCTTGCCTTCGGTCGCCGCGAGCTGCAGCCGCCGCGTCGCGGTCTGGTCGGCGGCCTTCACCTCGGCAACCACGCAAGCGAGCGCCCCGTCGCGCAGCGCATCCTCGCACATCGCGAGCAGCTCGCGGTCGCTCGCGCCTTGCGCGTAGAAAATGCGCTCGGGTCCAAGCCCCGCCTGTTCGAGGCCCGGCGCGTAAAGGTCGAAGCGCGTCAGCGCCCAGAGCACCGAAAGCCCCGGCGCCGACGCGAACCGCGCGGCGATGCCGGCGGCGAACAAGGTCGCGGCGGCATCGTCGCTCCAGCTCGCCGAAGCCGCGGCGACTTCGTGCAGGCCCGCGCCATCGAGACCCCCGCCGGCGAGCAGATGATCGAGCGGCCCGACGCCGAACGGCAGGAGCGGCCCGCGCGCATCGGCGACGCACGCGACGGTCTCTCGAAGCGCGCGGAGCACTTCGGGACTGGGCCGGGGCAAGGAGGAAGGCGGTGCGGTCATGGGGTTTAACGACTCATATGTTCCCTTTATGTTCCACCTTGCGCCAACCCCCGTCAAGCGGACTGCAACAGACGGCTGTGGATCATTCAGTGACGCGACACCTTCGGCGCTGTAAACCGGCGATAATATGCCCAGTCCAACCGATCTCGTCCCCGACCTCTCGGCCCAAACGCTGGCGATCTACGCGGTCGGCGCCGCGTTGATCCTCGTGATCCTTTTCAAGATTCCCTATGTCGGCCGCGTCTTTCGGGCGCTCTTCTCCTTCGCGCTCCTCGCGGTCGGAATATTTCTCGTCCTCCAGCACGCGCCGTTCGATCCCAATTTGTCGCGGATCACCGCGAGCCTTGGCATCGACCAACAGGAAGTGGTCGGCAGCGAGGTGCGCATCCCGATGAGCCCCGACGGGCATTTCTGGGCGAAAGTGAAGCTCAACGGCACCGAGACGCGCATGCTCGTCGACAGCGGCGCGACCGTCACCGCGCTCTCGGTCGCGACTGCCGCCTCGACGGGGGTGGTGCCCGATGCGACGCTGATGCCGCTGATCATGAAGACCGCAAACGGCACGGTGCGCGCCGAAGCCGGGACGCTCGAGCGCCTCACGATCGGGGCTATCGAGGCGCGGAAACTCAAGGTGGTGGTTTCGCCGGGCCTTGGCGACACCGACGTGCTCGGCATGAACTTCCTCTCGGCGCTCAAATCCTGGCGCGTCGAAGGCCGGACCTTGATCCTTGTACCCGAAGACGCCGCAACCGCAGATTGAGGGAACCGCGGCAGGTCCCAACCATTGTCGGCACGGGGCTTGAAGGAGTTGCCATGACCTCGCTCACCGCCGCCGCCATCAATTGTTCGCTCTCGGCCAAGGGCCGCAAAAGCTCGACCGATGCCATGATCGCGGTGCTTGCTGAGCATTTTGCCGAGCATGACGTCAAGGTTGCCGACCCGATTCGCATCGCCGCGCACGATGTCAAATGGGGCGTGTCGTCCGACGAAGGCGATGGCGACGACTGGCCGAAAATCCGCGAGGCGATTCTCGCCGCCGACATCCTCATCTTCGGCACCCCGATCTGGATGGGCCAGCCCTCAAGCGTCGCCAAGCTCGTCATGGAGCGGATGGACGCCTTTCTGGATGAAACCGACGAGGCGGGGCGCATGCCAAGCTATTCGAAGGTCGCGGTGGCCGCGGTTGTCGGCAACGAGGACGGCGCGCATCATGTCTGCGCTGAACTGTTCCAGGGTCTCAACGATGTCGGCTGGACGATCCCCGCGGTCGCGGGCTGCTACTGGGTCGGCGAAGCGATGGGCTCGACCGACTTCAAGGACCTCGAGCATTGCCCGCGCATGATATCGAAGACGGCGAAGATGGTGGCGAGCAATGCGGCGCACCTTGCGCGTCTGCTCAAGGCTTCGCCCTACCCCGGCTGATCGTCCGCCATCGCAGGCTAACACGCTCATTGATGGCCGGGAGAAAGGCTTTCGTGCGCCGCGCGGATCGCGTTGCGGGAGTGGACGGGGGACCGCGCGGCGCACGATAAGCATAGCACATGGCACCGGCAGACCGGATGATCTCCGCATGACCCGTGCGCCCGATAAACCCCGCAAAACCGCAAAAGTTGCGCGAAAAAACAGGGACAAATTTTCGCTTCTGCGAGCAACTTCCGATGCGCTGACCGGTTTCATCATCATCAACCGATGGAGATGAAAATGAGCATCGAAGGCAAAGCGAAAGAAGCTGCTGGCTATGTAAAGGAAGAGCTCAACGAGAAGGGCGATTCCCCCGAAGCCAAGCGCCGTGCGCAGGAAGGCCGCGATCTTCGCAACGAAGGTCGCATCGAGGACGGCAAGCCGCCGAAGCCGGGCACTCCCGGCACCGGAAACTAAGATACTCCCTCCCACCCATGGGAAACTGGGCCCCGCTTCGGCGGGTCCTTTTTATTTGGCCTGAGCCGCCGTGACCTTTGCACGAAGACGCTTCCGCGTCTTGTCATCGCGCGCGCCCGCGAACCAGCGCATGAGCGCGGCCGTGAACAAAGGTCGTTCGCCGGCTGCTTCGAACAAGGTCAGTGACGAGCGCAGTTTCATCGCATCGACTTCGCCGAACACGGCCACCGGATTGCTGGCGGTCAGATCCTGCAGGGCCTCGACGCATTCGAGATAGCGCGCGCCCAGGATGGGGTGCGCGAGATAGGCGCGTGCTTCGTCCAGCCCGGCGATCGCGTAGCGCTGCGCCATTGCGCTCCGCCCGAGCCCCGCGAGCTGCGGAAATATATACCACATCCAGTGCGAGCGCTTCGCACCGCGCCGGATCTCGTCGAGCGCACGCGGCCAGATCTGCGCCTGCGCATCGACGAAGCGGTCGAGGTCGAAATCATCAGTCATAGTGCCAGTGCGCCCTGTGCCGGGGGTTTGCCGAAGACCTGCGTCGGCTCGAGGCTGCCTTCGGGCAGCCATTTGAGGACATCGGAAGCCGGAACGCGCGGATCGAGCCAGTCCGCCCATTGATCGCGCGCCAGCGGAATGATCTGGCGATGATGATAGGGCGCGATGTCGGGGCCAGCATCCATCGTCAGCAAGGTAAACGCCTCGCCATCGGCATATTCGCGCCAGATACCCGCCATGCAGAACCAGCGATGATCCTTCATTGTGAAAAGCCATTTATCGAGGCGCTTCTGCGCCTTGTCGGTCGGGTCGGTGAATTCATAGAAACCGTCGCACAACACAAGACAGCGGTGCGATGCAAATTCTCGCTTTTCGGAGCGATAATTATACACCGGCTTGCCGGTCGGTCCGGGCCAACTCCACCGCCGGTTGACGAGCTCGCCGAGCGCCGCCCCTTTGCTGCTCCGCACGATCGGCGCGGTATCGGTGATCTTGATGTCTTCGCGCGCTTCGACGTTCGGCACGCCTTCGGGCATGGCGAGGTTGATTTCGAGATCGTCGAAATCCTCGGCGATCGAGGCGATATCGACCTCGAGCCTGTAATCATTGCACATCGCGGGCGTTCCCTCGGGTCTTGCGACTCATCTTCGTTCCCATTATGTTCCACATATGACGCTTGCGCCAACCCCTTTCGATCCCGATGCCCCGGGCGGCGGTATAGAAGCGCTCGTTCGCCGCAAACCCGACGATATGAGCAAGACCGAAATGGTCAAAGCCGTCTGGGGTTCCGACCCGCGCTTCTCGGACGGCATCAATTATCGCTTCGTCCGCACCGAGGGCCGCGCCTTTCCTGCGCGCCGCTGCCTGATCCCGGCCTCCGAGTTTCGCATGGGGACCGGAGATCATCGCTACCGGGTTACGCTCGACAGCGGCAATTTCTTCTACCTTGCGGCAATATGGGACCCGCCCTGCGCCGACTGGCCGCTTTCCTACCGCATCCTCACCATCCCGGCGGGCGCCGACGTGTTCCCCCATCAATCGCGCCACGGTGTCATCGTCGAGCGCCGCAATGTGATGCACTGGCTCGACGGCACGCTGCCGAACGAGGAGCTGTTCGCCGAGCCGCCGAAACACAGCCTGTTCGTCGAGCCGCTGCGCGCGCAGGCGGCGTTGCCGCTGTGACCCTGCGCGCCGCCACGCGCCCGCGCCAGACCGACCTGTTCGGCCCGGCGCTCCTTCCTGGCCTCGCTTATGCCGACGCAATCGTCGATCGCTCCGAGGAAGCCGCGCTGATCGCGCGCATCGAGGCTGCCGGCCTCACCCCATTCCAGTTCCAGCAATGGGAAGGCAAGCGCCTGACGCGCTCGTTCGGCTGGACCTATGATTTCCAGACCGGGCGTTTCGCGCCGGGCGAGCCGATGCCCTTCTGGCTCGAACCCTTGCGCGCGCGTGCCGCCGCCTTCGCGGGCATCGACGCCGATGCGCTCGATCAGGCGCTGCTCATCGATTATGGCCCCGGCGCGGGGATCGGCTGGCACAAGGACCGCCCGGTGTTCGAGCATGTCATCGGCGTCTCGCTCGGCACGCCGGCGGTAATGCGCTTCCGCCGCCGTACCGAAAAAGGCTTCGAGCGCGCGAGCGCCGATCTCGCGCCGCGGTCGATCTACCATATGGCGGGCGAAGTGCGGGACGACTGGGAACATAGCATCGCGCCTATTGAGACGCGCCGTGGGTCGATCACCTTCCGCAGCCTGCGCTGAGCCGGCGCTTGCGATGGGGGCGATCCCGAGCGAGCGCGAATAGAGCGCGTGCGCCAGCCGCCCCTTGCGCAGCATCGCCGGCGCACCGGAACCCATCGCCTGCGCCGCGAGGTTGTCGTCGCGCGGCATGCTGTCAGGATCTTTCGACCTTCTAACAATGCTCAAGTTCCCTTCAAAAAAGGATTTTTCAGGAGCGGGAACGAGAAGACGAATCCGCGGACACAAACGCAAACGTCCCGTCTCCGATCGCATGCGCCCACACGGCCGATCGCCGTCAGAGACCCGCTTTTTTGAGAGCCGCGACTAGCTCGCTATCGACCTCGGCAATAGCGTCTTTCGGCGACAGGCGATTGAGCAATGTCTGCACGCGCGTCTGCGCGACCTGCAATGTCTTGTGCCGCACCTCGCGAGTCCGGTTGGTCCGCCACGAGCGGCTTTCGCCGAGCAGCGCCGCCCATTTCGCCTCTTCGGCCTCCAGCACGGCGAGCGCGAGACGGACGCCGTCGCGCTGGCCACGAGCATAATCATCACCCACAGCCATTCTCCAGGATCGTCGCATGGCGGTGCAGCAGCGAAGCGCGCACTTGCCTATCGCGCGGCAGACTTGAGGCGCGACACAACATCCTCGTCGCGGATACGGCGCCAGCGCGCCTCGACAAAACTGTGCACGCCGAACAGGAACAGGCCGGCGGCGACGAGCAGATAAAGCCATTTGTTCTCGGTGAGCGAGGACAAGGCATCGCCGAGGCCCTTGACCTCGCCCGCCGATCCGAACCACCCCGCCTTGACGAGCGAGATGCCGATTACTGCGAACACCACTGCGCGAGCCGCGAGACCGGCGCGTCCAACGGGTACGACCCATGACGGCGCTCCCGGCGCGAGGTCGCGCATGAATTCGGTGGTCCAGGCCTTAGTCGCCTGCTGAGCCGCGGCCGCGACAAAGGCGAGACCGATCAAGCCGAGCAGAGTCCCGCCCAGCGGCATATCGAGCAGCATGCCTGCGGCCTCCTTTTCGCGCCCGCCGGTCGAGGCCTCGCCCGAGGCCAGACGCGCGGCCGCCCAGGCGAGCACAAAATGGGCAAGCCCGCTCGCGGCATAACCGACGCGGGTCGCGATGCCCTTGGCGTCGCTGCCCTTGCCTTCGCTGTCGAGCGCGGCGCCGTAGAGCCGGTAGGCACCGTAGAGCGCAAGCCCCGCGGCAAGCAGCAGGAGCAGCAGCGTGCCCGCCGGCATGTCGCGAACCGAGCGGAACACGCCTTGCGGACTGGCGTCCGAAGCACCCGCGCCGGTCAGGGCGAAGGCCGCAAGAAGACAATAGACGACGCCCCGCGCGCACCAGCCTGCGCGGGCGAAGGTCTCGAGGTGCCTCAGTCTGTTCATCCCGCCTGCTCCCATGATGGTGATGCAGGTCGAACGTCCCGCGCGTGCCGTTGTTCCGGCGCGCGCTGCGGGCACGCAAGCGACCTGCAAGAACTGCAGAAGGATCTCGCACAAAAAGAAAAGGGCGCCGGAGACCGGCGCCCTTGATCCTGCCCTTTAGGGGAGGCAGGCTTATTTCTTCTGCGTGTCGCCGACGCCGCTTTCGGACGGAGCGATCTCGCCATTATCATCCATGGCGTTCGCCTTTTCCTCGCCCTTCTCTTCGACGATATCGGCCTTCTGCTCCATGGCCTCCTTCGCGGGACCCTCGGGCATTGCGTCGGCCTGATCGTCGATCGCATCAGCCTTGGCTTCGGCCTGATCTTCAACCTTGTCGGCGGCAGGGCTCTGGCAAGCGCCCAGCGCGAGAGCGGAGGTGGCCGCAAAACCGATCAAAAGCTTTTTCATGATGTCACTCCCTGTTTGAACCAATCGCAAACGCAGGGCGCGCGATTGGGTTGCACGCGGCGCAGGTCGGAAGGAGAGCGAAGGCGGGAGCCAATGGGCGGCTTTGCGTCCATCGTCGCGCCGGGCGGATGTCCGTCCAATTCACACAGTTCGCGGGCGACTCGTTCCAGGCCAGTACTCGTTCGTTGACAATATACCGAACGCGCGCCGATACCTATCCGCTGTCATCGTGCGGCCTGGCAGCATGAGCTCTGTTCCAGCCGCCTCTTATGCTCGATCGCGGCAAGGATGAGCTCGGCGCGTGAGAGCTGGCCGAAAAGCCGGACGAACTGCGGGTGCCTCATGTCTTCGCCGCGGTTCAGGGTCAGCCAGTCGGCCGCTGCCGTCCAATAGGACAGACGGCCGCGCAATGTCGCCGCGATCGCATCGAGGTCGGCGGCCGGATCGTTCAGCGTCTCGCCACGCCGGCTCAGCTCATCTTCGACCGCAGCGAGCTCGTTGCGCGAAAGAAGCGGCCAACGATCGTGAAAGCCATGCCAGTCGGGTACCGCGACCGACCAGGGAACATTCTCGACGACCCAATCCGCGATCTCCGCAATCCGTTCGCGCCGGCTGCGGGCGTCCGCGATGTTCGAGACGGCCCGAACGGAGATCGCCCGATCATTCGATGTCTGTTGAAGATTAGTCACGGCGCCGTTGTCCCCATAATGCCCGGTTGAGTTCGCGTGAGTTTGAACGCAGCTTCCCGACCACCGCGGTCATGGCGACAATGATCGCAATCAGTCCGCCTGCTATGAACCATGGCGTCGATGACGGTGCCTTTCCGAACGAACCCCGCATCGCTACGCGCGGCGCCGCCAAAAGCTGCATCGTCGGTGGCCGCACTGCTTTGCAACTTCGGGGCGGTCCGGCAATAGCCGTTGATACGCCGGTCGCGATCAGGCGGCTTTCAACTCCAACCTGAAATAAGCGGGCTCTTCGTGACCGAACGACGGTCCTTGGACCCTCGTTTCGCAGCTCGGCCCGATTGGTACGCTGCGGCAGACCAATCTCGGGCCTGTCTTCCGATCCCTCTCGTCGACTTCCGGTCGCGCCGACATTTTTTCGGGCGGGATGTCACAGCGGCGGGATCCCGCTCGTCAGGCATGGTGGCGCCGATATCGGCTCAGGAAGAAAGGAAGATCAGATGAATCGGTTGAATTGGTCCGAAGTCGCTCCCGCCGGAGCGAAGGCGCTGTACGGAGTGCACCATTATGTCACTAACAACACCGCGCTCCCGGAAGAGCTGATCCACCTCATCTTCCTGCGGGTATCCCAGATTAACGGATGCGCGCACTGCATCGATCTGCATACCCGGGACCTTCTCAAGACCATGCCGATCGACAAGGTCGCGCTGCTTCCGGTGTGGCATGAAGTGCCGCATCTCTTCCCCGGCCAGTATCGCGCAGCACTGGCTTGGGCGGAGGAAGTCACGGGCGTCAGCGAGACCCATGCTTCCGACGAGGCCTATGCGGCCGCCGCCGAGGCATTCAAGCCGAAAGACCTTGTAGACCTGACGATCGCGATCGCAGCGATGAACGCCTTCAACAGGCTGGGCGCACCATTCCGCCTCCCCGTTGCGGCCAAGCCCTGAGGTGTCAGCGCTGCTGTTTTTGGCGTCGCGGTACAATATCAAGTCGATCAGCGAGGCTAACCGCGCCGTGCGACCCAGGAGAGCTCTTCCTTTCAGGAAACACGGCTCTTCATCTTACGCCCGTCCGATCTCGATCGGGCGGGCGTTCTTTTTCGGTAAATCGTCCCTAGTGGCCGAAAGCGGTCTGTCCGCATTAAGTTACGAACGGGCGCAAGCAGACCTTAGCCGCTCGTTCCGCCATGGCCACTATAACTTTTTAGCCACCGGATCATGCTGCTGCGCTTCAGCCACGATCGCAACGTTCGCGCCATGGACTATCGCCAGATCCTCACCGCGCGGCACCATGACAAGCGTCAGCCGGTCCTCGCTGGGCGGTTTAACGACGCCATTCGGCTGCCGGAAAGGATCGACGGCGAGGCGAGCCACCACGACAGCGCCGCCGCCGGGGAGCGGGGTCAGGCTTTCCGTCGCGAGCAATCGTTGTTTAACGCCGCGAAACATGATCTCGAAATAGGCGCGGTGCGCTTTTTCTACGTCATCGCGGCCCTGCCAATGCATCCCAACGATGTTGACCCAATGGGCCTCCGGCACGAACAGCGCAAACATCGCGTCGAGGTCCTCGCGGTTCCAAGCATCGACCCAAGTGTTGAGGGTCTTTTCGGCCTTTGAAGCCAGCGTGTCAGCGGCCATTGCCGGTCCCCCTGCCAAGATCGCTGCTCCCGCTATCATTATTCCGCATAAGTCACGTCTCTTCATTTCAGCCTCCGTTAGAGGCCGTCGTTTACGGGATCACGCCGTATCGGAATTGAATATTTCGGCCACGCCCGACGCTTGGGTGACAAACGCTGTTGGCGTCGCCCCTGCCAGCAACTGGCAATCGCGAATGAAATGCGCCTGATCGGCATAGCCCGCGTCGTGCACAATGGTCGTCCAGCTACGCTCGGGATATCGACTTCTCGCCGCGAGCGCGGCTTCAAGGCGCAGCGTTCGAGCGTATAATTTGGGCGAGACGCCGACCTCTGCGGTAAACCTTCGCTGGAACTGTCGCAGGCTCAAGCCAGACCGTTCGGCGATGGCATCGATCCTCGTGCGGCCGCGCGTAGCGACGAGCAATCGGGCCGCATGGTCGAGGCCGCTCTCACGGCTGCTTCCCAGGGCGCGTCTCTCGACCCACTGCTGCGCCGCTATAACCCGAGCATGAAAATCTTCGGCGCACCGGATTGCGTCTTCCAGAGCGGTAGCGGCGCGCCCCAACACGTCGGCCATCGCGACGCCCTGATCAGCCAATGCAGACATCGGCACCCCGAAAAGGCGATGGAATCCGGTCGGCTGGAAGCGGATCGTAAAGACGTCTATGTCGCCGCTCATGTGCAGCCGGAGGCCCGGACGCGTCTGCGGCCCGACCACCGCCGTTTCAGGAGCAAGCGCCGAGGGCGCGTCGTCCATGCTGATCCGGTAGCGTTCGCCGAGGTAGAATTCGATGAATTGGTCCGGCCGGGCCGCCAGGGGCGTCGTGACGCATACTCCCCTGAGCAAAACGCGACGCTGTCCGAAAGACCGGACGAAGCAGCGGATCGCGGCATGGGCAGGCTGGCTAAGGATTTCCACCGGGAGATTGTGAACAATCGGAACGGCGATGCAAGCCATCTGCGCAAACCGCGTTCCAAAAGGTCCTGGCATCATCATCAAACCCGGAAAGCGCCGCTTATGGCCGCTAGCGGACAGGCAGCTTTCAGGGCCAGCCTAAAGAAAGCGGACACTGTTACGGCATGTTCGGACTAAGGTCGCCTGCGGCTATCGTGCGATCCGCAGCTTCAGGAATGACGAGCTTGAATCGTGTCCGGTCGGGATCGTTCAGCATGATGCGCCATCGCCCAGGCGCCAACCCCGTTGCGCCGAACCTGCCCGCGGCGTTGGTGAACAGCGGCACGGGCTCGCGCTCGGGATAGGCCTCTTCTACCGCGGTTCCCGCAACCAGCGTGATCGGCTCACCATTCGCGCCGAGCAGCCGTCCGACGACGCTGATCATGTAATCCGATCCAACTGTCAGCCGGTATCCGCTGCGATAGGCGGGGAGCAGCCGGAACGCCCCCTCGCCGAGGTCGGTGCCGATCGGGGCGTCGGGCGCAGTGACGAGCAGATTGCGCTCGCTGTAGCTGCTGAGGCTTGGTTGCAGCGCGGTGCCCATCGCGCCGCTGTTCGCGGTCGAGAAACGGCCGTTGGCGTCGACTAAGAGGTCGGTGTCCTTGAGCGAAGGATGCGCGCGGACGATCGCGAAGCTGTCCTGGATCGGTCGCCCGATCGAGAAACTGCCGTCCGCCACCGCGAGCGAGGTGCCGAAGCGCAAAGAACTCCGCTGCCCGGTCGAGCCGCCCAGATCGCGGTCGAAGGTGCCAAAATGGCTGAAGCCCAACTCGGCACGATTGCTGTAATAGATGCCATTCGCGGTCGTCGCGACGCCGAGGTCGCTATGTTCTACATCGGCGCTGAAATTATACGCCCCGGTGCCCGAGCCGCGATAGGTCTGGTAGGTCAGGCGCTTGCGGTTGTTGCGGCTGTCATAGTCCGATCGCAGGCTTGACGAGCGGTCGAGGCGGAAAACGAGCGACAGGAAGACCCCGACGCGGTCCTGCCGACCGGCACGCTCGTAACTGACGTCGCCGGTCAGATTCAACCGCGGCGAGATACGCCAGCCGCCCGTCGCGCGAAGGCTCGCGACATTGGGCTCGTTATCTCGCCCGCGCGAGTAACGCGCGTCAAGTCCGGCATAGAGTGCGTTGTTGATCGCTCCATTATAGCTTGCGCCCGCGACATAGCGGTACGGGTTCGACGGCGGCCCTACGCCGATCGGCGCGAAGTTGCGACTGCGCGTCTCGAACGACAGCGACAGCGCATCGGCGCCGCCGCTGCGGCGCGTGATCGTGCGCTGAAAGGTCAGGATCGACGCCCAGCCCTTTCCGACGCCGTCTACATGCGATGCTGAAGCGAAGCCGCCGAACGAGCCGATCGGTGTCGCAATCACCGCCTCCGCACCGCCCATCCATCCGTTCGGATCCGCTTGCGCATTCGCACCGACGGTCAGATTGTCGCTGACGCCGCGGCGATAGAAACCGCTAAACGCCATATCATTGCTGTAAACCGGACCGCGCCGCCCGAGCGGTGCGAGCACGCCTGCGTAAAGGCCGAACTCGCTAAGCCCCTCGGCGAGCTGCGCCTGATCGAGGAAGATGTCGAAATTGAATGATTCGGTGCGCCCGGCATCGTCGGTGATCGTCAGCCGGACGTCATTCGAGCCTTGGGTGAAAGGAAAATCCTTGAGGTCGAAAGTGCCGGGATCGAGCTCGAGCCGCCGCACCAGCTGGCCGTTGACGCGTACCTCGACGACCGAGCGCCGCTCGATGCGGAAGCTGCGATTGCCGCGAGGGCGGATGATCCGCTGCGGATCGAGCAAAGAATAGAAGCGCGAGATAGAGAGGCCGCTGATCTCGGGCGCCGCCTGGAACCCACGCGCCAGCGTCTGCAGATCGCCACCCGCCCAGCGGACAAGATTGTTCCGGTCGTCGTAGATGAAGCGTGTGCCGCGGCGCTGGAAATCGGCGCCGCGTGCCCCTGCCTGCCAGTTCGCTTCGCTTTCAAGCACCACCCCGCCCGCGCGCACTGCGCCGTCGAGAAAGGTGATCGGCGCCGCAAGCCCCTTATCGGTGCCCTGCTGGACCCAGTCCATCGATCCGCGGATGTTGAGATAGGCGCTGAAATCGGCGGGCGCGATATAATTGACCGTTCCGCGCGCCGCATCGTCGCCGAGCGTGACCGACCGGGTGGCGCGGCTCGCGGGTGCGATATCCATGACCAGTTGCAACGTCAGCGGATCGTAGCGAATGCCGACCCCGATCCCCTCGAGGTCGGCGCGCGCGATCGCGCCGCGCTCGGCCAGCCGCGCGCGCAGGCGTTCGATGAGCGGCGGTGCCAGCCGCGGCGCAAGCAGCGCAAGCAGGCGCTCGGCCGAAAAGCTCGCCTGCCCGCTCGGTTCGAGCGTCAACGTCGTGTCGCCAAGATAAGCCTGCCCGTCGAGCAGCGGCGCAGTCAGCACGACCGCCCGCCCAGTCGGGTTGATCGCCGCGCCGCCCGCGCCGGGATCGATGACGACGCGCGTGCCGGCGTCGGCCGGGGCCTGCGCATGGCCGGCGACCGGGATCGCCGAGACGGCGAGCAAAAACCCTGCGATGAAAAGAGGGTTCATGCGAACCGCCGGAACCTTCAATTGTCTGGCGTGAACTGCGCCTCGATCCGCCCGCTGGGCTGCGGAAGGCGCATAGGCAGGGTCATCCGGCGCGTCTGGCCGCCGCCGATCAGGCCATAGCCGAGCGTCTGCTGGAGCTCGGGGCCCGAGATTTCCTTGCGGAAGACTTCCTTGCCGTCGGGGGCGAACTGAATGACACGGACACGGCCGCGCGACAGATAGCCATGCGCCGCCGAAGCGTTGGCGACCACGATCACGGGCGCGGGATTGCCTTCGGCATCCTTGCCGATTTCGGCCGAGGCGATCGACAGCGTCGGTTTCGCGCCGTCGGGCGACACGCTGACGAGAACCTGGAAATTATAGAGCAGTTGGACGTTCGATTGCGTGTCGTTCGTCTGCACCGGCAGCTGCGCCGCGGTGACGAAATAATGCTTGCTGCGCGCGAGCGCGGGATCGCCGACATATTGCACGCGAAAGCTCTGGCGCTGGCCGGGCTGGATTAGCGTCTGCGGCGGAAAGACCGACAGCTCGCCGGGATCCTTTCCGGTCGCATTGACGCCGTCGGGGGTGAGCTCGAGCCCCTCGATACGCATTTCGACCGGCAGTGGCTTGTCGAAAGTATTCTCGACCGTGATCACTTGGCTCATCGTGCGGCCCGAGGTCGTGAGGTCGATGACCACCGGCTGGACGACCATCGCATAGGCGGCCACCGACACGGCGGCAGCGATCGCCACGGCGACGACGGCACCGCCAAAACTCCTGAGCAACTGCAATGATCTACTCCTCGCCCGTTGCCCCACCCGCGGACGCGACGATGGACCGAAGGCAGTGATCCGCCAAGAAAGAAATCTGGTAATCATGATGTTATCCATAAAGGCGACCGGCAGTTCGCCGGCCGCCTTCACTTGGGGAGAGGGACCCCCAACCAGTCCGGCCGCCCACCGAATGCAGGCATGTCGGCCATTCGTTCATATTCCGCCGCGAGGAACAGCAGGTCGGCCCGTTCCTGCGGCTGGGCGTCGAGCGCGCGAAGGCGAAGTTCGGCCGCAAGAGCTTTGGGATTGCACATGACCATATCCTTCAAAGGCTAATCCCGGCAGGCCTGTGGACGTAAGGCCTGCCGGGAACACCCCCCCAGGTGTCAGGCAGTCGGAGCGATCGTGATTTCGACCTTGCCGGCATAGGTGCCGGCGTCGAGGATCGCCGTGGAATCAGAGGTCAGGCCGCTGCCCACCGTCAGCGTGATATTGTTCGCGGTCGCGGCGAGGCGGTCGCCGACCTGCGCCGAGGTTGAACCGGTGCTGAGCGACTGGTCGGCAACCGGCGTGGTGCCACCCTTCGCGCCCGACGCGACCAGCGTCGCGGTGTAGTGGACGGTGTTGGTGTAGCCATTGGGCGAGTTGGTCGCGGCGGCGTTCACCAGCGGCTTGGCTTCGACCGAAATCTTCGGGTTTGAACCGTTGCACTTGACGGTGAAGTTGCGGCTGAGGCCACCGGTGTTGCCGGCGAAGCTGGCGTCGACAGTGCCGTCGCTCTTCGCCAGTTCACCGAGCGTGATGCTGCCGGTGATCGCGGTGACGGCCGAGCAGCGCGCGGCGACGGTGCCGGTCACGTCGACCGAGCCGGCGGCGGACTGGGCGAAAGCGGGAGCAGCGGCGAAGGTCGAACCGATGATCAGGGCCGAGAGAACAAGCTTTTTCATGTGATATCTCCAATCGAAAATCTGGAGGGGCTCATCGCCCCGACGAGTTGGAGATAGGCTGGATCGGCTCCGGCCAATATTTAGCGTCCGGCAAAAACGAAGCTAACTTCGGGCATCATTTCCTATACCCGACGATATAGGGGGGAGCTGTCAGAGCCCCGCGCAGCTGGTCGCCGAGCTTGCGGTGACGATCGGCGTGAAGGTGATGCTGATGATGTCGCTATAGTTGGTCGCGGGCGTCTTCGCCGCGCCGCCTTCCTTCAGCGTCGTGCGTAGAGGCAGCACCCCGGCGCTCCCGTCCATGCCGGCGCGCGCGCAGGTCCGCGTACCGAAACCGCTGTTCGAAGTAATATCCTGCCCCAAGAAACGCGCGCTGTACCGGATCGTCTGCGCAGCGTTGGACAGGCTGCCGCCGGGATAGGTCAGCTTGAAATCATTCTGCGAACGCATCTTGACGTCGAACGGTCCCGAACTGCGCACACGAAGCGAGTTGGATGCCGGGGTCGTGTAGCGATCAGGCGCGGCGAGCACCGCGGCGGTCGTTGCGTCGCCGATCTCGCCGAAATCGAGCGGCGATCCGGCATAATAGGCCTGCAGCGCGCTCACCGTGTTGACGTTGATTCGGATCGCCCCTGTGTCGCGCGTCGGCACCGACACGCTCGCCATGCCATTGTCGCCCGAGCAGATATAGAGAAGGTCGAGGATGATCGGCTCGCCCGCCGACAGGTCGGTCCCTGGCGGCACGGTGACGCGCAGGTTGAGCGGGGTCGAGGTGTCCGCGGCGAGCAGACTGCCGAAATCATAACGAATCTCACCCGCCGCGCCCGCGCCATTGTCCTTCGAATTGAGCGAGCGTGGGCGTCCTGCGGTCGAACCCTCGGGATAGAGGACGCGATAGCCATTGTAGGTGACATCGAGCGCGGGCGACCCCGATGGCGAGACGAGGACGAGACTCACCTCACGCGTGCGGCCGAGAATCAGGCCGCGGTTGCGCCGCAGGATCAGCGGCACGGTCGCTTCGGACAGCCCCCCGCGCGAAAAGGGGTCATAGGTGATGCTGGCGGGCGCTGTCGCGGCGCCGGTCACACCGCAAACCGAGGATATTTGCGATTGGGCGGCGGCAGACTGCGCAAGCGCAAGTCCGCAGGTCAATCCCAGCGCTGATAAACCGGCCGTCCAAACCCTCATAGTTGAGGTGTTACGACGATCTCTAGCGCGGTGCGAGTGGAGAGTGATGCCGGGCGGTCGGTCGCGGCGGGTACGCGCTTGACCAACATGCCGTCCGAACTGATCGTCCGAATTTGCGAAGCCAGACGGGGCCGTGCCTGATTGCAAATCGCGCGGGCGGGCATGACCTGCACCGCCGCATTGTTCGTCGTGACCTTCATCGGATGGGGGACCCAGCAACGCGGGGCAACTTCGCCATAAACGGCGATCTGGTTCACCTCTTCGGCCATCGCCGGCGCAGCGAGGCCCAAGCTCGTCAGCACGAGCGCCGCGCAGGCGATCCGGTTCGAAATCAATATCGTAGGTGCCATCATATCGAACCCCGGAATAGGATCCGATAGTTAATAAGCGCGGATTTGATTTGTTCAACATGACGTTAAGGACTGACACTGACGGTGATCGAGAGCGTATCGGTATAGCGACCCGCGGCGAGCGTATCGGTTCCAGAATAAGGCGGCGCGCTGACGCGCAGGTAAGAGCCGTTCGCCTTGGTCGACGCGCCGCCGAGGCGCAGCCCGGTGGCGGTGCCCGCCATGCCCGCGAACGTGCAACTGCCGCCCGCGGCGAGCGTGGCTGCGGCGCAGCTGGCGGAAGCGTTGCTGCCATTGTCGGCGGCAACATAGAGCGCGACATTATACGGCGCCTTCGTCTGATACCCCGTGCCGCCCGTCGCCGCATTGGCCATGCCGCCGTTTGCCGACGACACGGCGATCCGCGATGCACCGGTGCAGTTGAGTTGGATTGCGAAGTCCTTCGTAAAGCCGCTCTGGTCGAAATCGGCTTGGTCGATCGTGCCCGCAGGCGGCCCGCCGGTCGCAAAGCCGCAGCGGCCGAGCACCGACGCGCGCACTTCGACCCCGACTTCAACGCTGTTCACCGCGCCCTGCCCCGCCGCATAGGCGGTGACCTGCGCGTGCGCATGCTGGCTGGCGATCACACTGATCACCGCCAAGGCCAGCAGGAAGAGGGTGCGAGGAAAGCCCATGAATCGCCTGTCGTCGGTGACGGCCCGATGCCGCCAACTTGATCGACAGATGCGCTAACTCTCGCGCGTGCGATATTCACCGGGAGGCGACAAAGGCGCTCTCTAACGGCGAAAAACCTCTATAACTTTTGGTATAAATTCAAAGTCCGCGGTCTTGCGCGAGCAGAATCAATTCGGTCCGGCCGCGGATGCTAAGCTTATCGAAAACCTTGTGAAGATGGACTTTCACGGTGCCTTCGGTCAGCCCCAGCTCGTCGGCGATTTCCTTGTTGCGCAGCCCGCGCCGCGCGAGCGAGGCAACCGCTCGCTCGCGCCCGCTCAGCACCTCGAACGGGTCGCGTGACGCATCGGGCGACATGGCCTGTTCCATCACGCGCTGCATCACATCCTGGTCGAGCCAGCGCCGCCCCTGCACGACGCTTTCGAGGCAAGTGAGCAGGTCGCGCGGCGCGGTCGCCTTGATCACGATGCCGTTGACCGACAGCTGGATCGCCTCGCGCGCCAGTTCGTCGTTGAGGCCGCCGGTGAGCAACACGACCGGCCGCGCGTCGCCGCGGCTCCGCAGCGTGCGCAGCACGTCCAGGCCGCTGCGTTCGGGCATAGCATTATCGAGAATCAAGAGGTCGGGCCGCGCGCTGGGCAGCGTATCGAGCACCGCCGCGCCGGTATTGACCGTCGCCACCACATCGAAATTACTCTTGTCGAGAAGCGCCGCAATTCCTGCCATGGTGAGCGGATCATCGTCCGCCACGAGCACTTTCGTCATTTCAAATCCGCCATGATATTGTTGAACTTATATATTATCACCAGCGACGGGCCATGGTCCACCCTCCACCATTAATCATAACAACCGGTCAGGCGCGATTTAGCTCCGCCAAATGGCCGAGCAAATCCCGTGTCAGACACGCAATCGCCTCACCCGCAAGCCCGGCGTCGACCGCTTCATCGACGCGCCGCGCGGCGTCGCCGATCGCGTTATAGCCGAACATTCCCGCGCGCCCGGCTAGGTTGTGTCCCAGCCGCGCCAGGTCGGACCAGTCTTCGCGATCAAGCGCAGCGCGGATCTCCGCGGCGGCCTCACCCGACTGCGCGGCGAAACGTTCGGCAATCGCGGCCAGGCGCGAGTCGATATTAGCCATCGAGGAAAGTCCGCACCTCGCCCGCCAACGCCATCGCGTCGAAGGGTTTCGCGAGCACGCCGCGAGCGCCGAGTTCGCGCAGCCGCGCAACCTCATGCGCCTGCGTGCGGGCGGTGATGAACACCACCGGGATTGATGCCGTCGCGGGATCCTGCCGGAGTAGATCGAGCACACCCGGCCCATCGAGGTCGGGCATCATCACGTCGAGCAGGATCAGGTCGGGGTGCCATTCACGCGCCGCCACCAGTCCCTCGCGCCCCGATCCACAGATGCGGACGACGAACGACGGGTCGAGTTCGAGCGCCATCTCGGCGACTTCGCGAATGTCGTCCTCGTCATCGATATAAAGAATCCGACTGCTCATTTGCCGCCTCCGCGATTCACCCGCCTCGCCCCGATCCGGTCGGTCACTTCGCGCACCAATGTGTCGAGGCTGGCGCGTGATTTGACGAGGACAAGGTCGATACCTTCTTTCGGCGCGCCTTCGACCTCCTGCGCGGTGAACAGGACGATCGGCAGGCTCGGCGTACGTTTGCGCAGCGGGGCAACGAGTTCGGTTCCGCATCCATCGAGCATCCCGACATCGAGAATCGCGGCGTCGAAACGGGTTTTCCGGATCGCGGCGCGCGCCTCAGAGACACTTTGCGTAGAATGGATCGTCGCCTTCCCGTCAAAGGCACTTGCTACCACTGCGAGCATGTCTGGATCATCATCGACGTGAAGGACGTCCGGAAGCCACGGATCTTTATGCCGTGTGGCCTCTATCTCGTTTGGCGCCGATACAACGCCGGAAAACTCAGCCGCCGGCAGATCGACGTGAAAAGTGCTGCCCGCGCCTTCCACACTCTCAAAATGAACGGAACCGCCATGCCGGACGACGATTTCGCGCACGATACTGAGCCCAAGCCCGGTGCCGCCCTTTTGCCGCGAGTCCGATGCGTCGGCTTGTGCGAATTTGCCGAAAATTCGGCTGCGGAACGCCTCTGGAATCCCTTCGCCCCGGTCGATGACGCTGATCCTGTAGCGCCGATCGAGCGGCGTCACCCGGACCGCCACCGCCTCTCCCCGCCGCGAAAATTTGATCGCGTTGGAGAGCAGGTTGGTGAAGACCTGCATTAGCCGATCCTCGTCGGCGAGGACGGCGGCGCCGGCCGCGACCGGCTCGACATGCACCGGTACCCCATATTCGCTCGCGAACCCTGCCGTCTGATGCTCGGCAGCCTCAAGCAGCGCCCCCAGCGCGAGCGGGCGGAGATCGAACTGCATCCGCCCTGCCTCGATCTTCTCGATATCGAGGATGTCGTTGATCAGTCGCACGAGGCGCGCCGCATTGCTGTGGGCAATCTCGACAAGCCGCGCGGCCTTCGGCGGGATCTCACCCGCCGCCCCTCCGCTGATCAGGCCGAGCGACCCCGCGATCGACGTCAGCGGGGTTCGCAGTTCGTGACTGACCGTCGCGACGAACTCGCCCTTCATCTGCTCGACCTCCCGCCGGTCACCAATGTCGCGGATCACAGCGACGAACAGCGTCGCGTCTGCGAGGTGCACCGGGCTGACCGAAACTTCGAGCGGAAAGGTCGCGCCATTCTGGCGGCGTCCGACAAATTCCTGGATCTGCCCATACTTCTCTTTTCGGTTCGCCGTCAGGCGGCGAAGAAAGGTCTCGATTTGGCCGCGGTCGGGCGCGATTTCGAACAGCGAGCCGATATCCCGCCGCAGCAGGGATTCGCATGGCACGCCGAACATCGCGGCTGCCGACGGATTCAGGCTCTCGATGCTGCCGCTCGGGTTCAGCACGATCATCCCATCCTTGGCGCTGTCGAAAATCGCCTCCTGCCGAGCGGCGAGATCGCTTGCGCGACGATGCGCTGTTTTCAGCAATAATTGGCTGCGCCCGATCAACAGGGCCGATAGCGCGAGAAGCAGTATCAATCCGATTTGCAGCGTAAAGGTGCGATCGCGCAAGCGCTCGCGGGCTGCATTTACCGAGACGGTACGTTCCTCAAGTTTCAGCCGTTCTGCTTCGGATATCTCGCCGATAAGCAGGCGGATTTGATCCATCAACCGCTTGCCCTGACCACTAGCGATTAGCGTTACTGCTTCGCTGCGTCGTCCCACTTCAACGAGGCGGATCGTCCGTGCGACGAATCGGCGCTTCTCTAGAGAAGTGCGTCGAAGCTCGTCGACCAGTTTCGCTTGCTTGCCGTTCCCCGCCAGTTTTGCAAACAGGTCCAGATTGGCGTCGATGCGCGATGTGCCAGTTCGATAGGGAGCGAGAAATTTCGGATCGCCGGTGATCACATAGCCGCGTTGGCCAAGTTCGATATCCTGATGCCGCGTCAGAACACCCTGCAGAGCAGCCCTCGCATCATATGAGTTGGAGACTTGCTGCCGCAGTTGCGCATTCTGTTCGAAACCGCGATCGGTTGCCAGCGAGAGAAAGAACAATATGAGCAGGGCACCCACGCAAGTGAGGACGAGAACCCAATTGGCCCTTATCGTCTGCCTCCAACTCGCTGCCTTCCGCATCGCCACGCAATCCTTTTTGACGGGGCAAAAATCCTGCTGCCAATATGCCGATATCAGAAGATCGTGGCACACGCACCGAAACGAGTGGTTAATCAACAGCATCGCGACGTGAAAATAGCGCAGTATGCCGCGACTCATTGGGATCGTCGCGAGAGGAGGACATCCACTGTTGGCCGATTTCGGACTGTCGGCTTACGGAAGAAAAACATGAAGAGCAGACTATGAAAATGTCTGTCGTGACCTCGGTCAACCGTCGGCGTCGCGTTGACCATATTGTCTGAAGGCTCCGATAATCCGGTCCATCTCGATAGCGTCGAGCAGCTTTGGACCACCGATCGCAAGTGTCCCGCAATACACCGCCGCCTGTTCCTCGATCTCCTCGGCAATCGCCATTGCGACCGGAAGTTTGGGGCCCAGCGCGATTAGGCCGTGATTGGCCATCAGGCACGCGAAACGCCCGTCGAGCGTCCGCGCGACGCCCTCGGCGAGTTCCTCGCTGCCGAATGTCGCATAGGGCGCAACCGGAACGCTCGGGCCACCGCTGACCGCAACCATGTAATGCAGGGGCGGAATCTCGCGGTGCGCACAAGCCAGGATCGTCGAATATCGTGCGTGGCAATGCACGATCGCATTCGCGTCGGGCCGCCGCCGATACAGGCCCATATGCATTTGCCATTCGCTCGACGGGCGTGCCGATCCCGCCGCCACGCTTCCGTCGCCATCGACATAAACCATCAAGTCGGCGGTCAGGCGGTCGGGCGTCACGCCCGAGGGGGTGACAAACATGCCCGACGCGAAACGCACCGAAAGATTGCCCGATGTCCCGCGATTGAGACCGCGCGCGTCGAGCGAGAGCATCGCATCGACAAGCTGCTGCCGGGCTTTGTCTTCGGTCATCAATCCTCTTCCCTTACCGGCGTATCGCGCATGAACGTCAGGGTCGTATCATAGCTTTCGAGTTTGCCCAGCGTGCCAACGCCCAGCGCGACCTGCGCCGCGGTGGCGACCCCGAAGCGCAGCGCATCGACGTTGTCGAGGCCGCGCGTGCGGCCAGCGATATATCCCGCACACAGGCTGTCGCCGCAGCTGGTGGTATCGACAGGATCGATCCGGTGTGCAGGAACGTGGATCTGTCGGTCGGGCAGAATGAGCAGCGCGCCGTCGCCGCCCATCTTGATCAGGCAGCCACCTGCGCCGCGCGCCATGAAGCGGCTGGCGCCCTCCACCGGATCGTCCGTCCCGGCCAGCGCGCGAACCTCCGCAAGGCTTGGCATGAACAGGTCGACATGCGGCAACAGGACATCGAGATCGGCCTGCGCCGCGTCCGAAGGCGCAATCAGATCGCACGATGTGAACACGCCGCGCGCCCGCGCCTCACGCAGCAGGTCGGCACCCTTCCCCGCCGCGCCCGGAAAGCCCACACCGCCCCAGTGGACGGCGGCGGTGCGGGCAAGCGCGACGAAGACCGCATCGGTGACGGGCGCGAATATGCTCGCCCCCATCATATGCCAGTTCGGACGGTCGCCGTTCGGGCGGATCGGCAGGACCGTGGTCGATGTCGGCCAAGCCGGATCGACAGCGAGCAAACTGGTATCGACCCCGACCGCGTCGAACATCGACCGGATCAACTGCCCCTGCGGATCGTCACCGACCGCCGAAGCGATTCCAGTGCGGAGGCCCAGCTTCTGCGCAACAAAAGCGGTTCCGCCCGCAGTGCCGGCGGGCGACAGAACGATCTTCTCGACGATTTGCCCCGTCTCGCCCTCGGGCAATGAGGCCACCGGATAGACCGTGACGTCGATGGTCGTGAGCCCGACCGCGAGAAGGTCGAGTTGCATGGTCAACTGGCCACGGCGGCCGCAAGCGCGACGAGGACCGGGTGCGGCTCGAGGTTGCTGCGTCGCTTCGCAAGCGCCGCAAAGGCGTCGCCTGCGGCCGTGACGGTCAGGTCGATGTCGGCATCGGTCATCGCAGCGCACAGGAACATATTATGCCAGGGATGCACATAGACGTCGCGTGCGAGCATTTCTTCCGCCCAGCCATAGCCAACGCGGAAATCGGGATCGTCGGCGAACATGATCTGCGGCATCTGGACAGGGCCGGTCTGGCGCAGCGTGAAGCCATGCTTCGTTGCTGCCGCATCCAGCCCCGCACGCAGGCGGTCGCCGAGGCGGACCATGTGTTCGAGATAGTCGCTCTCGCGGATGATCCGCAGCGTCTCGATCGCTGCTGCCATCGGGACGGCAGATAGCCAGAAGGATCCGGTCGCATAGATCGAACCCGCGCCTTCGCGGCAGCTGTCCGAGCCGAGCAGCGCCGAAAGCGGATGACCGTTGGCGAAGCATTTTCCCCAGGCGCTCAGGTCGGGCTGAACGCCGAGTTCGCTCCAGCTGCTGCCGCGCGCAAGGCGGAAGCCCGCGCGGACCTCGTCAACGATCAGCATCGCGCCCGTCTGATCGCAAAGTTCGCGGGCGCGGAGGGCATAGGCCGTCTCGGGCGCTTCCTGATCGATGAAGGCGTCGTGACGGAACGGCGATGCGAAGATCGCGGCGAGATCATCCCCCGCATCCGCGACCGCCGCTTCGAGGCTCGCGACATCGTTATAGGCATAGGTGCGGACATGCGCCCGATCCTCCGCCACCGTGCCCGCGGGGACCGGCGTGCACCAGGGCGCGGCGCCATGATAGGCCCCCTTCGCGACGAGCACGATGCGCCGGCCCGTCTGCGCGCGCGCGCTGCTCATCGCCATCGTCGTCGCGTCGGTGCCATTCTTGCAGAACATCGCCCAATCGGCATGGTCGACCATCGCCACCAGCGTTTCGGCGAGTTCGACCATCAGCGGCGACGGCCCGGTGAGTGTGTCGCCCACCGCCGCCTGCGCCCGCGCCGCCGCCTCGACACGCTCGTCGCGGTAGCCGAGCAGGCTCGGCCCATAGGCGCACATATAGTCGAGATAGCGATTGCCGTCGGCATCCCAGATATAGGCGCCCTCGGCCTTGCTGAAAAATTGCGGAAAACTGTCGGGCAGCATCCGCACCGATTCATGCCCATACATCCCGTTCGGGATCACTTTCAGCGCGCGCGCGCGTAGCGCCGCATCCTGTACTCGGCTCATATCCATCTCTCTTGTTGATCAGAATTTCAGGACGGCCTGGACGCCATAGGTCGCTGGATCATTGTAGTTGATCTGGTCCATGGTCACGACAGGCGAAACATAGGTGACGAAGCGCGTGCCGGTGATGTTTTTGCCCCACAACGCGAGTTCGAGATTTTCGTCGGGCGAGAGCCACGAGAGCCGGACGTTGGCGGTGCCATAAGGCTTCACGCGATTGGCCTGCACATTGTCGGGCGTCAGGAACGTCTCCGACTGAAGGCTGCCGTCGACGCGGAGACGCAGCGCGCTGTCGCCCGGCAGGGGCTGCGTAACCGAGAAACCGGCCGAGATCGCCACTTCGGGCGCGTTGACCAGCTTGTTGCCCGAATAATCGTCCGCCGCGAGCGCGGTGAAATCCTTGTACCGCGCGTGCAGCAGGCTCGCATTGACGAAGGCGTTGAAATAACGCGACGGCTGCGCCTGCAATTCGACTTCGAGACCATATAGCTCGGCATTGCCCGCGTTGAGCTTCCGCTGGACAGGCAGCACCCCCGACGTATCGAAAACGAACACCTGCAAATCGCGATAATCATAATAGAAGGCTGCGGCATTTAAGCGGAGCGCGCGTCCGAGCAGGTCGCTCTTGAAACCCGCCTCATAGGCGTAGAGCTTCTCCGAACGGAACGGCTGGAGCTGCGCGGGATCGCTCGACGAACCGCCAGCGAAGCCGCCGCTATTATAGCCTTTCGAAGACGATGCGTAGAGCAGCAGATCGTCGGTCGCCTGGAACGACAGCGCGGCGCGCCACGACAGATCCTTGAAGGTCTTCGAACCGGTGAAGTCGAGCACCGGCACGACGATCACGTCGTCGAAGAAGCTGTGAAAATCGAAATCGATGCTGTCGACCGAATAGCGAAGACCCCCGGTCAGCGTCAGCCGGTCGGTCAGCTTGATGTCGGCCTGCGCAAAGGCGGCCCAACTTTCGGTCTTCTGCGTATAGGGATAGGCGAAATTGCCGATCGAATTGACCGGGTCGAGCGTGCCGAGCAGGTCGTCTGGATCGCGGAAGACGCGCAGGATGTCAAACGCGCTTTCGGTGGCGAGCTTGTCGTGGAAATAATAGCCGCCGACGATCCAGTTCACCGTGCCGCCGTCCTTCGACTGAAGCCGCAGTTCCTGGCTATATTGCTGCGGCCGGTCGATATAGGTCGCGGTCAGCACATTGTTCGGGCTGGCATCGGTATCCTCGACCGTGCTGCGCCGGACCTGCTCATAGGCGCTGATCGAGGTGAGCGAGACGCCGCCCATATCGATGCTCGCGGTCAGCGACGCGCCGAACACATTGACGCGCTCCTGCCCCTCGATGTCATAATCGCCGGCATTGAGATCGCCGTCGGTGTCGGCATAGCCAAGGCCGTCGAGCGGCACGCCGTCGGCGAAATTCGGATTGCCCGCGAAATCGATGCCCGACCCGCGATGCTGGAACTGCCGTGCGCCGCCGCGGTTCTGCCCGCCGTGGACGATCGCGCGGATCAATATGTCGGAATTGGGGGTGAAATCGACGATCGCGCGGCCCGCCCACATGTCGAGATCGTTGAGCTTGTTGCCGGTCACGCGGTTGAGCAGCCAGCCGTCGCGGCGCAGATAGGTACCCGCGACACGCGCCTTCAGAACATCGCCGGCGATCGGCCCGCCGACGCCGCCTTCGATCTGCACCTCGTTGAAGCGACCGTATGACAAGGCGGCATTGGCGCTGAATTCGTCGGTCGGTTTGCGCGACGAGAAGCGGATCGCGCCGGCGGTGGTGTTGCGGCCATAGAGCGTACCCTGCGGGCCTTTGAGAACTTCGATGCCTTCGCTGTCGAAGACGTTGAACAGCTTGCCGGCGTTCGCACCGAGGAAGACGTCATCGACATAGACGCCGACCGCGCCCGTGGTGTTCGAATTGAAATCGCCGATGCCGACACCGCGCAGGAACAGCGAGGTCGTGGTCGCCGAGGTGCCGGCCTGCGACGAAAGGCCGGGAACGAGAATGGAGAGATCGCGGGGATCGCGGATACCGACTTCGGTGAGCGCGTCGCCGCTGATCGCGGTGATGCTGATCGGCACGTCCTGGATATTCTGTTCCCGCCGCTGGGCGGTCACGACGATCTCGCCGACCCCGTCTTGCCCGGCGACGGCTGAAGAAGATGAACCGGCGGGCTCCTGCGCCGCCGCAACCGCCGGAATCAGTGTCAGCAACGAGACCGACATCATCGCAAAACCGCGTTTCATCATCTTCCCCTTCTCCAGTTTCGGATATTTATCCGATTTAGAGAGCAAGAGGCTGCGATAGAGTCAAGAATATTTCACATCAGCGTCACCATAACCGGATAAAAGGTTGATTTGTTCACAGCCATCGGTGATGCGTGCATTGTCAGGAGCATGCATGACCACAGGTGAAATGACCCGCGCCGAAATCCGCCGCCCGGCGCAGAAACGCAGCCGGGAGCGGTTCGAGGCCATCCTTGACGGGGCCGAGCGCCTGCTTGAGACATTGCCGCCTTCTGCGATCAGCATCCATGTGATCGCAGCCGAAGTCGGCATCTCGCCGCCGTCGATCTATCACTTCTTTCCCGAACCCCATCTCGTGTTCAGCGCGCTCGCCGAGCGGTATCTGAAACGGTTCGAAGCGGGGGTGCTGACCGAGGTGCCCCAAGACGTCGAAAGCTGGCAGGAATTGCAGACGCTGCAATATCGCGCCGGGCAAAAATGGTTCAACGCACATCCGGCTGCGCGCCAGGTCCTGCTCGAAGGCCCCGCCTGGTCGTCCGACATCCGCTTGCAGGATCTCGACAGCAATTTCGTGACCGCGGGACGCAGCATCGAACTGATGACGCAGATGTTCGCGATGCCCGAGATACCCGACCTGCATGACCGGCTGGTCGAAGTCATCGTGATCAATGATGCCATCTGGTCGCTGTCGATCCACCGCCATGGGCTGATCACCGACGAGATGGAGGAACAGGCGCGCCGGGCGCGCATTGCCTATTCCCGCACCTTTCTTCCCGAATATCTGCCGCTGCGTGCGGGCCGAAAGACCGCTCCTTGACCGGCCCGCTGTCGCCGGTCACGCGCCGGACGCTCGCCACCTCCATTCTGATCGGCTCTTGCGCGCTACTGGTGCTCGGCGTTCAGCCGGTTCTGCTCGGTGCGATGGTGCAGGAAGGCCGCATCGCCGAGGCGCAGGTCGGCAATCTGGTGACGATCGAGATGATCGCGATGGTCCTCGGATCGCTGGCCGGCATCGCCTTGCTCCGCAAAATGGGCGCGCGCGTCGTGATCGGCGTTGCCGGGCTCGTCCTCGCCGCCATGAACCTCGCGATGGCGGGCCAGTCGGGCATGGCTGTCCTTTCCTTCTTGCGCGGAGTTGCCGGGCTAAGCGAAGGCGTGCTCGTGGCCTCAGCGCTTGTTGCCATTTCGCGCGTCGAACGGGTCGAGCGCGCCAGCGCTATCTTCCTCGCCGTCCAGACATTTTTGCAGGCGGCCGTTGCCGCCGCGCTTCCCTTCGTCGTCGCGGGCAGTTCGCGCACCGACACCGCGTTGCTGGCGCTCGCCCTCGCCAGCGCGATCGCCACAGCGGCGGCCTTGTCGCTTCCACCGCTGCTTCAACCCGCCGCCCCGGATGGCGAACGCGGCGCCTTGACGCGCGCCAGCCTCACCGCTCTTTTGGGAGCAGGTCTGTTCCTCGGCGCGATCGTCTCGGTCTGGAGCTATTTTGGCCTCTGGCTCATCCGCTATGGATACCCGCCGGCCTTCGAGGGCACCGCCGTGTCTCTATGCCTTGTCGCTCAAGTCGTCGGCGCGCTGGCCGCCGCGCGATTTGGCGAGCGCCTGCCAAACCGGCAGACGATTTCGGTCTGCGCTCTCGCCGGCGCCCTGTTGGTCGCCCTTTTCTTCGTGGGCCGCGACAATGCCACCGCAATCCTTGCCGTGAGCATCGCGTTCGGTTTTGTATGGCTCTTCACCCTGCCCTTCTTCGCCGGATGGCTGATCGAAATCGATCCCGGCCGCCGCGCGGTCCTTTACCTTACCGCCTTCCAGTTAGGCGGCGCGGCGGTGCTGCCCTCAATCGCCGGGGTGGCTGTCGGCAGCTTTTCGGTCGACGCTGCTATGATTTTCAGCGGCGCGATATTTCTCATGCTGGCAGCGGCGCCCTTGTTGAGCAAGTCCGCGATCCGGGACTAACGATCCGATTTGGCCGCTTTAAGACCGTCCGCTTTTAGGCGCAAATCGCAAGAAGCCGACATCCGCACAGTTCCAGCACAGGGCGAGGATCGCCGCCGCCTTATCGCACTGCAGAGAGCATCTATATGGCGTCAGGAGGGGACTTGCTTTGAAGTGAGCAAAGCACAAGCATTTTCCGATGCTAAGGACGGACTGCCTGACGGCAAGCCACAGTGCACGAATTGTTCGTTGCCTGTGGCTTCCCTCATCGGGCACCGATGCGGATCGCGGACGAGCACAGGACCGGGGCATCAAGCCCGAGCGTGCGTGAACCGATCAGTGCTTCTCCCCGTCTGCGGGCCTGAGAAACAAAGGATACGTCGATGCTCGATCGCGGCAAGCAGCAATTCTTCGCGCGTCAGCCGTCCGTATCGTGCGATAAATTCCGGATGGCAGATCTCGGCCTCAGGAAAGTGCTCAAGGAGCCAAGACGCTGCCGCCTTCCACAATTCTGGACGACCAGACAGCGTCTCACAGATGCGGTCCAAGTCGACATTGCTCGCGCAAATCATCTCGCCGCGGTGCTGCAACTCGGCTTCGATTTCGGCAATATCAGACGGGGACATGGCCGGCCAGCGCTCGCGGAACGCTGGCCAGTCGGCGCCATCTTCAGTCCACGGTACATTCGCGGCGATCCAGCTCGCAGCTTCGCTGATACGCTCGCGATGCGCACGGGCGGTTGAAATCTGAACTACCGCCACTGCATCCCCCTTAAATTCCAGCCTCAGGCTGACAACGCCACAGGGCACAGGAAGTTCCAAAAGTCCGCTTCGGCGAGCAAAAGCGGCGGGTATGCGGGAATGGCCCTCTTAGAAATGCGGAGGCTGGAACGATGTCATTTCGGACGGGTTTGAAAGTGAATCTTAAACCCTCTCCATGTAGTTTTAGCCATGATCCGAACCCCATCTCAACGGCCGGCGCCTCCCGCGAGGAAATGGTGTTAGCGCTCCAAAACATTATCCTTGAAATGATCGCCAAGGGCGATCCGCTGGCCGACACGGCCACCCGGCTATGCCTCGAAGCTGAAAAGCTAGTCCCGAGCGCGATTTGCTCGATCCTAACAGTCGACGGCGCAGGCATTATTCATCCCCTGGCAGGCCCAAGTCTTTCTTCCGACTATTCGGCGGCGCTTAAAGGTATCAAGATGGGCCCCACCGCCGGGTCGTGCGGGACCGCTGCCTATTTGCGGTCGGAAGTGACGGTGACCGACATCGAAACTGATTCTCGCTGGGCTAACTATCGACATCTAGCCTTACCGATCGGGCTCCGCGCCTGCTGGTCGAGCCCGATCCTGGATG
The DNA here is from genome assembly GCA_051861185.1 of Sphingopyxis sp. Classification (GTDB taxonomy): domain Bacteria; phylum Pseudomonadota; class Alphaproteobacteria; order Sphingomonadales; family Sphingomonadaceae; genus Sphingopyxis. Next base: position 380,664 of record JBIMKQ010000001.1, read on the forward strand.
CTGCCGGCGAACCCGTCGGAACGTTTGCGTTTTACTATCGGCTATCCAGGGGGCCGACCGAGGACGAGCGCGAAATCGTCCGCCAGTGCGTCCATCTTTGCGCCATCGCGCTCGACCGTGAACGCCGGATTCGGGCGCATCGTCAGCGCGCCTTCACCGATGCACTCAGCGAACTTCCGAACCGCGCGGCTTTCAACGCCGCATTGGGGGCTCTCGATTGCGGCACGCCGGGCGATTGGGCGCTGTTCGTCATCGACCTCGATAATCTGAAGATCATCAACGATACCTTCGGCCATTATGCCGGCGACTGCCTCCTCAAAGTCGCGGGACAACGCATAGCCGCCGCAGTCGCGCCGAACCCCACATTTCGGATCGGCGGCGATGAATTTGCAGCGGTGTTGCAATCTGCGGAGGCGCTGGTTGACCTCGACAAGACGGCCGAGGATATCTTAGCGGCGCTAGCCGAGCCCGCGCAATGCGCAGATCATATGATCATTCCGCGCGCGACGATTGGCGGAGCCGCACTGTCCGCCGGCGACCGGGTCGCGGAGCGCGTCCGCCAGAACGCCGACTTCGCATTGTACCATGCGAAGGAAACGGGACGCGGAGGCTTCGTGCGCTACTGGCCCGGCCTCGGCACAAACATTACGCGCCGTCTCGGAAATATCCGAGATGTCGATGCGGCGCTTCGCGATCATCGGATCGACGCCTATTACCAACCTGTGGTGCGGCTCGACACGCGTGAAATCGTTGGGCTCGAAGCTCTATGCCGAATGCGCATCGGCAGCCGGGTCGTCGTCGCCGCCGATTTTCAGGAAGCGACGAACGACGTTCATGTCGCGATGGCGATGACGGCGCGGATGATGGCTCTCGTCGCCGCGGATGTCCGCGCCTGGCTCGACATGGGCATTCCGTTCCAGCATGTCGGCATCAATGTTTCTTCAGCGGACATGCACGGCGGAATGCTCGACCGCCTTCTGGCCGACGCATTCAAACGAGAGAATGTGCCGCTCGAGCATGTGGTTCTCGAAGTAACCGAAACAGTCTATATGGGCGAAGGCGATCGTCTTGTTCAACGCGCGGTCGAAGCGCTTCGCGCCAAGGGCCTGCTGGTCGCCCTGGACGACTTCGGCACCGGCTATGCGTCCCTTACGCACCTGCTGACGGTACCAGTCGATATCATCAAGATCGACAAGAGCTTCGTTGCCCGCCTCGAACCGGGTGACGCCAGCATGGCTATCGTCGAGGGACTCCTCCAGATCGCAAGAAAGCTTGATATCCGGGTCATTGCCGAGGGGATCGAGACCGAGGACCAGGCGCGTCAACTCGGCACTGCGGGCTGTCACCTCGGTCAAGGCTATCTGTATTCGGAGGCCGTCGATCGCGATGCGACGACGGCGCTGCTCCTCAAACATGCACAGGGCACGGCAAGACCTACGCCGCTGCAAGCCGGAGCGAGGAAGGCAATCGCATCGTAAATCCGAGCAACTCGCGACTAGACGTCGCGTCGCCCGCGATAATGTTGTAGTTTTGTGATACGAAGTCCCGGAACCCCAGCCCGATCAAGCGCCTGCTGCCAAGAGGCCAGTTCCTCCACACTAAGCCGATAGCGCTCGCACGCTTCATCCATCGTCAGCAGGCCTCCATTGATGGCGGCGACCACCTCAGCCTTGCGCCGGCTTACCCACCGGGTTGTCGTGGCGGGCGGTATGGTGTCGAGCGTCAAAGCTTCGCCAAGCGGCCCGATGACCGACGCAACCCGAATCTTTCCTTTCTCGAACATTGCAAAGCTCCGCGTAAGCGTGTCGAGAAGAATTGCTACGGCAATGCCGTGAACAGATGTTTAGCGGGTCACACTTCCTGCTCATTTAAAGCGTTGCAGCGCCTCATCTCCCGGACGATCGCATGAAGAATACCGCGAGCATGGCTAAAATAAGAAACGAAGCATAAAGTGGAATGCCGGGAAGATGCGTGGAGGCAGCAGCCTTTCTGGCTTAACGTTCGCCCATAGAATCGCCGAACGTCTTTGATATCGGCTTCAACAGATATCCCAGCACCGTGTTTTTCCCAGTCTTGATCTCGACAGTGGCGGTCATACCCGGCTGGATTTCGATCCTTTCACCCACCCTCGGGCGTAGCGAACGGGCGTCGGCCGCGACGTTAACGCGGTAGAATATCTGCTCGCCAGAGGGTTTCTGCTCGGTCAGCGTATCGGGACTGATGTAGGTGACCCGCCCGTTGGCCGAGCCATAGATCGAGGAATCATAGGCATCGAACTTCACCGATGCGTTCTGGCCGACCCGCAAATAGGCGATATCTACTGGAGACACCTTCGCTTCTATGATGAGTTTGTCGCCGGTGGGGACGATTTGCAGCACTTCATCGCCGGGACGTAGAACGGCACCGATCGTTGTGAAGCGCACATTCTTGACCACCCCGTCGGTGGGCGCGAACAGGATGGCCGCATCCAGCGCGGCCTGCCTTTGTTTTAGCGTCTGCTCGGCGACGACAAGCTCTTCCTCGGTCCGGCTATATTCGGCCTGTAGGTCCTGCAGATATTTATTCTGCCGATTGGCAATCTGTCCCTCGATATCGGCAACCGACCGTTGAAGGCGCATGATTTCGCTGCGGCTAACGTCGCCAAATTCGAGCAACGGCATGTTCATCTCGAGTTCGCGGCGCGCGATCGCCTGCATGTTGCGTAATGTGCCTATGTCTTCAGCCTGCGCGGTGCGCCGGCGGCTATAAAGCTGTCGTTGGTTCGCCACGAATTCCGGGAACGCCTGCACATCGTCCGTGAAAGCGAGCGGACGATTGAACAACTCGGCCTCGATGCGGCTTTTGACCGTGCGATAACTGGCGACCTTCGCCCGCGACTCTTCGACGACTGCCTGGATGCGGACGGGGTCAAGGACGACGAGCTTTTGTCCACGCCGGACGCGATCGCCCTCGCGAACGAGGATTTCGCCGATCACGCCGCCGTCTGCGCTCTGGATCACCTGCACTCGCCCCGCCGGAATGACCTGTCCCATGGCGCGGCTGACCTGATCAATCTCCGCCCAGCCGGCCCAAATGAGCAGGCCGATCAATGCGACCGCGGTCACGTTGATGACCATGCTGGATCGCTGAAAAATTTTTGGCAACCTCATGTTTCGGTTCCAGTCGGCGGATGCGGAAAGGGGGAAGCCGCCTTCGCGCGGCGCAGTTTATCGATCACCGACGCGGTGTCGCCGTCGAGTACGACCTTGCCCCCCTGCATGACGAGCAAGCGCGACATCGCGCCGAGAAACTGCAGTTTATGCGTGACGATGACGATCGACGTTGACGGCTCGCTTGCCTTCTCAAGAAATTCAAGAACACGCGCCTCATTCTCCTGGTCGAGATTCGACGTCGGCTCGTCGAGCAGCAGAAAAGGCGGTCTCAACAGGAATACGCGTGCCAGCCCCACCATGGTGCGCTGTCCCCCCGACAATCCGCCGCCGCCTTCGAAAATCGGAAGATCGAATCCTTTGGGATGCATTCGCACCAGGTCATCGAGGCCCGTGCGCGAAGCGGCCTCCATGAGGCGATCGTCCGAGACCGTCGACAGACCCATGGTCAGATTGTCGCGCAAAGTCCCCGAAACCAGCCGGTAGTCCTGCGGGAAATAGCAAATTTCGCGCCGGAGACTGTCTTCGGCGATCTGGTCGAGCGCAATGCCGCCCAGCAGCACATGCCCCTTTTGCGGCGGGACGAGACCGGCCAGCAGCCGCAGCAAGGTCGATTTGCCAGCACCGACCGACCCTATAATTCCGACACGTTCGCCCGGCCCGATTTCCAATTTGGGCACAACCAGACCGAAACGCGATTCGCCATGCGCGAACGCGATATTCTCGACCTTCAACGCCGATCCTAGCGTGTCCGGCCGGATTTTTTGCATATCGAGCGGCTGATCGCTCGGCATTGCCAGCAATTGATCCAGCGCGCGAAGCGATGCGCGAGCATAGCCCCATTGAACCACAAACCCGGGCAGCGACGCGACGAGCGGGCCGTTTATACGGCCGCTGATGATCGTGCAGGCAATCAGCCCGCCCATGGTCATGTCACCTTGGTTAACGCGGTACGCGCCCCACACGACGATGCCAACATAAGCGATTTGCTGAAGAAACGAGAAGGTCTGGCTGGCGAAGACCGACCATCGCTGAACTTTCACATCATGGCTGTTCACCGCATCGATCAGATTGTTCCACGCAGCGAGCATATGCCAGCCGCCCCGGTTGGCCTTGATCGTTTCCGAGGCATCGAGCGCCTCAACCAAAAGGCCGTTCTTGCGATTGCCGGTAACCTGCGTTCGGTCGGCATGCTCGCGAATTCCCTTTGAAAACAGGACGGCGAGCAGAAGTGAAAGCGCAAAGATCGCCAGCGGCACGACGACGACAACGCCGCCGATCACACCCATCACGACGAGGAAAAGCAGCGCGAACGGCAAGTCCGCCATCACGAAGATCGACGCCGACGAAAAAATCTGGCGCACCTGCTCGAGCCCGCGCAGCTGGGCGGCCATCGTTCCGATTCCCGGCGGCCGCGCGTCGAGGCGAACGGCCTGCATGCGATCGAAGAAATATTCGGAGACTTCGGCATCGATCGCCATCGCTTCACGCCCGACCATCAAGGCGCGAATGACGCGCATCATGAAGTCGATGAGTAGCGCAAAGCCGATCCCCGCCGTCAGCACCCAGAGCGTCGCGAAGCCGCCGCGCGGAATGACACGGTCATAGACCTGCATCGAATAGAGCGAGGTCGCGAGCGCGAGCGCGTTGACGACGACGGTCGCGACAACAGTCTCGAACAAGATATGCTTGCGGCGCATGATGGCTGACCAGAATATGCTTCGCGCCCGCCCAAAACTCTGGCGTTCGGCCCTCGCAGGGAAGCGAATTTCGACCAGAAGGCTGTTCCGGTCCCAGACAACCTCTTCGATCCCGCCCATCGCCAGCGCGCGGATCGTCGTGCGCGTTTCCCATTGCTCGGCCAGCGCCCAGCCCGACTGCGTAAAGACAAGCATAGGGAAGGCGTTGGCGCGCGGCCTTGCCATTACCCGTTGCGGCTCCGGCCAGCCCAATGCCGAAGCGAGCCTGGAAGATGCTTCGCGATCATCGAGCTCCAGATCATCGGGAGCCCCCGCCGCCCAGTCTGGCGCCAGCGTAACGCCGCGCCTCCGAGCGAGGGTTTCGACCAGCTCCAGAAACGGCTGGCTCATTGGCTATCCGCCTGTTCCGCCGGTTGCCACTGCCCCGTCCGCATCATGAGCCGGCTCAGATAAACGAGCATATTCACTTGCGCGTCGAGCGCGTCGATCTGCGCGGTCGTGCTCTCGCGCACCGCATTCATCACGTCGAGCCACGTACGCCTGCCGCTGGTGAACTGGCGCATGTAGGATTCGGTCACGCGCTGCGACGCTTCGGCCGAGAAGCGCGTCGTCTCCGCCCTCGCCGACGCCGATTCATATTCGACATGGTCGATGACGAGAATATCGCGCAATTCGCGTTCGGCGGTTCCGATCCGCGCCTCGCTCGACACCTGTCGCAGCCGCGCCGCATCGGCAGCAGCGAAGCGCGAAAGCCCGCCATCCATCTGCATCCGGACAGCCAGTCCGACCTGATGACCGTTGAACTCGCCATAGCCATATTGGGCGTTTAGCTGAGGCAGCGTCTGCGCCTTCGCGATCCGGGCGTCGGCATCGGCCACTTCGGCTTCAAGGCGCACGCGGCGGAGACTAGGATCAAAGGTCAAGCCGTCGGCGACAAGTGCGTCGCGGTCAAGTTTCGGCAAATCGGCGGCTTCCCGATAGGGTGAGGAGACCATGTAGAACGGATCGCCCACAAGTTCGCGCAGGCGCTGAACGGCCGATTGCTGCTGCGCAACCGTCAGATTGATCTGCTGCGACACTTGCGCAGTGCGTGCGCGGACGAGCTCGAGATCGGACCGAGGGCTAACTTCCTGCGCCACCCGGCGCTCCATCGACCCGAGGAGCCGCTGATGCTGCTCGAGGCTATTGTCGAGAATGGCCCGGCGCTGCGTTGCCCGGAAATACTCATAATATGCGCTCGCCACCTGCAACGCGATATCGAGCACGGCCTGTTCGTAGCCCGCCAGCGCCGCCTGCTCGGCAGCCTTCGCTCTGCTGATCGAACCTTTGATCCGGCCGCCCGTCCACAACGGCTGTTCGACGGTGACGGTGGCTTGCGCCCGATCGCTGCGTTGGCCGAGGATGAGGCCCTCGACCCCGAGGCTTGGAAAGCGTTGCCAGCGCGATGCCCTGAGATCGGCCCCCGCGGCGCGGGCGTTGGCTTTCGCGGCGGCAATCGAAGGATGGTCCGATACGGCGCGGTCCGCCAACTCCTGAAGTTGCGGATCGAACCAGGGCACAGCTTCCAGGCTCGCGGCTGTCTGGGATGGAGGTCCTTGGAGCGGAGCCGGTTCTTCCTGCGCACCTGCGCCAGCGGGAGTAAGCATAGGCAAGCTCGACAGCGTCAACATCACTGCCGATATTAAGTGCCGTGATTCCCTGAACACGTATCCCCCTGCCGCGCCGTCTTTTGCTGGCGTCCTGCCAATCATGCCTCATAAACTCGCAGCATTATAGAACTTATTGTTAAACAGCGAACGAGGAGTCCGGCCGATCCCGCGTAAGACGTGGGGGACGCGAGATCGGCCGGAGTGGGGCGCACTATGCGATTACATGCACCCCTTGCTCGATCAGCACGGTCGATCCATTCAGCATATACTGGTCGTAGATCGTACCGCCGATGTCCTGGCTCGCCCCGGCAGCCCATGCTCCGCTCAACTTGACGATATCGTTGGCATCGCCGGTGACCTGCAAAATGCCGCCGCTGGTCGCGGCCAATATGCCTGCTTCCGAAACATCAAGTATATTGCTCGCTTCGTCATAACCAAGATCAATCGCTTCCATTCCGGTTATAGCGCTGCTGCCGTCGAGGATGAGGTCGATTCCGTCGAGAACGAGCGTGTCATTGCCAGCGCCGCCGTCGATCGACAGGAAATCGAGCCCCGACAGGATGAGGATGTCGTTCCCGTCACCGGCGTTGAAGATATCCGACCCATCGCCGTCGACAAGGATGTCGCTACCAGTTCCGCCGATCAGTTCGTCGTCGCCAGACCCGCCGAGCAGCAGGTCGTTCCCGCTCCCGCCGTTGAGGGTGTCGTCTCCAGCGAGACCATAGAGCCGCTCGAACGCGGTTCCGGAAACGGTTGCGACAAGATTGTCATTCGACGAAGTGCCCAGAACGAGATCGTCGCTGCCGCCCGGTCCCAACAGTCCTTCGAGGACGGACGCATTGGCGAGCGTCGATACCAGATCGGTATCGGATGTGCCGTCTGAATCGGTCGCGGTAATGGTGAAGCTGCCGAGCACGCTGACGTCCAGGCTCGCTGGCGGCAGAAGGCTGAGCAAATTAACGCTCGATTCGAGATGCACCGTCGCGAGCAACTGATTCACCGCAAAATTGTCTATCAGCCTCCCGTCGGCGGATGTGATCGTCAGCGTCGATGTCGGACCGACGACGCCGAGGACTCCAGGGGTGTTCACAACCTTAAAGGAAAGCCCGAGTTCAGCGGCAAGAGCGCTGGACGCCGTCAATGCCGCATCCGCCAGATTGAGGCTGACGAGGGCGGCGTAGGAAACAACCACCTGCTGAAGGTTGCCATTCGGGTCGAGCGCAATCATCGCCTGTTGGCTGAGGTCCACAACATCGAGAGCGTTCACACCGACCAGACCCAGAAGATCGACGTCGGTGGCCTGAACGATCGGTGCCTGATTGCCGGGTGTCACGGTGGGCGTGCGGCTATCGAACGACACGGACGTGGATGTCGTGTCGCCGTCATTATCCGCGATCACCGCATCGATGGTTGTCAGACCGTTGGCCTGTGTAGCGCTGGTCGCCTGATCGACGACCAGATTCCCACCCGCCAGCAACTTGCCGATGATTTCTGCCTGCGACGTGAGCCCTCCAACGAGATCGACGCCGATCAGGTTGATTTGCTGGGTGACGGCGGCGGGATTGTATCCGCCTGCGAACGCACCTGTAGCGCTGATCGAGACGATGGTGTTCCCGCCAACAAATTCAAAATGAACATAGCGGGCGAGATTGCCTGCCATATTGCCCACGGCGCCTTCCCCCTGCAGCAGTGAGGCGAGATTGATAATATCCCCGCCCCCACTGACGGGCGCGCCATTGAAATCGGTGATCACGTCAAGGGCGGCCGCGCCAGCCGTTCCCTCGTCGCCCGCCTCCCATACAAAGCGGTCGTTGCCGGAACCGCCGGTCAGCGTATCATTTCCCTTGCCGCCAACGATGATGTCATTGCCGGCATCGCCGTTCAGGATATCGATGTCGAGACCACCGCGAAGCAGATCATTTCCGCCGCCGCCGTTCAGGTTGTCATTGCCCGCATAACCGTAGAAGCGTTCGTCATCGGCGGTACCCGTCTGACTGTTCGCGGCGGAGTTGCCTTCCCAGATTCCCGACGGATCGTTGCCCGGGTCGAGCAGGCTCGTTCCGAGCAGGTCGCTGTCCGAATCCGTTGCCACGCTCGCCTGCGAATCTGTTGCGGTGATCGAGATGTCCGGAAGAATATTGAGCGCTGCAAGATTGAGCCCACCGCTTTGCTGGACATAGACGGTCGCAAGAAATTCATTCAGGCGCAGGTTGTCGACGGGCTGGCCGTTGGTTGAGGTTATCGACAGCCCGGAGAATGATTGCGTGTTGACGGTAATTGCGAGCGGCGGAATGCCGATCGTGATCGCGAAAATATCGTTGGTTTCGACAACGGTCAGGCCAAACTCGGCGGCCATTGCGGCGGACCATGCCAGATTATAGCCGGCGCTTGTGCCAAGACTCAGGCCTGCACCCAGAAGCGCTTCCGCACGGACCTGCACTTGCAAGATATCGTTATTGGCATCGACTGCGGTCAGCATCTGGTCGGTTCCGATGCCGATCAGGCCGAGTGCGTCGGCGTTAACGAGGCCGAGCAAGCTCGCCGACGGATTGACATTGACCACCGGCCCCGCCGCCTGCGAAGCGGCGGTCGCAAGGGCGGCGTAATTATATTCGCCGGTCACCATATCGACCGCGATCGTTTCGCCGGCAGTGGTATTGATCGTGAGCTGATCGCTGACAGGGTCGAAGTTCCAACTCGCAACCGCACCTTGGACTCCCGAGCCCGTCACAGCATCGTTCGCGGGATCGAAGACGAGGGTATAGGTGCCGAGGGTGATCGATTGGACGTAGCCGCCGTCGGCGCCATAGCCAACGACGAGGTCGCCAGAAGCATCGCCCGGTACGCCAACCGCGACATGGTCTGCCGGCTGGGCCATGGGGCCGTCGTCGAGAACTTCGACCGTGAGCACACCGGCGCTCGACGCGCCGCTATCGTCGGTTGCAGTGACGTTGAAGCCCAGCGCGAGAATATCTTGGGCGATGCCGGGGTGATCGAGCGGGGCTACAAGGTCGAATGTATAGGCTCCGGAGGTGTTCAGCGTAAGAACTGCCACTGTTGATGCGCCCGCGGTCCCCGTAAGTGTATAGACGCCGCCCACGAAGGCCCCGGCCCAAGTGATCGCCGTTCCGTTCGATGTCAGGCCTGCTGGACCCGTCACCGACACGCTCGCGACGACGCCGTCTACATCGGTCAGCGACATTGTCCCGGCCGCCGATGGAGAAACCGGCAATGCTCCTCCGTCGAGCAAACCATTGGGAAGGCCCGATTCCTCCACGCCGGCGACTGCGTCGAACACGATTGGCGCGTCATTCATCGCCGCCACAGTGACCGCTACGGAACCCACGCTGATGCCGCCGTTGCCGTCGCTCACCGTGTAGCTGATTGTATCGCTGCCGTTGAAGTTTGCATTCGGCGTATAGGTCAGCGCGCCGGTCACCGGATCGATCGTCACCACACCATTGGCCGCTGTGGCAACAGTGACCGTCAGCGGATCGCCTTCGGCATCGCTATCGTTCGCCAGCACGTCGATCACCACCGGCGTATCTTCGGCCGTCGACGCCGTATCAGCGCCGGCTACCGGAGCGTCATTGACGGCGTTCACTGTCAGGGTCACCGTTCCGGTGTCGGTCAACGCGCCGTCGGTCACCGTGTAGGTGAAGCTGTCGGTGCCGCTGAAGTTCGCGGCGGGCGTGTAAACATAGCTGCCATCGGCGGCGATCGTGACGCTGCCGCCCTGCGCCGTCGCGAAGGTGCCAGCGACAGCCGTCAATGTATTGCCGTCGGCGTCTGAGTCGTTTGCGATCAGGCTAACGACCGAGCTGAACGGCGTGTCTTCGGTGACCGCCCCGGTATCATCGACTGCGACTGGCGCGTCGGCGACCGGCGACACAGTGACCGCGACGGTCCCCGTGCTTGTTCCGCCGGCGCCGTCACTCACCGTGTAGCTGATCGTGTCGCTGCCATTGAAGTTGGCGTTCGGCGTATAGGTGAGCGCGCCCGTAACGGGATCGATCGTCACGACGCCATTGGCCGCGGTGGCGGCCGTGACCGTCAGCGGATCGCCATCGGCGTCGCTGTCATTGGCGAGCACGTCGATTACCACCGGCGTGTCTTCGGCCGTTGACGCTGTATCGGCGCCTACCACCGGAGCGTCGTTAGCTGCCGTCACGGTCAGGGTGACTGTTCCGGTGTCCGTCAGCGCCCCATCGGTTAAGGTGTAGATGAAACTGTCGGTGCCGCTGAAGTTCGCGGCCGGGGTATAGACATAGCTGCCATCGGCCGCGATCGTGACGCTTCCGCCTTGCGCGGTCGCGAAGGTCCCCGCGACAGCCGTCAGCGCGTCGCCATCGCCATCGGTGTCGTTCGCGATCAGGCTCACGACCGAGCTGAACGGCGTGTCCTCGGTCACCGTTACGGCATCATCGACGGCGACCGGCGCATCGGCGACCGGCGACACAAGCACCGCAACAGTCCCAGTGCTCGTCCCACCATTGCCGTCGCTTACCGTGTAGCTGATCGTGTCGCTGCCGCTGAAGTTTGCGTTCGGCGTATAAGTGAGCGCGCCAGTGACCGGGTCGATCGTCACCACGCCATTGGCTGCGGCGGCGGCCGTTACCGTCAGCGGATCCCCATCGGCATCGCTGTCATTGGCGAGCACATCGATCACCACCGGGACATCTTCGGCCGTCGACGCCGTGTCGGCGCCCGCCGTCGGAGCGTCATTGACGGCCGTCACGGTCAGGGTCACCGTTCCGGTGTCGGTCAACACGCCATCGGTCACCGTGTAAATGAAGCTGTCGGTGCCGCTGAAGTTCGCGGCAGGCGTATAGACATAACTGCCATCGGCAGCGATCGTGACACTGCCGCCTTGCGCTGTTGCAAAGGTGCCGGCGACAGCCGTCAATGGGTCGCCATTCGCATCGCTGTCGTTGGCAATCAGGCTCACGGCAGAGGTAAACGGTGTATCTTCGGTCACGCTAACCGCATCGTCGACGGCCACCGGCGCGGCCGCGCCCGCCGAGACGACGATGATCGCCGTCCCCGCAGCGGTTCCACCCGCGCCGTCGCTCACCGTATAACTGATCGTATCGGTGCCGCTGAAACCCAAATTGGGAGTATAGGTCAACGCGCTGGTGACCGGGTCGATCGTCACACTTCCGTTTGCCGCGGTAGCGGCGGTAACCGTCAGCGGATCGCCATCGGCGTCGCTGTCATTGGCGAGCACGTCGATTACCACCGGCGTGTCTTCAGCCGTCGCGGCGGTGTCGGCGCCTGCTACCGGAACATCATTCACCGCCGTCACGGTCAGCGTCACGCTGCCCGTGTCGGTCAGCACGCCGTCAGTGACTGTATAGATGAAGCTGTCGGCTCCGTTGAAGTTCGCGGCGGGCGTGTAGACATAGCTGCCATCGGCAGCGATCGTGACGCTGCCGCCCTGCGCCGTCGCGAAGGTGCCCGCGACAGCGGTCAAGGTATCGCCATCGCCGTCGGTGTCGTTCGCGATCAGGCTGACGACCGAGCTGAACGGCGTGTCCTCGGTAACGGTCGCGACATCATCGGCCGCGACTGGCGAGTCCGCAACTGGTGATACGGTGACCGTAACCGTTCCCGTGCTCGTTCCGCCAGCGCCGTCGCTGACCGTGTAGCTGATTGTATCGCTGCCACTAAAATTGGCATTGGGAGTATAAGTCAGCGCGCCAGTGACCGGGTCGATCGTCACGACACCATTGGCTGCTGTCGCAGCGGTGACCGTCAACGGATCGCCGTCGGCGTCGCTGTCATTGGCCAGCACATCGATCACCACCGGGACATCTTCGGCGGTCGACGCTGTATCGGCGCCTGCCACAGGGACGTCATTCACCGCCGTGACGGTCAGCGTCACCGTTCCGGTGTCAGTGAGCGCACCATCGGTCACGGTATAGATGAAACTGTCTGTGCCGTTGAAGTTCGCCGCAGGGGTATAAACAAAGCTGCCGTCTGCGGCGATCGTAACGCTGCCCCCCTGCGCCGTAGCGAAGGTTCCCGCCACTGCGGTCAACGTGTCCCCATCGCCATCTGTGTCGTTGGCGATCAGGCTGACGACCGAGCTAAAAGTCGTATCCTCGGTCACCGTCGCGGTGTCATCGACTGCAATCGGCGCATCGGCGACCGGCGAGACCGTGATTGCAACGCTTCCCGTGCTCGTTCCTCCGCCGCCGTCGCTCACGGTGTAGCTGATCGTATCGCTGCCGCTGAAGCCCGCGTTCGGGGTGTAAGTCAGTGCACCCGTTACCGGGTCGATCGTCAAGACGCCATTGGCGGCGGTGGCGGCCGTAACCGTCAGCGGATCGCCCTCGGCATCGCTGTCATTGGCGAGCACATCGATCACCACCGCCGTGTCTTCGGCCGTCGATGCCGAATCTGGCCCGGCCGTCGGAGCGTCATTCACCGCCGTCACGGTCAGGGTCACCGTTCCGGTGTCAGCGAGCGAGCCATCGGTCACAGTGTAGATGAAGCTGTCGGTGCCGCTGAAGTTCGCCGCAGGCGTATAGACATAACTCCCGTCGGCAGCGATCGTGACGCTGCCGCCCTGCGCCGTCGCGAAGGTTCCGGCTACCGCCGTCAGCGCGTCCCCATCGCCATCGGCGTCGTTGGCGATCAAGCTTATGGTCGAATTAAATGGCGTGTCTTCGGTTACCGTCACGGCGTCATCGACCGCGACCGGCGCGTCAGCGATAGGCAACACAGTGACCGCAACCGTTCCCGTGCTCGTGCCCCCGGCGCCGTCGCTCACGCTGTAGGTGATCGTATCGCTACCATTGAAGTTCGCATTCGGGGTGTAAATCAGCGCTCCGGTCAGCGGGTCGATCGTCACCGTTCCGTTCGGAGCGGTCGCCGCGGTGACCGTCAGCGGTCCGCCTTCGGCATCGCTATCATTGGCTAGAACATCGATCACCACGGGCGTGTCTTCGGCCGTCGCGGCGGTGTCAGCCCCGGCGACCGGAACGTCATTCACCGCCGTCACGGTCAGCGTCATCGTGCCGGTATCCGTCAAGGTGCCGTCGGACACGGTGTAAGTGAAGCTGTCGGTGCCGTTGAAGTTCGTGGCGGGGGTGTAAATATAGCTGCCGTCGGCAGCGATCGTAACGCTGCCGCCCTGCGCCGTCGCGAAGGTGCCGGCGACCGCCGTCAATAGATCGCCATCGCCGTCCGTATCATTCGCGATCAGGCTTATGGTGGAGCTGAATGGCGTGTCCTCGGTAACTGTAACGACGTCGTCGACCGCGATGGGCGTGTCCGCCACTGGTGATACTGTGACCACAACTGTGCCAGTGCTCGTGCCACCCGCGCCGTCGCTCACCGTGTAACTGATCGTATCGCTGCCGCTGAAATCGGGGTTGGGAGTGTAGGTCAGTGCGCCCGTCACGGGATCGATCGTGACTGTGCCATTGGGCGAAGTAGCGGCGGTTACCGTCAATGCGCCGCCTTCGGCATCGCTGTCATTCGCCAGTACATCGATCACGACAGGCGTGTCTTCGGGCGTCGACGCCGTATCGGCTCCTGCCACCGGCGCGTCATTGACCGCCGTGACGGTGATCGTCACGGTCCCGGTGCTGGTGCCGCCATTTCCATCGCTGAGCGTATAGGTGATCGTATCGCTGCCGTTGAAATTCGCATTCGGGGTATAAGTCAGCGCCCCGGTCACGGGATTAATCGTCACCGTGCCATTCGGCGCGGTCGCGGCTGTCACCGCCAAAGTGCCACCCTCGACATCATTGTCATTGGCCAAAACATTGATGACCACGGCGGTGTCTTCGGACGTCGTAGCGGAGTCTGGTCCCGCTGTTGGCGCGTCATTGACTGCAGCGACGGTCAGCGTCACGCTGCCGATATCGCTCCCGCCCTTTCCGTCGTTTACGGTGTAGTTGAAACTGTCCGCCCCGTTGAAATTGGCGGCCGGCGTGTAGACGTAACTGCCATCGGCGTTGATCGTAACGCTGCCACCCTGCGCCGTCGCAAAGGTTCCGGCCACGACGGTCAGCGTGTCGCCATCGGCATCGGTGTCATTGGCAAGCAGTCGAACCGTCGAACTGAACGGCGTGTCTTCGGTCGCGCTCGCGGTATCATCTACGGCAACGGGAGCTCTGTTGGTGCTCCCGCCATTGCCAGGGCCGTCATTGCCGCCGCCCCCACCGCCGCCTGCGGCGACCGCTGCCAAGCCTGCAAGCGCGCCCGCGCCCAGCAAGATTGGTGCGATCGAATTGCCTTCTTCGGCAATCAATAGCGATTCAACGGACTGTAACGGGACCAGGCCGTCGACGCTGGCGTCGGTGGGAGCCCAGTGCCACAGCCCGCCGCTATCCCTGTCCTCGAAAACGAGATCGTTTGGAAATTCGCCATCTTCCAGGAAGAAATTCTCGATCGTAAGAACATCGCCGTTGTCAAACCGCACGATCACGTCATCGCCGTCGCGTACGATTTCTTTGACGTCTTCACGGCGCGAGAAGACTTTCACGATCGTTGGAGACTTCAGGTCAATTCGATTGCCGGCAGAAGATATCTGGCGCGCAGATACTTTGTTGATCAACACATAGTCGACAAGTTTACCCTGCGCCATATTCAATCTCCCAAGGCAGCCTATTTATACCGGTCCCGATTTCCTCAATTTATCTGAATATCTAAAGCGGAATTAAGCGCTCAAAAAGTTAACCAGAGGTTAAATTTCCAACTCTTTCGCTGCGCTCGACTGTGGGATTTAAAACCGGGACGGACCACGTTTTGCTTCGTCCGCAGATAAAATGCGAAAGACCACGTCTGGCGGACCGAGAAGCGCATTCGCGTGGCACGTTTTGCTGCACCTTACGTTGAGCGAGAACGGCACGAACGGCAGAATTTTCCGATTGGGCTCCGTATTCAACGGCAGCATCGATTCCTAGCCACGTGCGCAATGGTTGCCTTCAGCACCGTCGTGGGGGTTTCGGAGTGACCCCCGGGTTTCCACCAGCACGGATTAGAGTCGGGCAGCTTTGTTGCTGACACTGCGGCGGGGCAAAATTTCATTTGCGCCACAATCTTCTGTTGGAGCTTGACGTGTGCCTGAACGAAAGGCTCCTCGTGCAGCTCCAAGGGTTTAAAGCGGACTGTCCGGAACGTCCCCATTGCAGCCACGACGATCCTGCCTTTCTATTGTCCGCTTACAGACGATCGGCGGCGGAGCTCCAATGACTGAGATCGGGCGCATTCCTGTCGTCGTCTCGCCAGCACCTGAGCTTGGAATTTTGAAACGTATCAGCGGGAAGTACGGCGCCGCCCGAATTTCCTAACGAAATCCTACAAGAACGGGTTGATATAACCGCGCCGTGCCGCAACCGTGACGGCATGCGTCCGATCGTGAACGCCAAGCTTGCCGAAAACATCCTTTAGCTCAGCCTTCACCGTATCGTTCGACAGGTTAAGCTCCCGCGCTATCTCCTTATTGGCAAAGCCATCGGCGACCAGCCGCAGTATTGCGATTTCGCGTTCGGTTAGCACTTCGTCGAAGGCATGCGTTGCAAGTTCATGCGCAATGTCCGCCGAGATGGCACGGCGGCCCGCATGGATAGAGCGGATAGAATCGACGAGCTCGCCACGAATTCCGTTCTTGAGAAGATAGCCGGCCGCGCCGGCCCGTATGGCGCGCGCGGCATTGGCGTCGCCAGGGTAGGTTGTCAGCACCAGGATGCGCGCGTCGGGCGACAGGATACGGATCTGTGATATGGCCTCGACGCCACTCATGCCCGGCATCTGCACATCCATCAGGGTGAGGTCAGGAGACAGGTCGCGGAACTTCTCGACCGCCTCCGCGCCGTTGGAGGCTTCCCCGACGGGTTCCATATCCGCTTGCCGCCTCAGCAGATCGGCGATCCCATCGCGCACCATGGGATGATCGTCGACGATCAGAACACGAATGAGAGGCGTCATCAAAAGGCCCCCCGTCGTGTGGTCCGGGTGCGATAGGCAATCTTCCCCGGGACAGTCAGAAGCACTTCGGTTCCTCGATACGATCGCCGTTGAATGGCAAGCTTGCCGCGAAGGCGCCGAGCTCGTTCGGTCATTCCCAGCAACCCATAGTGACCCGCCTTGCGCCCCGCCTTTACAACGTCCGCGTCTATTCCTCTCCCGTTGTCCGCGAAGCGCATTTCCAGGTCCGCTCCGTGTCCGATTTCCACCGTCACCTCACTTGCGTCGGCATGGCGCCGAATGTTGAAAAGCGCCTCACTTGCAATCCGGGTGACCTCCTCCAGCGTCGCCGGGTCGAGAGTTCGAGCCGCGCCCGTCGAGGCGATTGAGACCACGACTGCCGGATCGAAGTCAAGGCGTGCGACGACGTCGCAGATAATCTGCTCGAGATCGCCTTCCTGCTGCGAGCGCAGTTCGCGCACCTTGTCCCGGCCCTCGGCAATCACCTTGTCTGCCGTGTCGATCGCATTGATGAGCGAGGCGCGTGCGGGCATGTCGCCTGGCAGATCATCGGCTGCGAGTTGAAAGCGGAGCGTCAGCGACTGGACCGACTGAAGCAGTGTGTCATGTAACTCGCGCGCGATCCGCTCGCGCTCCTCGGTCCGTTCATCCATGCGCAGGCGAATGCGGTCGGCAACCGTGCGGAGCCGTAGCGAATAAGCGAGCCACATCAGGGTCAGCAGCGCCGCGGCGCACAACAGCTTGAACAACCAGCTCTGCATGAATGTGGGCTTGATCTCGAATGTCAGGGTTGCACCGGTACGGTTCCAGACGCCGTCGCTGTTCCGGGCGATTACGCGGAACTTGTATCGTCCAGGTCCAAGATTCGAATAGGACGCCGTGCGCCGCGAGCCTGCGTCGACCCATGCATCATCGACGCCTCCCAGCCTGTAAAGGAACTGCACGCGCTGTGGCACCGTAAAGCTGAGACCGGCGTAGGAGATGTCGACTGTGCGCGTGCCCGCTGCAAGCACGACGTCGACCGGATCGCGCCATGTCCGTTCGCTGCTTGCGAGCGAGCGGATCGTCACCGGAGGCGGGAGGCTATTCGGCTGAAGTTTTGCCGGATCAAAGAACGCTGCGCCCTGTCTGTTTAAAAACCAGATTTTGCCATCGCCCGCGACGGCGCTCTGCGGTCCAGCGAAGCCGCCCTGCTGGACCGTGCTGGCCAATCCGTCCAGTGCGTCAAACTTGGTATAGGGCAGCGGAGCGCGCGGATCGTCAAACGCGCGATCAAGGTCGGTTGTGGCAACCCTGTAGACCCCGGTCCTGCTAAAGAGCCAGGTTTTGCCGTCTGAGGTTTGTTGAAGTGTTCTTATCCAAGTGATCCAGGGAAAACGCTTCTCGTCGAGGCGATGCAACTGATTGTCGCGCATCCGGACGAGGCCGGAACTGCCGCTGATAAACAAGTCTTTCGCCGCAGGACCGTTGCCGGACATGGCCGCCCACGGCGTCCCGATCGCCATGGGGGCAAGTTTGATCGTCGAGAGGTGTCCGCCGCGTACGATGGCAATATCAGGTGGGGTGATCAGGACCAGGTCGCCCGACGGTCCCGTCGTCATGTCCCAGAGTTTCAGATCGGCGAGCGAACCCTCGGCACGGTGCCAGCCCGCTTGGTCGCGCCATAGTAGCGCACCCGTGGCGAGCCCCAGCCAGAGAATGCCGGCACCGTCTTCGGCACAGGCGATTTTCGCACCGCCGCCTGGGTAGCCAGGCAATATCCGCACTCGCTCTTTGTCGAGGCGCACCGTCTTCCCCGGCTCGATAACCCACACCCCGCCGATGCGCGCGGAGCACATCGAAACCTGGTTGGTGCGAAGCTTGAGGATGGGCGTGGGGATACCATTGGGAGGAATGTGAAACACCGCGCCGCGCGCCGCGATGTAGATGCTTCCCTCGCTGGACCGAGCCATCGCGAGCCCATTAGCGGGATCAGCAGGAATGGCAGCGCTTTGTTCGGCGGCCGCACGACGGAATTGATCGATACCGCTTTCGGTCGTGATCCAGACGTTGCCCTCGCGGTCGATAAAGGGTGCGTAAGTCGTGTCGGATGTCAGGCCGTTCGCCGCCCCGAACCGATGGACCAAGGAACCGCTCGAACCGCGCACCGCCAACGGGTCAGCGACGTGAAATATTCCAGCCGCGCCGGTCGTGCCCCAGATGCCTCCGCTACGGTCGAAAACAATCGACGCTCTCATGATACCGGGCACGGGTGGAATAACGGCACGGGATTTTGCACGCGTGCCGATTGAATCGAATAGCATGCGGGTACCGATCGCATCAGAGACCCAGAGCGCGCCGTTTCGATCGAGCGTGATCTTTGGACGCCCGGAAAGCTGCACGTCAACTTTCTGAAACCGTGCCGCGCGCGGATCGAGAAACGCTAATGCGCCGCTATTTCCGTCTTCCGCACTGAGCGCGACCCACAGCCTGCCGCTGCGTGCGACGACCAAGTCCATGACGTAGCCGGGCGGCAATTGGAGAGTCTCGTCGACCTGATCCCAGCGCGAGCCACGAAGGCGTTGCAGCCGCTTGTCGAGCCCCATCGACGAGGCCCAGATCGTTCCGTCGAGCGTCTCAGCAAAAGCGGCCAGACCGCGCGGGGGATCGGGCATCGGAACCGCCCTCAGCGCACCCTTGCGATAGATGGCGACACCGCCGGTATCACGCAATCCGACCCACAGCTCACCCCGGCGGCTCACCATGAGCGCCGAAGGGGAGGCTTGCCGCTTGCCCGCACCTGCCGGCCAATCAATCCGCTCAAATGTGGCGCCATCGAAGCGATAGAGGGCGTCGCCGGCGAGCCAGAGGTAACCGTCGGGAGTCTGGGTTATCCTAAGGAGCCCATCGGGCGCGCCATCGTCGGCGGCGGCGCGGACATGCTTGTATGATGCAAAGCCTGGAGCGGAGGCCTGAGCCCAGACGTCGGAGCTGGCGAGCAGCGAGAAGGAAAACAGGAGCGAAAGTCGGCCAGCCAAATTGAGGAAATATCGGATCATCCGACTGGCCTTCATAAAATTGCCGGCGGCGACTGGCGCCCTTTCAGCGGACTATATGAGCGAAAATCGCGGGCCGACAATCGTCATTCGTGTACGAACTCCTCGCCAAATCGGGGGAAGTACCAGCTGGCGAGGAAGCGAGGGGAGCGGCCAAGGCGCTCAAAGTCTGCCGAGCCGACCATCTCACGGATGTATCGAGGAGAAGACGATCTCGGCAAAGCCCGCCTTTGTTGCTTCGCGGTTCCAGTCGCGCTGCAGTTCGCAGGCGAATTGAATCCAGGTGATGGGCGTGGCGCCCGCCTGAATGATCCGCTCCAACCCCGTGCGGTGCGCGATCGCCGAGGTGCCGCCAACGGCATCGACGACGGGATAGACTTCGAACCCCTCACGCATCGCGTCGAGGGCCGGAAACGCCAGGCACACCTCGGTCCAGAGCGCGACCATGACGAGTTTTCGGCGACCTGTGGCCTTGACCGCAGTGACGAAGTCCTCGTCCTCCCAGGCGTTGATCGATGTCCGGTCGATCGCCGTGACATTGCCCAACACGTCGCTCAACTGATGGATCGTCGGGGTATTGAGACCAGTCGCGACGTTCACCGTCGAAAGCACGACCGGCATTTCGAAGAGCTTCGCCGCCTTGGCGACGGCGACAACATTGGCGATCAGTTCGCGGCGCTCCATCGAAACGATTGAGGCGACCTGGACGGGCTGAAAATCAATGATCACGAGCGCCGCATTCTGCGGCGTGAGCAGCTCGTCAGCTATCGGATCCCGGACAAAGCTTGGAGACGTCATGGGGCAGCCTTTCAGCGAGAGGTCGAGAAATGCGTATCGGTGGGACCCTGGCCCGTAATGTAGACCACTGCCGGCTCATCTGCGGTCATTGCAAAATGCGGCGCATCGGCGGGCTCGGTGTAGAAGCTGCCTGGAGCAAGCGGCTTCGCTGACTGTTCGTCCGCCATATCGCCATAACCGAAGAACCACATGCCGCTGACGACGACCGCGCTTCGATCGTCGCGGTGGGTGTGCGCCGCGATCTTAGTGTGCGGCGGCACGCGTATTTCGATCGTGTAAGGGCCTGCACCCGAGGGATCACCATAGAGGACCGTCGTGCGAATCCCCTCGACACCCGAGGTACCGGGCCCGGCACCTCCTGTTGCGAGCGCGGCGATGTCGGCCGGAGAAAAGCGCGTTTGCTGCGTCTCGGCTAACGCCGGTGCACCAAGGGAAACAAGAACCGCAGCGACCGGCATGAAACTTCTGGCGCGACCGATCACCGCCCGCTCTCCAGGAAGGCCACCACGCGGGTGACTGTGGCGGTGGGATTTTCCTCCATGATCCAATGCCCTGAATCCGGAATGACACCTTCGGTCACATCCAATGCTGCGGCGCGCATGACCGTCGCCATCATCGGCCCGAACGACTTCTCGCCGCCCAATGCCAGGACTGGCATCATCAGCTTGTTACCGGCGGCGAGCCATGCGCGGTTGTCCGCAGCGTCCTGATCGAACGCGCCGAACTGCGCAAACCCTGAATGCATGGCGCCGGGACGGGCGTAAAGCGCCGCATAATGTTGGCGGGATGCCTCGTCGAAACGCCCGGGGTTCGCCGAAAACTCGTTCCAGAAGCGGTCAAGGTAGATACGCTCGCGCCCAGCGACCAGCCGCTCCATATCCGGGCCGCCGAAGCGGAAATGCCATAGCATCGGCGTTTTCAGGATCTCTTCCCACGGCCCTACTCCCGGAACGGGTGCATCGATCAGCACGAGCCGACCGATTTTGTCGGGCTGCTGCGTGGCGAGTGCAAAGGCGACCATATTGCCGATATCGTGCGCGACGACATCGTAGCGCTCGATTCCGAGAATGCCGAGCAGCGCCTGCATGTCGCGACCTTGCGTCATCTTGTCGAAGCCGGCTTTCGGCTGCGACGAGAGGCCCATGCCTCGCAGGTCCGGGACGATGACGGTGTGGCGTTGTTGCAGTGCCGCTGCCAACGGCGACCACATATCACCTGACTCCCCGTAGCCGTGTAGGAGCAGGACGGCCGGGCCCTTTCCTCCAATGCGGACATGAAGGGTGACGCCGTTCGCCGTCACGTCGCGCGACTGGAACGCGGCCGGGAACGGGGGAACCTCCGCTACCGCAGGCGCGGCAAGACCTAAGGCGGTCGCCAACAGAATGGATCTCAACATCGCTTCTCCTCCGGACCGCGAGGGTCCCAATAGCTGCGATGTCCACAGTCTCGCCTCATCGGCTCATACACAATCCCCGGACGGGTCGGCTTCGATACCCGAATGGGTAAAATATGGGGATTGGACTTTGAACGTTGCGGCGGGCAGTTCGCTGCGGGAGGGTGATCTTTAACAGCTCAGGTCGAGGATGAGCTCATCTGTTGCACTCAAGCGGTCGACCTACAGAATAACGATCGTGATCGCATGGCCGCTGTTGCGCTCGGCTGCCTGGAGCACAAATAGCAGAGCTGAGGCGCTCTGGTGAGGGCCTTCCGCTACTTGGACGAACGACTGGTTTTTGGCAGCCGTCTCGAAGCTGGCTACGACTTCAATCAGGCGCGAAGCGGACCAAGCCACCCGGTTCTATCGAACCTCCCGCTCAACCAACAGCTCAGTCGCCGGCTTGCGGCGAAGCGCCACAATCAGTACCCCGAGCATGGCCAACGCACCGCCTATCCCCATGCGCAGGTCAAAATGATCGTGGGTGACCAAAACGCCAAGAATAATCGTCCCTAGCGGAGTCATCAACGTCAGCGGCGCTAGCAAATTCGCCTCGTAGCGATCGATGAGATGGTAGTAGATCGAATGGGCGCCCACCGACACGACGAGCGCTGTAAAGAGAACTGCGGCGACGATCGACCATCCCGCAACTTCCGCCGCTGCCCATTGACCGTGCTCCAAGGTTGCCGATGCCAGCGTCAATACGGTTGCCGATATGAGACCGACCCAAGCCTGAAAACGAAATGGCGTCACGCCGTCGACCTGCTTCATCATCACCGCGCCAGCCGCGCCCGCGAAAGCACTCGCCGCGACAAACCATAGTCCGGTCGAGAGCGACACGCCTCCAGGACGCCAGGTCACGATCAACACCCCAACGAAGGTTAGTCCGATCCCGAGACCGCGTCGCCAGTGGATCCGCTCGCCGAGTACAAGCACGGATAGCAGCATGGTGAAAGGCACACCGAGCTGGAGAATGATGGCCGCAGCCGAAGGCGACGTCGTCTGAAGCCCAACGAAGAGAAGAGAGAAGCTCCCTCCGCCGAGAAACAGCGCGATGGCCACGATGCGCCAGATCGGACGCGGCATGGGAAGCAACCAGGGCAACATGACCAAGGCAACGACCGCGAAGCGCAGCGACGCGTAGAAGAGCGGCGGGATCGTCCAGTCGGTCACGATAATCTTGCTGAGCACATTGTTGAATGCCCAGATCAGGCACACAGCGACGAGCAAGAAGAAATCCCGTACCCGCATCCCCTCGCCTAACCGGCGGCTCGCGCAGTTTCCTCGAGCTGAGCGATGCGCGCAGCACAGATCGTCTCAACGATCCCGGCCAGTTCAGCAACGCGCGGACCAAGCCAGTCGAGCTCCTCGTCGCTGATGCGATAGTGCTTCGAATACCGGGCCTTCACATAGGCATCCTTGAGCTTTTCAAAGCGCGAGCGGTCGGCCTTTAGAACGCGAGGCCAAACCTCGAAAAGTCGCTCGTCAATCCGTTCCGCTTGCGTTCGTAGCGATGCAAGATTGTGAACGTGAGGCGTGTAGAAGTTGCAGACCAGCAGGACGCAATGATAATATCTTTCAGCCGCTTGATGCAGCAGGAAGGCAGCCTCTTTGGGCCGCCCCTGTTTTGCGACTTCCCGAGATGTATTCAAAAACACGGCAGCGCTGGGAAACCACTCCTCGAAATATTCCCGCGACATGTCCAGCGCGGCATGCGGCGTCATCGGCTTTGGCTCGGCCAACTCGCTATCATCGGCTTGATAGAGCGCGATGCCGTCGCCCGCGACGTCCATGAAGAAATAGCGCCCCTGCGACAGCCCGGCATTCACTTCGTCGAGGCTGTGCACGATGAAGTTCACCGGCGTGCGCAACGTCTTCGTCACCGACAATTCGCGGATCAGCCGGTCGTCGAGCCGCGACCAATATTCAGCGCGGTCGGTCAGGCGCTCGTCATTGACGATGATCAAGAGGTCATAGTCCGACTGATAGCCCTTGGCCGTGTGCGGTTCGTCAACCCAGCCGCCGCGCGCGTAGCTGCCGTAAAGGATGATCTTCGAGATGCGTCCCTTTCGCTTCCAGCCTTGGGTGGCGAGCGCCAGCGCGTCCTCGAACTCCTCGAAGATGATCTGGACGATCCGCTCGAGCTCACGCTGCTTGTGAGGTGGGAGATGGTCGAGGCTAGTTCGCATTGGTGGCACCCTATCAAGCCAGGGACTCGCTTGCACGCCGAGATTGCACAGGACGCAAAGAGAGTCCCTGCCCCGGTCAGTCGGCCGGCGTCCAGATGACGGCAAAGACATCATCGCGATCCTGCCCGGCAGCCCGACCGAGATTGGCGTAGATGCGCCGCGGTCCGAACTCGGGCGTGGCGAAGGACAGCGAGACATATGCCCGCCCGGACTGCTCGGCGACACGGATCCACCCCGCGCCGATTTCGACACCATCGGACCAGACGCGATAGTCCGGCTGGATATCCGCGGACTTACTACTATTGCGACGGACCTCGATCGGCGCCTTGACGGACAGCGTGACGAGTTGGCCCACAAAGCCCTTCTCGATGCTGCCGCGGACTATGCCAATGCTGGGCATGATATTCCTCCTGCTAGGGTTCCGCGGGACGATCCCGGGAGTGCAGCCAGACAGGTCGGCGGCAGGAGGCGCCCGCGCACCCGCAGGGCCGAAGCGGAGCGGCGGAGCCGGGCGAAACCCCGGCTTGCGCGGACGCTGCCGCCGACCAGATTGGCGAAACTCTCACAGGGCCGCGGGCCGATGGCAGGAAGAATGCAGAGACTTCGTATCCAGGGGAAATCAGATACGCGCGGGCCGGCTGCCGATCAGACCTCGCCGGCCAAGAGCGATATTATCGAGAAGGGAGGACATGAAAGCGATCAAATTTCGCCGCGCAACTCTATGACTGCTCCCTCGCACCATGTGGTGAAAATCCAGTGTGCCTGAAAGAGTTCGTCCAGATCGATCGTATTTCCCCATAAGGCTTTTCACCTCGGTCGGCGGGATAGCGAAATCGATCGGCGAAAGGATCGAATTCCTGAACCTGATCGATCATGACCCGCACATTTCGGGCGAGATCATCGTCATTGCTGTAGCCGTCCGCCGCACGATTATCGAGCAACTGCTGAAAGAGACGCTGAAGATTGTAGCCTGGATTTCCGGAGATTGTTCGGGCAAGCTCAACGATCGTCGACTTAAACGCAAGCTCCAGGCTTTGCCGCCAGAGCGAAAGAAGTGGCAGATGAAGCTGGCCGGTCAGGTCGGCGCGCGCGAGATTCCACATCGTCTTGAAGCCCCACTGGAAGCCGCACGAGACCAGATCCCAGGACCCGCTCAGCATATTTCCCAAGGTTTCTCGCACAAAGTCTCGAAGCGACGGCTGCAGAGCGACTATTTTATCAACAACAGCTTCACGGTGCTTGTACGTAATAGAAGTTGGTTCCGACGATCCGAAGTGAATATGCGCGGGGGGAATGGCAACAATCGGTCCCCGACAATTCAGCATCTGCCAGTCTTCTTGCTGTCGGACCACCGGGTGTCTCGGCCTGACCCAGACATGGCCGACTTCGACGGCGATCCGGACGCGGCAGAACGGCATCGGACACGCCGATCGATGAAATAGATTAAATTTGGTTCAATCTGCTCGGCTGCGGGTTGCATGCCCGCAGCGCCGGGCTATGCTTCATCCCGCAGCGGGCCCAAGGCGCACGGTGCCAGGCGTGAGAACCTGCTTAGTTCGATAGATATTTTCCATCCTGCCGGGTGGCCGCTGCGCATGTCCAAGCCATCAGGCTAAAGGCGGCGGCGCTTGTTCGCTAAGCAAGTTCTCAACGCCCGGCTTGCCGCCTTCGCCCTAACGGGAAGGCAGCGGCATGGATTTCGATGACAAGGACAATGGCAGTAGCGGACTGATCGGCGGCGATCCGCTGCCGCCCGAGGACTGGGAGCAGTTCGGCCGCGCTGCGCGCATCGAGGCCATTTACTCCGAGCATCGGCCGCAGATTACACGCTTCTTCAAGCGCCGCGCCCCGACGCAGGATGTCGGCGATCTGGTGCAAGAGGTGTTCAGCCGCTTTGCCAGCGCCCGCGGCGGCCTCGCGGCACTCGTCGAGGGGCCCGGCGGCTATCTGGTCAAGAGCGCGCGCATGCTGGTCGCCGAAAAGGCCCGCGCCGACGGGCGGCACCATCGGTCGCAGCACGAAAGTTTCAGCGACGAGCATGGGGGGGCGAGCGACCCGCATGACGCACTCGAGGCGCGCGATGTCCTGCGGCGGGCAGAAAGAGCCATATCGAAGCTATCTCCTCTCACTCGCGACATTTTCCTGATGCACAGGTTCGATGGTCTCAGTTATCCTGAGATCGCTCGAATCAAGGGAATTAGCGTGAAGACGGTCGAAAGCCACATGACCAAAGCCCTTGCCGCCATCAAGCGCGCGCGGGGCAAGCGGTGAGCCGCGCCAAAAGCGAAGCCTCCGCCTGGCTCGACAAGATGATGGGCGCCGACGCCGAGCGGCATCGTGCGGAGTTCGACGAGTGGCTCGAGAAGCCCGGCAATGCCGCGGCGTATGACCAAGCGCGTGACAATTGGGAATTCGCCGGCAGCATGTCGCGCACCCGGATCGAGGCCGATATCCGCGCCGACGCCGCGGCGCGCGAACCCGGTGGCCGGCGATGGGCGTTCGCCACGATCCTCGTCGCGGCCATCGCACTGGGCTTTGCCTGGTATCTGATAGGCGGCAATAGCAATGAGCCGGTGGTCGCGACGAACGATACGCAGGGTGAGAACAGGCTTGCCGACGGGACGCGAGTCACGCTGATGAATGGCGCCAGCATCGAAACCCGTTTCAGCGACGGCGAACGGCGCGTGATCCTGCATGGCGGCCGAGCACGGTTCGAGGTGGCGCATGACGTGTCGCGACCGTTCCTCGTCGAGGCAGGCGATTCCCTCACCCGCGCGCTGGGCACAATCTTCGAGGTCGATTTGCGACACGACGTCCCTCGTATCGCGCTGATCGAGGGATCGGTCGAAGTCCGGCGCCTTGAAGGCGGCAAGGCGCTCCGCCTTCGTCCCGGCGAACGTGCCGAAGTGCGATCGACGGGCCCACAGCCGGTTGAGCCCGATCAGGCGGGCGTACCCGCCGCGAAGCTCTGGGCGGAGAAGCTCCCGCTCGGCGCCATCCTCGACCGCGCAAACCGCGAGCATGGCGTCCAGATCAAGCTCGCCGATCCCGCGCTCGCGTCGCTTCGGGTCACCGGGCGGTTCGACATGACGAAGGCCGAAGCGCTGGCGCGCACGCTCGCCGCGGCGCTTAATCTCGAGGTTGAAATTGGTACCGAGGGGCCGATCCTCCGCGTCGCGGCGCGATGAGGATCACCAAATAAACCCATAGGGTGTTCGCACCCGCGCGTCATTTTTCTCTTCAGACGGCCAAAAACGGCCGCACCGGAGGGAAAGATGACAATGAAGATTTTCGCGGCCATTCTGGCATCGGGGGTTTCGGCCACCGCGCTTTATGCGCCTGCCGCCTGCGCGCAGGACACTAAGCAGGGTTATGATATCGAGGCGCAGCGCCTCAGCGACGCGTTGCGCCAATATTCGGATATTTCGGGCCGCGAGGTTATTGCGGCATCGAGCCTGCTCGAAGGCCGCCGCAGCACCCGCGTCCAGGGTCGCCTGTCCGCCGACGCCGCTCTCTCACGGCTCCTTTCGGGCACGAGCCTGACGATCGAACTTATTGAGGGCACCTGGGTGCTTCGTGGGGGAAACGACGATGCCGGCGAGCCTGGATCGACTGATGCGGCGAATGAGGCGATCGTCGTTACGGGCTCGCGCATCCGAGGCGCCGGACCTGTCGGTTCGCCCATCGTCACGGTCGATCGGACGGCTATCCAGAAGAGCGGCTATGGCACGGTCCAGCAATTGCTTCAGTCGCTGCCCCAGAATTTCGGGGGGGGCCCGACCGAGACGACGCTCGGCGCGACGACGCGCAACGGCGCCGGCAGCGATGCGACCTATGGTTCGAGCATCAACCTCCGCGGGCTCGGTCCGTCGTCGACACTCGTGCTGGTCGACGGCGCGCGCCCGCCGCTCGGCGGCACCGGCGGCGTGTTCGCCGATATCTCGCTGATCCCGATGAGCGCCGTCGAACGGCTCGAGATACTGACCGACGGCGCATCGGCGATCTACGGCGCCGACGCGGTCGCCGGCGTGGTAAATGTGCGACTGCGCAATCGTTTCGACGGCGCCGAAACAATGCTGCGCGCAGGCACTGCCGGCGGCGACATGACGGAAGTTCAGTTCGGCCAGCTCCTCGGCAAGAGCTGGAGCGGCGGGCATATCGTCCTCGCCTATCAATTCTCGCAGCGCGGTGCGCTTGCCGCCGCAACACGCCCCTATGCGCGCGAGGACCTTCGCGCGTTCGGCGGCACCGATTATCGTTCGCTCTTCGGCGCACCAGGCACGATAACCGCAGCCGATGGCCGCATCTTCGGCATTCCCGCGGGGCAGGACGGCACGTCGCTCAGCGCCGGCGACCTTCTCCCCGGCGTGCAGAACCGCCGAGACAATCGTGCTCTCAGCGACCTGTTGCCGCGCCAGCGCGTACACAGCCTCTATGCGGGCGGCGAAGTCGCCATCACTGACGGACTCAGCGTCCGTGCAAATGTCCTCGCCGCCGAGCGTAGCTACCGGATGACGGGGAACAGCGAGTTTTTGCGCCGCGCCCGCGTGCCGGTCACCAACGCCTATTATGTCGATCCGATCGGGACTGGCCAGCCGGTCAATGTCACCTACAGCTTCGCCAATGATCTCGGCCCCCAGATCAACGAAGGCCGCGTGCGGGCCATCTCAGCATCGGCAGGCCTCGAACAGCAGCTCGGACCGTGGCGTATCCAACTGACCGGTGCCTACGGAAAGCAAAAGGGTCGGGCGAACACGCTGAATGTGGTGAACAGCGCCCGGCTTGCGGTCGCGCTTGCCGACTCCAACCCCACGACCGCCTTCAACATCTTCGGCGACGGAAGCGCGAACAACCCTGCGACGATCGAGCGCATCCGCGGCAGTTACCGGACGATCGACAGCTACGACAATTGGTCGGCGGCCCTACGCGCCGACGGCCCGTTGTTCCGCCTGCCTGCCGGCGACGTGCGGCTCGCGGTCGGCGCCGAATATCGGCGCGAGGCCTATGAATATTTCACGATTCTCGACCTTAGCAGCCTGACGCCGATCGCGGCACCTTTCGCCGGGCTGCCCGGCCCGCGTCATGTAAAGTCGCTCTACGGCGAATTGCTCGTGCCGGTCTTCAGCGAGGACAATCGGGCACCCGGATTCTACCGCCTCGACCTCTCGCTAGCCGGCCGCATAGAAGATTATAACCAGTTCGGCCGCACCGCGAATCCCAAGCTCGGGCTGAGATGGGAACCCGTGCAGGGCGTTGCCCTGCGCGGCTCCTTCGGCACCAGCTTCCGGGCCCCGCATTTCGACGAACTGCTTGGTTCTGCGGCGTCGATCTTCCAAGCGCTACGCGTCGACGACCCCGCCTCGCCGACCGGAACCTCGAACGTGCTCGGCCTCTTCGGCTATGCGCCCGATATCGCGCCCGAGAAGGCGACGAGCTGGACCGCCGGCATCGATATCGCACCGCCGTCGACCCCCGGCCTCAAGGCGTCGCTGACCTACTATGACGTCAACTATAGGGACCGCATCGGCAGCGTGAGCGAGGATTATCTCCGTTTCCTCGCCAAGCGCGATCTTTTCGCGGGCGTCATCACCGACAATCCACCGATCGAGCTCGTGCAGGGCTATTTCGCGATGCCGAACTTCAGCAATCCGCTCGGTATCGCCCCGGGCGAAGTCGTCGCGATCATCGACGGACGGACACGCAACCTGTCGGCCGAACTTCAGCGCGGCATCGATTTCGACCTCGGCTATGCTCCCGAATTCGCGGGTGGCACGCTCGATCTCGGCCTTGCCGGAACGCATATATTCTCGATCAAACGGCAGCTCACCGAAGGCGCGCGGCAGACCGAGGTCGCCGGCCTCTATGCGAGCCCGGTCAAATGGCGCCTGCGCGGCCGAATGGGCTGGTCGATGGGCGGCTTCTCGACGAACGCCTTCGTCAACTATACTGGCGGCTACAAGAACCAACTCGTGACCCCGGCAGCGCATGTGCCGGCCTGGACGACCGTCGATCTGACCCTCGCGCAGGCGATCGGCGCGGAGGCCGGAGAAGGTGGCCGCGGCCTCAGCCTCGCGCTCAGCCTCGTCAACCTGTTCGATCGCGATCCGCCCTTTGCCGAGATTCCAAGTTTCAGTTCGGCGCTCGGCTATGACCCCGAAAAGGCGAACCCGCTCGGGCGGATGGTCTCGGTGCAAGCGACGATCAAATGGTAAGCCGCGCCGCGCTGCTTCTCGCCGTGCTCGCGGCGGCGCCGTCCGCCGCGGGCCAGACAACCCCGCGCGCGATCGCCGAGATCGCCGACATTACGGGGCTCACCTCCTCTCCCGACGGCGCGTGGGTCGCCTACCGGATCGAACGCCCGTCGACGGTCACCAACCGGATCGATGTCGACTGGTATCTCATGCGCGCCGATGGCGGATCGCCGCCGCGCGCGCTCGGCCGGACCGGCACCGCGATTTGGGACGATGCGGGCTCGGTGACGCCCGGCGAGGCCCGATGGGCGCCCGACAGCCGCAGCCTCGTCGTCCGCGCGCTCGTCGATGGCCGCATCAGCCTGCGGCAGAGCCACCTCGACGGGTCGGGTTTCCGCGAGATCGTCGCCGGCGACGGCGACATCGAGGTTTTCGCCATTCCGCCCGGCGGAATGCTCGTCGCGCGTGAAGGCCCGCCGCGCGCCGCGATCGCGCGCGCAGAGGAAGCCGAGCGCGAGACGGGAATCCTCGCCGACGGGCATGTCGATCTCGCGGGCCCACTGTTTCGGGGATCGCTCGTCAACGGACGCCCGGCGACGCAGCGCTTCACCGAGAGCTGGTTCGAGCGCAGGTCGCTTCTCCCCGACGCGCCGCGTATCGTCCGCGCCTATGATCTCGAAACCGGAGCGACGCGCCCCGCCGATGACGCCGAGAAAACAAGCCTGGCCGCAGGGCCCGACGCGCCGCCCACTGGCCTGCTCCGCGCCGCGCTCGCGGCCAAGAACGTCTGCCTCGATGCTGAGCGCTGCGACGACGACGCGCCTCGTCTGTCGGCGCGGATTCCGCTCAAGGACGGCCGCACGCTCGTTACGCTGCGCGACCGCTCCTATCGGCAGAGCCTCTACCTGCTGCCGGCGTACGGCACCGGGCTAAATCCGCTCATCGCCTCTCCAGGCCTCATCGCGGGCGGCCGCGACGACCGAATGCCCTGCGCCGAGACCAGCGCAGCGCTTTTCTGCGTCGAAGCCGCGCCCGCGACGCCGCCGCGGCTGGTGCGGATCGGCTTCGACGGCCAGCAGACCATCATCGACACCCCGAACGATTTTCCTGACAGCGACGGCCTCCTTGCCGAAACCATCGCCTGGCAGGTGGGCGGCAGCCGCGCGTCGGGCGTTCTCATACGCCCGAAGATCCCCGGGCGGCTGCCGCTCTTCATCACGTATTATCGCTGCCCGGGCTTTGTGCGTGGCGGTCTCGGCGACGAATATCCGCTGCACGCTCTCGCCGCGCACGGGATCGCTTCGCTTTGCATCAATGTGCAGCCGCACGGCGATACTGTCCGCGAGCGCTACGACATCGGCCTCGAGACCGTCCGCGCGGCGATTGCGGAGCTCGCCAAACGCGGCCTCGTCGATCCGGCGCGGGTCGGCATGGGCGGATTGAGCTTCGGAAGCGAGGTGACCATGTGGACCGCAAGCCACAGCCGCCTCTTGAAGGCGGCGGCGATCGCATCGGTACACGTCAGCCCCTCCTATTACTGGTTCAACGCCCGCCCCGGCCGCGAGAATTTCGCCGAGAACCTCAGGCGCTATTGGAAGCTGGGTCCGCCCGACGAGGACATGGCGGCGTGGAAGCAGATGTCCTCGTCGGGCGACATCGGCCTGATCAGCGCTCCGATCCTGATGCAGCTTCCCGAAAACGAGATGCGCCAGTCGATCGAACTGGTCAGCAAGCTCGCGACTGCGCGCATGGGCGAACTCCATGTGTTTCCGCTCGCACCGCACATCAAGGTCGAGCCGCGCCAGAAGCTCGCCGTCTATCAGCGCAACCTCGACTGGTTCCGCTACTGGCTGAAGGGTGAGGTCGATCCCGATCCCGCAAAATCGGCACAGTATGAACGCTGGCGATTGTTGGGCCCGAAAAAGGGCGCCGCCTCGATGGCCCGCACCCAGCGCTCGACATCGGCGATCTCGAGCAAGCGGTAATAGGCAAAATCGCCGAGCGCGAGATCGCGGCCGAGATATTCCTCGACCGCCTCGCAGTCGATCAGACCCGCGGACGCGAGCCTGCCGCCGAGCAGCAGATCGGCGAGCCGCGCGCGCTGCGCGAGATAGGCGGGAACGAGGATGGACTCGATCCGCCCCTTGCCGCGGCGCCAGACGATCTCGGGCGGAAGTCGACTCGCGAAGGCGGCGCGCGCGATTGCACGGTCGCGACCGCCGCTCATCCAGGCCCAACTCGGAATTGAAAGGCAGAGCTCGACGACCGGCTGCGACAGCAAGGGGGCAACGACATCGCGGTCGTGCCACCGCCCGGGCCGGTCCATGAAGTCGAGAATGCGGCGCAGCGCCTCGACATGATTGCGCTTGCCAGGACCGACATCGTCGGCACCGTCGTCCCACGGATGCGGTAGCGGTGCTTCGGGAACGGCGGCAGGGGAAAGAAACAGCGTTTCGCGGCGCCACCCGCGCCGTCGCCCGTTGCGGCGGGCGCGGCGCACAAGAGCGAGGGCGTTCCACAACGTCGTGTCGGCGGCTCGGGCGACATCGCTGAGCGCCGTAAAGCTGCGACGCGAGAATCCGAAGCTTTGCCAAGCGTCGAAAATGGGGGCGACCGAGCTGTCGAAGCCGAAGATATTGTCACCGCCGATACCGCTAAAGATTGCCTCGTCGGATGCAGGCGCCGCTTTACCAAATGCCGCGTCGACGCCCCTCAGCACGCCATATTCAGCCGGACGCGGCTGCAGCATCGCCGGCGGCGCGACGAGGTTAATGTCGTCGCTCCCCAGATCGGCCTCGATCAGATCGGCGCCGCAATGCGCAGCGACCATATGCGCATAGATGCGTTCGTCGCCATCCCCGCGCGGGGTGACGAAGTTGATCGCCGAAAAACCGGCGCCCGCTCCGGTGAGCGCGGCGGCCACAATAGACGAATCGAGGCCGCCCGACAGTTCAAGAAGAATGTCGGAACGCGATCCGCTCCACGCCTGGTGGCTGGCGATCAACCGTTGATCGAGCGCCCGCGCCATTTCACCCACATCGGGCGGCCGCGAAGCCGCGACATGATCCCAAGGCGACCAGGTCGATGCGATCCGCACGGTGCGGCCGTCATATTCGATGCGGTTGCCAGGAAGCAGTTCGAGAAGATCGCACAGCCCGGTCCGTTCTGTCCGCATATTGATGTACGACAGCGATTGCGCGACGAACGCCCAGTCGATCGCGACCCCCGTAAGCAAATCGGCGACGAGGTGCAGATGCGAGGTGAAGAGGATGCCGTCGCCATAGCGGGTCCAATAAAGCGGCAGCCCCGTTATCGGCGCGCGCTCTATTCGCAGCGTTTCGCCTTCGCCGGCGAATGACAGGAAATTGCCCCAGCCATTGCCGGAACTCGTGTTTGTGCTGCCGGACAGCGTGAAGATATCCCCAAGTAAGGTCGATCCGTCGGGCAGGATACGCGAGGGCAGCCCAACCCCGGCGCAGAGTAGAAGTCCCGGGGGGGCCGCCCGCTGGTGCAAAGCAAAGCGCCCGGTCGCCTCGCGCACCTGCTCGCGCCAGCTATCGCTGCCTGCGAAGGCGATCACGCCGCGCTTCATCCGACCACCATGATCGGCGTGAAATTGCGGGCGTCGGCCGCGGTACCCGTCAAGATCGCTTTGGGAGATTGGAGCCAGCAATGCGCTGCAAAGGGCCTGAGCCGTACCCCGAACACTAACTTCGCGGCAAGCCCGCGGCGCAGGTAAATATCATCGAGCGCCATTGCGTCGATGAGGCAGCGGGGCTCGATGGGTATCGCCCAGCGGCATGCCGCATAATGCGCAGCAACCGACGCCAACGCAGCTTCGGACGCGCTTGTCGCAGCCCGTTTCTTGGCGTGCGCGGATGCCGCAAGCGCGGCGGCAATATATTGCGGCCGGATGAGGCGGCGCGCGCGCCACAAAGCGGCTGCTGCCGAACAGGCCATCGCGGGGTTGAAGCCGGCCTCGGCCCCGGCGAGGTCGACCGCCGGGATGGAAATGTCCGGAGGAAGCAAATTATCTGGCCCCTCGCAGCGCGCGACCAGTTCCATCTGCGCGAGACGCATCATGTCGGCGCTACTGTTTTGCGCCCCGACCCGAAGGCGTTCGAAGCTCGCCCGGTCGTCGCCGCGCAGCGCGACATATCTGTCG
Source organism: Sphingopyxis sp. (assembly GCA_051861185.1). Classification (GTDB taxonomy): domain Bacteria; phylum Pseudomonadota; class Alphaproteobacteria; order Sphingomonadales; family Sphingomonadaceae; genus Sphingopyxis. Next base: position 414,917 of record JBIMKQ010000001.1, read on the forward strand.
CGCCGAAGATCGAGGAAGACGAGCTCGCCATCGACCTCGCAAAATCCCACGCCTGCTGCCAGCTGCCATCCCATCGGCCTCCACCTGCCCGTCGCTGTCAACATTTGGTACCGGGACCGGCGATGCGCCGGCCCCGGCGTCCGGCTCAGTCGGCGGTAAGGCCGGCTTGCCCAAACTTGCCGTTCGGCTCGCCGACGAGGCCAGTGTTCCCGGCGGTGTCGGCGGTAACGGTTCCGAGTTCGACGGTTTCGTTCAGTTCACGATCCATGATCGTTTCCTTTCAGATATGCCGCGTGATTGCGGCATCTCCGAAGCTAGGGTCTCACCGTCATATAGGAATTTTATACGAACCATATTTTCCGAATATTATCTGAGCGGCTCGGACACGCGCCGGACCTCGGCCGCAATACGCCCGGCCTGGCTTGCCCGGCGGCGGTGGAAACGCGTGATCTTGCTGCGCAAGGCGCTCCAGCGGCCGAAGCGATAATCCTCCGCCATCGCCGCCAGCGCGTCGCCCGCCGATGCATCGAGGCGCACCTCCACCGCGCGAATTGTCATGCTTCGCTCGACACAATTGACGATCGCGGCGCGAATTTCGCCATTATCGGCGCCGATCGCGATGGTCCGAAAGAGGAATTCGATCGCCTCGGCATAGGTCTTGTGATTCGCGAGTTCGACGAGGCCCCCGGGGAGGTCGGGCCGCGGGGTCCGGCCCTTGAGCGCCAGCGAGAGAAGCGCCCCGGTCCAGCGATAGAGATCGGCGAGGTCGGCCACATTGAGGAGGGGCTGGCGAAACCCCTCCTGGTGCCAGCTTTCGACGATCCGCTCGCCCGAGAGTCGATAAAGCGCATCGCGCACAGGGGTCGCGCTCGCGGCGAGCGATTTCGAGAGCTGCGCGGCATCGAGGCGGGTCCCCGGCGGATAGTCGCCCGAGAGGATGCGGGCCTTCAGGTCGAGATAGACCCGCTCCATCGTTGCACCCGGGCTCATGCCGGTCCCGCCCTGTCCTCGCCCGCCGGGCGGCGCGCGGCGACATGATCGGCGAGCATCGCTTGCTGGTCGGGACGCAGAGCGTCGATCGCCGCGATGGGGCCATCGGGATAGCCGCCGAACAGGATGGAAGGACACTGCCCCTCGTAATTACCGAGATTGGGCCGGTGCTGGACATAGCCCGCAAGCGCCGCAAGCTCGGGCGGAAAGTCCCTGGTAAGCATGCCCGCCCCATTCGCATCATAGCGCAGCCTGGCATTGCGCAAATGCTCGTTGACCGTTTCGCGGTTGAGGCCGAGAATCCGCCCCACTTGCTGGACGGAGTTCCCTTTTGCGGACCAGATAAGGCACTCGCGTTGTCGATCGGCCAGCCGCGGACCTATGTGCGCGAGCTCAGGCTTCGCGATCAGGCGCGCCGTCTCAAAGGCGGCGCCGCCGATCATGCGTGCTAACGGAAGGGCGTCAGCATGCGCGACATGCCCGGGCCTCCACGCGAAGGATACCAAGCCGAAAGCCTCGCCGGGCAGATGCGCCGGCACGGTGAGACCATCGCCGTTACCGTGGTGCTGCGCCTCGGCGAGGATCATGTCGTCTTCGGGGCGCTCGCGATGCATATTGCGCCAGAGGAATCCGGCTATGCTGCTTTGACTCGCCCGGTGCACAGGATCGGTCAGACCGAGGCGGCGCTCGTCGAACCAGTGCGCCCAGTCCTCGGGGTAATTGTGGACCCGCACGCCTTTATCCGGCTCGGCGAGGAAATCGATGTGGTGGATGAGCGCAAACCAGGAACAGTCCATTCGCGCGCGGGCTTCGCGAAGGAGCTCGGCGAGCCCCGCCTTATCCTTGACGCGCGTGACCTCGAACGCAAAGGCGTGCGTGGCGTCGATCGTCGGCATCATTACCCTTGGCAGCCATCGGAGGTCGTCGCCAAGTCGGCCGGCCGCGCTGCCCCTCGTCTCGGTCGGCGCGCGCTACCTTCTCAATGGCTCGCCGCCGACGACGGATGATCGCTGCTGGTCCAGTCGATCTGGATGATACAAACTGAGATGATTCCCCGTATTTTTCAAATATATTCGAGAGATCTAACCAGATTGAGGCTATTTATTTCCGGCGCCATCGGATTGCCCCATATGTGCGTGAGGGACGGGAGAGACGGGAACCCGGTTACGTACCCCCAAACGAGGGCTATAAGGCCTGGCGCCGCGCACCGTTCACAGGATTTCCGCTTCGACAATGTCGAAAACGTCGCCAAGTTAGAAGGCCGTGGCCGAAACGGACAAGCCCGGCGGCAGCAGCAGTTCATATTCTTGCGAGTTACCGCCCTGGCCGAAGAAAGCCGACCTCCTCGTGCGAAGCGTCAGTTGATAAACAAGTGCCCGCGCATTGGATTTGACAGCCCGCTTGTTGGCGTGACCGGAAGCGACGCAAAGCCCGGTTATGACGATCGTCTCGCCCGCGGCGTCGCTATCTGCGCCGTTTTGGCCCGCAAAATCAGGCTGCGAACCCATTAGCATCGCTAAGACAAGCGCCGCATGTGACAGATTCGACCGCACAGCGGCTTCCGGATTCGATCCCTCGCGACCAGGGACTGGTTGTTTGCCGCGTTCGATCTCGCGATGCTTGCAACGGGGATGCTGCTTGGATTTGGAGCATGGCGAACGGCCCGACCGTCGTTAAGCCCGAAATCGCGAGCCCGCAGGACACAACGGCCCGCGAAGCCGGTGCGGGAAACCGCCGATGCAATTTGAACCGGTATTTCTATCATATGCCGGCTTGGCATGCCTCGCACTGAGCATGCACCGGTTGCGCCGCGACGCCGGGTTCAGGCGGCTTCCGGCGGTCGCCGCGCTACGCGCGTTCGCGGCGGCGCGGCTCCTTCTCGCCGGCTGGTGCGCAGCTCATTCCTTCGGCGTGCATCATGGGCCCGTGGCATTCATCGGCATGCTCTCCGTCGCCGGACTTCCGCTTGTCCTGCTGCTTTCGCGCTGGCCGAAAGTCGATTTGTTCACCGGCCTCGGCGCCTCACTCATGGCGTTTGGTGCATTGCTATCGGGCGTTGGAAGCTGAAAGCCCGCGGTCTGCCGATTCCGGCAACGACGCTCGCGGCTACGCGGGCATCGCAACGACGAGGTGGTTCGCAAAGGTCAGCGTGAATGCGCCGCCGCCGTCGGGGTGGTTTGTCGCCGATATCCCGATGCCGAGGGCATCCGCAAAGCCCTTGGCAATCGCCAGACCGAGGCCGCTGCCGCCATGGCGATCCGTGCCGGTGCCTTGCGCGAACGTATCGAAAATCGCCGTCTCGGTTCCCGGTTCAAGACCCGCGCCGCGATCGCGGATCGTCAGGAGCAACGCGTCGGGCGTCCGCCGCCCGACGATTGAAATCGGCCCCGCATTGCCGCCATGCTGCACGGCATTGGCGAGTAGATTGAGCAGGATATGATGGAGCAGTCGCTCGTCGGTTTTGACGAACGGCAGGCTGGCCGGAACCTGAAAATCGATATGATGGCCGCGAAGCATGTCCTTCAGGTCATGGACGACGCCGGCGACCGCATCGGTCAGATCGACCGACGCCATGCTGAGGTGGATGCCCCCCGCATCGATCCGCACCAATTCGATCAGATTGTCGAGGAAACGCCGCAGGCGCGACAGTTCGGCGCGTGCGGTCGGCAGTGATGCGGCATCGGGATGCTCGGCGCCTATCGCCTCGATTGCCGCGGTGACGCTGGTGAGCGGGGTCCGCAGATCGTGGCCGATCGAGGATAGCAACGCCGCGCGCAGCCGGTCGCGCTCTTCGAGCACCGAAAGGCTGCGCATGTCATCCTCAAGGTGAAGCCGCTCATGGGCTAGGGCCGCCTGCCCGATCAAGGTCGCGAAAAGGGTGGCCTTGTCGGCAGCGACCGGCGCGCTGTCATCGTCGCGCGCGATACCGAGCACCGCGAGCACGCCAAGGCTAGTCTTGAGCGGATGAAATTGCCAGTCGGACGCCAGCAGGGTTCCGGTACCGCGGCCGGCGGGTTCGCCGCTGCTCCACGCCCATTCGGCAGCGGCTTGATCGACCGGCGAGATCGTCGCTTCGCGCGGACGCGCCACGATCGAGGTCAAAACCCCTTCGGTTTCCGCGAGCATGACACAGCGCACTCCGAGCAGGCGCGACACTTCGTCGCAGGTCGCGACCGCAGTGGCTTCGCGGTCCGACGCACGCGCGAGCATCTGCCCGAACGCCGCGAGCGATGCGTTTTCCTCAGCGCTGCGCACGCCAATCCGGGCGCGCGTCCGCAACCGTCCAGCGAGGTTGCTGGTCACCGCCGCCACCCCGGTCAGCACCAGCATCGTCAACACGCTTTGCGGGTCGGCGATGGTGAAGGTGTGAATCGGGTCGAGGAAAAAGAAGTTGAACGCCAACGCGGCGGCAATGCTGGCGAACAGCCCCGGGCGCAGGCCATAAAGCGTCGCGGTAACGATCACCGGAACCAGATAAAGGAGGTCGACCGCGCCGCGCCCGATCAGCGGCTGCGCAAATTTCGCGAGCAGCGTCGTCGCCGCAATCAACACCAGCGCACCCACATAGGCCGCCGGCTGGCCCCAGCCGCGCAGCCAGCCTTTCCACCCCGCCTCGCTCGTCGCGGTTTCGGGTGACGGAATGACATGCACCGCCAGATCCTTGGAGCCGCGGATCAGCGTTTCGACCACCGACCCGTGGCGCAGTTCGAACCACCAGCTACGCTGCGAGCGGCCAATAATCAGCTGCGTTGCGCGCTGCGCTTCGATCTGCCCGCGCAGGCCCGCTATGACATTCTCGGCGGGGATCGTCGCGATCGTGGCGCCGAGCGTCGCGGCGAGCGCCAACGCCGCGGCGATCCGGCGCTGTGCCTCGTCGTCTAAAATCTCGCTGCGCGGGGTTTCGATATGAACCGCGGTCCAGGGCGCGTTGAACCCGTCGGCTAGCCGTTTGGCTGTTCGGACCAAGGCGTCGGCGCCGGGCTGCTCGCTGATTGCGACAAGAATGCGTTCGCCCGCGGCATAGGTTCCGACAACCCCCCCGGCGTCGAGATCCTGCAGCATCTGCCGGTCGACGCTGAGCGCGGCGCGGCGAAGCGCCATTTCGCGCAGCGCCGACAAATTGGGTTTGGAAAAGAAATGGCCGAGCGCACGCGACGCCTCCTGCGGCACGTAGACCTTTCCGTCCTTCAGCCGGTCGATCAGTTCGTCGGGGGGCAGGTCGACGAGCTTGATTTCGGCGCCCTCGAACACGCTGTCGGGGACGGTTTCGCGCACGCGAACGCGCGTGAAGCTCGCCACGACATCGTTGAGGCTCTCGACATGCTGGATGTTGAGCGTCGTATAGACATCGATCCCGGCATCGAGCAGTTCGGCGACATCCTGCCAGCGTTTTGGGTGGCGGCTGCCCTCGACATTGCTGTGCGCATATTCGTCGACGAGCGCGAGCGCGGGCGCGCGGCGAAGCACCGCGTCGAGATCCATTTCGGTCAAAGTTCGCCCGCGATAGTCGACCTCGCGCCGCGCGATGATTTCCTGACCCACAAGCAACGCTTCGGTCTCGGCACGGCCGTGTGTCTCCACGACCGCCACCACGACGTCGATCCCGTCGCGTCTCAGCGCGGCACCTTCGGCAAGCATCGCGTAGGTTTTGCCGACCCCCGGCGCCGCGCCAAGGAATATCTTTAGCTCGCCGCGCTCTTCCCGCCGCGCTTGACGGAGCAGCGCGTCGGGCGAGGGTCTTTTGTCTGAAGAGGATGGCGGCGGCATGAGCGAGGCTTAGCCAGCGCGCGCGCCCACGCCAAGCAAAGCCCGCCGGACTTTATGGAAACTTTATGCGGATCGCCGGATTCGCCCGCGAAACTTTACGGCGAAGGGGCGTAGCGGCGCCCACATCGTCCCCGGCTCCTCGCTGGAGTCCTTTCGCCGGAGAATATCCATGTCCGATTTATTGTGGCTCGGCCTCACCGCCCTGCTGTTCGCGGCGACGCTCGGTTACGCCCGCCTTTGCGACGGAGCCTGACCGATGTCGACTTCGCTGATCCTCGCGGGCGTCACCGCTGCCGCCCTCCTCGTCTATCTGCTCGTCGCGCTGCTGCGCCCCGAGCGTTTCTGATCGGATCCTGACATGACCGCTTCCGGCTGGGCCTTGATCCTGCTCTTCGTCACTCTCGCCGCCGCACTCGCCAAGCCGATGGGTCTATGGCTCTTCACGCTTTACGAAGGACGTGCCACGCCGCTGCATCGCGTCTTCGGGCCCGTCGAGCGCGGCTTCTACCGCCTCGCCGGGATCGACCCGACGGAAGAACAGAGCTGGCGGCGTTACGCGCTTCATCTGCTGCTCTTCAACCTTGCGCTGATGATGTTCACCTATGCAGTCCTGCGATTGCAGGGCGTCCTCCCGGGCAATCCGCAAGGCTTTGGCGCGGTCGGCGCCGATGGCGCCTTTAACACCGCGGTCAGCTTTACGACCAACACCAACTGGCAATGGTATGGCGGCGAAACGACACTATCGAACCTTAGCCAGATGCTGGGGCTGACGATCCACAACTTCCTCTCGGCCGCCACCGGTATAGCCGTCGCCTTCGCCCTGTTCCGCGGCTTTGCCAGGCGCGAGATGAAGACGATTGGCAATTTCTGGGCCGATACGACGCGTATTACCCTTTACCTCCTGCTCCCCATCTGCATCGTCTATGCGATCTTTCTGATCGCGAGCGGCGTGCCACAGACGTTTGCCGGGTCGATCGACGCGACGACGCTCGAAGGGGTCAAACAGACGATCGCATTGGGCCCGGTCGCGAGCCAGGAAGCGATCAAGATGCTCGGCACCAATGGTGGCGGCTTCTTCAACGCCAACAGCGCGCATCCCTTCGAAAATCCAACCGCGCTCACCAACCTCGTCCAGATGCTGTCGATCTTTTCCATCGGCGTCGGGCTGACCTGGTGCTTCGGCAAGGCCGTTGGTGACACGCGCCAGGGCTGGGCGATCCTCGCCGCGATGGGCGTGCTGTTCATAGCGGGCGCCAGTGTCACCTATTGGCAGGAAGCGGCGGGCAATCCCGTGTTGCACCAGCTTGGTGTTGCGGGCGGCAATATGGAAGGCAAGGAAGTGCGATTCGGCATCGCCGCCTCCGCACTGTTTGCCGTCGTTACCACCGCAGCGTCCTGCGGCGCGGTCAACGCGATGCACGACAGCTTCACGGCACTCGGCGGCATGATCCCGCTCTTCAACATGCAGCTGGGCGAAGTCGTCGTCGGCGGTGTCGGCGCGGGCATCTATGGCTTCCTGCTTTTCGCGATCCTCGCGGTCTTCGTCGCGGGGCTGATGGTCGGACGCACCCCCGAATATGTCGGCAAGAAAATCGAAGCGCGCGAGGTCAAGCTCGCCGTGCTCGCGATCGCCATTCTGCCGCTTGTGATCCTTGGCTTCACCGCCATCGCCAGCGTCATGCCGGCAGGTCTAGCGGGTCCGCTCAACAAGGGACCGCACGGCTTTTCGGAAATCCTCTACGCGTTCACGTCGAGCGCGGGGAACAATGGTTCTGCCTTCGCCGGACTGACCGCGGGCACGCCCTTTTATAATGCAATGCTGGGCATCGCGATGTGGCTCGGGCGCTTCTTCGTGATCATTCCTGCGCTCGCAATCGCCGGAAGCCTCGTCGCCAAGCGCCATGTGCCGGCGAGCAGCGGCTCCTTCCCCACCACCGGGGGTCTGTGGGTCGGCCTGCTCGTCGGCGTCATCCTGATCCTTGGCGGCCTCACCTTCCTCCCCAGCCTCGCGCTTGGCCCGATCGCCGATCATCTTGCGATGATCCGCGGCCAGCTCCTTTGAGGGATATGTCCATGAATGCCCCATCCTCCATGTTCAGCGCCGCGCTGGTGATCCCCGCGATGCGCGACGCCGTACGCAAGCTCGACCCGCGCCAGCTGATCCGCAACCCGGTGATGTTCGTTACCGCGGTCGTCGCGACGTTGCTCTCTGTCCTGCTCGTCATTGGCGAGCCCGGCCTGTCGCTTGGCTTCGAGATCCAGCTGGTGATCTGGCTCTGGCTCACCGTGTTCTTCGGCACCTTCGCCGAAGCACTCGCCGAAGGGCGTGGGCGTGCGCAGGCCGCATCGCTCCGCGCGACCAAGGCGGAACTCCGCGCCAAGCTGATGCTCGGGGTCGGCGACACCTTTGAAATCGTCCCGGCAAGCCAGCTGGAAATGGGCGAGATCGTGCTTGTCGAAACTGGCGATCTGATCCCGGCGGACGGCGAAGTGATCGAGGGGGTCGCGTCGGTCAACGAGGCTGCAATCACCGGCGAAAGTGCGCCCGTGATCCGCGAGGCAGGCGGCGACCGGTCGGCGGTGACCGCGGGCACGCGCGTCATTTCAGATCGCATCAAGGTGCGAATCACGGCCGAGCCGGGCCAGGGTTTTCTTGATCGCATGATCGCGCTGGTCGAAGGTGCGGAGCGCCGCAAGACGCCGAACGAGATCGCCCTCACCATTCTGCTGGTCGGCCTGACGATCATTTTCCTGATCGCAGTGTCGACGATCCCGGGCTTTGCCTCTTATGCGGGTGGCACGGTGCCGGTGGCGCTGCTCGCCGCGCTGCTCATCACGCTGATCCCGACGACGATCGCGGCGTTGCTCTCGGCGATCGGTATCGCGGGCATGGACCGGCTCGTGCGCTTCAACGTGCTCGCCAAATCGGGCCGCGCGGTCGAGGCCGCGGGCGACGTCGATGTGCTGCTGCTCGACAAGACCGGCACGATCACGATCGGCGACCGCCAGGCAAGCGAATTCCGTCCGCTGGCCGGCATCTATACCGACACCCTCGCCGAGGCGGCGCTGCTCTCCAGCCTCGCCGACGAGACTCCCGAAGGTCGCTCGATCGTCGTGCTTGCGCGCGAACGTTACGCGATCCGCGTCGAAACACTTCCTGCCGGATCGGATGTCATCCCCTTTACCGCCCAGACCCGCCTGTCGGGCGTGACCGTGGCCGGAGTGACGATCCAGAAAGGCGCGGTCGATTCTGTGCTGCGCGCTCATCCGCAGGTCGAAGGCCCCGCGGTGCAGGAACTGCGCAAGATTACCGAAGAAATCGCGCGTTCGGGCGGCACGCCGCTCGCGGTGGTGAAGGACGGCCGTCTGCTTGGCGCGATCCACCTCAAGGACGTCGTCAAGGCCGGGGTGCGCGAACGGTTCGGCGAACTGCGCAAGATGGGCATCCGCACCGTGATGATCACCGGCGACAATCCACTCACCGCCGCGGCGATCGCCGCCGAGGCGGGCGTCGACGATTTCCTTGCCCAGGCGACCCCCGAAGACAAGCTCGACCTCATCCGCCGCGAACAGGCCGAAGGCCGCCTCGTTGCGATGTGCGGCGACGGCACCAACGACGCGCCAGCGCTCGCGCAGGCCGACGTCGGCGTCGCCATGAACACGGGGACGCAGGCGGCGCGCGAGGCAGGCAACATGGTCGACCTCGACAGCGACCCGACGAAACTGATCGAGATTGTCGGGCTTGGCAAACAGCTGTTGATGACACGCGGGGCGCTCACGACCTTCTCGGTCGCCAACGATGTCGCCAAATATTTCGCGATCATCCCGGCGATCTTCGTGGTCCTCTATCCCCAGCTCGGTATCCTGAACGTAATGGGGTTGTCGTCGCCCGAGAGCGCGGTGCTGTCGGCGATCATCTTCAACGCGCTGATCATCCCCTGCCTCGTTCCGCTCGCACTCAAGGGTGTTCGCTACCGCCCCATGCCCGCCGGCCCGCTGCTGGCGCGCAACCTTTCAGTTTTCGGCCTCGGCGGCCTGATCGCGCCATTCGTGGGCATCAAGCTGATCGATCTCGCCGTCGCCGGCCTTCACCTCGCTTAAGGACAAAGCCATGCTTTCCGACCTCAAAACCGCCATTCGCCCTGCACTGGTGCTGACCCTGCTCTTCGCTGCCCTGCTTGGCATCGCTTACCCGCTCGCGCTCACAGGCATCGGGCAGACGCTCTTCCCCGCTCAGGCGAATGGCAGCCTGATCCGCGACAAGGGCAAAGTCGTCGGTTCCGAACTCATCGGCCAGAATTTTGCCAGCGCGGGCTATTTTCATGGCCGTCCCTCGGCCGCGGGTGCCGATGGTTATGACGCAGCCGCCTCTGCCGGATCGAACCTCGGCCCGGCCAGCCAGGCCCTCGCCGACCGCGTCCGTGCCGACGTTGCCCATATTTCCGAGACGACACCGGGCCCCATTGTCCCGCCTGACCTGGTGACGACCTCCGCCTCGGGGCTCGACCCCCATATCAGTCCCGAGGCGGCTTTTTCGCAAGTGACGCGCGTTGCAAAGGCGCGCGGTCTGCCAGCATCGCGGGTCGAGGCGCTGGTAGCGGCGGCGGTCGAAAAGCCCGCGCTCGGCTTTTTCGGTGAACCGCGCGTCAATGTGCTGCTGCTCAATCGCGCGCTCGACCGCGCGAAGCCGCAAAGCTAAGACAGCGTCATGCCGGGTCCAGCGAAAATCCTGATCGTCGAGGATGACGCCCATATCCGGCGCCTGCTGCGCGCAACGATGCAGCGCGCAGGGCATGACGTGGCAGAGGCGGCCGACGCGCGGCAAGCGTTGTCGCTGCTCGATATCGAAAAGCCCGATGTCGTTCTGCTCGATCTCGGCCTTCCCGATCGCGACGGGCTGGAACTCATCGGACCCTTTCGCCAGCGTTCGGCGGCCACGCTGATTGTCGTCTCGGCGCGCGATGACAGCACAGAGAAGGTCGCCGCACTCGACCTCGGCGCCGACGATTATCTGACCAAGCCGTTCGACACCGAAGAACTGCTCGCGCGCATTCGCGCCGCGCTCCGGCATAAGCGCGCGGAGGCCGCCGACGAAGGCGCATCGGTGTTGGAAATTGGCGACGTAAGGATCGACTTCGACCGCCGCCGCGTGACGCGCGGTGGCGGCGAGGTCCATTTAACGCCGAAGGAATATGCGCTGCTTACCGAGCTCGCACGGCGGCCCGATCGCGTCCTCAGCCATGTGCAATTGCTGCGCGCCATATGGGGGCCAGCGCACGAAGAACGCGTCGAATATCTGCGCATCGCGGTGCGCGGATTGCGCCAGAAGCTCGAGGTCGATCCGTCGAGGCCCCGCCTGATCGTCAACGAACTGGCAGTCGGTTATCGGCTGTCTTTGCGAGGCCCGACCGACCTGTCCTGAGTCTCTGCGCTTACCAGCGCCGGAAGCGCGGCAAGATCAGCCTGCCGGCGATCGCCGAGAGCGGCACCGCCGATGCATGCCAGAGCGTGTTGCGGCAATCGCCGAGCAGCACGCATAGGCTGCGCGATCCCCCCGCTGCGATGCGGCCATCGAGCGCGCGGGCGAAGGTTCGTCGATGCTCATTTCACGCGCATTCGAGCAGGGCGCGCGTCAGGCGCGAATGGCGGAAACAGGTGCAAAAGGATTCCTCTTGAGGGCACGGATGATGGTCACTCCTGCTCAGTTCGCAGATATCTCCGCAAAAGTTGCACCAACGCCGTTGCTGTCGCCAGGACAATGATTTGGCAGGATGTCTTCTATAGAATAGGGCCATGTGAAACGGCGTTGTGCGCGAACGGAGACTGGCAAGGCATGAATATTCTGCTGACGGGCGGAGCGGGTTACATCGGCAGCCATGTCGCGGCGCCGCTGGTTTCGGCCGGGCACCGGGTGATCTGTTTCGACAATCTGTCGAACAGCGATGCCGCCGTGATGGATCGCCTCGAAGCCATTACCGGGACGGCCATCCCGCTGGTCGAAGGCGATATCCGCGACGGCGATGCGTTGCGCAAGGTTATGGCCGACCATGGCATCGAGGCCGTGATCCATTTCGCCGGGCTGAAGGCCGTCGGGGAATCGGTTGCAGAGCCGATCAAATATTATGACAATAATGTGCGCGGCACATTATCGCTGCTCGAAGCGATGCGCGATAGCGGCGCCAAGACGCTGGTCTTTTCGTCGAGCGCGACAGTTTACGGTCAGCCGCAATATCTGCCGCTCGACGAGAACCACCCGACCTCGGCGACCAATCCTTATGGCCGCACCAAGCTGATGATCGAAGAAATGCTCGCCGACGTCGCTGCCGCCGATCCCGCATGGCGCATTGCGATCTTGCGCTATTTCAATCCGGTCGGCGCGCATGACAGCGGGCTGATCGGCGAAAATCCGAACGGCACTCCCAATAACCTGATGCCCTTCATCAGCCGGGTCGCCGCCGGGCGGCTGCACGAACTGTCGGTGTTCGGCGGCGATTACGACACGCCCGACGGCACCGGCGTGCGCGATTATATCCACGTCGTCGACCTTGCCGACGGACATGTCGCCGCGCTCGATGCGATTACAAAGACCGACCAGCCGCTCTCGACCTGGAATCTTGGCACCGGGACGGGTTATTCGGTGCTCGACATGGTGGAGGCGTTCCAGCGCGTGAACGGTGTAAACATCCCCTATCATATCGCTCCGCGTCGCGACGGCGACGTCGCAAGCTGCTTCGCCAGCCCCGATCGCGCCGCGCGCGAACTGGGCTGGACGGCAGACCGCGATCTCGACGCGATGTGCGCGTCGAGCTGGCGCTTCGAACGGATGCTCGCGACGCGAAACGCCGACTAGCCGAACCAGCCGGCGGTCTGCACGAGCACCCACAGTCCGATGACCAGGAACAACGCCGCCGCAACCATGCGGACTTTTGCCAGGTCGACGCGCTTGAGCAGTTCGTGGCCAAGGAAAATCGCGGGCACGTTCGCGATCATCATGCCCAGTGTCGTGCCCGCGGTGACCAACAGGACGTTGTGATATTGCGCGCCGAGGGCGATCGTCGCGACCTGCGTCTTGTCGCCCATTTCGACGAGGAAGAAGGCGACAAGCGTGGTCAGAAACGCCCCGAAGCGCGGTTTCGGCGCATCGTCGTCGTCCAGCTTGTCGGGCATCAGCGTCCACGCCGCCATCGCAATGAACGACAGGCCGATCGCATAGCGGAAGATCGGGCTGTCGAGAAACGCGGCGGCGGACGCGCCAAGCAGCGCCGCAAGCGCGTGGTTGGCGAGGGTCGCGAACAATATGCCGAGGATGATCGGCACCGGGCGGTTGAACCGCGTCGCGAGCAATATCGCGAGCAACTGCGTCTTGTCGCCGATTTCGGCGAGCGCGACGACGGCGGTCGAGGTGAACAGGGCTTCCATGGGATACTCCGGGGCCGAGCGGCTTGCGATTCCAATAGACATCAACCCACCGCCCGGCCCGGACGAAGGTCGATGCCATTGGTCTCGCCCAAGCGGTTTCCCGCTTCCACCGCACCACGACCTCTCGGCCGAGTATGTTGACACGATAGCCCGTCGCGAACGACGGCTGGCTACTCCCCAGATGACGCGGGCGGGTTAGACGGCTTGACGGTGTCTGGCAAGGGTTCCGGGGCCCTGCGCGGAATTTTCCCGCCCGGCTCGGTTTTCTGCTCCGACACGGTCCCCGCCGCAGCGGCGGCCGCTTCGGATTCAGCAATGTCGGCGTCCATCGCCTTGGCGCGTGCCTCTATCTCCTTGGTCGCTTTGGCATAGCGATCCTCGAAACGAGGCTCGTCCTTGCACGCCGCGAGAAGCAACAAGGGTATCGTAAGGACAGCGGCGCGCATCAATAATCCTTGCGGTAACGGATACTGAGGTTCGACTGCCCCGATCCGCCGGCCTGGCTCAACAGCGAAAGTGCCGGGGTCAAGCTGATCTCGAGCTGCGTCGCTGTATAGCCGCGCGCATCGGTGATCACCTCGATGTAGATGTCCTTGGTGATATATTGCCCGGCAGCGAGCGCCGCGCCGCGCCCGACGGTATCGTCGGGACCAAGAACCCGCAGGCGATCGATGCCTGTGGCCGATTGCAATGCCCCGAGCGGGCTCAATCCGCCGCCGCTACCGCTCAGCGTGTTGAGCGACGACGCAAGCTGCACCGCCTGCAATGGCGACAAGGTCGTGATCGAATCGCCGAACAGGATGCGCGAGACAATTTCGTCCTGCGGCAGGCCGGGAACGCTCGAAAAGGCGATCTGCGGATTGCTCGCACGCCCGGTCACGCTGACGCTGACCGTCACAGTTTCGATCGTATCGCTGGCGAGGAGGCGGATCGCAGGGTCGAACGCGTCGCCAGTCGGGAAGGTCACCCTGCCCTCCTGCAGCTCGAACGAGCGGCCGGCAAAGCCGAGCGTTCCGCGGACCAGTTCGATTTCGCCCGTTACTCGCGGAGCCTCGGTCGTCCCGCGCAGGACGATGTCGGCCTTCCATTCGGATTCAAGCCCCATGCCCGTGACGTAGATTTCGTCCGGCGCCTTCAAGGCGATATCAAGGCGGATGAGGTCGAACAGGCTGCCCCCGACCGCGGCGAGCCCGTCGCCGCTGATGCGCTGGCGGCCCGCGGGCAGCTTGCGACGCACGCCGGTCAACACCGGAACCTGCGCCGCGCCTTCGCGGATGATGCGATAGCGGGTTTCGGGCAGGCGCAGGCTACCCGACAGCAAGGCGGTCTGCCCCGCGACCTTCTCCAGCGTCAGATTGCCGGTCGCGCGCGCCGCGATATTCTCGCTTTTGGCAAGGCGCGCATTGTCGAGCGTGGCAGAGATATTCATCGGATAGCCGTCGGCCGAGGCAAGGCTGATAAAGCCCTTGGCCTGGACTGTGCCGTCGCCGGCCTTCGCGGTGAGTTGCTCGATCTCCAGCCGGTTGCCGGTGAAACGGCCACTGACGGCCATGTTGGTCAGGCGCGTGCCATAGGTCTGGTTTTCATAGACCATGTCCTTGCCGCGCACGACGCCCTGCAGGCACGGGTCGGCGACGCTGCAGCTGAAATCGGCGGCAACCGCGATCGGGCCAGACACATGCTGGTTCGCGGGGCCGAAGAACGAATAGAGCGTGTCGGCAGGTCCATTATAGCGGATACCGCCGCCCAGCGGCGCCGCCATCAACCGTTCGGTCCAGGTTCCCGCGCCCGCGCCAAGTGGCCGGAGCGATGCCTGCATGCGGCCGATGACGCTGCCGCGCTTGCGCATCACCGCCCGCGCCTCGCCGCCATCGGCGAGCAGCTTGCCCGCAAAATTGACGTCGACCGGCTGGCTCACTGACGCCGCGGTGGTGCGCGTGAAGCCGCTGATCGTCAGCCGCGCATCGGCACGCGGGAAGCTGTCCGAATTGGCCTGCTCGAAATCGAGGCTGCCCGTTGCGCGGCCGCCGAGGCCCATGTCGGGGTAGACGGCGTTGAGGATCGCCATGTTGACGCGCTCCAGGCGGCTCTGGATCATGATCCCATCGCCGAACCGCCCCGCGACCCTGGCGCTGCTGCCGCGTCCGAGGTTGACCGTCGTCGGCAGCAATTCATAGCCATCCGCGCCCGGAATGATCCGCGCGGGTGTAGTGGTGCGGAAATTGATCCCCGTTGCGCGGCCCTGCACCGATGCGCGCCAGAGTTTGGGCTGGAGATCGACGTTCGCGGCGATACGGAAAGGCACCCCGCTGGTGCCCTCGACAAGCGCCTGCGCCTTTCCGGCGCCGTCGCGATAGTCGATCTTCATGCGCCCGACGGCGATGTCATAATCGCGGATTTGCGTATCCGCGATCTGGATGTCGGCGACGACATGCGGCGTGTCATAAAGGGTGACATCGGCGTCGACGATCGCCGATCCGACGGCAAGCTGCGCCGGCCCGGGGAGAACGACGTTGTTCGCGCGGACATTGATCGCCGCCGCCTGATATGGACCAGCGGCGCTCAGACGGACGAGACCGCCGAGGCCCTGTCCCGACGCATTGAGCTGACCGACGAAGGGCCCCGCATCGCTCTTGACCAGTCGGCCGTTGAAACCGATGCCCGACAGGTCGCCGCGCTCGACATCGATCGTCAACGGGCCTGTCGCGGTGAGCAGTATGACATCGGCCGAGAGCGGGCCGTAATCTGTGTCGCCGGTCGCGGCGAGGCGATAACCGTTCGGCGCGCCGTTGATCTTCGCCACCAGATTGGCGAGCCCGATGCCGAGGCCAGGCCGTTCGGCGGTCACCACCGCGCGCGGGTCGCTGATCGTCCCGGCTAGTTGGACGCCGACGGGACCATAGTCGGTCGAATTGGCGCGTGCGGTAAGACGGATCTGGCCGTTCGGCGCATAGCTCCCCTGCCCGCCGGTGACCCGCAGGCGCGGCGCCGACAGACGAAGGCCAGAGAAGCGGATGATGCCGTCGGTGCCATAACGCACGTCGCTCGACGCCGTCGCATTGCCGCCAAGGAAGTCGCGCACGCCCGAATTGAACAGCTTAGTCGACCGCGCGCGAACGCGACCGACAATCTCGAAGCCGCCGCGCGGCGCCGTCTTCAGATCAGCATCGGTATCGATATCGAAAATGCCGACGCTCTCAACGCGATAATCGTTGATCCGCCCGTCGATCGCACCGGTGTAAAATCCCTTGTTGAGATCGGCGATGACGATCGCTTTCGCGTCGATGCGCGGTGAACGCAGCCGCAGATTGTCGCTGAGGATACGGCCGTTGCTATACGCCAGATCGCCGTCGAGCCGGACCGAAACAAGCGTGCCGCCCGCAACCGTATCGAGCCCGCGAATGCGCGCTGCGCGGCCCGCCACGGGGATGACGATCTGGTCGGCATCGACCCGCGCCTTGCCCGCGAGGCTGAGCCCTTCGACGATGATGTCGTTGAACGCAAGGCTGTTGGCGTTGGCCTGATATTCGACCGTCGGCAACGCGAACGCGCCATCGAGCTTGGCCGTCGCGCGGAGGCCATTGGCACGCACCGCAGGGGCAATCGCGCCGGGCCGCAATATATTGACCGCAAGTTGCAGCCCCTCATAGCGGCTGGCGCCCAGATCGACGCCGCCGCTGATGCCAAGCCGCGCTGCATCCGACGACAATCGCCCGTCAATCGCCGCCTTGCGATCCTCCAGCCGCGCCGTCAGATCGATCGCCGTTTCGGTGCCCAGCATCTCGGTCATCGGCCCGGCCAGCAGCCGCGAAGCCCGCGCCGTTCCCTTAGCAGTAAAAGTGCCGTCGCGTCCGGTGAGCGCGACGTTCGCCAACGGCGATGCACCAATGTTCGCAGTCAGAGTGCCGTTCCACGCCTTCCAGTCTCCGCGCCCGTCGAGCTTCGCGGTCAGCGGCTCATTGAATCCGCCCATCGCTGCAATCACCCCGCCTTGCGGCGCATTGACGTCGAGCGTTACCGCGAGACGGTTTGCCTCGGGCACGGCATCGAGCAACAGCTTCAGCGTATCGCCTTTGGCATTGGCACCGATCGTCTCGGCATGGGCAGTGACTTGCGCGCGGCGGTCGGCAATCGCGATCTTGCCCGCGATGCGCGCTTCCTGCCGTTCCCCCGCGACGGGCGCCTCAAAGATGAAGCGGTCGATACGCAGCGCACCGACGTCGATGTCGAGATCGGGCAACAAAGGCTCGCCAGTGTCGGGGACCACCTTGAACTCGGGCAGTTTCCGCATCGTCATCGTCGCCGCAGTCGCGGATCGAACGTCGACATGGTTCGCAAGATAGCGGATCGGCCTCCAATCGACCTTGACCTCGGGCGATGCGAGGAACACGCCCTTTGGATCGGACAGCGTGAAATCGCGGATGACCATCCGGCCGTAGAGCGAACCATCGAGCCGGCCGATGCCGATCTTCATCCCGTTTTCGAATTCATATTTCTCGATCTGGGTCACGACGAACCGCCGCCCCGCATCGCTGTTGAGCCCGATGACGAACAGCGCGAACAACAGTACAAGCCCGAGCAAGGACAGGCCGATCCAGCGCAAGATGGTCAGCGGCCATGATCGCTTTTTTACCGAAGCGGTTTCTTCCGTAGCAAAGGCGGCATCGTCGGCCATCAGAACGCCTGACCGATCGAAACATAGACGCTGACGCGCGCCTCGCCGGGCTTGCGTCCGATCGGGGTCGCGATGTCGAAGCGCATCGGACCGAAGTTCGTATAATAACGCGCACCGATACCCGCACCGAAGCGCAAATTCTGGAAGGTCGGCGCCGACGAACGATAAACCTGCCCGGCGTCGACAAAACCGACGACGCCGAAATTCCCGAAGCGATAGCGCGTTTCGAAGGCCGCCTCGGCAACGCTGCGGCCGCCGATCGGGTCGTTGTTCGGATCCTTCGGCCCAAGTTCCTGATAACCGAAGCCGCGCACCGAACCACCGCCGCCGGCATAGAAGCGCCGCGACGGCGCCAGTCGCTCACGCGCCGCACCAAGGATCGACCCGACGCGGACGCGGCCAGCGACGACTATGCTGTCGGTTACCGGATAATAGCCGCTGATGTCTGTCCGCAGGCGCCCGTAGGGCGAGAAGCTGCCGGCGAGCGAACCCTCGGGCTGGATCAACGTGGTGATGCGAAAACCCTTGGTCGGATCGAGCAAGCTGTCGGTGCGATCCATGCCGACCTGCCCGGTCAGGCCGAGGATGGTATAGAAATCATAAGACCGCGCAGCCTTAGTGAAATCATAATCATCCTCGCGCGTCGCGATCAGTTCGACACCATAGGCATAGGTGAACTTCTTTTGCCAGATCGGCGTCGAATCATAGCTTACGCGTGCCGCCACCCGGCCGGTCATCGCATTGAACGCGTCATAGTCGCTGCGCGTGACTTCGGTCGTGAGCTCGAAAGTCCGGTCGCGGCGCCCGGCGTTCGAGCGGCGAAGCGTCGCGCCGATTCCCTGTTCCTGCGTTCCCAGGACGCCGCGGAAGGTCAACGCGCCTTCGGGCGGCAGCAGATTGCGGTGCGTCCAGCTGCCCTCGATCCGGATGCCCTGGCCCGTTCCATAGCCGGCGCTCGCCGCCAGCGTCCGCGGCGGGCCGGCCTGTTGGGTGACAAGCATAGTCACATATTCGGTGCCGTCGCCGGCGCTTTCGCCCGTCGCTTGCGGCTCGGCCGCGACGGTCGAAAAAAGCCCGGTGGCAACAAGCGCCTGCCGCAGATCGTCGACCATACGGCTGTCATAGAGATCGCCGCGCTTGAATCGCGTCAGCACCTCGACATGCTCGGCGTCGAATGCCAGGTCGCCGGTGGTCTCGATCCCGCCGAACCGCGAGCGTTTGCCGATATCGACCGGCAACGTGTAAACGCCGTCGCCGGTCGCGCCGTCGAGCAGGATGTCGCGCTGGCCGACCTTGGCGAAAGGATAGCCCTCTTGGGGGAGCTTAAGCGCAATCGCAGCCTCGGCGCCCTGAATGCGCTGCGCAACGATCGGTTCGCCTATCGCGAGCGGGAAATTATCAGCGATCAGCGTCGGCGGCACAGTGGGATCCGCGTTGATGATGATGTCGGCCAGTGTGTAGCGTTTCCCCGGCTTCACATCGATGATCGCGGTAATCGGCAGCCGCTGGCGCGTTTCGCCCGGGGTGCGCTCGCCGCGATCGATGCGCGTATCGACCACCGCGTCATAATAGCCCTCGGACGCAAGGACGCGCTGCATCAACTCGCCATCGGAGGTAAGGCGCGCGCGGATCATCGCCGCATTGTCGGCCTTGCCATCCCCATCGTAGAGTGCGGACAAATCGCCGAACAGGTCGGCGAGGTCGACGTCGGTGCTGTCGTCGGCGGCGTCGAGGCCGTTGACCTTTACCGTATAAGCGATTTCGACATTATCCTTGTCGTCCTCGGCCTCGGCGAATTGTACTGGCTCGACGTCGAAGCTTTCGAGCGGCGGCAATGGGGCGGCAAGTTCGACATCGCTGATCGGCGCATCGCCGATCGCCTCGACGGCGTCGCCATCGGCCAGCGCCGGAACCGGGATCCCATCAACCGAAGGCGGCTGCGTCTCAACTATGGCCTCCGCTGCGGGGCTCGCCGACCCGTCCGCGGTCGTTGAGGCGGGCTTCACGGCTTCCGCGGCCTGACGCTTTTCGAAATCGGCGATCGATTCGAGCGGGCGGTCGAGTTCGGCGTCATCATCGGCGCTGATCGCCGGGATCGCTTTCTCGAACTCCTCGTCGCTTATGATCGGTTCGACCTCGGGAAATTGGGCGCCGGGCGGCGGCGGAGATGGCGTCGCGATGGATTCGCCAGCCGCGGGCGCGAGCGTCGGAACCACCTTGGGTGGCTCGACCTGTTGCTGCGCCTGCGCGGCGCCGGCCCATGCCAGACACAGGAAGGACGTCGCGCCAATCAACAGCGGCCGCACCCGCGAGGATCGGCGCCTTAAAAATTCGCAGGAAATTTCAGATCTTTTCATCTGCTGGCCACCGATGCGCACTTGTGGCTTGCGAGATTTGGCTGTGCAACCCGTTTCTCCCCATTTCATAGGCTAACTCTCCGACAATGGGACAGTTCCCCGCGATGCGGCGAGCCGAAAAATCGGATTCACCGGGTTTGCTCGCCCGAAAAATGCGGTCCGACGCGTCAGGTTCCGCAGAAGGTTTTGTAAGGACCAAAATCGGCCGACGCCGGCATGGCATATCGCTCCTGCCCCGGACGCGCATCGTAAGGCTGACGCACGACGTCGAGCAGTTCGAGCCACGGTGCCATATCGCCAGCTTCGGCGGCCAAGAGGGCGGCTTCGAGCAAATGATTGCGCGGGATATACAACGGGTTGACCGCGTCCATCGCCGCAGCGTGCTCCAGCGGCCCTTTCGCTTCGTGCGCGATCCTCTCCCACCATTCGGCGATCCAGGGCGCCATCGCGTCAGGCGACGGCAACAGCGCTTCGAGCATCGCTCCATCGCCGCGCAGCAGCATCGCGAGCGCGCGAAAAAAGGAGGTGAAATCGACGTCATGCTGCTCGAGCTGGTCGAAGAGACTGTCGATCAGAACGCCATCTTCGACATCACTGTCGCCCAGCCCCAGCTTTGACCGGACCCGGGCGTGCCACTGTGCGCGAAAGCGGCCGGGTATAGCGTCTACCAGCGCTTTCGCCGCATCGACGTCGGTCGGCGACACCCTGTGTATCGCCGGCAGCAGTGCTTCGGCGAACCGCGCCATGTTCCAGTGCAAAATCTGCGGCTGCCGCCCATAGGCATAGCGGCCATTGGCGTCGATCGAGCTGAAGACAGTGTTGACCGCAAAGCGATCCATGAAGGCGCAGGGACCATAATCGATCGTCTCGCCGCTGATCGCAACATTGTCGGTATTCATCACGCCATGGATAAAACCGACGCCGAGCCAGTGGGCAACTAGTTGGCACTGCAGTTCTATCACCCGGTCGAGCAGCGCCAGATGGGGATTGTCGGCGCCAGCCAGATCGGGAAAGTGGCGTGCCACGGCGTAATCAGACAGTTGCGCCACATGCTCGGCGCCGAAATGGGCGGCAAAAAACTGGAACGTTCCGACCCGGATATGACTGCTCGCGATCCGGGTTAGCACCGCCCCAGGATGCGCGCGCTCGCGCTGCACGCGATCGCCCGTTGCCACCGCCGCAAGCGCCCGCGTCGTTGGGACGCCCATTGCGGCCATCGCCTCCGACACCAGAAATTCACGCAAAACCGGGCCTATCGCCGCCTTGCCATCGCCGTTGCGCGAAAAGGCGGTGGGGCCCGATCCCTTTAACTGGACGTCGAAGCGCGCGCGGTCTGGAGCAACGATTTCTCCCATCAACAGCGCGCGCCCATCGCCGAGGTGCGGGGAAAAATGGCCGAATTGATGCCCCGCATAAGCAAAGGCGAGCGGGCTCGCGCCATCGGGCATCTCCTGCCCCGAAAACAACCGCGCCAGCTGGTCATCGCTCGCCCCGGCCGCGTCCAGCCCCAAACGCTCCGCAAGTGCGTGATTGAAGATCAGGAGCCGCGGTGCCGACGGCTTCGCCGCTTCGGCAGGCGCGTAAAAGCCTTCCATCGAATCATGAAAACTGTTGTCGAACGCAAAATCCATTCCGCGGCTCCCGGCGTCATCCTGTGTCGATCCTGTTCGCCGCAATGACAAGTTTCGCGGGGCCGGTCAAAATCTGGATGCCGCTTATTTTCGGCGCGAAAAGCAGCTTTGAGCCGGCGCGCTGCATTTCGCCGCCTTAAAGTTAACCCGGCGTTTGCGAGATATGTAAGATAGCGTTGCGCGAGTGCGCCGCCGAGCGGGCTGGCTTTGATATGAGAGGCGATCTGGACATGGCCGTTCTGGTAACGGGAATTGCGGGTTTTATCGGCATGCACGCCGCGGCCCGCCTTCTCGCGCGCGGTGAAACCGTGATCGGCCTCGACGATTTCAATGACTATTATTCGGTGGCGCTGAAGGAAGCGCGCGTCGCGGAGCTGGAAAAACTCGCGTCGGGACGATTGTCCGTCCACCGCGTCGATATCGGCGATGATCACGCGATTTCGAGCGTGCTGGCCGGGCAGGATTTCGACCGCATCGTTCACCTCGCGGCGCAGGCGGGCGTTCGTTATTCGCTCGACAACCCCGGCGCCTATGTCCGCTCGAACCTTGCGGGTCATGCCAATATCCTCGAACTCGCGCGCAGACGCGGCATCCGCCATCTGGTCTATGCCTCGTCGTCATCGGTCTATGGCGCCAACAAGGCGATGCCCTTCCGCGTCGAGGACCGGGTCGATCATCCCGTCTCGCTATACGCCGCGACAAAGCGCGCCGGCGAATTGATGAGCGAAACCTACGCCCACCTGTTCCGTATTCCCCATACCGGGCTGCGCTTTTTTACCGTCTATGGCCCTTGGGGCCGCCCCGACATGGCATTGTGGAAATTCACCGCCAACATCCTCTCGGGCCAGCCGATCGACGTTTACAACCACGGCGACATGAAACGCGATTTCACCTATGTCGACGATATCGTCGACGGTGTGATCCGCAGCCTCGACAATCCGCCGACGGACGACCATTCTGAAAAGCCGGGCGGTTACACGACGCCGCACCGCGTCTATAATATCGGCAACAACCGCCCCGAGCCGTTGATGGACCTGATCGGCGAGGTCGAGAAGGCGTGCGGCCGCAAGGCCGAGCTCAACCTGCTCCCGATGCAGGACGGCGATGTTTACGAAACCTACGCCGACATCGCTCCTATCGTACGCGACCTCAGCTATGCGCCCGCCACATCGATCGGCGTCGGCGTGCCGCGATTTGTCGATTGGTACAGGGAATTCCACGAAGTACGCGACTAGCGCGCCGGATCGACCTCGACGCATTTTTGCGCAGCACTCACCGCGTCGCCTTCGAGGGCATCGGCCAGCGCCCGGGACAACGCTATCCGGCCACGTGCATTGAGATGCCCCTCGTCATGGAAATAGCCGATCACATTAACAGCCGAGCAATCGATAAAACGCACTTTCGATCGATACGGCGCGAGCGCCGCGTGGAACGCCGGATCGGCGACGCGTGACGCGCGCTCAAGGATTGGCGACTGGGGCAGGATGACGATCATCGTCTCAACGCTCAGGTGCGACAATGTTCCCAGCGCCGCATGCAGGCTCTTCTGTTCGTTCGGACCACCATAGCGGGTCGGGTCATAATATTCGCGATTGCGCGCCGCCAGTTCGGCCCATTGCGTCGTCAGAACATCCGGCTTTCCGGCATAGAGATAGGTCTGCGACCGATCGAGTTCGCCCGGGAAATAGGCTAAGCGCGACAGGGGCAGCGGCTCGCCCGCTGCAACGCGCCATTTCCAAACGCGCTCGCGAACGATCCGGTTGATTTGCTTCCCCTGCGGCTTCAGCGGAAGGACAAGCCCAGCTAGAACTCTCGGACCTTCTCGCGTGAAAAATGGCGAATAGGACAATGCTGCCAGTTCGCCCCAGTCGAGCAGAGCCAGATAATCGTCGGTCGCGATCTGGGGCGCGCCGTTCGAAAACATATTCCAGCTGTTCATCGCCAATATCGTACAACGCGGACGAACATGGTGCGCCGCGAGGATCCGCGCCTGCAGTTCAAACACCATATTATTGCCGCCTGTCGTCGCCGCATTGACGAACGCCCGCTGTGGAAAATGTTCCGACAGAATGGACGGATCCAGCGCTTCGCGTGCGGCCGAATTTCCGAGGATGACGCACGCCTCGCGATCGTTCGTGCGGAGCGTCACGATCGATCGGCCGAAATGCGATCCGGGCGTCCAACTGAAGTCATGCCGGTAGCTGTCGCGAAGTTCCGGCCAAAATATCGTGCGCAACAATTGCGAAAAGGCCGCACAGATCAGCAGCAGGGCGATCAACATCGCCGCAGCCTTGAGTGCCTGACGCAACCCGGCGATCACGTCAAAATCCCCCATATACGAAAGCGGAGGTGTCCGATTGGGTCATGACGACCACGGCGGTGAGCATCGCGAGACAAGCCAGCGAGCGGGCCAGAACGATGAGCCTTTTCATCGATCACTCCCCACCATTTGCGCCATCGCGGTCAGATGCAGCATCACGATGACTGTGAAGGTGACATAGACCGGGCCAACCCAGCGCGCGGCGATGAGGGCACGCGGATGGCGCAGGCAAAAAGGCCGCCAGAATCGATCCTGCACAACCTTTTCGATCGACAGCAGGATGCCGAACAAAATGCCCCAGGCAAGAAAGGCCAGGGTGAACCGATGCCAGACGCCGGCGAATGTGAACGCGCAGACCAGCCCCGACGTGGCCGTCACAACCGGAAACGCCCCGCCGGTCCGGCGCATCAGCGCCAGTTGAATCGGGAAATAGAGATTACGCTTCAACCAGTCGCCGAGCGAAATATGCCAGCGCGTCCAGAAATCGGTGAGACTGGTCGCCAGAAAGGGCCAGCGGAAATTGCGCGGCGTCGGCACCCCGATCAACGTGCCGATGCCGAGCGCGACGGCCGAATAGCCCGCGAAGTCCAGAAAGATATACAGGAAGGTCACCGCGCTGCCCGTCAACGTGCCGGTCGGCCAGTCGCCGTTCGCTCCGACCACCCAAAGGCGTAGCAATTCGCCGAGCACGAACTTCATGAACAGCCCGATGACCACGGTTTCGACCCCACGCGCAAACATCGCCAGAGAGGGCGCCTCGGGCGCATCGCCATCCGCAAAGGCGGCATGAGGCGCATAGGCGTTGATCGGGCCCGCCGGCATCATGAAAAATGGCGCGAGAAAGCCCGACAAGGCCAGCGGGTCGATCAGGCGCCCCCCGCCACGAACGGCATTCAGCATATCCCATGCACGCAGCACGAAATAGGAATAGGCGATCATTTCCAGCCCCCGCGCCGCGGTGAGCCACGGCCCGTCCAGGTTTCCGCTGATGGCCAGTTCGAACAGGGATTTATGGATCGCCAGCAACGCGAGCAGTCCTGCCAGCGTCGCGGCGAATGCGAGGTCACCGACACGCTCCGGCAAGCGGGCAATCGCCGCAGCCGCAAGCCAGAGCAGGATCGACAAAAGCAGGATCGCAACCGCAATCCGGGGGCCGAGAACCGCGGCCAGCACCGCGAGGTTCAGCACGCCGAACCAGGTCCCCGTCCGCATCAGCGGCAATCGGATGGCAACGAAAACGGCCGCCGCCGCGAGCCAGAAATAGAGATTTAGCTGGATCAGCACCCGGCGCGCCTAGTGTTGCAGGACAAAGGCTTGAAACGCCAAATCCGCATCGTCGGCGCGAACGAAGCCGCAGCGCAGATAAAAACGTATGGCGCGTTCATTGTCACGGTGAACATGCAGGCTGATCGGCATCAGGGGAGGCAGACCTGCGCCGATCGATGACAGGAGCGTTTCCGCCAGTCCCGTTCCTCTCTGCGCGGCAGTGACGGCGATCCGTGCCAGATAAAAGGCATCGGGAGCGACCGGCGGCACATCCGCTGTCTGAGCTGCTGCGGCCGCCAGAATGGCTTCGCTCTCGTCAATCTCGACTTGCAGTAGATGGAACAGGCTGGCCTGCTGCCGCGCCCGCATCTCGTCGGCCGGGTAGGCGACGATCAAACCGGCGACATGCCCATCGATCAGCATCACCTGCCCTGCCCCAAGTTCGGTGGACGGATCGCATGCCTCGTCGGCGAGAACCATGTAAAGCCTGTCGTCCGGAATAGGCAGCCGGTGATAATAGGGTTTCAGCGCTTCATATGCGAGTTCGGCGACGGCCAACCTTGCGTCCGGTCCGACGGTCGCCGCCCCGACCAGTCCGCCGGTCATTGCAATTTCTGCGCAATCATCGCCGCAAGATCGCCAAGATTGTCGAACGACGAAATTTCGGCGGTCCTAAACTTGATCCCGAAACCCTTCTCGACGGCCAGAATAAACCGGATGTGCGCCAGGCTATCCCATCCGGGAACGTCGGAAGCAGTCGTCTCGGCCGTTACCGGCAACGCTTCATCCTTGAACTGCGTCCGCAGCACCGCGGTCAGTTGGTCCCAGATCGCCGTGTCGTTCATGCTTTTTCCTGCTCACTGAAGCCGCCGCGATGCGCGTGCGAAGAGAGAATGTCGCGCACCGCTGCGGGCCATTGGTCGCGCTCGAGCCCATGCTGTGCGACAAAGGCCAGCGCAAGCCGTTCATAACCGACCCCGAAACATCCGGTGCACGCATGGTCGCCGCGATGATCGCGGATATCGAGCGTGCGGCCGAAGAAGTTGCGATGGCTGTTCTGCGACGCGATGGCAATCGAGTGGTCGGCATAGGGAAGCGGCGCGCGCACTTCATATTTCAGCTCGAACGCCGCCTGATAGGCCGCCTGATCGCGATAGGTGCCGACAAAAAACGGATCGTTCGCGGTCATGATCGCATAGCTCAGATCAAGGTCCGCGAGCACATCCTCGAACGCTTCGCGTGCGCGATTGATGCCGGCCTCGACGAAATCCTCGTCGCCAACAAAAATCAGCTCGCGCATCGTGAAGTTCCAGACGCGCTCGAGCGCGTTCATGTTGCGGGATTCATACCGGAAACAATGGCCGAAAGCCGTCGCGACGAAGCCTTGTTCGTCGATGCGCACGCCTTCAAGCATATGATAGAGATGATGGCATATCGTCGGCGACAGCATCGCCTTGGGCGCCGCCATCACCGCGGGATCGACCTTGACGATCGGGCCGCAACAATGCGCTTCACGGGCGAAGCGGTCGATGTCCTCCACATTCTCGTTCAAATGGCTGACGAAAGCCAGGCTGTGTGGAAAGTTTTTGAAATACTGAACCTTTTCAAGGTACGCCGAAGAGATCAGTGCGGGGAAACGATAATGCGCGGCGCCCTGTTCCTTCGCAATTGCGGTCAAACGCGCCTCGACATAGTCCATCACGCCCGTCAGCAATGGTCCAATCGCGAAAAATCCCTCGCCCTCTTGTACGACTTCCCGGCTTGCAAGGAGTTCGGGCATCGGGTCGTCGGCAAAGCGCATTGTGCCCCGCCGTTCGGACAGCGTGCGGATATCGGGGATGAACGCATCGTCGCACATCGACGTAACAAGTGCCTGCGCCTTGGCTTCGAGCGCGTTGCACTCGTCGGACGAAAGGGCTTCGGCGGCCACCGCGTCGATCGCCGTGCCGGCTGCATTGAGCAGCGCGCTGCTCAGCCGATGGTCCAGATAGGCGAGTTTCGACTGCACATCGCCGTGCAGCGGAGGGGGCACCGCTTCGGCCAACGCGATATGAACATTCTGCACCAGAATTAACCCCTCCATCCGCGCGCAACGACCTTCGCCCTGACAATCGACAAGACGCCTTGATCAGGAATCGACGCCAAACAGATCCCGGCTGTAAACCTTGTCGGCAACATCGGACAATTCGGCCGTGACGCGGTTGGCGATGATGACGTCGGCCTCGCTCTTAAAGGCTTCCAAATCGTGGACGATGCGCGAATTGAACAGCGCCGGTTCTTCGATGAGGGGTTCGTAGACGATGACCTCTACACCCTTCGCCTTGAGGCGTTTCATCACGCCGAGAATGCTGCTTGCGCGAAAATTGTCCGACCCCGCCTTCATTGCAAGACGGTGGATGCCGACCACACGGGGGCCGCGCTTCAACACCTCGGATGCGACAAAATCCTTGCGGGTGGTGTTGGACGATACGATCGCCTGGATCAGATTTTGCGGCACATCCTTGTAGTTCGCCAGCATTTGCTTGGTGTCCTTGGGAAGGCAATAGCCACCATAACCAAAGGACGGATTGTTATAGAACATCCCGATCCGCGGATCGAGGCAGACACCCTCGATAATCTGCCGGGAATCGGCGCCATGCGCCGCGGCGTAGGTATCGAGTTCGTTGAAAAAGGCGACCCGCATCGCGAGGTAGGTATTGGCGAAGAGCTTGATCGCTTCGGCTTCGGTGTTGCCGGTCTGCAGGATCGATGCGTCGGGCTTGAGCGATGCGTCGAGAAGCAGCCGGGCGAAGTCCATCGCGCGCGGGTGCGTGTTGCCGACAATAATACGCGACGGATGAAGGTTGTCGAACAACGCGCGGCCTTCGCGCAGGAATTCGGGCGAAAAGACCACCGCGTCGGTGCCGCGCTCGGCGCGAATGCGGTCGGTGAAGCCCACCGGCACCGTCGATTTGACAATGATCAGCGCGTTTGGCGCCATCGCCAGCGCGTCACCGATGACCGTTTCCACGGTGCTCGTATTGAAATAGTTAGTTTCGGGATCATAGTCTGTCGGAGTAGCCACAAGGACGAAGTCGGCATCGCGATACGCGATCTCGCGGTCGACCGTCGCGACGAGGTCGAGGTCGCGGTTTGCCAGATAGTCTTCGATCTCGGCATCGCCTATCGGCGATATCCGAGCGTTGATCTGCTCGACCTTCCGCTCATTGACGTCCAACGCGACCACATGATTGCGCTGCGCGAGCAGGACGGCGTTGGAAATTCCGACATAGCCGGTGCCCACGACCGCGATCTTCACGGGCTTGTTGAGTTCGCTGCTATTCTGCCCATTGGGGATCGACAATGCTTTTCCTAGCTTTGCTGGACTTCGCCTCCCCCTAGCAAGCCTCGGGGGACGGCTCAACTCGATCGGCCGGGTATACACGGCCGATCAATTTTCGGGATAGAAGGACTACCGCCTCGCGCGGGTCAGAACCGCCGCGACGGTTGCGCAGACATAATCGATTTCTTCGCCGGTCAGGGTCGGATGCACGAGGAACATCAGACTGGTTTCACCCAGTTGGCGTGCGGTTGGCAGGCGCTCTTCGGGGCGCCATCCCGTGCCGTCGAAGGCCTTTTCGAGATATATCTCCGAGCAGGTACCGTGCAGAAGCGGCGCACCCGCGGCATTGACTTCGGCAACGACGCGATCGCGGTCCCAGCCGTCCGCCAGCGCATCCGGGTTCACATAAGCATACAGCCTGTAAAAGGCATGGGTGATGCGTTCCGGATCGGGCAGCGGGCATCGAACGATGTCGGCGAAAGGGGCCAGGGCCGCCGCGATCCGCATCGCGTTCGCTGTTCGCTTCGCGGTCCAGTCCGGCATATAACCGAGCTGGATTGCGCCGATCGCCGCCTGCATTTCCAGCATGCGCCAGTTCGTGCCGAACCCTTCGTGAACCCAACGAAAACCGGGCGCATGCGTGCGGTTATAAACGGCATCCCAGCTCTTGCCATGATCCTTGTACGACCACATGGCGCTCCAAAGATCGGGGTCGTCGGTTGTTACCATCCCCCCCTCGCCACCGGTGGTCATGATCTTGTCCTGACAAAAGGACCAGGCGCCGACATCACCGAAACCGCCGACCATCTTGCCGTCGATCCGTGCGCCATGCGCCTGCGCACAGTCCTCGATAACGTGAATCCCGCGCGACCGCGCAAGCGCCATGATCTCAGGCATGTCGCACGGCCAGCCACCGATATGCACCGGAATGATCGCCTTTGTGCGCGGGGTCAGCACGGCCTCGATCGTCGCCGCGCTCAGATTGCCGCTGTCGGGATCGACGTCGGCGAACACCGGCGTCGCGCCCGCATTTACGACGGTGGAGACCGATGCCATGAAACTGCGCGGGGTCACGATAACCTCATCGCCCTGCTTCACACCCAGGCAATGCAAAGGCAGGTCAAGGGCCACGGTCCCGTTCGTCAACGCTATGGCATGCGCGCTTTCGGCCCACTCGGCAAAAGCGCGTTCGAACTCACGGCCGCGTTGCCCCGTCCAATAGTTCACCTTGTTTGACGCAAGGGTTTCTGCCACAGCGGCAACTTCCGCCGACGTGTATAAGGGCCAAGGGCTTTTGCTTGTCATGGGTGTCCCGTATCGAGCGTTGAGGCGGTGATCTAGGTATCTCGAAAAGGCTTAGCAAGCCGAATTGCATTTAAGGCGCACTTAAGAAACCATGCCCACCATTACCCCCTCCTCCTCAATTAGAATTCAGACTATTTCTGCATCAAAGCCTTTAATGATGAAGAATATCTTTGGCTTTTCTATCGCAGCGACAGTTTGCTTTTTTCTATATAATTACCTATACAATACGATATTATTTGAAATATATTATTATATGGGGTTCAACAAATTTCCTGTCGGATCAGAAAGAATAATTATCCCGATCCTGATAGCGCTTTCTCCTATCGCGCTACTTACTCGGAACCGAGTAGCCTCTTTTGTGCTCGCGCTAAATATACTTTTCATTTTGATTCCTACCGGCGTCTGCGCGTGGAACGGAGCCTCATCGATCTACGTTTTTTACATTACTTTTATTTCATCTGCAGTTATCGCAATTACGGCCTCCTATTCCGGAAAGGCCAAGATTACTCCAGTCTATCAGTCATCGCTAGATTACTCCTTAATTATATTATTGTCGATATTCTCCTTGATCATGATCACGTTAGCGATTAGCGGGACGCGTTTTCTTAACTTTTCCCTCGCCGATGTATATGAATTCCGAAATCAAGCGAGGGAGTCTCTTCCTACAGCATTTGAATACATGCGATCTACCGCGACATCGGCTTTGCTACCTATTGGCTTAGCGCTCGCGCTTCGCGATAATCGAAAAATGTTAATTCTAGGATACGCGATCTCCGCGCTATTCTTATTCGCGCTATCATCTCATAAAGCAATTATATTTTCGTTCCTTTTTCTTATCATAACATATTACTCATTTCGGTTTAAATATCGCGCCTCTACGGTCTGGCTCGCTAGCTTTTTAGGCTTGGCAGTGCTCTTCTATGTTGAAAATTCCCTCATGCGCGGCGGCACGATAGATGGAAACTTTCTAGGCGATGCGATTTTGCGGAGAACTATTTTTACTCCAGCTCTATTAAACGGCTATTACGTGGACTTTTTCTCTCATAATCCTATGTTTTATTGGAGCAACTCGAAGATAACCCTCGGGCTCATCCCGCAGCCTTACAACATTAGTCCACCCTACGTTATTGGCGGATTCGTCTTCAATGATTTTACCTTGTCTGCGAATACAGGCCTTGTTGGCAGCGGATTCTCCAATGCAGGCGTTGTAGGTGTGCTGATCTACTCAGTTTCGGTTGGGGTTATCCTTGCATATCTCAATTTTTGTGACAATGAGCCAAGCGGTTCCATCATGTGCACCTTTTTCGGAATGCTTTTTCACGCAATTTTCCGCGATACGGATATCGTGACGGTCCTTCTAAATCACGGTCTCCTTATTTTTCTTGGACTCGTTCTATTGGTGTCACGCCACCCCTATCGCCGTCGGAGTCTGGGATAGACCGCAGCGCCTTCGAGCGGAGCAGTGCTGCCCGATAATTTGCATTTGTGCAGGCCTGAGGATAGGGCGCATCGCGGAAGCGGCAGCGGCCGCTTTGATCGGTTTCAGCCTTTGAAACTAAGGCCATCGGCCGAGTAAGTATTGCGGGAGTTATCGTGATAATTGAGGAATTTCTTAGTAGGGTCGCCGGTACAAAGGCTGTTATCGGCGTTGTTGGTCTCGGCTATGTCGGATTGCCACTGATTCTACGCTTTAGCGAAGTGGGTTTTCCAACCCTTGGTTTCGATATCGATGCGCAAAAAGTCGAGCATCTGGAAGCCGGCCAGTCGTATATAGACCACATTCCCTCGTCGGACGTCGAAGCCG
The DNA here is from genome assembly GCA_051861185.1 of Sphingopyxis sp. Classification (GTDB taxonomy): domain Bacteria; phylum Pseudomonadota; class Alphaproteobacteria; order Sphingomonadales; family Sphingomonadaceae; genus Sphingopyxis. The sequence continues at coordinate 446,773 of JBIMKQ010000001.1, forward strand.
CGCGGAGCGCCGGCCTGCAGGCAACGACCGATTTTGCACGAGCCAGCGAGTGCGACGCATTGATCATTTGCGTCCCGACGCCCCTTGGCAAACACCGCGAGCCCGACCTGTCCTACGTCCTCGATACGGTGGAAGCGCTTCTCCCGCATATCCGCAAGGGACAGTTGATGGCGCTGGAAAGCACGACTTATCCGGGAACCACCGACGAAGAATTGCTTCCGCGCATCGCCGACCGGGGCTTTGCGGTCGGCGAGGATTATTTCCTTGTCTTCTCACCCGAGCGGGAAGATCCGGGCAACCCAAATTTTTCGACGCGAACCATCCCAAAAGTCGTTGGCGGTGATACCGAAAGCTCGCAGAAAGCCGGACTCGCGCTTTATGGCAGGATTATCGATACAGTCGTGCCGGTCAGCTCGACCCGCGCGGCGGAAATGACCAAGTTGCTCGAGAATATCCACCGGGCGGTCAATATCGGCCTTGTCAACGAAATGAAGATCGTCGCTGACAAGATGGACATCGACATTCACGAGGTCATCGCTGCCGCCGCGACCAAACCTTTCGGGTTCGTCGCCTATCAACCCGGCCCTGGCCTCGGCGGCCACTGCATTCCTATCGATCCCTTCTACCTCAGCTGGAAGGCGCGCGAGTTTGGCGTCAATGCGCGCTTCATCGAGCTTGCCGGCGAGATCAATTCGTCGATGCCCGACTATGTCATTGGCAAGCTGGCAGCAGCGCTGAACGATGCCGGACGGACAGTTCGGGGCTCGAAAATCCTGGTCCTCGGAATCGCTTACAAAAGGAATGTCGGCGACATGCGCGAATCTCCGTCGGTTGTCCTGATGGAGCGGCTCGAGGATATGGGGGCAATCATCACTTATCATGATCCCCACGTCCCCGTCTTTCCCAAGATGCGCGATCACCGCCATTTCGATCTGTCCAGCGTCGAGCTGGACGGCAAGGCACTTGAGGATGCCGACTGCGTCCTGCTCGCAACCGACCATGACGGTTTCGACTATGATCTGATCGCCGACAGTTCGACGCTGATCGTGGACACACGCGGTCGCTACCGGACTTCACGCAGCAATATTATAAAGGCCTGACGATGATTTATCGACGCCCCCCCGTTGTCGACCGCCCCGTTCGTTTCGCTTTGGCCGGATGCGGTCGAATCGCCAACAATCATTTCGGCGCAATCGAAAGCCATAAGGATCGTGCCGAGCTGGTCGATGTTTGCGACATCGATCCATCCGCACTTGAGCAGGCTGTCGCCAAGACCGGTGCACGCGGCCACAAGTCGCTAGCTGCCATGCTACAGTCGACCGACGCCGATGCCGTCATCCTGACGACGCCGAGCGGGCTCCATCCCCAGCAGGCGATCGATGCCGCTCAAGCCGGATTCCATGTCGTCACCGAAAAACCGATGGCAACGCGCTGGGAAGACGGACTGCGAATGGTTCGTGGCTGCGACGAGGCGGGCGTACGTCTGTTCGTCGTGAAGCAAAACCGGCGCAACGCGACGCTGCAGCTGCTGAAGGACGCGGTCAGCCGCGGACGTTTCGGCCGCATTTATATGGTCAACATCAACGTGTTCTGGACACGCCCGCAAGAATATTACGACAGCGCCGATTGGCGCGGCACGTGGGAATTCGACGGCGGCGCAATGATGAACCAGGCCAGCCACTATGTCGATTTGCTCGACTGGCTGATCGGACCGATCGAAAGCCTTCACGCCTATACCGCGACGCTGGCACGTAACATCGAGGTCGAGGACAGCGCGGTCGTCAATGTCCGTTGGCGCTCTGGCGCGCTAGGGTCCATGAATGTCACCATGTTGACCTATCCCCGCAATCTGGAGGGTAGCATCACGATCCTCGGCGAAAAGGGTAGCGTCCGCGTCGGCGGTGTGGCGGTAAACGAAATCCAGAACTGGGAGTTTGAAACGCCCGATCCGATCGACGAGACGGTCAAGTCGGCGTCGTATGAAACGACCTCGGTCTATGGCTTCGGTCACCCGCTCTATTACGACAACCTCATCTCGGTGCTCCGCGGCGAGGCCGAGCCCGAAACCGACGGCCGCGAGGGTTTGCGCTCGCTCGAAGTCTTGATTGCGACCTATATGTCGGCACGCGAAGGCCGTCGCATTCCCCTCCCGCTCCATTATTGAGAGACGATAGCGTGAGAGTTCATGAGACCGCCATCGTCGATCCGGGCGCGCGCATCGGCGATGGAACGCGGATCTGGCACTGGGTCCATGTGTGCGGCGGCGCGCAGATCGGCGCGCGCTGCTCGCTCGGCCAGAATGTCTTCGTCGGTAACGACGTTGTCATCGGCGACAATGTGAAGATCCAGAACAATGTCTCGGTCTATGACGCGGTGACTCTGGAAGACGACGTCTTCTGCGGCCCCAGCATGGTCTTTACCAATGTCCACAATCCGCGCGCCGCGGTGGAGCGCAAGAACGAATACCGCCGCACGCTGATAGGGCGCGGTGCAACGCTCGGCGCCAATTGCACCATCGTGTGCGGTGTGACGGTCGCGCCCTATGCCTTCGTCGGCGCCGGTGCTGTCGTTTCGCGTGACGTGCCGGCCTATGCACTAGTCGCAGGCGTACCGGCCCGCCAGATCGGCTGGATGTGCCGCTGCGGCGTCAAGCTGCAGGGCGTAGGTGACGTCGTGTGCGATACATGCGCGTCGGAATATCATATCGACAAGGATGGATGTACCCCCCAATGACCGCGCAATCCCCCATTCGCTTCATCGACCTCGCACGCCAATATAATCAGCTAAAGCCCCAGGTCGACGCGGCGATCGCCCGTGTTCTCGACCATGGTCAATATATCATGGGGCCCGAGATTGCGCAGCTCGAAGCGCGGCTGTCCGATTATGTCGGTGTCGAGCATTGCATTGGCGTCGCTTCGGGAACCGAAGCCTTGCTGATTGCACTCATGGCACTCGACATCGGGCCGGGCGACGAAGTCATCACCACACCGTTTACCTTTGTCGCGACGGCCGAGGTTATTGCGTTGCTGGGCGCGACGCCCGTGCTTGTCGATATCGATGCGAGCTGCAACATCGACCCGACGCTGATCGAAGCGGCGATCACCGATCGCACGCGTGCGATCATGCCCGTCGCGCTTTACGGCCAATGCGCCGATATGGGCGCGATCAATGAAATCGCCGCGCGCCATGGGAATATTCCCGTCATCGAGGATGCCGCGCAAAGCTTTGGCGCGACCTTCAGCGGCAGCAAGAGCTGCAGCGTCTCGACGATCGGCTGCACCAGCTTCTTCCCGTCCAAGCCGCTGGGCTGCTATGGTGATGGCGGCGCCATTTTCACGCGCGATTCCAAGCTTGCGACCGCAATGCGCGAGATCCGCGTGCATGGCCAAGAGCGGCGTTACTACCACACCCGTATCGGAGTGGGCGGCCGCCTCGATACCATCCAGGCCGCGGTACTACTCGCCAAGATGGACGTCTTTGAAGAGGAAGTCCGCGCCCGCGTCGCGATCGGCGACAAATATCGCGCTCGTCTGCGTGACATTCCTGGTATCGACCTGCCGCTGCTCCGCCAGGGCGACGATTGCGTGTGGGCCCAGCTTACCATCCTGACCGATGATCGCGACGCGCTCGCGAATCATCTCAACGAAGCCGGTGTTCCGACTGCGATCCATTATCCGGTTCCGTTGCACCATCAGCCCGCCTATCGTGACCTTTGCCGCCTCCCCGCGACTGTGCCGCACGCCGAAAGCGCCGCGAGCCGGGTGCTGAGTCTGCCGATGCATCCCTATCTCTCCGATGCGGAAATCGAGCATATCGCGGAAACGGTCCAACGATTCCAAAAAGGCTGATCCGCGTGCAGCGACTGTCGCAGCTGTTCGATCAGGCCAAGCGCAGCCACTTCGTCAAAAACGTCGCCATCATGATGGGTGGTACGTTGATTGCGCAGGCGATCCCGGTCCTGATCAGCCCCCTGCTGACCCGGATATACACCCCGGCGGAGTTGGGCATCTTCGCGGTCTATTTCTCGCTGACAATGTTCCTCGCAGTCGTCGCGACCGGCCGATACGATCTGGCGATTATGCTTCCCGCGAACCGCGACAAGGGTGTCGCACTGACGCTTCTGTCGATGGGATTGTCGGTCTTTACGGCGCTGTTATTCCTGATCCTCGTATTCTTTGCGGGTGACTGGATGGCGCGCGGAATGGGCGCTCCCGCGATGTTGCCCTGGTTATGGCTGGTAGGTCCGGCGACGATCCTGATGGCGAGCTATGTTTCGCTCACCTACTGGCTCAATCGACACGGTCGCTATGGCATCATGAGCCGAAACCGTGTGATGCAATCGGGGCTGCTTGCCGCCGGTCAACTCGGAATGGGTATGACGATCGCGGGCCCCGCCGGACTGATGCTCGGCCATTTCGTCGCGCAACTCGTTACGGCGGTGACCATTTTTCGCGATTTCTGCCGGTCGGTGCGCCTTCGGCCGCTGGCTGCGTGGCGGCGCGACATCGCGGCCGTCGCGCGCCGTTATGCGCATCACCCCAAATTCCTGCTCGCCGCCCATGTCGCCGACAAGGCCGCGATCGAGAGCCCGACGATCGCCATCGCCGCCCTTTACGGCCCCGGCGAAGCCGGCTTCTTCATGATGGCTCAGCGCATCATCACGCTGCCGACGTCGCTCGTCGCCAATGCGGTCGGGGACGTCTATCGCCAGAACGCCACCGAGACATACCGCCGCCAGCGCGAATTCCGGACGCTTTTCACGCGCACGCTTCTCTCGCTTGCGGCACTGGTCGTCGTGCCATTGGCCATCGTCGTCGTGGTCGCACCCGAGGCCTTCGCCTTTGTTTTCGGCGAAACATGGCGCATCTCCGGCATCTATGCGCAGTCCTTGGCGATCGCCGCAGCACTTCAGTTCGTACTTTCCCCGCTCGACAAGGGCGCGCTCATCGTAGGTGCCGTGCGCTATATCAGCATCTGGGAATATTTCCGCGTCTCGTTGATGGCGGCGGTCATCGCAGCGTGTGCGTGGTGGAAACTTCCGGTCACCCATTTCGTGATCGGCGTCGCATTCGCCAACGCTGTCGTTTACCTTGTCGACGGAATCGTCCAATGGCGCATCAGCGGCGGCAAGAGCCGCCTTGCACGTTAAATTACGGAAATTGCCTGAGAATGACGCGTTCTTACCAGATTTGCACCCGAACCGTGATGGACACGTCGGATCCGGCGATTGCGTTCGATGCGGACGGCGTATCCAATCATTTTCACGAAGCGCGCGCGCGGCTCGCGAAAGAATATTTTCCTGGCGACGAGGGGCTGCAGCGAATCGAGGAAATCGCGGCGACGATTCGTTCCGAGGGCGCCGGCAAACCCTATGATTGCATCATGGGGGTCAGCGGAGGCGCCGACAGCAGCTATGTTGCGATCCGCGCGAAGGAGTTGGGTCTGCGTCCCTTGGCGGTTCATCTCGACAATGGATGGAACACCGACACCGCCGTTTCGAATATCGAATTGCTGCTTAGGGAACTCGATATCGACCTCTTTACCCACGTGATGAACTGGGAAGAGTTCAAGGATATTCAGAGGTCGCTCTTCCTCGCCTCGGTGCCGAACATCGAAGTCGCCACCGACCACGCAATCACCGCGCTTCTCTATCACAAGGCGGCCGAACATGGCGTTCGCTTCCTGTTGTCGGGATCGAATGTCGAGACCGAATCCATCCTGCCGCGACGTTGGGGACACGACAATCGTGACTGGCGCTCGATCAAGACCATCAAGCGCCGCTTCGGCAACCCGTCGATCGGGATGGCAAGCTACCCGCACCTGACGCCTGTACGCTTTCTCGACTATATCCTGCGGAGGAAGATCCGCTTTGTCCCCGTCCTCAATTATGGCGGGTATAACAAAGCGCAGGCGGTCAAGGTGATGCAGCAACGCTTCGGCTATAATGCTTACGCGCGCAAGCATGGCGAAAGCCGGTTCACACGCTTTTTCCAGGAATATTATCTTCCGGCCAAATTCGGTTTCGACAAACGCCGCGCCCATTTTTCGAGCATGATCGCGTCGGACACGATGAGCCGTGAAGCGGCCTTGGCCGAACTCGACCGCGACATGTACGACCCGGTCGAGAAGATGATCGACATCGAATATTGCTCGCGCAAGCTCGGTTTTACGGAAGCAGAATGGGCGGCCATCATGGCTTCTTCGCCGGTCCTCGCTTCGGAATATCCAAACAATGCTTGGCTGTTCGACCACACGAGCAATCGCGCGACGGCGCTTGTCCGCAAGTTCGCAAAAGGCGAACTCTTCGGAAAGAAAGGCAGTGGCGCGTGACCGAACCGGCACCTATCGTGCATATTTATTACAGCAACATGGCCCACGAAAGTCGGCTGCTTCGTGCCGCGAAGGCCGCCGTTGAAGAAGGCCTCGCTCGCGAAGCAATCGGTATCGGCTATCAGGAAGGCAAACTGGCAACCGAGGAGGTCATGGCCGACCATGTAACCATCCGTCGACTCGAGCCGCCCCGTTGGTCGAAGGGAGGCAGTAAAATCGCCCGTCTGATGCGCTGGCCGCTGTGGACCGTGCGCGCCGCGCGCGAAGCGGCTCGCGCCCGCCCGTCCATCGTGCAGGCGCACAGCCTTGCCGCAATGCCCGCGGGGATACTTGCTGCCCGGGTCATGGGGAAAGCCAAGCTCGTCTATGATGCCCACGAGCTGGAGAGCGAAAGAACCGGCTGGTCGAATTCGTTGAAACGCGTGGCACGGATCGCCGAGCAGCGATTCGTCCGCATCGCCGACGCAGTTATCGTCGTCAGTGCCACGATCGCCGATTGGTACGCCGAACATTACCGCATTACGAAACCCTACTTGATCCGCAATATGCCCGAAACGCCTTTGGGAACCAGCCCTGTGGCCGACGGCCTCCGTGAAAAGCTTGGCTTGGCCGAAGCAGACATGATCTTCGTTTATCTCGGCAAGCTGACGCATGGCCGGGGCATTCCGATCCTCGTCGAAGCGTTTCAGCGCTGTCCGCCGGATCGGCATTTGGTATTGCTGGGCGATGGCTCTATGGAAAAATGGCTGCACGAGGTAGCGGCTACCAATCCGAATATCCACATCCTTCCGCCCGTTCCTTCCGCCGACGTCATCGGTTTCATCCGCTCGGCCGACGTGGGCCTCAGCCTTGGCGAGGACATCTCGCTCAGCTATCGTTATTCGCTGCCAAACAAATTGTTCGAATCGCGCCACGCCGGCTTGCCCGTCATCGTGGCGAACATGCTGGAGATGGCCAATTTCGTTCGCACCTATGGCGGCGGCTGGATCGTCGACCAGAATCCAAAAGACGTGGAAAGCCTGGTGCGCGCGATCGACAAGGCAGAGGTGGCAAAGGTCAGCGCTGCGGCCCTGCCCATCCCCCGCTGGGACGCCGACCGCGCCCTTTATGTGAATGTTATCAGAGACCTCATCAAATTGTAAGTTAGGAACGCTCATGCAACTTCAGAATACTGAGGACTTTTCGATCAAGACTGCACTGGTTCTCGGCGCTCATCCTGATGACGAGATGGGCTGCGCCGGTCTGATATGCCGTTTGCGTGATGCGGGCGTCGAAGTGCATCATTATTATTTCTCGGACTGTGCGATCAGCACGATCGCGCGGGGCCATCCGCCCGAACTATTACTAGAAGAGTGTGAAGCGAGCCGGCGGACTCTCGGACTCGATCCCGCGCATTGTGGCGGCTTCGACTTTCCAGTGCGTGAGTTTCCGCGCGTCCGTCAGGAACTACTCGATGAACTCCTCCGCCTGCGGCAGAAAATCAACCCGCAACTCGTGATGACGGCGAGCCGTGACGACATTCACCAGGATCATTCCACGCTGACGATCGAAGCCATTCGCGCGTTCAAATATTCGACGATACTCGGGTATGAGCTCCCGTGGAACTGCCGCGTCATGCGGCACGATTTCCTCGTCCGCCTTACCGACAGCCAGCTCGAGCGGAAGATTGCAGCAATTCAATGCTATCAGACACAGCAAGGCAGCATCTATACAGATCCCGACGCGATACGGTCGCTGGCACGGGTCCGCGGCATGCAGTGCGGTGCGACCTACGCCGAATGCTACGAACTTATCCGTGCCATTCTTTAATTATTGGAGCGCACCATGATTGTACAATTGTCGGAAATCCTCGCCAGTCTAGGTGACATGGTAATCGGCGTTCGCGGATCGGGCGACCGCCGCGTCACCGGCGCCGCCGCGCTCGATCGCGTGGCTACGGACCAGCTGACATTCGCGCGCGCGACGGGCAATGCGCTAGACGAAGCAACCAGCAAGGCAGTGGGAGCGGTCATCCTTTGCTCGGCGCTTTCCGACGACGCGGGCGACCCGCCGACCGGCGTCACGTTGGTCGAGGTTACCAACCCCCGTCTCGCCTTCATCCGGGCACTACAGCGTTTCTTCCCGCCCGCGCGACCCGGCGCGGGCATCCACCCCAGCGCCGTTATCGAAGCTGGCGCCCGCATCGACGACACGGCGTCGGTCGGCGCGAATTGCTACATCGGGTCCGAGGTCGAGATCGGTGCCGGCTCGATCGTCTATCCCAATGTCGCGATCTATTGCCCGACGCGGATAGGCGCGAATGTCACGATCCACGGCGGGGTCGTCATCGGCGCAGCCGGCTTCGGCTATGAGCGCAACGATAGCGGCGCGCTCGAGAGCTTTCCCCATATCGGCGGCGTAATCATCGAGGATGACGCAGAGATCGGGTCAAATACCTGCATCGATCGCGCCGCCCTAACCGACACCATCATCAAGCGCGGGGCGAAGATCGACAATCTTTGCCATATTGCTCACAATGTCCAGATCGGCGAAGATGCCGCCGTGATCGCGGGGTCGATGGTTGCAGGTAGCTGCAAGATTGGCGACCGAGCTTGGCTCGCACCGGGTGCGATGATTCTGAACAAAATCGATGTCGGCGCCGATGCAACCGTTGGGTTTGGCGCGCTGGTCGTCAAATCCGTTGCCGAAGGCGAGACGGTAATGGGCGTCCCGGCAGTCAATCAATCCCGCTTTCGTGCGACTCAGACCGCTCTGAAAAAGCTCGTCGCGGAAAGTTGATCCCTCGCCTGAGGTTAGCTTCGTTTCAATGATCGCGCAGGGTTGCCGACCACGACGGCACCCGGCGCGACATCCTTGGTAACGACCGCGCCCATCCCGATTACCGCGCCTTGTCCGATCACGAGCGGATTGTCCGGCGTGCCTTGTTTAATGACCGCTCCCGCACCGACATAGGCGTTGTCGCCGATATGAACATTGCCGTTGCAACTGACGCGCGGTGCGAAGGTCACATAATCGCCGATCACGCAATCATGCTCGACATAGCTGTAGATGTTGCACTGGAACTGGCGCCCGATACGAACATTGGTTGTGACCATCGCCTGCGCCATAAGGACGCAGCCTGCGCCAATCTGGTTTCCAAGACCGATCATGACGCCGGGCGCATAAAAATCAAATGCCGACAGCCCTGCGTCCAAACATCTCGCCTCCAATCGGCGGCGAATTTCACCGTCGGCCACGCCCAAGACGAAATAGTCGCCGGCGATGAGGCTGTCGAAAGGAACGACCGGCAATGGAGCCGCCGCCGCAGGATTGTCATCGACAAAGACGACGCGCGCTTCTTCCCCGCTGCGCTGCATCCAGTCCCGGGATACTTCGATCAACGAATGCGCCAGCGCGCGCCCGCATCCGCCGGTGCCGTAGATGACAAAGGTTTGGGCAGATGCTTTGCCGCCGACCATCATTTGCGACCGCGAATTGATGTCAGGGCGGTCTGAAGAAGTCGCCGGGCTCTCACGGCCGTCTTGATCAGCCGTTCGTTATTCGGAAAGTCGCGAGTGTAGGCGATCGGCATGGCCATGACGTGTGCCCATTCCTCCTCCGAAAATCCCAGTTTACGCGTGCAATATTCGACGTCGATCATCTTGGAGATCGGATCGTAAAGCGGCTTTTCCAGTTCGCCAAGCGCCTCGTCGCGCGTCATCTGCCCCGACGCGATCAGGCTCGACAGATGCGCCTTGCGTTTGTCAAACCCGTATTTTTCCGGAAGATAATATTCCTGAAAAAAGCGCGTGAAGCGGCTTTCGCCATGTTTACGGGCATAGGGAACATAACCGATGCGCTGTTTCATTATTTCCAGCGCGCGCGCCTTGTTGAAATCACCATAGTTGAGCAGCGGAACGATGCGGATTTTGTTGACATAAGTATAGCGGACATAGTCGACAAAACTGACATGCGGGTAGGTATCGAAACCGATCTTCGGGTCACCGAATTTTCTCTTTGCCGCGAGGATGATACGGGAATCGTCGGAATTATATCCCCATGCCGCAGGTAGAATAGCCTCGGTATTTGCGTTCGATCCGCTCAGCACATAACGAACGCCAAATTTGTCTGCGGTTTGGAGCAACAGCGCCTTGATCGCATGATCGGTCACCGCCTCGATATTGGGAAGCGATGACAGGAAAACCGACCGCTGCAGATCGCGGAACTGGTCCCAGTTCACCACATGGGTGAACAGATCGATATCGAGCTTTTCCAGCAGCGAATGAATGTTCGACACGGCGGTATCGGTATTCCATCCATTGTCGAGATGCACCGCGAGCGGGCGCAAGCCCAGGTCGCGTGCCATAACGCCAACATAGCTGGAATCGACACCCCCGCTGACGCCCATGACACAGTCATAGGGCTTGCCCTTCCCCTCCTCGCGGATCTGATCGGCAAGCGCTTCAAGCTCGGCTTCGCCAGAAGCGCCGGGTCTGACCAGACGCGAAATCAGATCCTGGGCGTGCCAAAAATGATTGGACACACCATCTTCGTCGAACCGGATTTCCGGGTCGGTCGTATCCATGACCGTCCGGCTGCACATCTGATACGGGGGTGTCATGCGGCGGTCATCGCCTCTGCAGCGGCTGCGTCGCGCTCTTCGGGGCGCGGATAATTGATCAACACGGCCTGAAGCCGCCCGTAAAAAGCAAACATCGATCCCGCTGCTGCGGCAGATGCACCGTCGCGAAGAATGACCCGTGCCAGATCGTGTACCGTGTTGGCTCCGCCCAGCGCAACGACCGGCAAAGTCGTTGCCTTCACTACCGATCGAACAAGTTCTCCATCATATCCGCCACGCAACCCGTCGCGATCGATGGACTGGATTATAATCTCGCCCGCGCCTTGATCGGCCGCGCGCCGCGCCATCTCGACGGGATCCACGCCCAGCGGGCGTGTGCCGCCCCGGCTATAGACTTGATAGCTGCCGTCGGCTTCGCGCTTCGCATCGATCGAAACAACGACGCTCTGGCTGCCGAATTGCTTCGCCGCGTCCTCGACCAGCGAGCCGCCCTCGACGAACGCCGTATTGATTGAGATTTTCTCGATCCCGTCCTTGAAGAGCGCGGCAGCTTGGGCGACGCTGTCAATCCCGCCACCGAACGCGAGCGGCATGAAGCATTCTTCCGCCAAATGCCGGATTACATCCGGATGCGACCGATTGCCGCGATGCGCGCCGATATCGACGACGATCAATTCGTCGGCCATCTTGCTGTTAAATATCTGCGCGGCGTTGACGATATCGCCGATGTAGCGAGCGGGCTGAAAACCATGGGTCTTTACCGCACTGGTGCCGTCGAGCAGCAGAACCGGGATAAAACGAAGGCGCCGCATCAGATTTTCGCAAAATTCGTGAGGAGTTCGACGCCGAACATATGGCTCTTTTCTGGGTGAAACTGCATGCCCATGATGTTGTCTTTTGCGCAACCGGCGACAAAGGGATATCCGTAAGTGCACCAGAACAGCGGTCTCACCTCGTCACTGCGCGGCACAACGTGCAGGCTGTGCACGAAATAGAAGCGCTGCTTTTCAGATTGTTGTGTTTCGGTCAGCGGATGCGCGTCGCCAACATCCACCTGGGTCCATCCCATATGCGGAATGGGCAGATCGGCTGGAAGCCGGGCACGGTCAAAATGCTTCACGTCCATGTCCAGCAGACCAAGGCCAGCACAATCGCCTTCTTCGCTGTGATGCGCCAGAAGCTGCATGCCAAGGCAAATGCCGAGAATGGGCTTGCGATCGACCAGCGCGCTGTGCCGGATCGGTTCGATCCATCCCCCCTTGTCAAGGTTTGCCATGCCGGCGCTGAAATGACCGACGCCGGGCAAGATGATGCGGTCGACGCTCTCGAGTTCGTCGGGAGAAGACATGCAGGTTGCGAGAATACCGGATCGGCGCAGCATGTTGCGAACGGATCCGACGTTGCAGATGCCATAATCGACGATGCCGATATGGCTTCCTTCGACGTTCGCCGGCTTCCTATCAATCACGCTCGTTTGCTCCATGGGGAATCCTCAGTTCGTCGATCGGCGCGACACATGTTGAAATGTCAGGCCGAGACTGCTGTTTGCTATCTCCCTCCGGGGGGCGCTCTACAAGCTATTGATTTAATCTCAAGGGGCTTTATGCGGACACGCCTTAGCCAGTTTGTCCGGGACCTACGGAATCGCGCTGAAATTTCATGATGCAGATTTGGTAGGAACAATTGCGTCCTCTATTTGGCCGATGCCCAAGGCGCTCCAGGAACGATTCTCCGAGAATGTGATGCCGGGCGCCCCCGCCCAGGAAGGAAACCGATGTTGGATTTTTGTATCGTTGGCTGCGGCCGGATTGCCAAACGGCATAGCGAGCTGCTTGGTAACGGCGTGATCGACGGCGCCCGTCTAACGGCGGTGTGCGACGTCGTTCCGGAAAAGGCCGAAAAGATCGGCACGCAGTTCGGCGTTCCCTGGTATACCGACATGCACAAGATGATGCAGGAGATTAAACCCGCCGTCGTCACAATTTTGACCGAGAGCGGCAATCATGCCCGCGATACGATCGCACTTGCTCGATATGGCGCGCATATCGTCGTTGAAAAGCCGATGGCGCTTACATTGTCGGACGCCGACGCGATGATCGATGCTTGCGACAAAGCAGGCGTCCGCCTTTTCGTGGTCAAGCAGAACCGCTTTAACGTGCCCGTCGTCAAGCTGCGCGAGGCGCTGGAAGCCGGGCGCTTCGGCAAGCTGGTGATGGGAACGGTACGCGTCCGGTGGTGTCGCCCGCAAGCCTATTACGATCAGGACAGCTGGCGCGGCACTTGGGCCCATGACGGCGGCGTGCTGACCAACCAGGCCAGCCATCACGTCGACCTTCTCGAATGGATGATGGGCGACGTCGTGCGCGTTTCCGCCATGAGCGCGACACGGTTGGTTGACATCGAAGCGGAAGATACTGCGGCGGTCACTCTGCAGTTCGCGAATGGCGCGCTGGGCATCATCGAAGCGACGGGCGGAACGCGTCCGAAAGATCTGGAAGGCTCGATCTCGATCCTGGGCGAAGGCGGAACCGTCGTCATCGGCGGCTTTGCAGTGAACAAGCTGGAAACCTGGAACTTCGTCGAGGCCGAGCCCGACGACGACGCCGTCGTACAGAATTATTCGGTCAATCCGCCGAACGTCTACGGCTTTGGTCATCAGGCCTATTACGAACATGTCGTCGATGTGATCAGCAAGGGCGGCCCACAGCTGGTCGACGGACTGACCGGCCGCCGCAGCCTCGAACTGATTTCGGCGATCTATGAATCGATCGAAACCGGCCGGACGGTCGACCTGCGCTTCAATCCACGCAAGGCCAAGCTGGGCCGCAAGGATGGCTGAGCCGATCCTACTGCAAAGCGGCATTAAGGATGTAAGTTTCGGCGAAGGCGTGAAAGTCGTCGCGCCCGCCAACCTCTATGGCTGCGAGATCGGCGATCATTGCTTCATCGGCCCGTTCGTCGAGATCCAGAAGGATGTCACGATCGGCAAGCGCTGCAAGATTCAGTCGCACAGTTTCATTTGCGAACTGGTGACGATCGGTGACGATTGCGTGATTGCGCACGGCGTGATGTTTATCAACGACCTGTTCGGCACGGGCGGTCCCGCGATGGGCAATCGCGACCTGTGGAAATCGACCCGCATCGGCAACAAGGTGTCGATCGGTTCGAACGCGACGATCCTCCCCGTAACGATCTGCGACAATGTCGTGATCGGCGCGGGGTCGGTCGTGACGCGCGACATCGTCGAACCTGGAATTTATGCGGGCAACCCAGCCCGGAAGATGAGGAATTTATAAGGTGGTGAAATTTCTTGACCTGGTCGGCCAATATCATTCGATCAAGGATGATATCGACGCCGCGATCAGCCGCGTCATTACAACGTCGGCGTTTATCGGCGGTCCCGATCTGAAGGCGTTCGAAAGCGAGTTCGCGGCCTTTCAGCAGGCCGAACATTGCATCGGCGTCGCCAATGGCACCGATGCGATCGAAATCGCGATAGAAGCGCTGGACCTGCCGGCCGGATCCGAAATACTGGTCCCTGCCAACAGCTTCATCGCCAGTTCCGAAGCCGTCACCCGCTCGGGCCACCGCGTCGTCTTTTGCGAGGCCGACGCGGTCAGCTACACGCTCGACATGGCCGATATCGAACGCCGGATCACCCCGAAGACAAAGGCGATCATTGCCGTTCATCTTTACGGCCATCCCTGCGACATGACCGGCCTGATGGATCTGGCCGAACGGCACGGGCTGAAGATCATCGAGGATTGCGCGCAGGCGCATGGCGCGGAAATCGACGGGCGCCGCATCGGCGCTATCGGTCATATCAGTGCCTTCAGCTTCTATCCCGGCAAGAATCTGGGCGCCTACGGCGATGGCGGAGCGATCCTGACCAACGACGCCGACCTGGCGCGCAAAGCGCGGATGATCGCCAATCACGGCCGCATCGACAAATATGATCACCAGTTCGAAGGCCGGAACAGCCGCCTCGATGGTCTGCAGGCCGCGATCCTGCGCGCCAAGCTGCCGCATCTCGACGGATGGATCGATCGCCGCAACAGCGTCGCGCAGCGCTATCTCGCGGGCTTGCAGGGGCTCGAATGGCTGAGCCTGCCGACCATCAAGCAAAATGTCCGCCATGCCTTTCATCTGTTCGTCATCCGCACCGCGCATCGCGACGCGTTGCAGACCTGGCTGAAAGAGCAGGGCGTGGATTCGGGCGTCCATTACCCGATCGCCCTCCCCGACCTCGCCGCCTATGCCTATCTTCGCGACGACAGCACGCCGACACTGGCTTCCGACCTTGCGCCGACCCTGCTTAGCCTGCCGATGGGGGAGCATCTGAGCGAGGCCGACGTCGATCAGGTTATCGCTGCGGTTCGCTCGTTCCAGCCCTGACAGCGTGGAACCGATGCACATAGTCTATCTGCACCAGTATTTCGTCACGCCGGATCAGCCGGGGGGTACCCGGTCGTACGAAATGGCGCGGCGACTGGTTGCCGCCGGGCACCGCGTCGACATGATCACCACCGATCAGCAGGCGCAGGGCGATGGCCCTGCGTGGCGCGAAACTGACGAGGCAGGAATTCGGGTCCATTGGGCCCGGCAGCCCTATGACAACAGCATGGGCTGGATTGGCCGGATGAAGGCCTTTATCGGATTTGCGATCGCGGCTTCTCGCCGCGCGGCATCATTCCGGGATGCCGATATCATCTTCGCGACGAGCACGCCGCTGACAATCGCGATTCCGGCCACCTTCGCCTCGTGGCGCCTGAAAAAGCCCTATGTGTTCGAAGTTCGCGATGTCTGGCCCGCGGTTCCGATCGCACTGGGTGCGCTGAAAAATCCGGTTCTGCGATGGCTGGCTCGCCGGCTGGAGCATGTCGCCTATCATCGCGCCACGCGCGTCGTGGCCCTCGCTCCCGGCATGGCCGAAGAAGTCGCGCGCACCGGATATCCCCCCGAACGCATCGACGTGATCCCCAATGGTTGCGACAATGATATTTTCGGGACCGTATCGGCCGACGGCGCCAGCGCGCTCGCCGGATATACCGACTGGCTTGCCGATCATCCTCTGATCCTGTTCGCCGGCACTTTGGGCAAAGCGAATAATGTCGGCTATCTTGCGGATGTGGCGGCAGCGATGCTTGCGCGCGATCCGAACATTCGGTTTGTCATTATCGGCGCCGGCGCCGATCGCGACGCGATTGCTACTCACGCCGCGAAGCTTGACGTCCTCGACCGCAACCTGAAACTGGTCCCCGCCGTGCCCAAAAGGGTGCTGGCCGGATGGATCCAGCGCGCGTCGATCTGCCTCGCAATGTTCTCCGGGCCGCGGATCCTTTGGAAGGATGCGGTGCAGAACAAGTTTTTCGATGCACTGTCGGCGGGAAAACCGGTCATCTCGAACCATGAAGGCTGGCAGTGCCAGATCGCGGCCGAACATGACGTCGGGGGCGCGATGAGCAGCGAAAACCCCGACGAAGCCGCCGCCTGCCTGCAGAAACATGCCCGCGACACCGAATGGCTCGCGGGCGCGGCTATACGCGCAAAAAGTCTTGCCAGTGATCGGTTCAGCCGCGACACGCTCGCCATTCAGCTTGAGCACTGCCTGACAAAAGCCGCAAAAGAAGGCTGACCGTATTGCCGGCTAGTCGGGTAACGACGGCGTGCCGGTAAAGCGCGACATCGTCGCTTCGCCGTCGGCCGAAATATCGGAGCGTCGCAGAACCTTGAGCACGGTAAGCGCCAGGATTTTGATGTCCAGCCACAACGACCGATTGTCGACATACCAGCAATCGAGCGCGAACTTCTGTTCCCATTGCAGGGCGTTGCGACCGTTGATCTGCGCCCATCCGGTCAGTCCCGGCCTGACATCATGCCGGCGGGCCTGTTCAGCGGAATAGAGCGGCAAATACTCCATAAGCAGCGGTCGCGGCCCGACCAAACTCATGTCTCCGCGCACGATATTCCAGAGCCCCGGCAGCTCGTCGAGGCTTGAGCTGCGCAGAAATTTCCCGAACGCGGTCAGGCGCTCGGCATCGGGAAGCAATGCGCCGCTGCCATCGCGTGCGTCGGTCATGCTGCGAAACTTCAGCATCGCAAAAGCAACGCCGTTCCGACCCGGACGAAGCTGCCGAAACAGCACCGGCGACCCCAGCTTCGTTCGAACGAGAATCGCGACGACGAGCAGCAGCGGCGACAGCAGAAGCAACGCGCCAACTGCAGCACAAAAGTCGAACGACCGTTTCATTATTCGGCCGGGCGCGCTTTCGCAGCGGCGGGGGGGGGCGCACCGGCCAAAGCCAAGCGATCGACGACGATGCGCGCAGGATCACGCCCGATGCCGCCCGTCATGTGCATTTCCAGCATCGCAAGCCTGCATCCCGCAGGGGCCGTCAAGCGCATCAACGTACCCGTTTTTGCCGCAAGCAGATTGACGGTCTGTACCGTGGTTTCCGGCCTCGACATCAAGCACCGCAGCTTCCACTGCGCGCTCGAGCCACCGTTGATGTCACGTTCCGCGATCGACCAATAAATCGCCTGCCGCATGGCGGGATTGGGAAATTCAATCAGTTTCCGTCCAGCGACGCCAATCGTATCGGCGACCGCATAAAACTCCAGCGCGCCGCCGTTTTTGCTCTCAAGCGGCGAGCCTCCCTGATCCGATCGATCGGAAAAAGTCCATATCGCCGGATTGTATCCCGCTGAAAGCGTTTCCGGAGTTACGGCAACGGTTTGCATCACCATCTCCTGCGCGCCCGGCAACCTCGGATAGAGTTTTACGGCCTCAGAATAATATTTCTCACTGATCAATCTGTTGAACAATGTAGCATAGTAACCTCGAAGAAAATGGCCATCAGGGATTTTTTTCGCACCAAGCAGCAACTCCGCAACGTGGGCAGGCGACGGCGAGCGCGCCACCGCTGTGGCTATGAAGTTTTCGTACCAAGGGTTATCTTTCTCCACATATCTCACCAGCTCTCGGCGGGCATCTGAATACGACAAGACGGCGACGAGTTGATTGATAACCACCGCTGTCTCGGACTGCTTGTAGGTTCGCAAGAATATATCGAAATGCCGGAGGCCATCTGTAGCTCGGGAACTGCGAAGTGCCGAATTCGCAAGCCAAATCTGCGTCAAACCGTCGCGACGTGAAAGGCGGGCGGCGGCTATCATTGCTTTGTCAGCCGCCGCCTTGTTCCCCGTCGCATTTAGGCCCAGTCCGATCGAGCGGACCAGCGTCGAAGACAGTGGGGCGGTAACTAACAAGGATCGGCGCGTTTCGACATGCATTTTCGCCATTGCCAGGCTCGGAGCCTTGGCCATGATCGTCGCGTCATACTTGTCGATTAGCTTCATTTCGGGGTAGCCAAAAGGTGCTGTCCAGCGAAAAACCGAAATCGGAATGCCGATATTTGACGCCGCGGCGGCAAAGGACATGACGGCCAAAAGAAGCGCGATTGCGGCAACCGCCATGCCGTTTCCCGTAAAGGCGATGCCAGGTAATTTAAACTGAAGGCGCGAAAACCGCCCGCGACGGGTCACCGCGTTTCCTCACCGGATGCATCGGCATCACGCCCATAGCCATAGCCATAGCCATAGCCATAGCCATAGCCATAGCCCCGCTGTTCGCTACGATATTTTGTCAGAATCGCGCCGAACAGACGTGCCTTGCTCTGTCGCAGCCTAGCCACGGACTGCTGCGCCGCCCGCACTGACGTCCGCTGCGCCTCAGTGACATAGATGACGCCCTCGACGACCTCGGCGCGTCCGACAGTCCCAGCAACGGCGGCGAGTCCAGAATGACATGGTCATAATGCTGGCTCAGTTCGCTCACGAGTTGCTTCAAACGATCGTTGCTGAGCAAATCCGCGGCGCTTGGCGGAATGGGGCCGGCGGCGAGGAAGCTCAAATTCTTCAGCTCTGTTTTCTGAACCCAGGTCTGCCAATCGGTCTGCCCGGTCAGGAAGTTGCTCACCCCGCCTTCGTTGCGGAGACCCAGATAATTCCACACCGACGGCTTGCGCAAATCGACATCGACCAAAATGACCGACCGTCCGACGCGGGCGATCGTTGCCGCTAGCACCAGGCTGGACGTCGACTTGCCTTCGGCCGGCGCCGACGACGTCAGCGACAAGGTTCGCGGCAAGCCGTGATCGGTGGTCAGAGACAGATTGGTTCGAACCGTCATATAGGCTTCCGCCAGTTCGGACTTGGGATCGCTGATCAACTCCACGCTGGTCAGATCGCCGCTATCCGGGATTACGCCCAAAATCGGCAACTGAAGCGCGGCGCTCAGTTGAGCTGGCTCACGAATTCCCTCGTCAAGATTTTCGAGAACAAAAACCGAAAGCCCAGCTAACCCTACCCCAACTAGCAAGGCGAGCGCCAAATTGAGCACTAATCGTGGAGAAGACGGCGCCCCCGGCGCAACCGCGGGATCGACGATCGAAATATTGTTCGTCGCGACACCCGAAACCCCGATTTCCTTATATCGCTGCAGCAGGCTTTCATAGAGCTGGCGGTTCGTGTCGACCTCGCGCTGAAAGATATTATACTGGATCGAAGCGCGATCCTGGCCAGACAGAAGGGAGAGCATCGAGTCCAATCGCGAACGCAACTGCCCTTCACGATCGGCCGCTGCCCGATAGACGGAGGTAACAGCCTCGCCAACGCGTCGCTCTTCATTTGCGATGCTCGCGTCGATGGCGCGGAGCTGATCTTTCAAGGCGCGGGCAGCTGGATATTCGGGTTCGAATTGAACAAGCAACTTAGCATATTCGCCTGCGACATCCGCACGACGACTGCGCAAGTTGTTCAGGGCCGGATTGGCGAGCCCCTCGGCACTGCTGCGGTTCCCTGCAGATGCAGACATCCGCGCTTCGGCAGCAACGCGATCAGCAACCGCTTTTGCCAGCTCGGCATTGATACTCTCGACGTCGGCGCGCGCCAGCGTCTGCGTTGTCCTTGTCTTGCCGTCAACTGATTGAGTATCGGAAAGCCGCACAATCTTCTGACTTTCGGCGTAGTCGACCAGAGCGCGCTCAGACTGCTGCAGACGCTCTCTCAGCCCTTCCAGTCGGGTTTCGAGGAAACGACGCGCATCCGAAGTCGATGCGAAGCGACGATCCATGCTCTGCTGGATGAACGCACTGGCCCAAGCATCGGCAATACGTGCCGACAAGCCGGGATTCGGACTCGCGAACCGGATATCGACCAGCGCCGAGCCACGAATCGGAGCGATGCTGATACCATCGAGCAGCGTAGCTGTGGCACGAGCTTCCCGCTTTTTCAGCTGTGCGCTCGACAATTGCCCGAAGCCGCTGTTGGTGGGCAGAACGTCTTCTTCCTTATCCAGGCCGAAGGTTTGGACGAACAGCGGATCACGGGCAAGCCGTAGGTCCTTGACCACCCGTTCGGCCAGCGACCGCGCCTTGAGCAGGTCATATTGGGTTGAATAGAACTCGAGATTTTGGCCCATATCGCGGGCTTGGACACCTTCAAAGCTGGTCACATTTGCCTGCTGCCTTGCGATCTCGATCCGCGTCGTCGCCGTATAGAGCGGCTGCGCGAGCAACGTCATCACTAGCCCTGCCGCCAAGGCGGCGATCAAGATCGCGAGGATCAGCCACAGGCGACGGCGAGCGATATTCCAGTAATGGAAAATAACCGGAAGCGCATTGCTAGGTCCTTCGGTCTCCTCGCCGCCGGCATCGACATCCCTCAGCAAAGGCTCTGCGACTGAATTCATTAAAATACTCACTTATCAGGAAATTAGGCGGTGCCGAGAACGGTTAACGGTTGTCGAGGACCGCCACCAGAGGCGATATCAACAGCGGCGCAGCGGTCAGGAAGTCACGAAAAATTCGACGTCCTGGCGAATCTCCAACAACGATAGTATCGAAGGGATAGACCTTTGGATCGGCATAGACGCCCCGCCGGATGGCCCGTAGATTGTAAAGTGCCGCCATCCGCTGATCACCAACCGTCCGGAAAATGACGACGTCGTCAAGCTTAGCGAATTCATTTGCGCCCTTGGCAGCGGCAATCGCACGTGTGAGCGTCATATCGGTAACCGCCGGATAGTTACCCGGCTGGGTCACCTGCCCGTCAACTGTCACGAACCGGCTGGTCGTCTCGTTAAGGTTCACAGACACTTGCGGATCGCGAACATGCCCTGCCTTCAATCGATCCGCGACTTGCCCAGCCGCTTCGGCGGGAGTCAGGCCAAGCGCGTGGATCTCGCCCGCCATCGGAACAGAAAAGCGGCCAGAGGCGTCGACTTGGATTTCGCGGCGCATAAGGTCGGGGAATCCGAAAACATCCACGATAATACGATCGAAGGGCCCAATTCGGTAACCATCTGACGTCAGCAACCCCAGCCCCACGGGGGGAGGAAGTTCGCCTTGGCGAACGACAGCTAAGGATTCGGTGGTCTCAAGGGGAATCGACTTCCCGCAGCCGGCCAACGACAAAGCAGCGATCGTCACGCCAATCGCTCTTGTCAGAAACGTCATTTCATTCCCTCTAAATGCCTAAAACCCGCCGTCATGCCGGAACCTTTTGCCCATACACGCGACGATAAACAGAGACTATCCACCCGACCGCAAGGACCGCAAAAACGGCCAAAGAAGGCGTACGCAGTGGATACTCACCAACACTGGCGATAGCAAGCAGGGTTAGTACAGAAACCCCTGTGCGCAGCAGGATCAAATCGTCGCGCGACGACGACATCCGCTGATCCGGCCTAATCGCAAGACGAACCGCGCTTAACAGAAGGATGGCTGCAATCAGGAGTATGAGGACCGCCGGCAGGCCGCCGGTCACCCATATTTCCATATAGTCATTGTGCGCATGGTTGAAATAGTTCGGCGACAGCAAGTTATACGGCTCGTAAACCTTATATATTTCAACGAAGCTTCCCATGCCGCTGCCGAAGGGGAACATCTCGCCGGCGGCACGCATCAGAGTGGAAAACGCCGTCCACCGCAGGTCGCTCGACACGTCTTCGGTAAACAGGCGTTCGAAAGCGGGAGCGCGCAAACTTGCGAACACGAGCAATGCGACCATCGCTGCCCCGATCGTGACATAGGCGGAAAATGACAGTTTTCGCACGCTGGACATTTCGATGCGGCGGCCGACGGCAAGCGGCGCCCGGTAAATCCAGAACGCCGCCGGAATCGCCAGCCCGGTCAACAGCAAGCCGTTACGCGAACCCGTCACGAGGATCAGCGGGATCAGGAAGACCGCAGCCGCAATCGTCACAGTTTTCTGGAGTATCACCGTCTCCTGACGGGCACTGATAAGCGACAGGTGCGCGGCGAGCAGCGGCAGCAGGCAAGCCAGAAAGATCGCCTGATGGTTGCGATTGGCGAACAGGCCCACGGCCATGCCATTGTTGGTTATCCGGTAGAGATAGAGTGGACTGGTCGGCGAACCGATCGCCTGCAGCAGCCCGAGCAGCCCGCTGGCCATGCCGATGATCAGGACGGCGCGCAGAAGACCGGCCTGCTGCACCTTGTCGAGCGAGAAGCACAGAAGCAACATCGCGACCGGGAGCATCAACGACAAAAGGGCATTGAGCGTGGCGATGGGAGCCATCGAAATCGCTTGCCAGGGAAGCGCCATCCCCGTGGCCCGGAACGTATCGGCGACGACGCCGCGTCCCGGAAGCTCCGACCAGATGGCGGGCGGCAACGGGACAAGATGCAAAACGGGCAGCAACACGATGGCGATAATGAGCCCCGGCAACCAGCGCTCCTGCCAAAACAACGGGCCATATTTCCACAATGCGTAGACGAGGACGACCGCCGACAACGGGCGGAGAAGCAGTAGCGAGACGATGTCCGCGCGCGATCCCCCGCCGAGCAAGAACGCCGCAACCAGGAGCGCAATGGCCAAATAGGCCCTCTTGGGAGGCGCCCCTCGCCGAGCCGCACCGGTAAGAAACGTCATAAATGGATAATCCCGACGAAGAGGAAGGCGCGATAAAGCTTACGAATCGATGATGGGCGCCATTGGCATTATCTCAAGGGAACGTCCAGAAGAAGCCACAGCGTGGGGCCTTCGCAAACGCCGATCAAGCCGCACCCGTCGCGGTCTCTGCCTTCTCCTGCGTCATCGATCTGTACTCCGGCACCAGTTCCGCCATGATCGCCAAGACGCTTTCTTTATCCCCCGCATCCAAAGCAACCGCGAGGGCGGCAAGACGCTGTTCGAGGAGCGACCACTCCAGCATGGATTCGTGCGACTGGATGATGCGCTGGTGACTGGTCGGCTTGGGGTCGTCACCGATAAGCAACTCTTCGTAAAGCTTTTCACCGGGGCGCAGCCCAACTTCGGATATCTCGATATCGCCGTACGGGTTGTCGCCCGTTCGCACGGTCAGTCCGCAAAGCTGGACCATCGCAACCGCCAGATCATAGATCAGGATGGGCTGCCCCATATCGAGCACGAAAACTTCGCCGCCCTTTGCCATGGCGCCCGCTTGGATCACGAGCTGCGATGCCTCCGGGATTGTCATGAAATAACGGGTCACCCGCCGATCGGTCAGCGTGATTGGCCCGCCCCGGCTGATCTGCTCCTTGAACAGGGGCACGACCGAGCCACTCGACCCCAGAACATTGCCGAACCGCACCATCGTGAAGATTGTTTTCGACCGGTCGTGCGCACGTGCCTGAAGGATCAGCTCGCAAATACGTTTCGACGACCCCATGACATTGGTTGGCCGAACCGCCTTGTCGGTGCTGATCAGGATGAACTTTGCCACGCCAACTTTTTCGGCGGCGAGGCAGCAATTCAGCGTACCCATCACATTGTTGCGAAGCCCGGCGATGGGGTTCATCTCGACCAGCGGCACATGCTTGTATGCAGCCGCATGAAATACGGTTTCGGGGCGATAGCGAGAGAATATACGGTGTGCCGATCCGGCGTCCGCCACATCGCACAATTGGGGAACGATCACTGTGTCGAGCCCACTCGAACGGAGAAGCTGCGAGAGTTCGCGCTCGACAAGATAAAGCGCCAGTTCCGACTGCTCGACCAGAACCAGCTGCTGCGGCCGGCAACTCAGTATTTGACGGCACAATTCGCTTCCGATCGACCCGCCAGCTCCGGTCACGAGAACCCGCTTTCCGGCGACCGTGCGCCCGAGCAGCAGCGCGTTGGGTGCGACGGGGTCGCGGCCAAGCAGTTCGTCGACCTCGACCTCACGAAGATCGCTGACCGAAATTTCGCCGTCGATGATGCTGCCGACGCTGGGAAGCGCCCGGACATGCACATTCTGCCCCGATATGCCTTCGACGATTTCGCGCCGGCGCGCCCGTGAGGCACTCGGAATCGCCAACAACACCTCGTCGAGCTGCAAATCCTCGATTTGCGCGTCGAGGTCCTGCGCATGATATACAGGAATGCCATCGAGCAATTGCCCATGGAGCCTGCTGTCATCGTCGAAAAAGGCGACGAGCCACATATGGGGTTCGTGACGCATCGCGAGCGCAAGTTGCTGCCCCGCCCGCCCCGCGCCATAGACGGCAACCCGTCGGCGCTCGGCGCTGCCCTTTACGATGCCCAGAATGTCGTTGAGGCCAAAGCGAATGACCAGTCGGCTGAGGGTCAACAGCGCCAGAAAGATAATCGGGTGCAAGAGTCCCATCGTGCGCGGTACGCCCGGAATTCCGACCGCCATGAGGATGAAAAACATGGGGATCGCAAAATAGGCACAGGCGACGCCCAGGCCGGCCATCGTTCGCCCCCCCGCGAAACGGATCAGCGACGAGTAGATGCGCATGGCCCATGCGATCGGGAACCAGAACGCCAACGCGCATCCGATGATGATCGCGATCGACCGGTCCCATAATTGCCAGTTGCCGATACGCAGCGACAACGCAATCCACGCCGCAATAATGCAAAGAACGGCGTCCATCGCGACGGCAAAGCCGCGCCTCTCGCTGCGCGGCCGCTCGGCCAGCCAGGACAGAGCGCCTATCGCATAGGCCTTTATCTTTTCCAGACGGCTGTCCGCCTGGTTACTGGCCTTCAAATTTACCAAATCCGTCACTCGCAATGTTTGCCGCGCCGTTGACGCGGAAGCCGGGCGATGAATGACCAAGTCAAACATCGACCTATCCAAGCTATTTCGTCGGCTTTTTAACGACATCTCATATAGGGAACAAGCTACTATCCCTTGCCCGTCTTTTTGCGCTGTCGCACTTTTCGGTCAGGTCGTCAGAAACCGCCGCTCGTCATTTTCGATTGCGACTGCGGTCAATACACCGCTGGCATAAGCCCCGGTATCGATACCCAGGCGGTTCGCGCGCTCGTCCACCGTTTGGGTGATCGTGTGGCCATGGACGATGAATCGCCCGAAATCGCCGTCGGCCGAAAGGAACGGCTCCCTGATCCACCGCAGGTCCGACGGCTTCTGGCTGTCGAGCGCGACGCCCGGCCGGAGTCCGGCGTGGACGAACCCATAATCGCCGAGCAAAACCATTTCCTCACCCGCCGCCAAAAAATCGCGGTGGGCCGCCGGAACCGCCTGTTCCAGCACGACCAGCAATTCCTCATAGGTCATGCGCGAATAGGTCGCGTGGTCGATCCCATAGCTCAGGATCGTTTCTTCACCACCGATCCGGCAAAAGAATTTGAGCGCGGCGACGTCGCCGCTCAGAGCTTTGATAAAGACTTCCTCATGATTGCCGACAAGCCAGTGAAAGACCGGCCAATCGCGCCGGAGTCTGATCGCCCTTTCTATCACCGTCGCGGACGATGGCCCGCGATCGATCAGATCGCCCAGCAGGATCAATCCGCAATTCGGGTGCGGCCGGGCCGTCTTGTCGGCCTCGATCTTGTCCATCAACTCGGCGAAAAGATCGTCACGGCCGTGAATGTCGCCAACGGCATAAATCCGAAGGCCTTCAGGCAAACGCGGCGGGGGCACCGAAACGACGTCTCGGTTCTTTTTCGAAAACAGGAAGGAAAACATGACGCAATGAACCAGCAGAGGTGAGCGGCGGCGCAATGTAGCGCCGCCTCGAAATCGGCGCCCGTTTAACCGATCACCGGGCGTGTCGCTAGTCCTTGCGGTCCAGCCGATTTTCGGCTTGTCTTTGGCCGTCGGTACCGCAGACCGCCGGCGGGGTTAATCGATCCTCAACCTCGATTCCCTACTGACCAGCGCCATTCCGGCGATTTTTAAAGGCTTGTGACGAAATGGAAAATACGGGCCGCCCAAAGGTCATGGTCGTGTTTGGAACGCGGCCCGAAGCGATCAAGATGTTCCCCGTCATCCACGCACTTCGGGACAATAGCTCGTTGAACACACGCGTTTGCGTGACCGCCCAGCATCGTGAAATGCTGGACCAGGTCCTCCAAATCGCAAACATCCAGCCCGATATCGATCTGGACGTCATGCAGGGCAATCAGACGCTCGACAGCTTGCTGGCGCGGCTCGTGACCGGCCTCGGCGAGGCTCTCGACGCCGAAAAGCCCGACCGCATATTGGTCCATGGCGACACGTTGACCACCATGGCGGCGACATTGGCCGCCTATTTCCGCAAAATCCCGGTGGGTCATGTCGAAGCGGGCCTGCGAAGCGGCGATATCTACCATCCGTGGCCCGAAGAAGTGAATCGCAAGGTCGCCGGCGCCGTTGCCGACATGCATTTTGCACCGACCGAAACCGCGGCAGCTGCCCTGCGCGCCGAAAATATACCGGCCGAGCGCATCCATGTCACCGGCAACACGGTGATGGATGCCCTGCTCGCGACAAAAGCACGGATCGACGAAGAGCCGTCGCTTGCCGCGGGACTAGACCCACTCGTTGCCCGCTTCATCGGCAAACGCATCATCGCAGTCACTTCGCACCGTCGCGAGAATTTCGGCGACGGCATGCAGGCGATCGCCGAAGCGATCGCGGCGATCGCGGTACGCGACGATGTCGCGATCATCTTTCCGGTCCATCCCAATCCGCATGTCCGCCAGGCGATGGAGCCCATATTGGGCGACTTGCCCAATGTCGCACTGATCGATCCGCTCGATTATCCGCATTTCGTTCGCCTGCTGGCGATATCGGATTTGGTGCTGACCGACAGCGGCGGCGTTCAGGAAGAGGCGCCTTCGCTGGGCAAACCCGTGCTGGTGATGCGCGAGACCACCGAGCGTCCCGAAGGGATCGCCGCAGGCACCGCGCGGCTTGTCGGAACCGACAAAGCGCGTATTGTTTCCGAAATTTTCAAGCTTTTGGACGACAAAGACGCCTATTCGGCCATGGCCCGCGCCCATAATCCGTTCGGAGACGGCACGGCGGCCAGACAAATTGCGGAGATTGTTGCGCGTGCCCATTGATTCGGAACAGAAAGTCACGGTCCTAGGGCTCGGTTATATCGGCCTTCCCACCGCAGCGCTGATCGCGCGCTCGGGCTGCAGGGTGACGGGCGTCGACGTCAGCCAGTCGGTCGTCGATACCGTGAACAGCGGTAAAGTGCATATCGAAGAAGTCGATCTCGACGGTCTGGTCCAAGGCGTCGTTTCGCGCGGTTCGCTTGTCGCCTCGACCGAGGTCGCGCCAGCCGACATTTTCGTCATCGCGGTACCGACACCGCATGACGATGAGCACCGTCCCGACATCAGCCATGTCCTCTCCGCCGCGCGGGCGATTGCCGTGAAACTCGAAGCCGGCAATCTCGTCATCCTCGAATCGACGTCGCCCGTCAGCACGACGGAAAAGGTCGCCGCGCTACTCGCCGAACTGCGCCCCGATCTCAAGGTGCCCGGAGCCTGTGTGGGCGCGGCGGACATCTTTGTCGCTTACTGCCCCGAACGCGTGCTTCCCGGACGCATCCTGATCGAACTCGTCGACAACGACCGCTGCATCGGCGGCATCACCCCCCGCTGCGCACGTCGCGCCATGACCTTCTATCGCCAGTTTGTGCGCGGGGCATGCGTCACCACCTCGGCGCGCGCCGCCGAAATGGTGAAGCTGGTCGAAAACAGCTATCGCGACGTCAACATCGCCTTTGCCAACGAACTGTCGATGATGGCCGAGCAGATGGGCGTCGATGTGTGGGAGGTGATCCGCCTCGCGAACCGCCATCCCCGCGTCAACATCCTGCAGCCGGGCCCCGGCGTCGGCGGCCACTGCATCGCGGTCGATCCTTGGTTTCTCGTCCATGGCGCCCCCGACCACAGCCGCCTGATCCGCACCGCGCGCGAAGTCAATCTCGCCAAGACCGCGCATGTCATCGGCGCCGCCGAGATGCTGGTGTCGCAGCATCCGGAGGCGCGCGTCGCCTGCCTTGGCCTCGCCTTCAAACCCAATATCGACGATTTTCGCGAAAGCCCGGCGGTCGAGATCGCCGCCGCGCTCGCGCGCCGGTTTGGCAAGCAGATCGAAATCGTCGAACCCTATGCACGCGGGCTGCCGATGGAATTCGCCGGGACCGGCGCCGAACTGATCGATCTCGACAGCGCACTCGCCGGGTGCGATCTGCTCATCGTCCTCGTCGACCATGACCTGTTCAAGTCGATCCCGATCGAGGAACGCGGCGACAAGATCGTCTATGACACCCGCGGGCTGTGGCTCGACCAGCCAAACGGCGGCAACGGCAATCGTCTGAACAGGGCCGCCTGATGCAGGTCGCTTGACGCCCCAAGTGGCACTCCACATGGTCGAACCAATGCTGACCCGCCTCGAAACCATCGTTGTCGAAAAACCCTGGGGTCGCACGGACGTCCCCAGAGAGTTCGGCGATTTCGGCGGGCGTCGGATCGGTGAAATCTGGTTTGCCAATCCCGCCGGCGACGACGCGCCGATCATGGTCAAATTCCTCTTCACGTCCGAACGCCTGTCGATCCAGGTTCACCCCGACGATGCGGCGGCAAGGGCTGCGGGTTTCTCCCGGGGCAAGGAAGAATGCTGGCTAATCCTCGACGCCCAGCCTGATGCCGAACTCGGCGTCGGCCTGACCGCCGCGTCTACACGCGAAGCGCTCCATGATGCGGCGCTCGACGGCACGATCGTCGACATGGTCGACTGGCGGCCGTCGCAGGAGAACGACTTCGTTTACAACCGCGCGGGCACGATCCATTCGATCGGCGGCGGGCTGACCATCGTCGAGGTGCAGCAGAATGTCGACTGCACCTATCGCCTCTATGACTACGGCCGCCCGCGCGAACTGCAGCTGGACGAAGGACTGAAGGTGGCGACGCCCGGCCCGGTGCA
The DNA here is from genome assembly GCA_051861185.1 of Sphingopyxis sp. GTDB lineage: Bacteria > Pseudomonadota > Alphaproteobacteria > Sphingomonadales > Sphingomonadaceae > Sphingopyxis. The sequence continues at coordinate 475,884 of JBIMKQ010000001.1, forward strand.
CGATTTGCGCGACACCGTCGTGCCCCCCCACGCCAACATCATGCTGGTCAGCGGACCGCATTTTTATCTCGCGCACCTCGCCGCACCGATCGACGCCGCGCTTCTCGAACGAGCGGCGGGCGAATTCACTTTCGTGCCGCTATCGGCAGGCTGCCGCGTCGCTGGTGAGCCTGTCGCGTTCGGTGAGGCTGTGCTCTTCACCGATCCGGAGGCTATCGAGATCGACGAAGGCGCCCGGGCACTTCTGGCTTGGGCCTGATCGCGCCAATACCCTCCCCTTGCGGCCCCGCCCGCCATCTCCCATATCCGGCGGCATGACCAATCCTCATGCGCAAAGTGCCGCGCCCTGGCACGGAACCACCATCCTTTCCGCCCGCAGCCCCGGCAAGGTCGTCATCATCGGCGACGGTCAGGTATCGATGGGCCAGACGGTGATGAAGCCCAACGCCCGCAAGGTGCGCCGACTCCACGACGGCAGCGTCATCGGCGGCTTCGCCGGCGCGACCGCCGACGCCTTCACACTGTTCGAACGCCTCGAAGCCAAGCTCGAACGCCACAATGGCCAGCTGCTTCGCGCTGCGGTCGAACTTGCGAAGGACTGGCGCACCGATAAATATCTGCGCAACCTTGAGGCGATGATGATCGTCGCCGACAAGGAGGTGACTTTGGTCATCACCGGCAACGGCGACGTGCTGGAACCGCAGGGCGGAATCGCCGCGATCGGATCGGGCGGCAATTATGCGCTGTCGGCCGCGCGCGCGCTCGTCGACTATGAAAAAGACCCCGAGGTGCTGGTGCGCAAGGCGATGGAGGTTGCCGCCGATATCTGCGTCTACACCAACGACCAGTTCACCCAAGAAACCATCGAAATCCAGGCGTAAAAAATGAACAAAGATCTCACTCCCAAGGCAATCGTCGCCGCATTGGACACGCACATCATCGGCCAGGACGCCGCCAAGCGCGCGGTCGCCGTGGCGCTGCGCAACCGCTGGCGCCGTCAGCAGCTGTCACCCGATCTCCGTGACGAGGTCAGCCCCAAGAATATTCTGATGATCGGCCCAACCGGCTGCGGCAAGACCGAGATTTCGCGCCGTTTGGCCAAGCTTGCCGATGCGCCCTTCATCAAGGTCGAAGCGACCAAATTTACCGAGGTCGGCTATGTCGGCCGTGACGTCGAACAGATCGCGCGCGACCTGGTCGAGGAAGCGGTGCGGCTCGAGAAGGACCGCCGCCGCGAGGCCGTTCGCGCCGCCGCCGAGGAGGCGGCGATGGAACGGCTGCTCGACGCGCTGACCGGAAAAGGCGCAAGCGAGGCGACGCGCCAGAGCTTTCGCCAGCGCGTCCGCGAAGGCCATCTCGACGACAGCGAGGTCGAGATCGAAGTCGCCGACGCGCCGAGCACGCCATTCGAACTGCCGGGCCAGCCGGGCCAGATGAGCATGATCAATCTGTCGGATATGCTCGGCAAGGCGATGGGCGGAGCACCCAAGAAGCGCCGTAAACTAAAGGTTATCGAGGCCGCGACGCGATTGATCGAGGAAGAGCAGGACAAGCGCCTCGATCAGGATGATGTCGCGCGCATTGCGCTCGCCGATGCCGAAGCGAACGGGATCGTTTTCCTCGACGAGATCGACAAGATCGCGGTCAGCGATGTGCGCGGCGGATCGGTCAGCCGCGAAGGCGTGCAGCGCGACCTGTTGCCGCTGATCGAGGGCACGACGGTCGCGACCAAATATGGGCCGATGAAAACCGACCATATTCTGTTCATCGCATCGGGCGCTTTCCATGTCGCCAAGCCGAGTGACCTGCTACCCGAGCTTCAGGGCCGCCTGCCGATCCGCGTAGAACTCAGCGCGCTCACCGAAGCCGACTTCGTGCGCATCCTTAGTGAGACCAAAGCGGGACTGCCCGAGCAATATGTCGCGCTTCTTGGCACCGAAGGCGTGACCATCACCTTCACCGATGATGCGATCGCGCGTGTCGCCAAACTGGCTGCCGAGGTCAATGAACGCGTCGAGAATATCGGTGCGCGCCGTCTGCAGACGATCATGGAGCGGCTGGTCGAAGAGGTCAGTTTTGGTGCCGAGGATATGTCAGGAACCACATTGGCGATCGACGCAGACTATGTCGAGCGCCAACTTTCGGAGATCGTGGGCGATACCGACCTCAGCAAATATGTGCTTTGATGATCGATAGGTTGCCATGGATGATTGGTGCCGATGGCCGCTTCGGTGAGGGATCGAATGAGATCATCACTGTAAGCTGAGGCAATTTATCTCTCTCGCAATGCTATCGACAGGCGCGAAGAGCGACGGAGAGGGATGCTGGCAATTAAGATGTCTCAGCTGGCGCGCTAGGCCAGCTGTTCACACTCTCCAGAAACAGAGAAATTTGATATGAAAGCCAAAGCATGTGCTTTTTCTCGACGCGCACAGGACTGGCCAAGCCGATCAGGAAAATCGAACGCGCGATCGAGCTTTTCTAGGCCCGCTGGCCGACCAAAATCATGTTCAAAGGCGTTGTCCGACTTCTTTCTGCAGAGGCAGGAATCGAAGAGCGGGATATACTTCAGCCATATATCTTCCCCCGTAGATACCGGACCACTGCATCGAGATCGTCAAGCGCGCCACTCGTCATTACGGTCAACGCGCTTGCACCGCCAAATATCTCCTGCATGTTTGGCCCGCGCAACCAGTCGGCGGCTCGGTCGTCGGGAAACAGCGTTGTGAGAGACCCGTAGATCGATAGCACGCAGCCGATCCGCACGATCACGTCTACCGGAATGGCAATGCTTTCGTACGCTCGCACGCGAACCTTCCAATCCTCGAATGTCGCTAGGTCATGAATCCCAAGCAGATTCATTTGCTCCTCGGCGCTCAAGCTCCAGGCTGCAGCAATGTTGAAGAATGTGCGCAGGCCAGCTCCGCCATGCTTGACGGGATCAACGCCCCGTTTCATGAAATAGATCCTAGCTACGAGCTGTGCGTTGTTCGGTTCGTCATTACTCATCGGCCGGCCACACATCGACCTCGACCGATGAAATCAGTCCCTTTTGGGTCAGCTTGAAAATAGGACCTCCCGCGTCGTGATCGGGTACAAGATGGAGTACGCCATCCAGCGAACATGGACGATATTCACGGTACCAGGATGATGCCAGTCCACCGATGCATATGTCGAGAATCACCTTCTTCGCTCCGATGATCGACTGTGCGATCCGGACGATGAGTGCGTCACAGCGCGACAAGCGCATCGCGTTCACGATATTAGGCCAGTCGTCGCCATTGGCCTCCGTCGCCGGCACGACGAGCACGAACGCGTCGGGCGCTATCAGGTAGCGTGCAAACTCGGGCGGCAGGACAGCAATCTTGCAATCAAGTGCCAGGTTGGCCCTCCGAACGATCCCAAGTGCGGCCGTCAGGGCTTCCGCCTCCTGAAGCCGGACTTTGGCAGTCATGTATTTATTCATCTTCAATCCATTCTTGCAGCGGCTCAGCTCGGAAGCCGCTGCTTTTCTTCGCTCCAGCTAAATACGGATGCTTCTTCATGATGGGGAACGGCCTACGCCAAGGGCTTCGAGCTGGTAATTCCGGTCGCCCAGCGAGGGTAATCGTCGCTACTTAACCCCCGCCGTAAAATCCGCCCATTCCGGCGCAATCATCGCCTTGCCCGCATCGGCAGAAAAGGGCCGAACAAATGGACCAAAACCGAAACATTGGAGCTCCCGGGCTGGCGACATTAAATGGATATGCGGTGGATTGGTCGAGCCGACCTGGACGGGCAGATGCATCGCCGCGATCACAGCGACGTTGCGCTCCCGGCACAGTCGTTCAAGTGCGAAGGAACGAGCATTCTCCCAAGCCGAATGCAGACGATCGGGGTTGGGAAAGCGTAGCGTGATCATTACAACGAGATCCTTGAGATTATTGCATGCCTGCTCCTCATATTTTTCGCATAGGCGTTTCGGGTCGCGGAACTCGTCGCTTGCGTGAGGCGGCAAGAGGACGTCCCAGCGATAGCAGCTGGGCACCCAAGGAGCAGTGGCATCGACCTTTTGTCCCGGGCAAAGGCGCTTGAGGACCGATGTTGGAACGGTGCGAACGGGACCGTCTTTAATCTGGCGACGGATGACGCCGAATACGAGGTCGGGGTCTTCACCTCCCGGGACCGGCACGAAATCGAGGTCTCCGGGCGCTGGGAACTTCTTCATCACCATGACCAGCCTCCGATCAGGTGCGAGGAGAGGTGAGCACATGCCCGCTCGATACCGGCATCGCGATCCCAAGCATCTGCAAAGGGATGGTGCTCTGTCATGAACAGACCGTGCTGCATTAGATGAATCGACGGACCGCTGCCGAGACTCACGAGCCAACTGTCGCCGGCTAGACCGCGAAACAGCCGGTAGTCGAGGAACCAGCTGATATTCGTGGTTCCGGGGACCGCGATATCGACGATCAGACCGTGGGATGATTCGTCGGACCTCCGGAGCAAAATGACCGGATAACCCGTCTCCAAGGCGAGCACTTCGATCTCCCCGAGAAACAGCGGGCTCTGGGCCGCGGTTGCATATACGGTTACGCTCGGAGACTTCAGAAAAAGGCTACCGGGAAGCAAGGTTCCAGCCAAACCTTGATCAGGGCGAACTGAGGCGTTCATTATCGACGCGACATGATGCACGATCTTGCTGTCGGCCCGCGTTGCCTCCGGAAGATGGACGCTTCCCCTCGACGCGGCATGAAGCATTGTGCCAGATTCCGCGTCCGGATTCAGCGGGGCGGCTATTGAAATAAATTGCATAGATACTGCTCTTGACCTTGAGCCCGGTTGCCGGGGCTCTGGGCGGCAGCCATCCTTCAGGACTTTTTCATCCTTCCAGCAGGGCCAACCTGCAACTTCCCTTGTCATTCATTGGACGCCTTAGGCGGGCCGACAGACGCCTGCACGAGGTCGGCGGCTCCCGCCGTAAGGCGACCGACCGATCATCGACCGGATGTCATACTACTGCTCGGCAGATACCCCTGCTTCTCATTCGGAAAGACGCTCCAAGCAGATCGCGTGTATCACCTGGGCACCGGCGCGCACGTAGGATGCGTCATCAGCAAGGGTCGCAATGAACGAGGCACGCCGCTCGCAGGCCAGGTCCGCGCTGCGATGCAGAGCTGGCTGAAGGAGCCGCCACGCAGCGGAGCATTAGCGCTGTTCCCAACCATCCACGGCGGGTGCCTCAGCCTCGACGCGATCCAGTTTCTGCTCGCCAAGCATGGTCGGACGGTGCGCGCGCATTGCCGCATTGCCCATCGCTGCAGCAAAAACGGGTATCGCCGCACGTCCTTCGGCGCACCGCCGCGATGGAACTGCTCCGGGCAGGTGTCGACCTGTCGGTGATCGCGCTTTGGCTCGGGCATGAGTCGATCCAGACAACGCAGACCTATCTCCAAGCGCATATCACGCTCAAGACCGCCGCGCTCGCCAGCTCGAGCCCCATAATGTGAAGCGATTCGGGCGGTTTGAACCGGAAGATCGACTGCTCGCTTTTCTCGACGTGGGGTAGCCGACGCCGCAGCGTTCAGAGGCCTGCTTTCTGCCGGAGCCCGTCGAGCCATTCGCGCGACACCGTCTCGACCGTGTCGCGCAGGGTGGTGACCGCCGCCCGGATCGCCTGCAGATCATCGTTGTCGATGGCGTACGCAGCCGAGTAGCGAGCCTCAACATAAGCGCGCTTCGCCAGCTCGAATCGTCGGCGATCGACCTTCGTCGCTCGCGGCCAAGCCTTCACAAGCCGCGGTTCGCGGTCCTCGGCCAGCGAACGCAAAAACTTCAGATTATGCGAGCGCGGCACGTACAGACAGCGAACGAGAAGATAGCAAATGTATACACGCTCGGCGGCCTGATGCAGAGTGAACGCGGCAAGGTTCGGGTTGTTTCTTTCGCGGTAAAGCTCGGCACCCGCGAGAAGATCATCGATCGCGTGGTACCATTGATCAAAATAGCCGCTGGCCATTTCATAGGCATCAGCCGCCGTCAGCGGCATCGGAGTGGCTAGTTCGCTGCCGGGCAAGCTGTGAAGCACGACCCCGTCACGTGCGATGTCGACCCAAAAATATTCGCCGCGCTTCAGCCCGCGATTCACCTCATCGAGGGTGTGGACGATGATGTTCACCGGTCGCGTGATCGCAGCATCGCGCAGGATCTTGTCCTCGGCCACATACCAGTAATCCGCGATCTCGGTGAAATCCTCATGGCTGACGATAATCAGCAGGTCATAATCCGACTGATAGCCATTCTTGGGTTCGTCGACCCAGTCTCCGCGCGCATAGCTGCCAAACAGGATGATATTCCGGACCTTGCCGTTCTTCTTCCACGGCTGCGTGGCGCGCGAGATCGCGACGGTAAATTCGTCCATCAATATCTGCGTCGCGCGCGCCAGTTCTTCCTGCTGCGCGGGTGGGAGATGATCGACATCGTTTCTCATCACAGGATTCTCGCCATCTTCTCGCCCGGTGGCAAGGCCTCATTGCGACCGATTGACGTGCCCCCTAGTTTCCCCCAGCCGGGATTAGAGCCCACCAGCTTTTGCACTGCTCCCCAACCTTGGACCATGCGGGTCCAAAGTTTTCCGCCTTACTCACATCGGGTGGACTGGTTGCACCGGCTGAGTTTGCCAGCCGTAGCCCCGCGTACTTCTTCTTCCAGTTGAAGTAGGTCGCCTGGCTGATCCCAACCTTGCGACAGACTTCTGCAACCGGCGTGCCCTCCTCGCCCAGCCAACGAAATCTACGGTGGAAAACTCTAGCCGCAACTGGTCCAGAATTCGGTTGGCAGAGCAGCCGCAAAATACGTCGGCGGCAGCACTAGTCGCAAGCGTAACCTACCTTCTATCTTCCTCACCATCTGCCACGGGCATACTGCGAATTCCGATTTCAGGTTTCTCATTCCTCCAGCCGAAATCCCACCAATCTTCATCGTCCTGAATGCAAACGTAGCATTTCCCGTAGCTGAGCGACAAAGGCAGCGTGCAAAGCCGATGCCTTGCGGCCTTTGCCACGGCGTCTTCCGCTGCCTTATCATATGGTTTTTTGCATGCCATGCAGATCGGATTATTCTCTCTCCATTCACGCAACTTTTTTACATATTCTTCTTTTTTCCTGACCGCTCTCTTTCCAAACAGCGCCCTATTTCGTATCTTGTCGAACTTATTATTTACTCCAAGGCGCTCGATCGCCTTGATTTGCTTGTTACGGTTTTCAACTTTTCCACTCGAAATTCCACTATAGGTAAAGAAATTAAGAATTTCTTCTTCCCATTCAATGCTAGCGCTAATAGTTGAATGAAATATAATTCTTAAATCATCTGGAATCGATTTCCGCCAATTATCAAGAGCAACTCGCGCGCTATCACGATCATGATTCTCCCAGATGCTGAGAAACGACTCCTTAATCCAGTGAGGCTCTCGCAAGCGCTGATGATTTTTCAGCCAGCCGTCTAGGTCCAGCTTTTGTTGATCGGTGAGCTCGCTGCGCCTCGTCTGGAATAGCCAAAGACAGCGCTGAAGTTCTTGTCTTTCGCCCTCTTCGAGCGTTTGCTGGTACGAGATCCGAGCTTTCCTCATGGCTTCGACAGCCGTTCTGACAACATGCCACCGATCGACCACGATCGCAGCCTGGGGCATCACAGCCTTCACAATCACCCGATACCGGTCGCACATATCCATCGTGACAACCTCGACATCCTTGCGGCCGGGCAAATTCATCAAAAAATTCTTGATGGTTAAATCTTTGTGATTAGCCAATAATTCAATTGGCCAACCATCTTCGAGATCGATAAAAATTGCTCGGAACGCCCCCGCTAACTTCGTCTCGTCCATCCCCATAAAACGTGGCGCCCGGAGCTCGTTTTTGTGACAATCATTCAGATATTCGGCGTATGGTTTCGCGATCAGCCGCACTCCGGCTTCCGATATCCCAACTTCCTCAGCAACATGGGTATTTGGCTTGAGCAGTGAATGATGTTGGACGTAGCCGATGCATCGACTTGTTAATGAGCGGCCACTAGGAAATCCGTCGAGCTCCTCCCAAAATTCGCCTCTGCATGCCTCACATTTGTACCGTGTTCTAGTAACGATAACGACGCAGGGTCGGCCGTGAACTGGTGCATCCACATATTTCAGTTGTTTCGATTCAAGCGGCTCGAGTACTGTTCGGCGATGGCATTTTTCACAGTAAAGCGGCGGGGAATTTGGGTGAGCGGTAATCAGATACGCATCCTGCTCGTTGAAAATGATGTCGGTGACGGCCCATCCGGGCATAAAAAGAGCGTTTGTCATAGACCGGGCGATAATCGAGATTTCTTTAACAAAAACCAAACGTTACGCATCGAATTATCTTCAAATTGGATGTATTTTCATTCATCCTAACTTGGTTCTCCCCGGTTTTCCGCGGCCGAGGTTCGCTTTTGACGTGCGTTTTGGCGATCCTTACTCAGCATCAGAACCAGTTCTGTACCGTAACGAGCTCTCATCTTGGCGGGGCTCTGCGTATTAAGGTTTGCAGATCGCTTAACACGGTTGCGCAGTGCATTGTCGCACATGATGAGGGGTTGCTCTTCACTATGGTCGTGAGTGCGCCGCTTGCCCCAACTTCCATAATCAGCCCTGTGTGCACTTCGAAGAACGGCTACCTGCACGGGCCGCCCCGCCGCAGCGCGGCATGATCCGGGAGTCCTTCCTCCGGTCCCAAATCTACATCTTTTCAGCCGGTCGATTGCCGAACTTCGTTTGACTTTGTCGCGCCGTCAATGCGATGACAGCGCCGCACGACCGACATGGGTTGCGAACGGTCGGCACCGGAGACAACAATGGCAGACGAAGAGGTCGCCACCCAAGGCGAACTGGCGATTACGCGCACGGGCGATAGGCTGCGCCTTGCGCGCGAAGCGGCAGGGCTCTCGCTGGCCGACGTTGCGACGCGAACGCGCATCACGCAGCGCCACCTCGCCGCGATCGAAAAGTCTGATTTTTCGGAACTTCCGGGCCGGACTTATGTGACCGGTTTCGCTCGCGCCTATGCCCGCGCCGTCGAACTTCCCGAGGCAGAGGTCGGCGCCGCCATTCGCCGCGAACTCGAAGAGGACGCCTATGGCTCGCGGCCGCTTTATGAAGCCTATGAGCCCACAGATCCGGCACGCCTGCCGACCGCGCGACTGACCTGGACCCTCGTCATCGTGACGTTGCTGCTCGCATCGGCCTATGGCGTCTGGCGCTTCCTGTCGGTCGAACCCGACGAGGCGCTAATCGCAGCCCAGAACCGCGCCGCGGACGCCTCGGAAGCGCCGCAGAGCGACGCTATCGCTGCATCGCCAACCAAGGCCGGAGCCACCGCTTCAGCCGTGGCCGCAAACGCTCAGGTTGTCCTGACGGGTGTGTCGGAGGTCTGGATCGGCTTCGACGACGCGCAGGGCAAGACCGAAAATTGGCGCACGCTGGACGCTGGGGAAACCTATCAGGTTCCCCCCGCCTATATCGATCAATTCACCCTGCGCACCAGCATTCCGCAAGCGCTGAAGGTCACCGTTGGCGGCCGCGACATCGGTCCCGTCGGTCCCGCCGACACCTTGGTCAAGGGCGTTTCCCTAAAGCCCGCCGATCTGGTGGCACGCGCAGAAGGCAATGGCACCGTAAACACGGCAACGCCGACCGCCCGGCCTCAGCCCAAGGGCTGAATCGGCCATCATTCTGACGGGTCAGAGCAGCAGCGCACCGAAATGGGTTTGCGCTGCCCAGCTTTGCCGCGTTATGAGCAGCGAAATTGGTTAATTAGTGGGGACCTAACGGCAGATGATGATGCGTCAGATCACTTTCCTGGGAGCGGCAACGATTGCGCTGGCGACGGCGATGCCGGTGGCGGCGCAGGACAACACGGTCGTCAAGCGGGTCGATCGGCTCGAAAAGGAAATGCGCGCGGTTCAGCGTTCGGTTTTTCCAGGCGGCAGTCCGACCTTCTTTGAAGGCGAGATCACGCCTGACAACACGCCCGGCGAACGCGTCCGCAGCAACGCCCCGGTGATCGACCTTACCGCACGCGTCGATGCGCTCGAATCGCAGCTGCAAACACTGACCGGCCAGACCGAACAAAATGCCTTCCGTCTGCGCGAGCTGGAGAAGCAGTTCACTGCCTACAAAACCGAAATGGACAAACGCTTCGCGGATCCGGCCGCCGCCGGCGAAGCGGTTGCGACGCCCGCCAGCCTCGCTCCGACGGTAAAGCCCCTCGCCGCGGCGGCGACTGCGGCCGCAACGCCGGTCAAGAAGCCCGCCGCAAAGCCTGCTACCACCGACGCCGCGCGGCTCGCGCTCGTCAAAAAGGTCGAAGTTCCGGCAAGCGGCAACGAGACAAAGGATGCCTACGACTACGGATATCGCTTGTGGGAAGCCAAGCTTTATCCCGAGGCGCAGGCCCAGCTGAAGACGGTGGTGACCAAATGGCCCAAGAGCAGCCAGGCGAGCTTCGCACAAAATCTGCTCGGCCGGTCCTATCTCGACGAAGGCAAGCCGAGCCTCGCCGCCGTCGCCTTCTACAATAATTACAAGGATCGCCCAAGCGGCGCGCGCGCGCCGCACAGCCTGATGTATATGGGCGTCGCGCTCGACAAGCTCGGCCGCAAGGCCGACGCCTGCAAGGCATTCCGCGAACTTGAAGAAGTCTATGGTGACAAGGCCCCGCAGGATGTCCGCACCGATGCTGCCGCCGCAAAAACAAAAGCAGGCTGCTGACCGCGACGCCGCGGATCGGCTGGCCGGCGATCTCGCCCAGCTCATCGGATCCGACTGGCATCGCCTGCATTATGGCGTTGCGGTTTCAGGGGGCCCCGACAGCATGGCGCTGCTGTGGCTGATGGCGTCATTGCTGCCCGGCCAGGTCTGGGCCGCAACGGTCGATCATGGTCTGCGCAAAGGTTCGGACGAAGAGGCCCGCATGGTTGCGGGTTTTTGCGAGCGCGAACATATTCCGCATTCGACGCTAAGCCCGCCGACGCCGATCAAAGGGTCGCAGCAGGCCGCAGCCCGAACCGAACGCTACCGCTTGCTCGAACAATGGCGCGAAGCGAACGCGCTCGACCATGTGGTCACGGCGCACCACGCCGACGATCAGCTCGAGACGATCGTGATGCGCCTGAACCGCAGCAGCGGCGTCGGCGGCCTTGCCGCGATCCGCGCCAAAAATGGCGTGGTCCTGCGCCCGCTGCTTCCTTGGCGGCGCAAAGAACTCGTGCATCTCGCGCTTGAAAACGACCTGCCCTTTGTCGACGATCCATCGAACAGCGACAATCGCTTCGACCGCGCCCGCCTGCGTCACGCATTGCAATCGCAAACCGCGCTCGATCCAGCCGCCGCGGCGAAATCAGCGGCGTGGCTCGCCGAAGCCGACGAAGCGCTCGATTGGTCGGTCGAGCGACTGATCGCTTCGTGGCCCGACGCCTCCGACATCGCAGTGATCCGCGATGATGGCTATCCGCCCGAAATGTTCCGGCGCATCGTCGCGCAGCGCCTGCGCGCCAATGCGCCGCAGCTTGTCCTGCGCGGCGCCTCGCTGGACGGCGTGATTGCGGCGATGCACCAAGGTCGGCGGGCGATGGTCGGCGCGCTGCTGATCGATGCCGTGCGCGGCCTCGAAGGGACGATTTGGCGCATTTCCGCGGCGCCGCGCCGGAAAACCCCTAAAAAGGGCTGATTGCCTCATTGTCATTTAACCGGATTATCCTATCTTGTTGGGATAGGAGCGCAGTGCCGCGCCGTTGAGGAAAGATTCCGCATGCAGGACGACAAGGAACCGCAGGGCAACCCCTGGATGAAGAGTGTGATGATCTGGAGCGGCATCCTGATTGTCATGCTCCTTGTCGCCTCGATGTTCGGCGGTGCGTCGCAGCCCGCCGGCAGTCCGCTTGCCTATTCCGAGTTCCGCCAGAAAGTCGAAGAAGGCAGCGTGAAGGACGTCGTCCTGTCCGAAGACAAGGTCACCGGAACGCTGTCGAACGGTGAGCGCTTCACTGCCAACGTCGTTCGCGATCCCGAACTGCTCAAGATGCTGAACGACAATAATGTCAAATATGACGGCAAAGCATCCGAAGCACCCAATTTCTGGATGTACATGCTCGTCCAGTCGCTGCCTTTCCTGCTGATCCTCGGCATCGCCTTCTTCGTTTTCCGTCAAGTTCAGAAGAACAACGGTTCGGGTGCGATGGGTTTTGGCAAATCGCGAGCGAAGATGCTCACCGAAAAGCAGGGCAAGGTGACCTTCGACGACGTCGCCGGCATCGACGAAGCCCGCGAAGAACTCGAGGAAATCGTCGAATTCCTGCGCGATCCGACCAAATTTTCCAAGCTCGGCGGCCAGATTCCCAAGGGCGCTTTGCTCGTTGGCTCCCCGGGTACCGGCAAGACGCTGCTCGCCCGCGCGATCGCAGGTGAAGCCGGCGTTCCCTTCTTTACCATTTCGGGTTCGGACTTTGTCGAAATGTTCGTTGGCGTCGGCGCCAGCCGCGTCCGCGACATGTTCGAGCAGGCGAAGCGCAACGCGCCGTGCATCGTCTTCATCGACGAAATCGACGCCGTCGGCCGCCATCGCGGCGCCGGACTCGGCAATGGCAATGACGAACGCGAGCAGACGCTGAACCAGCTGCTTGTCGAGATGGACGGTTTCGAAGCGAACGAAGGCATCATCATCGTCGCGGCGACCAACCGCCCCGACGTTCTCGACCCCGCGCTGCTGCGTCCGGGCCGCTTCGACCGGCAGGTCGTCGTGCCGCGCCCCGACATCGAGGGTCGCCAGAAAATCCTCGAGGTACACACGCGGAAAAAGCCGCTGGCGCCCGACGTGGATCTGCGCCGCGTCGCACGCGGCACTCCCGGCTTCTCGGGCGCCGATCTGGCTAATCTTTGCAACGAAGCCGCGCTGCTTGCCGCGCGCAAGGGCAAGCGCCTGATCGCCAACGACGAGTTTGAAGAGGCGAAGGACAAGGTCATGATGGGCGCCGAACGTCGCTCGATGGTCATGACCGAAGATGAGAAGAAATCGACCGCCTATCACGAGGCCGGCCACGCGCTTGTCTCGCTACATGTCGATGGCTGCGATCCGCTGCACAAGGTTACCATCATCCCGCGCGGCCGCGCGCTGGGTGTGACGTGGAACCTGCCCGAACGCGACCGCTATTCGACCAATATGAAGCAGATGAAGGCGCGCCTCGCGCTCTGCTTCGGTGGCCGCATCGCCGAACAGCTGATCTATGGCAAAGACGAGCTCAATACCGGCGCGTCGAACGATATCCAGCAGGCGACCGACATGGCGCGTTCGATGGTGATGGAATATGGCATGTCGGAAAAACTCGGCTGGTTGCGTTATCGCGACAATCAGGACGAGGTTTTCCTCGGCCACAGCGTGTCGCGCGCTCAGAATATGTCGGAAGAAACCGCCAAGCTGATCGACGCCGAAGTTCGCCGCCTGGTTGAAGAAGGCGAAAAGGTCGCGCGCAAGGTCCTCACCGACAATATCGACGAGCTCCACCTGCTCGCCGGTGCGCTGCTCGAATATGAGACGCTGTCGGGCGAAGAGTCGAAGCGCGCGATCAAGGGTGAAGACATTGGCCGCGAAGACGACGCCGACAAGCGCGGCACGCCGGTCTCTGGTCACGCGGGCGGCATTCCGCAGATCAAGCGCAAGCCGCGGCCGTTCGGCGATGCCAATCCCCAAAGTGCCTAGGTTCCGGCCTAGCCCCTTCGATTCAGGGACTATTCATTGGGTGAGGGCAAGTTGCGACATATGACCAAACGGACATATGCACGTCTCTTGCCTGCCCTGCTCGCCGCTCCCTTTCTCTGCGCCATGGCGCCCGGCGACATGAGCGTTGCCGCCTTCCTCGCGCGCGCGACGTCGCTGGAGCGGCTTGGCCCGCTCGCACTCGCGACCCCTCAGGGAAATCAGCTCAAGGGCGAAGTAGTCGCCGCGGGGAAACGCTATAAGGCTCGGATCGACGCTGAGCGGCGCGCGGGCCGCAAGACGACGAGCTGTCCGCCCGAATCGGGAAGCCTGAGCCCCGACCAATGGCTCTCTCACCTCCGCAGCTACCCCGTCTCGACGCGCAAGTCGGTCAGCGTTTATTCGGCGTTCGATGCGCTGATGAAGAAACGCTATCCCTGCCCGGCCTGATGCGCCAAAGGTGCGCACAGGACCAAAGGAGACAGCGATGATCGGCAAAGCGTGGAATGCCCTGACCTTGGCGGTCGTTCTTGCTGCCGTCACGCAGCCGGCGGCGGCGCAGGGAACCGGCGCGCTGACGAGCAAGATCGAGCTCGAAAAACTGATCCCTGTCGGCGATGGCCAGGCTGCGAAAAAGTCCTATGTCACGCCCGACGTCGTCGTTCCGGGCGACCGCGTCCGCGTGTCCCTCGCCTTCACGAACAATGGGACCGCCCCGGCGGCTGGGATCAATCTGGTCAACCCGATCCCCGAGGGTCTGTTATTCGACGACACCGCTGACGCGGCGAATTTCAGCGTTTCCATCGACGGCGGCAAGACATTCGGCTTACTCGCAAGCCTGGCCGTGCCCGTCCAAGACGCAGCGGCTCGGCCTGCGACAGCCGCCGACGTCACCCATGTCCGTTGGTTGTGGCCCGATGCCATCGCGCCGGGCCAAAGCCGGTCGGTCGCTTTCTTCGGGCGTGTGCGGTGATCCGCTAGATGACGATCTATTGCGATGAATCGGGCGGGCTCAACACCGGCGTAATGACCTTTTCGGCCGTGATGATGACGCCCAAAGTCGCCGCAGACATCCATGAACGCTTTCGCAGCGTTACCGGGCTGCGCGGGGAGCTCAAAGGCAGCCGTATCAGCATCGTCGAACGCGCCTATCTGCTCGAACTTTTTGACCGCGCCGGGGGGCGAGCTTGGGTTGCAGTCGCCGAGCGCGACAAGCTTGCGCAGAATCCGGACGGCACCCTGCCCAGTGATCTTGCGCTCTATGCTGCCCTCCTCAATCTGGCGATCGGCCGCTGGCTGCCCGAAACGGGCGGAGTCTGTACCGATGTTGTAATCGACGACGGGCGCTATGATCCCAAGATACTGGGCCATGTGCGTGCAGAGATACAGGCCGGGCTTGGCCAGTGGGGCCGCGCATCGCTGGCCGACAGCAAGCGCAGCGACGGGGTCCAGATCGCCGACGTGATCGCGAACAGCTTGTTCAATATTACGGTCGGCTCGCAGCGCGCGCACCGCATTCAGCGGATCATCGACCCTATGCTGGCGTCGAAAGCCATCCGCATCGCCGAACTCACGCAACTGCCATAACAAAAGGGCCGCAGTTTCCTGCGACCCTTTTGGCGACGGACAGGTTGGTGCGCGCTTATTCGAAGTCGCTGCCACCGCCCGCAGGGCTGCGCGGCGGCGCAGCGGCGGTCAGGCGAAGCGCTTCGGCCGAGCGGCTGATCGAGCTGATTTCATCGGGCGTATCGTCATCATCGACAACGACCTTCTGCATCGAAACGACCAGCGTTTCCTGCAACTCCTTCGGACGCACGGTCTGTTCGGCGATTTCGCGCAGTGCGACGACGGGGTTCTTGTCGCGGTCGCGATCGACGGTCAGCTCCGAACCGCCCGAAATCTCGCGGGCGCGATGCGCCGACAACAAAACCAGGTCAAAACGGTTGGGAACTTTGTCGACGCAATCCTCGACGGTAACGCGGGCCATGTTGTTTCCTTAGATATAGGAGAGGCCAGCCCTTTTTGGAGGCGTGGCGGCAAGCGCTGCGCGCTAGCAGGCCGGCGGTTCGATGTCAATCGAAGCGCTACCTTGCAGCACCCTCCGACGCGAGCCTATGAGCGGGTGATGACCGAAGCTTGTACCCCTGTCGACTTGTCCGAACGATTGACGGCGGACGTAGCCGGTCACCGGCTGGAATTGATCTTCGACGGCAGTGAGCGGCTGGTCCGCCTGCTCGACCTGATCAACGGCGCGGCGCACAGCATCGAGATCATTATGTATATTTTCGAGGGCGACGCGGCGGGCAAGCGCATCCTCGACGCGTTGTTGGTCGCCGCAAAGCGCGGCGTGCGCGTACGCGCTGTCATCGACAGCTTTGGATCAGGTGACACCCCAGACGGCCTGTTCGAGCCGCTGCAGGCGGCGGGTGGCAGCGTCACCTTTTTCTCGCGTCGCTGGCGTTCGACCTATCTGATCCGCAACCATCAGAAACTGATCCTGATCGACGATCATATAGCGGTCACTGGCGGCTTCAACATCGCCGACGATTATCTGAGCGCGCCGCGCGGCGACTGCTGGCTCGATATCGGCATGATCGTCAAAGGGCCGACCATCGCGCGCGCGGCGCAGTGGTTTGCAGCAATCCACGACTACACCGTCAACGACGATGGCAAAGTTCTGATGTTGCGCCGACTGATCCGCGAATGGCCAATCGAAGGCGGTGCGGTGTCGTGGCTTGTCGGCGGGCCGACCCAGCGGTTGTCGCCTTGGGCGCGCGCGGTACGCGCCGACCTCGACGGCGCGCGTCAACTTGACATGGCCATGGCCTATTTCTCGCCCGGCCAAGGCATGCTCCGCCGACTGGGACGCGTTGCACGGCAAGGCCGCGCCCGGTTCGTGATGGCCGGCAAGTCGGACAACCCCGCAACGATCGGCGCATCGCGCCTGCTCTATGGCTATCTGCTTCGCAAGACCGCCGAAGTCTGGGAATATCAACCGTGCAAATTGCACATGAAGCTGATCGTGATCGACGATGTCGTCTATATCGGGTCAGCCAACTTCGACGTTCGCAGCCTGTTCGTGAACGTCGAGGTGATGGTGCGGATCGCCGATGCGGCTTTTGCCCAGAAGATGCGCAACTTCCTAGGCCAGCTGCGACCGGACTGTGAACTGATCACGCCGGAGTCGCACAAGGCGCGTGGCAATTGGCTGACGCGTCTTCGCTGGACGCTTGCCTGGTTCGTCGTCGGGGTGGTCGATTATACGGTGTCGCGAAAGCTCAACTTCGGGCTCGTCGATCCCGACCCGGAAGTCTGAGAGCGGACCTTCAGTCCTTCCAGCCCCAGAACAGGAAGCACGGCGGGACGTTCATCCATTCGAACGCATTGTCGATGCGATTGAAATGTGCCGCGAGGAAATCGCGCGCCCGCGCGCGGAACTGATAGACGAGGAATGCGCCGCCTGGCCGAAGCACGCGGTGTGTGGCCGCAGCGATCGCCGGGCCGACTCCGGCGGGCAGCGTCGAGAAAGGCAGGCCGGAAAGCACATAGTCCGCATGCGCGAACCCGTGCGCGCGCACGATCTCTTCGACATCGGCGGCCGATCCGTGGACCGCAACAAAGCGGCTGTCCCGGATATCCTTGCGCAGATAGTCGATAAAATCCTCGTTCGTGTCGATCGCGATCAACATCGCGTCGCCGGCCATCCGTTCGAGCACGGGTCGGCAGAAAGTGCCGACGCCAGGACCATATTCGACGAACAGCTTGGTGTTCTTCCAGTCGACGGGCCGCAGCATGTGGCGGATCAGCGTCGGTGAGGACGGAACAATCGATCCCACCATGACCGGATGCTTGATGAAGCCGCGGACGAACATGCCCCACGGCCCGAAAAAGCGCTTGAGGCTCTCGCGAAGCCGGCGGCCCAGCGGAGCTTTCTTGTCTTGGGCCTGCGCCCGCGGATTGGTCATGATGGCTTTCGCGTTGTTGCGGTTGGCAAAGGCGTGGCAAAATCGGCGCGATGGCGCAAGGAAAGAGTCTGTCTTGACTCTGGACAGACAGGCGCCCGCGTGTAGGGAGAGGCGGCGTTACCGACCACGGGCAAGGAGGGGCGAACATGGCGACGACATCGCATTCCATCCCCTCGGACCGCATGGCGGTCTTGTTTGCCGTGATGCTGGTCGCCGCCGCGGGCAACACCGCGATGCAGTCAATTCTGCCCGCGATCGGCGCAAAACTGCATATTCCCGACGTCTGGGTCAGCCTGGCGTTCAGCTGGTCGGCCCTGCTCTGGGTGCTCACCGCGCCGCATTGGGCGCGGCAATCGGACAAGCGTGGGCGCAAAGCGCTGATGGCGCTGGGGGTTGTCGGCTTCCTGTCTTCGATGGCGCTTTGCGGGCTCGCACTCTGGGCCGGCCTGGAAGGCTATCTCGCCGCGGGGGTCACGTTCATCATCTTCGCCGTCTTTCGGAGCCTCTACGGCGGCTTCGGCTCGGCGTCGCCGCCCGCAGTTCAGGCCTATGTCGCCGCGCGCACCGATCCGGAGCAACGCACGCAGGCGCTTTCGCTCGTCTCGTCGTCCTTCGGGTTGGGCACGGTCATCGGCCCCGCGATCGCGCCCTTTTTCATCCTGCCGATCGTCGGGCTTGCAGGCCCTCTGCTCGTCTTCGCACTGATTGGCCTTGTGGTGCTGCTGATGCTGCGCTGGCGCCTGCCCGACGACGTGCCCCGCTATGCCGCGCGCGGCAATATCGCCGCCTACCCCACCGCCGCGGGCTCACCCGAAGCTGCGAGCGACGAAAGCGAAGACGAAATCGTCGATCCGTCGGCCGCTGCGGCCCCTCCCCTCCGCTGGACCGACACGCGCGTGCGCCCCTGGCTGCTGGCGGGGCTGTTCGGCGGCCAGGCGCAAGCGATGGTGCTTGGCGTGATCGGCTTTCTGATCCTCGACCGGCTGCATCTGCGCCTTCGTCCCGACGAGGGCGCGGCGATGACCGGAATTGTGCTGATGGCAGGCGCGTTCGCGACCCTGCTCTCGCAGTGGGGTTTGATTCCGCTGCTGAAGATGTCGCCGCGTACTGCAGTGCTGTGCGGCGCCAGCCTTGGCGGTGTCGGCACAGTGATGATAGGCCTGTCCTACGACTTCCACGGCATCATCATCGGCTTCGCGCTCGCCTCGCTCGGCTTCGGACTGTTCCGTCCAGGCTTCACCGCGGGCGCCTCGCTATCGGTGCCTCGCCGTGATCAGGGCAGCGTGGCGGGGATGACCGCATCGATTAACGGATCGGCCTATATCGTATCGCCCGCGGTGGGCGTACTGCTGTATAACTGGCACCCGATGGTTGCTTACGGGTTGATGGCCGGATTTTGCGGCTGGCTGGTCCTGTGGGGCTGGTCGGCGCTGAAACCGAACCAGCCCAAGGAACAGAAGCTTTAGTCGGCCGTATCGTCGTGCTTGCGCTCGCGAACGGGCTTGAGCATGCCGGGCGCGAAAAAGCCTATCGGATCGACACTCATCGCGGCATGTTTGATCTCGCCCTGGATCTTCTCATAATCCTTTTCCATCGCCTCGGTTACCGAGGCGCGGGTGTCCTTCAGCGCCGCCTCGAAATCGTCCATCGTCACGGTCTCGCTGTCGAGCGAACGCTTGAGCGCAGCAAGCCCGGCGCGACGTGTCAGGTCCTCCAGATCGGCACCCGTAAAGCGGTCCGATCGTTCAGCCAGAACGGCCAGATCGACATCTTTCGCGAGCGGCATCTTGCCGGTCTGGATTTCGAGGATGCGGCGGCGGCCCTCCTTGTCGGGGACCGCAACATAGATGAGTTCGTCCAGACGGCCCGGACGAAGCAACGCCGGGTCGATCAGGTTCGGGCGGTTGGTGGCGCCGATAACGACAACCGACTGCATCTCCTCGATCCCGTCCATCTCGGCGAGGATCGTGTTGACGACGCGCTCAGTCACTTGCGGCTCGCCAGACGTGCCGCTGCCGCGTGCCGGCACCAGACTGTCGAGCTCATCGATGAAGATGATCGTCGGTGCCACAGCGCGCGCACGCGCGAAAAGTCGCGCAATCTGCTGCTCGCTCTCGCCATACCATTTCGACAGCAGGTCCGACGATTTGATCGAAATGAAATTGGCGTCGGATTCGCGCGCTGCGGCCTTGGCCAGCAAGGTCTTGCCGGTTCCAGGCGGGCCGTAGAGCAGGAAACCCTTCGCTGGACGAATGCCGAGCCGTCGGAAAGCCTCGGGATTCTTCAGAGGCAGTTCAATCCCTTCGATCAACTTTTCGCGCGCGGCGTCAAGCCCGCCAATGTCGCTCCAGCGCGTCTTGGGCGCCTGCACCATCACTTCGCGCATCGCGGAGGGCTGCACGCGCTTTAGCGCGTTGTTGAAGTCCTCGCGCGTGACGCGAAGCTCTTCGAGCACATCGGCCGGAATCGTGCCTTCGGCAAGGTCGAGCTTCGGCATGATCCGCCGCACGGCCTCGATGGCGGCTTCGCGCGTGAGCGCCGCCATATCGGCGCCGACGAACCCGAAGGTCGTGCGCGCCAGCTCTGCAAGGTCGACGTCTTCGGCGAGCGGCATACCGCGCGTGTGGATGCCCAATATCTCGCGCCGACCGCTCTCGTCAGGTACGCCGATCACGATCTCGCGGTCGAAACGGCCCGGACGGCGCAGTGCCTCGTCGATCGCATCGGGACGATTGGTCGCCGCGATGACGACGAGGTTGAGCCGCGGCTCAAGCCCGTCCATCAGCGTGAGAAGCTGCGCGACAAGACGCTTTTCGGCCTCGCCCTGCACCTGCCCGCGCTTGGGCGCGATGGAATCGATTTCGTCGATGAACAGGATCGACGGCGCCGCCTTTGCCGCGGCCTCGAACACATCGCGCAAACGCTTTTCGGACTCGCCGTAGGCGCTGCCCATGATTTCAGGGCCGTTGATCAGGAAGAATTGCGCATCGCTTTCGTTGGCGACCGCACGCGCCAGCCGCGTCTTGCCGGTTCCCGGCGGGCCGTGCAGCAGCACCCCGCGCGGCGGATCGACGCCGAGACGCTGGAATAGTTCGGGATAGCGGAGCGGCAGTTCGACCATCTCGCGAAGCTGATCGATCGTCTCTCCAAGCCCACCAAGATCGTCATAGGTGACGTCGGTGCGGCGCGCGTCCTGCGGTTCCTGATATTCGGGAAGCAGTTCGATTTCGGTATTTTCGTCGATGAAGACGACGCCCTTGGGGGTCGCCGATACGACAAGAAGACGCACCTCGGCGAGCGCATAGGCGGGCGCGTTGAGCATCTGGCGGAGCTGCGGCGGCATATCGCCCGACGGCAGGCGCTGTTGCCCCGCGGTCGCAACCGTGTCGCCTGCGACCACCGGACGGCCAAAGAAGCTGCGCTTCAGAGCATTCGCCGAACCTTGAAGACGCAGATTTTCCTGCGCCGGTGCAAACACCACGCGCGTTGCCGGACGCGCTTCCACACGGCTCAGTTCCACCATATCGCCGGCACCTGCGCCCGCATTGGCACGCTGCAACCCGTCGAGGCGGATGACTTCCAGCCCCTCGTCTTCGGCATAGGGCAGCACGACGCGCGATGCGGTTTGCCGCTTGCCGCTGATCTGGATGATGTCGCCTTCGGTGACACCGAGTTCGGCCATGACGGAGCGCGGAATGCGCGCGATACCACCACCGCTTTCCTCGGCGCGAGAGTTCGCAACCTGCAGTTTTACCTGTTTTTCTTTTACCGCTGCATCGGCCAAAGCGTGTCTCCCGCAAAATGGTCAGAATGCGAAGATAGGGAGGTGGTTCCCGATTTGCGACCCCTCCTGATCGCAATCGGCCCGCGCCAATTTATGCCGCACTGCACAAAATTGTAGAATCTCCCGCAAGCTCATGTCATCATCGGCAACCGATATGCCACGCCTTCCTCCCCTTAGCAGCATGGAAGCCTTTCAGGAGGTTGCCCGCCATGGCACCGTCAAGGCCGCGGCGATCGAACTCGGCCTGTCGATGCCTGCGCTGTCGCGCCGCATCCAGACGCTTGAGCATGCTGTCGGGCGCCCGCTGTTCAACCGCCATCATCACGGGCTCAGCCTGACCGAAGCAGGGCGCACATTGCATGAGCAATTGTCGCCGATCCTTGACGAACTGCGCACCGTGATCGGCCAGGTCGGCAGTCCCGATGCATCGCTTCGCCTGCACCTCAACGTCCTGCCGCTGTTTGCGCAGCAACGCCTGTTTCCGCGCCTTCCCGAACTGCGGCGCAAACATCCCGAATTGCATATCGACATCGACACCATGTCGCACGCCGAAGCGCGTCTGGGTGAAGGCATCGACGCTGCGATCGCCCTCTCCCGATCGATCGATCCGGCGCTCTATGCGGCGCGGCTCGATCAGGACAAGGTGTTCCCGATCGCTTCGCGGACACTGGCCGACGGTGATCGCGCGATCACGGTTCCCGAACAGATGCAGCGGATGACGATCCTGCTCCACCGCGAGATGCCCGAGACCTTCACCGAGTGGAAGAAGGCGATCGGCATGCCCTATCTGGAACCGGCCGGGATCGATTATTTCGATTCGGGGCCCTTGATGCTCGAAGCCGCGGCGCAGGGGATCGGCGTTGCTTTCATGCATGGCCATCACTTCGATGATGCGCATGACCCGCGCCTCATCCGCCTGTTCGATTTCGACGTCGACAGTCCGTACAGCTATTGGTTCGTGTGCCGTCCCCGCGCGCTACGCCAGCCGGCTGTTAAGCTATTCCACGACTGGTTGCTCGCGGCGAAAATATAGATATGGTTTGAGATTGAGCGGTTATTCATCCTGTGGCAGAGATTCAGGTCCCATGATAATCGGAAGAAGGAAAGCCCTGAAACTCGCAACCGGATTTGCTGCAGCATCAGTTCTTGGCAAATGCGGTGACGCTAGGACGGCTTCACTCGGGGAACGCCGCTATGACTCGACGGGTGAACTGCTCGATATTTTTGCGCAGATGGCGATTACTGGCCACTCAGCTCCGCTTTCGGGCATTTACAGAATCTCGCGTCCAATAACCGTTCCCCCCGGCATTATCGCCGGCGGCGAAGTCACCTTTGATTTCCGGGATGCAGACCCTGCCTACTTTCCAAGAGCCTGCTTGGAGATCCAAGCCCCCGCAAAACGTCCACTTCCCCGACTTTCAGGGAGCCTTAGATCTGGAGACAGCCGCATTTCTTTCAAAGCGCCACACAAGATGGCCGCGGGGGAAGCCTTCCAGCTCTCAGGTACGGAGGACTTCGCAGGAAATGGCTATCGCGCCTATTACCGCAAAGGCGAGATATTCAGGGTCGCGAGTGTCGTCAATAGTAGCACGGTCGAGGTCACGCAAGCATGCCGCGACAGCTATCCAGCCTCCGATGTCACCTGCTGGCGGAGGTCGGGCGCGGGTTTTTTGCAAAGATGCAAACTGCTTCGAGTTATCGCGCCCGACGATATCCAGTTCGCTTCACGATTCATCGGGCTAGATCATTCAGATATCAGCAATCTGCAAGCGGAGGGCGGCAGTGTCGCCGCTATTGATATCATCGACTGCTTCGAGATGACCGGTCATGAATTGCGAGCGTTTCAACGGTCAAACCGCTTCGACGGTTATGGCGTATCAATTGACGCATGCCAAGCGATTCACCTTCGCGGCGCGGTTCGCGGACACTTCAACGGGATCGCAACCGGCGGCGGCGGCAAAGGCGCCGATGGACTTGTCGGAATGAACCGAGACATCCACTTCGAAGGCACGGCGTCGTCGGACCCTAAGGGTGGCCTTGCTGGAGCGAATTTTCATGGCAACACGGAATTTAGCAGCTTTCGAGGCGTGTTCACCAATGGCGTAGTTCTTGCTGGGAATAACAACGAGGCTCATGGCGAATTTATTGGCAAGAGCGGCCAAAGCGCACTGCTTTTTTCGGAAATGCACGGTCATAGTTTCTTAATCACCGGCAGAGTTAAAACGACAGGTGTTGACCTTCCTTCAAGTTCCGGCGCTATAAACATGGGCTCGAGTGGCAACGATTACGGTCCTCATGCCCGTTACGGAGGGCGCACCATCATCGACGTAACGGTTGACGCCCCCCAAGCTTCACGCATAGTTTTGTGGCGCACAACCGATCTAAAGCGAGAAGATGTAACACTTCAGTTTCGCCGACTTGAGCTGGTGCGCTCCCATCCCACAGCGCGATACATGGTACTGTCAAAAATTCGCGGGAACGCGATGCCGCAGATTGAGTTCAATAACTGGCAAATCCATGACAAAGTTGCACTGATAAAATGGTCGATCGACCCCGGAACACGGATACATGGGCTCGACAGACGTCGCTTGATCTCGGCCTAGAAGGCCGCTCTCCCGGATAGATGAAATGGTGCTGCTGGACAGGATTGAACTGTCGACCTCGTCATTACCAATGACGCGCTCTACCACTGAGCTACAGCAGCAACCGGTGCGCCTGCAAACGCAAGTTTGCTGGGCAGGCGCGGCCTATGGCGGGGCGTCCTTCGCCTGTCAAGGTGCGAGACTTGACGATGCGGCAATTTCGCGGGCATGGCTCTTTACGTGAGCAAGCTGCCTTCCCCCGCCGACATCGAACGCGAGCGCCGTCTGGCCGAGGCGTTGCGTGACAATTTACGCAAACGCAAAGCGCAGGCGCGCGACAACAAAGCTGAAATCCCGGCTAAAGACTGACCGTTACCGTCACGTCGTCGCCCTCGAAAAGTTCCTCGGCCTTTCGAACTGCGGCCTTCACCGGCAATAGCCAACCGCCGCTTTCCTTGTGAGGAAAGACGGATGTTTTCCAACATGTCCCGCCGATCATCGCCTCGACCCGCGCCGATCCAAATCCCTTACGTCCGTCGAGCCACTGTCCGCCTATCGCCGCAAGTCGGATGCCGTCGGCCACGTCGCCGGCGATCGTGACGAAGAACCACGCCGCAGGGGCCGTCGCCGATTGCCAGCGCCAAAGCGGTGTCGTGACGGTGAAATCTTCCACGCCGCTACTTTGCGGCAACCGGACGGACGGGTACTGGAATGTTGCAGATGTCCGCGCCGCCGGCAGGTTTGATGAAGAACGGATCGCGCCGGTTTTCACGCGCCTCGGCATAGCGCGCGAAAGCGTCGCTCTCGGTCGAAAGATATTCGAAGCGCGGCTGCTGGGCGACGGGCAGTTCGGTGGCAACGCGAATCGATGTTATTCCTACTCGTTCTGCTGCATCCTCATAAAAGCCCAGCCCCCCCGTTCCTCGCGGCAGGCTCGACAGATGCTCGATTCCGCTGATCACGCGGCCAACAACCGCAATATTGCGGTCTAGATGACGCGGCGCGTGGCCGATGACGGTGTAAAGTTCGGCTCCGCTTCCCGCATCCGGCGACAGATTTCGGCCTACTCCGACGGCGGCGTAGCAATGGACCGGCCATACATCGATTTTGGAAACGAAAATTCCATCGTCCTTCACATCGCCCTTTAATGCGAGCGGCCAGCCCTTCCAGAACAGGTTGCCAGAGCTATAGGCATCGTCGCCCTCCTTGGCCGGGCCCACCAATATGCCTTGCGACGCTCCATCCAGCGGCGACAGCTCGATGTTCCATTTGCCTGGCATGCTCCGCCTTGCCAATGACTTGAATCCGACGGTGTAAGCCTCTTCGCGCGTCACCGTGAGCCCCGTCGGCAGTGCCTTCTTCTCGGTCGCATCGCCCCATTGCGCGACATAATTGTCCTGCACCCGGTTGATGCTGGTGCCGTCCCACCAGTGCGCGGCGGCGAGTTTACGGATATTGCGGATCCAATCTTGGCTAAACGGCGCGGGCATCATCTGGATGACGACACGGCGCGGCTTCCCCTTGGCATCCGGGGCGAGGTCCATCACGAGCAGGTCCGACGGCGCAATCGCGATCCAGTCGCTTGCGGGTGCGGCGGCGGCGATCTCTCCCGGCGACGGGATCGGTGCGGGCTCCTCGGCGGAAGCGGGAAGGATGAGTGACGCGGCCGCAACGGCCATCAGGAGCAGATGTTTCATGACCGATGTCTGCCACGCCCAATCGGCTTGCGAAAGCCCCGCCAAGCGATTAGGGCGCCCGTTCCAGTGCATGCGGAGCGGTGGCCGAGTGGTCGAAGGCGCTCGCCTGGAAAGTGAGTATAGGTCAAAAGCCTATCGTGGGTTCGAATCCCACCCGCTCCGCCAAGTTCTAATCCCACATTCTCCCGATCCGTTTTTCACATCCCAGCTTTGCTGCGGGTTTGAGAGACGATTCGGGTCCCTGTGTGTCCCACAGGATCCAGCCCGACATTTTTGCCAATGTGGGACGGAAAATTATGATTACCACGATGAAAAATGCTCAAAACGAGGCTGCGAAGTCCAAGGGCAAGTCGAGCCGGGTTAGCTACGGTGACGGGCTCGTCCGATTGGATCGGCCGGGAGGCACAAGCAGTTGGGTGTGCCGGGTGCAGAAGCACGGCAACCGCCGCGACTTCGGCCTGGGTAGCTGTCAGAAGGTGAGCTTGGCGCAAGCGCGCGAGCTGGCACGCGAAATTCGCAGCCAGATCGAGTTGGGGATCGATCCGCAATTCGAACGGCGCAAGCGGCAGGCGGTGCCGACCTTCAAGGACGCGGCAGCGAGGGTCTACGAGGTCCATTCGAAAACGTGGCGCAACGGCAAGCACCATGCGCAATGGACCCGGACGCTTGAGCTTTACGCTTTCCCGCACATCGGGAAGTTCCGGGTCGATCAGATCACAGGTCCGATGATCCGCGACCTGCTTGAAGAAATCTGGCTTGAGAAGCCAGAGACGGCACGCCGCGTGCGGCAGCGGGTCGGCGCCGTTCTCGATTGGGCTTATGCGTCGGGTTACCGCGACACCGAAGCGCCCATGCGAGCGATCACAAAGGGATTGCCGCGCCAGCCACGCCGCGACAATCATTTTGCCGCCATGCCCTATGAAGACGTGCCAGCGTTCGTCCAGACGCTGCGCGAGAAGGAATCTTTCAGTCGGCTGGCGCTGGAGTTCGCGATCTTCACTGCTGCACGATCCGGCGAAGTGCGCGGCGCGACTTGGGATGAGTTCGACCTTGAGAAAGGCCTGTGGACGCTATCGAAGGATCGCATGAAGGCCTTCCGCGAGCATGTCGTCCCGCTCAGCCGTCGCCCGCTCCGCATCGTTCAGCGCTGCGCGCGGCTCCGTATCGCGGGCTGCGAGTTGGTATTCCCCGGCATCCGCAGAAACCGGGCGCTGTCCGACATGACGCTTTCGAAGCTGGTCAAAGAGTTGGGGGAGCCGTTTACGGCGCACGGATTCCGTTCATCATTCCGCGATTGGGTGAGCGAAGAAACCGATCATCAAAGCGATGTCGCCGAAGCAGCCCTCGCCCACACGGTCGCGAACAGGACGGAGGCCGCCTACCGCCGCGGCAATCTGCTCGAAAAGCGCCGCGTGATGATGGAGGATTGGGCCAACTTCTGCGAAGGGAAAAAGCGGTGAACCGCTTCACCCGCGCCAGGCGCCAACTGCTACGCCTCTACGAGCGCGCCGTCGATCGACTGGACAAGTTCGACCGCCAGGTCTTTCTCGGCCATCGGGTGGAAGAGCTGAGCTATCGCCAGCTTGCCAAGCGGCATGGCGTGAGCGTCCACGAGATCGAGCAGGCGATGATCCGCAGCCTGCGCGTGATTGCGCAAACGGTCGATAGAAAGAACCGCAGGCGGTGGCAATTCTGGCGGCGATGAAGCCGCTTCGATCTTGCCAATCAGCCGCCGCGACGACAGGGTGCCGCCAGCGATGAAAACCGACCTCGATCATCTTCCGGCCAACAAGCAACGCGAACTCGAACGCGTGAAAGCCATCGTCTTCGAAGAGTTCGAGGATGCCATCGCACTTGGCACGATGGGCTGGAAGAAGAAGGGCCGGATCGACAAAATCATCCTGTACGGCAGCTATGCGCGCGGCGGCTGGGTCGATGAGCCGCACACCGCCAAAGGTTATCGGTCGGACTTCGATCTTCTCATCATCGTCAATGACAAGCGGCTTACCGAGAAGGTCGATTTCTGGGGCAAGCTGGACGACCGGCTCATTCGTGAGCTGGCGATCGACAAGACGCTCCACACGCCGGTCAATTTCATCGTCCACACCTTGCAAGAGGTTAACGACGGACTGGCGCATGGCCGATATTTCTTCATGGACGTCGCCAAAGACGGAATCGCGCTGCACGAGTTTGACGAGAAACCACTGCACACGCCAAAGCCGAAAACGCTCGAGCAAGCGCTCGCGATGGCGCGAGAATATTTCGAGGAATGGCTGCCGAGCGCCCAAAGCTTTCATCGTGGCTACAAACACGCGGTCGATGACGGCGACCTAAAAAAGGCCGCGTTCGATCTTCATCAATCCGCTGAGCGTTTGTACCATACCGTTCTTCTCGTCAGCACCTTCTACACCCCGCACGTCCATAACCTTGCCTTCCTGCGGACCCAGGCCGAGCGGATCGACATGCGTCTCGTTGACGCTTGGCCGCGTGAGCGTCGCGAGGATCGGGCGCGGTTCGAGAAGCTGAAAGAGGCTTATGTGAAGGCCCGCTATTCGAAACACTACCGTATCACCGAGGACGAACTGAGCTGGCTCGGCGGTTGCGTCGAGGAACTCGGTCGCGCCGTCCACGCTATCTGCTCGGAGCGGATCGCCGAACTCGAAGCCAAAGCATCGGTCCACCCCTAATTATCCCAAAGCCATACGAAAACTGTGCGGTTACGCGCGGCGTTCACTCGCCCTGTATGGCAATTTTGCGACGTGCCATACGCTCAAAGCCGCAGAAAACCGACCATCGCGTGCCCGAAGCTGGCACGGCTTTTATCTTGCCCTCTTATTTGGCTCCCTGATTTTCGAAGTATTTCCCAATGCCACCCCTCCTTCATGGGAAGCATTGGGCCACTGCTCGCCGCTGGAGCGAACGTCAGTAAACGGCGAATTGCCGAGTTCTGAGGTTTGTTCTTTCTGCTTCCCTCTGCCTCGCTTGCCTTGCTAGTGACAAATAGCTAGGGCGCGCTCTACTCGCATGGACCCGGTGCAAATCCGGGTGGCTATTCCGGCCGCCGATCCGCCGGACGACATCACACATGAAATCCTGTTCGCGCCCAAGCTGGCGCCATGTGCCTTGTTGTGGAATTCCAATGTCAGTTTCCCTGTCTTCCTATCGCCAACAGTGGTTCACCGACGGCGCGTCGCTGCGCCGCGAGATCCTCGCCGGGATCGTCGTCGCGCTGGCGCTGATTCCTGAAGCGATCGGCTTTTCGATCATCGCCGGGGTCGATCCGCGCGTCGGGTTGTACGCGTCGGTCGCGATCGCGATGGTCGTTGCCTTTACCGGCGGCCGCACGGGCATGATCTCTGCCGCTACGGCTGCGGTCGCGGTGCTGGTGATCCCGCTGGTGCGCGATCATGGCGTCGAATATCTGTTCGCGGCGACCATACTAATGGGGCTAATCCAGATCGTCGCGGGGCTGCTCCGGCTCGACCTGTTGATGCAGTTCGTGTCGCGGTCGGTGATTACCGGTTTCGTCAACGCACTGGCCATCCTGATCTTCATGGCGCAGTTGCCGCAGCTGACCAACGTCGGCTGGGAAACCTATGCGATGGTCGCGGGCGGGCTGGCAATCATCTATCTGTTACCGCGCCTGACCAAAGCGGTGCCGTCGCCGCTGGTCGCAATCCTGATCCTGTCGGCGATCAGCATCGGTTTCGGCTTGCCGGTCAATACGGTGGGCGACATGGGCAAATTGCCCGAGGGGCTGCCGACCTTCGCGTTGCCGAATGTGCCGCTGACGTGGGAAACGCTTCAGATCATCCTGCCCTATTCGCTCACCATGGCGGCAGTCGGGCTGCTCGAAAGTCTGCTCACGGCGCAGATCGTCGATGACATGACCGATACGGACAGCGACAAGCAGCGCGAGTGCGCCGGACAGGGCGGAGCCAATATCGTCGCGGCCTTCTTTGGCGGCATGGGCGGCTGCGCGATGATCGGGCAATCGGTGATCAACGTGACGTCAGGCGGACGGGGGCGTTTATCGACCTTCACCGCAGGGGCATTCCTTTTGTTCCTGTTGGCAGTTCTCGGCCCCTTCGTCGGTCAGGTGCCGATGCCCGCGCTTGTTGCCGTGATGATCATGGTGTCGATCGGGACGTTCAGCTGGAATTCGATTCCCAATTTGCGCCGTCATCCGCCGACATCGTCCATCGTCATGCTGACGACCGTGATTGTCGTCGTGGCGACGCATGACCTTTCGCTGGGAGTCTTGGCGGGCGTGCTGCTGTCGGGGGTGTTTTTTGCCGGGAAGGTGCGTAGCATGTTTGGCGTCGAGCGCGACGTCACGGCAGATGGGAGAACGGCAACCTATCGAGTCACCGGGCAGATTTTCTTCGCTTCGGTGGATCGCTTCACGCGCGCTTTCCAAACAGAGGATCAAGTCAGCAACATCCTTATCGATGTCTCGGCAGCGCATTTCTGGGATATTTCAGGCGTCGGTGCGCTCGATAAAATCGTCGCAAAGCTCAGGCGCGAAGGCCGAAGCGTTGAGGTCGTGGGGTATAACCGCGCAAGTGCTGATATTATCGATAAGTTCGCGTTGCATGACAAAACCGGCGTGGAGATCGGGATGGTGCCGCATTGACTCCTAGCATGAGCGGTTAGCATTTCTTGCGAGAGGCTTCCCACCGATCGTTGACACCGGTCAGCGCCCGTCTGACACGCTGCCTGAAACCGCGATGTTGCCGGGACGCGATGCTTCGCATCGGCCCCACATATTATAATCACACACCCTACGCACGGGTGCATAACGCTTTTCTGCCACTTTTCGAGGGTGCGATCCGACTACACCGCTGCCTCGGTGGGTGCAAAAGAACGGTTTTCTGCGACGTTTGGCGGCTGCGCATCGTACTCTCGTCGGACGCGAATATGGCGGACGGACTTATCGCGAGCCGCCGATCAGCCGCTTGTAAATATTGGTTTCTCAGACGGCATATGACGGCCGGTGGAAAGGTAGTCAGTCGCCTATTGTCGAGTCATCAAACGGTAAGGAGGAGGTCGGATCGCCGCGCGTCTCGAAACATTCGGATGCATCCTCAACGGTCTGGCGACGTCCGACCGAACGGCAAACGGGCTGCAGTCGTAGAAACGGCTACGTTGGGTAAGAAACGTCGGGTGGTAACTTGCGACGCAATTTCAGATAATCGTATGCGACGGGGTGGCTGCCCTCTCTTTCTCGGCCATCCTGTCACCACTCTCAACGAAAGTTGGTGTCTATGCCCGCTCTGCCGTCTTCCCCGCCGCCTTCGTCGCCCTTGGCGATCGAGCCAATCAGCATGCGCATTCCCGATGCTTGCCGGTTCACCGGGATCAGTCGCAGCTCACTCTATCTGCTTATCGCTAGGGGAGAGGTCGAGATCGTCAAGATGGGCGCCGCCACGCTCGTCCTCACTGAAAGCCTCCGCAATTTGATCGAGCGGCAACGCGGTAGTCGGCTGAGCCGAACCGCGTTTCCAATCCGGCGATCACCGACCGGACATAGCACGCTGGCCAACACCCACCATCGATCGCGAACTTCCGATCAAGCACGCGCAATAGCGCCGCGCAGTTCGATGCCATTGTTCGAGGTAGATTAGGTCGCCCTTTCTGATCGCAACATCGGACCGGCTTGTTTGCGATGCCCCAAGATCCCGGCAGTCGTACCGCCTATAATGGCGACTTACTCAATGCGTGCAAAAGCCGCGGTGCCCGATAAACTTCCATGAGGTTTCCTCGGGGTATCCTGCGCACCGATCGCCGCTGCCAGCAATTCCCCGGTCGTCGCGGCACCGGCGAAAATGGCTTCCATGCTGCGGACGCACAATCCGACGCCCTCGTCGGCCAGGTCGTAATGGACCTGCTTCGCCGCGCGCCGCGTGACGACCATCTCGGCGCGGCGCAATTCGGCGAGCTGCTGGCTGAGCGCCGGCTGCCCGATGCCGGTCGCCGCTTCGATTTCGCCGACGGTCCGGCCACCGCGCAGCAGGCACGAGAGGATCATCAGCCGCTGCGGCTGGGCATAGACGCGCAGCTTTTCGACCGCCTTGTCGGCCAGCGCGCGGTCTTCGTAAATCGCGGTCATGACGCCTCGACGGTGCGGCAGAACCAGCCAAGGTCGCCGCCTTCCATCATCCGCTCGGGCGCCGGGGCGAGCAGCGGCTGGCCCGGTTGCCAGCCTTCGGGGGCCAGCACGCTGCCGTCGGCGGTGCGCTGGAGCGCCGCAACCGTGCGCAATATTTCGTCGACCGAGCGGCCGACCGTGTGCGGATAGACATTGATCGCGCGAACAATGCCCTCGGGGTCGATGATATAGGTCGCGCGCACCGCCGAGCTGTCCTCCGCCGCCGCATCGATCATGCCATAGGCGCGGCCGACCGCCATGCTTGGATCTTCGACGATCGGGAAATCGATCGCGACGCCGAACTGCGCCTCGATCGCCCGCACCCACGCCAGATGCGAATAAAGGCTATCGACCGACAATCCGAGCAGCGCGCAATCGAGCGCATCGAAGTCGGCCTGCCGTTTGGCGAAAGCGATAAACTCGGTCGTGCAGACCGGCGTGAAATCGGCCGGGTGCGAGAAGAACACCAGCCACCGCCCGCGATAGTCGGCGAGCTTCACTGGCCCCTTGGTCGAGCGCGCGCTGAAGGATGGCGCAGTCTCCCCGATGCGTAGCGGCCGTTCGCCGGTGTCGATTGTCTCACTCATAGCCATAGTCTTTCATCCGCAAATCCATGCCGCCGTCATAGGCTTGACGCAAACATTCTATTAGATTACATGATTTATGTAAATATGAATTTATGGAGGCAAAAGTGACCGATTCGACCATTGCCCACGCCAGCGCCCAAGTGATCGCGGCCCGGGCGAAGCCGGCGGCGATCAAGGCTTTCTTCGACGATGCGACCAATACGGTGTCCTATGTCGTTCACGATCCCGCGACCAAGCGCGCCGCGATTATCGATAGCGTGCTCGACTATGATCCGGCGGCAGGGCGCACGAGCTTTGCCTCGGCCGACAAGATCATCGCCTTCGTCAAGGAGCATGACCTTGCCATCGACTGGCTGCTGGAGACCCACGCCCACGCCGACCATCTGTCGGCGGCGCCGCATCTCCAGGAAAAGCTCGGCGGCAAGATCGCGATTGGCGAGCATATCGTCACCGTACAAAACAGCTTCGGCAAGCTGTTCAACGCGGGGAGCGATTTCGCGCGCGACGGATCCGACTTCGACCATTTGTGGAAAGACGGCGACCGTTTCCAGATCGGCGAGATCGAGGTCACGGTGCTGCACGTCCCCGGCCACACCCCCGCCGACAACGCCTATGTGATCGGCGACGCGGTGTTCGTCGGCGATACGATGTTCATGCCCGACTATGGCACCGCGCGCGCCGATTTCCCGGGCGGCGACGCGCGCCAGCTCTTCCAGTCGCTGCGCCGTATCCTCGAGCTGCCGCCCGAAACGCGATTGTTCATGTGCCATGACTATCTGCCCGAAGGCCGTGACAATTATATCTGGGAAACCACGGTCGCCGACGAACGCGCCCACAATGTCCATGCCCATGACGGCGTGACCGAGGATGAATTCGTCGCGATGCGCGAGGCGCGCGACATCGCGCTGTCGATGCCGCGACTGATCATGCCGTCGATCCAGGTCAACATGCGCGCCGGCCACATGCCGGCACCCGAGGACAATGGCATTCGCTACCTCAAGATCCCCGTGAACGCGGTATGATCGCCGCCTTTCCGCACGCGATGCCGGTCGAGGGTTTGCTCGGCGGCTTGCTCATCGGTCTCAGCGCCGCGATCATGCTGCTCGGCAACGGCCGCATCGCCGGGGTTAGCGGTCTTGCCGCGCGCGCGACCGGGCTCGGAACCGGCAGCGCGCCGCGCGGCATGGCAGCCGCTTTCATTATTGGCCTGCCGCTGGGTGCCGCTGTGATGGCCTTGCTGCTTGGCGGCGTCGAAATCCGCTACCCCGCGTCTATCTGGCCGATCGCCCTTGGCGGGCTGTTCGTCGGCTATGGCACCCGGCTTGGCTCGGGCTGCACCAGCGGCCATGGCGTGTGCGGTATGTCGCGGCTGTCGCTGCGCTCGATCACCGCGACATTGCTGTTCATGGCAAGCGGCATCGCCACGGTCGCGCTGATGCGCGCGGGCGGCCTGCTGTGAAGCGCCTGCTTGCGGCGCTGGCGGCCGGCGCGATATTCGGTGCCGGGCTCGCGCTGTCGGGCATGGCCGACCCCCAGCGCGTCCGTGCGTTTCTCGACCTGTTCGGCGCGTGGGATCCGACGCTGGCGTTCGTCATGGGCGGCGCGCTCATTCCGATGGCGATCGCCTGGGCGATCCAGCGCCGTATGGCGAGCCCGATCCTCGCCGATGCATTCGATCTTCCCCCCACCCGCGGGATCGATGGTCCGCTGGCCGCGGGCGCGGTGATCTTCGGGATTGGCTGGGGGATCAGCGGCCTCTGCCCCGGTCCTGCGATTGCCGGGCTCGCGCTCGCCCCCAGCCAGGCCATCGTTGCGGTCGCCGCCATGGGCGCAGGCATGATCCTGCACCGCCTCACCAGCCGCTGACCGCACGCCACCACCGGAGACGAGACATGGATATTAAAACGATCAATTCGCAGCTTGGTGTCAGCCCGCAGATTCAGCCCGGCGAGGTCGCGGCGATCGCGGCGGCCGGCTATCGCTCGATCATCTGCAACCGTCCCGACGGCGAGGAAGCCGGGCAGCCGCCTGCGGCCGCGATTGCCGAGGCGGCGCAGCGGCATAAGATTGGCTTTGCGCATATCCCGGTGGTTTCGGGCCAGATGACCGGGACCGACGCGATGCTCATGGCCAATGCCTTGGCCGAGTTGCCGTCACCGGTCCTTGCCTATTGCCGTTCGGGCAGCCGCTCGGAAAAGCTGGCTGCCATGGCGGCCGAGCGTCAACCGCGCGGCGGGGTGGCAGCTTATGACATCGTCATCGTCGGCGGCGGCAGCGCGGGAATCGCGACGGCGGCCAGTCTTCTGAAGCGAAGCGGCAATCTTTCCATCGCCATCATCGAGCCCTCCGAGGTCCATTATTATCAGCCGGGCTGGACCATGGTCGGCGCGGGCATCTTCGATGCGGAATTCACGCGCCATAGCGAAACCTCCGTCATGCCGCGCGGGGTGGACTGGATCAAAAAGTCGGCATCCGGCTTCGCTCCTGACGACAATCAGGTGCTGCTCGATGACGGCAGTTCGGTATCTTACCGCGTATTGGTGGCCTGTCCGGGTATCAAGCTCGACTGGGATGCCATTCCGGGCCTCAGCGATACGCTCGGCAAGAATGGCGTGACTTCCAACTACCGCTACGATCTGGCGCCCTACACCCATCGCCTCGTCAAGGATTTCAAAGGTGGCCGCGCGTTGTTCACGCAGCCGCCGATGCCGATCAAATGTGCCGGTGCGCCGCAAAAAGCGATGTATCTATCGTGCAATGTCTGGGAACGCAGCGGCGTCCTCAAGGACATCGACGTCCAGTTTCACAACAGCGGCGCGGTGCTGTTCGGCGTTGCGGTCTATGTCCCCGCGCTGATGGAATATGTCGATCGCTACAACGCGCATCTGAACTTCGAATCCAAACTGGTTGCCATCGACGGACCCGCCAGGATCGCGACCTTCGAACAGAAACGCGGCGATACCGTCACGCGCGTGGAGGAGAGCTTCGACATGATCCATGTCGTGCCGCCGCAGGTTGCACCCGATTTTGTCCGCAGCAGCCCGCTCGCGGCCGCCAGCGGTTTTATCGAGGTCGACGAAGCGACCTTGCAGCATGTGCGATATGCCAATGTCTTCGCCTTGGGCGATGCCTGTTCTGCCTCGAACGCCAAGACGATGGCTGCGGCGCGCAAGCAGGCACCGGTCGTTGCGGTGAATGTGCTGGCCGCCTTGAAGGGCAAGCCGCCCGTCGCCGACTATGACGGCTATGGCAGCTGTCCGCTCACCGTCGAGCGCGGCAAGATCATACTCGCCGAATTCGGCTATGGCGGAAAGCTGCTCCCCAGTTTCCCAAACTGGCTGATCGACGGCACCCGGCCGTCGCGTCTCTCTTGGCTGCTCAAGGACACAATCCTGCCGCCGATTTACTGGCACGGCATGCTCAAGGGCCGCGAGTGGATGGTGAATCCGCACATGATGGCGGCGAACGGATAAGCATGTGATGGACACGCTTCATTATGCGCTCGGCGGCGTCTCGGGCGTTCTCGTCGGTTTCGTTCTCGGCCTCGTCGGCGGCGGCGGGTCGATCCTCGCGGTTCCCCTGCTTCTCTATCTCGTGGGCGTGAAAGAACCGCATGTCGCCATCGGCACCAGCGCCTTTGCCGTGGCCGCGAATGCCGCGATCGGCCTCTGGAACCATGGCCGCGCCGGAACCGTGAACTGGCGCTGCGGTTTCATCTATGCCGGCGCGGGCGTCGTGGGCGCGCTCGGCGGTTCGACCGTCGGCAAAAGCATCGACGGACACCAGCTCCTGTTTCTCTTCGCCATTTTGATGATCGTCGTCGCGATCCTGATGTTCCGGTCGCGCGGCGACGAAGGCATCGAAGGCGCCATGTGCAGCCGCGAGAATGTCGGCAAGGTCGCCGGCTATGGCTTGGGGACCGGCGCCTTTTCGGGCTTCTTCGGCATCGGCGGCGGCTTTCTCATCGTGCCTGGCCTCGTTGCTTCGACCTCGATGCCGATCCTGCGCGCGATCGGGACATCGCTGGTCGCGGTCACCGCTTTCGGCCTGACTACGTCGGTAAACTACGCGGTGTCGGGCCTCGTCAACTGGCCGCTCGCCGGCATGTTCATTCTGGGCGGGGTCGCGGGCAGCGCGATCGGGACGCGCGCAGCGAATGCTCTCTCCGCCCACAAGGGGAGGCTCAACACCATCTTCGCCGCGTTCGTGATGATCGTCGCCATCTACATGCTGTGGAAAAGCTGGGCAGAACTGGTCGGCTAAACCGAGGGGAGAGAGAGATGTTTAGGACTATCGAGAACCGGCTGACGCCGGGACCAAACACCAAGAAATGGATCGATCCTATATTTCGGGTGTTGATCAGCCTGATTTTCATCATCGGCGGCCTCGGCCACTTTGGTCAGCACCAGATGATGCTGGACCGGATGGCCGAATCGCCCTGGGCGGGCACGGTCGACATGATCGGCGATCCCTCGATCCTGCTCTGGCTATCGGGCGGCATATTTCTCGTTGCTGGGCTGACACTGGCGCTTGGATGGATGACCCGAACGTCGGCACTCCTGCTGTTCGTTACGTTAGTACCAGTCACGATCGCGATCCACGTCGTCCCCGATAGTTCGCATGTTGGCCCTCTATTCAAGAACATCGCGATCCTCGGCGCGTTACTGCTAATCTGGGCGCGCGGAGCGGGCGCTTACGGCCTCGATAACAGAAGTCTGTAATCGCTAAACAACCAGAGTAGGCGCTCCGCGCGTCAAGCGCACGGCCACCCGAGAGCGTGCATGAATTCAGCTTAGGATATCGAATATGAGACGTGTAGCGGGACTGTTCCAAAGGAGAACCCGTTGTCAGCTTTTGGGCCTTAAGCAAATTTGAGGCGATGGTCGATATCGGGAGCGTTAAGCCCCCGCCATGACGCTTTAAATATTGGCAGTCATTAATTGCCTCCTTCCCCGAATGATCGCATCCAAGTCTAGAAGACTTTCGAGCTGATCGAGCGGGGGCGTTGGCGTAGCGTAGAAAATGTTCGACAAGAATCGGCGGCTATGGCATACCGGTTATACGGACTGAATCTTGATTTCAGGCATGCGGGGAACACCGTGTGGGACCGAATTTTGTAGATAAGTATTTGAAAAAATATATCAAATACATAGGGTTAGTTTCCTAAAACCACCCGCTCCGCCAGCCCTTTGGCTGATTTCTGCCAGCTTTTCCCTGTTTTTGCATCGTGCCAAGGTGGCACGTTCATATCGTGCCATGCACGTCACGATCCGGCACGATAGTTCCGTTAG
Organism: Sphingopyxis sp.; assembly: GCA_051861185.1. Classification (GTDB taxonomy): domain Bacteria; phylum Pseudomonadota; class Alphaproteobacteria; order Sphingomonadales; family Sphingomonadaceae; genus Sphingopyxis. Next base: position 513,686 of record JBIMKQ010000001.1, read on the forward strand.
ACGGAGCATCGTCGAGGAGGATCGTGCCAACTCAAGGAAAACTGCCATGAACATTCTGCATACCCTGCGCTCCATCTTCGAGCTGCCGCGCCGTCCTGCCCTAACGCCGGTGCCGGATGCGCCGCCGCCCGAGGCGCTCCACCGCGACCTTGTTTTCGAAGTCTTCGAGTCTGGAGTCGGCATCACGTACCATGACGTGTCGAAGCCCCGCCCGAAGGATGCACCGCAGGTCGGTACCTACATGAGCGATCCTGTCTACGACGCCCCGATGGATATGTACCGGATGAACTATGTCTCCTTGACGCCGACCACGAATATCCTACTGCATCGCGCCTGCTTCGGTCCACGATAATTCCCTGTTTGGCTGAGGGACTGCATGACATATGCCGGAAAGGCCGCGTTCTCCACTGGCGCGGCCTTTTTGCTGATTGCAAAATAACTGAAGTCAACCCCGAGAGGGAATCAAACCCTCGAACAACCAATTTACAGTCGGTGACAATCCCGACTCTGTTATCGCGAGTGCATTGACAGTGGGATATTCAACCTCCTGCCGGTTGCAACCACTCGAAGCCGAAAAGCAAGAGGGCGAAGTTCACCCATCTTGCGCGCAGGCGTGCGTCGCCTGATTGCGCAAGAACAGTGCCTTGCGGCCGTCGGCGACGAGACGAGCGCGTTGTTAGGAAGTGTCATCGTCAAGCTCATTGTCATAGAGCAACGCACCCGGTGACTTGGAAGTTTCTCGGCCGCACCAGCCGCCGCGATTTCACCGGAATGCCCTCTTCGTCCGATTGACGGAACTATAAGGAATGGGTTGTATCGCGGACAGCAGATGGGTCGCATCTAGCGATCCGGGGGGAGAATGTTATGAAGTTCATCGTCGCTCTAGTCGCGGCCGTCGCCGTCGCCTCACCTGTTTATGCGCAAGAACCTGCTGCTCCCGTAGCCGCATACGCGCCGAAAACGGTAACCCTCCCGATCAACACGCTTGTGCAGGTCACGCCGGCAAACGAGATCACTTCGAAGGAGATGAAGGAGGGCACGACGCGTGAATTTCTCGTCGTCAACGATGTCGAATATCAGGGCCTCGTCTTGATTCCTCGTGGCTCGCCGGTCGAAGCGCTCGTCACTTGGCGGACGGGTAAAGGCATCGTCGGCAAATCAGCGAAGTTCGAGCTGTCTTTCGATCGAGTACGGGTCAATCAGGCCACTTACCGGCTGCGGGGAATGCACCGCCAGGAAGGCCGCGGCAACACCGCCGGCGCGCTACTCGGCGCTGCAATCATCACTGGCAAATCAGCGACGATGACGCCCGGCCAGATCATCAACGTCTTTACGGCCGAGCCGATCATCGCCAGCAAGCACCAGTAATCACGACGCCTCCGGTTTTGGATGTTGTTTGACTCGACGCCCCTGCTCGCGCGGATAAATTGCCACGCGAGCAGGAGGTATGAGCCTGAGCAACAAAGAGCGCATAATCATGGTGATGGCCGAGCCGGGACCGGTGACGGCTACATTTTCATCACTGCCGACGCCCAGCGCGCGATCGAGAAGCTGGAGAAGTGGTCGGCCCAGTTCGGTGCCGAGTGCGTGCAAGGCGACGAGGGCTTCGAACGTCTCGCCCGACCATTGATGGCTATTCGAGATCAGGACCCGTCGCGCGGCAACTGACCGGTTACTACGGCCGATATGGGATGGAAGGATAGACGTCTAGGAGGCGGTCAGCGGATAGGCTTCGATGTCGCAGATGACTCATTTCGATTTTGTAACCGCGCTCAGCGTCGCGCCAACATGGCAGGCGAAGCCCGCAACCAGCGCGCCGCCGAAGCCGGTTGAAATTGCCATTCCGGCCGATGTCGCGGCGCTGGGCCCGGAAGCTGTCGCCGCCTACAAGCGGTGTCACGCCTGTGCCGAAGCCCGTCTGGCGCAGTTGTCGGCGCACCCCGCCGTGGCCGGTCGTTTCGCCGAAGCGATCGATCTCTTCAAGCGGGGAATGTCGAACTCGGACATCGTCGCCCAACTCACGAAGGAAGAGCGCGCCAAGGACCCGCCGTTTTCCGCCAGTCCCAGGCACCCATGTAAAGCGGGCCTTGACATCCGCGTGTAAAGTGACACTTTCCATTCGTGGAGATCGAGAGCATCAAGGACAAGGCGCTTCGGCGGTTCGTAGAGACGGGCAGGCCGAAGGGTCTGCCCGGTGATTTGGTCGACCGGCTGTTCAAGATGATCAACTTCATTATCGCGGCCGAGACGGTCGACGAACTCGGAACGCCGCCCAACTATGGCCTTCGTCCCCTGACGGGTGACCGGACCGGCACATGGGCCATGACCGTCACTCGCAACTGGCGGATGACATTCTCGATCGACGACGAAGGTTCGATCGTCGACCTGAATTTGGAGGACTATCACTGATGGGTATCAAGGTTCACCCTTCTTTCGCGATCCATGCCGGCGAGTGGCTGAAGACTGAGATCGTCGAGGCCAACGGCGTGTCGATCAATGAGCTTACCAAAGCGTTCGGCGTCAGCCGCCAGACGGTCAGCGCCGTGCTCAATGGTCGCACCACCCTGACTGCCGATATGGCCATCCGCTTCGAGTATGCGTTCGGCGTGAACGCTGAGACGCTGCTGCGCATGCATGCCCGCTACGAGCTTGCGAAAGCGCGGGAGCATGAAGCCGACCTCGCTGTGAAGTCACTCATCGCTGCCTAATTATGTTGGCCGATCGCAGGCGTGATAGCTCCACTGGCTAGCTTGGGCTGCTTGGTAGGCGCCAGCTTGTTGGGGCTCGGCGCGCTCACGTAAATCGCAGCCAATTTCGACGCGGTGAATGTCGCAAATGTAGCGTGCATGTACGCGCAAAAATGCATCGGGCCCGAAGCCCTAGCATTTCCAACTAGCCATTTAAGGAAATGGTGCACCCGGAGCGATTCGAACGCCCGACCCTCAGATTCGTAGTCTGATGCTCTATCCAGCTGAGCTACGGGTGCGTGGAGAGGCGCCTTTAAGGGGCGTCGCGCGGGCGCGCAACCCCCTATTTCAGCTTTGTGACCGTGGCGCACGACGATTGTCGGCGTACCACGTCCAGCGCGCCAATTTCCGCGGGGTCTTTCAGCAAAAGACGGATCAACGCGATGCCATGATCATGGTTCGTGCGCACGATCTCGGCGCCCTTCGGCACAGCCTGTCCGTCGCGTGCGACGATGATTCGAAATGGCTTCGCGCCTGCTTCGACATCGTTGCGCACGAAAATCACGTCGGTCGCGGCGTCGAAGATGCTGAGCGATGTATAACGGTCCGACACCGGCGCAACATCGATCGCGATCGGCCCTGCCGACAGATCATAGGGGCAGCTCGAATAAGCCAGATCGGGGCTCGGCCGCACGACCGGCTGGCGTTCCGGTGTCGCGAGATTGCCGTAGGACATCGTATTGGTACCGCCCTGCGCCAACCGGTCGATTGCGACATTCATCAGACCATAAGGGATCGCCCAAATGGAGGCGTAGGCGGTGCCCGCGGCGACCAGAACGCCTAGAAGGAGCGGACCGAGCCAGTTGCGCATCTCAGCAACCCTCCTTCACGATTCGCGGCAGCACCGCCTTCGCAGGATCGGCGCGGAAACCCTTGCCGGGGTTGTACATTCGCAACGTCAGATGAAAGGGCTGCCCCTTCGTTCCGGGAAGCCAGGCGCCCGCTACAGGCTTCGCCGGCGCAATTGTGACGCGCCACTCGCCCTTGGCATCGAGCGCGACATTCGCGCCGTTCACCGACCAGATGTTCGCAGGGTTCGCGACAAGATAGCCCGCCTCGTCATAGATGGTGACGCTCCACCACCGCGCATCGAGCGGCGCACCCGACAGGCTATAGCGGCAATTGCCGTCGAGCTTCGCGCCCCCCGCGTCGGTCTTCGCCGACCAATAGACGGTTTCCGTCGCCGGCAGCGCGAGGAGCCCGGCGCGCGCCACCGCGGCGCGGGTGATCGGGTCTGTGGCCTTCGTGCCGAAGCCGAGAGACGTCGTCCATGGACCGTTGACGATCGCACCGTCGCTGAGACCGCCGCCGGTGATCCACCAGGCCGCGCCGAGCCCCGCCGCTATCCCGCCCACCAATGTGATCGCATAGCGGTGCCAGCTCTTCATGCGCGCCCTCCCCGTTTTCGCCCCGTTATTTGCCCTTTTTCAGCGCAGCCTGAGCGGCCGCGAGCCGGGCGATGGGGACACGGTAAGGCGAGGCGCTGACATAGTCGAGACCCGTCTTTTCACAGAAGTGGATGCTCGGTGCGTCGCCGCCATGTTCGCCGCAAATGCCGAGCTTGACGTTGGGACGTGTCTTGCGACCACGCTCGGCCGCCAGCTCGATTAATTGCCCGACACCCTCGACATCCAGACTGACGAACGGGTCGGTCAGGAAAATACCCTTGTCGACATATTGCGTCAGGAAGCGGCCCGCGTCGTCGCGGCTGATGCCGATCGTGGTCTGCGTCAGGTCGTTTGTACCGAAGCTGAAGAATTCGGCGGTCTCGGCGATCTCGCCCGCCATCAGCGCGGCGCGCGGCAGTTCAATCATCGTGCCGACAAGATAGGCGATCTCGCGACCCTTTTCCGCGAACACAGCCTTGGCCTGTGCGTCGACGACCGCCTTCATCAGGTCGAATTCGCGGCGCGTCGCGACGAGCGGGATCATCACCTCGGGAATCGGCGCCGCGCCAGTTTCGGCGGCGACGTCGCACGCCGCCTCGAAGATCGCACGTGCCTGCATTTCGTAGATTTCGGGGTAGGTCACGCCGAGACGGCAGCCACGATGGCCGAGCATCGGGTTGAATTCATGGAGTTCGTTCGCACGCGCTTTCAAGGCCTCAATCCCGACCCCCGCAGCCTCGGCAACGTCAGCGAAATCCTCTTCGCGCGTCGGCAGGAATTCGTGGAGTGGCGGATCGAGCAGACGGATGGTAACCGGAAGCCCCGCCATCACGCCGAAGATCGCAGCAAAATCGCCGCGTTGCTCGGGAAGCAGCTTGGCGAGCGCCGCACGGCGGCCGTCCTCATTTTCGGCCAGGATCATCTCGCGCACCGCGGTGATGCGGGCGGCGTCGAAGAACATATGCTCGGTGCGGCAGAGGCCGATGCCCTCGGCACCGAAATCGCGCGCAACCTGGGCGTCCTGCGGGGTTTCGGCGTTGGCGCGCACCTTCATGCGGCGGACCTTGTCGGCCCACACCATCAGCGTGCCGAAATCGCCGACCAGTTCGGGAAGCAGGGTCGGAACCTCGCCGGCCATGACTTCGCCCGTCGAGCCGTCGAGGGTCAATATATCGCCTTCGCGCAGTTCGCGTCCGCCGACCCGCAGAATACGCGCCGCGCCATCAATCGACAGCCCGCCCGCACCCGAGACACAAGGGCGACCCATGCCACGTGCGACAACAGCCGCATGTGACGTCATGCCGCCGCGCGCGGTCAATATACCCTTTGCGGCGTGCATCCCGTGAATGTCTTCGGGTGAGGTTTCGACGCGAACGAGGATTACGGCCTCGCCCATTTCGGCTGCCTTTTCAGCGCCATCGGCTGTGAACATGATCTTGCCCGACGCCGCGCCGGGGCTTGCGGGAAGACCCTTGGTCAGCACGTCACGCGATGCCTTCGGGTCGAGCGTCGGGTGGAGCAGCTGGTCGAGTGCGCCCGGATCGACGCGGCCAACGGCCTCCTCCTCGGTGATCAGTCCTTCGGCGACCATTTCGACCGCGATCTTGAGAGCCGCCTTAGCGGTGCGCTTGCCCGAACGCGTTTGCAGCATCCACAAAGTTCCGCGTTCGACGGTGAACTCGATGTCCTGCATATCGCGATAATGGGTTTCGAGCGTGTCGAAGACGCGGCCGAGTTCCTCGAAGGTCTCGGGCATCGCTTCTTCCATCGATGCCGGCTTGGCACCCGCCTTTTCGCGCGCGATCTTGGTGAGGTACTGCGGCGTGCGGATGCCCGCGACGACGTCTTCGCCCTGCGCGTTGATCAGCCATTCGCCGTACCAGGCACGCTCGCCGGTCGCGGGGTCGCGGGTGAACGCGACGCCGGTCGCCGAGGTGTCGCCCATATTGCCGAACACCATCGCCTGGATATTGACCGCGGTGCCCCATTCGGCGGGGATGGAGTTCAGGCGGCGATAGACCTTCGCACGATCGCTTTCCCAGCTCGCAAACACGGCGCCAACCGCGCCCCACAGCTGGTCGTTCGGTTCCTGCGGGAACGGCGCGCCGGTTTCACGCTCGACGATCGCCTGATATTCCTTGACCAGCGCCTGCCAGTCTTCAGCCGACATCTCGGTGTCGAGATAGAAGCCCCTGTCTTCCTTGGCGATTTCCAACGCTTCCTCGAACTCCGCATGGTCTAGGCCCATGACGACGTCGGCGTACATCTGAACGAAACGGCGATAGCTATCCCACGCAAAACGCGGGTCGCCCGATGCGTCGGACAGGCCGACGACGGTGCGGTCGTTGAGCCCAAGGTTGAGCACGGTGTCCATCATCCCCGGCATCGACACGCGCGCGCCGGAGCGGACCGAGACGAGCAGCGGGTCAGCCGGATCGCCAAACTGCTTGCCGGTGATGCCCTCGATATGCGTGATGCCCGCGGCGACCTCTTCGATCAGGCCCGCGGGGAATTGCTCGCCATTTGCATAATAGGCGGTGCAGACGTCGGTAGTGATCGTAAAGCCCGGGGGCACCGGCAGGCCGATCGAGGCCATCTCGGCGAGGTTCGACCCCTTGCCGCCCAACAACTCTTTCGACCGCTCAGCTGTAGTCGCGTCGCCGCCGAAAAGATGCACCATCGTCGTCATGTCATGCTCCTGCTGCCCCTTGGAGGAGGTGGGCGGGGAATAGGTTGGTTGGTCGAACAGGTCGATTCAGATTTACTTTATTGAATGCACGGCTAGCTGCCTCCGCCGATCGATAGCCACCTTTCGGTGATCGCCCGCCCCGATCGTCCCGAAAAGACAAGCGACGGCGCGCCATGCCTGGGAATCAGTTCCACCGTCTTGAAAATCATCACCTTCCGGGGGGCGACCGATACGACGTCCCGCCAGTGTATCCGAAGTAAGGGGTGGAATGCGCGGAACGGCAACGATGGCCGCAGATAGAGCGCCTGTTCGTCGATCCAGACGTTGATGCAATTATTATAGCCCGGGCTTCCGAATTTCGACCCCACGCTCATCGACTGCCAAAGGAAGCGGCGGGCACCACTCGGGATTGGCCGGTCGGATTGGAACCGCTCTGCCATCCGCGCCCATCCGAAGCGAGAGAGGACAAAGGACACCATGACCCACATGAACAGGAACGCCACGGGAAACAGGACGCCCAGCCATACGGGAACCTCCTGCTTCACCGGCGGGTCCGTCGTTGCGACATCTTGAAATCAGCCCTCGATCTTAGAGAAATCGGCGACGCCATGTACCGCGTCGGTAAATCGCGCGAGCAGGCCAAGGCGGTAGGCGCGGACCGCTTCGTCGGGGTCGTTGACCATCACGCCGTCGAAAAAGGCGTCGATCGGGGCGCGGAGGCTGGCGAGCGCGGCCATCGCGTCGGTGAAGCGTTCGTCCGTGACCGCGGCGGAGGCCGCAGGTTCAGCGGCATCGAGGGCGGCGAGCAAGGCAGCGTCTGCTTCGGTCGGGGGCGCCGCGAGGGCGGTGCCGCCGACCTCGCCCGCCTGTTTGAGGATATTTGCCGCGCGCTTGTAGCCCGCGAGCAGGTTCGTCCCGTCCTCGGTTGCCATGAACGCCTGCAGTGCTTTTACGCGGGCGAGCAGGCGAACGAGATCGTCTTCGCCGCCGAGCGCAAACACCGCGTCGATCAAATCGTGCCGAACCCCGGCTTCGCGCTGCTGGACCTTCAGGCGGTCGATGAAAAATTGAAGCACCTCGTCCGCGATAACCTGATTGTGCTGCTTTCGCAGACCCACCGTATGATTCACGATACCAAATAGCCGAGCGCGGATCGCGTTGACGTTCAGCAATTCGAGAATTCCGAGCGCAGCGCGACGAAGCGCGAAAGGATCCTTAGACCCAGTCGGCTTCATGTCTTCGGCGAAGAAGTTGGAGAGCGTATCCAACTTATCCGCCAATGCCACAGCCACCGTCACCGGCGCCGTCGGCACGTCGTCGCCCTGCCCGACCGGCTTGTAATGGTCGCGGATCGCGTCGGCGACGGCATCGGGCAGGCCTTCGGCGCGGGCGTAATAGCCGCCCATCAGGCCCTGCAGTTCGGGGAATTCGCCGACCATTTCGGTGACGAGATCGGCCTTCGCCAGTTCCGCCGCCTGCCGCGCGTGCCCGGGGTCGCAGTTCGGGACGATGCCTTCGCTCGCCAGCCATTCGGCGAGCTTGGCGACGCGCTCAACCTTATCAGCGACGGTGCCGAGCTTTTCGTGGAAGGTGATGCGGTCGAGCTTTTTGGCGTGGTCTTCCAGCTTGGTCTTGCGATCCTGTTCCCAGAAGAAGCGCGCATCCGAAAGACGCGCTGCCAGCACCTTGCGGTTGCCCGCGACAATCTCGGCGCCGCCGTCGTTCGCCGCGATGTTCGCGGTGCAGACGAAGCCGTTCGCGAGCTTGCCCGCCGCATCGTTCACGACGAAATATTTCTGGTTTACGCGCGCCGTCAGCTGAATGACCTCGGGCGGCACTTCCAGAAACGCTTCGTCGAAGCGGCCGAGCAAGGGCACCGGCCATTCGGTCAGCCCCGCATTCTCGATCACCAACCCCTCGTCCTCGACGAGCGCCAGCCCGGCGTCGGCTGCGGCCTTCGCGGCGCCGTCGCGGATGATTGCCTGCCGCTCCTCATGATCCACGATGACGTGGCAGGCGCGGAGCTTTTCGGCATAATCCGATGCCGAGCCGATCGTGATCTCTCCCGGGCAGTGGAAGCGGTGGCCGCGCGTCGCAAAACCGGCGGAAATCCCGCTAACTTCACATGGCACAAGCTCTTCGCCGAAGATGGCGACGATGCCCGACAGCGGGCGCACCCAGCGCAGACTTTCGCTGCTCGCGCTCTCCTTGCCCCAGCGCATCGACTTGGGCCAGGCGAAGGCGCGGACGATCGCGGGGATCGCTTCGGCGAGCACGTCGGCGGTTGCGCGACCGGGCTTGTCGATGACGGCGAAATACACGCCGTCGCGGTCCTCGAGCTGATCCTGCGTCAGGCCGGTCTTGCGAAGGAAGCCTTCGAGCGCCTGCGGCGGCGCGCTGCTGCGCGGGCCTTTGAGTTCTTCGCTGACCGCGGCGGTCGCTTCGGGCAAGCCCTTGGCGATCAGCGCGAGGCGGCGCGGGGTCGACCAGATGGTGAGGTCGCCAGCTTCGAGGCCCGCAGTGGCGAGCTGCGCACGGAACTGCTTTTCGAGTTCGGCGCGCGCGCCGGCCTGCATCCGGGCGGGAATTTCTTCCGAGCGCAGTTCGAGAAGGAAATCGGTCACAGCGTCCACCCCGGATATTTTGCGGTCCAGCGTTCGGACTGGCTGTCGATCCACGCCTTGCAGCTGCCCTTTGCGAGGTCGCGGACGCGCGCCATATAATTGGCGCGTTCCTGCACGCTGATCACGCCGCGCGCCTGGAGCAGGTTGAACAAATGGCTCGCCTCGATCGCCTGATCATAGGCGGCGAGCGGGACGTTTGCGGCGATCGCGCGCTGGCATTCGGCCTCGGCGGCCTTGAAGCCCGCGAACAGCGTGTCGGTGTCGGCGACCTCGAAATTCCATTTCGAGAACTGCTTTTCATTCTCGAGGAAGACGTCGCCATAGCTGACCGCCGCGACATCGCCGACCGCATCGGAGAAGCGCAGGTCGTACACATTGTCGACATTCTGGATATACATGGCGAGGCGTTCGAGCCCGTAGGTGAGCTCGCCCGCGACGGGCTTGCAGTCGAAGCCGCCCATCTGCTGGAAATAGGTGAACTGGGTGACTTCCATCCCGTCGCACCAGACTTCCCAGCCCAATCCCCATGCGCCGAGCGTCGGCGATTCCCAGTCATCCTCGACGAAGCGGATGTCGTGAAGCAGCGGGTCGATGCCGATCGCGGCCAGCGAGCCCAGATATTGTTCCTGCAGGTCGGCGGGCGACGGCTTCAAAATGACCTGATATTGGTAATAATGCTGGAGCCGGTTCGGATTCTCGCCATAGCGGCCGTCGGTCGGACGGCGGCTCGGCTGGACATAGGCGACATTCCACGGCTCGGGGCCGAGGCTGCGCAGCGTCGTCGAGGGGTGAAATGTCCCTGCCCCGACGCGCATGTCATAAGGCTGTAAAATCGCGCAGCCGCGCGCCGCCCAATAGGCGTGCAGCGTCAGGATCATGTCCTGAAAGCTGAGTGGTGTCTTGTCCGCCCCGTCGGCCACGGCCGCAATTCCTTCGCAGGTGCAAAAATCGTCGTCGCATTGGCGCAGCAGGGCGGCACGGTCAAGGCTCCCCGCCGACTGCTCGACTACGAAAAGGCGCGCTTTAGTCAGGTCTCCAAAACTTTTTGTAAGGTGTTATTGACACAGTCAGCGAATCGCGACATATAGTCATGCATACCTGACATGAAGACAGGTTCACATGACCCAACCCAGTCGATCCAAGGAGACATAGACATGATGACCCGCACGCTGATCCTCGCCCTTTCGCTCACTGTTGCCGCGGCGCCCGCCATGGCTGCCGAAACCGGAAACCCCACCGTCGAAGTCCGCATCGACGATCTGAACCTGAGCCACGCGGCCGATCGCGAGCGTCTCGACACCCGGTTGAAGAGCGCCGCGCGCAGCGTCTGTCACACCGGCCTTCGCGGCGCCGCGGAAAGCGTCCGCCGGTCGGCCTGCCTTTCAAACGCCCTCGCCAATGTCGAACCCCAGACGAAGCAGGCGATCGCCCGCGCACAAGGCGGCACGCAGCTCGCACTGCTGATGGTCGACGCCGCCCGGTAAGACAGGTAAGCGACAGCTTCGCTCGCGCCGTGCCTCCCCGGTGACGGCTGGCGACTTGGGCTGGAGCGCCCTCCATAGGGCGGCGCTCCAGCCACTTGTCTGGCGAAGGACGATCCGACCTTGTCGCCCTAATCCCGACCATTCCGAAGGCCCGGACGAAAATTCCCTTCCCCGGCATTTTGATACGCTATGGGAGGGCCGTGATCCTTCGGATGGATATTCTGGCGAGGCGCCGATGAACAATAAATTGAAAGTGCTGCGCGCGATGCGGAACTGGAGCCAGGCGGAACTCGCCGATCGGCTCGATGTCTCGCGGCAAGCGGTGAACGCGATCGAAACGGGAAAATACGACCCCTCGCTTCCTCTCGCCTTCAAGCTGGCGCGGCTGTTCGAAATGCCGATCGAGGAGATTTTCGATGACGGCCATAAAGGAAATATTGATGACTGAAGCCGAACCATCCAAAGCGCGCCGTCGCGCATCGCCGCGCCAGCGACGTTACCGTTTTGCGCTTGGCTTTGCCGCCGTGCTCGGCGGGATCATCGGCGGCTGGATGGTTGCCGACCAGCCGGCGGGCCGCGACGGCCTGGAAACGGCATTCCATGGATCGCTCAGCGCTGGCTTCGCGATCGGCGCATCGCTTTTTTGGGCGGTCGGGCTCGCGATTTCGATGACCATCTATCACCGCGCGATCGACGATCATGAAGAGCGGGCATGGCTGTGGGCGGGACTTGCCGGCTGGTACGCATTCATCGTTCCCGCCCCGGTTTGGTGGGTCCTGAATCGGGCCGGCCTTGCCCCGCCCGCGGACACGATGCTGCTGTTCCTGTTTTCGATGATCGTGAACGCGATCGTCTGGCTGTGGCTCAAGTTCCGCTGAATATTTTACTCCCATTCTTCATCAATTCCGGCCATAAGCGCCGAAAATAAAAGGTGATTTCTCCATGAAGACCTGGTTCAAGTTGCTCGCCACCACTTGTGCAGCCATTCCCTTTGCACTGAGCGCAGCGCCCGCCGCCGCCGAAACCGCCACAGCGCCTGCTGCAGCGACGACCGATGCCGATCCGGCGCTGTGGGTCGTCAAGGATGCGGACACGACGATCTATCTCTTTGGCACCGTCCATGTTCTGAAGCCCGGCCTCAGCTGGTTCGACGAAGCGGTGAAAACCGCGTTCGACAAGTCCGACGAACTCATGCTCGAAATCGTGATGCCCGAGGATCAGGCCGAGATGGCGAAGGTGATGATGCCGCTCGCGATCGACCAGACCGGCAAGACGCTGTCTTCACGCCTCGATGCCGATCAGCTCAAGGCCTATCAGGCGGCCATGGCAAGCGTCGGGCTGCCGCCCGCCCAGTTCGATATCTTCGAACCCTGGTTCCCGGCGATCACCCTGTCGGTGCTGCCGCTGACCAAGCTTGGATATGATCCCGAACAGGGCGCGGAAAAGCTGCTGACCGCGCATGCCAAAAAGGCGGGCAAGCCGGTTGCGGGCCTTGAAACGCTGAGCCAGCAGCTCGGCTTCTTCGACGCGCTTCCCGAAACGCAGCAGGTGACCTTCCTCAACGCGGTGGTCAAGGATCTCGACAAGCTTGGCCCGCAGCTCGACAAGATGGTCGTGCTGTGGGCGAAGGGCGATCCGGACGGCCTTGCCGTGACGATGAACGAAAGCATGGCGGCGACCCCCGAACTCGCCAAGACGCTGCTATGGGATCGCAACGCCCGTTGGGCCGACCAGTTGAAAGCACGAATGGATAAGCCTGGCACGGTGTTTGTCGCCGTTGGCGCAGGCCATCTCGCGGGCGAAAAAAGTGTGCAGGATTATCTGAAAGCGCAGGGCCTGACGGTAAAGCGGGTTAAATATTGAAACTCGAAACGCATCTTTCCGGACAATGGGGTCGCCGCTTTGCGGCGGCCCTTTTGCCGTTGCTGCTCGCCGCATGCGGCACCGTCGAACCGGAACAAAAGGCGCGGCCTGCAATGTGGCTTGTCGAAGATGACGACACACGCATTTATATGCTCGGTACGATGCACGCCCTGCCCCGCGGAACAGATTGGGACGCGGGCAAGGTCGCGGACGCGATAAGCGCCGCCGACGAACTGGTGATGGAATTATCACCGGCCGAACTCGCGGTGGCGGGCGGCGTGTTCGGAAAGCTCGCACCGCGAGACGCGCCGCTTGCAATCAATGCGCGGCTCTCGGGCACCGCTCTGGCGCGGTACCGCGCGCTGGAGGCGACCGGCGACGATTTTGGTGGCGAGCGTTTCGACGATTGGGCCGTCATGGTGTTGATGGGTCAGCGCGTTGCGCAGAACGCCGAACTATCGTCCGCCGACGGCGTCGAAACGGGCCTCACCGAAACGTTCGAAGCGGCAGGCAAGCCGATCGGCGGCCTGGAAACCGCACAAGAGCAACTGATGCTGTTCGAAACTCTGGATCCGCCGACGCAGCGCAAGCTCCTGACCCGTGCGGCGGAGAAATCAAACGATGCTGTCAAAGAGGTCGATGCCTTGACCTCGGCCTGGAGCCGCGGCGATGTTGCGGCACTGGAAAAAGTCATCAACGAAGATGTCGATGCCGTGCCGGCGGCGCGCGCGGCCATTGTCACCGACCGCAACCATCGCTGGAGCGCGTGGGCACGGAAGCGGCTGGAACAGCCTGGAACCGTGCTGATGGCGGTGGGAGCCGGACACCTGGTCGGGACCGACGGCGTACCGGCAATGCTGGAAGCCGAGGGGCTGAAGGTTCGCCGCGTACAATAGCGGGCTGGCGCTTGCATTTCGGGCATTCCGCCGCTAAGCGCCCTCGCTTCCGTCCATGGTCATCCCTGGAGGCGTGGCGGACTGTGAAATCTGTTTCGGAGAAAAATGATGAGCGACCAGCTGGTGCTGTCGGCCGAGACGCGTGATCGGGGAGGCAAGGGAGCCTCGCGTGAACTGCGTCGTGAAGGCCGCGTCCCCGCCGTTGTCTATGGCGGCAAAGAAGAACCCCTGATGATCCACGTCGAAGAAAAGCTGCTGATGAAGCAGCTGATGACGGGTCACTTCATGAACTCGATCGTGATGATCGAAGTCGATGGCAAAAAGGTGCGTACCCTGCCGAAGGACGTCGCTTTCCACCCGGTCAAGGATCGCCCGATCCACGCCGACTTCCTGCGCATCAGCAAGGATGCCAAGGTCACGGTCGCGGTCCCGGTGCTGTTCATCAACGAAGAAGCCTCGCCGGGCCTGAAGCGCGGCGGCGTGCTGAACATCGTTCGCCACGAGCTGGAACTGATCTGCGATTCCGACAAGATGCCCGATGACATCCAGATCGACGTTACCGGTTATGATGTCGGCGATTCGATCCACATCAGCAACGTCACTCTGCCCAAGGGCAGCGAAAGCGCGATCACCGATCGCGACTTCACCATCGCGACGATCGTTGCGCCGTCGGCTATGAAGTCGACTGCCGGCGATACGGCGAGCGAAGAAGGCGAAGCGGCCGAAGGCGCCGAAGAAGCCTGATCTTATTCGGGCGGCCCCTCCCCTCGCGGGAGGGGCCCTCCACGAAAGGCGGATGGCATGCAGCTCTGGGTCGGCCTCGGCAATCCCGGGCCCCAATATGCGATGCACCGCCACAATGTCGGCTTCATGGCCGCCGACGTCATCGCAGACGTCCACGACTTTCCTGCCCCCGCCAAGAAATTCCAGGGATGGATTCAGGACGGGCGCATCGGATCGCAGCGTATCCTGCTGCTGAAACCCGGCACCTTCATGAACGAAAGCGGCCGCAGCGTTCGCGCCGCGCTCGATTTCTATAAATTGACCCCGCAGGACGTCACCGCTTTCTACGACGAGCTCGACCTCGTGCCGATGAAGGTCAAGGTCAAGCAGGGTGGCGGCGCGGCGGGCCACAATGGTATCCGGTCGATGATCCAGCATATCGGCGAGGATTTCCGCCGCGTGCGGATCGGCATCGGCCATCCGGGACACAAGGACCGCGTGACCGGCCACGTCCTCGGCAATTATCACAAGAGCGAGATGGAACCGCTGATCGACCTGCTTGGCGCGATCGCGGCCGAAGCGAAATGGCTCGCCGAGGGCGACGATGTGCGGTTCCAGAGCGACCTTGCCCTGCGCCTGAACGGCTGAAGGCCATGCAGCGCGTGCTCGTCATCGGTCCCTGCGGCGCGGGCAAATCGACGCTTTCGACCAAACTGGGCGAGAAGCTGGATCTTCCCGTCTTCCACATCGATCAGCTCAATTGGCGCCCCGGCTGGATCGAGGGCGGCAAAGAGGCGTTGCGTGCCAAACTCGACGCCATCACCGCTACCCAGCGCTGGCTGATCGATGGCAATTACGGCGGCA
The DNA here is from genome assembly GCA_051861185.1 of Sphingopyxis sp. Lineage (GTDB taxonomy): Bacteria > Pseudomonadota > Alphaproteobacteria > Sphingomonadales > Sphingomonadaceae > Sphingopyxis. The sequence goes on from JBIMKQ010000001.1 coordinate 528,964, forward strand.
CGCTGGACGTCCGGCTGCGTCACGCCGATACGGTCGTCTATCTCGATTTTCCGATCCGCCTTTGCGTCCGCCGCCTGCTTGGCCGTATCTGGAAATATCGCGGGCGCACCCGGCCCGACATGACCGAGGGGTGCCCCGAACGCTTCGATCTCGATTTCCTGTTCTATCTTATGGCATGGAATTACGGTCCGCGCGTTCGCACCGAACAACACCTCAAAGAATATTCGGGCCGCATCGTTCGGCTGCGAAATCCGCGCGCACTAGAAAGCTGGCTAGCCTCCCTCGCGACCGCTTGAGATGGGGGAGCTTGTCAGGCGGCCGGTAGCTTAACCGCTTTGGCCGCCCGGCGACTGCGCAGCATGATCCACGGCACATGCCCATGGTCGAAACGCACGCGCAGGTCGCGCCGGAAATAGGGCGGCATATGGTCGCCGACGATCAGAATATCGGTGTCGGGAAAATCGGGCTTCATGATTTCTGCAGTGATGCTGTCGGACAGCTGCCGCTGCAACTCGAAGCTGCGGCACAGCATCGGATATTGATCGCGCCACGTCGCATTGCCGAGCTGGCAATTGTCGGTGCCCAATTCCGGATCGGACGGCACCGGAATATGACCGTTGAGCGTCAGCCAATAGAGAAATTTGCGCCGGTCCGGCGCTTCGCGCAGTCGCTGGCCGATCAGACGCGGGACGTCGCTGTCGCATGCACCCGGAAACACGCTGCCGCAATGATCGGCGCCCATGGCGATAAGCTCTTTCGAGAACAGCGCGCGTTCAAAACCGATCTTGGGATACCAGTGCGCGCGATTGAAGAAAATGCCGTTGAAACTGTGCAACGCCTCCACCTGGAAGCCCGCGTTCCGAAATTTTTGCGGCAGGCAATCGGCATGATCGAAATCATAGGTCTGGAAATCCGCCCACGCGGCGCAGAGTTCGCGCAGCTCGGCGCTGGTGGTCGATCCATAGTAGCGACTGCGTCCGCGCGTCACTTCATAGCGGTCGCCCCAACGAGCCGGGTTCCACAGCTGGTCCGACAACGCCCGGTCGAACGGGTCGGATGACACGCCCCAGGATTCGACGATGATGACCACCAGATTGCGCGCCCTGACCTGTGAAGGCGCGATACGGTTCTGGATCACCGCGGAATCGACGGGCGCGCCGGTCGGCGCACTCATCAGATAGGAGCCGCGCGTTCCGGCGGTCGCGACCATATCGACGGTGATCAGCAAGGCGACGAGGCCAAGCGCCAGAATTTTATGATCGCGCGTCTTGAGCGGCGGAATGCGCGGCCCGAGCACAACGAGCGTTACGAGGGATGCGGCCAGCAAAACGGCGCCCATCAGATATTCGGGCGACTGGACGGGGTCGAGTTCGCCCGCAAATTGCATCGAACCCAGCATCGCCGTCAGGTCCAGATTGAATGACAGCGCGATGTAGGCCATCAGGTTGAAAGCAAACAGACCGATGGCGATGATGGTGCGCGCGGGATGATGACTCCAGCTCGACAGCAGCACGGCGATCACGCCGCATATCGTCATCGAAGCCGCCATGCGGGGGCCACCGATCGGCCACATCGCGATAAACGCAAGGTTGGGCAACAGCAGCCACCACAGACCCCAGCGCCACGGGAAATTCCGCGCAATCGGCATTTGCAAGGCTGATCCCCAATTCCCGTGCAGAGCGAACCCGGCCTGCTTCCCGCGCGAAATCTAGCCGCTTATGGTTAGCATCCGGTAAAATCCGACCCGCGCGGCGTTATGGATTCCGCCGGGCCCGCGCCCATGTCACTCAAACGTAACAAGAATCATGTTTTCCTGACACGGTGAAGCCATGGAGCTGACACCTCCCTCTGCAATCGGTGCGCCACCTCATCCGGACAACCAGTCCGGGGCTCAACCGAAAACAGGGGGACTGCATGTCACATCTTACCGACGAATTCCGTGCGCCTTATCGCGGCGAAACCACCGACATTTGCGCACCGGACAGTCTGGAGGCGATCGTCGCCGAAAATCCGACGCGCCGTTCGCTTCTGCGCGGCGGGCTGCTTGGGCTCTCGGTTCTCCCCGCCATGGCGCTCGCGGCGTGTGACGACACCAGCGGAGATCCGACTGTCACGCTGCCTCCCGCCCCGACGCCGACTCCCACGCCAACCCCCACCCCGCCCCCGGCCAGCTTTGCAGTCAATTTCACGTCGGTCGCTGCCAACCAGAATGACGCCGTGACGGTACCCGCCGGCTATACAGTCGATATTCTGCTTAAAGCAGGTGATTCGGTCGAAGCGGGCACCGCTTATTCGGGCAGCTTCCCAACCCCTGCGGTCGCGGAGAAATGGGCTGGCGGCAATCACGACGGCATGGAATATTTCGCCTTCCCGGGCGTCGATGCCAACAACCGCGGCCTGTTGGCCATCAATCACGAGCTGCCCGACTTCAACATTTTGATGGCGGGTGCCTATAATGCGGCAACGGCGACGGCCGACCAGAAGGCGCTCGCGCTGTCGGCGGTCGGCATCAGCGTCGTCGAGATTTCCAAGGGCAGCGACGGCAAATGGGCAATCCAGGCGGGATCGACCTATAACCGCCGCTATACCGGCAACAGCAGCTATCGCGTCGGCGGTCCGGCTGCCGGCCTGCTGTCGGGGTCGATCAAAGGCATGCTGAACAATTGTTCGAGCGGCCGCACGCCATGGGACACCTATCTCACCTGCGAAGAATCGACCGACAATTACCTCGACCCGACGCAGCCCGAGACGGATTATGGCTGGGTGATCGAGATTGATCCGATGCGTGAGCTGTCGCCGCCGACGAAGCGCACCGCGATGGGCCGTTTCGACCACGAAAACACGGCCTTCATGGCCAACAGCGACCGTCGCGTCGCTTTTTACATGGGCGATGACGGAACCCCGGGCTGTATCTATAAATTCGTCCCCGACCGCGCGTACAGCGCGTCGAACCGCGCCGCGAACGCCGACCTGCTGGACTATGGCACGCTCTATGTCGCGCGCTTCAACGGCGACGGCACGGGCGAGTGGCGCGCACTGGTCGTCGGACAGAATGGCCTGACGGCCGGCGCCTCCGACCCGGGCAATGTGAGCCAGAGCACGACCCCTCCGACGCCGGTTGTCGTCAATTTCAACAATCAGGCCGATGTCCTGATCAACTGCAAATCGGCCGCGCGCGTCGCCGGCGGCACGGTGATGGACCGCCCCGAGTGGATCACCGTCGCGCCGGACAACAAGGCAATCTTCGTTACCCTGACGAACAATAGTGGCCGCCGGGTCACCAACCCGATGAACCCGCGCGTGACCAACCTGCACGGGCACATCGTCAAATTCCGCGAAGAAGGCGACTCACCGCTGGCATTGAAGTTCAGCTGGGAGGTATTCCTGCTCGGCGGCAGCCCGACGCTCGCGGCCGGCGGCAGCAACCTGACCGGGAATATCAACGGCGACACCTTCTCCAGCCCCGATGGCATCCGTATCGATCCGCAAGGGCGCATGTGGGTGCAGACCGATCACAGCGTTCCCGGCAATTCGGGTGTTGCGGGCACGACGATCGACCAGGCCTTTGGTCACAATGCGATGTTCTACATCGACCAGGTCACCAAGCAGTCGAAGCGCTTCCTTGTCGGCCCGCTCGGCTGCGAGATCACGGGGCTAGCTTACACCCCCGACCTCAAGACCTTCTTCGTCAATATCCAGCATCCGACCGGGAACTGGCCGATCGCAGGCGAGAAGCCGCGCTCGTCGACGATCGTCGTACGGCGGACCGACGCCCAGCCGGTAGGCGCCTGATTCAGCGCGCCGCCCGCCTTCACGTCGGAGGCGGGCGGCAGCATCAGAGGAATGTCATGTCACCGAAGTCACGGCGCAAGTTATTCCTGTCAGGGCGCTTTTCTTTGCGGAGGTAGCGGAGGTGAGCCGTCGCGCGTCTGCGACATCAACGTAACGCACATCGTCCGGTGCACCGGGTGCCGCCCGCACGCGACCCCTGCAAAGCGATGCTCGGGACGGAGCAGGCTGTGGCGATGCCCACGATCCGGGACGCCATCGTCGATCAATAGCTGGTCGACGACGCCCTCTGGGCTATGGTGGCCATAGGTGATCACTTCGTTGACATAGGGCCCGCCGCCCCGCGCCTTCATCCGTTCGCCGGGACCACTACCCCTTGTGTAGTGACCCACCGCACCAGATCGCGACTGGACCGCGACATGGTCGGCGGCGGCGCGTGCCAGCGCGTCGCTCCATTCGAGTTCGACGAGCGGCTTTTCGCGACGAAGGTCGCGGATCGCCTCGTCGACGGCGGCGACACCCTCGCGCGTCATGATGTCGATCTCGCTGTCGTCGTTGCTGACAAGGAGCTTGCCCTCGAAGCGGGGGCGATAGTCGCGCAGATATTCGGCATAGGCGGCGGGGTCGCTGCGAAAGCGGTTGAGTTCGGCAAAAACGCCCTCTTCGAAGCGGCTCTGCGCGGCGACAGCGGCGGTTGCAGCAACAGTCAGAAGGATGCCGGCGGCGAGAAGGAAGCGGGGTTTCGTCATGGCGGATGCGATAAAGGCGCAAGTCTGAACCGGACGCAACGGCAAAGCGCGGCGGCAAGGACTGGCGTCGGCGACGACTTGGCGCTAGGGGCGCTGCAACAGCGGCGCCTCATTCAACAGCGCGCCGAACCTCACGGAGTTTTTATGGGTTTTAAATGCGGGATCGTCGGCCTGCCCAACGTCGGCAAGTCCACCCTGTTCAATGCGCTGACCGAAACCGCGGCGGCGCAAGCGGCAAACTATCCTTTCTGCACGATCGAGCCGAACATCGGCAATGTCGCGGTGCCTGACGCGCGGCTGGAAAAGCTGGCGGCCATCGCGACCAGCAAAAAGATCATCGCGACGCAGCTCGCCTTCGTCGACATTGCGGGCCTCGTGCGCGGCGCGTCGAAGGGCGAAGGGCTGGGCAACCAGTTCCTCGGCAACATCCGCGAAGTCGACGCGATCGTCCATGTGCTGCGCTGCTTCGAGGATGACGACATCCAGCATGTCGAGAACAAGGTCGATCCCGTCGCCGACGCCGAGACGGTCGAGACGGAGCTGCTGCTGTCCGATCTCGAAAGCCTCGAGAAGCGCGTCCCCGCCTTTACCAAAAAGGCGGCACAGGGCGACAAGGAAGCGAAGATCGCCGCCTCGGTACTCGGGCAGGCGCTCGACCTGCTGCGCGAAGGCAAGCCCGCGCGGCTGACCCAACCCAAGGACGAGGAAGAAGCCCGCGTGCTGCGCACCGCGCAGCTCCTGACCTCGAAGCCCGTCCTATATGTCTGCAACGTCGATGAAGGCAGCGCCGCGAACGGCAACGCCTTTTCGGAAAAAGTGTTCGCCAAAGCCGCCGCCGAAGGCGCGCAGGCGGTCGTCGTTTCGGCGGCGATCGAAAGCGAGCTGGTGACGATGGACATGGCCGACCGGCTCGAGTTCCTCGAAGAAATGGGCCTTCACGAAACAGGCCTCGCCCGCGTCATCCGCGCCGGATACGAGCTGCTCCACCTGATCACCTTTTTCACCGTCGGGCCGCAGGAGGCGCGCGCATGGACCGTCCACACCGGCGCCACCGCCCCCGAAGCGGCAGGCGAAATCCACAGCGATTTCCAGAAGGGTTTCATCCGCGCCGAAACGATCGCCTATGACGATTATGTCGCGCTGGGCGGCGAAGCGCGCGCGCGAGAAGCCGGCAAGCTACGCGCCGAAGGCAAGGCCTATATCGTCCACGACGGCGACGTGATGCACTTCCTGCACAGCTGATCCGCTTCGTCATTGCAAAGACGGCCGGCGACTAAAACCGCAAAAGCCCCGCATGCGCGCGTCCGAATTGTGTCTTTTGCGGCTTTGCGGCGACACATGTGCGCGTCGCAAATGTCTCCTCTGTCGCGTTAGGCAGAGGATCAGAGGCTTGATGTGTTCAAAGAGCCAGTCGAATGCTGGCATGTGGAAATAATGTAGGAAAGCTGTTTTGAGCAGCGATGGGTCAGCTTTGGGGTGGGAAGCGGACATTTCCTCTTTCATCAGCACGCCAACAAGATAGACAGTCGAAATGTCGACAAAGAATAGACAGGCGAGCGCAGGCTTTGCCATTTTTGTGCTAATGGCATGCTCATCGTCCAACATGGCTGCCGAAGAAACCGACGCGTGTGATTGGAATGCGCGGGCCAAGCTGAACAATGAAGACGCCGCGCTTCTTTCATTGATATTCACATCTCCGAACGATCTTTATCGTCCGCTTCGGCTGCGAGCCAACGCCGATCGCTCGTTCGTTCAGGGGAAATATCTTTCCGAAACATATAATGTTGTTGACCGGTCCCGGCCGTTCGAGCTCAGAATCAACTATCGCGGAAAGCTGAACGAAGCGGCCGTTCCAAGTTTCGTGCGCGAACGACTTTATCTCGAGGATTTCAAATATCTGGATTACCCTCGGCATCTTTTGGTGCTGAACGAGGGTGGCTACGACCCATCCTACCAAGGATATCTCAACATAATACCCTTGAGAAGGGAGGAGTTCGAACAGAGAAATTCCAAATGGATTCAATCGAATGTTGACGAAGAACTGAAATATGCAACTGAAGATAGAAGAGAAATTTGTCGCCTGGTGTATGAATATTCGGAAAGGAGAATAGAAAAAATTTTTCTGTTCGTGAATTACGACTATAAGAAAGAAGATAAGAGACTTCAGTTTTCTCTCTGCGAGGCGCGTGCTTACGCAATGTTGAGCGGCTACGCCGCTTTTACCATTCCCAGGATGGAAAAAGTTTTCCGAGAGAGCGTGATTGACGTCCCAGGTAAAGGCGTCTTGCCGTACTCGACATTGATCAAGCCGCTCGCTGATTCTATCCGGACGCGCTGGCTTGAATCAAAAGATCTCACGCGCTTCGATGAAGTATGTGGTCTCATTACATCTCAACGCGAGAGGAGCTGATCTCGGGCCCTCGGCCAAGCGCGGTTTTGAAATGGCATCTTGAAATGGCGTCGTTGGCCGGAGAGTCCGCAATTGGTCGTTAGCGGCCATTCCCGGAAGGTTCGACAGCCCCTATGGCTCGAATGCTGTCAAAATCGGGCACGGCCCTTTGTCGCTCGCCGCACACTGGTCGGCGAGGCGTGCGAGGGCGGCGCGCGTTGTGGTCATCTGCGCGATCTTTTCGTCGAGCACGTCGATCCGCTGGCGTGCGAGGGTGCGGACACGCACGCGATCATCGCTGGCCTCCAGCGCCAGCAGTTCGGAAATCTCGTCGAGCGTGAAGCCCGACGCCTGCGCCGAGCGGATAAATTTCAGGCGCCTGACGTCGCCAGCGTCGTAACGGCGAATCCCCCCGCCCCAGCCGCCGCCCCCGCTGCGGGCGGGCGTATCGAGCAATCCGCGGCGCTGGTAATAGCGCACCGTTTCGACCCCGACAGCACCCGCCGCAGCCAATTTCCCGATCGTCAATTGCATCGCTTGACTCCGTACTATGGTACGGATGTCATATGGGGTGCATGACAAAGCAAGCAACCCTCCATCGCATGGTCATGCCGGGACACACCTGCCCCTATGGCCTCAAATCGAAACACCTTCTCGAAAGCCGCGGGTTTACGGTCGACGACCGCTGGCTGACGACCCGCGCCGAAACCGATGCGTTCAAGGCCGAACACGGTGTCAAGACGACGCCGCAGACCTTTATCGACGGGGTGCGCATCGGCGGCCACGACGATCTGCGGCGCCATCTGGGGCTGAAGGTCGCCGACCCCGACGCGACAAGCTACACCCCTGTCATCGCGCTGTTTGCGATGACCGGGTTGATGGCGCTCGCCACCAGCTTTTCGGTCTATGGCGAGCCTTTCACCCTTCGTGCCGCCGAATGGTTCATCTCGTTCAGCATGATCGTGCTCGCGCTTCTGAAATTGCAGGACGTCGACAAATTCGCGACGATGTTCCTGAACTATGACCTGCTCGCCAAGCGCTGGGTTCCCTATGCAAGCATCTATCCCTTTGCCGAGGGCCTTGCGGGCGTATTGATGACCGCGCACGCGTTCGACTGGCTCTCGATCCCGGTCGCGCTCTTCATCGGCGGCATCGGCGCCGTGTCGGTGTTCAAGGCGGTCTATATCGACAAGCGCGACATCAAATGCGCGTGCGTCGGCGGCAGCAGCAGCAAGGTGCCGCTCGGCTTCGTTTCGCTGACCGAAAATGTGATGATGGTCGCGATGGCGCTGTGGATGACGTCGATGTGGCTGTAATCGCCGCCGCATCGGTCATTGATGAAACATGGGACTGGGCTATCAGGGGCTTCGAATCGCCCCACGGAGCCCAGCCATGTTCAACCGCCGTCACTTCCTTGCCGGGGCCACTCTCGCCGGCCTTGCCGCCCCCGCTATCCTGCGCGCCGAGGGCGGTATTTTTCGCGAGTTCCCGTTCAGCCTCGGCGTTGCGGCGGGCGATCCGGCGAGCGACGGCTTCGTTATCTGGACGCGTATCGCCCCCGAGCCGATGGAGCCGCATGGCGGGATGCCGCTGACCAACGTGCCGGTCGATTGGGAGGTCGCCAGCGACGGCGGATTTCGTGATGTCGTCGTCAAGGGTACCGAGCTTGCGCGGCCCGAGCTGGCGCACAGCGTCCATGTCGAGGTCGCGGGGCTGCAGCCTGACCGGCCCTATTATTACCGCTTTACCGCCGGCGGCGAGCGCAGCCTGCGCGGCCGCGCGCGCACCCTGCCGGCGCCGGGCGCCAAAGCCGACGCGCTGAAATTCGGCGTCGCGGGCTGCCAGCATTTCGAGGCAGGCTTTTTCGGCGCCTATCGCCACCTTGCGCGCGAAGACCTTGCCTTCGTCTATCATTATGGCGACTTCATCTATGAATATAGCGAGGAATATCTGTTCAACACCGGGCTGCCGACGCGCCCGGTGCGCAAGCATGCACATCGCGCACTCGTCGACCTCGGCGATTTTCGTACCGCCTATGCCCAGCAGCTCGGCGACATCGATCTGCAGGCGGCGCGTTCGGTCCACGCCTTTCTGTCGAGCTTCGATGATCACGAGATCCGCAACGACTGGGTGTCCGACATCGACAATTGGAAGCTGAACCTCGACGTCAACGATCCTGAAGCCGCGCCGCCCGAAGTCTTCATGCTGAAGAAACAGGCAGCGATGCAGGCCTGGTACGAACATATGCCCGTGCGCAAGGCGTTGTTGCCGCGCGGCGGGATGGTCGCGATGAACCGCGAGTTTCGCTATGGCGACCTGATGGCGATGCAGTTGCTCGACACGCGGCAATATCGCAGCGACCAGCCATGCGACGACGGCTTCAAGCCCGCGTGTCCGGGCGTGTTCGACAAGAGTACGCAAGTTCTCGGCAAGGCGCAGGAAGAGTGGCTCGGCCGCAATCTGGCGAAGGGCGGCGCGACGTGGAACGCCTTTGCCCAGCAGATCACGATGATGTCGCTCGACCGCCGCCGCAAGGCAGAGGAGCCGAAGAAGATCGTCAATCTGGACAGCTGGGCGGGATATGAGGCGCCGCGCGAACGCATCCTGTCGCGCATGGCGGGGCTCAAGAACAATGTCGTGCTGACGGGCGACGAGCATCAGAATTTCTGCGGCGATCTCGTGTCGAAGGACAAGATAGTCGGGGCCGAATTCGTCGGCACCTCGATTTCAAGCGGCGGCGACGGCAGCGACAAGCGCAACGGCACCGACACCTTCCTAGCGCTCAATCCCGAACTCAAATTCGCGAACGACCAGCGCGGCTATATGGTTTGCGACGTCAATCGCGAGGCGTGGCAGACGCATTTCATGGTCGTCGACAAGGTGACGACCCCGGTCAATACGCTGTCGAAGCGCGCGACGGGCGTCGTCGAAAATGGCGTCGCCGGGATCAAGATGGCTTGAGCTGTCGCCGGACCGTCATGGATCGCCCCTAGCGGAACCTGCATGATACGCTTTGTCTCGCTGCTGCTCGTTTTCCTGCTTCCCGTCGCCGTGCAAGCGCATGACGAGAGCGCGCGGGTGCCTGTCACTATATTGATCTCGATCGACGGGTTTCGGGCCGACTATCTCGATCGCGGAATAACGCCGAACCTGTCGCGGCTGGCGGCGGAGGGTGCGCATGGCAAGTTGCGTCCGTCCTTCCCCACCAAGACCTTCCCCAATCATTATGCGATCGTGACCGGCAAGCGCCCCGACACCAACGGCATCGTCGGCAACAATATGATCGACCCGCGACGCCCGAACGTGAAGTTCAGCCTTGGCGATCCGAAACAGTCGCTCGATCCCTTCTGGTGGGACGAAGCCGAGCCGGCGTGGGTCACGGCGGGCAAGGCTGGCGTCCGCAGCGCGACGATGTTCTGGCCAGGGAGCGAGGTTGCGATCCACGACAGCCGGCCGCCCGACTGGCTGCGCTATGATGAACATGTCGGCTATGCCCAGCGCGTCAACACCATATTCGACTGGATGCGCCGCCCGGCGGATATCCGGCCCGCTTTCGTCACCCTCTATTTCGAGGCGGTCGATGATGCGGGGCACGAATTCGGCCCTGACAGTGCCGAAGTGAACGCGGCGATCGCGCAGGTGGACACCCGCATCGGCGATCTGGTCGCAGGCCTTTCTGCGATGCAGCAGCCGGTGCAGATGCTGGTCGTCGCCGATCATGGCATGCGCGCGATCGACGAGGCGCGCGTGATCCAGCTCGCCGACATGATCGACCTGCAGAGCATCATCGCGGTCGAGACTGGCCCCTATGCCGCGATCGAACCCGCCGCCGGCACCGACGATCGCGTTTACAGGGCGTTGCTGAAGCCGCACGATCATATGGCGTGCAACCGCCGCGAAGCGTTGCCGAAGCGGCTGCATTACGGCCAGAATCCGCGCGTTGCGGCAATCATCTGCATTGCCGAGCCGGGCTGGACGATCCTTGCCGGGCCGCCGACCTGGCCCGTGAAAGGCGGCGCACACGGTTATGACAATCAGGATCCCGAGATGCTGGCGCTGTTCGTCGCGTATAACAGCGGGCTGTCGGGCGACGTCGGGATCGTCGACAATATCGAGGTCTATCCGCTGTTGATGCGGCTGATCGGGATCGCCCCGCTGCGGAGCGATGCCGTGGGAGAGCTTACGAAACGCCTGCCCTGATCAGTCGCGCAGCACCGCCATCGCGTGGATCGACGCGGTCGGCGCGTTGATGATCTGAAGCTGATAGCGCCCCTGCGTCACGTCGAACTCGACCATCTTGCGGATGCCCGAACAAGCGGGGCCATGTCCGTGGGTGAGCGATTTCACCACCGCGCCGTCGCGCACAAGATCGATCCACGCGCCCGCATCGAGCGCAACGACAAGCCGCCCCGCCTTCTTCACGTCGATCGGAATCATCCCGCCGAATTTGTAGACATCGGGCTTGCGTTCAGGCGCGATGCCATAGCGCAGGCTTTCAAACTTGTGCAGCCGCAATTCGGTACGCGCCGCGCCGAGCGGCGACCAGTCGGCGCCAAGGTCGGCGCCATAGGCGTAGATGGTCTTGCTCGACGTGTTCCGTGCCCAGTCTGCGAGTTCGGGCGGCAGGACGGGTGCCGCCGGACAGGAATGCGCAGCAGGAGCCGCGGAAGCTGCCGCGGGCAAGGCCGCCGCGAGCGACATGGCAATGATCCGAAACCCCATCCTATTTCCTCCCGAACAATTTCTCGACATCGTCCATCGCCAGCTTCACCCATGTCGGTCGCCCGTGATTGCACTGGCCCGAATGCGGCGTGATCTCCATCGTGCGCAATAGCGCATTCATTTCGGCGACGTTCAGCGTGCGACCGGCGCGCACCGATCCGTGGCAGGCCATCGTCGCGGCGACCAGTTCCAGTCTTTCATTCAGGCCCAGCGCCGCGTCATAGCCCGCCAGATCGTCGGCGATATCGGTAACGAGCTTCTGGCAATCGATCGCGCCGAGCATCGCCGGCGTCGCGCGGACCATCACCGCGGCGGGACCGAAGCGCTCGAGTTCGACCCCGAGCGCGGCAAGCTGCAGCGCCGCGGCCTCAAGCCGGTCGCATGCGGGCTCGTCGAGCTCGACGACTTCGGGCAGCAGCAAGCCTTGCGACGGCACCGCCTGCCCGGACATGCCGCGACGCAGCTGCTCGAGCACCAGCCTTTCGTGCGCGGCGTGCTGGTCGACGATGACGAGACCGTCTTCGGCTTCGGCAACGATATAGGTCTTTGCGATCTGCCCGCGTGCGATGCCGAGCGGATGCGCCTCGGCTCCAGGCACCGGCGCGGTCGCAGGTTCGGCGCGGCCCATCGGCAGCGCGTCGCGCGGCGGCGTGAAATCGACGATGCGGTCGTGCAGCAAGGCCGTTGTCGCACCATCCCCCCAATGGGCAGGCGGGACTTGCGCGTACGACGGATTGCCTGCGAACAAGGTGGGCACCGGCGGTTGCGGCGCGACGGGTTCCTGCTGCCACGCCGCGAGCGCAGCCTCGGCCGGACGCTGCACACTGCGGAATCCATGTTCGTCGAGCGCGCGGCGGAGGCCGCCGACGATCATGCCACGGATCAGCTGCGGATCGCGAAAGCGCACCTCGGTCTTCGCCGGGTGGACGTTCACATCAACCTCGCTCGTCGGCACATCGAAGAACAGGGCAACCACGGGATGACGGTCGCGCGCAAGCAGGTCTGCATAAGCGCCGCGCAGCGCGCCGACGAGCAGCCGGTCCTTCACCGGACGGCCGTTGACGAACAGATATTGATGGTCGGCGATGCCGCGATTGTAGGTCGGCAGGCTGATCACGCCGCCCAGATGCACGTCGCCTCGGTCGATATCGACCCCGATACTGTTCGCGGCGAGATCGCGCTGGGTCAGCGCCGCGACACGCGTCAGCTGGTCCTGCCCGCCCTGCACGTCGAGCACCCGGCGCCCGTCATTCTCGACGGTAAAGCCGACGTCGGGCCGCGCCATTGCAAGCCGTTTCACGACATCGATGCACGCGGCATATTCGCTGCGTCCGCCGCGCAGGAATTTGCGGCGCGCCGGGACGCGCGCGAACAGGTCCTCGACTACGACCCGGGTCCCTTTGCCCAGCGCCGCAGGGCCTTCGGCCGTCACCGCGCCATTATCGACGACTCGCCGCCAGCCGTCACCGCCCGCCACGCGGCTTTCGAGCGTCAGCCGCGCGACACTGGCGATCGAAGGCAGCGCCTCGCCGCGAAACCCCAGCGTCGTGACATCCTCGATCGCGTCGTCCGGCAGCTTCGAGGTTGCATGGCGTTCAAGCGCGAGCGCCATGTCGCCGGCGGTCATGCCGCAGCCGTCATCCTCGACCTCCAGCCGCGCGATCCCGCCCTCGGCGATTCGCACCGAAATGCGAGTCGAACCGGCATCGATGGCGTTTTCAACCAGTTCCTTGAGCGCCGCGGCGGGTCTTTCGACCACTTCACCGGCTGCGATCCGATTTACTAGCTTTTCCGGCAGGCGACGTATTGACATGGCCGCTCTCCTAGCGCAGTCGAACGCAAATCGCGACCCATCCGCACAGCCCTGATCATTTTGTCCAGCCACCCCCTGTGGACGAGCCGGAATCTCCCCCTGATTGTAGCTGTCGCCGGCCGGGCGCACGGTAAAATCACGATAGGGGCGCGCCCATCAGGGGCGCGGCTTCGATGACAGGAAGCAGTATCGATGTCCTTCTTTTCCCGCTGGTTCAAATTCAATTCCCAAGACATGGCTATCGACCTCGGCACCGCCAACACGGTGGTTTATGTCAGGGGCAAAGGCATCGTTCTGAATGAACCCTCGGTCGTTGCGGTCGAGACGATCAACGGGATAAAGCGGGTCAAGGCGGTTGGCGACGACGCCAAGCTGATGATGGGCAAGACCCCCGACAGCATAGAGGCGATCCGTCCGCTGCGTTACGGCGTCATCGCCGACATCGACGTCGCCGAACAGATGATCAAGCACTTCATCACCAAGGTCCATGGTGGCAAGCCCAACGCGTTCCGCAGCCCCGAAATCGTGATCTGCGTTCCCTCGGGCTCGACCAGCGTCGAGCGCCGCGCGATCCGCGATGCCGCTTCGAATGCGGGTGCCAGCGAAGTGTGGCTGATCGAGGAACCAATGGCCGCCGCGATCGGCGCCGACATGCCCGTCACCGAACCGATCGGTTCGATGGTCGTCGACATCGGCGGCGGCACGACCGAAGTTGCGGTGCTGTCGCTCCGCGGCCTCGCCTACACCACCTCGGTGCGTGCGGGCGGCGACAAGATGGACGAAGCGATCGTCTCCTATGTCCGCCGCCACCATAATCTGCTGATCGGTGAAGCGACCGCCGAGCGGATCAAGAAGGATTTCGGCATCGCGCGCATCCCCGCCGACGGGGTCGGGCTGACGATCCACATCAAGGGCCGCGACCTCGTGAACGGCGTGCCCAAGGAAATCTCGATCAACCAGGCGCAGATCGCCGAAGCTTTGTCCGAGCCGATCGGCACGATCGTCGAGGGCGTGCGCATCGCGCTGGAAAATACCGCGCCTGAACTCGCTGCCGACATCGTCGACCAAGGCATCGTCCTGACCGGCGGCGGCGCGCTGATCGCCGAACTGGACGAACTGCTCAAGGAAGCAACCGGACTGCCGGTGACGGTGGCCGACGATCCTTTGACCTGCGTTGCGATCGGCACCGGCCGCGCGATGGAAGACCCCGCCTTCCGCGGCGTGCTTCAGCAAGCCTGATAGGGCGACTCTGAACCATGGTCCGCCCGGCACATCGACGTCCGGGGCAATCCCGAAAGGCCCAATACAGCCTGTTCGTGGCCTATGTCATTGCGGTGACCGGGGCCGTGGCCGGGTTGCTGCTGGCGATCCTGTCGGTCGTTGATCCCGTCGGTTTCGCCCAATTGCGTGTGGCGAGCCAGGAAATTTCCGCGCCCGTCGCACGCGTGACGCGGTCGGTCATCGGATCGATTTCGGGCATCGACGACACAGTCGGGGCCTATGTCAGCGCGGGCACGCAAAATCGACGGCTGCGCAAGGAACTTGCCGACACGCGCCGCGAACTTGTTGCGACCAGCTCGCTGCAAGAAGAAAACCGGCAGCTCAAGGGGCTGCTCAAGCTGCAGGAGACTGACAAGACCGCGCTCGCCAACGGCTATCTCCTGACCTCGACCTCGACGAGCAGCAAGCGCATCGCGCTGCTGAGCATCGGGCGCAATCTGGGTGTCACCGCGGGCCAGCCGGTGCGCGGTGCCGACGGGCTGATCGGCCGCGTGCTCAGCGCCGGGCCGTCGGTGTCACAGGTTCTGCTGCTGACCGACGTCGACAATATCGTCCCCGTCCGTCGCGCACGTGACGGCCTACCCGCGCTCGCCAATGGTCGCGGAAACGGCGACCTCGACATTCGTACGCTCAACATCGCGAACAATCCTTTCAAGCCGGGCGATATCCTCGTGACCTCGGGCACCGGGGGGCTCTATCCGCCTAACATCCCGGTGGCGATCGTCGTGCGGCGGCAAGACGATGGCGCCCTCGCACGCCCGCTCGCCGACCCGGGCAAGGTCGATGCGGTGTCGGTGCTGCGTCCCTATACCCCCGACAATATCGAAGCGCATGGCCGGCCCGGCCCCGCTACGCCCCCGGCCCCCACCGGCGCGCCATGAACCAGAAAGGCCCGCGCCTCGGCGAACCGGCATCGCTGTGGCGGATGCGGATCGTCCCGATTGCGAGCGTGATGTTCGCGTCGGCGCTGCCGTTGATGCTGCCGCTGATCGCCAACTCGCCGGTGCTGCCGCCGCTCGGGCTGCTTTTCTTCCTGTGCTGGCAATTGCTTCGCACCGAAATGTGGCCCGTGTGGATCGGGCTCCCGCTCGGCCTGTGGGACGATCTGTTCAGCGGTCAGCCCATCGGCACCGCGGTGGGCCTGTGGACGATCGCCAGCATCGTGATCCATTATTCGTCGCAGCGCATCTATTGGCGCGGTTTCTTCCACGACTGGGCCATTGCAGCGTTACTGATCGCGATCATCCAGTCGCTCGCGGCACTGATCGTTCACCCGCATGCCGCGACCGGGCGCGTACTCGGCCTCGTGGTGCCGCAGATCGTGGTTTCGGCACTGCTCGTCCCCTTGTTCATGCGCCTGACCGGCAAGTTTGACAATTTCCGCCTGAGACGCCGATAAATTACCGATGCCGCGCAAAAAACTCCCCCCAATTACCGAAGCCTTCAGAGGGATCGTCTTCACCCGCCGCGCGCTTGTCGTCGGCGGGGCGCAGGCGGCCGTGGGCGTCGCGCTGGCGGCGCGTATGGCTTATATTTCGGTCATCGATAACGACCGCTATGTCCTTGAATCCGAAAGCAACCGCGTCAACCTGACGCTCGTTCCTCCGCGCCGCGGCTGGATCGTCGATCGCAACGGCAAGGCGCTCGCGAACAACCGCGTCAGCCTGCGCATCGACATCATTCCCGACCGTTTGCACAACAAGGAACTGGTGCTCGGGCAGCTCCGGACGTTGCTGCGCCTCGACGGCGATACGATGGAACGGATCAACCGGGACTTGAAAGCCGCGTCGGGTTTCCAGCCCGTCGCGGTGGCCGAGGATATGACCGAGGCCGAATATAGCTCTATCCTTGTCCGCCTGCCCGAATTGCCCGGCATTGCGCCGCAGCGCGGCTTTGCCCGCAACTATCCGACCGGCGCTGCTGTCGGCCATCTGATCGGCTATGTCGGCGCGCCGACCGCCGAGGAATATCAGAAGGTCAAGGATCCGCTCTACATCACGCCGGGTTTCCGGACCGGCAAGGACGGGCTCGAGAAATATTTCCAGCCGATGCTCCGCGGCGAGCCCGGCGCCAAGCGGGTCGAGGTCACAGCACGCGGCAAGGTCGTCCGCGAGCTGGGCGTAAAGCCCGATACGCAGGGCAAAACGGTTCACCTGACGATCGACGCCGACCTGCAGGATTATGTCGCGCGGCGCATGGGGCGCGAGTCGGGCGCGGCGGTCGTCATCGACTGCCAGAACGGCGATATCCTTTCGTTCGTGTCGATGCCCTGTTTCGACCCCAACAGCTTTTCCGACGGTATCAGCAGCTCCGAATATGCATGGCTGCGTGCCGACGATCATCAACCGCTGATCAACAAGGCCACGCGCGGCCTGTATCCGCCGGGATCGACACTGAAGCCGATGGCGGCGATCGCCGCGGTCGAACATGGTGTCGACCCGAGCGAGCGGCACACCTGCATCGGCGGCTATCGCCTCGGCAGCCGCTTTTTCCGCTGCCTCGGCACGCATGGCAGCGTCGACATGCCCACCGCGATCATGAAAAGCTGCAACAGCTATTTCTATTGGCTCGCGCACCGCCTCGGCTATGATGCGATGGCGCCCACCGCGCGCCTGCTCGGCCTTGGCGAGGAGTTTCAGCTCGCGGGGAGCAACCAGCGTTACGGAACGATCCCCGACAGCGCGTGGAAGATGAAAAAATACGACCAGCAATGGTCGGCGTCGGACTCACTGAACGCAGTCATCGGACAGGGTTATGTCAGCGTCAATCCGCTCCAGCTCGCCGTGATGGCGGCGCGGATTGCATCGGGTCGCCGGCTTTATCCGCGCCTGATCAACCGCGAATTCAAGAACGAACCCCTGCCCTTTTCGGCCAAGGCTCTCGAAGCCGCGCGCCATGGCATGGACCTCGTTGTCAACGGCCCGGGCGGAACCGCCGGACGCAGCCGCCTGCCGCTCGACGGCATCACGATGGCGGGCAAAACGGGCACGGCACAGGTGCGCGGGCTCGGCACGGGCAATGGCAAAAGCGGGACGTGGAAATTTCGCGATCACGGTCTGTTCGTGGGCTTCGCACCGGTCGTCAATCCGCGATACGCGACGGCCGTCGTGATCGAGCATGGCATGGGCGGGTCGCGCGCCGCGGCGCCGGTAGCCAAGGATTTCATGACCTTCCTCTTCGATCGTGAAAAAGCGATGGAAGCGCTCACGACGTTCGAGGCCGGCTGGGGCGGGACGATCAAGGAACGCATGGACCGCGACTATGCCGCATGGAAATCGGGCGCGGCGAGCGATCCCGAGCCCGGGGTGCCGCAATGATCCCCGTCCCGCCCGCCATCCAGCGCATTCCGTGGAAACTGATCGCGATCCTTGCCGGGATCACCGGCTTCGGCCTGCTCGTCCTTTATTCGGCCGCAGGCGGCAACTGGTCGCCGTGGGCTTTACAGCAGGGCTTGCGTTTCCTCGTCTTCCTCGGCGTTGCGCTCGTGATCGGCCGCTTTCCGATCCGCATCTTCGAAGACTTCTCCTATATCGCCTATATCGGCGTGCTAGTGCTGCTGGTCGCCGTCGAATTGCTCGGTTTCGTCGGCGGGGGCAGCCAGCGATGGCTCAACCTCGGCTTCATGAACCTCCAGCCATCCGAATTGATGAAGGTGACGATCGTCGTCGCGCTCGCGCGCTTTTATGCGCAGCTGCCGCCTGGCAATACGCGGACCTTTACTGCGCTCTGGCCGGCGCTGGTGATGATCGGCCTGCCGGCGGCGCTCGTCATGTTGCAGCCCGATCTCGGCACCGCGCTGTCGATCTGCATCGGGGGCATCGTGGTGATGTTCGTCTCTGGCCTGCCCTTCTGGTGGTTCGGCAGCGCGGCGGCTGCCGGTGCGGCGGCACTGCCGGTGCTCTTCTCGTTTCTGCACGACTATCAGCAGAAACGCGTGCTGATCTTCCTTGACCCCGAAAGCGACCCGCTCGGCGCGGGCTATCATATCAGCCAATCGAAAATCGCGATCGGTTCGGGCGGCATCGGCGGCAAGGGTTTCCTCAACGGGTCGCAAAGCCACCTCGATTATCTGCCTGAGGGGCACACCGACTTCATCTTCGCCACAATGGCCGAGGAATGGGGCCTGCTCGGCGGGTTTGCGCTCCTCTTCGGCTTCTTCCTGCTGCTTCGCTGGTCGACACGCGTTGCGCTCCGCGCCCGGACGCGCTTCGGTCAACTCACCGCGGCGGGGCTGACGATGACGATCTTTTTCTACATTGCGATCAATCTGATGATGGTGATGGGCCTCGCCCCCGTCGTCGGCATTCCGCTCCCGCTTTTCTCCTATGGCGGTTCGTCGATGCTGACGATCATGACGTGCGTCGGTATCATCCTCGCCATCGAAAACGACAGCAAAACGGGCACGCGGCGCTTTCATTGAGAAAAAACTTTGCCGAAAAGCGGTCGAGGGCATTGCCATCCCCACAGTGCCATGATAGCGGGCCGCTCGCTTCGCAGCAAAGAGGACAACTCTTCGCTGCAGGGCACGCCTGAAAATGGCAGTGGACGCATAGCTCAGTTGGTAGAGCAGCTGACTCTTAATCAGCGGGTCCTAGGTTCGAGCCCTAGTGCGTCCACCATTTCTTACCCTTAGACTTCAATGACTTAGGTCGGTACAGGCCACGAGCCTGAGCCGCGCGCGGCCCGCACTGTGACCCTTTTTGTGACCTTCGGGCAAAACCGCAAATGGCGGTTGTCCGCCACTCTCGGGTGTGACCTCGAAAGTCAGCTGGTCGGCATAGGGCGCCAGATGCTTCGTCGACATATGCGCGTAGCGGCGCACCATCGTCTCGGACTTCCAACCGCCCAGCTCCTGAAGCGCCCAGGTGGGCACGTCATTCTGCCGAAGCCAACTCGCCCAGGTGTGGCGAAGATCGTGCCAACGAAAGTCGGTGATCCCTGCCCGCCCCAGCGCGTCCCGCCATGTCTTCGTGTTCACCTGGCCGAGCGGTCTGCCCTTGAAGGTGAACACATGTTCGTGCTGGACCCCCATGCGCCGCCTGAGAACCGAGACGGCAAGATCGTTGAGCGGAACGCCCAGCGCCTCGTCATTCTTGGTCTCGCCGTGCCCGATCGTAACGATGCGGCGGGAAAGGTCGACCTGCTCCCAGGTCAGCCGCTTGATATTTCCCTGCCGCAGGCCCGTGGCGAGCGCGAACAGCATCATGTCCTGCTGGTGCGCCGGTAGCGCCTTGAGAAGACGCTCGGCCTGTGCGTGGGTCAACCAGCGCACGCGCGGCTTCGCTTTCCTCACATAGGTCTTGTGCCACAGCCCGCATACGCCGATAACGCCGCCGGTCTTCGCGCAGGCCAGAATTTGGTCGTCCTTGATATTGCGGTAGTGCAGAAAGACGGCGTAGGCACTTGAGTGAGAGAAGATGAACGGCGCCTCCGCCACCTCCATCGCGTCCATCGTCGTACGATATCCGGAGTGCGAGCCATCGACGAGCATGCCGACGCGATTCATTTCCTTCACCAGGCTGACACCGAAACGGCTGAGACCGCCATCGGTACGTTCGGTGCAGCCATCGCCGACCAGGTTCTTTTTGTTATACGCCAGCAACATAGAGCGGACGCCGAGGCGATAAAAAATCTCCACCATCTCGATATTGCCGGCGACGCCATTAGTGCCCTGAAGGTTGAAAGTCAGCGCGAGCTTGCCAGCCTTCTTGGCGGCATCGATCGACGCAACATCCGAAGCGAGAACGTACTTATCGGGCTCCCGCGCACACATCGCATAGACGGGGCCCATCTCCCTGAGCACGATCTCCGGTCCGAGCAGGTCGACCCCGACCGTAAGCGAGATATGATCGAAGCCGGCCGCACGAAAACGGGGTAGTGTCTCGGGATGGGGGCTGCCCATCAGCCATCCAAATGTCGTGTCCCAAACCAAGGCGTCGCGAAATATTTCGCGCGACTTGCTTCGCAGTTCAGCCAGGTCGTCCATGAGATTCTCCCTAAGTATTCGCCGCTCACATCTTCTCTGGCCGTGTCTTGCCGACCAGCAATAGCAAGATCCGTCAAACCGGAATCGGGCAACGATCGCCGATCAAGCTCTCCTGCCAATTCCACTCCGTCGGGAGTGTGTTAGCCCCGTTCCCGACCCGATAGGACCAAGGCGGCGAATTTTTGAAATTTTGCGACTTGCCGTGATTGGCGTCACCGTGCGCAGTCCACCAAAACTGATCGGCACGCGCCCTGAAGGTAGCACGGTCTTGCCCCTGCAGCTTGCGCTCTTCGCTGCTCCGGCAATCTGCCCGTCATGACCGTTTCGCCAGCGCTAAGCGAACAACACAGCCGCCACCCATGCCGCACCTCTTGCGCTCGATGGTACAAAGCTGGTCCATGGCAGGCCTCTTCGCGCTATCGGTATAAGGACAAGATGATCTCGCGATCAGCCGCCGACGTTTGCGTCGTTCGACTGAACAGGCGCACGGCTAGCGCGGCCGACGCTGTTTCGAACACGGGAAGCCTGGCGTCCCGACGATGCCTATTTCCGATTAGACCGCCCCCTTCTCGGGATTATACACGAACAGACTGGCGCCGCGCGCAACGCCGGGGCCGCTCGAGATTGCTTTGAAATTGGCGGAAGCAGTCAAATTCAGTGACAGAACGAGGATATTTGCGGGAAGCTATCATCTCGAAAACTGTGGCCTGTTTTACGACAGTGATCATATGACAGCTTTGCGCTGGTCGCGGCAAGGCGGTAGGGTACGAAGCACCGCTGACGGCAACCCTTGAAAAGGTCGTCGCGCATCTGCACAAGGCTTACAAAGCGTACGGCACGCCGGTGAAGGGCATCGTCGGCCCACGCCGGGAAAATTGATGACGACCACAGGCAAGCCACCCCGCCGAACCAAAGCAGAACAGCGCGAGGAGACACTTGCACAGATTCTGGACGCAGCGGAATATCTCTTCGGGCAACGCGGATTATACGGCGTGACACTGAAGGACGTAGCCCTGCTGGCAAATGTGCACACGTCGCTGCTTCATTATTATTTCGCGGACAAGAAAGCGATGTTCGACGCAGTGTTCGCGCGTCGCGCGGGTGTTACCGCAGAACGACGATCGGTGGCGCTTGACGACTATATGGCAGGACGAAGCGATCCGCCGACGGTGGAGGGCGTGCTACGCGCCTATCTGGACACCGATCTCGATCTCTACATGACGGGCGGCGAGGGTTGGCGAAATTATGCGGCCCTCGGCGCGCAGGTCGCGATGGCACCGGAATGGGGCGCGAAACTGTTCGACACGCATTTCGATCCGGTCGTCCTTAAGATGATCGGCCTGTTGAAGCAGGCGTTGCCCGACTGCCCGGAAGAGGATATTTTCTGGGGCTATCATTTCGTTACAGGCGCCCTGGTGAACACGCTCGCCCGCACAGGCCGAATTGATGTGTTGTCCAGCGGTCTGTGTCGGTCCGACGATTTCAGCGCGATCAAGGCTCGGATGGCGCGTTTTCTCGCCTTTGGGTTCGAAGGTGTCTGTCAAGACCGCGCGGCGGAGCGCAACCGCGCTACGACCTGACGTCGGGCGCACTCATCGTTCTTTTAGAGTCGATAAAACTGGCCTTGGCGTCTGCCTTGGTAGGCATCGGCACCTGCCCGAATATCCGGCGCTCTTGGCGCGGCGAACCTCGGCAATCCGGCTGACCCGCTCGATCACTGGCACTGGCGAGGCATTGACGGGCGCGGCGTGTCGGGCCCGGCTGCCAACCAAGACAAAAAAAACGGGCACCGAACACGAGAGTTTCGTATTCGGTGCCCGATATGGGGGAGCCACCAGCGCTGGCTCTCCGCCTCTGGGTTCAGAAAGAAACGCTCGCGCGAACGCCATACTGGCGCGGCGCACCGGCGAGCCGCTTGGTGCCATTGATTGCCGCGACAAAATGCTCGTTGGTCAGGTTGGTGGCATAGGCGCCAATCGTCCAGTCCCCGGTCGTCAGCGTCAGCTGCGCGTTCAGGATGTCGCGCGCGGGCAGTCGATCGCCCAACGCTTCGTTCTGGAACAAGGTCGCCCAGACCGCACCGGTGTGAGAATAGTCGATGCGCGGCGTGAGCGTCGCGCCGCCGCCTAGAGGGATCGCATATTGCGCGCCGGCGCTCAGTGTCAGTTTGGGCGCATAGGGTTGGTCGCGGCCCCCGATCGCGATGCAGCGCGCCGTCGCCGGCCCGCTATCAACATTGCACCCGGCAGGTGCCGCGCCAAGCCGCGGGTCGGACGCAAAGAAGGTGCCGAGTTCGGTCCGTGCAATCCCAGTCGCGAAGTCGAAACTGAATGCGTCGATGTTGCCCTGCATGGAGAACTCGATACCGTACAGCTTGGTGTCGCCGGCCATATTGTATATCGACGAAACGTTCGGCGAGCGCGGGTCGACGATGCCGACCTGGAACTTCTTGTACACATTGTAATAGCCGCCCAGCTGGGTGCGCAGGCGACCGTCCAGGAATGTGCCTTTCCATCCCAGTTCGTAATCGGTGACGTCCTCGGCATCGAAGGCAAATGGCGGGACACCGAACAGATTGGGCCCGTTCAGCCCCCCGGCTTTCGATCCGGTCGCAACAAACGCATAGACGAAGTTGCTGGCATCAATCGTCCAATTGATCGCAGCCTTGCCGTTGAGGCGCTTGGCCGATGTAAAATCATCTTGCGTCAGCACCAGCGAAGGGATTTGAGGCGTGCTGGCCCGCGCGCGGTTGGCCGAAGTCGTGCGCGACCAACGCGCACCCAACGTGACCTGCAGCGCATCGCTCAACTGGTAACCGATCTGGCCGAACGCAGCGAGCGCGGTCTTGGGATTGGTACCGGTTGTCGTGGTATCGATATTCAGGATCGGAAACAGCGTGTTGGGCGTGACGTCTTCCACAAGACCGCCTTCGGGGATGGTGATCTTGTCGTGTTGCCAGAAGCCGCCCACTACCCAGGTGAAGGGGCCGGTGTCGGGCGAGACGATGTTGAATTCCTGCGACCAGATCTCTTCGCTGATATCATTGCTGCCCTGTTTCGCCGGCGCCGCCGGTGTGCCGGGCGTCGCGGTGTTGTCATTGTCGGTGCTGACCTGAGTCGTGCCGCGCTGGAAACCGCTGATCGACCGCAGGATCAGACCGCTGTCGAACGTGTAGGAGATATTCCCGACGATCCGTCCGAATTCATCGCGCCCAGCCAGAAAGGCATCATGCTCGACCTGCAGCGGGTCGGCCGTGTTGCGTACCGGAGCGGTCGCTGGGCCGAAATAGGCCCGACTGCCAGGGATGCCGCCATACTCGATGTTGTTATAGTCGCCCTTGATCAGGACGCGCAGGTTTGCATTTGGCTGCCATAACAGGCTGGCCCTCCCGCTATAGTCGCGCCGGTTACCCGGGTTGCCGGTCCACGGGCCGGTCACTTTGAAGAAGGTGTCGCGCCGATCCATGTTGCCGGCCACACGTAGCGCCAGCGTTTCACTGATCGGGAGGTTGACCGCGCCCTGCAGCTTGATGTTGTTGTAATTGCCATATTGGGCCAGCGCATAGCCATTGACGCCTTCAAGGTCCGGGTTCTTCTCGGTGATAAACACCGCGCCGCCCGTCGCGTTGCCTCCCGCGAAGGTCCCTTGCGGCCCACGCAAGACTTCGATGCTGCTGATGTCGTAATAAGGTTCGCCCTGAAAATAGCCCGGCAGGGTCGCGACGCCATCGCGATAGGTGACGACACCGACGCTGATCGCACTGCCAGGCTCGCCTTTGCCGATACCGCGAATGTTGAAATTATTGCCCTGACCGGTCGTGTTCACGGTCAGCGATGGGGACGCGAACTGGAGCTGTTCGACGGTGTTGATGCTCTTGCGCACCAGATCGTCCCCACTCAACACGGTAGCAGCTACGCCGGTCCGTTGGAGGCTGGTGCTGCGACGTTCGGCGGTCACCACGATCTCGTCGGTCGCGGCAGGTGCCTCGGCAGGCCGCGCCGCCGTTGCCGGATCGGTCGTATTCTGCGCAAGCGCGCTGCCCGAATGGAGCAAAGCGAATGCCGAAACCGACACGAAGCAAAGTGCTTTCATCATACCCTCCCAAAAATCTGCATCGTCTGGCGATGCTTTTTATCCGGATCAGCTCGATCCACGACTCGTTAATACATTCATTAAATAGTAAATCAACATTATATCAGCCGGCGTAGAGTTGGCGCAATCGCTGCTTGTCGATCTTCCCGGTGATGGCGAGTGGCATGCTGTCGATGCGAAAGATCTCGTCGGGCAGCCACCAGCGGGGCACTCGCCCTTCCAGCGCATCGCGGACTTCGGCATCGGTTGCCGCCTCTCCGCTGGTTTCCAATATGATGACGGGCCGCTCGCTCCATTTGGGATGTGCACGACCAATCACGGCCACCAGCGAAATGCCAGGCAAACCGCCGACGATCGCTTCGATCTCACCGGGGTTGATCCATTCGCCGCCCGATTTGATAAGGTCTTTCGCCCGCCCCGTGATCGATAGATTGCCGGGCGCGTCGATCACAGCGAGATCGCCCGTGTCGAACCAGCCATCCTGCGTCACTGCCTCCGACTGCCCGAAATAGCGATCGATCGTGCTTGAGCCGCGAACCTGAAGATGCCCCTCGACACCGCGCTGCTGCGCAAGCGGGGTCCCCGATGTATCGACAAGCCGCAGATCAACGCCGATGGCGGGTCGGCCAGCGGTCGTGGCGCGCCCCTTCGATCCTGGCGGTGTGACGGTGCCGAGCGGCGACAATTCAGTCATGCCCCAGCTGGTCTGCACGCCGACGCCCAACCGCGCCTCGATCCGGTCGATCAGCGCCTGCGGCACCCCCGATCCGCCCAAAATCACGCGTTGCAGCGTTGGCAGCGCCATGTCCGTTGCCTCGAGATGCTCGATGAGACCGAGCCAGACGGTTGGCACGCCGACAGCAAGCGTCACGCCTTCCGCGCGTATGAGCTCTGCCAGGCTCGCGCCATCATTGTGCCGGCATGGAAAGACGAGCTTTGCTCCCGTCGCCGGCGCAGCAAGTGGCAACCCCCAACCATTGGCATGAAACATTGGCACGGCAACCAGGATCGCGTCGTCTGCGCCGATCCCCAGCACGTCCCGCTGGAGCAGTGCCAGCGTCACAAGATAGTTGCAGCGATGCGAATAGGGCACGCCCTTCGGTGCCCCCGTGGTGCCGGACGTGAAACAGAGCGCGGCTTCATCTTCTTCGGCGGCGCCCCACGTCAGGACCTCGCCATGTTCAGCCAGGAGCCGCGATGTCGTCCAGATCGGAATCTCGCCGCATGACGGCAGCGGATGGTCGGCCGCGCCGGGCTCGTCGAGCACCAGCACCGCGGCAATTCCGGGGCAAAGGGCAACGACCTGCTCCGCCAATTCAGCAAGATCCGGACTGATCGCGAGCAGCCGATCGTCGGCCTGATTGACCATCTGGGCGATCTGTTCCGCGTTCAGCCGGGGATTCAGCGTATGGCAGCTGACGCCCATACCGAACGCGGCATACCAGCACTCCATATGACCTTGGCTGTTCCACGCGAGCGAGGCGATCCGATTGCCACGACTTAGCCCCAACGCCATAAATGCGCCCGACAGGCGGTTGGCACGCTCGCGCAATTCGGCATAGGTGACCCGCGTTGCCCTCACGCCGAAACCGCCGCCGGTTACGATCTCGCGCGCCGGATGCCACTTCCCTGCATGTTCGATAAATTTGTCGAGTGTCAGCTCATATGGGCGGCGCTGAATATCTATCCCGCGTCCCGGCACAGTGGCGGACGAGCCTGCCGCTTGCTGCAAATTTGCCATCTCGAAACTCCCCCGGACCACATCTTGTTTGTGCCGAGATGCCAGCGCTCGCCCCGTCGCGTCAATCTTTATTTATTTTCTAGTGAACTTATAAATATTCTGCTACCTCCCGTTTAGCGAAAGTCGCAAAGGCGTAGAAAAACAGAGCGATAGGTAGCGCGGTGCGCACATCGTCACGCTCATGACCTCGTTCACTCCGATCGTTGGCGCGCGCGTGTGACGCCAACGACCAACCGCTAGCGCACCCATAGGCGCGCAAAATTCAGACAAAGGAAGTTCCAACATGTCGACTGGGTATCCCAAACGCATTGTTCTTGGACTTACACTCTCGTTGGCGATCGGGCTGCTCGTGGTAGCGGTCTGCAACACCGTCTGGGCGACGGTGACCGGCGCACCGATCGCGACGATGTGGCGCGAAAACAGCGCTATCCAAGTCGCGCTGGCGGGACTGCCCTATTTCATTCTGGCCGTTTGCGGGATCGACACGCGGCGCGCCTGGATCGTAGCATTGGTCGTCACGGCCGCATTTTGGGGCTACTATTTGTGGGACATCATCCATTATGCAGGTGTGGGCGCGAACATCGGGATTGGAATCCTGATGATGATCTCACCCTTTGCGGTTACTGCGAGCGGCCTGCTGGCCTCGAGCATGGGCCGGAACCGGCAAGTCTAGACGCACCGCCCCAGCGCGGCTTGACTAACCGCCGAGCCCGCCCGCCACCAGCAAGGTCTGCCCGCTCACATAATCGCTTTCCGGCGCACAGAAGAAGTAGACCCCGCCGGCCGCTTCCTCGGGCGTCCCAGCACGGCCAAATGGAATTTGCGCGGTCACGACCTCGCGAAAGCTGTCCGGCACGCCGAAGCTCAGCTCCTGCCCTTCGATTTTCGCGATAGTATCGGGGTGCCCGGATGGCAGGTTGAGCCGCGTCTCGATAAAGCCGAACGCAACGCAATTGACGCAGACCTTGATCCGTCCCCATTCTTTGGCGAGGGTCTTGGTCATACCGACGACCGCCGATTTGGCGGCCGCGTAGTTGATCTGTCCCGCATTTCCGTTGACGCCCGAAATCGACGAGATGTTGACAACTTTGCGGATCACCTCGCGCCCTTCGGCGGCCTCTGCCTTGGCTAGCGCGCGCCATGGTTCGGCGGCAGCGCGCAGGATGCGGAACGGGGCGGTGACATGGACGTCCAGCATCGCCTGAAACTGTTCGTCGGTCTGCTTGTGGATGACGCCGTCGCGCGTATAGCCGGCGTTGTTTACGATGATGTCGAGTGCGCCAAAATTATCGATCGCCGCCTTCACGATCCGCTCGCCGAAATCAGCTGCAGTTACGCTGCCGTTGCAGGCGATCGCTTTGCCGCCGATTGCACGGATCGCTTCCACGACCTCGTTCGCTGGCGCTTCGTCCAGATCGTTGACGACGATCGCCGCGCCATGCGCTGCAAGCTTCAGCGCGACCGCCCGACCAATGCCGCGCCCCGATCCGGTAACGATGGCGACCTTGGTGTCCAACGTGCCCATCAGGCGCGACCGTACAGCGTAACGACGCACGCGCCGCCCAGCCCCAGATTATGCTGCAAGCCGAAGCGAGTGCCGTCCACCTGCCGCGCCTCCGCGGTACCGCGCAGTTGATGCGTTAGCTCGTAACATTGCGCGAGGCCCGTGGCCCCCAGCGGATGGCCCTTTGAGAGCAGACCGCCGGACGGGTTGGTGACATGATCGCCGCCATAGCTGTTTCGGCCATCGCGGATGTACGCCTCCGCGCCGCCCTCGGGACATAGGCCAAGCGCCTCGTAGCTGATCAGCTCGTTCGCGGTGAAGCAATCATGCAGCTCGATCGCCTGGATGTCATTGGGCCCAACGCCCGCGCTTTCATAAACGGCGCGCGCCGCCTCGCGTGTCATCTCGTAGCCGACCGCGCTCATCATCGACGCGCCTTCGAACGTAGCGGCATAGTCCGTCGTCATGGACTGGGCGACGATCTCCACCCCCGCATTCAACCCATGCTTCGCCGCGAAAGCAGGCGACGCCAGCAAGGCTGCCGCCGCGCCGCAGGTCGGTGGGCACGCCTGAAAGCGCGTCAGCGGGCCGTAAAGATGCTTCGAGCCCATCACCTCATCGAGCGTCAGTGGCGCGCGGAGCAAGGCCATCGGATTGTTCGCCGCGTGCGCCCGCGCCTTGACGGAGATCAGGCCGAACACGTCGTCAGACGCACCATAGCGCTGCTGATAGTCGAGCCCTGCCCCGCCGAATTGCTGCGCCACAAGCGGCGAGGTGTCATCCTCGCCTTGAATGCGCTCCTGTAGGGACAAGTGGTGATCGAGCGTCCGCTTCCGGTCGTTGAACACCGCGCCCAGCGCGCCGGGCAGCATCTGCTCGAAGCCAAAAGCGAGAATGCAATCGGCCATGCCGCTCTCGATTGCGGCGCGCGCGAGCCACAAGGCGGTCGAACCCGTCGAGCAATTGTTGTTGACGTTGACGATCGGAATGCCCGTGCAGCCGACGCGATAGGCAGCCGACTGCCCGGCAGTTGAATCGGCGTAGACATAGCCGGCATAGGCCTGCTGGACTTGGTCGTACCCGACTCCCGCATCGGCTAGTGCGAGCCGGATCGCCTTTTCGGCCATCACGTCCCAATCTTCACTCTGTCCGGGCTTCTGGAACGGAATCATGCCGACGCCAGCGATGCGCGCACGGATCATTTCGGGGCCGCCTGTGTATCGACGTGCTCGACGACGCTCAGAAACGGCATGGTCGATGCCTCGTAGCGCAGCGCCGAGTCATAGACGTATCCCATGATCAGACGCACTGGCGCGCCTTCACCCTGGGAATCCCGGCGCAGATTCCCGCCGTCGTGTCTGGATTTCGGCATGGCTTATCTCTCCCCCCGGTTGATCCCGGCATTCTGGATTCACCATCATCATAGTTTACTGTCAATATTAATTTATGAATAAATTAATATATGAAGTGGCGCCAATTGACGGGCTGTCAACACCATGGGAGCAACATGTGCTGGGAACGACATAGCAATGATTTGCGACTGCCGCGTGCACGCTCATTTCGCATTGAAGCTTGACGATCCGAGCTTTGAACCGCTCCTCGCCACCTCTTCAACGATGGTTGGACGGATTACGCATCCTAGAGCAGCATCTGATCCGACTGCATCAGATCAGCTACTCTATCTGTTCGTTCTGCCGCATTTTCCGAGCCAGCAGCTGGTTCCATCTGCTTGGAAACCGCTCTAGCCGCTTTCGCGTTCCTGCTCCGACGGTTCAAGCGCGGCCCAAAGCAGAGCTGCAAGCGACGCTTTCGCGTCATCGACGGAGCATTTCCCTCGTCCTACCGCGCTGGATAGGGCATCGCCGGCTCCGACCAATCCGATGCAGACCTGTGTCAATTTCGCACCAGCCAAAGATGTGATCGGATGCAATACCGCCTCGAACATTTTGACCACATTATCCTGCAAATCCTGATACACTGCGGCCTTCTCGCCGCTCCCGGCAAGCGCCGCGCCAACGGCGTGAAACTCGTCCTCACAATTGCTCGCGCAAGCGATGTAGACGTCGGCCAAGGTCGCGATCGTATCGTGCGGCGTTCGCTCTCCTTCCGCCATCATCGCGCGGAATGCCGTGACGCGCTCGGTATCGATCCATTGGTAAAGTTCGATCAGGAGACCTGCTCTGGTCTGAAAATGGTCGTACGCGACGGGTTTGGACACCCCCGCACGGACGGCGAGATGCCCGAGGGTCAGCCGGTCCGCCCCTTCCTCACGGACGATACGCATCGCCGTATCGAGAAGCTGCCGGCGGCGATCGGCCTTGGAAAGGCGACCCGAACGCCGTTCGTCGCCATTATTTTTCGAGTTCATCCTTGTAAACCTACCAAGAGTAACTTACTATCTGTAGGTAACAGGAAACAGCGAGGTTTACAATGTTGGTGACGGATCTTCATGACGCATAATCCTATAGCATTGATCGGTGGCGCCGGCATCGTCGGATGTTGGGCCGCACATTTCCTGCGCGAGGCTCATCCACGCGTGCCGTTAATCGTGGCCGGTCGCAACCGCGAGCGAACGGAACAGGCCGCGGCCGGTATCGACCTTGCAACGCCGGTCGTCATCGATTCAACCTCGGCAGATCTTGGCCTGGGTGATACGCCGGTGGCGGCCGTGGCAACCCTGTTCACTGATACAACCGGGGCGATCCTGCGCTGGGCACAACGGCGCGGAGCAGGACATGTCAACATTTCGCCCGGGATTACCGAATTGGGTCCCGAGGTAGGCTCCTTCATTCAAGCTCCCACGAGCGCACCGGTCGTCCTCGGCACCGAATGGCTGGTGGGTGCGACAAGCGTTCCAGCTCAGCTCTTCTCCCGGGCCTTCGGCCGAGTGGATATTATTCACATCAGCGCAGTGCTCGATGAGAAGGACGATTTTGGTCCCGCCGCGCAGGACGACCTGGAGCGTCAGATAAAGGCGGCGCCGGCAGCACTCGTGCGCCGCGAGGGAGCGTGGCAATGGCTCGCTGGCGATCAGGCGAATACGCATATCTGCGCGGTCGACGGAGTCCAGATGCCAGCATCGGCCTACACGCCTAACGATGTGCTGTCGCTCGCCAACGCCACGGGCGCAACCGATATTCGGTTCGATCTTGCGCTCGGGACGACTTCCACTCGTCGCGCAGGTGGAAAAATGTCGACCGAGATCATCATCGATCTTTCGGGTGAAGATCACGCCGGCCGTCCGCTACACACCCGTCATGCAATCGTTCACCCGGAGGGACAGATGCCGCTTACCGGTCTCGGCGTGGCGCTTGTGTTGGAGCGGCTGGCCGGGCTCGTCGGCGACACCCCGCAGCCGGGATTATACTTTCCAAGCCAGCTCATCGACCACGAAACCTATGTCGATCGCCTGATGCGGGCGGGCGGCGAAATCATCGATCTCGAACCGCGCTCCGCAATGCGTGATCGCCCTTAACCTAAGAGGACCAAAACCCATGAACGACAGATCCATGCCGACTGGCGAAGCGCCAGTCGTCGATCATCCCGTGCGCCACGCGCAAGTGGCAGCCAATGGCGGCGCTTTCCACGTTGTCGAACAGGGCGAAGGGCCTGCGGTCCTGTTCCTGCACGGTTTCCCGGATACCGCGAAGACTTGGGCAAGCCAGATGCAGGCCGTTGCGAATGCTGGCTACCGGGCCATCGCGCTTGACATGCGCGGGTTCGGCGACAGCTACGCGCCGGCGGATCCGGCCCTCTACAGCGCAACCTATATCGTCGGCGACCTGATCGGTGTTCTCGATGCCCTCAACGTAGCGACTGCCTCGATCGTGTCGCATGATTGGGGCGCGGATCATGGACAGCGGGCGATGGTCATGCGTCCGGATCGGTTTTGCGCCATTGTCAGCCTCAGCATCCCCTTTTTGCCGCGTGGTGAACTGAGCACCTGGGATATGCTCCGCAGCAGGGGTCTCAACGACCGTTACTACGCCTTTGATATGATGAAGCCCGAGATGGACGCGCGCATTCGCGACGCGTCGCGGAGCATTCCCAGCGCGCTCTATTGGTTGTCCGGCAGCCCCCCGGAGGGCAGCAGGTGGGATCCGATCGATGCGTCACGGCACATGTTCCGCCCCGCGCCTGTGTCGCTGCCGAGTTGGGCCGACCCAGCCTATGTCCGACACAATATAGAGACCTTTCAGCGTACCGGCTTCCGCGGCGGACTGAACCAGTATCGCGGCGTGCAGGCAACGTTCGACCAACTCGGCGCCTGGAAGGATGTACTTATCGAGCAACCGTCCTTGTACATCTGGGGCGATGCGGACGGATTGTGCAACCTTTTTCACCCGACCGCTCCGTCCGTTGAAGAGCTTCGTGAGACAGCGCCCGGACTTGTCGACGTGATCAAATTGGAAGGCGTCGGCCATTGGCCGCACCATGAGGCGCGCGACCGAGTGAACGCAGAGATCGTCAACTTCTTGCGCGGCATCAGCGCTTAAGCGCTGCCCAAGCCCATCGACTATTCCGGAGACAGACCATGATACTCGCAACTTCGATCCGCTCAGGTGATCTGGCGGCCACCACGGAGGCGATCAACGCCGGGGCGGATGTGCACGCGCGCGGGCCTGACGGGTTCACCCCGCTGATGATCGCCGCTGCGCTGGGTCAGGCACAAACGGTTTCCCTGCTTCTGACCGCTGGCGCGGATGCCTTGGCTGTCGAGCCGCGAATGGGTGCGACCGCGCTGCACAAGGGCGCTCAATCCGGGAGTTCGGACGTCCTTACGCTGCTGCTCGATCATGGCGCCTTCATCGATCAGCAGTCGCCGGTGCTTGGCAATACCGCGCTGATGGATGCCGTGCTCCACAAACACGCCGATGCAGTGCGGCTATTGCTTTCCCGCCAGGCGCGCACGACGATCAGAAACCATTGGCGACAGAGCGCCCTCGACCTGGCGCACGAGGATCATCTCGCGGAAATCGTCGCGCTGATCGAGGAGCGAGATGCCAAGGATGCAGACCACATAAACGGATTGGCTCTGGTGTCGGCTGTCAAGGATGGAAACGTTGCTGCGGTCGAGCAGCTCATCGCCGACGGAGCCGACATTGAGGTCCGCGTACCCATTACCGGTTCGCTAGATGACGACTATACCCCTTTGGGGCTGGCCGTGCGCGAGCGGCACGATGCGCTGGTGCGCCGGTTGCTCGACGCCGGAGCCGACCCGCGTCGCACGATCGGTCTGATGCGGGGATCGCCGCTACATGATGCGGCCTATTTCGGGTTCGCGGATCACATCGATATCCTGACGAGCAAGCGCGGCCGCGACGAACCGACGGTGGAACTCGATGCGCAAGGCCCCTACAATGGCCTGACCGCCCTCCACGACGCCGTGTGGCACGGCCATTTCGAAACCGCCGCAGCGCTGGTGCGCGCCGGTGCCCGCCGCGATCTTCGAACCCATGCGGGCCTGACACCGCTTGGGCTGGCGCGTCTCTACGGCTACCATCGCTTGGCCGATATGCTTGCTGAGGACGAAGCACTTTAGTCTCGGCTCGCTTGGCGCTCGCGGTTCCGCTCGTCATCATTTCTCATTTGGTAGGAAGATATACGGCTCGTTAGATTGGATTAAGGCCGTAGGTGCGGGATGATCTCCGTTCTGCGGCCTCTCCAACGCTGCCGTCGATCAGTTCTGCCATATGCCTGCGGTTCTTTAAGAACGGCGCGGGTGCCAGACCGTTAGCGCCAATCTGAAGCGCCAGCGATGCCGGAAGCCCTTTGGTTGAATGGCGCAGCCACGGAGACGTCGTCCTGCATCACCAATATCGCTGCTGAGCTCCAGCGGGAGGGTGATGTTACCGATGGACCGGAGAAGCCGCCGGGTGCGATCCGGCCTTCTCGAGAACGATGAAAATTCGAGACATACAAAATGGCGGTCGCGAGAGATTATGGTGTTCGACCCGTCGCTCTGACGGGTTCTTAGCGGCCCTCACATCGACGCGATATCCTCGCGTGCCATCCATTCGAAGAATTGCTCAGATTCTCTCGATCGCTGCATCATCTCCTTTTGGTACAGCGGCACGAACGATGCACGAAGAAACGCTTTCATGGTCGTCGGCAGCAACGGACGATCATCGTGGAACCGGACCCTGCCGTCGTTCAAGGCTTCAAGCGTCTGCGTATCGTCCAGCCATTGCTCCAATGAGCCGAACCGCTGCAAGAATGCCCGTTCGATCTCTGGCCTGTTCCGGTCAATGAAGCGATAGGCGACCGGATGGCCAATCTGCTGGCTCATGATGTCGGCGATGTCCGACATCGCGTAGTCGGCACCCAATTCATACACGATGCGGTGCTGGCCGGTCGGATTGAGCAATTGACCGACGGCGAAATCGGCGATGTCGTCCGTGGCCACCCAGGGCGCTTTGACGTCGGGGCCCAACGACCAGGCGATCCGGCGATGTTCGACAACTGCGTGGATGAAGCCGACCAGATTCTCCATGAACCATCCGGCCTGCAAATGCACCAGATCGATGTCGCTAAGGCGGTTGAGGATCTGATCGAGCTGGTAGAACGGCTGGAAGTGACCGGTGCTTCCACTGACCGAAGACCCCATGGCCGTCAGGCTTACCGCAAGCTTGACCGGGGAGTGGCGCAGCGAATCGAAGAACCGGAGCGCAACATCTGAGTAGTGGCCGTGGATGTTGCCCCAGTCGGTCTTGACCATGAGGAACGCGGCATCGGCATCTTGGAAGAAACAATCGAGGTTCCCTGTCCCGGCGTCGAAGCTCCCGATGAACGGCTCGGCGCCGATCTCGATCAGGGCGTCGAGGGCCGGCCCCCCGCGCGACAATGCCCTGACCTGATGTCCGGCGGCGAGCAGGGTTCGCGTAACATTCGCACCGATCCGTCCGGTTGCGCCAACAACAGCAATTCGCATCGCTTTCTCCATTTCGTGTCTTATCGTTTTCGTCGCTCCGGTGCTTACCCAGTTGCAAGGTGGGAATAAATTCGCTACAATGCCTAATGATCATCAATTTGGGCCAATTGAGTGGGCGGGACACGAGCTGTCACGCCGTCGTGGTGCCGGACAGGACGAGCCTTTCAGCAACGGCGGTTCACCTCGACTTCGCTGGCTATGAGGCAGAGATGCCCCACCATCATCATCGGCAGGGCCAGCTTATCCTGGCGTTGCATGGCGCCGTTACCTGCACCGCCGCCGATGCCCTGTGGATCGTCCCGCCTGCATGCGGGGTATGGATTCCAGGCGGCGTACCGCACAGCAATCACCCCACCCCCAATGCGCGTCTTGCCTACCTCTTTGTGGAACCCGGCGCAGCGCTGATGCCGGAGACCTGTTGCACGCTCTCGATCTCGCCGATGGTCCGCGAGATGATTCTGCGCTTTGCGGACGCACCCGCGGCGTCGGTGGCGGACGACCATTTCGGACGTCTTGCAAGGGTGCTCCTCGACGAGTTGGCGCTGATGCCACGAAGCGGTCTCAAGCTACCCACGTCCGCGCATCCCAAGATCGCGGCTGTGACCGCGCTACTTGCCGCGAAACCGGCAGATTGGCGCCCCTTGCGTGAGTGGGCCAAACACGTCGCCATGAGTGAACGATCTTTTAAGCGGCTCATGGTTCAGGAAACGGGGCTGAGCTTTGGGCAATGGCGGCGACAGCTCTACCTGTTAGTCGCGCTACGCGAACTCGCGAGCGGCGCGAGTGTGCAGCATGTATCCAACATCCTCGGATATGAGACACCCTCCGCCTTCATTGTCATGTTCAGGAAGGCGATGGGCATGACGCCGGCACGATATCTCAAAAAGTGATCCGTTGTGCTGCGCGTCGCGAAGCTCGACACGACACAAACCCGACGAGGCAGTTATTATAGGTGATTCTCGGGGCAATTGGTCAATTCATCGATGGCAGCGAGTATTTCGCAGCGTCGCGCTTTTGCTTCCCGTATATGCGCCTCGACCTCGGTAAGTTTCTTGCGCAAAGCGACGACCATTTCGGGCTCGGACGGCATCGCCCCGCCCGTCGGCGATAGTCCCCGCCGAATCTCGGACAGCGAGAACCCGAGGCGCTGCGCCCCGGCGATGAACTGCAAGGTGGAGACGGTCGGCTCCGAATAGTCGCGATACCCGTTATCCTGCCGCGCGGATGGCGGGATGAGGTTTCTCGCTTCATAGAAGCGGATCCGCGATGCCGATAAACCGGACCGCCGTGCAACCTCGCCAATTCGCATATCAATCGCCCCTTGACCTTCAACCATGGTTGAAGGTGTATCAGCCTTTTCGATCCACGTGAATCGAAAGACAATCATGAACAAAACAAGCTCCGCATCCGTCGTACCGCGCCCTTCTGAAGCCGCAGCGGAGGTTACGAGACCCTGGGCCTGGCTTGCCGTCGGTGTGGCCATGTCCCTGCTCGCCTCAGGCGGGCGGTGGAACGTGGCGCTCGCTGCCTGGATCGCGCCCACATTGTTGCTGCGCTTCTATCGCTCTGGGAAAGCAGGTATCGCGATCACGGCGATCATTGCGATATCCTGTGTTCAAATCGCTTGGTGGAATCTGGAGACGGGTGTCCCGCCAAGCCCGAGTTCGGGTGCGCTGACCATTGCCATAGGCCTGCTCTATGCGATCCCGTTCGTGCTGGACCGGGTGACGGGCCCCAGCCTCGGACCGTGGGGGCGCATCGCCCTGCTCCCGGCCGCCATGGCGGCGACCGAGTTTGCGGTCGGCGCGGTTCTGCCGGTGGGGACAAGCGTCGGGATGCGGGCGATCACCCAGAGCGAAAATCTCGCGCTGCTTCAAATCATCAGCCTGACCGGACCTTATGTCATCGCGTTCCTCATCGGCTGCGCGGCGACGATCGCCAATCACATCTGGGAAGCACGAACGCCGCAAGCGCTTTTGCGCAAGGGAGGCCTGTTCGCCGCAACGCTGCTCGTTATCCTCGCGGCGGGTCAGGCGCGCCTCACCTTCGGCGCCAATATCGGCGCGCCGACAGTAAAAATCGCCGGCATCACCCCGCCCATGGCGCTGCGCGACGCGGCAAACGGACTGGTCTCGATGTCGAGCTTTCCACCGTCCGCCGACGCGTTAGCAGCGACACGCACACCTACGGCGCGGGCCGCTAATGCCGCGATCCTCGACACACTGCTGGAAGACAGCCGCAAGGCCGCGAAGGCCGGCGCCCAAATCGTCATCTGGTCCGAGACTGCGGCGCCGGTGATCGCCGAGGACAAGCCCGCGTTGCTACGCCGCGCGGCAGCGCTCGCGCGCGAGGAGCGCATCTATATCAACGTCGCGGTGGGCGTTGCCTTCGAGCGCAACGAAACATTCCTGATCGCGCCCGACGGCAAGATACAATGGCACTATCGGAAGAATCATCCGGTGCCCGGCATGGAACCGGTCGCGCCCTTTGCCAACGCTCCGCCTCTGGAGCACACGCCTTTCGGGACACTGTCCAACATTATCTGCTTCGACGCCGACTTCCCCGCGCTCGCACGCATCGACGCCGATATCCTGATTGTCCCGGCGTGGGACTGGCCGGAGATCGCCATCGCGCATACGATGCACATGGCCCGGCTGCGCGCCATCGAGAACGGCTATTCCCTCGCCCGTGTCGATTACAACGGCACGTCGGCGGTGTTCGATCCGATGGGCCGGATCATCGCACGGCAGGATACGACAACAGGCGGCGCCCACATGATGATGGCGGACGTCCAAGTCAGCGGCACGGCGACCCTCTACGGCAGGATCGGCGATCTGTTCGCGTGGCTATGCGTTCTCGCTTGTGGGGTTCTCGTCGCGTTCACGCGCCGCCGCCACCGCGCCTAGATCATCTTCAGCGTTTGGCCGGTTGCGGCCTGTTGGCCTCCAGGCCTGGGCGAGCGCGACGGCGTCACCTTCGCTCAGGCCTCCGAGCGACGCCTGCCGGTATGCAGCGCATAGAGCGCGCAACAGCCGTGAAGGCCAAACCTGTGTCCGGTGAGCGGCAGCGCGGCGGTGCAGAGTGCGGGAGCGAAAGGCTTAGCCGGCCTCAGAGGCTTCCTTCCGATGGTTGCGCCGGAGCACCCGCGCGAGTGCGAGGTGCAGTGCGATCGCGATAAAGTAGAAGGGAACGAGACTGTAGAAGGCAAGCTGGAGCGAATTGTCCGGATGCGTCGGTTTCAGCCAGTCGCTGACCGCACCGAGCCAGGTCGGCCCGAGTCCGAGCCCGATCAGGTTCATGATCAACAGCAAGACAGCGCCCGCGAGCGTCCGCTGGCGCGCCGAGACCGCATTCTGGACCAACGTCACCGCCGGGGTCAGGTAAAAATAATTGAGAAAGGTCGGGCCAAGAAGAAAGATCATCGCGAGCGGCCACGCCGGCGTATGAACGAAGCCGATGAAGAAGGGCACGGCGAGTAGCAGCGAGATCGCGGGGATCAGCCCATAAGCTTCGGGCCTCTTCGCCGCATAGCGATCGACAAGGCGGCCCGAGAGATAGATGCCTGCACTGACCCCTATGCCGAGGACGAGCGCATACCAGATCGCGATTTCATCGAGCGTCATTCCCTTTTCGCGCATCAGGAACAGAGTCGTGAAGCCGAGCGTCGCATAGGTGACGAACTGGGTCGCACCTGCGGCGAGTGAAACGAGCGTGAGGTCGGACCGCGAGAAGAACATCTTCATCGTCGCGCCAAAGGTCGCTCGTTCCTCGACCGTTATGACTTCCCGCACCACATCGGTCGCACCGCGCTGCGGTTCGCGAACGAACGCCCAGACGCCCGCGGCGGCGATCAGTCCGGCAACGCCGAGCAGCAGGAAGGCCAGCCGCCAGTCGTAAGCCGCGGCGATTTTTGCTCCGAAAGCGACGCCGAGCGCCTGCCCGAGCGGCGGGCCGAGGTTGAAGAGGCCGAGCGCCAGCCCGCGCCGTTCGGGCGGAAAATAGTCGGAGATGATCGAATAGGATGGCGGCACCCCGCCCGCTTCACCGATCCCCACGCCCATGCGCGCCATGGCAAGCTGGACATAGGTGGTCGACAGGCCGCACGCAATTGTCGCCGCGCTCCACAGCGCGCAGGCGACGGACAGCACGCGTACGCGATTGGTCCGGTCGGCGAGCCACGCAACGGGGATGCCGAGAACGCAATAGAACATCGCGAAATAGAGCCCGCCAAGAAGCCCGAGTTCGCCATCGCTGATGCCCAATTCGTCCTGAATTGGTTTCGCGAGGATCGACAGCAGCTGACGGTCAAGGAAGTTGAGGACATAAACAAGGCAGAGCGCTGCGAGGACAAACCAACGATAGCGATCGTGCTGACGGTCGGCAGGAGACATGGACGAGGACAAATCTGCTGGCATCGCGTTTATTTTTCCCTTGAAGAAGGCGGGCATGGCGGATTTGGCCATCGCCGCGAGGGAGGGTCAGAAATTGCGGCTGACGCGCAGATCATATTGGCGCGGCGCGCCAAAACGACCGCGCCCGTTGATCCCCCGGACGTCATCTTGGTCGGTCAAGCAGGATCGGGCGCGATCGATCAACGCCACACCTGTTCGGCTCGCCCGACAGCCTGGAGGGGGATCACTTCCTGCATCGGCGTCAAGCGCTGGCAACGGCGGAGAGAAAGTTGAAATTATCGCGCAGGGTATCGAGCACGGGCCGCAGATATGGCGCCTCCTGTTCCACGAAATAATTCTCGATCCCGGCCTTGCGGGCTGCGGCGAGAAGCGCGCGCCAGTCCGTCATGCCCTTGCCGATCTCGGCGGGATCCATACGCGATTCGAGATTGGGGACGTTCGTCGCAGCCACGTCCTTGAGGTGCAGCGCGCGGATGCGGCCTTCGTGTTTCTTGATGAACGCTGCGGGATCGACCCCCGCAGAAACCGCCCAGCCGCAGTCGAGCTGGAAGCTTACCAGCGCTGGATCGGTGTTCGCGATGAGCAGTTCCATGATTGAGCCCTCGCCGCCTTGGACGGGACCGAACTCGGTGCCGTGATTGTGAAAGCCGAACTTGAGACCGAACTTCTTCAGAGCGGCGCCCTTGGCGTTCATATAATCGGCCATCGCCAACCAGTCATCTTGCCTCATCTGCGCAACCACGTCGCCGACAACGCGGCGCACATCATCGCCCGGATTAAGCACGATCGGGAGCCGCTCCGGCGTGACGAACAGCGGCATGACCACGGTATCGAAGCCCAGGATATGCGCTTCTTCTGCCAGCACGGCGGGATCGTCATCGAGCGTTCGCGGGGCGGGCCTGAAGGGCTTGCCAGGAACATGGGCGCTGGCGCAGCGCAGGCCGGCGCGATCGAGCGCGGCGCGGAGATCCTTGGGCGTCTTGCCGACATAGCCAGCGAGTTCGACGGTCCGGTAACCAATTGCCGCGATGGCAGCGAGCGTGCCATCGAGATCGGTGCCGGCTTCCTTGGCGACGGAGTAAAGCTGGAGGCCGATCGGGCTGCCGCCGGGTGCGAAGAATGTGGCGGGCGGCCGAGGCGCGCAAGCACTCATCAAACCGGCTAATCCGCCAGCCAGCACAGCGCGGCGACTCGGTTTCAGCTCTAGCATCCTATTCTCCCCGGCAACCGCATCTGTGCGGCATGATTATGCAATCCATTACATTTTAAGCCGCCGCTGTCCAGTCCAACCCATTGCTGTCGCTCAGCGGCGCGGCGCCGGCCCCGTGCTGCTGCGCGCAACCAGATCGTGCGGCAATGTGATCCATTGACAGCTCGTATCGCCGTCCAGGATCGCGAGCAGGATGCGCACGGCCTCCTTGCCCATCAGGTCCATCGGCTGGCGGATTGTGGTGAGTGGCGGGTCCTGGAAGCGGGCGTAGCGAATATCGTCGAAGCCGATGATCGAGACGTCGTCCGGACAGGCCAGCCCATGCGCGCGGCAGGCCGCCAGCGCGCCGATTGCCATCTCGTCGCTGAAGCAGAACAGAGCGGTCGGGCGGTCCTTGCTCTGGATCAGCGATGCCGTCATTGCGACGGCGGATTCGATCGTATAATCCCCGTGCGGCGCCTGCAGTTGCTCGATCACCCCGGCGATTTCGGCCGCACGCCGCGCGCCGCTCATCCGATCGCGTGTCAGGAAGCTCGTGTCGGGTCCCGCCAGCAAGGCGATGCGGCGATGCCCCATCGACAGGAGCAGGTTGATCGCGTCGGCCGCAGCCTTCGCATTGTCGATATGCACGCTGGAAACGCCGAGTTCGCGCGAGAAATCGCAGCCATTGACCACTGGCGCTGCAAACCCCTTTTGCTGCACCAACTTGGTCAGGGCGGAAGGCAGGCGATGGCCAAGGAAGATCAGCCCGTCGGCTTCCTTGCGCAGCAGCATTTCGGCATATTGCGCCTCCCGCGTCAGATCGTCGCGCGTGTCGCCGAGCAGCACCGAATAGCCGGCATCCTCCGCCGCATCCTCAGCCCCGCGCAGCACTTCGGCGAAGAAAGGATTGGAGACATCAGGGATCATAACGATGATCTTGCGGGTGCGCAGCGTCCGCAGGCTCTTGGCAGCAAAATTCGGGGCATAGCCGAGAGCGTCGATCGCCTTCTGCACGCGGGCGCGGGTCGCGGACTTGACACGATGCGGATCGCTTAGAGCGCGCGAAACCGTGGCGGTCGAAACCCCCGCACGCTCCGCCACCATCTTGATTGTCGCCACGCTTCACTCCTTGCTTCGCGCTGCATGCATAGCCGCTGCGCCGATCCGCGCAATCACCGGATTGCAAGAGGACATAGTCGGTGTTATCGATTACTTAAATTTAGAGTAAAGATGTGTGGGAGGATGCAATGCGGCGGCAATCGACGAGCCGGATGTTTGTGGGCAGTTGCGCGGCAATCGTCGCCCTCGCGTTCAGCTTCGCGGCGCTCAGCGGTATCATGTATCAGCTCAAGGGCGTATTTCGACTCGACAATACCCAGATCGGTCTGATCGGCGGAGCGGGCCTGTGGGGCATGGCGATTTCGCAGATCGGCTTCTCCTCGCTTTGCGACACGATCGGCATGCGGAACCTCATGCGCCTTGCTGCACTCGGCCACATCGCCGGGGTCGCGCTGATCGTCTTCGCCACTGGCTTCGAATTGTTGTTCGCCGGTGCGCTGGTGCTCGCGATTGCCAACGGCATGGTTGAAGCGGTGTGCAACCCTCTGGTCGCGACGCTCTATCCAGATCGCAAGGC
This sequence comes from Sphingopyxis sp., assembly GCA_051861185.1. Taxonomy (GTDB): domain Bacteria; phylum Pseudomonadota; class Alphaproteobacteria; order Sphingomonadales; family Sphingomonadaceae; genus Sphingopyxis. The sequence goes on from JBIMKQ010000001.1 coordinate 571,201, forward strand.
GGCGATGCTCAACCGGCTGCATCTTTGGTTCCCCGGGGGCATTGTGCTGGGCGGCCTGGCCGTTTGGGGCCTGTCGCAGATCGGCGCAGACTGGCGCGCCATCATGGCGATCGTGGTCGCGCCGACGATCCTTTACGCCTGGCTCTTCGCCGGGCTGAGCTTCCCGCCAACCGAAGCTGCGCAAAATGGAGCGCGGATGAGCGATGCCTTTCGCGCGGTCGCGACCTCGCCGATCCTGTGGTTGTTCCTCGTGCTGATGGCAATCACGATGAGCCTCGAACTCGGCCCGAACCGTTGGATTCCAGCGGTTCTGGAGGCGGGCGGCATGCCGGGAATTCTCGTGCTGGTGCTCATCAACGGGGTGATGGCCGTCGCCCGGTACAACGCCCATGCCATTCTCGCCCGCGTCTCGCCGCCGGTGCTGTTGATGGCCGGGACCGGCACCGCCGGCATTGGCTTGTTATGGCTGAGCTACGCCGCCAGCCCGAGTGAAACCATCGCCGCTGCCCTGCTCTTCGCCATCGGGATTGCTTTGGTGTGGCCGACAATGATGGGCTTTGTCGCCGAACGCGTGCCGCGCACCGGTGCGCTAGGCCTCGGCCTGATGGCCGCCGCTGGCAGCCTCGCGGTAGGGGTGATCACGACGCCTTTGCTCGGTCAGATCGCCGATAGCCATCTCGCCGACACCGTGCCGAAGGCGCAGGTTCAGCAACTGGCCGCACGCGCGCCGTATCTCGCTGCCGGCAAGGAAACGGGCGTGTTTCTGCGCGCCGCCGCCGAGGGCCAAGCCGGCCCTGAACTCGCCGCCGACGCCAAGCCGATCCTCGCGGCTGCCGAAAACAAGAGCGGTCTGCTCTCCTTCCGCTATCTCGTGCCGTTCGCGGCATTCGTCTGCCTGATCTTCGGCCTGGTCGCTCTGCGCGACCGTCGCGCCGGCGGCTATGCCGCGCAAGTCGATCGGGCCCGTTTCAAGCAAGGTGCCTAACGCAATGACTGACGTTCCTCCTCTCCGCATCGGGTTCATCGGCTCGGGCTTCATCGCCAAATTTCATCTCAAAAGCTTTGAAAGCGTTCGCCACGCCCAGATCAGCGGCGTCTACAGCCCGACACCGGCCAAGCGCGCGTCGTTCGCTGAAGCCGCGAACGATGCGCAGCTTGGCCCATGCACCGCGCACGACAGTCTCGATGCGCTGCTCGAATCGCCCGATGTCGAAGCGATCTGGCTGCTCGCACCCAATGATACCCGTCTGGAGACGATGCGTGCGATCCATGCCGCGGTAAAATCAGGCCGCTCGAAAGTCCGCGCCATCGCCTGCGAGAAGCCGCTTGGCCGCACGCTAGCCGAAGCCCGCGAGATGCTCGCACTGGTCGAGGACGCCGGATTGGCCCATGGCTATCTGGAGAACCAGGTCTTCGCCACCGCCGTCGAACGCGGCAAGGAGATCATCTGGCGCCGCGCAGTGCCCGCCGGTGGCCGCCCCTATCTTGCGCGGGCTGCCGAAGAACATTCGGGGCCGCACGAGGCATGGTTCTGGCAAGGCGACCGCCAGGGCGGCGGCGTAATGTCCGATATGATGTGCCACTCGGTCGAGGTCGGCCGCTTCCTGCTGACCCGGCCTGATGCGCCGCGTAACAGCCTCAAGGTCAAGAGCGTCAACGGCTCGATCGGCTATCTCAAGTGGAGCCGTGCCATGCACGCCGCCAAGCTTCAGGCGAGCTATGGAAAAAGTGTCGATCTGCTGCGCCATCCGGTGGAGGATTTTGCCCGCGCTACGGTCACGCTTGAGGATGAGGACGGCGCGCCCCTGGTCATCGAGGCCAGCACGAGCTGGGCCTATGTCGGCGCCGGATTGCGCATCGACCTGGCACTGCTCGGCAGCGAATATGCGATGGAATTCTCCTCGCTCAACCCCGCGCTCAAGGTCTTCCTCAGCCGAGAGATCACCGGCGGCGAGGGAGAGGATCTGGTCGAGAAGCAGAATGCCGAACAAGGGCTGATGCCGATCGTCGAGGACGAAGCGGGCACCTACGGTTATATCGGGGAGAACCGCCACATGGTCGAATGCTTCCGCCACGGCTATGTGCCCGTCGAGACGTTCCATGATGGCGTCGAAGTGGTCCGCATGATCATGGGGCTATACCTCTCCGCGGAGCTTGGCCGCACCGTCGATCTCGATGACGCAGATCTCGAAAACTATGTGCCCGTCACCGCGCGCTTGCTGGAAGCGGCAGAGTAGGATGGCCGAAGCGTTTGACGTTATCGTCGTGGGTTCGGGTGCCGGTGGCGGCATGGCAGCCTATGAACTGACCCGCCGGGGCCTCAAGGTGCTGATGCTGGAGGCGGGCCGCCACTATGACCCCCTCACCGAAACCCCGATGTTCGACACGCCCGACAAGGCGCCGTTACGCGGCGAGCCGACCCCGGACAAGCCGTTTGGCTATTATGATTCGACAATCGACGGCGGCTGGGACGTCCCCAACGAACCCTATACGGTGGCCAAGGGATCGGAGCCGTTCAAATGGTGGCGCCCGCGTATGCTTGGCGGGCGGACAAACCATTGGGGGCGCGTGTCGCTGCGCTTCGGCCCCTATGACTTCAAGCCGTATAGCCGCGACGGCCTCGGCTTCGACTGGCCGGTTACCTATGACGAGATCGCGCCCTGGTACGACAAGGTCGAGCGGCTGATCGGTGTCTCGGGCGGCCCGGCAATGGGACTTGAGAACACCCCCGATTCGCCCGAAGGCTGCCTCCAGCCCGCGCCGCCGCCAAAGCCTTATGAACTGCTCGTCTCGCGCGCCTATGCCAGCATGGGCATTCCCACGGCGCCGATCCATGCTGCGATCCTCACCCGGCCGCTGGGCGACCGCGCCGCCTGTTTCTACGCAACATCATGCCTGCGCGGCTGCTCGATCAGGGCCAATTTCCAGACCCCTACCGTGCTCCTGCCCCCTGCGCTGGCGACAGGCAATCTGACGATCCGGCCCAATTCTCTAGTCTATCAGGTTGATCTGGATGCCGCGGGCAAAGCGAACGGCGTCAGCTTCGTCGATCGCCAGACCGGAGCGCATCATGTCGCCCGCGCAAAATCGGTGGTGCTTTCCGCCGGTGCCGGCGAGACCGCGCGCATCCTGCTCAATTCCAAGAGCTCGCAATTCCCTGACGGGCTTGGCAACGATCACGGGTTGGTCGGCCGCTATCTGATGGATACGGTCGGCACCAAGATCACCGCGCAAATCCCCGCGCTGGAAAATATGCCGCTCACCAATGACGATGGCATGAGCATCATGCACACCTATGTCCCGTGGTGGGGCAACAGCCTGCAGGCGGCGAAGAAGCTGAATTTTCCGCGCGGCTATCATGTCGAAATGCAAGGCGGACGGATCATGCCGCAAATGGCGCTGACCGGCTGGATCGACGACGGCCAAGCACTGCGCGGCCCCGAACTGCGCGCGGCGATGCGCCGCCGCTATGGCAGCATCATCCGCATGAGCTCGCGCGGCGAGATGATCCCCAACGAGAACTGCTTTGCCGATCTCGATCCTGACGTGAAGGATAAATGGGGTGTGCCGGTGCTGCGTTTCCACTGGAAATGGGGTGATTACGAGCTTCGCCAGGCCGAGCACTCGATCCAGACATTTCTGGAGGTTGTCGACCGGATGGGCGGCAAGCCGATAGGCCCGGTCGAGACCGAGGGCGCCAAGGCGATCTCGAAGGGCGGCGAGATCATCCACGAGGTGGGCACCGCGCGGATGGGCAGCAGCGAGCGCAACTCGGTGGTGGATAGCTTCGGCCGCAGCTGGGCGGTTCGTAACCTCTTCGTCGCTGACGGGGCGGTGATGGCCTCCAGTCCGGACAAAAACCCGACCTTGTCGATCCTCGCACTGAGCTGGCGGACGAGCGCGCACCTTGCCGACCTGGCCGAACGAGGTGAGCTATGAGCAAGGATATGAAGGACGGGATCGATCGCCGCGCCGCGCTGGTCTGGGCCGGCGCGCTCGCCGCGGCGATCGGCAGCGCGCATCATTTCGGGTTCAGCCTGAGCAGTCCCGCCAAGAAAATCGTACCCGGCTATGGCACCGATCCCGATATGCTCAATCCGGTCGTGCCATGGGAGCGGACGCTGAGCGAAGCGCAGCTTGCGGCGGTCAAGACCTTCGTCGATTTCATCCTGCCGCGCGAAGGCGACGTGCCCTCGGCGAGTGACGTCGGTGTCCATGAGCTTATCGACGAATGGATTAGCGCCCCCTATCCAGACCAAGCAAAGGATAATGCGCTCGTCCTTGATGGCCTCGCGCGGATGGACCTCCAGGCGCGCAGGCGCGGCCGAACCAAAACCTTTTCCGAAGCACCGAGGGATGTGCAGATGGCGATCCTCGAAGACATCGCCAATCCTGCCAAAGTGCCGGCGGCAAAGGACTTCTACGAACGTCTGCGATATTTGGTGGTGGGTGCCTATTACACGACCGAGGCCGGGTTCGCGGATATCGGCTATGTGGGTAATGTGGCCCTCACGGCGTTTCCGGAACCGACCCCTGAAGTCCTTGCCGCGATCGAACGTGCCTGCCAGCAGCTGGGGCTCGTCGACGCGGTTGTGCGAAAGGCCTGATGGCACAACCGGAGTAAAATTGGGCCTGGCGTGATTTAGGCGGGGAATGCTTCAGCACCCCCGCCGGGCCGGTACATCCGCCTTCGCCATGCTCGATACAGAAGCGCTGCCGCCTGTTTCATCAGAAACGCAGGGTCGCCCTCGGTGCGCGCGGCGATCCGCCCGCATTGCTCCATCATCGCCGCCCCGCGCGATCGAGAGCATCGTCAGAAACGCATAGCTTCAAGCCCCAGCTCAGTCGTCAAAGCGCCTCGGCAAGGTGGACCGTTCTTGACGGCCCTGCCCGCGGATGGCGGTCTTTGATCACTTGTCTCGCGCAGTCATCGCGTGGCTTGATCCGTTTTGGGGTTTGCGTTCGTCCAAGCGCTCACTCGCTCGGCGGCGTTGCGACGGAGCGCGTCGTAGAACAGGCCATATTCGTTGAGGTGATAGCTGCCGAAGACCCAGCTCAGCAGATCGGTAAAGCCCGAGGGCGCCGACCACGGCACATCGACTTCGAGCAGACCGTCACGGCATTCTGCGCCGGTCAGATTCCTGGCCAAAGCAGGCAGCGCCTTGGCCGTGGTGCCGAACGGCGCCGCCGGGAACGGCAGGCTGCCGGCATTGGTGCTGGCGGGAGCGCCACCCTTCTGGCTCCAGTTGAGCGGGTTGACGCAGAGCGCGTTCGACTGGCCGTTGGTCGTCCGTGCCCCCTTCCACCAATAGATCTTGCCCTTGGTGATCATCTGCGCCCCGGTGCGCCCGACCTGGCTGGCATTGTACGAGACCACGCAGCCTGTCTGGCGCGCAGTGTTACAAATCGGCAAGCCGACCTCGCCAAAGGTGTCTGGCACATAGCCGCCGATCAGATAAGCCGCGACGAGGCGCGACTGGAGCGGTTTACCGAGGACCTCCTCCTGCAGCAGCTTGATCGCATGCGCAGTACCCTGGCTGTGCGAGGCGATGATGAAGGGGCGGCCCTTATTCTGATGCTCGAGATAGTAACGGAAGGCGCTGGCGACATCGCCATAGGCCAGTTCGATTGCCTTGAACTCCTTGAGACCGCCCAGCGTCGCCTGACGGTAGCGCGGCGCGTACATCAGGCAGCAGCCGTTGAAGACGCTGACCTGATCCAGCAGCACAGGCGGGTTGAGCGGCGCGTCCTGGTCCGAGGCGTCGAACGGGGCGTTCCACGGGCCGTTGACCTTATAGGTGGTCGGGTGGATGAAAAAGACGTCGGCGGGGGCGTCGGCTTCGTCGATCGGAGCCGTGCCGGGCGCGGTCGAGCGCTCGAGGCCATTGCGACCGGGCAGCGCCAGCCAGCTATCGGCCGCGACATAATCCGGCGCAGGCGGCGGCTTGACCGCGTCAAATGGGGTGGATGGCGCTTGCGAACGCGCGATCATCGAGAAGCCGCCGACCCACCAGAATAGGGCGACTAGGAGCACCAGCAGCAGGCCGATCGTACCCAGCCCTCTCAGGACCCAGCGGCGCAGCCGGCGCGGGCGGGCGACCTGGGCCGTCACGGTCGGCTCGTCCTGGAAGTCCTTGTCGGTCATCTCGTCTCTCCCCTTCCCTTGGGCCTACGGCTTCGGCGTCGCCACCCACCCGTTGATCGAGCTTGCCATTGCGAGGTCGCGGGCCTTGACCTGCAGCGGCGTCAGCCGTTCAACGCGCGGCATGGCCCCGATGTGAAGATAGGTGGTCGGTCCGCCGGTCACAGCCGGCCAATGCGGCGCTCCCCCGCCATTGGGGTCGCCCGTCGCCGCGAAACGGACCCAATAATCGCCTGTCAGTTTGGACACGCGCATGTCGTCCTTGTCCCAGCGATGCTCGACCGGCTGCGACCCGAACACATACTCCATCTCACCGCCATGATCTGTGCCTGCGGCGGTCGCGCGCTGATCAACTGGCACCTGGTCAAAATAATATGCGAAGGTCTTGTTGCCCGCCGCCGCATGCCAGTCGGCAATCGTGTAGGACGGCAGCAGAAATCCAGCCTCTGCAGCCAGCAGATTTCCCGCGGGAACCTTGCCGCCGCGCGCCGCATAGCCTGCGAGCAGCTCGGGGAAGGCGTCGCCCATCTGCGGCTTGATCATTTCCTCCTTGAGGTTGAGGCTGGCTTCGTTCGAATTGCCTCCGATCATCAGCGGGATGCGCGCTGCCTCCTTGGTGTAGAACGGGTCGCCAGGGCTACGCGTCACGACCTTCCCATCGAGAAAGGGAAATGCCCGGCCGTTCTTGAGCAGTTCGGCAACCGGAATCGCCCGAAGCTGCACCGGCGTCGCATCCTTGATCCCGAGGCTCTCCGCCCAAGCTTCGCCGATCATCTCGGCGTTCATCGCGCCGCCGCGGATCGGAGGCAGCACGGTATTGCCCGCCCCGGATTGCGAGATCGCCTTGTGGAACAGGCCCTTCGCGGCCGGTGCCCCCATCAAAAGCTGGACGGAGCCACCGCCGGCGGATTCGCCGAAGATTGTGACATTATCTGCATCCCCACCGAATTTCGCGATGTTGCGCTTGACCCATTCGAGCGCGGCGATCTGATCCATGATCCCATAATTGCCCAGCCTGCCTTCGGGATCTTCCCTCGTCAGCGCCGGATGCGCGAAATAGCCGAGCCGTCCGAGGCGGTAGTTGATGGTGACCAGCACCGCGCCGCGTGCGGCGAGCGCGGTGCCGTCGTACAGTGGCACGCCCGCCGCCCCGTAGGTGAAGGAGCCGCCATGAATGAAAACCATCACCGGATATTTGCCCGGGCGCAGCGGCCGCCAGACATTGAGAAACAGGCAATCCTCGCTCCGCGGGCCGACCTGCGCCCAGGGCTCCTTGTGCGCTTCGTCCTGCGGACATGCCGCCCCGAACTTGCGAGCTTCGCGAACCCCGGTCCATGCAGAGGGCACCTGCGGCGCTTTCCAGCGGAGTGGCCCGACCGGCGGAGCCGCAAAGGGTATGCCCCGGAACACTGCGAGATCAGCTTCTGCAGCACCGGCAAGCTCGCCTGTATCGATCGTGACCTTGGTCCCCGTCTGCGCGAGCGCGGGCCCGACGTTGACTGCCAGCCCGGCGAGCGCGACCATGAGCAATAAGCGGAACGCTTTCATATCCTTCTCCCGTGAGACGGCCCGTTCAGGAGCCTATCCTTCGACGCACATGACGTCGTTGTTTATTCGCTCGTAAACGCACTGGCGGTGGCAGGATCGTTGTCTCGACCGGTCCGCTTCAGCCATGAAGTGCGAACCCCTTTGCGCGGCAAGACCGACTGATCCAGATGCCATCGGCCAAGCTTGAGATGTCGCGGTGAGGCGAGCATCCAACCATTGGCTCGGTCGTGCTGCTCGCCCCCCACTGAGAGAGTCACGGCTTCGCAGCAGCCGCCCAGACCTTGAGCGCCGCCGCCATCGACGCCGCCTTCACCCGTTCCTGATCGGGCGACAGGCGTTCGACACGCATCTTATCGCCTATGTGCAGATAGGTCGTCGGCGCAGCCGTCACGGCCGGCCAGTTTTGCGCGCCGCCGCCGTTGGGATTGCCGGTCCGCGCGAAGCGGACCCAATAATCGCCCATCTGCTTGGAGACCCGGGTGTCGATTGCATCCCAGCGCTGGTCGGCCGGCATGTTGCCGAACAGGTAGTCCATCTCGCCGCCGTGGCCGGCGCCGGCGGACTTGGCCCGCTGATCGACCGATACCTGATCGAAAATATAGGCGTAGGTCCTGTTGCCCGCCGCGGCATGCCAATCGGCCACAGCGTAAGAGGGCAGCGCGAAGGCCACCTCCGCCGCCAGTTCGACCGCAGCCCGCGCGGGGTCGCGTCCGGTACGGGCGATATAGGCAGCATGAAGGCCCGCAAAGTCCTCGCCGAGCACGCTCTTGGCAACGGCTTCGTTGAAGCCCAGGCTGGCTTCATCCGAGTTAAAGCCGATCATCATCGGTACGCGCGCGGCCGTCCTGCTGTAGAAATAGTCACCGGGGCTGCGCGTAACGATCTTTCCATCGATGAAGGGAAAGCCTCGGCCATCCTTTAGGATGTCGGCGATCGAAATGGCGCGTAGCTGCTCCGGCGTCGCGCCTTTCAGACCGAGGCTGTCGGTCCACGCTGCCCCCATGGCCTCCGCACTCGCCGCGCCGCCGCGGATCGGCGGCAGCACACTATTGCCAGCGCCAGATTGCGAGATAGCCTTATGGAACAGTCCCTTCGCGGAGGGCGCGCCCATCAAAATCTGGACCGAGCCTGCGCCAGCAGATTCCCCGAAGACGGTGACATTGCCGCGATCGCCGCCAAACTGGGCAATATTGCGCTGGACCCATTGCAGCGCGGCGATCTGATCCATGATCCCGTAGTTGCCGAGCAGACCGTCGGAATTCTCCGCAGTCAACGCCGGGTGGGCAAAGAAGCCCAGGCGGCCAAGGCGATAGTTGATCGTGACGATGACAGCGCCGCGCGCCGCTAGCGCCGCGCCGTCATAGAGCGGCACGCCAGCCGCGCCGAGGCTGAAGGCGCCGCCGTGGATGAAAACCATCACAGGATATTTGCCCGCGCGCTGCGGCCGCCAGACATTGAGGAAAAGGCAATCTTCGTCCTTGCGGCCTACCTGGGCCCAAGCGCCGACCCATTCGGGCTGCGGGCATGCGGCTCCGAATTTGCTGGCATCGCGCACCCCCTGCCAAGACTGCGGCGCCTGAGGCGCCTTCCATCGCAGCGACCCGACCGGTGCTGCGGCGAAGGGAACGCCGCGGAAGGCGACGGTGCCCCCTTCCCGCGTTCCGGCGAGTTGCCCGCTGTCGACCGTGACACGCGGGCTTTCATCGACGCGTGCGGATGCCGCTGGAGCGAGCGCCGCACCCAATATGAGCGCGAACGACAGAAAATTCCTCAATATCCATCTCCTTCAAAGGGCGCACGCATTGGCTCGGCTGCCCGGGTTACATTTCGGTTCGGAGCAAATTCACAGTTGTGAGCTCAATCGGCACTTCGGAGTCCCCGCACGTGAGAGCAGGTTCAGCTTCGCGCGCGCTAGCTGGTCGGCGCTGGACCTCGTCGTGGGAATAAGCCGGCCCGAGCCGGCTTTGGTGTGCGGCGAGCAATCATGGTCGGCCCGTTGTATGATCCCCCTCGGCAGATTCGGCATTCTTTATCTTAATTGATTATCGAATGAATATTCGCATCAGTCAAACGGAATGTAATCGCCGCCGACGACACCGCGCCAAGAACGCGCTTGTCGCTAACGCATACGGCTCGACAGGTCGCCGCGAACGACGAAACCGAAAGCGCCGCGGTGCCTTTTTACCCATGACGGCCGTCTTCGGCCATGGAACAAGCGGGCTTGTCCCCGGTTGTGGAAGGAGAAGGAGTGCAAGGTGCCCAAATTCGTTACGATCGGTTATGGCGACGAAGCGGGCTATCAGCGGACCCCGCAACATGTTCGCGACGCAGCCCATTCCCATGACCAGCAGCTAAAGCAAGGCGGCGCGATCATGGGGATTGCCGGTCTGCCGGTACAGGTGCGCAATCCGGAAGGAGAGATAGTGCAGACCACGACAGGCCCTTATCTGTCGTCATCGCTCCCTGTCGCCGGCTTCGCACTCATAGAGGCCGCCAATCTCGGCGAAGCCATTCAATTGGCGCAGCACTCGCCCTGCGCGGTTGCGCACGGCGTTATCGAAATCTGGCCACTCGTAGACAGCGGCTGACGCCCCGCTGGTCAAAAACGGGATGGAATAATGGTGATTTCGATCGGCACCGCGAGCGGGCGCCATCCCTCCCGCGTCAGCAATATATTGCTTTCGACCGCCTTGCGTCCGAGCGCCCGATCCAGCGACCAGGTGATGTGGAAGATGCTCCCGTCAGGCCGGCGCGCGGAACCACCAATTGCTACGACGAGGGCTTCAAGCCCTACCCCGTCGTCGGCATGGCCAATGACCGTAGCGTCGGTCTCGGTCGGTAGCGGCGCATCGTCGGCGGCATGTCCGGCAAGCGTGATATGGTCGGCGATCATGTCATGCCAGTGCGGCGGAAAGAGATCGAGAAGAAGCTCGCGGCACGCGGGATCGAGTTTCCATCCGATCGCGGTCACTACGAGATTCTCGATACCAAGGCCGCGCTCTCAAGCCGAATGAAGCACCGGCGCGCCGTGTTCCACAACGGCTTCGGTCATCATGGCAAGCGCGGCAGCGACGGCATGGTCGAGCACGGCGCTGCGGCCGAGATCGCCGAAATGATATTCCTGCGCGAAGCGTCGTCCTTCGCGGGTCGCGCAGGCCAAGTGGACGAGGCCGACTTCCTCATTCTTCTCTCGCGGACCGCAGAAGCCGGTGATGGCTATCGCGAAATCGGCCGGGCCGTTCGCGAGTGCGCCCGCCGCCATTGCTTCGGCGACCTCGGGGTTGACGGCTTCGCAGCGCTCGGCGTCGGCGCGGTCGACCCCGAGCATCTCGCATTTCGCGTCGATTGAATAAACGACGAAGCCGCGCTCGAGATGCGAGCCGAGCGCGGCTTCGCGAGCCATCAAGGCGGCCAGTTGGCCACCGGTGCAGCTCTCGGCGATCGACCAGCGAAGCTCGCTGCCCGCGAGCGCGGCAGCCAGCCGTTCCAAATGCCGGTCGATGTCGCGCTGCGCGGGCATGAGCTTACATCGTCGTCGTCTTGGCGGGCGGAAGCCCGGTCGTCTCGGCCTGCGCCTTCAACTCTTCCTTGCGCGCGAGCATCTGCTCGCCGAGCGCGTCGAGATCGACGTCGGCGGCGCGCGCCTGCTGGAACATGTTGTCGTGCTGCTTTTCCTCTTCCTTCACATGATGCTCGATCTCTTCCTTGAGTACCGTGACCTTGGAATCGAAGAACTCGTCCTCGGGGCTCGATGCCACGATCTCGTTGATCAGGATTTTCGCGCCGTCATGCTCGACATAGGCTTCTTTCAAAAGATCGTCGTCGATCTTGCCCTTGAGCGCCGGATAGAAGACCTCTTCCTCGATCTGGGCGTGGATCTTCAGCTCGGTCCAGATCTTGTCGGCTATCCGACCCTTTTCCTTCGATCCGCCGGCCTTTTCGAACTTGGCGAACAGCGCCTCGACCTCGCGATGGTCCTTGGTCAGAATATGGGTAGCGTCCGTATCTATCGGTTTCATTGCAGTCTCCATCTGCCCGCCCGCTTGCTTTGATAAACGGAGAATTTTGCCGAAGGTTGCGCATGAACCGAGCGCGCAGGGAGCTTTTGCACCGCCTATCCGTTGCGAGCGCGGGGGACCGATATTGCGTGGTGAACAAAACGTCCGAAGCGAAACAGCAGCGCGATTTTCCGTCCGCGCGTCGCCAGCGATGACGACGGTGCTTGCGCCGCGCAGCGGCGTCGCATTCCGGCTGTCGAGAGACCAGATTCTGCGCGTCATCGATCCAGAAGGCGGCCAAGTGAGCGACTTGCTCGCCTTTAACGCCTCCGATGTTCGCGAAGTCATTTCGAACGGGCGGACCTTCGATTATGAAGAGACGATCCGGCTCACGACGGGCAACCGGCTCTGGTCGAACCGGTCGAACCCCATGCTCGAGATCGTCGAGGACAGCGCCGGCACCCACGACTTCCTGCTCACGCCGTGCAGCGAGGTGACCTTCCGTCATTTCTACGCAGACAAGCCCGTGCATCGCGGATGCTTTGGCAATCTCGCCGAAGCGCTCGCGCCGTTCGGAATCGAGGCCGACGCCATTCCGGTCGCTTTCAATATCTTTATGAACGTTCCTATCGGCCCGGACTGCCGGATTAAGGTGCTCGCGCCGCCCACCGCACCGGGCGATTTCATCCGCCTGCGCGCGCTCGACGACCTGATCATCGGGCTCACGGCCTGCTCGGCCTATGACAGCTGCGGCGGGAGTTTCAAACCGATCCACTATCAGATTGAGCGATGAAAGAGGCGGGCAAGCCGCCGGCTAATCCATCAGTCCATCGCTGCGATCAGGCCGTCTATACTCGTCATCGCAAAGCCGATCGCGCTGTCCGATATGCCATAGGGAATGAAAAGACTGTCGCCGACGCGCACCGCCCCGCAGGTGTAGACGACGTTCGGAACATATCCCTCGCGGTCGCTTTCCGCCGCCGACAGGATCGGACAGGAGGTACGCGCGACCACCCGCGACGGATCGTCGCGGTCGAGCAGCGCGGCACCGAGACTATATTTGCGCATCGCGCCGACGCCGTGCGTAAGCACGATCCAGCCCGCGTCGCATTCGATCGGGCTGCCGCAATTGCCCATCTGGATAAACTCCCAGGGAAATTGCGGGCGCATCAGCACTTCGCCCTCATCGTCCCAGTGGCTCAATTCGTCCGAGGACAGGATCGTGATATTCTTCCCGTCCTGACGGGCGATCATCCGGTAACGACCGTCGATCCGTCGCGGAAACAGAGCCATCCCCTTGTGGCGGGCTGCAAGCCCGGAAAGCGGCTGAAGGCAAAAACTGCTGAAATCCTGGGTGCGCATCAGCTCCGAGCGGATTTCCCGCCCCGAATAGGCGGTATAGGTCCCAATATATTCGGTCTTCCCGTCGTCGTGAACGAACTGGACGAGCCGCAGGTCTTCGAGGCCGTTGCGCTGGGCCTCGGTGATCGGAAACAGCACGCTGTTCGAAATCGCGCTATCGGGCTGGCGGTGCACGAGTACCGGCGCGTCGGGATGCATGCTGTGGCGATCGTTGGCGACGGCGGCCATGGCAGGGCCGGATTGCGGCCATAGCAGGAATTCGGTACCCGGACCCACGATACCTTCGCGGAAGGCGACCGATGATATATGGCCTTCGCCAACGGCGCGCATCGACATGACGAAGCGCAACTGGTCCGGATCAACGCCGGTCTGATTAGGATGCGGCACGACGCTCGGATTCATGAGCGCTGCGGCGGCGTAACTATATTCATGACAGAAATAGGCGCCGATCAGGCGGCGCTTGACCGGCGAGACCGCCGCGTCATCGAGCGACAGATCTTCCGATATCTCCCGATATCGCTCGTCGAAAATCTGCCCGATCTGCCAGTGCCGCTCGGAGAAATCCTTCCAGATCAGGCCAAGTTCGAGTTCCGCCTGATCCTCGTCCAGGCCCAGGACGTCGGCCACAAGCTGCGCCGCACGCGGCGGCTCGGACACGTTGGACTGCCAAGCGAGATGAAACGGGCGAAGCACGACGCGGCTCGGGTCCGCGCTCAATTTTTCATCGAGAATGCGTAGAGGCGACTGCTCGGGTCGGCAAATCAGCATGGAGGACGTCGACCTTTCTTACCTCGCCCCCGTGGCCATATAGGTTGCGCTCCGTGCGCCAGGCAAGGACAAGATCAAACGCCTGTCGCGGACCGACGTTCCCCGCTCGGGGCCAAGCTATGCGGATGCAGCGGCGAACCGCTGGGCGCGGTTACGCCCCGCCCTGCCCGGCAACCAGAAAACGAGCCTCGCCAGCGGCGGCAATCGACGCCGCCCTTGCGCCCCAAAGGCACTCGCCCGCGCCAACCGAAACGCCATCGACGTCGACGCTGCCCTTGAGCGGAACGATCAATAGCGGGCCGTTCTCGCTCGCGATCGGTCCAAGGTCGTTTCCGGCGATATAGGTCACCGAGAGGCGCGCGCCCGCGAGCAGCCGGATGCTTTGGTCCGGGGATATCATGCGTTGCAGCGACGCCGGCATGGGCGCCGCGCGCGCCACCGCGGCGCCGTCTTCGAGATGCAGTTCGCGCGGCCGTCCATAATCATAGAGCCGGTAGGTGACATCGCTCTTCTGCTGGATTTCGACAAGCGAGATGCCGCCGCCGATCGCGTGGACCGTGCCCGGGGGGACGTGAAAGAACATTCCCGGCTCCACCGGATGCCATTCGATCAGCTCCTCGATCGCACCCGACAAGGCTGCCGCGCGAAGTTCGGCGGCGCCGAGCGCACGGACCGTGCCGAGTCCCAGTTTCGCACCCGGTTCGGCCTCGAGAATATACCAGCATTCTTCCTTGCCCGAGGGCTCGCCGCGCGCGCGCGCCTCGGCGTCGTCAGGATGGACCTGGATCGAAAGACGCTCACTGGTAAAAAGATATTTGGCGAGCAGCGGACAGTCGGCGGGCGGATCGAACCAGATTTCGCCGATACGCTCTGGAGAGGAGGAGGTGAAAGGTTCGGGAAGGCGGACGACGCCCCACGGCTTCTCGACGGCGATCGTGGGCAGCTTTGCAACGGTCATGGTGAAACCTTCCCGTCAGTTCGAACTGCCCGAGCCGGGTTCGGCCTGCTTGCGGTGCATCTCGGCGGTCGTCGCTTCGCTGAGTACGCCCGAGGCCAGCACCTGCGCCTTGTTCTTGAGGCCATGGACGACCGAATGCTCGCCCTTCTTCATTGCCTCCCAGCCGGTGAGCGCAACGTCGGCCGGATCGTCCTTCTTCGCCTGTCCGACCTTGGTACCGAGCATGCCCGCGCGCGCGAAAAAATTGGTGTCGGTGGCACCGGGCTTGAGGCAGGTGATCGTGACACCCGTGTCCTTGAGCTCATTGCCGATCGCGGCGGCGAAGCTGTCGACGAAGGCCTTGGTGCCATTATAAACCGCCTGGAAAGAGCCGGCGAGATGACCCGCGATCGAGCCGGTGATCAGCACCTTGCCTTCGCCGCGAGCGACCATCTGCTTGAGCACCGGCTGGAGCAGGAGCAAGGTGCTGATGATGTTGGTGTCGATGACGTGGCGCCACCCGGCGACATCCTGGTCGAGGAAGCCGTGACCGAGGCCATGGCCGGCGTTTGCGACGAGCACATCGATCTCGCGATCCGAGGCGGCGGCGAGCAATTCCTCGACCCCTGCCGATGTCGAGAGATCGGCCTCGATCGACTGCACCTCGGCGCCGCCCTCTGCCAAGCCGATGGCCGCGTCTACGAAGGGCTCGTCGGCGGCGACGATGAGGTCATAGCCCTCAGCGGCGGCAAGCTTTGCGATCTCGCGGCCAATGCCGCTAGAAGCGCCCGTGATGAGAGCGAGTTTGCGTTCAGACATGGGCCATTTCCTTCTTTGCTTCGATGGCGCCCTTTGCGAGCCCGGGCTTCAGAATGATCTTGGTGTATTCGTTCTGCTCACCATGCCAGTGGCGATACATCTCGGCGGCGTCCTCGAGCGGAGCGTGATGCGAGACGAGCGAGGTCGTATCGAACTGGCCGTCCTGGATCATCATCAGCAGCTGGCCCGTATATTTCTGAACCGGCGTCTGGCCGCTCTTCACGGTCAGCCCCTTCTCCATCAGCTGTCCCAAGGGGTGTCAATCGGCGTGCAAACGGGACCCCCTATCGGCGCGCAAAAGGGACCCCCTTTCACGATGGCGCAAGGTTGATCGGACACGCGCCTTTGCGCTGCGCGCGGCGTAGGGAGGGCGGAGCCCGACCGGAGGCGCGCGCAGCGCAAAGCATCTTTTAATCGGAGGTCGGCGGGGGCGATCAGCT
>JBIMKQ010000002.1:0-556182 GCA_051861185.1 Sphingopyxis sp.
CCCCATTGGCGAAGTTCCCCTATCCCGGCCTGCTGCTCGCGAAAATGGTGCGGGCGAAGGGACTCGAACCCCCACATCTTGCGATACTGGTACCTAAAACCAGCGCGTCTACCAATTCCGCCACGCCCGCTCAAAGCTTCGGCCGGGTGCACGAAATCACGCGCTGCCGCGCACGCCCGTGCGGGCCGCGCGGGGCTATAGCAGACGCGCAGACGAGAGCAAGGGCACAAAGCCCCCCCGTTCCGCTTGCGGAACATGGTTGGCGCCCGCTTGCGGAACATGGTTGGCGCCCGCTGGCGGAACATGCTCGTCGCCCGTTCGTTGGTTAACATAAGGAGAGAAACCATGACCAACGCCGTCGACCCGTTTCCAAAGCCCAAGCCCGACACGATCGAACCCATGGCACCGCCCGAACAGCCGGTGCAGCCAACCCCGCAAGAAGACCCCGCCGGCCAGCCCGTCGAAATCCCCGGCCGCCCCGGCGGCGGCGACATCGACCAGCCCGGCCGCGGCCCGGATGAAGTGCCGCCGCAGCAGGTTTGACAATCATCTTCGTCATTCCCGCCTTTGCGGGGATGACGAAGATTAGATTGCTCAGGAATACTTGACCTCTCCGCTCGCCCTCCGCACGATGCGGCGCAGGGGGAGAGAGACATGAAATTCACCGCGGCCATCGCACTGCTCTTGGCAACGACCGCACCCGCCATCGCGCAGGACACCATAATCTACCGCGGCGGCCCGATCGTCACGATGGACGGCGATACGCCGCACACAGTCGAGGCCGTCGTCGCCCGCGACGGTCGCATCACCTTCGCCGGTCCCGAAAAACAGGCGCGCAAAGCCGCCGGCAAAGACGCGGCGGTCCACGACCTCAATGGCGCCACCCTGCTCCCCGGCTTCATCGACGCGCATTCGCACTTCACCGTCGCGACGATGAGCGCGGGCGGCATCGACCTTCGCGACAAAGCGCACCCCGCCGTCGCCGACATTCCCGCCGTACAGGCCGTGATCCGCGATCATATCGCGCGCATCATGGCCAAGCCCGGCAGCTGGACGACCGTGTGGCAGTTCGATCAGGAGACGCTTGCCGAAAAACGCTACATCACCCGCGCCGAGCTCGACGCCGTCGCCCCCGACCGCCCGCTCGTCGTCCTCCATGTCTCGCTCCACGGCGCGGTCGCGAACAGCGCCGCGCTGAAGGCCGCGGGCATCGACGAGAGCACCCCCGTCCCGCCCGGCGGCATGATCCTGCGCGACGAGGCGGGCAAGCTCAACGGCGTGCTGCTCGAAAAAGCGATGTTCCTGATGCTCGCCAAAATGCCGCAGCCGACGCCCGAACAGAAACTCGCCGCACTCGACGCCGCGCAAAACGCCTATTTCGCCGAGGGCTATACCCACGCGCAGGATGGCGCCACGCAGCCCCCCGACGTCGCCTTCCTCACCTCTCCGCAAGCGCGCGAACGGCTCAGGATCGACCTCGCGCTGCTCCCCTTCTCGACCGGCCTCGACGGCCTGCTCGCCAAACCCAACCTCAAATTCGGAACCTATCAAGGCCATGTCAAACTGCAGGGGATCAAGTTCGTGCTCGACGGATCGGTGCAGGGCCGCACCGGCTATTTCACCCGCGAATACAAGCGCGGCAGCCCCGAGGGCCATCACCCCTGGCACGGCGAACCCATCGTCTCCGAAGACGAGTTCATCGCGCAGGCGAAGAAGGTCCACGACCGCGGCTGGCAATTGTTCGTCCACGCCAATGGCGACGCCGCGATCGACATGGCGATCCGCGGCTTCGACGCGCTTGGCATAAAGGCCGCCGACGACCGCCGCCCGATCGTCATCCATTCGCAATTCCAGCGCCGCGACCAGCTTCCCGCCTACGCCCGCATCGGCGTCGGCCCCGCCTATTTCTCGAACCACGCCTGGT
The DNA here is from genome assembly GCA_051861185.1 of Sphingopyxis sp. Lineage (GTDB taxonomy): Bacteria > Pseudomonadota > Alphaproteobacteria > Sphingomonadales > Sphingomonadaceae > Sphingopyxis. Next base: position 1,925 of record JBIMKQ010000002.1, read on the forward strand.
ATTGGGGCGACGTCCACCGCACCAATTTCCCCGCCGAAGTCGTCGATTTCATCAGCCCCTTCCGCTCGGCGCGCGCCGCGGGTCTCACCCCGTCGAACCACAGCGATTACAGCGTCACCCCGCTCGACACGCGCTTCATGCTCTGGACCGCCATGGCGCGCGTCTCGCCAACCGGCGTCGTCAGCGGACCCGACGAACGGCTGAACGCTTATGAAGCGCTGCAGACACTCACCACCGGCCCCGCCTGGCAAATCTTCGAGGAAGATCGCAAGGGCCGGATCAAAGCGGGCCTGCTCGCCGACTTCGTCATCCTCGACAAGAACCCGCTGACGGCGGCCGTCGAAGACATCAAGGGCATCAAAGTCCTCGAAACGGTGAAGGAAGGAAAAAGTGTTTGGCGGGCGAGAAAATAAGACGCCTTCGCGCTCCGCCACGGCCATATTAGGCAAAGACCCGCCCATCTTTCCCGTCACTATTGGGTGTCCCCGGAAAAACCGCTTGCAAAGCTGTAAGTAACATTTAGCAACCTGTTTATTAGGGTCTTTCAGGCCAAGTGACGGGGGTCGCATCATGCGTTGGGGGGCAATGGCTGCCGGCTTTTCGGCGGCCGTTTGTTGGAGTTTTGCGGGCGAAGCCGCGCAGCCGGAACCGGTGAGCGTTCCGGCCGCTGCCAGCGCCGATGAGCCCGCCGAGCCGGCGCCCGCACAGCAACCCGCTACACCGCAATCCACGGCCCTTGCCCTCGCTTCGCTCCCGCTCGGGACGCCCGTCTTCGTCATGCTCGACCAGGATCTGTCGACGATGACCGCAGCGATCGGCGATCGCTTCGCCGTCATCGTCCTCCACGACGTCATCGACCGCGATACGATTGTCATCCCGCAAGGAGCGACCGGTTATGGCGAGATTACCTTCACGACCAACAAGGGCGGTTTTGGCAAGCCGGGCATCATTGGCATCGCGCTGCGCCAGTTGCAGCTCGGTGACCGGCAGGTCGCGCTGAGCGGACGCTATCGCGAAGAAGGACAGAGCAAGGCTGGCGCAACCGCGGCGACCTATTTCGTCGTCGGCCCCTTTGCCGGCTTCATCAAAGGCAAGCCCGGCGTCATTCCCAGGGGCCGCGAGCTCAAGGCCCGGACCGGCGAGGCGATCGCCTTCACGCCGGGCGTCTCCGCCATTGCGCCGCCCTTCGCCGGCCCCTCCATTCCCGCGACCACCGACCCGGCGCCGACGGAACCGGCCCCCACGGAACCGGCAGTGACCGCGCCAACGGCCTCGCCCGAAAATCTCGAACACACTATTCAGCAGGGAGAAACAGGATGAAGTTCATAACCACCAAGACCGCGCTGGCAACGCTCGCCGCCTCGTGCATCGCCGCCGTGCCGGCGGTCGCTCAGGACAGCATCGGGCCCAAAGACCCCATCGAGGCAGTCCCCGCCGCCGCAGGGACAGCCGACGCGGATGTCGCGGCCGAACAAGCCATCGCCGCGGCGGCTGCCACGGCGCCTGCGCCGGCCTGCGAACTTCACGTCTTTCCGACTCTCGAAGGTCAGGCGATGACTACCGGATGGCTGTCGGGCTTCGGCATCGTCGGCGCCGTCGCCGACGCGGCGTCGAACAAGAATCGCAACATCAGCGAAGCCGACTATCTGAAGGAAGCACTGGGACCGCAGATGCAGATCGACGCGCTGAACTCGATCAATCTCGTCGAGGCGCTGAAGCTGCCCCCGTCGCAGATCATCTTCGAAACGCCGATCGCCGACCGCAAGATCACGACAAAGGCCGCGACGCGGCTCAGCACGTCGAAGGCGCCCTGCTATGTCGAACTGGTCATCACGCAGAATTTCTACACGAAAAAAGCGATCTACGGCCGTTCGCTGAACAATCGCTTCATCGTGAAGGATTTCCGCACCGGCAAGGACAAGGCCGCGCTGGTCAAGGGGCGCGGCGGCAACGGCCTGTCCTTCTTCCCGCCCAAGACGACCGACGAGACCGAGGCGGCCGAAAACGAACTGCGCGAAGTGTTCGTCAAAAACTTCCTCGAATATGCAAAGGGTGTGAAACCCGCGAAATAAGTGCTCGCGCGGCGGGGGCGATGTCGTCCCGCTTCCGCCGCCAACCCTCCCCTCGTTCGTGGAGCTTTTCGTGCGCATTTTCACCGCTCTTGCCCTCGCCGCCACGCTGCTGCCCGCCCCGGCAATCGCTGCGCCCAAGGCACCCGACGCACCGCTCACCGTCGCGGATCAGCACCGCCGCGTCGAAGGCGGCCGCGCGGTTCAGGTGGGCCTCGCGCAAAACCGCATCGAAACGAGCATCGATGTCGGGCGCGTCGCAGCGGCGACCGGCGGCGACCTGATCGGGGCGCTGATCATCTCGGGCATGGACGACAAGCGCAAACGGCTGAGCGACACGGCGACCGAACGCGCCGAGGCCGCGGCTGCGCCGCTTCGCGATGCGCTGCGCGATTTCGATGTCGATGCACTCGCGCTCGCCGCGACCAAGGCTGCGCTCGCCCAGCCCGACTGGTTCGGATTGCAGGAGATCGGGCTGACGAAAACCGTCTCGCCCGCCAGCCGCAGCGCGTTCGCCTTCGCCGCGACGACCCCGCAGGTCGCGTTCGTCACCTGGCGCTATTCGCTGTCGCCCGATTTCACCCAGATCCGCGTCGCCGCCGAAATCATGATCGAGAGTAAACCGTCGGCCAAGGGCCGCAGCACTGCTTCGCCCCTCCTCTACCGCCAGACCGTGTCGAGTGCCGTCCAACTCGGCAAGCGCAGCTATGACCCGCGCGAGAATGTCGCCCGGTGGAGCGCCGAAAGCGGCCATCTCGCCAGGACCGCGCTCGCCGCGGGCTTCGCCGAGGTCGAGCGGCTGATCCCTTATGCGCTCGACCTCGGCGCCGCCGATGTAAAATCATTCACCGCAAAGGACCGCGAAAAGGGCTTCGGCGCTGGTTTCTACGGCCCGCTGGTCAGCCGCGACGCCGACGATCCGGCTAATCTGCTCCTTTGGACCAAGGATGGCCTCATCCACATAAGAACGCTGCCCGACAGCTAGAGCGACCGCCTCAGCCGGTGCAGAAGGCGACGAAGCGCTTGATTGCCTGTTTTCCGGTGGCGGTGCCCGCCATATTGATCGATCGCCCACCCGACGTCATGCGCAACCAGCCATTGACCGCAAAGGCGCGGATCAGCGGCGACCCGCCGGCGATTTCGCGCGACTGGAAAAAAGGCATTTCGTCGATTTCGGTCGTGCCGGTCACGCGCAGCCTGGCGTCGCCCGAAGCCAGGTCGATCGCAGTCAGATCGGGCGAGCCACCCGAAATTCCGGCAAAGATACGGTTGCCGCCCTGCTCGCAGGTAAAGTTCAGCGGCTGGTCGTCGGTGCCGCCGACTTCATAGGCGAGGATCGCGTCCGACACCCGGTCTTCGTTGACCCGCATCGTCCAGTCATATCCGTCGGCGACCGCGGGCGCGGCATTTGCCGCACCGCTCAACGCCAGCACCAACGCACCGCCAACCGAAACCATCGTCCGCTTCGTCATCATATTTCCTTCGTCATCATTGCGCCAATTTAAGCGCATATGACATCGAAGCCTCTGAATTCGCTGTGAACTCGATCACTTTCAGTTGATCAACCGAGCGCTTTTTTCAGCAACTCGTTGACGACCTGCGGGTTCGCCTTGCCCTGCATCGCCTTCATCGTCTGCCCGACGAAGAAGCCGAACAGCGCTTCCTTGCCGCCCTTATACTGCTCGACCTTGTCGGCATTGGCGGTCAGAATCTTGGCGATTTCGGCTTCGATCGCGCCGGTGTCGCTGGTCTGCTTCAGCCCGTCGCGCTCGACGATCACGCCGGCGCCATCACCGCTCTCCAGCATCTTTTCAAACACCGCCTTGGCGATCGTCCCCGAAATCGTGCCGTCGGCAACCAGCCCCAGCAATTCGGCCGCCTGCGCGGGCGATACCGGCGAATCGGTCAGGTCGCGGCCCATGCGGTTGAGCGCCCCGAACAGCTCGCTCGTCACCCAGTTCGCCGCCGCGACCGGCTTGGCGCCCGCCTCCAGCAGCGTATCGAACCAGCGCGCCGCCTCGACCTCCGCCGTCAGCACATCGGCATTATAGGCCGAAATCCCCAGCGCCAGATAGCGCGCACGCTTGGCGTCGGGCAGTTCGGGCAAGCTGTCACGGCATTCGGCCAGAAACGCATCGTCGAGTTCGAGCGGCAACAGATCGGGATCGGGGAAATAGCGGTAATCATGCGCATCTTCCTTCGACCGCATCGACCGCGTCTCGTTGCGGTCGGGATCGTAGAGCCGCGTTTCCTGCACCACCGTGCCGCCGCTTTCGATCAGCGCGACCTGGCGCTTCGCTTCACCCTCGATCACCGCCATCACGAAGCGCACCGAATTGACGTTCTTCGTCTCTGTTCGCGTCCCGAATTCGTCGCCGGGCCTCCGCACGCTGACGTTGACGTCGGCGCGCATCGAGCCTTCTTCCATATTGCCGTCGCACGACCCGACATAGCGCAGGATCGCACGCAGCTTGCGCACATAGGCCCCGGCTTCCGCGGGCGAGCGCATGTCGGGCTTCGACACGATCTCCATAAGCGCAACGCCGCTGCGGTTCAAATCGACATAGGACATCGTCGGATGCTGGTCGTGCATCAGCTTGCCGGCGTCCTGCTCGACATGGATACGCTCGATCCCGATCACCTTGTCGCCGGGGATCCCCGCCTTTTCATCGGCTGCGATCGTCAGCGAACCTTCGCCGACAAGCGGATGATAAAGCTGCGAAATCTGGTAACCCTGCGGCAGGTCGGCATAGAAATAATTCTTGCGGTCGAACCGCGACCAGCGATTGATCTGCGCCTCGATCGCCATGCCCGTGCGCACCGCCTGGCGGATGCACTCGCGGTTCGGTACCGGCAGCATCCCCGGCATCGCGGCATCGACCAGCGACACCTGCGTGTTCGGCTCCGCCCCGAACGCCGTCGCGGCGCCCGAAAACAGCTTGGCGTTGGTCGTGATCTGGGCGTGGACCTCCAGGCCGATCACGACCTCCCACTCACCGGTTTCACCCTTGATGCGATAATCGCTCATCTTACCACCACTTCTCGGCGCGGGCGGTAAAGCCCGCCCGCTCTTCAATAGCCAGCCCGGCGTTCAGCACGCCCTGCTCGTCGAACGCCTTGCCGATGATCTGCAGCCCCAGCGGCAGCCCTTCGCGGTTCAGCGCCGCGGGGACCGACATCGCGGGCAGCCCCGCAAGGCTCGCCGGCACTGCGAACACGTCGTTCAGATACATCGACAGCGGATCGGCGGTCTTTTCACCCAGCCCGAACGCCGCCGACGGCGCGGTCGGGGCAAGGATCACGTCGCACACCCCGAACGCCTGTTCGAAATCGCGCGCGATCAGCGTCCGCACCTTCTGCGCCTGCGTATAATAGGCGTCGTAAAAGCCCGCCGACAGAACATAGGTGCCGATCATGATGCGGCGCTTGACCTCCGGCCCGAAGCCGTCGGCGCGCGTCGCGGCATACATATCCTGCAACCCCGCCCCCTCGGGCAGGTCGCGCAAACCGTAGCGCACGCCGTCGTAGCGCGCGAGGTTCGACGACGCCTCGGCGGGCGCGATGATATAATAGGCGGGCAGCGCATATTTGGTGTGCGGCAAGCTGATCTCCACGACCTCGGCCCCCGCATCCTTCAGCATCGCGATGCCCGCATCCCACATCGCATCGATATCGGGATCGATGCCATCCAGCCTATATTCCTTGGGAATACCGACCTTCTTGCCTTTGAGATCGCTCGACAAAGCCGCTTCCCAATTGGGCACCGCCAGATCGAGGCTGGTCGAATCCTTCGGATCGAAGCCCGCCATATTCTCGAGCATGATCGCGCAGTCGCGCACGTCGCGCGCCATCGGTCCCGCCTGATCGAGCGAGCTGGCGAACGCCACAATGCCCCAGCGCGAGCAGCGGCCATAGGTCGGCTTGATCCCGGAAATGCCGGTGAACGCCGCGGGCTGGCGGATCGAACCGCCGGTGTCGGTCCCCGTCGCCGCGGGGCACAGCCGCGCCGCGATCGCGGTCGACGAACCGCCCGACGAACCGCCGGGCGCGAGCGCGGCATTGCCGCCATCCTTGCGCCGCCACGGCGAAATCACATTGCCGAAATAGCTCGTCTCGTTCGACGATCCCATCGCGAACTGGTCGAGGTTCAGCTTGCCCAGCATCCCCGCGCCCGCGTCCCACAGCTTCGCCGACACCGTCGATTCATAGCGCGGGACAAAGCCTTCGAGCATATGGCTCGCCGCGGTGGTCTGGACGCCGTTCGTCGCGAACAGATCCTTCATCCCGATCGGTACGCCCGACAGCGGCTTCAGCGTGCCTGCGGCGCGGTCGGCGTCGGCGGCCTTCGCCGCGGCCAGCGCATGCTCGGGCGTTTCGACGATAAACGCATTCAGCGCCTTGGCGCCCGCGACATTGGCGCTGAACGCTTCCGCCACTTCGACGGCGCTGAAATCGCCCGCGCGATGCCCGTCGCGGATTCCGGCGACGGTCAGATTGGTCAACTCGGTCATTATTCGATCACCTTGGGCACGCCAAAGAAGCCGTGCATCGCCGCCGGCGCATTCGCCAGCACATCGTCGCGGCGGTTGCCGCCGGTCAGCGGGTCGGCGTCGATCACATCGTCGCGCAGCCGCAGCACATTCGGGATCACCGCGGTCATCGGCTCGACCCCGGTCACATCGACCTCGCCGAGTTGCTCGACCCAGCCCAAAATGCCGTTCAATTCGCCTTCCATCGCGGCGGCTTCGGCATCGCTGATCGCGATGCGCGCCAGCGACGCTATTTTCCTGACTGTTGCCTGATCGATTGCCATTCTTTTCGCCTTTGCGGGAGAAGCTGCGCCGCTAGCATCCCGCCCCGTGCGCTTCAACCCGTGCCTATTCGAAAGTCCCCGATTCCGGCACCCCATCCACCACCAGACGGCGTTGCTGCAACGTCTCGACCTCGATATGCGCCTTCGACAGATCGACGTCCGGCCTCTTCGCGGGCGATGCCCTGGCCCGGTCGCCCTGCACCCACTCGCCCGCATCATTCTGCGTAACGAAATCGAAATTGAGCGACTCGCCAGGTTCGTTTTGCCCCAACACCCCGATCCTCTTGTCGTCGAGCCACACGGCAACGCACGCTTTTGCGCGGCTGCACATATAGGTGCCGGCGATGCGATCGAGCGCGGCGGCGGGCAGCGCGCGCTCGGCGGGAACGATCCGCAGGCGCTCGACAAGCGGCTTCAGCAATGTCGGTCCGTCGGGGCCCGTCAAATCCCAGCGATTTTTCGCCGCGAGCGCGGATTTCGCCGCATCGGCCCGTGCCTTCTGCGGCGATCGCTCCAGCTCTTTCAGCGCCGCGCGCCCGCTCGGTCCGAAATCATAAGCCAGCGCCGCCCAGTCGAATTTTTCGACCGGCGTCGCCCCCGACTTCAACCGCGCCAGTTGGTCGCGCGTCGAAATCGCCCCGAAATCGAGGATCGGCAGCGCGAGGAACAGCGCCAGCAACGCCAGCCCGATCGCCAGCTTCTGCTGCAACGGTCGCAACAGATCGTCAAAATCGCGCCGCCCCTTCACCACCGCCCACAGCCCTGCCAGGCCATAGGACAAGGTGATGAACGCCGCGATCACGCCCCAGATGCGCTCGGGCGTCCAGCCATATTGGATCACCCGCAAATGCATCGAATAAGTGGCGATGCCCGCCAGCGGCAGCACCGCGACCGCCAGAACCGGCGCGGCCCATCGCAGCATCGGGTTCGTCACGCGATCATCGCGGCCATTGCCGATCACCGCATTGGCCAGCAGCACCGCAAACGCCGCCGCCGCCATCATCAGCGCCGCGGTCGAGAAGCCCGAATCCCAAAGCTTCTGCAACCCCGTCCCCGCCAGCGACAGCAGGAAAAGGACCAGCGCGGCAGCGAGCACCGGCGCCAGCACCGCGAGTACGATCATCACCAGCCGCTGCAACGTCGACACCAGCCTGTCGCGCTCGCGCAGCAGTCCGACGGCACCGCCGAACGCCGCGCCCGCGAGCATCCAGCCGAACCATTCGTCATTGAGCAGATCGCGGATCAAATGGATCCCGATCAAATCGAACATCTGCCCGATCAGCACGATCAGCAGGAAGGTGATGCCGACGAACGCCAACGACGCCGCCCCGATGACTGCATCGGTCCACGCATGGCTGTGAAGCCGGTCGTAGGGCATCTGCCACAGCTTCCAGAACCGCCAGTCGGGCGCGACATCGCGCCGCGTCTGGAACAAAGGCGTCGCGACGAGCACCGCGAGCATTCCCGACCAGAAGGGCCATTCGACGGGATTGCCCTGAATATTATACGCCGCGGTCTGCCATGCGATCAGCCCGAGGATCGCGCCCCAGATCAGCGCGAAACCCGCCGCCCATTGCCATCGCCGCAGCTCGACGCCGAGCACGAACACCACCGCCGCGACCGCCACCGCGGTCGCAAGGGCGCTCCGCCAATCGGCCAGCACATCGTCATAGCTATGGTCGATCAGCAGATGAAAGCTCAGCCCCGCAATCGCGCAGATCGCTGCCATGATCCACGGGCGCAGCGGCCAAGGCAGATCATTATCGTCGAGACGCGCCGAAACGCCGGGCGATCTGGGCGACGAATCGGGTGCGGCGGGTGCGTTTGTGTCGGTCATGATCGCAATCTGGGCTTGTTTCGACGGCGCGGGCAAGCCAAAGCTGCGCCTCAAGCCCGCAATAAATAGGGACAGTCCCTATTTAATTTCGAAGAGACGTTGAACCGCTCTGCATCTCGCGGATTAAATGGGGACTGTCCCTATTTATTGCCGCGCAGGCAGAGACACCCCCTCCCCGATGGAGCCCCAATGGCCCGCAAATTCCTCTATTTCATTGCCGCGATCATCATCCTCATTCTCGCCGCCGGGGTCGTCTACCAGCTCTTCCCGGGATGGATCGCGCGCACCGCCTTTGTGCCCAGCGCCGAATTCAAGCCGCAGGCCGCCGTCGCGCCCAACGCCTATGACGATCCGAAGATGTGGTTTGCGCGGCCGGGGATGGAGAAGGACCCGTCGGCCTGGCGTCCTGCCGCCGACGACGCCGAAACCCCCGCGCCCGACAGCGCCAAGGCTCAGCGTGGCGACCCGCTGATCCCGCCCGTCCATGCCGCCACGCCCGTGACGCCGAAGGGCGACGCCGCGGTCTTCTTCGTCCACCCGACCAGCTATTACAGCCGTTCGAGCTGGAACGCTCCGCTCGAGGACCGCGATTCCGATCACCGCGCCAATCTGTTCGTGCAGGGCATGGCGAGCGCCTTTGCCGACGCCGGCGAAATCTGGGCGCCGCGCTATCGGCAGGCGACGCTCGGCGCCTTCCTCGCCGAAGATCGCGTGACCGCGGGCAAGGCGATCGATTCGGCCTATCGCGACGTCGAGGAAGCGTTCGACGCCTTCCTCGCCGCACAGCCGAAGAATAAACCGATCATCCTCGCGGGCCACAGCCAGGGCGCGCTCCACCTCACGACCTTGCTCAAGACCCGCATTGCGGGCACCCCGCTCGCGAAGCGCATCGTCGCCGCTTACGTCGTCGGCTGGCCGATCAGCCTCGACACCGACATCGCCGGCCTCGGCCTTCCCGCGTGCCAGACGCCCGAACAAAAGGGCTGCATCCTCGGCTGGGCGACCTTCGCCGATCCCGCCGACCCCATCATGGTCACCGACGCCTATGACGGGACGATCGGCTTCGACGGCCGCCCGCGCGCGGGCACGCGGATGCTCTGCACCAATCCGCTCACCGGCATCCCCGATACCGAAGCGCCGCCCGCCGCCAATATCGGCACCCTGCGGCCGACCGAAGGCTTCAGGAGCGGATCGCTGATCGCGGGCAAGATCGGCGCAACATGCGACGACAAACGCGGCTTCCTGATGATCGGCGACGCCGATATCGCGAAAAATTACGTCGTCGCGGGCTATGTGCTCCCCGGCAACAATTATCACGTCTACGACATCACCCTGTTCTGGGCGAACGTCCGCGCCGACGCGCTGCGGCGTCTCGCGACCTACGAAGGCAAGCCGTCGCCGGTTCCGCCAGCGGCGGCGCCGCTGCCTCGTCCCGCGATGCCCACTCCTCCGCCTTCGTCACCCCCGACTTGATCCGGGGTCGCGCTTTCAACCCGTTCGCATCGAGCGAAGGCGAGGTAATAAATAGGGACAGTCCCTATTTAATTTCTCCGGCAGCTTGTCCGCCCGATCGGTGCATTTAAATAGGGACAGCCCCTATTTATTGGCTCCCTCGACGCGGGATAATATTGAAGGGTAAGGAGCGGAGCATGATCACCACCGCCGCCCCCGAATTCGCCGCCTTGTTCCCGAACGGCGGCCGCCTCGCCGGGCTCGACGTCGGCACCAGGACGATCGGTGTCGCTTTCTGCGATATCAACTGGAGCTTCGCGACCCCCGACAAGACGATCATCCGCAAGAAATTCTCCGCCGACCTCGAAACGCTCAAGGCGCTCATCGCGCAGCACAGCATCGTCGGCCTCGTCGTCGGCCTCCCCCTCAACATGGACGGCACCGACAGCCCGCGCACCCAAAGCACCCGCGCCTTCGCGCGCAACCTCGTCCCGCTCGCCCTCCCCCTGCTGCTCTGGGACGAACGCTGGTCGACCGCCGCGGTCGAGCGCGCGATGATCGCCGCCGACGTCAGCCGCGCCAAGCGCGCCGAACGGATCGACAGCGCCGCCGCAGCCTTCATCCTTCAGGGTGCGATCGATGCGCTGATCCGCCAATAAGGACGCGCGGTTGACCGAATATATCCTCTACTGGCTGGTCGCCGCGAACCTGATCGCCTTCGTCCTCATGGTCCTCGACAAGCGCAAGGCCGAAGCGGGTGACCGGCGCATTCCCGAAAGCACCTTGCTTCTCTGGGCCTTCGTCGGCGGCGCGTTCGGCACCGTCGCCGCGGCGCGCCTTGTCCGTCATAAAACGCGCAAACAGCCCTTCGCGACATGGATGTTGATCTGGCTCTGGCTAGACATCCTTTTGCTCATCCTGTGGGCGGCTGGAATATTGCAGCCGTGGATCGCCTCGGCGCTTGCCTATTTGCGCGCCCCTACTTAAACGCTCGGCTTTAATGACAAGCTCCACCCTCCGACCCGCCAGCGATTATCCGCCCGGCGGCGATGCCTTTCGCCATCGCCACCTGATCGGCATCGCCCAGCTGACCCCGTGGGAGATCAGCTATGTCCTCGACGCCGCCGAAGAGTGGGTCGACCTGAACCGCAGTGGCGCCGCGAAGCATGACGACCGGCTCGCGGGCCTCACGATCATCAACGCCTTTTTCGAAAACTCGACGCGCACCCTGCTGTCGTTCGAAATCGCCGGAAAGCGCCTCGGCGCCGACGTCGTCAACATGCACGCGGCGCAGTCGAGCGTGAAAAAGGGCGAGACGCTGATCGACACCGCGATGACGCTCAATGCGATGCGCGCCGACGCGATGGTGATCCGGCATGGCAGCTCGGGCGCGGTCCAGCTCATCGCGAGCAAGGTCGATTGCCCCGTGCTCAACGCGGGCGACGGCCGCCACGAACATCCGACGCAGGCTTTGCTCGATGCGCTGACGATCCGACGCCGCAAGGGCAAGGTCGAGGGCCTCACCATCGCGATCTGCGGCGACGTCCTTCACAGCCGCGTCGCGCGCTCGAACATCCTCGCGCTCACCCTGCTCGGCAACGACGTGCGCATCGTCGCACCGCCGACGCTGACCCCGCCCGCGATCGACCGTATGCATGTGACGACCTTCACCGACATGGACGAAGGCATCAGGGACGCCGACGTCGTGATGATGCTCCGCCTCCAGAACGAGCGCATGGACGGCGCCTATCTGCCGTCGCCACGCGAATATCATGCGCTCTACGGCCTCACCCCCAAACGTCTCGAAAAGGCCAGGCCCGATGCGATCGTCATGCACCCCGGCCCGATGAACCGCGGGGTCGAAATCGACAGCAGCGTCGCCGACGATCCTGTGCGCTCGACGATCACCGAACAGGTCGAAATGGGGGTCGCGGTCCGCATGGCGTGCCTCGACATATTGACGCGCCGCAAGCGGGGGGTCGCCGGATGGAATTGAAACCGCTCCTCATCGCGAACGCACAGCTGATCGACGGCGACACACCGCGCCCGGGCAGCCTGCTGGTCGTCGATGGCCGCATCGCTGCGATCGACCCCGCCGACATTCCAGACGGCACCGAAACCGTCGATGCCAAAGGGCAGTGGCTCGCTCCCGGCATCATCGATCTCGGCGTCTTCGCGACCGACAAGCCCGCCTTTCACTTCGGCGGCATCACCCGCGCCGCGCTGATGCCCGACGCCGGGCCGCTCGATAACCCCGGGCTCGTCGAGCGCGCGGCCAAGGGCGGCAAGCCCGACCTTTGGGTCCATCCGCTCGCCGCGGCGACCAAGGCCCTCGAAGGCCGCGAACTTGCCGAAATCGGCCTGATGAAACAGGCGGGCGCGCGCGCCATCGCCACCGGCCGCGGCCGCATCGCCGACAGCGGCGTGATGCGCCGTGTGCTCGCCTATGCCGCCTCGCTCGGCCTCGTCACGATCATCCACGCCGAGGATGAAGGGCTGACCGCCGGCGCGGTCGCGACCGACGGCGAGATGGCAACCCGCCTCGGCCTCGCCTCCGCCCCCGCCGTCGCCGAAGCGATCGCGATCGCGCGCGACCTTGCGCTCGTTGAGGAAACCGGCGCGCCCGTCCATTTTCGCCAGGTCACCACTGCGCGCGGGCTCGCGCTTGTTCGCGAAGCCAAGGCGAAAGGCCTGCCCGTGCTTTGCGGCATCACCCCCGCGCACCTGCTGCTGTCGGACACCGCGATCGGCGATTTCCGCACCTTCGCGCGCCTGTCGCCGCCGCTCCGGTCGGAGGAGGATCGTCACGCCTGTCTCGCCGCGATTGCCGACGGCACGATCGACATCCTCGCCTCGGGCCACGACCCGCGTGGCCCCGAGGACAAACGCCTGCCCTTTGCCGAGGCTTTGCCCGGCATGGCGGGCGCCGAAACGCTGCTCGCGCTCGGCCTCGGCCTCGTCCGCGACGGCCATATCTCTCCCGGCCGCCTGTTCGAACTGCTCGCCGCCACCCCCGCCTGCCTGCTCGGCGTCGACGCGGGCAAACTCGCGGTAGGCAAGCAGGCCGACCTCATCCTCGTCGACGAAGGCACGCCGTGGCAGGTCGATGCCAAGAAGATGGCGGCTTATGCCGGCAACACGCCCTTCGACGGCATGCCCGTACAGGGCCGCGCGACGATGATGTGGAAGGGCGGCCAGCGAATCCGTTAGACTTGGCGCGAAACCGCCAAGCCCGCCTTAACCGAGCACCCAGCTCCGCCGCGGATAGCCCTGCGCCCACAACAGCGCGGTCAGGTCGTGATGCCGGATCACCGCCGCCGCCGCCTCGCCAGCCGACGGATGCGGATAAAATCCGATCCCCAGCCCCGCCGCGGTGATCATCGGAATGTCGTTCGCGCCGTCGCCGACCGCCAGCGTGTCGGCCAGCGGCAGGCCGTGCCGCGCGGCTTCGGCCTTCAGCGTCTCGAGCTTGGTGGCGCTGTCCACGATCGGCTCGCGCACCTTGCCCGTCAGCTTGCCGCCCGCAATCTCCAGTTCGTTCGCAATGACCCGATCGAAACCGATCGCCTCGCCCACCGGCCCCGCAAACGCCGTAAAGCCGCCCGAAATCAGGATCGAATGCGCGCCATGCGCTTTCATCGTCTGGACCAGCGTCCGCGCGCCGCGCGTCAACCGCACCCGTTCCATCCGGCAATCGACCAGCGTCGATTCCGCCATGCCCGCAAGCAGGCCGACGCGCTCGGTCAGCGCGGCCCGGAAATCGAGTTCGCCGCGCATCGCGCGCTGGGTGATCGCCGCGACCTCGTCCTTGATCCCCGCATAATCGGCCAGCTCGTCGATGCATTCGACGGTAATCATAGTCGAATCCATGTCCGCGATGATCAGCTTTTTGGTCCGGTCGCCCAGCGGCTGGACGACGATATCGAGCGATCCATGGTCCATCTGCGCCAGTTCCTTGCGCGCGCTGACCAGGCTGCCGTGGAAGACAATATCGGCCGCGTCATGCTCGTCGATCCAGTGCGGCGCGCCGACATCATGCCCCGTCGCCGCCAGCCGGTCGATTCCCTCGCGAACCACCTCGTCGGTCAGCTTTCCTGCTGCTATCAACGTCGCGACGAACATGGCATCTCCTTTTATCTCTTCGGCGCACAAGCCGCCTGTCGCGCTTATCGCCGGACCCACCGCCAGCGGCAAGAGCGCTTTGGCGGTCGCGCTCGCAAAATCGCTCGGAAACGCGGTCGTCGTCAACGCCGACGCGAGCCAGGTCTATGCCGACCTCGCCATCCTATCGGCGCGGCCGACCGACGCAGAGATGGACGGCGTGCCGCACCGCCTCTTCGGCCATATCGACGCCGCCGAGGCGCATAATGCCGTGCGCTGGGCGGATGAGGCGCGCGGCGTCATCGCCGAAGCGCATGCCGACGGACGAGTCCCGATCCTCGTCGGCGGCACCGGCCTGCATATGCGCACCCTGCTCTACGGCATCGCGCCGGTGCCCGAGATCGATCCCGAAATTCGCGAGGCAGTCCGCGCGCTTCGCGTGGCCGACGCCCATGCCGCCCTCGCCGCGGCCGATCCCGACGCCGCCGCCCGCCTCAACCCCGCCGACACCACGCGCGTCGCACGCGCGCTCGAAGTCGTGCGCTCGACCGGCCGCACCCTTGCCGACTGGCAAAAGGCGATCGAGGGCGGCATCGCCGACCAGATCGCCCTCGCCCCGCTGATCCTCCTGCCCCCGCGCGAATGGCTACGCGCCCGCTGCGACGCGCGCCTCGTTCAGATGTTCGGCCATGGCGCGGTCGAAGAGGCCAAAGCTCTGCTCGCACGCGGACTCGACGCCGACCTGCCCGCGATGCGCGCGATCGGCGTCCCCCAGATCGCAAGCCACCTCCGCGGCGAAATAACCCGCGCCGAAGCGCTTGAGCTGACGCAAGCCGCGACCCGCCAGTATGCAAAGCGCCAGTTTACGTGGTTCCGAAACCAGCCACCGGCCGAATGGTCGCGCCATGAAGAGTCACTAAACATCGATTCTATCGCCAATTTAGCAACAATATTACGTGATAGACTGTTGACAGGATAGAATCATACACCTATTGCCCGCAGCCCTGTTGCAGCGCACAAGCGCGGCGATTTTTGCGGAAAGGAGTTTGTCGTGACGGAAATGAGTGGTGCCGACATGGTGGTTCAGGCGCTGGTCGACCTCGGGGTCGATACGGTGTTCGGCTATCCGGGCGGCGCAGTCCTTCCCATCTATGACGCGCTCTATAAGCACCCCACGATCAAGCACATTCTCGTCCGCCACGAACAGGCGGCAACGCACGCGGCCGAGGGTTATGCGCGCTCGACCGGCAAGCCCGGCGTCGTGCTCGTCACCTCGGGCCCCGGCGCGACCAACGCCGTCACCGGCATCACCGACGCGCTGCTCGACTCCATCCCGATGGTCGTGCTGACGGGACAGGTGTCGACCGCGCTGATCGGCACCGACGCCTTCCAGGAATGCGACACCGTCGGCATCACGCGCCACTGCACCAAGCATAATTATCTGGTCATGGATCCCGCCCGCCTCGGCGCGATCATGCACGAGGCCTTTTATATCGCCACCAACGGCCGCCCCGGCCCGGTGGTCATCGACATCCCCAAAAATGTTCAGGTCGCCACCGGCACCTACAGCGTGCCCGAAATGATCGAGCATAAAAGCTATCGCCCGCAGGTCGAACCCGACGCCGACGCGATTGCTGCCGCCGTCGCGATGATCGCCGCGGCCGAGCGGCCGATCTTCTATACCGGCGGCGGCGTCATCAACGCCGGCCCCGACGCGAGTGCCGCTTTGCGCCAGCTCGTCGCGCTCACCGGCGCGCCGGTCACCTCGACCCTCATGGGCCTCGGCGCCTTCCCGTCGGACGATGACAAATGGCTCGGCATGCTCGGCATGCACGGGACGTTCGAGGCTAATATGGCGATGAACCGCGCCGACCTGATCATCGCGGTCGGCGCGCGCTTCGACGACCGCGTGACGGGCCGCCTCGACGCCTTCTCGCCCGATTCCAGGAAAATCCACATCGACATCGACCGCAGCTCGATCAACAAGATCGTCCCCGTCGACCTCGCGGTCGTCGGCGACGCCGGTCGCGCGCTCGATGCGATCATCGCGGGATGGCAGGCTGCGGGCCACAAGGCACGCGACCTTGGCGAATGGTGGCGCCGCGTCGACGGCTGGCGCGCGACGCGCTGCCTCGACTTCCCCGAAAAGAAGGAGGACGGCGCCGAAATCATGCCGCAGCGCGCGGTCAAGGCGCTGTTCGACGCGACCCGCGGCATGGACCCGATCATCACGACCGAGGTCGGCCAGCACCAGATGTGGGCGGCGCAGCATTTTGGCTTCTCCGCCCCGAACCGCTGGCTCACCAGCGGCGGGCTCGGCACGATGGGTTATGGCTTCCCCGCCTCGGTCGGCGCGCAGATCGCGCACCCCGATCGCCTCGTCATCTGCATCGCGGGCGAAGCCTCGCTGCAAATGAACATTCAGGAAATGGGCACGGTCAGCCAGTACCGCCTGCCGGTGAAGATCTTCATCCTCAACAATGAATGGATGGGGATGGTCCGCCAGTGGCAGGAACTGACCTATGAAAGCCGCTATTCGAACAGCTATTCGGACAGCCTGCCCGATTTCGTGAAGCTCGCCGACGCCTATGGCTGGACGGGCCTGCGCATCGACACGCTCGGCGAACTCGAGGATGGCATCCAGACGATGATCAACACCCCGGGGCCGGTGATCGTCGACTGCCGCGTCGCACAGCTCGCCAACTGCTTCCCGATGATCCCGTCGGGCGCGGCGCACACCGAAATGCTCCTCCAGCCGAGCGACGTCACCGGCACGATGGACGACGAAGCCAAGGCACTGGTGTAAAACATATGAAAATCAAAACCGAAGCCGGCGAGCGCCATGTGCTCGCCATCACCGTCGATAACGAGGCCGGGGTGCTCGCCAAGATCACCGGGCTTTTCACCGCGCGCGGCTATAATATCGAAAGCCTCACCGTGGCGGACGTCAGTTCCGACCACGCGCTCAGCCGCATCACCATCGTCACCTCGGGTTCGCCCGCGATCATCGACCAGATCATCGCGCAGCTCGACCGGCTCGTCCCCGTCCACTCGGTCACCGACCTTGCCGACGGCGGCGCGCATGTCGAACGCGAGATCGCGCTGGTCAAGGTCGCAGGCACCGGCGACAAGCGGATCGAAGCGCTGCGCATGGCCGACGTCTTCCGCGCGAAGGTCGTCGACACGACGCTCACCAGCTTCATCTTCGAAATCACCGGAACGAGCGACAAGGTCGACCGCTTCATCGCGCTGATGCGCGAATGCGGCCTCGTCGAGGTCGGCCGCACCGGCGTCGTCGCCATCGCCCGCGGGGCGGAGGCGGTCTGAGTTTACGCATTTAGGTTTCAACCATCGTCACCCCGGACTCGATCCGGGGTCCATGGATGCCGGATCAAGCCCGGCATGACGAAAACGAGCAGGGAAGAATGACATGCAAGTCTATTATGATCGCGACGCCGACCAGGATCTGATCAAAGGCAAGAAGGTCGCCGTCGTCGGCTATGGCAGCCAGGGTCACGCCCACGCGCAGAACATGCGCGACAGCGGCGTCAAGGATGTCGCGATCGCGCTCCGCCCCGGCTCGGCAACCGCGAAGAAGGCCGAAGCCGCGGGCTTCAAGGTGCTTTCGAACAAGGAAGCCGCCGAATGGGCCGACGTGATCATGATCGCCGCCCCCGATGAGGCTCAGGCAAAGATCTACGCCGACGACATCGGGCCGAACATGAAGCCCGGCGCCGCGCTCGCCTTCGCGCACGGCCTCAACATCCACTTCGGCCTGATCGACGCGCGCCCCGACATTGACGTCTTCATGGTCGCGCCCAAGGGCCCCGGCCACACGGTGCGCAGCGAATATCAGAAGGGCGGCGGCGTCCCCTGCCTGATCGCCGTCGCGCAGGAAGCGCAGGGCGCGGGCGCGTCGGGCAACGGCTTCGCCAAGGCGCTCGCCCTCTCCTACGCCTCGGCGGTCGGTGGCGGCCGCAGCGGCATCATCGAGACGACCTTCAAGGAAGAGTGCGAAACCGACCTCTTCGGCGAACAGGCCGTGCTCTGCGGCGGCATCACCCACCTGATCCAGGCGGGCTTCGAAACGCTCGTCGAGGCGGGTTACGCCCCCGAAATGGCCTATTTCGAATGCCTCCACGAAACCAAGCTGATCGTCGACCTCCTCTATGAAGGCGGCATCGCGAACATGCGCTATTCGATCTCGAACACCGCCGAATATGGCGACATCAAGACCGGCCCGCGCATCATCACCGAAGAAACGAAGAAGGAAATGAAGCGCGTCCTCGCCGACATCCAGTCGGGCCGCTTCGTCAAGGACTTCGTGCTCGACAATCAGGCCGGCCAGCCCGAACTGAAGGCCAGCCGCAAGGCTGCCGCCGCGCACCAGATCGAACAGGTCGGCGGCGAACTGCGCGCGATGATGCCGTGGATCGCCAAGAACCAGCTGGTCGACAAAGCGAAGAACTGATTGCTTCCGCAATCGCGGGCAAGGAGCTACGGACGGCCGATGTCATCCGATCTCTCCTTCGCCTGCGACTGCGGGACCGTTTCGGGAACGCTGACCCATGTTGGCCCCGGTCAGGGCGACCATGTCATATGCCATTGCACCGACTGTCAGGATCTCGCCCGCCACCTCGGCCATTCGGAACGCGTGCTCGACGCGCATGGCGGCTCGTCGCTCTATCAGGCGCGATGCGCGCGGGTGCAGCTCACGTCCGGCCGCGACCAGCTCGCCTCTGTTCACCTGACCGACAAGCCGACGCTGCGCTGGTACGCCAAATGCTGCGGCATGCCGCTGTTCAACACCTATGCGAACGGGAAGATCCCCTATGTGACGGTCCAGCTCGGCGCGTGCGATCCCGCAACGCGCGAGCAGCTGGCCGGCCCGCCGCGCGGACATCTTTTCACACAGGACGGGATCGGCGACACAAGTCACCTCCGCAAAATGAGCATGGCAGCGTTGATGTGGCGATTTTTCCCCCGCATGATCAAAGACATCGTATCGGGCGACCGTCGGCGGTGCGCGTTGTTCGATGCCGAAACGCTGGAACCGATCGCCACGCCGCACCGGCTCACCAGCGAAGAACGGCAGGCTCTGAGGCAGGGCAAAGCCGCAGCTTAGAACATATCGTCGTTTCCGCGAAAACGGGAACCTGGCCCACGGACGACCAGGCCGGGTTCCCGCTTTCGCGGGAATGACGAACAAGGAGGATATGTGCCGAACTCTCCCTTCGACGCCCACCACGCAGATCTCGCGGCGCTCGCAGATCAAAGCCGTCGCCGCGCGCTCGCGCCGCGCGCCGGCCGCGATTTCGCGTCGAACGACTATCTCGGCCTCGCCGATTCCGAAGCGCTCCGCAGCGCGCTCGGCGCGGGCATCGAACGCGGCCTCCCCGCGGGCTCGGGCGGCTCGCGCCTGCTGCGCGGCAATCACCAAGAGCATGAAGCGCTCGAAGCCCATGCCGCGCGCCACTATGGCAGCGAAAGCGCGCTCTTCTTCCCCACCGGCTTCGCCGCCAACGCCGCGCTGTTTGCAACGCTCCCGCAGCGCGGCGACCTCGTCGTCCATGACGAACTCATCCACGCCAGCGCGCACGACGGCATGAAGCTCGGCCGCGCGGGCACCATCGCCGCCGCGCACAATGATGCACAATCCTTCGACGACATCATCACCCGCTGGCGTGCGGGCGGTGGCGCCGGGATACCGTGGATCGCGGTCGAAAGCCTCTACTCCATGGATGGCGACCGCGCCCCGCTCGCCGATCTCGCCGCCGTCGCCGACCGCCACGACGGCGTGCTCGTCATCGACGAGGCACACGCTACCGGCGTGTTCGGCCCCGGTGGCGCGGGCTTCGCGCACGGCCTCCGCCGCCGCGACAATCTCGTCACCCTCCACACCTGCGGCAAGGCCTTGGGCGCAGAAGGCGCGCTGCTCTGCGCGCCCGCGATCGCCACCGACTTCATCGTCAACCGCGGCCGCCCGTTCATCTTCTCGACCGCGCCGTCGCCGCTGATGGCGTGGCTCGTCCGTCAGGCGATCGAGATCGTCGCGGACCAGCCCGAGCGGCAGGCGCGCCTCCACAGCCTCGTCCGCCACGCCGCCGAGCGCCTCGTGCCGCTCGGCATCCCCGCCAGCGGCACCCAGATTCTGCCCGTGATCATCGGCGACAACGACCGCACGATGCGCATTGCGGGCAGCCTGCAGGGCGCGGGCTTCGACATTCGCGGCATCCGTCCGCCGACGGTGGCCGAGGGCACCGCGCGGCTGCGCATAGCGATCACGCTCAATGTTGACGAAGCCAACATCGACGCGATGGCCGACATTTTGGCGCAGGCGATGGCGACCGCATGACCCGCTTCGTTATCACCGGCACCGACACCGGCATCGGAAAGACCATTTTTTCCGCCGCCCTGGCGCAGGCGACCCGCGCGCCTTATTGGAAACCGATCCAGTCGGGGCTCGAAGACGAAACCGATACCGAAGTCGTCGCGCGCCTCGCGGGCGTGCCCGTCCTTCCCGAAGCCCACCGCCTCGTCACCCCCGCCTCGCCGCACCGTGCCGCCGAAATCGACGGCGTGACCATCGACCTTGAATCGCTCGCCCCGCCCCCCGGCGACCTCGTCATCGAAGGCGCCGGCGGCGCGCTCGTCCCGGTGACGCGCACCGCCCTCTACGCCGACCTGTTCGCGAAATGGCAGATCCCCGTCATCATCTGCGCGCGCACCAGCCTCGGCACGATCAACCACAGCCTGCTCACGATCGAGGCGCTGCGCGCACGCGGCGTCCCGATCCACGGCCTCGCCTTCCTCGGCGACGCGGTCGCGGACAGCGAGGCGATCATCGCAGAGATATCGGGCATCCGCCGGCTGGGCCGGTTGCCCATCATCGAACCGCTGACGCGCGAGAGCCTCTCGACGGCGTTCGCCGCCAGTTTCAACGTCGCGGATTTCGCATGACCTCCCCCGTCTGGCACCCCTTCACCCAGCACGGCCTCGGCGATCCCATCCCGCTGATCAGCCACGCGAAAGACGCCAAACTCTACGCCGCCGACGGGCAAAGCTGGATCGACGCCATCTCGTCATGGTGGGTCACCACCCACGGCCACGCCCACCCGCGCATCATGGCCGCGATCCGCGCCCAGTCCGAAAAGCTCGACCAGCTGATCTTCGCCGGCTGGACGCACGAACCCGCCGAAAGCCTCGCCGCCGAACTGATCCGCATCACCCCCGATCCGCTCACGCGCGTCTTTTTTTCGGACTCGGGCTCGACCAGCGTCGAGGTCGCGCTCAAAATGGCGCTCGGCTACTGGTATAATATCGGCGAGGCGCGCAGCCGCATCCTCGTCCTCGAACACAGCTATCATGGCGACACGATCGGCACGATGTCGGTCGGCGAGCGCGGGGTCTACAACCGCGCCTGGCAGCCTTTGCTGTTCGAGGTCGACACCATCCCCTTCCCGCACGAGGGCATGGAGCAGGCCACGCTCGACGCCCTCGAAGCCGCTTGCAAACACAATCCCGCCGCCTTCATCGTCGAACCGCTCATCCTTGGCGCCGGCGGCATGCTCATTTATCCCGCGTGGGTGCTCGCCGAGATGCGCGCGATCTGCGCGCGCCACAATGTCCTCTTCATCGCCGACGAGGTGATGACCGGCTGGGGCCGCACCGGCACACGCTTCGCCTGCGATCAGGCGGGCGTCATCCCCGACATCGTCTGCCTGTCGAAGGGCCTTACCGGCGGCGCGCTGCCGCTCGCGGTGACGCTCTGCATCGAGCCGATTTTCGAAGCGCATTGCTCGACCGACCGCGCCAGAACCTTCTATCATTCGAGCAGCTACACCGCGAACCCGATCGCCTGCGCCGCCGCGAACGCCAACCTCGCCATCTGGCGCGACGAGCCCGTTCAGCAGCGGATCGACACCCTCGCCGATGCACAGGCCGCACATCTCTCGCTGCTCAGCCACGACCCACGCGTCGCCAACCCGCGCCGCCTCGGCACCATCGCCGCGCTCGACATCGTCGCTCCCGACTCCGGCTATCTCTCGAACCTCACGCCGCGCCTGATCGCCTTTTATCGCGATCATGGCGTGCTGCTCCGCCCGCTCGGCAACACCGTCTATGTCATGCCGCCCTATTGCATCACAGCGGACGAACTCGCGCAGGTATGGAGCGCAATCGGGACGTCGCTCGACGCCATTTGAAAAAGCCCCTCCCGCAATGACCGCTAACGACCGATTGCTGACATCTCACGAGGATGCCAAGAAGAGTGCATGGACGTAATACGTGAATTGATCAGCCCCACCGGCAAAAGGAAAGTTCGCGTTTATCGACGCGTCGACGGCTTTTTCGAATATGAAGAGATATATGAAGCGTTTGACGAGATTGCCGGTGTCTATTGGTCGACCGGATATCAGTCGGGAATGTTCGAAACCGAAAGCGCCGTGATGAGCGACGTTGGTGCAACCACGCCTTGGTTGCGCGCCGCCGAATAACTGTCCGCTTCCCACCCCATTTCGGTCGCTCGTTGCCGATATGGCTCCAACGACTGCAATCGACCAGTTGCGGACATCAGCCTCTAAGAGTTGAATAGCCCCAATCATTGCTCAGACGCTCTTGAGCGCCCGCTAACCGCGCGAGGTAGCCATTCTCTAGCGGTGTTGAAAGCTGCCTTTCAAGCTGGGCTAGCAGGCCGTTTATGGCTGCCCCTTCCCCTGAGGACACGAAGCAAGCGGCATTAGGCGTATCGCCCGCGCCGTCATCACTGGTCCATCGTTGAAGCAACTCAAAAAGAACGATCGCTTCGTCGGTCGATAATTTAATAATGGCGCCATCGCTGTCAGGTGAGTTTGTCATGACGGGAAGATGGCATCGTCGAAGCCCGCTTACCACCCCAAAACCGACATCCGAATCAACCACCTGTAAACCTCATTCGGCTACACGGCCCGTTGCGGGAGGGGGCTCCCGCATAAGGACCAACGGGGGGATCCTATGGACTGGATGCTGATGCCGCTCATGCGCTACGCCGATTTCGGCGGCCGGTCGCAGCGCATGGAATATTGGATGTTCACGCTCTTCTACCTGCTCATGATCGCCCTGCTCGTCGGCCTCGCGATATTTTTCGGCAGCCCCGCAGGCGAAGATCATACGCTCGCCGAAAATTACTTCCTCGCCGTGACCGGCCTTTTCGTGCTCGGCACGATCGTCCCGTCGATCGCGGTCACCGTCCGGCGGCTGCACGATCAGGACAAATCGGGCTGGTTCTATCTGATCAGCTTCGTTCCCTATGTCGGCGGCTTCGTCATGCTCATCTTCATGTGCCTCGAAGGCACGGTGGGTCCGAACCGCTATGGCCCCGACCCCAAGGGCGGCATCGGCTATAACGACGTCTTCGCCTGATCCGGCTTCGCAGCGCGCGCGATACGGACGGGGGTTGGTTTTTCCCGATTGATCGCCATCTGATACGCATCGCCCGACGCTGGCCGGCCGGCCGCCCCGAATTTCGCATCCGAAGCGAAGGGGTTGCGCCGGCAGTTCGGCTTAGGTTCATCTGCGCCGGCCAATCTGCGCCGCAGGGATATGGGGCATGGGAAACGCGATTTGTGATGACAAGAACGGCCGGCCTCCTCCCCCTTCTCGCGGCGCTCGCCTTCGCTGCTCCCGCGCTTGCGCAGAACGACAGCTCGCTTGCGCAGTCGAGCCAGCCGCCGCAGCGCACGTCGGTCCTTTATACCTATGGCGACGAACCCTGCCCCGAACCGCAAGGCGACGAGATCGTCGTCTGCGCGCAGCAACCCGAATCCGACCGCTACCGCGTTCCCAAGGAACTGCGCGAGGAGCTCAAGGAAGATGTCCCGGCCGGCGGCGGCAGCTGGGCCTCGGCGGTCGAGGGGTATGACAATGTCGCCCGCGCCTCGCGCCCGAACAGCTGTTCGCCCGTCGGTTCTTACGGCTTCACCGGCTGCGCCTCGGCCGCCATGCGCCAATGGTTCGAGGAACGCCGCGCGCCCTGACGGCCCGGTGCCCGCGAACGAAAACTCGGCTCGTCGCATATACCCCGCGCGGGGTATGCCGCCTCCATAAATCGCTGATATCGCGCCGCCTCAACGGGGCTAGATTGTGTGGGGGCAATCGAAAACCGGGCGCAGTCGCACCAGTGGCGCAGCGTCTGGCTGGGGATATCGGCGGTTGCGACCCACCGTCGATATCCTTTCCCGCCCCGCCCTCGCGGTCCTCTTCAGCGCAGCAACCGGTTCACCAACGCCGTCAATTCGGCCTCGCGCCCGACGTCGCTCTTGCGCAGGATCGACTTGATCTGCGTACCCAGCGTCTGCGCGCTCGTGCCGCGCGCCGCCGCAATGTCTTCGCGTGCCTCGCCATTCGCCAGGCGCAGCGCGATTTCCGCCTCGGCCTCGGTCAGGCCCAGCGCCGCGCGCAACGGCACCGTCCGCGTGGCGGGGATATCCGCCGCCCGCCGCGCGACGACCAGCACGCGCGGATCGAAGCCGAAATCCCATTCGCGCCGCGGCAGGCGGAACAATTCGCACAGGACGCCGCCGCCCTCGCTGTCCTGCGGTGATCCGATCCATTGCTGCTGCATGGCCTCGCCGTCCAGCGCCCGGCTGAGCGCCGCCTGCAACGCGGCATCGGCATCGCGCCGCGTCGCGCCCAGCCGACCCCGGCGCAGGCAGAGCGCCCCGTCCGATCGGTCGCCGACGATCGCCTCGGCCGCCGACGACAGCGCGGCGACCGCGCCGTGCCGGTCGATCAGGAACGCCGCGACGCCGATCGCGTCGAAGGCACCGACGGTCATCGCGGCGCCGCGCTGCGCCATCGCCTGCTGCATCCGGACCGCCGCCAGCGCATAGGTCGCGCCCGCCGCGAACAGCTTCTGGTCGCGCCCTTCGCTCCGCCCCTCGCGCTCGGACCGCAGCGACGCCAGCCCGACGAGCAGCCCTTCGCCCGCGATCAGCGCGGTCTGGCAGCCATGCACGCCATCCCACTTGCGCACATGCTCCTCATAATCGTCGGTGCCGCTGTGCTGGCGCGCGATGTCGTAATGCGCCTCGCTCAATATCTCCATCGGCCGCCCGCTCGCGGCGATGCGCCAGTTGACCTCGGGCCGCCATGCCTCGATTTCCAGAAATTCGCGCTGATACGCAGCGTCGATGTCGGGCATGAAGTTGAACAACGTCGCTTCGTTGCCGATCCCCAGCAATTGCGCGCGCGACGCCCCGGTTCGCCGTGCGAACAGGCGCAGCGCCGCATTCCAGCCGTCCGCCTCGAACGGCGCCGCCAGAAAGGCATTTTCAATCTCACCCGCTTCGCGGGCGAATAAGCTATCCATGAACGTCGGCCCCCCAGCCTTCGTGCAGCCCTTATATTTCGCCGCGTTGCAGCATGAAAGCGGGCACGGCACAAGCGGCTTGCGATGACGTGCGCCGTTGCAACCCGAACCGAAACGCTGCGTTTCCCGGGGACTTGTTGACGGCGTCCCGCCGCTTCGCGTAGCTTCGGCATCCCCAACAGGAGATTACCCCATGCGCCGCATCCTCCCCTACGCCGCTGTCGCCCTCATCGCCGTCGTCGCGACCCCCATCGTCCTCGCCCAGGGCGCGGGCGCGCCCGGCGCCCCCGACAAGTCGCGCGTCACCGCGGGCACCTACGCCGCCGACGCCGGACACACGATGGTCGTGTGGGAAGTCGACCATCTCGGTTTCAGCAAATATACCGGCATCTTCGGCGACGTGACCGGCACGCTCGTCATCGATCCCAAAAATCTCGCCGCGGCCAGGGTCGACGTGACGATCCCCGTGTCGAAGGTCACGACCGCCAGCGCGGGCCTCACCAGCCATCTGCTTCGCGCGGGCAAGGACGGCGGCAAGGCCGATTTCTTCGGCGCCGCCCCCGCCGACGCCAAATTCGTCTCGACCAGCGTCGTCCTCGACGATGACGGCGACGAGGCGAAGGTCACCGGCAACCTCACGCTCAACGGCGTGACCAAACCTGTCACCCTCGACGTCGATTTCCACGGTGCGGGCGTCGGCATGAACAAGAAGGAAACCATCGGTTTCCAGGCCGAAACCACGATCAAGCGCAGCGACTTCGGCGTCTCGATGGGCATCCCCTATGTCAGCGATGCGGTCGAACTCGAAATCCACGCCGCGTTCGAAAAGCAGTAAGCGCACGCGCCAATCTGTCACACGCCCAGCGTATGAACGGGGCGGGACCAGCGATGGTCCCGCCCCTTTTCGTACAAGGAGCCCTTGTGATGAGCGAACTGGTACGTGAAATTGTCGAAGTGAACGCCTCGATCGACGGCGACGAGGAACATCCGCTGCTGATCGTCGAGGTCGAGGGCCTCGCCCCCACCGCCGGCTGGGCGAATGTCCGGCTCGAGCCGCATGTCACCATCACCCCGCCCGACGACGGCGTGCAGGATTTCGACCTCGTCGGCGATCGCCCCCCTTCCCTTTCTTCAGGCGACGCCGCCGACGCGCTCACCGAAGTCGAGGCCGCGTGGGAAGGCCCGCTGCAGGACTGGTGCATCGCCGTCCGCGTCCACGCGATCGACAATCTGATCGAGGACGAGATTTTCGAACCCTGGGACGAGGACGACGAGAGCGAAGCCGCCTGACGCTCGCATCCCGACGATCCCCTGCACTGCGCCGGGCCGCGGCATCCTTGCGGTCCGGCGTCATTTTCGGTTCATCGCAGAGCCAGCCAAGGCGGCGTAGCCTCCCGTCATTCAAGGGAGGATCCTCATGCGCACCCTGCTTCTCGCTCTCGCCCTCACAGCGACGCCCGCCTTCGCCCAGAACGTCGCAACGCCCAATCCGCAGATCGACTATCCCGCCTTCCAGGCGCTCACCGCCAGCGTCGCCCCCGCGCGCGCCACCCGCCTCATCGCCTTCGACGCCTTCAAGGCGCAGGCCGCGAAACCCGGCACCCTCCTCCTCGACGCGCGCTCGAAGGACGCCTTCGCGCGCGGCCATATCAAGGGCGCGGTCAACCTGCCGCTCACCGACTTCACCGCCGAGAGCCTCGCCGCGGTCGTCGGCGCGAACCCTGACCGCCCTATCCTCATCTATTGCAACAATAATTTCTCGAACCACCGCAGCCCCGTGCCGCTGAAATCGGCGGCCCTCGCGCTCAATATCCAGACCTTCATCAACCTCGTCGGCTATGGCTATCCGAACGTCCTCGAACTCGCCGACGTCGTCGATTTCACCGATCCGAAGGTGGAATGGGTCAAGGGCTGAGCCCGCCGCCCACGCAATTTTCGCATTCCCCCCTTGCATCGCGCGACATTTTAAACCAATAGCCTGCCCATGCGCGGCAACGCCCTTCTTCTTCTGCGACTTACACGCCCTTGGGCGTGACACTGGCTGCGCGCTAGTCGCGGCCACCCGCTCAAGGGTCCGATCGACACATAGCGCAACCACCCGAAGAAGAAGCAAACATCATGACCATGCTCCGCGACCCCTCGGTCAAATACAGCGCCTTTCCGCAGATTCCGCTCGCGAATCGCGAATGGCCCGGCCGCACGATCACCCAGGCCCCGATCTGGCTCTCCACCGACATGCGCGACGGCAATCAGGCGCTGATCGACCCGATGGATGCCGAGAAAAAGGCGCGCTTCTTCGACCTGCTCGTCCGCATCGGGCTGAAAGAAATCGAAGTCGGCTTCCCCAGCGCCGGCGCGACCGAGTTCGACTTCATCTCGGGCCTCGTCCGCGATGGCCGCATCCCCGACGACGTCACCCCGCAAGTCCTGACGCAGAGCCGCGCCGACCTCATCCGCACCAGCTTCGACAGCCTCGCGGGCGCCAAGACCGCGATCGTCCACGTCTATAACGCGGTCAGCCCCGCGTGGCGCAAGATCGTCTTCGGCATGGACATGGCCGACATCAAGCAGATCGCGATCGACGGCGCCAAGCAGCTGCGCGACAATGCCGCGCGCCTGCCGCAGACCAACTGGCGTTTCGAATATAGCCCCGAAACCTTCTCGACCGCCGAGCTCGATTTCAGCATCGAGGTCTGCGCCGCGGTGATGGACATCCTGCAACCCACCGCCGAAAACCCGATCATCCTCAACCTGCCCGCGACGGTCGAGGCGGCAACGGCGAACATCTACGCCGACCAGATCGAATATTTCGGCAAGAATTTGCCGAACCGCGACCGCGCGCTGATCAGCCTCCACACCCACAACGACCGCGGCACCGGCGTCGCGGCGGCCGAGCTCGGCCTGCTCGCGGGCGCCGACCGTGTCGAGGGCTGCCTGTTCGGCAATGGCGAGCGCACCGGCAACACCTGCCTCGTCACCATCGCGCTCAATATGTACACGCAGGGCGTCGACCCGCAGCTCGACTTCTCGAACATCGACGAGGTCATCCAGACGGTCGAATATTGCAACCAGCTCCCCGTCCACCCGCGCCACCCCTATGGCGGCGAGCTAGTCTATACCGCCTTTTCGGGCAGCCATCAGGACGCGATCAAGAAAGGCTTCGCCGCCCGCGAGCGCCAGAATGACGAACGCTGGGAAGTCCCGTACCTCCCCATCGACCCCGCCGACCTCGGCCGCAGCTATGAAGCGGTGATCCGCGTCAACAGCCAGTCGGGCAAGGGCGGCGTCGCATGGGTGCTCGAACAGGACAAGGGCCTGAAACTCCCCAAGAAAATGCAGGCGAGCTTCAGCCATGTCGTCCAGGCGCTCGCCGACGAGACGAGCCGCGAACTCGGCGCCGAAGACATCTGGCACGCCTTCGAGGGCCAGTATCTGACCACCGAAGCCAAGCGCTTCCAGCTCGTCGACTGGTCCGAAAGCCACGCGGGCACCGACCGCATCTTCGCCGGCAAGCTCACCATCGACGGCGCGACGCGCAGCGTCAGCGGCCGCGGCAACGGCCTGATGAGCAGCGTCATCGCCGCGCTCGCCGAGAGCGGCGGCCCGATCATGGACATCGTCGACTATAGCGAGCACGCGATCGGCCAGGGCAGCAATGTGCAGGCCGCGGCCTATGTGGAATGCCGCACCGCGGAAGGGAAGAGCCTGTTCGGCTGCGGGCTCGATACCGACGTTGCGACGGCGAGCGTGCGGGCGATTCTAAGCGCGGCGAACGGAGCCTGATTCAGCCTAGCTGACGTCAACCCCATTCGCTCTCCGGACGAACTCCACAAGCGCATCAACGTTTTGGCGGAGATCGAGTGGGGAAAGGTCTGCCGGCTTCTCACAAACTTTGTGAGCCACGCGTACCTTATCAACTTTATCGACCAGTCCATTATCATCACCGGTGGCCGCTCGATAATAATGAAGCGCATGATCATAGGGGCCTCCGGAGGCGGCTCGATCGTACTTAGAACTCAGCGATCGAACAGCATCCTGAAGGCCAGCGTGAGGGACGTAGTTTTCGATTTCTCGTCCCTTGGTAATCCAAGCGAAACCTGTTTCGCCCAATTCCCGTGCAACCCGCCGTTTTGTCTCATTGACATGGGATTGCGCAGACCGCTTATCGCTATCGATCACAATCGCTAGGTTCCGATTAAGCTGACGAAGCGAAATGAACTCCCCGACTTCCTCGTCATCCGCGGTAAGATGACTCAGCAACCGACCGCCATAAAACATGATTGAATAATGGAGCCCCTCTTCAAGTTCGGGAGCCACTGAATTTATCCAGTGATTTATGTAAATACGATCTGACGGCCCTTCCACCCAAATAATTGCATTGGACTGCAACAAGTCAGATGCTCGATGGCCTAGGTCCGAGCAAATCTCAAACCTCTGCTGCCTAGACACGGCTCGTCGAACACGGGTTGCCCCCTCTTCCTGCCAAACACGGAATATCGAAGCTTTAGGTGTATCGATAAATGCTGGGGAATGGGTCGCAATAAAGTACTGATTTTCCGTGTTATCTTCAAGATATTCTATGAGCCGTCGCTGCAGGAGAGGATGCAAGTGGAGTTCTGGCTCTTCAAGACAAATGATCCGCCGATCGTAAACAGTGCAAAATGCGGCCAGCATAATCACTTGGTGGATTCCTGTCCCAAGGCTGTCCAATGGCAGAATTCTTCCATCCATATGCACGAGAACGTGTTCTCGAGAGTAAGGTATCTCTATTCGTGCCTCAGATCGATTCACAACCTGACGTACAAACTGATTAATCTTTTCAAAGATTTTTGTGTCCTGCCGCCTGTCCAAAACAGGATTTTGCAGTTGCGCGAGGCGATCGATAAGTCCTGACCCACTGGCGTCATTTTCGCTACTTTCTCCGGGTCCGATCCGTCTGAACGCCGGAATAAGTAGAATTTCAGGCAACTCCATATTCGCTAATGACGTAATTGAACTTACCGTGTCTCTCGCCCAACCGTCAGCCCCTCCCCCTCCCATGCCAGTCAGGGCCGACCAAAGCCTATTTAGCTGACGTTGTTGGACTAGAGGAACGAGCTCTAATGGGTCCTTCTCGGTCCAAGAGAGCGCATTTCTAAATGGAGCCGCTCCTTCGAGCCAAATGTATC
Source organism: Sphingopyxis sp. (assembly GCA_051861185.1). Taxonomy (GTDB): domain Bacteria; phylum Pseudomonadota; class Alphaproteobacteria; order Sphingomonadales; family Sphingomonadaceae; genus Sphingopyxis. The sequence continues at coordinate 32,712 of JBIMKQ010000002.1, forward strand.
CGTCGCGTGCCATCCAGTTTACCACGCTTCCAGAAATTGCTAGAGCGTCATGACTTTGTGCAACTCCACGATGCTCGCGAATCCGTTTCTCAACAATTTGAGCCGGAGTTGCCAGCTTAATGCTAAACTCTCCCGCATTAGACGATCGGTTGTGATCGAGTGGGTTGCTCTTGTCCTTGAACGTGGATGATAACCGCCTATCAATCTGAATTGGTAGATAGCGGTGGATAAGATCAAGAAATGTTGATTTTCCTGAATTGTTTGGCCCAATAAAAAAATTGAATCGACCAAAATCTATGGCTTCTTGATATTCGTTGTCGATGCCACGAAAGTTTTTTATCGCAAGACCGTGAAGATAAATGGGCATCGTATCTCGCTTCCTTTGTCCACGCTGCTGCCACGGTAGATTTGCCGATGACCGTCAATTCTTGCAACTCTAAAGTTTGCCGTCGCACCCCGCACTTTCCCCTTTCCTACAATTCACCCATATGGTTCAATATATCGGTTTCATCTAACCGAAAGGACGAATCGATGGACGACGCCCCACATAATCCAGCCACCATCCCCGCCCCCGGCAGCTACCACTGGACGCCGCGCCTCCAGCGCGAGTTTCTCGAAGCCTTCGCCACCAACGGGTCGGTGAAGATTTCGGCGGCCAATGTCTGCATGTCGCCCGCCGCCGTCTATCAGCTGAAACAGCGGCCCGAGGGCGCGGCGTTCAAGCTCGGTTGCGCCGCGGCGCTGCTGATCGCGCGCGGGCGGCTGGTCGACGAGCTGCTCGACCGCGCGATCTGGGGGCATGACGAAACCACCGAACTGCTGCGCGAGGAGGGCCGTAGCTTTGCCAAGCGCCGCCGCATCGATTCCCGCCTCGGCCTCGCGATGCTCGCGCGGCTCGACAAGATGGTCGAAACGCGCGCGCGCGCCGGCGAGGATATGTTTGCGCAGATCATCGCCGGCGACTGGCCGGGCTTCCTGTCGCTCTTCGACGCGGTCGAAGCTTTGGCGCCCGGCGGCGCCGGGGTCGAAGCTTTGGCGCCCGACGGCGCCGGGGGCGAAACTCCCTCTGACGCCGGGGACGCAATCGCGTCGCCGCCCGAAGGGCTCGCCGCCGTGCTCGCGCTCTGGCTCGCCGGGCGCGACAACCGCGCCAATCCGCTCGCCGCGCTCTGGAAAAACACGTCGATTGCGAATGAAGTTGCGCAGATTTCCGCCGATCCGGCCCCCCGCCCTCCTGCCGAACGGAGCGCCGACGATCGCGCCGCCGAAATGACCGTCTGGACCGACCATGAAACCGGCCAGCGGCGCACCGATTTCCCGCCGCCCGCCGGTTTCATCGGCATCGAAGTCGGTGAATTCGGCGATTATCATTACGAACGCAGCATGGACCCCGACGAGGAAGACGCGTTCCGGGCGGCATGCGAAGCCGACCTCGCGCCGCTGCGCGCTGCCGGAGAGATCGCCCGCCGCGCCTTCTTCGCCCTCCCCGCCGCCGCGAACGATCCGGCGCCCGAGGGCGGAAATCGCAAGCAGGCAACGGGATAGGCCGCGCGGCGCGGCGGCAACAAGGCAGGCAGGGCCGACGCTTCACCGCGTTAGGCCGATCGTTACCCTCGCCCGGATAGGAAACGCCGATGGCCGCGCAGAACATATCGCTGGAGAAGGAGAAGGCCGACTTCCTCGCCCGCTTTCGCGGCGAGACCGGGCATCTCGTCTATTCGACGTCGCCGGGCGGCGAAGGGCGCCTGGTGTCGGAGGACGAGGCGGTGCATTTCGTCACCGAATTCACGCTGCTTGCCGATCGGCACGCACGCCGCTTTGGACGGTCGGTCTGGGCGTCGGTGCTGCTGCTCATCCTCTTTTCCACCGTGGGTCTGGCCTATGCGATGCCCTTGTTCGTCGGGCTCGGGCTGCTCGCGATGTTCGGCTGGTGGTACGTGGCGATCGCACAGCGCATCATCCGCGCCCGCTTCAAATATCGGGTGTGGAAGGCGGTCGCGCATAACGCCCCGGTGCGGGCGCTCACGCGCCACGAAAAGATCGCGCGCGGCTTTGCCGTCAGCGCGCGGCAATGGATCGGGATCGGCGCCGCGCTTGTCGTCTACATCGCTTTGAATGCCCCGCCGCGCGCGCTTCCACCGCACTGGCGCGACCTGCAGATGCTGGCGATCGGGCTGGTGATATATGGCTCGCTTGTTGCCCTGCTCGCTTATGCGGGCTTCCGGCTCGTCAAGCGGCTTCGCGGGCGTGGCTGAGGCAAAGGTCGGCGAAGGGCCGCGCCGCCGTCCGGCTAGTCGACGACCCAATAGTCGGCGGCCCCGCCCGGTTCGAACCCGCGGCGGCAGATTATTTCGCCGCCCTGCGTCAATTCGGCCCATGCGCCGATCGGCTCGCGCTCCATCATCACCAGCGCCGCGGCGACATCCTGCGCCTCGAACGCAACGCGCTTCTCCATCCCGAACCACGCATCCTGATATCGCAGCACAAAGGTCGTCAGAACGGGGGATTCGGCTGGCGCATCGGGACGCGGCAGACAGTCGCATTCGCCGTCGCCGGAGCCGCTGGAATATTGCTGGGGGAACTTCATGGGGGGGAGAACCTTCGGTGGGGGAAACGAAGGGGGCGGTCCCGACGGCTGGTCCAGCCGTGACCGCCGCCGGGGCGAAAAGCGATTGGGTCTTGATGTATCTCCTCACCGCGCTCTGGCCCGCGCGGACGTACGAACATCACCTCCATGACGACGCGCAATGTCCGAAAACTATTCCTTATCATTGCCATAGGGCACGTCGTCGGCCCCGATCCGTTCGACCGGCAGCCCTTCCGAATCGACAAACGACTTGACGGTAGCGGTCGAAGAACCGCGATTTCCCCGTCTTACAATTCCCGGCCGCGTCCCCATATACACCCTATCGCGGCACGCGTTTTTCGTAGGCCGTCGCGGCTGGGAGACATAGGCGCTCCCGCTTACAAGAAGGAGCCGCGCCCCATGACCACCGATAACAGCCCCGCCGACCTCAACGCTGCCGACCGCGACACGGCCGCCCCTGCTCCGGCCGACGAAGCCGCGCCTGCGAAAACCCGCTCGAACCGCTTCTTCCGTCCCAGCCGCACCGCGCTGCCCCGCGACGACGCGCGGCGACAGGGCGACATCAGCCAGCTCGCCTTCCTGACCATGGGTGGGCGCGACCCTGCGATCGCCTTTCTCAACAGTGAAAACGCCGAACTCGGCGGCCGCCCGCTCGCGCTCGCAACCGCCAGCGCGGAGGGCTATGAACAGGTCGCCACCGCGATCCGGGCGTGGGGTCGCGATCCGGGCTTCGAATGAGCCGCGCAATGAACCTCGCGCTGCCCGAAGACGAGGTGAAGGACATCTGCCTGTCGCAAGGGGTCAGCATCAGCGCGATCGAGCCGCTCCAGTCGGGCGGCACCCGCCTGATCTGCACCACCGCCGCCGGCGCCGAAGAAATGCGTCTGCGCCTGCGCGGTCACCTTATCGACGGCGCGGTCACCCGCCACCGCTTCTATCGTCCGCCGGGCGCGCAGGGGGGATATTAGCGCCGACGCCGACGCCGCAGCATCAACCCCGCAACGCCCAGCCCGAACAGGCCGACCATCCCGGGCTCGGGAACCGGCGTCGCGCCGCCACCGCTCGAACTGTCGCCGCCGCTCGACCCGCCGCCCGTCGGCGACGTCGTATATCCGCCCTTGAACGTCCCGATATGCAGCTCGCCATTCTGCTTCAGGTTGCCGAACACCGCCGACCCCTGGATATAATTGCGCGTTTCGGCATCGGCGAGCGGCGCCAGCACCGACCCGCCCCAGGCGGTCGACAGCGACAGCGTCTCGGCCTCGGGGAAGTTCCAGATCACCCGCTCGCCCAGATTGTTCGTGCCGCCGAGGAAATTATCGTTGAGGTTGATCGACCGGCCACTGACATTGACGATCGCAGTGTCGGCACCGTTCAGGTTGAACTGGATCTCGCCGATCCTGTCGAGGTCGGCGGCGGTGATGTTGAACACCGCCAGCCCCTGCGCATTCGGCTGCGCGGTGAAAGTGCCGCGGTTGCCCTGCACCGTCAGCTGGCTGTTCGATTTGAGCGTGCCCATCTCGAACGACAGGCTGCCCATGCTGCTTTTCAGTTCGGTCTTGCTCTGCTGCAGTCCCAGTCCGAACGCCGGATTGCTCGCATCGAGATTCGAAATCACTATGTTCTGGTTGACGTTGGTGTTGCTGATTGTCCCGCCGACCTTCACCGTCTGGTTCGGGCCGTTGAGGTTGAAGCCGCTCGACACATTGCCGCCGATCACTGCGCCCGACCCGTTGTTGAGATTCTTGTGGCTGCCGGTAACGTTGCCGACGACGGTCAGTCCCGGCTGTCCATTCGGCGAAGTCGTCGCACGGATTCCGTAATTCGACGAATTCCCGCTGAGATTGCCGCCGACAAAGGTCCGCCCCTCGACCTCGGAAGACGATTCCAGATTGCCGAGCACGACGAGATTCCACTCGCGCAGCGCATCAACACCGGTGATCGGCTTGCTCTGGGCCAGCACGGGAAGCGCCAGCGAAGCCGCGATCAGCGCGGCAGGGAACAGAATGCGGGTCGTCAAGGCCACGGGCGTTACTATCCATATTTCAAAGGGAAAGGCGGGGCGCCCATAGGGCGTTCGTCGCCGGGCTTACACCGAAGTGCGATGGGCCGTTGTCCCGTTCCGGAACATCGGCCGGAAATCGTCGCGCAGCCGTGCCAAAATCACGGTGGACTCGGCTTTAACCGATGGAGAAGAAGCCGGTTACCGTCAGCCGCCCGGCGCCGGGTTTCACCGACAGCGCATTCCCAGGCGAGATCGCCCCGCTGTGGAGGTTCCAGCTGCGATAGAGCAGCGCCCGATTATAGCGCGCTGACTCGGTACGGAAGCATTCGAACAACGGCGTATCGCCCAGCACATATCCGGGCGGCGGTACCCCGCCGTGGCGCATTTCAATATCGAGGTGACGAAAGAACAGGTCGCGCCGCCTTTCGCCCACCGTTTCGAACCCCGTCGCGCGGTGGCGAAAGAAGGCAGTGCCGTCGCCGCCTTCGAGCGACAGATAATGGACAAGCGCGATGCGATCCTCGGTAAAGGCGTCGACATGCGGCAGGCGCTGGGGGATGGTCAGGGCGCCCGCCGGGGTCGAGACGATCGAAAAGCTCGCGTCGACGACGGCGACCGGCCCGGTCCGGCCGAACGCTCCAGCGGCCGCGGCAGCGATGAGCGGTAGTTGGGTCGCCAGATATTCGGCGGGCAACGCCGCACGCACACCGGGAAAATGGTTGAGCGCCGATGTGAAGTCGGCCGCCTCCGCGAAACGCCGCAAGCCGTCGGGATCGGGTGCGAAATCGTCGAGGATAGCCAGCGGCTGCGCCTCGGTTCCCATCGTCTCCATACGAACCGACGTCATCCGGCGCACGCCGCCGCGCGCGCGAGCAGAAAGTCGCGTTCGCGCTCGTTGTTTGTCAGCGCCGCCGCTGCCTCGAATTGCGCCCTTGCCTCGCCCGGCCGCCCGGCGCGGAGCAGGAAATCACCGCGAGCAGCGGGTAGTGGCGCATAATGGCGAAGCGCAGCCTCATCGGCGATCTCGTCGACGAGCCGCAACCCGGCTTCCGGACCGAACGCCATGCTGTGCGCGACCGCCCGATTGAGTTCGACCACCGGCGACGGCATCACTCGTCCCAACCGATCGTAAAGCGCGGCGATGCGGACCCAATCGGTGTCGTCGGCCGAGCGACCACGGGCATGACACGCCGCTAGCGCCGCCTGCAACGCATAGGGTCCCTCGCTCCCGCCCAGCGTCTCGGCACGCTCCAAAGCATTGAGCCCGCGGCGGATCAGCAACTGGTCCCACCGCGCCCGGTTCTGCTCGGTCAGCGGCACAAAGCGCCCGTCGGGCCCGGCCCGCGCCGCCAGCCGCGACGCCTGAATCTCCATCAGCGCAAGCAGCCCCAGCACCTCGGGCTGTTCGGGCATCAACCCGGCGAGGATGCGCGCGAGCCGCTGCGCCTCCGCGCAGAGTGGCGGGCGGACGAGCGACGGCCCCGCGGTCGCGGCATATCCTTCGTTGAAGATCAGGTAGACGACTTCGAGCACCGACCCGAGCCGCGCCGAAAGCTCCGCCCCATGCGGCACCTCGAACGCCACCCCGGCTTGGGCAATCGCTTTCTTGGCCCGTGTAATCCGCGCCGCGATCGCCGCCTCGTTCGACAGGAACGCGCGCGCGATTTCTTCGACCGTCAACCCACCGACCAGACGTAGCGTCAGCGCAGCGCGCGCCTCGCGCGAAATCACGGGGTGACAGGCGGCGAAGATCAGCCCGAGCAGTTCGTCGCCTAGCGGATCGTCGAGCGCCGCCGCAATGGCGTCTGCGCTCATGTCGCGCTCCTCGTCCAGTTCACGTGCGATTTCGGCGTGCTTGCGCTCAAGCATCGCATGGTGCCGAACCCCGTCGATCGCCCGCCGCTTCGCCGCGGCGGTAAGCCAGGCGCCCGGATTGTCGGGTACCCCGGTCTTCGGCCATTCGGTCAGCGCGATGACCAGCGCCTCCTGCGCCAGTTCCTCGGCGCGGTCGACGTCGCGAGTCATCCGGGCGAGCACGGCGATCAGCCGCGCGCGCTCGATCCGGAACACCGCCTCGATCGCCCGGTGGGTGGGGTCCGCCGCCATGCGCAAAGGTTAGAGGCGCATGGCGCGGCAGACAAGCGAATCAACGGTTCGCAAGTTTCTTGCCCACGCCGTCGTGGATATCGGCGGCCTCGGCCGGAATGACATCGACGAAATCTTCCATCTCGTAGAAGGGTCGAATCTCGATCTCGCTCGGCCCGAACATCGGATTAGGGCAGCGCTTCACCCATTCGACAGCTTCGTCCATGTCCTTGACTTCCCAGATCCAGTAACCGGCGACCAGTTCGCGAGCTTCTGCGAAAGGCCCATCGATCACGGTCCGGCTCGGACCGTCGAACGCCACACGCTTGCCGAACGACGACGGCTTGAGGCCGTCACCGGCGACCAACACGCCGGCATTGACCAGTTCCTCATTGAACTTGCCCATGTCGATGAACATCTGGCTGAGCTCGGGCGAGGGCTGCATACCCTGTTCGCTGTCTTCGGTCGCTTTGACGAAAACCATCACACGCATTGTCTGTCTCCTTGTAACCGGGCCGAAAGCGGCCTCGCATCTTCACGACGAACGAGGTTCGCCAAAATCGACACGAGCCTCGGAAAAAATTTCAGGCGACTTCGGCCAGCGACTGCGGGGTCGAAAAACGGTGCCGATATTCGTTCGGCGACAGGCCGATCAGGCGGTGGAACAATTTGCGGAACGCGGCGGCATCCTCATAGCCGACCGACCAGGCGATCTGGTCGACCGTACGCCGCGTGAATTCCAACAGCTCGCGCGCCTTGCCGACGCGCAGATGCTGTACATATTCGACCGGGGTCATGCCGGTGGCGGCCTTGAAGCGGCGCTGGAAGGTGCGCTCCTCCATCCCCGCCTCCGCCGCCATCTCGGGAACCGCGACCGGGCCCGCCCCGCGCGACTGCAGCCAGTGCTGAACCTTCAGCACCGCCTCGTCGCCATGCGTCAGTTTCGGCGCAAAGCTCGCATAATTCTTCTGCTCGCGCCCCGATGGATCGATGAGCAGAAAGCGTGAAGTCTCCATCATCACCGTCGGGCCCAGCAATCTTTCGACGATCCGCAACCCCAGGTCCGTCCACGCCATCAATCCGCCCGCCGTCACGATATCGCCGTCGTCGATCACCATCCGGTCGGCCTCCAGCCGCACATGGGGAAAACGGCTCCGAAACTCCTCGGCAAAGAACCAGTGCGTCGTCGCGGGCCGACCGCTGAGCAACCCTGTCGCCGCAAGCGCGAACGACCCGCCGCAATTCGAAGCCAGCACCGTGCCCTGCGCATGGCGGTCGAGCAGCCAGCGCGCATAGGGCACCACCTCCTCGGCCTCGAGCAGCTTGTGCAGACTCCCCGGCGCGATCAAGACCGCGGGCGAATTGCCGGCAGGCTCCGCTGGGTGGCTGTCGAAACAGCGCGCAAAGCCTCCGCCGTCCTGCAACCGCCAGTGGCTGACGCGGATCGGCGCCCGGCCATGATCGACCGCGAAGCGCCCTGCGATATGGAACAGATCACTAATCCCGTGGACCATTCCGGTCTGGCAGTCGGGATAAAGCATCATCCCGACCTCGATCATCGCAGCGGGGGCATCCGGCACCTTCAATCTGGGCATATCGCCTCCTTTGTCGGATTTGCCCCGCATAATGTCGTACCCGCCAATCCCGCGCAAGGTCGTACTGGCCTATCTCCTGTCCATCGGGACGGACACCCCGCCCCTCTCGAAGCGAAAGGAATCACGACATGACCACGATCACCACCAAGGACGGCACCAACATCTTCTTCAAGGACTGGGGCCCGAAGGACGCTCAGCCAATCGTCTTCTCGCACGGCTGGCCGCTCAGCGCCGACGCCTGGGACGCGCAAATGGTCTTCTTCGCCAATCAGGGCTTCCGCACCATCGCCCACGACCGCCGCAGCCATGGCCGTTCGGACCAGGTCTGGGACAATAATAATATGGACCAATATGCCGACGATCTCGCCGAACTGATCGAACAGCTGGATCTCAAGGACGTGATCCTCGTCGGCCACTCGACCGGCGGCGGCGAAGTCACCCGCTATATCGGCCGCCATGGCACGAGCCGCGTTGCGAAGGTCGCGCTGATCGGCGCGGTTCCCCCGCTGATGCTCAAGACCGAAGCCAATTCCGGCGGCCTGCCGCTCGACGTTTTTGATGGCATTCGCAAAGGCACCTTCGACAACCGCCCACAGTTCTTCAAGGACCTGACCATCCCCTTCTACGGCTACAACCGCGACGGTGCGGTGGTCAGCGAGGCGCTGCGCGACGAATTCGTGCGGCAGGGGATGATGGGCGGCCTCAAGGGCCAGCTCGACAGCATTCGCGCCTTTTCGGAAAGCGACTTCAACGAAGACCTCAAGAAGTTCGACAAACCGACGCTGGTCCTCCACGGCGACGACGACCAGATCGTGCCGATCGGCGCCGCGGCGCTCTCGACGGTCAAGATCGTCAAGCAGGCGGTGCTCAAGGTCTATGAGGGCGGCAGCCATGGTCTGACCGTCACCGAGCAGGATCGGTTCAACGCCGATCTTCTCGACTTCATCAACAGCTGATAAGGAAGAGGCGCGGGCCCCCGACCGCGCCTCCTCACCTCTAAAGGAGACGTGCCATGATTCTCGGTCTGACCATCCCGCAATTCACCACGCTTCACGTGCTGATCAGCTTCGTCGGCATTATCGCCGGCCTCATCGCCCTCCCCGCTTTCGCCCGGGGGCGCATCCTGCCCCGCACGAACGTCATCTTCCTCTGGTTCACGTTGCTCACCAGCCTGACCGGTTTCCTTTTTCCGATCCTTGCCTTCACGCCGGCGCTCGGCACGGGGATCGTCTCGACCTTGGTGCTCGCGATCGCCTTCTGGGCCTGGTACGCCCGCAAGCTCGTCGGCCGCGCCGCGCCGATCTATGCCGTCACCGCAACGATGGCGCTCTGGCTCAACCTGTTCGTGCTGGTCGTCCAGTCCTTCCTGAAAGTCCCCGCGCTCAATGCGCTCGCCCCCAATGGCACCGAACCGCCGTTCGCCGCAGCGCAGGGCGTGCTGCTGATCGCGATGATCGGCCTCGGCTATCTGGCCTTCAAGGCCAGCCGACGCCCCGCGGCCTGACATCGCCAAAACGACGCAAGGGGCGCCCCGCACGGCGCCCCTTGCGTCGTCAGGTCGAGCCTATCTCATACCGGCTTGCACGACCTTCCGTTTACGTTAAGGTTAGCTTCAAACTGCAACCGGAGAGTGATTCATGGCCCTTCCCCCGATTTTCGACCGCCTGCGCCTGCCCGTCATCGGCTCGCCGTTGTTCATCGTGTCGGGTCCGGAGCTTGTTATCGCGCAGTGCAAGGCCGGCGTGGTCGGCAGCTTCCCCGCGCTCAACGCGCGCCCTCAGTCGCTGCTCGACGAATGGCTACATCAGATCACCGAGGAACTCGCCGCGTGGGACCGCGCTAATCCCGATCGCCTGTCGGCGCCCTATGCGGTCAATCAGATCGTCCACAAATCAAACGATCGGTTGCTCGACGACATCGCGACCTGCGAAAAATGGAAGGTGCCGATCACCATCACCTCACTCGGTGCGCGCGAAGAACTCAATCAAGCGGTGCACGGCTGGGGCGGCATCACGCTCCATGACGTCATCGACGACCGCTTCGCGCGCAAGGCGGTCGAAAAGGGTGCCGACGGTCTGATCCCCGTCGCCGCAGGCGCGGGCGGCCACGCCGGTCGCCAGTCGCCCTTCGCGCTCGTCCAGGAAATCCGCGAATGGTTCGACGGCCCCGTCGCGCTGTCGGGCGCGATCGGCCATGGCCGCTCGATCCTCGCCGCGCAGGCGTGCGGCGCCGACCTCGCCTATATCGGAAGCGCGTTCATCGCGACCGCCGAAGCCAACGCCGATGAGGGCTACAAGAACGGAATCGTCGAAGGTCGCGCCGCCGACATCGTCTATTCGAACCTCTTCACCGGCGTCCACGGCAACTACCTCCGCCAGTCGATCGTCGCGGCGGGGATGGACCCCGAAAACCTGCCCGAAGGCGACCTCAAGACGATGAACTTCGGCTCCGGCGGCAACACCAAGGTCAAGGCGTGGAAGGATATCTGGGGATCGGGTCAGGGCATCGGCCCAGTCACCGCGATACGCCCCGTCGCCGAATATGTCGCCGAGCTCGAAGCGCAATATCTTGCGGCGCGCCGCGAACTCGAGGCGAAGGTTCGGCTATGAGCTATGCGGACTGTCTCCCCGCCGCTCAACTCAATGGCAAACGGCCCCGTCAGCCAAAGTAACGACGAAGCCAACTCCGCTTTTTGGGAATGACTGGCCGCTGACCGGAAAGCCGCACCAGATAATTGCCCAAGATGGCCGCTTGCTGCTTGGTCATAAGAAACCGAAACAAATCGGGGTCGTGCTTCCTGGCCGCTTCCGAAGACTGTACGCTTTCGAGCCGGAGCATTATACGGTCACCCGCATCATGGTGTGTCCAGCAAACCAGTGCCCCAAAACTCTCCATCATCTCGCTCTGCCCTTCACGATTTTCGCGCGGCTGATGCAGGCAGCCCGCGATGATTAGTTACCAGACCTTCGGCGGAATGTCGTCAAACGGTCGAAAGTCCGCGTCGCACGCTACGGACCAAACAGTTTGTCGATAGCCGCATCGAGATAGGGGCGATCGACGAACAATCGCATGGGATCGCGCCGGTTGAGCCAGAAACCCGCGCCGTGCCGGTCAGTCAGCGCACGGCGCGTCGTATCCTGGAGCAGACGCAGCCGCATCACCGCCGTGCGTCGCGCCAGTCGCATGTCGGCTGGCGCCTGTACGGCGAAATGCGCCCTGATCCGTTCAACACGCGCCGCAACGACATCGCTATAGCCATGGTGCGGTCCGCGATGCAGGGCATGACCCGACCGCAACGCCACAGGTTCGCACGCGGGCAACATCAACCCGTTGCGTCCGAAATGCTGGAGTGCGAAATTCTCGATCTGCAACTGGTCGAACATCGCCGCCATTTGCGGGCGATGCAGCAGTGCGATCGGGATGAGATGATGGCGTTGAAACCCGCTTTGCGGCGGTGGCGCCCCCTGCCAGCCCCGCGTCGGCGTCAATTGTCGCGGCCGAACTCGACGAGCACCCTCGATCGCTGGCCCCTTCCGCCCGTCATCGGCGACACATCGATCCATTCGCCCGCTTCCAGTCCGCGCATCGTCCGCGCGTGGCGAACCGGGCCGTTCAGCATCATGTCGAGCGCCAGCCGCGAAAGCCGCCGGACCATTTCGGCAACCGTCCAGCCACCGGGGATGCGCGCTTCCAGTTCCTGGCCGGCGAAGACCGCCAGCCCCCGCGTCCCGATGATCGCGCCGTCGTCCGTCTCTTGACGCCGGAACGCGACAAGGTGGAGGACCGGGGGCATGCCGCTGGCCAGCATTTCGGCGATCGACGCCCGAAACTGTGGAGCGTCCGACCATAGGCGCGCGGGTGACCAGAAAATATGGCTGGCGTCGAACAGGTCGATCAACAGCACCATCATCTTGAAAAATTCGCGCATCCGCGTCGGCGTCTCGACCGGCGGCGCTTCCGCTCCGTCGCGTTCGATATCGCGCTCCGGGATGAACACCCAGCACGCGCCTTGATCGCGCCATCGTCGGGGCAGACTGGCTGCGAGCAGGCTGGTCGATGGGTGCTCGGGGTCGGAAAGGTCCAGCGCCGCCGCCGCTGCAGGGCCTGTCAGAACGGACACGGCACCGAATGTCAGACGAAAGCAGGGCGTCCCGATCTGCGACACAACGGCAGAATCCGGCGCGCCGACCCGCTCGGGCCGCAGTCCCATATGGCGCAGCGAGGTTTCGAGGCTGTCGTCCGATCCGCCCTGCATCGCCGCCCCGACAATCAGGGCGAAGGGCTCGGGCGGAACCGGCAGGATCAATCTATCGCTATTGCCGACATCCATGGTGTTGCGCGGCCTTTTTTGGGTCGCCCTTGCATCGCAAGACTGGCGCCGATGTTCAAACGCTTATTACCGCATGTCGGGAAGTTAACCCTCGCGCGCAAAATCAGATCGCGACCTGGCTTCCCAATTCGACGACACGATTGGTGGGCAGGCGAAAATATTCCATCGCGCTTTCCGAATTGCGCAGCATCCATGCAAACAGCTTTTCGCGCCAGATCGGCATGCCCGGCTTGCTCGCCGCGATCAGAGTCTGGCGCGACAGGAAAAAGCTGGTTTCCAGCATCTTGAACTCGCCGCCACAGCTCGTCACGCGCTTCAGCGCATCGGGCACGTCGATGGGCTGCATGAACCCATAGTTGAGGATCAGCCGGTGAAAACCCTGCCCCAGATCTTCCAGCGCGCAATGATTTTCCTCGCGCACGAACGGCACGTCGGCGACCTTGATCGTCAGCAGGATGATCCGCTGATGCAGCACCTTGTTGTGCTTCAGGTTGTGGAGCAGCGCGTGCGGTACGCCGTCGCTGCTCGACGTCATGAACACCGCGGTGCCGGGGACGCGCGTCGCGCTGTTCGCCGCCGATTTGACGAACACCGGAATCGGCATCGCGCCTTCGGCCATTTCCTGCTGCATCAGCTTGCGTCCGCGCGACCAGGTGGTGAGCATCGTGAAGATAATCAGCCCGATTGCGAGCGGAACCCAGCCGCCATCGGGCACCTTGATCAGATTGGCCCCGAAATAGGCGATATCGACGATGAAGAAGACCGCGAGCACCGGCAGTGCCTTCCACGCGGGCCACTTCCACAACGTGAAGAGCACGACCGAAAGCAGACAGGTATCGATGAACATCGCCCCCGTCACCGCGATGCCATAGGCGGCGGCTAGATTACTCGACGACCCGAAGAAGAGGACAAGGATGATCACCATGATCATCAGGAACCAGTTGACCACCGGAATATAGATCTGCCCTGCCGCCGACGCGCTGGTGTGCTCGACGCGCAGGCGCGGGATGAAGCCGAGCTGGATTGCCTGCTGGGTCAGCGAGAAGGCGCCCGAAATCACGGCCTGGCTGGCGATGATCGTCGCGAGGATCGCGAGGATGACGACGGGCACCTGCCACGCGTCGGGCATCATCTGGAAAAAGGGGTCGGCGATCAGGTCGGCGCGCGGTCCCATGTCCGCTTCGAGCACCATCGCCCCCTGCCCCATATAGTTGAGCATCAACGCGGGCAGCACGAAGGCGAGCCAGCTGATCCCGATCGGCCCGCGCCCGAAATGCCCCATGTCGGCATAAAGCGCCTCGGCGCCCGTCACCGCCAGCACCACCGCGCCGAGCGCGATAAAGGCGGTAAATCCGTCGACGTAAAAGAACCGCAGCGCGTTCACCGGGTTCAGCGTTTCGAGGATGATCCCGGGATGGTCGACGATATGGATCAGCCCCAGGATCGCCAGCATCACGAAATAGGCGAGCATGATCGGCCCGAACAGCGCCCCGACCTTGGCCGTACCATACGCCTGGATCGCGAACAGCCCGATCAGGATCGCCAGCGCGATCGGCACGATATAGGGTTCGAACCCCTTGTTCACATAGCTCAGCCCCTCGGTCGCCGAAAGCACCGACATCGCCGGGGTGATCATGCTGTCGCCATAGAAGAGCGCCGTCGCGAACACCCCGAGCAAGATGATCGGCCACGTCCAGCGCTTCTCGCCCGACGAACGGCTGATCAACGCGAGCAGCGCGAGGCTGCCTCCTTCGCCCTTGTTGTCGGCCTTCATGATCGTCATCACATATTTGAAGGTGACGACCAGCATCATCGACCAGAAGACGAGGCTGAGCACGCCATAGATGTGCAGCCGGTCGGGCTCGATCGGATGATGGCCGGCAAAGGTTTCGCGAAATGCGTAAAGCGGGCTGGTGCCGATGTCGCCGAAGACGACGCCGACAGCGCCAACGGCAAGCTTCAGCTTGCCGTCGCTATGATGTCCCTGGCCATAATGGGCCGTCTGTTGCGACTCAACAGTCATCGCGGGCCTTTAGACGAGCAAAGGCGGTTGGAATAGCTTTCAAATCAAGACCCATCGGCCGGTGCCGAAGTCGGCGGCAATTGCGGTCCCAACGCCTGACGCAATTGCGCCAGCCGCATCTCGAGGTCGGGCCGCCACGGCGCGTCGGCCGGGCTGCGCGCCAGCAACTGGGTCCACACCGCCTCGGCGCCTTTCAGGTCGCCGCCCTGCGCGAGCGCCAGCCCGGCGAAGAAGGGCGGCGCCGGGTGAGACGGATCGCGCTTCGCCGCCTCGTCGAACGCCAGCGCGGCGGCGGGCGACATCACGCCGCCGCCGTGCGCCGCCAGCGCGTTGCCCAGCCCGACCCACAGGTCGACATTGTCGGGATATTTCTCCAGTCCCTTTTCGAGCGTCTGTGCCGCGAGTTCGGTCTTGCCGGTGCGTGCAAAGCCATCCGACATACCAAGCCACTGCGACGCGGGGCCGAAACGGTCGGCCATCCCCTGCCTTTGGTCGGTCAGTGCCTCGCCGAAGCCCTCGGGCTCCACCGCCGCCGCGACCGGCTTGCCCGGCAGTGACGGATGGCCCTGCAACGCATAGCCCGCGAGCCCCAGCATCACCGCCGCCCCCGCCAGCGGCCGCGCCGCGGCGGGCAATTTGCCAAGCCAGAAGATGCCGCCGATCGTCAATGCGGCGGCGAGCAAGACCCAGAACCAGATCATGCCGCGTCCTCCGCATCACTCTCGCCGCGGCGAAACCGGCCGAACGCCAGCCATCCGCCAAGCGCGAGGAACAGCAAGGGCCCAAGCCAAAGAAAGGCCGTCGCCGCATCGAACGGCGGATCATAGCTAACCCAATTGCCATAGCGCGCCACCAGCCAGGTCTTGATCGCGGCGGGGCTCTCACCGGCAGCGATCTTGCTGCGCACCTCGTGCCGCATATCGCCGGCAAGCGGCGCATCGCTGTCGGCGATCGACTGACCCTGACAGACGAGGCAGCGCAATTCCTCCATCAAAGCCTTGGCGCGCGCTTCCTGCGCTGGATCCTTGAGCTGCTGATAGGCATAGGGCGCAGGCGGCAGGCGGTCCTGCGCCGCCAGCGGCAGCGCAAGCGCGCCGAGCAGGCAGAGAAGGACGATCCGCAAGCTCACTTCATCGCCTCGAGCTTGGCGACGATCTCGGGCACCTGATCGGCGAGGATCACGCCCTGAATCTGCTCGCGAATGATTCCCTTGCCATCGATCAGGAAGGTTTCGGGGACGCCCGACGACCCCAATGCGATCTGGACACTGCTCTGCATGTCCGACCCGATGCGGTCGAACGGATTGCCATATTCGCGCAGGAACATCGCGACATCGTCGGGCCGGTCGCGGATCGCGATGCCGTCGATCGGCACCCCCGCGGCTTTTAGCGCCTCCAACTGCGGCGCCTCGGCGCGGCACGGAATGCACCAGCTCGCAAACACATTGACCAGGCGCGGCCTGCCATCGGCAAGTTGGCTGCTTTTCAGGCCTTCGACGCCCGCGGTTGCGGGCGGCAGGTCGAACAGCGGCATCGGTTTATTGATCCATTGCGACTCGATCAGCTTTTCGCCCGGAACCGTCAGCCGATAGACAAAGGCGCCGAACAGCAGCCCCATGATCGCGAGTGGAACAAAAAGGACCCAATGCTTCTTCATGGCGCGAACCGTTCCTCGGACTTGCGCGCGCGCCGCGCGCGCCAGATGTTCAGCAACTGCGCACGGCCGAGCAGCGATAACGAAGCACCGACCGCGATCAACGCGCCGCCGAGCCATATCCACCACACCAACGGCTTCCACCACAGCCGGATCTGGTAGCGGTCGGCCCTACCGTCGTCGCTCGTCACCGGCTGCCCCAGCACGGCATAAAGTTGCCCGCCCGGCCGCGTCAGGAGCGCCGCCTCGTTGGTCTCGGTCGGCGCGGTGCCCATCAGCCCCGGAAAAGTCCGCGCCTCGGGCCGCATCGTAAAGCTGCTTCCCGACGATGTCGTCGCAACCAGCGTGCCCTCGATCGCGGTATAATTCGGCCCCGCCACCGGTTTGACCCCGACGAACTTCACGTCGAAATCGCCGACCTTGACCACCTCGCCGGGTGCCGCCGCGACCAGCCGTTCCTTGATGAAGGCGCTCTCGGCGCCCATTCCGGCAAGACACACCGCGACGCCGAAATGCGCGATCACCATGCCCCATGTCGGCAGCGGCGTCCGGCGAAGATTGCGGCCCCACAGGGGCGCCAGACTCGCGACCGCGACGACACCCGCCACCGTCATGCCGAGCAGCGGCAGGATACCGACCTTGCCGCCGAACAGGATCAACGCGAACAGCACGGCCGCGCCGGCAAAGATCGCCAGAGGAAGCCGCGACCACAGCTTCTTGCCATCGTCCTTGCGCCAGCTGAGCAGCGGACCCGCGACCATGACAAGGCAAAGGATCAGCGCGAGCGGACCCGCGACCTTGTTATAATAGGGCGGCCCGACCGAAATCTTCTCGCCCATCGCCTCGGCGACGATAGGGTAAAGCGTACCGAGCAGGACGAGCGCGAGGATCGTCGTCAGCAGCAGATTGTTGATGACCAGCGAGCCTTCGCGGCTCAGCAGCGCGAACTTCTTGCCCTCAGCGACGCTCGCGGCGCGGAGCGCGAACAGCGTCAAAGCGCCGCCGATATAGATCGCCATCAGCGCGAGGAGGAAGGTGCCGCGCTCGGGATCGACCGCAAAGCTGTGAACGCTGGTCAGCAGTCCCGAACGGACGATGAAGGTGCCGACCATCGACATCGAAAAACCGATCACGGCGAGCATCACCGTCCACGCGCGCAAGGCATTGCGGGTGGCCGTGACCGCAACCGAATGAAGCAAGGCCGCGCCCGCAAGCCACGGAATCAGCGAGACATTCTCGACCGGGTCCCAGAACCACCAGCCGCCCCAACCTAGCTCATAATAAGCCCAGTAACTGCCTGCGGTGATGCCCAGCGTCAGGAAAATCCAGCTTCCGAGTACCCATGGCCGCATAGCGCGGGCGAAAGCCGGGCCGATTTCGCGCGTGATCAGCGCGCCGACGGCGAAGCTGAACGCGACCGACAGCCCGACATAGCCGACGTAGAGCGTCGGCGGATGGAAGGCGAGACCGATATCCTGCAACAGCGGATTGAGCCCCTGTCCATCGGGCGGCGCCACCGGCAAGCGATTGAAAGGATTCGACGAAAACAACAGGAAAGCAAAGAAACCCAAGCTCAGTGCCGCCTGCGCAGCCAGCGTCGCCACAAGTGTGTCTTCGCGCAGGCGCCGCTCGAAAATCGCGATCAGCCCGCCCGACAGCGACAGGATCATCAGCCAGAGCAGCATCGACCCCTCGTGATTGCCCCACGTCCCTGCAATTTTGAAGATCATCGGCTTCAGGCTGTTGCTGTTACGCGCGACCAGCTCGACCGACATGTCGGAGCGCACGAACAGGGTGATCAGCAAGCCGAACGCCGCCGCGGTGAGCACGCCTTGCGCGACGCTCGCCGGCCGGACAAGTGCCGCCAGATCCTTCGAACCGCCGCGCAGGAACAAAGTCCCGGCGACCAGCGACAGGCACGCGAGCGCCGCGGCGATCCATAGCAGGGCCAGACCGAGTTCGGCGATCATGTCGTTGTCGGCGCCTTCATATTCTTCGGCATATCGCCCATCTGCGGCGGCATATAGCGTTCGTCATGCTTGGCGAGGATGCGGTCGGCCACAAATGTGCCGTCGGCGCGCATCCGGCCGTCGGCGACCATGCCGCTCTCCTCACCGAACAGGTCGGGGACGATGCCCTTATATTCGACCGGGACCGATGCCTTGCCATCGGTCGCGACAAAGCGGATCGTCAGGCCGTCGGCTTGGCGCTTGATGCTGCCCTTGGCGACCATGCCGCCCAGCCGCATTGGCTCGTCGACAACCGCCTTGCCGTCCTTGATCTCGACCGGGGTCCGAAAATAGGCGGCCTCATCGCGCAGCGCGCTGGCCGCGAGCACACCCGCACCCGCAACGCCGCCGAGCGCGACCAGCGCCAGAATCAGCCGTTGATGCTTGGCCTTCACTTACGATCCTTTCGCAGCGCATCACTGCGTTTTTCGGCCTTTTTCATCGCGCGCCAGCTCGTCCACAGCACCGCCCCGGTCAGCACGACCGTCAGCCCATAGGCCGCGGCGACAAATGCCCATTGCCCGCCCCCGCTGATTACCCCCGTCACGCCTCAAATCCCCTCATCGTCAGCCAGCCGCCGCAATCGGGCCGCAACGCGATTGTCGGCGATAATCCGCCGCATCCGCATCAGCACGATGGCGCCGAATAACAGCGAAAAACCCAATACGGTCAAGCCCAATGGCCACAGCAACGCGCCGTCGATGCTCGAACCGCCCAAGGTGATGCTCGGCCCCTGATGCAGGCTGTTCCACCACACGACGCTGCGGTTGATGATCGGAATATTGATCGCGCCGACCAGCGCATAGATAGCCGCGCCGCGCGACAGCGAACCGCCCTGCCTTTGCCCCTCATCGCCATTGGTCAGCGCGATGAAGCCAGCATAGAGGAACAGCAGGACCAGCATCGAGGTCATCCGCCCGTCCCATTCCCACCAGGTTCCCCAGGTCGGGCGGCCCCAGATCGATCCGGTCGCGAGGCACAGCGCGCAAAACAGCATCCCCGGCACCGCGATCGCGCGTGCGGCGATGCCCGAAAGCGGATGCCGCCAGACCAGTTGCACCAATCCGGTGATCGCGAGCGCGGTCCAGCCGCCCATGCCGAGCCACGCCGACGGTACATGAACATAGAGAATGCGTGCGGTTTCGCCCTGCTTGTAATCGCCCGGGACCATCGCGAGCCCGGCCCAGCCGCCCGCGAGCACGAGCAACAGCCCGATACCGAGCAGCCAAGGCGTCAACGGCTTGGCAATCGCCAGAAAGCGAGTGGGATTGGCATAGGCGTGCATCGGTTTCGCGTCGTCCTTAGGCGAGCGGGACAGGAGGGTCCAGCAATTTGCCCGGCGCGACCCGGCGGCTCTTCTCTTGCCGCCGCGCCTCGCAAGGTCAAGCCCCTGACCCGTATCTCCTCGTCACCCCGGACATAATCCGGAGTCCAAGAATTCGCCGCCGCGCACGGATCCCCTATCAAGTCCGGGATGACGAAGGAAACGAAGTTGTCCGCGGCAAAGTTAGCCTTCCGGCCGCGTCCATATCCAGCTTCCGGTCACCGCGGCGGCGGCCACCGGAGCCATCACCCACGGCCACGGTGAAAGGACGGCGGCCAACAGGATGCTGAATGCAAAAGCGGCCGTCGCGGCGACCTTGCCCTTGCGGCTGATCGCCCCCTTCTCGCGCCACGCAATGATATGATGCCCAAAATGCGGATGCGTCAGCAGCCAGCTTTCGAGTTGCGGCGACGAGCGGGCGAAGCAAAAGGCAGCGAGAATGACGAACGGCACCGTCGGCAGCAACGGCACGAAGGCGCCGATCGCGCCAAGCCCCAACGACGCCCAGCCTGCGACCAGATAGAAATGCCGTTTCATCAAGGGCTGGCTTAGCGGAAATCAAATCCCGCGCCAGCCCTCGATGCGGATTAGCCGCGCCCGATCAGCTTCTGCGCCATCCGGTCGGCGACCGACGACGCGGGCGTGCCGCTCGCCTTGCTCTCGGCCCAGATTTCGGCAAGCCGCCCCGGGATCAGATGGATACGGCTCTCGACTTCCTCGCGGCTGCCCTGCCCCAGATATTCGAGCGCAACGTTGATGATCCCGCCCGCGTTGATCACATAATCGGGGGCATAGGTGATGCCGCGGTCGTGGATGCGCTGGCCGTCGGCCGCGGTCGAAAGCTGGTTGTTCGCGCCGCCCGCGACGATCGGCACGCGCAGTTTCTCGATGCTCGCGTCGGTCAGGATCGCGCCGAGCGCGTTGGGGCTCAGCACATCGGCCTCGATCTCCATGATCGCCGCCGAATCGGCCAGCTCGGCACCCAGCTCGTCGGCCAGTTGCT
Organism: Sphingopyxis sp.; assembly: GCA_051861185.1. GTDB lineage: Bacteria > Pseudomonadota > Alphaproteobacteria > Sphingomonadales > Sphingomonadaceae > Sphingopyxis. Next base: position 53,326 of record JBIMKQ010000002.1, read on the forward strand.
TCGCGCGTGCCAGATTGACGTCTGCAAGCGTGAGCTTCGCGCCCTCGGCCGCCAGCCGCCGCGCGACCCCGCCGCCAACGCTGCCGACGCCCTGGATCGCGATCCGGACATCCTTCGCACTGTCAGTATTCAGCCCTTCGCGAATCGCCGCCTTGATGCCGAGGTAGACGCCAAGCGCGGTCAGCGGACCGGGATCGCCGCCCGCTTCGCCACTCGCCACCGGCAGTCCGCTGACATGCTTGGTGTGCTTCGAAATCTGGACCATGTCGGCGTCGGTGATCCCGACATCTTCGGCGGTGACATAAGCGCCGCCGAGCGACTCGACCGAACGGCCGAACGCCGCGAGCAGTTCGGGGGTCTTCGCGGCGCCTTCATCCGCGAGGATCACGCCCTTGCCGCCGCCCATCGGCAGGCCGGCCATCGCATTTTTGTAGCTCATCCCACGCGACAGGCGCAGCGCGTCGGTAATCGCCGCCGCGCGCTGCGGATAATGCCAGTAACGCACACCGCCCGCGCCGGGGCCGAGGTGGGTCGAGTGAACGGCGATAACCGCCGTCAGCCCGCTGGCGCGATCGCGGAACATATGGACATGTTCATGATCGTCGAAATCGGCGAAATCCCACACAGCGGACATAGACTGATCCTCGCATTATAAAATTACGTTGCGGCGTAATAATACAACGAGCGAAATGAGTCACCCCAAAAGCGTCTGTACGCGATGATAGAGAAAATGGGGCGACCAACGGGGCTCGAACCCGCGACCTCCGGTACCACAAACCGGCGCTCTAACCAACTGAGCTATGGTCGCCACATAAGCGAAGAGCGGCGCACGAAGCGCCCTCGACAGCGCGCGGCGAATAGGCGCGCATCCCCCCGCTCGTCAAGCATTGTTCGCACGCGCTTCCCTGCTAAAAAGCGCGCTATGGCTGGGAACGAACATGTCGACATGACGACCTCGGGTGCCGACCGCACCGCCGAGCGGCTCACCGCCGTCCCCGGCATCCGCCGAGCGCCGACGACGAAGCTGCAACAGTTCATGCTGCCCGGCTTCCTCGATGCCGAAACCTGCGCCGCGCTGATGGCCCAGATCGACCGCGACGTGCGGCCCTCGACGATCGCCGACCCGAACGGCGACGACGCCTTTCGCACCAGCACGACCTGCGACCTCGACCATCGCGATCCGATCGTGATCGCGGTCAACAACCGCCTCCACGATCTCACCGGTATCCCGCGCGAATATGGCGAACCGATGCAGGGCCAACGGTACGACGTCGGCCAGGAGTTCAAGGCGCACACCGATTATTTCGACCCGCACGGTGCCGATTGGGAAACCTATTGCGCGATACCGGGGCAACGCAGCTGGACGTTGATGATCTATCTCAACGAACCCGAAGCCGGCGGCGCGACGCGCTTCCTCGCAACGGGCAAGATGCATCAACCCGAGGCGGGCAAGCTACTCGCATGGAACAATGTCCATCCAGACGGCACCGCGAACCCCAACACACTTCATCACGGGATGAAGGTGCGCAAGGGGCGCAAATATATCATCACGAAATGGTTTCGCGAACGCCCGTGGCCGTGGGCCGAGGGGGAGCTGGCCTAGAACCAGCTCCCGCCAGCGTCTTACTTCACCAGCCGATACTGGAAATTCAGCGTCAGCGTGTTGCCGACCTGACCCGGCTCGACCGGGGTTGCTTTCGCCGAACCGGCGTCCATCGCCATGCGGACCATCGGCATCGGCGGGTTCGGGCCGAAGCTGCCGCCTTCGCTGATCGAAACCAGCTCGACGCCCCGGAAACCGGCAAGACGCGCATAATCCTGCGCCTTGGCTTCGGCCGCCTTGATCGCGGTGCCACGTGCGCCAACCAGCTGCGCGTCAGGGTCCTTCATGCTGAACGACGGTCCGTCGATATTGGTGCCACCGGCGGCAACCAAGGCGTCCAGCAGCGGACCGACATCGGCGATCTTCGAAGTCGTCGCGCGGACCGTATTCGACACCTGATAACCGAGGAAGCGCGGCGGCTGGCCGGGAGTCTGGTTACTATAGTCATATTGCGGCGACAGGTTGATGCCGCTCGTCTGGATATCCTCGGCCTTGATGCCGCGCGCCTTTACAGCGGCGATCAGCTTGTCCATCGCGGTCGCATTGGCGCGCATCGCCTCGACCGCGGTCGGTGCGGTCGTCGTCACGCCGGCGCCCACGGTCGCCTGGTCGGGACGCGAACGCACTTCCTCGCTGACCGAGAAGGACAGGATCGGACCTTGGGTCGTAGCTGCTGTCACCGTCGAACCTCCCTGCTGCGCAAGCGCGGGCGTTGCCGCCATCAGCGCCAGTCCGGTTGCCATAACGGCGAACAATTGCTTCGTCATTTCATTCTCCTGTGAACCGGGGTTCCGGCCGTTTCTGATCTCCGCCCCGTAACGCAGACGGAGCGAACCCGTTCCGGCCTTTGCGCGGACGGCGCTTGCATGATGCTGAACGCGCCAGTAGCGAGCCGTTCATCATGGCAGCACCGATTTTATCTTATGAAGGCCTCGGCCTTGTGCAGGGCAGCGGCTGGCTGTTCCAGGATCTCGACATCTATGTCGGCGAACGCGACCGGCTGGCGCTGATCGGCCGCAACGGCGCGGGCAAGACGACCTTGCTCAAGCTGCTCGCCGGACAGATCGACGCCGACAGGGGCAAGCGTGTGATCGTCCCCGGCACGCATGTCGTGATGCTCGAACAGGAACCCGATTTCTCGTCATTCGCTACGCTGATGGATTTCGCGATCGCTGCACCCGATGCGCCAGAGGAATATGAGGTCGCCGCCATCGCCGACCAGCTCGGCATCGACATGTCGCGCACCGCTGCCAGCGCCTCGGGCGGCGAACGCCGCCGCGCCGCGCTCGCCCGCGCGCTCGCGCAGAACCCCGATGTGCTGCTGCTCGACGAACCGACCAACCATCTCGACCTCGCCGCGATCGACTGGCTTGAAAGCTGGCTCGCTCGCTACACCGGCGCCTTCGTCGCGATCAGCCACGACCGCACCTTTCTGACCCGCCTGACGCGCCAGACTTTATGGCTTGACCGCGGCAGCATCCGCCGAAAGGAAATCGGCTTCGGCGGTTTTGAGGAATGGAGCGACGCAATCGCCGCCGAGGAAGTGCGCGCCGCCCAGCGCCTCGATTCGAAACTGCGGCTCGAGGCGCATTGGCTCGAACGCGGCGTCACCGCGCGCCGCAAGCGCAATCAGGGCCGGCTTGAAAAGCTCAGGGAAATGCGCGCAACCCGCGCCGCGATGATCGGCGGCCCCGGCGTCGCGAAGCTCGGCCTCGCCAACGACGATGTACGTTCGAAATCGGTGATCGTTGCCGAGGGCGTGTCGAAAAGCTTCGGCGACCGTATCATCATCAAGGATTTCGATTTCCGCGTCCAGCGCGGCGACCGCATCGGCATTGTGGGTGCGAACGGTGCGGGCAAGTCGACGTTGCTCAAGCTTCTGACAGGCGAGATCCAGCCCGACAAAGGCAAGATCATCCTTGCCCCGACGCTCGACGGCATCGTCATCGACCAGCAACGCAGCCTGATGTCGCCCGACAAAACCGTCCGCGACATCCTCGCCGACGGCGGCGACTGGGTCGAGGTGCGCGGCGTCAAAAAACATATCCAGGGCTATCTCAAGGAATTCCTGTTTGATCCCGGCGTCATGGAGGCCAGCGTCGGCGCATTATCGGGCGGCGAGCGCTCGCGCCTCCTCCTCGCACGCGAATTCGCCCGCGAATCGAACCTGCTCGTCCTCGACGAACCGACCAACGACCTCGACCTCGAAACGCTCGACCTGCTCCAGGAAGTCATTGCCGACTATGCCGGCACCGTCCTTCTCGTCAGCCACGACCGCGACTTTCTCGACCGCACCGTCACCGTCACGCTCGGCCTCGATGGATCGGGCAAAGTCGACATCGTCGCGGGCGGCTATGCCGACTGGGAGGCGAAACGGACCAAGCCGAATACGGTAAAGACCAAGGCCGCCGGTGCCGCCCCGCCCCCGCCGCCAACCGCACGCAAGAAGCTCAGCTACAAAGACCAGCGCGACTACGATCTCCTCCCTGTCCGGATCGAAGAGATCGAAGCCGAGATGACAAAGGCCGAGATCGAACTCTCCGACGGTAACCTGTTCGTTCGCGACAATGCCCGCTTTAATGCGCTGACCGCAAAACTCGATACATTGCGCGCAGAAAAGGCGGCCGCCGAGGATCGGTGGCTGGCGCTGGCGGAGGAAGTCGAGGGCTTGGCCTGACGCCGCTTCGTCATCTTGCTCCTGTCTTCTCTTTCAGCGATGCCATGACCGCTAACGACCAAGAGTTGCCGTTGATCCTCCCTGTGGCGAAGCCATGGGGAGGTGGCAGCGCGAAGCGCTGACGGAGGGGCGATGGAGCCGACGTTGCTGCCCCTCCACCATCGGCTTCGCGGACGGTCCCCTCCCCATCGATGCGCGACAGGGAGGATAAAAAGGTCCGCTTCCCTCCCCAATGCGGACGCCTGCTCCAACGCCGCCCCTCACCCTGTCCCGTAAAAGCGCGCCAGCCGATCCAGCGCCAACCCCAGCACCAGCTTTCCCGACCGCGCGGGCCACCCCAACGCCTTCTCCGCACCCCCGATCCCTTCGCCGCCGCAGATCACGCGCCAGCAAATATCGGCCAGCCCCGGCCCCACGGCGTCGAGCGCCGCATGAAAGCGCCGGTGCGCGTCGATCCGCGCCAGCGACGCGTCCGAAGCCTGCGCCCCGCCCCTGCTCTTCCCCGGCGGCGCGGCATCCCAGCGCATCGTCACCCGCGCCGACAGCCCTGCGCGCTCATAATCGGCGCGGAGCCTCTCCCCCGCAGTCAACTGTGCGGCGCTAAGCAACCCCCGCGATGCCAGCCATTCGATCGGGCTTTCCCCAACATTGACCGTGACATGTCGCATCACTTGCGGCCCCGCCTTGCCCGGATCGATGCGGTCGTCGGGGTGAAGGCGGGTTTCGAGGCGGCGTGCGGTCATGCGATTCTCCTTGGCTTGCACGCCGGGCTTGACACTGGATTATTTTGTAGGAAAGAGGAAACCGATTTGGTTATTTGAAGGTTTTGCGATGATCAACAGCATCCGCTCCGTCCGCCGCGCCAAGGGCCTGACGCTCGAAGAAGTCGGCCAACGTTGCGTCCCGCCGACCACCGCGCAGACGATCGGCCGCCTCGAAACGGGCACGCGCACGCTGTCGCTCGGCTGGATGAACCGCATCGCTGCCGCACTCGGGGTCGATGCCGCCGAACTGGTCCAGCTGCCGCAGGATACGCAGCTCACGATTACCGCCTTGCTCGGTGCAGAGGGGGCGCAAGCGCCGACGCGTGTCGAGCAGGCGCTCACCGCACGTCCGGGTGAGGATATGGTCGCGGTGCGCGTCACCTCGTCGATCGGCGATTATCGTGTCGGCGACGAAATCTGGTGCCGCCGGATCGAAGGCGACTGGACCAGCGCGCTCAACCGCGACCTGCTTGTCCCGCGCCCCGCCGGCCGTTTCTTCTTTGCGCGCCTGCTCAACGTCGATGGCGAAAAGCTGCATCTCCTCCCGCTCGGCACCGGCCAGCGCCAGCAAATCGTCAGCAATCCGCCGTGGGCCGCGGTCGCCGTCCGCCTGCTCCGCACGCTCTGAGTGTCCGTCGCAACATCCTTGCGCATCCTGTCGATCGCCACCCTCTTCCCCGACGCCGCGCGGCCCAACTTCGGCCTGTTCGTCGAAAAGAGCCTGCGTGCGCTCGCGGCCCAGCCCGGGATCGAGCTCACGATCGTCGCACCCGTCGGGCTGCCACCGGTCCCGTTCTCGCTTCACAAACGCTATCGTGCGCTCCGCGACCTGCCGCAAAGCGAACAATGGAACGGCCTGACCGTCCTCCGCCCGCGCTTTACGCTGATTCCGCGCTACGGCGCCCGCTTCAACCCGATACAAGTTGCGCGCTCGGTTCTCGCTGCCGTGCGGGGGCAGAAATTCGACGTGATCGATGCGCAATTCTTCTACCCCGATGGCCCCGCCGCGATGCGCGTCGCGGCAACGGTCGGCCTGCCCTTCTCGGCCAAGGCGCGCGGCGCCGATATCAGCCACTTCGGCCATGACCCGGCGACACGCTCGCAGGTGATCGAGGCGGCCGAGAAGTCCACCGGCCTGCTCGCTGTCTCCGAAGCGATGCGCGACGACATGGCCGCAATCGGCATCGATCCGGCAAAGATCGCCGTGCACTATACCGGCATCGACACCGCGCGCTTCCATCCCGGCGACCGCGCGGCAGCACGCGCTGCGCTTGGCATGGACGGCGCGCCCGCGCTCCTCACCGTCGGCGCGCTTATTCCGCGCAAGGGGCAGGCGCTCGTGATCGAAGCCCTGCCGGCGCTACCCGGCGTCGACTATTGGCTCGCCGGCGCGGGCGAAGAGGAAGGCCGCTACCGCGCGCTCGCGCTGAAACTCGGCGTCGAAACGCGCGTTCGTTTCATGGGTCCCGTCGCAAACGCCGACCTCCCCCAGCTCTATCGGGCGGCCGATGCGGTCGTCATGCCCTCGGCCAGCGAAGGCCTGGCCAATGCGTGGGTCGAGGCGCTGGCCTGCGGCACGCCCATTGTCATCAGCGATGCAGGCGGTGCCGCCGAACTGGTAACCGCGCCGGTCGCAGGCCGGATCGCCGAGCGCACACCCGATGCGATTGCGGCGGCGGTGCGGACCATCCTCGCAAACCCGCCCTCACCTTCGGACGTAGCGGCCAGCCTCGGTGGCCGGTTCGACTGGGATCGCAACGGCCGCGAACTCGCCCAGCATCTTCGCCGCTGCGCGGGCCGCTAGATACGGCAACGCCGGCCCACCTCGAAAGGGGACCGGCGCCGATTTTACCGAAATGGAGCGGCCTCAGACGACCGCGCCGTCGTCCTTGCGCTCGACGCGCTCGCCGCCGTCCATTCCCGAGGTGGTGCGCGGCACGAAACTGTGTGGGCCGACCTTCAGCCACACCAGCACCGGGGTCGACATCAGCACCGAGGAATAGCCGCCGATAAACACGCCGAACAGCATCGCCGCGGTAAAGCCGAAAATCACGTCCGGGCCAAAGAGCAGCAACATGCCGAGCGCCAATACCATGGCGACCGTCGTCATGACGGTACGCGAGAGCGTTTCGTTGATGCTGAGATTGAGGAGCGGAACGATCTCCATCTTGCGGTATTTTTTCAGATTTTCGCGAATGCGGTCGTACACGACGATCGTGTCGTTGAGCGAATAGCCGACGATTGTCAGCAGCGCCGCGACGCTGTTCAGGTCGAACTGCATCTGCGTCACCGCGAACAGGCCGAACGTCAGCGACACTTCGTGAAACAGGCGTCCAAGCGCACCGACACCGAACTGCCACTCGAAACGTATCCAGATGTAGATCGAAATGCCGAGGATCGCGAGGCCGAGGCTGATCGCCCCGGTGCGGATCAATTCGCCCGACACCTTGCCCGAAACGGTTTCGACCGAGCCGGTCTTCGCGGTCGGGAAGGCTTTTTGAATGCCCGCCACCAGCTGCTGCCCCGCGCGCTCGGCGGCGGACTTGTCGCCGTCGGGAAGCGCGGTGCGGATCGACACGGCCTTGTCCGATCCGAACTGCTGGATCGTCGCTTCGCCAAGGCCGATGTCGCCGACCTTCTCGCGAATTTCGTCGATCGGCGGCATCGCCTGGGTGAATTCGACGCGGACCGACTGGCCGCCGACGAAATCGACACCCAAGTTCAGGCCCTTCACCGCGACCAGCGCGATCGACACCGCCACGAGGAAAAAGCTCATGAAGGAGGCGACTTTCCGCCAGCGCAGGAAGTCGATATTGGTGTCGTCAGGAACGAGTTTCAGCAAGCGCATCGTTTCGCTCCTTTAAATGTTGATCGACGTCGGACGCGCCGTGCGCAGCCAATGGGCGACGAACATGCGGGTGACGGTGACGGCGGTAAAGACGCTGGTGATGATGCCGATGGTCAAGACCACCGCGAAGCCCTTGATCGGGCCCGAGCCGAACCAGAACATCAATGCGGCGGCGATGACGTTGGTAACGTTCGCGTCGAAAATCGCCCGGCTTGCTTCGGAATAGCCCAGTTCGACAGCCTGGAATATCTTTCGCCCGCGCTTCAACTCTTCGCGTATGCGTTCGTTGATCAGCACATTGGCATCGACCGCAGCACCGATGGTCAATACGAAGCCTGCGATCCCCGGAAGAGTCAGCGTCGCGTTGAACGCCGCCATCGTCGCGATAATCAGGAAGACGTTGAAAGCGAGCGCGATACAGGCATAGACGCCGAAGCGGCCATAGACGACGAGCATCAGCACCAGCACCGACACGGTCGCGATGATGCCCGCGATCGCGCCCTTGCGGATCGAGTCGGCACCCAGCTCCGGGGTCACCGTACGCTCTTCGACAACGGTCATCTTCACCGGCAGCGCGCCCGAGCGCAGCGAAATCGCCAGCGCATTGGCGCTTGCAACGCTGAAGCTCCCCGAAATCTGCGCACTGCCGCCCAAAATCGGCTCGTTGATCGACGGCGCCGACAGCACTTTTCCGTCGAGCACCATCGCGAAACGTTTGCCAACGCTCTGCGCCGTGACCTTGGCAAACGTGCTTGAACCGCCCGAATCGAAGCGGATGGAAACGACCGGCTGGTTGTTCTGCGGGTCATAGCTTTGCTTGGCATCGATCAGCTGTTCGCCGCTGATCATCACCTGACGGCGCAGCACCTCGAACGCAGCACCGCTGCCCTCACCCTCGGCGTAAGGCACGATTTCGCTGCCCACCGGAACGCGGCCAGCGGCGGCTTCTGCCGGGTCGGCGTTGGCGTCGACCATGCGGAATTCAAGCCGCGCAGTCTTCCCGATGAGTTCTTTGAGCGCCGCTGGGTCCTGCAGGCCCGGCACCTGAACGACGACACGATCGGTGCCTTGACGGATGATCGTCGGTTCGCGCGTCCCGAGCGCATTGACTCGCTTGTCGATGATGTCGCGCGCGGTATCCATGGCGTTCGCCACCGCCTGCGCCTGACCGGCGCTGGTCGGCGTCATCACGATCCGCTGCGAATCGATGACGTTGATGCTCCAGTCGCGCTGCCCCGTCAGTCCGGCGCCCTGCGTCTCGCTGAAAAGCCGCTCGCGCGCGGCATCGAGCTTCGTCTGGTCGCGAACGAGGAAACTGATCTTGCCGCCCGCCGTCGAAAGCTCGCCGATCGCGATATCGTCGTCGGGGCCACTTTGCCCACGCATCGCCGTCCGCACGGTCTTTTCCATATTGGCCAGTTGCGTCTTGCGAAGATCGACGATGTCGGCCTCGAGCAGCAGATGGCTGCCGCCGGCAAGATCGAGGCCCAGATTGACCTTCGCCTGCAGGAAGGATGGCAGGCTATCCACCGTCTTTTCCGGCAGAAAGCTGGGGATGGAGAAGATGATACCGAGCAGCAGAATGATGCTGATGCTGATGGTCTTCCAGCGCGGGAAATCGAGCATGGTCTAAAGATCCGATAGCAAGAGCGGGACCGCGACGCGCGCGGACCCCGCCGCGTCAGTCGTTGGCGGGCTTGCCGCCGGGCTGCAGAACGTCGGCGAGCGTCGCCTTGACGACCTTGATCTTGACGCCCGGCGAAATTTCGACGTCGGCGTAATCGTCATCGACGCGCGTGACTTTGCCGACGATGCCGCCGCCGGTCACTACCTGATCGCGCGGCTTTACCGCTGCAACCTTGGCGCGATGCTCCTTCGCGCGCACCTGTTGCGGGCGGATCAGAAAGAACCAGAACACCGCGAAGATCAGCAGATAGGGAACCAGCATCAGGAAACCGGCAGCCCCGCCGCCCGATCCGGCCGCTTGGGTCAGAAGCAATTGCGTCGACATGAGTGAAAAACTTTCCGTTCGGTGGCAGCGCCAATTCCCCTTGCGGAACCGGCGCGCGAATATGGCGCGGCGCCTATCACGCAGGGAACCGGCGCGCAACCGGTCGTGCGCGCGCCTCCCCGCGCCCCAGGTCAGGAACCTGGGCAAGCGCCGCCGAAATGGGAATGATGCCCGCCATATCAAGCCCGCGACATCTTTGCTGCATAACGGGCCATCCCCGCTTGCATCCCCCGCCAACCCGCGCTAGGGGCCTCGCCTGCCCAACAGGGCCGGTCGGGACGTAGCGCAGCCTGGTAGCGCATCACACTGGGGGTGTGGGGGTCGGAGGTTCGAATCCTCTCGTCCCGACCAATTTTACCGCCGATAAGCGGCGCAGCCGTTACCCAAAGGCAATGACCGATGCAGGCAAGCGTGCTGATCGTGATCGCCGCCTTCCTCACATCTATAGTGTCTGGCGTTTTCGGGATGGCCGGCGGCATCATCTTCATGGGCGTGCTGACCTGGCTGCTGCCTGCCGCGTTCGCGCTGGCGCTCCACGGTGTCATCCAGTTCGCTTCGAACATGTGGCGCTTCCTGATCCATCGGCGACACGTCGCCTGGTCAGTCCTCCTCTGGTTCGGGCTCGGATCGGCTGCCTCGCTCGGCTTTTTCTCGTTGGTGCTCTTCGCGCCAACCAAATTCCTTGTTTTCCTGGGTTTGGGCCTGACGCCGATCCTCGTCTGGCTGCCCGAAAGATGGCTGCGGCTCGACGCGAGCAATCGCTGGCACGCGATCGGCGGAGGCTTCGTCTCGAACGGCCTGTCGCTCGTATCGGGGGTGTCGGGCCCGGTGACCGATCTCCTGTTCGTGAACACCGCGCTCAATCGCCATCAGGTCGTCGCGACCAAGGCAGTGATGCAGGCGATGGGCCACGCCTCGAAGATCCTCGTCTATGGCGGCCTGCTGCTGAGCGCCTCGGCGCGCGAGGCGATCGCACTGCCTGCGACCCTCATCGCGGTTGCGGCGTCGATGGCGGGTATCACCGTTGGCGGCTATATTCTCGACCGGATCAACGACGCGCAGTTTCGCAGGAGCCGTCGCTGGATCGTGACCGTCGTCGGCGCCGCCTTTCTGTTTCAGGCAGTCCGGATCGCGCTGGCCTGAGCGCGGCGGGGCGAGCCAAAACCGCCCCGCACGCCGGTTAGTTCGCGTCCTGCGGTGCGTCCTCTGGCGCTTCAGGCGACGGCGGCGCAGCGCGGGCATTTCGCATCGCTTCCAATTCGGACTTTTCGATCGCGCCGTTGGCGTTCGAATCAACATGCTTGATGAAGGCGTCGACCTTTTCGGGTGAGGCCATCGTCGGATCGCCCTGCCGCTGCGCCCGCATTTCGGCCATTTTGGTGATCTCGGCCTTGTCAAGCTTGCCGTCGCCATTGCTGTCCAGCATCGCGAAGATGCGGCCGCCATCCTGCGGCGGCTGCGCGGCTGCGATGCCCGGCACAGCGAGGCCGATCGAAGCGGCAATCATCGTCAATTTCTTCATTCCATGTCCTTTGGTCATATCGGCAAACGCGCCGGGACGCCCCGGCGCGGACATGGCAGCTTGCATGTCGTAAAACCATGCCGGCGGCTTCGGCTCGTCACGGTTTCAGCACGACCTTGCCCACCACCTCGCGGCGTTCGAGCATCGCAAAGGCCTCGCGCCAATCGGCAAGGTCGAGCGCCGCGTGGAGATGGGGCCGAATCTTCCCATCCGTCGCCAGCGCATCGATCGCCGCGACATTCTCCGCGCCGCGCTCGGGAAAACGTCGACCATATTCGCCCGCGCGCACGCCGACGACCGAGAAGCCCTTGATGAGCGGCATATTCACCGACACCTCCGGAATGCGCCCCGACGCAAAGCCGACGACGAGCAGCCGCCCGCCAAAGGCAATACAGCGCGTCGATTCGTCGAACACATCACCGCCGACGGGGTCAAACACCACATCGGCGCCCCGTCCCCCTGTCCGCGCCTTCACCGCATCGCGAAAACCCGGTTCGGCGGCGATCAGTTCGTCGGGGGCGTACAGGTCCGCAATCGCATCGCGTTTCGCCGCGCTGCTTGCCGCGGCGATCACGCGCGCACCCATCGCCTTTGCCAGATCGACCGTTGCCAACCCGACACCGCCCGCCGCACCGTGGACAAGCACCCACTCGCCGGGCTCCACCCGCGCAGCGCGGACAAGCGCGACATAGGCCGTGAGATAGGCGACACCATAGGCCGCGGCCTCGTCCCACGACAGCCGTTCGGGCTTGCGCCGCAACGCCCGGGCCGACACGGTGCAATATTCCGCCATCGCCCCGAACCGGTTGCCGCCGATCACCGCATCACCAACCGTCCAGCCCGTTACGCCGTCGCCCAGCGCATCGACTTCACCCGCGAACTCCAGCCCCGACACGAAGGGCAGATCGGGCTTCAGTTGATACCCGCCGCCCGTCATCAACAGATCGGGGAAATTCACCGCCGCGGCCCGCACCCGTATCCGCACCTCGCCCGCTCCGGGCTCGGGAACCGACAAGTCGGCGATCGCAGCGCCTGCATGATCGGGCATTAGTTCGCGCACCTGCAAAGCCCGCATGGTGAAAAGCCTTTCCTACAATATCCCTATATGGTTCGTTCACTTGGTTCAACAAACTGCAGGAGCGAATCATGCCAAGACCTGACCCATCCATATCCGCCGCCGACACGCTGATCGAAAGCGTCATCGACCGTGAAGGCCGATATGTAAACCACCCCGCCGACCGCGGCGGTCCGACCTGCTGGGGGATTACCGAAGCCGTCGCGCGCGCGCAGGGCTATGTCGGCGCAATGCGGGATCTGCCACGCAGCGAGGCCGCGAATATCTATCGCCGTCTTTATTGGCTGCGTCCGGGCTTCGACAAGGTCGCGCTCCGCGCGCCGAAGATCGCTGCCGAGCTATTCGACACCGGCGTCAACATGGGCACCGGCACAGCGGCGGGCCTCCTCCAGCGCGCGCTCAACGCCCTCAACCGCGCCGCGCGCGATTATCCCGACATTGCCATCGACCGCGACATCGGCCCGCGCACCCTAGCGGCGCTCGACGGCTTTCTGAAAGCGCGCGGCAAAGGCGGCGAGACGGTGCTGCTGCGCGCGATGGAGGCACTGCAGGGCGAACGCTACATCGCGCTCGCCGAACGCCGCCCCAGCCAGGAGGCGTTTCTCTACGGCTGGCTCGCCAACCGGATCGGCCAGCCATAATCCCGGAAAACATGTGAATCGCGAGTGAAGTTGTGAGGATTCTCTAGCAAAAAGGAAAATCGACATGAGCATCATCGAAGGCCTGATCGGCCCGATCGCCAAGCTGATCGACAAGATCATCCCCGACCCCGAAGCACGCGACCGCGCCAAGCTCGAACTGCTCAAAATGGAGGGCAGCCAGGAAATGGAAGCGATCCGCACCCGGATGACCGCGATCGTCGCCGAAGCGAACAGCGCCGACCCCTGGACCAGCCGCGCGCGGCCAAGCTTCCTCTACGTCATGTATGCGCTGCTGCTGTGGGCCATCCCAATGGGCCTGATCGCCGCCGTACGGCCCGAGATGGCCAGGGGCATCGCCGAGGGGATGAACGCCTATCTCGCAGGTATTCCGGAGTCGCTCTACGCGCTCTTTGGCACAGGGTATCTGGGTTACACGGCAGCGCGAGCGTGGGGGAAAGCAAAGGGGCTCAAGGGCTAAGGCTCCAATCCGGTTCGTGTCGAGCGAAGTCGAGGCCCCGTCGGGGTGGCGCCGCGTCGAGCGCCATCTCGACTTTGCTCGATTCAAACGGACCTAGGGGGCCGTGCCTTCCGCCACCCCGGCCAAATTCGCCAGCGAGCTATTCAGCCCCTCGATATGGTCCTTCGCAGAAATCCCCGGCGGCACGTGATGCGCGTCGATCGTGACCAATGTACCGCCGCTCTTTCGTGACAGATACCAGTGCATCGCCATCGTCCCCGAAAAACGCGGATCGTCGGACACGAATTCGACCTGCCACACTACAAGCCGCCCGTCATCGAGTGTCGGAATATAAACTTCCACAACATCGCTATCGTCGTCGCTCTTGGTCTCGACATCGGCGTCATCGAAGGCCAGCCGCATCAAAAAGCCGCCGCCCGCGCGCAGATCGACATGCTCGAACGTCCCCGTCGCCCCCTCGGGCGGCAACCATCGCGCGAGCTTCGCCTCGCTGGTGAAAGCCGCGAAAACATCGACCAGCGGCGCCGCGATCAGGCGTTCGGCATGATCGATACGGCGCGTCTTTTTGGTCGGTTTCAAGCGAGCGCGGCTTTGACCGCCGCCACGGCGTCGTTCGCCGCACCGCCATCGGGTCCACCGCCCTGTGCCATGTCGGGTCGCCCGCCGCCGCCCTGCCCGCCAAGCGCAGCGACAGCGGCCTTGACGAGATCAACGGCACTCAGACTGCCGGTCTTGTCGTCGGTGACGCCCACCGCGACCGACGCGCGGCCATCATTGACCGCAACGAGCATCGCTACGCCGCTGCCAACCTGCTTCTTGAGACCATCGACCGTGCCGCGCAGTTCCTTGGGATCGAGCCCCTCGACGACCTGCGCAATAAACGCCGTATCGCCAACCTGCTCAACCGCCGGCCCCGCAACAGCAGCACCGCCGCCGCCCCCAGAACCGCTAAGCGCCAGCGCCTTCTTCGCATCGGCCAGCTCGCGCTCGGCCTTCTTTAACGCCTCGGCCAGTTGCGCAACGCGCGCCGGCACATCGTCGGGCGATGTCTTGAGGGCCGCCGCCGCCGCTTTCAGCGTTTCGTCGCGGCCGTTGAGCCAGACACGCGCAGCGTCACCGGTCAGCGCCTCGATACGCCGCACGCCCGACGAGACCGCGCTCTCGCTGATGATTTTGAGCAAGGCGATGTCGCCCAGCGCACGAACATGCGTCCCGCCGCAAAGCTCGACCGAATAGTGGTGGTCGTCCGCCGCCCCCATGGAGAGCACGCGCACCTCGTCGCCATATTTCTCGCCGAAAAGCGCGAGCGCACCCGCCGCGACCGCATCGTCGGGGGTCATCAACCGCGTCGTCACCGGATCGTTGCCGCGGATCTGCGCGTTCACATCGGCCTCGACATCGGCGATTTCCTCCGCGCTGAGTGCCTTGGGATGCGAGAAATCGAAGCGGAAGCGGTCTTCCGCAACGAGACTGCCCTTCTGCGTCACATGCCCGCCGAGCCGATTGCGCAGCGCTGCGTGCAACAAGTGCGTCGCGCTGTGATTGGCACGAATCCGGTCGCGGCGTTCGGCATCGACGATGAGTTGCACCGTATCGCCGACCTTGAGCGTTCCCGCCTCCAGCTTGGCATGATGCGCGTGCAACCGCCCGAGCGGCTTTCCGGTATCGCTGACCGACGCTTTGGCGCCTTCCAGCGTCGCGATCGTCCCACTATCACCCATCTGGCCGCCGCTTTCGCCATAGAAAGGCGTCTGGTTGGTCAGCACCGTCAATTCGTCGCCCGCTTTGGCTTCGTCAACCGAAGCACCATCCTTAACGAGTGCAATGACCGTCGCCTCGCCTTCGGTTGCCCCATAGCCGATGAATTCGGTGCCGCCCTGTGTCTCGGCGATATCGAACCAGATTTCTTCCGACGCCTTCTGGCCGCTGCCCTTCCACGCCGCGCGCGCGGCCGCCTTTTGCTGCGCCATCGCCGCGTCGAAACCATCGCGGTCGACCGCGATATCCTGCGTGCGCAGCGCATCCTCGGTCAGATCATAGGGGAAGCCGAAAGTGTCGTAGAGTTTGAAAGCGACATCGCCCGGCAGCGTCGCGCCCGCCGACATCCCGGCCGTCGCCTCGTCGAGCAGCCGCAGCCCCTTGTCGAGCGTCTGACGGAATTTCGTTTCCTCGCGCTCGAGCGTTTCAGCGATCAGCGGCTGCGCGCGGATCAGCTCGGGATAGGCCGCGCCCATCTCGGCGGTCAGCGACGGCAGCAGCCGGTACATCAACGGGTCCTTGGCCCCGAGCAGATGCGCGTGACGCATCGCGCGGCGCATGATCCGGCGCAGCACATAGCCGCGGCCCTCGGCCGACGGCAACACGCCGTCGGCGATCAGGAAGCTCGACGCGCGCAGATGATCGGCGATGACGCGGTGGCTCGCTTGTGTCGCACCCTCGGCGGGAACCCCGGTCAGGTCGACCGATGCGGCTATCAGCGCCTTGAACGTGTCGGTGTCATAATTGTCGTGGACGCCCTGCAGCACCGCAGCGATACGCTCCAGCCCCATGCCGGTGTCGATGCTGGGCTTCGGCAGGTCGATCCGGTCGCCGGGGCCGCGCTGGTCATATTGCATGAACACCAGATTCCAGATCTCGACAAAGCGGTCGCCGTCTTCTTCCGGCGATCCCGGGGGGCCACCCCAGATATGGTCGCCATGATCATAGAAGATTTCACTACACGGCCCGCACGGCCCGGTGTCGCCCATCGACCAGAAATTGTCGCTCGTCGCGATGCGGATGATCCGCTCTTCGGGCAGGCCCGCGATCTTCTTCCACAGGTCGAACGCTTCATCGTCGGTATGATAGACGGTGACGGTCAGTCTCTCGGGCGCGAGGCCCCAAGTCTTCGTTATCAGCGTCCACGCATGATGGATCGCCTGTTCTTTGAAATAGTCTCCGAAAGAGAAATTCCCCAGCATTTCAAAGAAGGTATGGTGCCGCGCCGTAAAGCCGACATTGTCGAGGTCATTGTGCTTGCCACCCGCGCGCACGCACTTCTGCGACGACGCCGCAGTGCTGTACGGCCGCGTTTCCAGCCCCGTGAACACATTTTTGAACGGCACCATCCCGGCGTTGACGAACATCAACGTCGGGTCGTTGTACGGCACCAGCGGCGCCGAAGCTTCGATATGGTGACCCGTGCCCCCGAAATAGTCGAGGAAAGAGCGGCGGATGTCGTTGGTCGATGTCATGCGCGCGAATTAGGCATTTTGCGGCGATGCGACAAGCCGCTTCGTGTCGATGCCCCTCATCGGCGCAATCGGTCAGAAGTTGGTCGCGATCCCCTTGCCCAGATAGCAGGGCAGTTGGCGCAGGACATCAGCCTTCGGCACCCCGTCCTCGATCAGGTCGGCGGGCACTTCGGACGTGTCGGTGCGGACGACAGTCCAGCCGTCAACAGGCGTGGCGCGGTGGACGACGACATAGCCGCAATCCATCGTCTTGTCGGGCCGGTCGCCGCGGAAATCAAAGGCAGCGTAAAGCCCGGCGGGCTGGCCCGCGGGGTCGAGATACCAGCTCAGGCGCAAGATGCGGATCGTCCCATCGGCCCACAGCATCTGGCGCTTGCGCTGGTTCATTTCCCATTCGAGCCGCGGGTTCGACGCCTGGAACGACAGGCGCAACATCGCATAGGCGCTCTCAAAGTCGCGCCTTGCCAGCGCCATTGTATAAGTCGCGAGACGATCGATCGCCCCTTCCTCATCGATCGGAGCCGGTGCGAAAGTCACGCCCTCGGGGGCAATGACCTCGCGCTCTACTTCGGGAGCAACCACCGGAGGCGCAGCGAGAACGGCCGGAGCGGCGACAAGCAAGGCAACGGCCGCCAGCAGGGCACGGCCGCAGACCGAGCAATCAATAGCCATAATAGGCGCCGCCCTTTTCGCGTGCCCGCTGCCAGGCCGGGCGACCGTGGCATGCATTCACAAAGCCCGCGAGCTTGGGATAACGCGGCGCCATGCCCTGCATGATCGCGATTTCGGCCGGAAAGCTCAACATGATGTCCGCCGCCGACAGGCGGTCGCCGATGAAGTGGCCGTTATCGCCGACGCGGCTTTCCATATAGGCAAAGTGCGAATCGAGCTGCTGTGCAATGCGCGGCTCGATCGGTGCGGCGGCTTCGCCAAGGCGCGCGGTGTAGATGCGCAGCAGGATCGGAGTCATCGCCGAGCCCTCGGCGAAATGCAGCCATTCGAGGTGGCTGATATGATCGTCGGTGCCGCGTTCGGGAACAAGATTGCCGCCGCCGTGACGTTCGCAGAGATATTCGGTGATCGCGCCCGATTCGGTGATGACGCGGCCATTGTCCTCGATCACCGGCGATTTGCCGAGCGGATGAACGGCGATCAGTTCGGGCGGCGCAAGATTGGTCACCGGGTCGCGGTCATAATATTTAACCTCGTAAGGCGCACCAATTTCCTCGAGCAACCACAATATGCGTTGCGAGCGGCTATTGTTCAGATGGTGGACGATCAGGCTCATGTCGCTCTCCTATTGATGTCAGTTTTTGTAGGGGCCGTTGCGGTCGATCAGCGCGGCGATCTCTCGGACGAGCTTGGCGCCAAGAATAGCGGTAACACCGCCAATATCGCGGCCGGGATGAAGTTCCACGATATCGGCACCGACGATCGGCGCGGTCTGCTTGTACAATACGGCCAGCATTTCACGCACGGTCAGCCCACCGGGTTCGGGATGCGCGACACCGGGTGCCGCCGACGGATCAAGCCCGTCGATATCGATCGAGATATAGAGCGGTCCCTCGAGCACCGGCACGCGATCGGGCGTGAAATCGACCATCGGAATGATCTCGACGCCGAACCGGTCAGCCTGTGCGCGGCAATGCGTGTTGAGGGTGCGGATCCCGACCTGCACCAGCCTCTTGGCATGGCCCGCCTCGCATATCCGCGCAAAGGGCGATGCGTGGCTGCGCGGGTTGTCGGCAAAATTGTCGTAGAGATCTGGATGTGCATCGAAATGCAGAATGGTGACGGGCCCGAAACAGGTCGCCGCGGCTTCGACGAGCGGGAAACTCACGGCATGATCTCCGCCGAGCGCAAGCGGAACTTCACCATCTTCGCGCACAATGGCCAGATAGCGGCGGATCGCGGCGTCGTCGTTCGGTGTGTGCTCTGTCAGCGGAAGATCGCCGTCATCGGTCAGCGCGACGTCGGTCCCGATTTCGGGACCCAGTTCGCTCGCCATATTGCCGCGGTCGCTCCACAGCGCGGCGCGGATCGCTGCGGGGCCCGCGGCGGCACCGCGTTCGAAGCTGCTGTTGATGTCGGTGGGAAGGCCGAAGAGGCGGATCGCGGGCATTGGCTGCTTGTAGCCGCTGCCAAAGTCCACGCAAGGATCAACGGCGGGCGGGCCGACCTGTGGGGAGAGGATACAGGTCCAAGGGGCATGGGGCCCGCCGCCGTTTCCCGGCCGCCCCGCCAAAAGCGGGACGGCCGGATGGCTATTAATTGTCGTCGGCGCCCTCGTCGTCGGGGCCGGCCATCATTTCCTCGGCCACCGCGTCGGTGCGGGCGCGGATCGCGGTTTCAAGCCGATCCATCAGTTCGGGATTGTCCTTGAGGAAGGTTTTCGAATTTTCGCGGCCCTGCCCGATGCGGATCGAGTCATAGCTGAACCAGGCGCCCGATTTCTCGACGATACCGGCCTTGACGCCCAGATCGAGGATTTCGCCGATCTTGGAAATGCCCTGCCCGTACATGATGTCGAATTCGACCTGCTTGAACGGCGGTGCGACCTTGTTCTTCACGACTTTGACGCGGGTCGTGTTGCCGACGATCTCGTCGCCATTCTTGATCTGGCCGGTGCGGCGGATGTCGAGACGGACCGAGGCATAGAATTTCAGCGCGTTGCCGCCGGTCGTGGTTTCGGGGTTACCGTACATCACGCCGATTTTCATGCGCAGCTGGTTGATAAAGATCACCATGCAGCGCGAACGGCTGATCGAGCCGGTGAGCTTGCGGAGCGACTGCGACATCAAGCGGGCCTGCAGGCCGACATGCGTATCGCCCATCTCGCCCTCGATTTCAGCGCGCGGCACCAACGCGGCAACCGAGTCGACCACGAGCACGTCGATCGCGTTCGAACGCACGAGCGTGTCGACGATTTCAAGCGCCTGTTCGCCGGTGTCGGGCTGCGACACGATCAACTCGTCGATATTGACGCCGAGCTTGCGCGCATACACGGGGTCGAGCGCATGTTCGGCGTCGACAAAGGCGACTGTACCGCCGCCCTTTTGCGCCTCGGCGAGGACGTGAAGCGCCAGCGTCGTCTTGCCCGAGCTTTCGGGACCGTAAATTTCGATCACGCGCCCGCGCGGCAGGCCGCCGACGCCAAGCGCGATGTCGAGGCCCAGCGATCCGGTCGAAATCGCTTCGACCTGCATGGTCTCTTTCGAACCCAATTTCATTACCGAGCCCTTGCCGAACGCGCGATCGATCTGCGCGAGCGCGGCGTCGAGCGCCTTCTGCCTGTCCGTGTTGTTCACTGATTTCCCCGATTCGACGAGTGACAATTGTCCGGCCATGACCGTCCCTTTCCAGCTCTAGAGCGACGGCAGAACCACCGCAACGCCCAACCGATGTACGGCATTTGTTCTCACAGAACAAGAGAAGAACAAAATAAAACCCAGCTGAAGGAAAATCGCTCTATTCTGCGGCAAATCCATCCAAGGCGGCTTCGATATCGCTGATCCGGAACGGTTTGGTGATCAACTTGCGATGCGCGTGTGCCGACGGAATGACGTCGCCGCCGCCCGACGTGAAAGCGAAGGGGATGCCGCGTTCCGCCAGCGCATCGGCAACAGGCCAGCTCTTTTCATCGCCAAGGTTGATGTCGACGAGAGCGCCGCCGAGCGGCTCGGCCGCAATGAGCGCAAGCGCCTCTTCGTTACTCGTCGCCTGCGCGGGTTCGGGAACGTCGAGGGCATCGAACATGTCGGCCAGCATCATGCCGATCAGCACATCGTCCTCGACGAGCAGGATGCGGGGGCTACCGGGCACCCGGCACCCGATGTGCGGCGCCGTCGAGCGCCGCCGATGTCGCTTCGGCAAGCTGTGCCACCGAGAAAGGTTTCGGCAGGAAGGCGACATTATCGATGTCGATCGACTGGCGAAGCTGTTCTTCGGCATAGCCCGACATGAACAGAATCGGCAGGTCGGGACGCTTGGCACGCATCGCACGCACCATCGCCGGGCCGTCCATCGTCGGCATCACGACGTCGCTGATGATCAAATCGACCTTCTCCATCTGGGAAAAACGTTCGAGCCCCTCTTCGCCCTGCGAGGCGGTAACGACGGTATAACCCGCGCGGGTCAGTGCGCGTTCCGCGACCGCACGCACCATATCCTCATCCTCGACGAGCAGGATCGTTCCGGTGCCCCACTGACTCTTCTTGGGCTTCGCAGGCGGAGGGACCACGACGGGGGCATCGCCCTCAGGGCGGTGGACCGGAAGGTAGATAGAGAAACTGGTCCCCTGCCCCGGCTTGCTGTCGGCAAAGATATAGCCCGCCGACTGTTTGATAATCCCGTAAACGGTCGAGAGCCCGAGCCCCGTCCCTTTGCCGACGTCCTTGGTCGTGAAGAAGGGTTCGAAAATCTTTGGCAGCACATCGGCCGGGATGCCGGTCCCGGTGTCGCTGACCTTCAGCGCACAATAATCGGCGGGCGGCATGAATTCATTGCCCATCTGCCGCACATCGGCGGCCGACACAGGATAGGTTTCAATCGTCAACGTTCCGCCGCCCGGCATCGCGTCGCGCGCGTTGACGGCGAGATTGATGATTACCTGTTCCAGCTGACCGGGGTCGGCGCGTACTGCACCCAACCCGCGACCATGATGGACCGCGAGTTGCGTCGTCTCGCCAATCAGCCTTTTCAGCAAATGCGAAACTTCCGAAATCACGTCGGGCAATTGCAATATCTGCGGCCGCAGCGTCTGTTGCCGCGAGAAGGCGAGCAGTTGCCGCGTCAGGCTGGCAGCGCGGTTGGCGTTGCTGCGGATCTGCTGGATGTCGTCATAATCGCTGTCGCCCGGCGTGTGGCGCATCAGCATCAGGTCGCACGCGCCGAGTACCGCGGTCAGGATATTGTTGAAGTCATGCGCGACGCCGCCGGCAAGCTGGCCGACCGCCTGCATCTTCGAGGCCTGTGCGACCTGCCGCTTGAGGCGTGATTCCTCGCTCGAATCCTTGAGGCTGAGCAAGACTGCGGCTTCGCCCAAACCGCGAACGCCCACAACGCGCATCGACACCGGGTCACCGCTTTGCCCTGCCAGCCGGATCGACAGGTCGCCCCCGACCTGTTGCCCGCTGCTGTGACGCCGGATCATGTCGGCAAGCGCGCCCTTGTCCTCGCCGACGACGATATCGCCGGGGTAGCGCGGCATCTTGCCGTCGGGGACGCTGGCCGCGCGCACGAACGCGCGGTTCATGTAGAGGAAGCGTCCGTCGCGATCGACCATGGCAAGCCCGAAAGGCAACAGCGACAAAAGCGTTTCGACATAGGTCTGTGCGGTGCCGCGGTCGGTCGGCCCCATTTCCTCGTCGAGCATCGCGAGCAGCATCGGCGTATTGCTGTCGGCGGGTGCGAGCGGAATCTGGATCAACCGCACCGGCGTCGCGCGATCGCCCTCACGGGCGAAATAGAGCGCGCCGCCATCGTCGAGCCGGATCATCGGAGCAACGTCACGCCCCGCATAATGGCTGGCATCATCTTCGCCGAGCGCGCGGAGCAGAAAAGCCTGATTCGCGACGCGCAGCCGCCCCTCGGCGCTGACAAGCGCCGCCATCACCCCGGCATGACCGAGCGTGCGGCCCGCGGGTCCATCGAGATGGCGAACAATCTCGGCGGCAAGGTCGAGGCGCTCGAGCGCGGAGAAACGCCAAACGAGATAATCTTCGGACTGCCCCGTCCGCGTCACCTGCGCCCGCAATTGCAACGGGCCGATTGCGATATCGTCGGCGCGACCCTCGCCATCGCGCCAGGCAATACGGCCGGCGTTCTTCAGAACCTCTGCGCCGCGCCCTTCAAGCGGCAGGCCGGGCGGCGTCACGAAGCCGTTGAACCAAGTTCCGAACAGATCATTGGCGCAGACCATCCGGCCAGCGCGATCGGTCACCGCGATCGCAACATCGTCGTGATTGACCGCCTGACGCAACATCGTCCAGTCGGGCGCCACCGCCTCGCCCGTTACCGCCGCCGGAAAGAGCCGGCGCGCAAGCAGCACGCCGCCCGCGGCAATAGCCAACCCGGCGACGAATCCGACCGCCAATATGGCGTCGCGCGTTGCCCAGAACAGCAATGCGGCGGACAGCAGCGCCAGCCCGCCAAGAACCGCCTTGTCGACGTGCGACAAACCCGCCGGAGCCGACAAAGGCCCGGCGGAACCCGCCCCCCTGATGAAATCACCATCAGCGGAGGGCAGGCTTTGCGCGGTCAATGACTGTCTTTCTGTTCAGTGCATCACCAGATGCGGACGCGGTCTTTCGGCTCGAGATAGAGCTTCTGACCCTGCTTGATCTGATAGGCCTTATACCAAGGGTCAAGGTTGCGCGAGACCCAAGTCCGCTGGATCGAGGGCGAATGCGGATCGGTCGTGATACGCTGCGACAGATTCTGCTCGCGATAGTTGCGACGCCACACCTGCGCCCAGCCAAGGAAGAATCGCTGGTCACCGGTCAGGCCGTCGATCACCGGTGCCTCCTTGCCGCCGAGCGATGCCTTGTACGCATCATAAGCGACGGTCAGGCCGGCAAGATCGCCGATATTCTCACCAAGCGTGAAGGTCCCGTCGAGTTTTTCGCCGGGCAGCACTTCATAGGCATCATATTGTGCGATCAGCGCCTTGCCCGCGGCTTCGAAGGCCGCGACGTCGGCCGGGGTCCACCAGTCGGCGAGCTTGCCGGTCTCGTCATATTTCGCGCCCTGATCGTCGAAATGATGGCTGACTTCATGACCGATCACCGCACCGATGCCGCCATAATTAACCGCCGCATCAGCATGCGGATCGAAGAAGGGCGGCTGGAGGATCGCGGCGGGAAAGACGATCTCGTTCATGCCGAAATTGGCATAGGCGTTGATCGTCATCGGCGTCATGAACCATTCCCAGCGGCGGATCGGCCCGCCGAGATGGCCGATATTGTCGTCGTGCGCGAACTGGTTCGAACGCAGCGCGTTACCGAACAGGTCATCGGCACGGACTTCCAGCTTGCCATAGTCCTTCCACTGATCGGGATAGCCGATCTTGGTGGTGAAATTGGCGAGCTTCTTCTGCGCCTTGACCTTTGTCGCCGGCTGCATCCACGTCAGCCCGTCGATGCGGCGACCCATCGCGCCGAGAACATTTTTCACCAGCTCGTCCATCGCCGCCTTGGTTTCGGGCGGGAAATATTTCGCGACATAATCCTTGCCGACCGCGTCGCCGAGGTTGCCGGTCGTAAAGTCGACCGCGCGTTTCCACCGCTCTTCCATCTGCGGCGTGCCCGACATGGCGGTGCTGTAAAAGGAGAAAGCTTCCTTTGCGACGGCATCGGGCAAGACGCCCGAAAAGCCGTCGAGGCTGCGCACGATCAGCAGGTCGCGGATCACTGCAATCGGCGCGTCGGCGAGCAGCTTCGCTTCGCCCGTGAACGCACTCGGCTGCGATACGATGAGCGTATCTTCGTTAACCCCGAGGCCACGGATGAAGGTCGACCAGTCGAAGCCAGGTGCGACCTTGGCGAGTTCGGCGATCGTCATCTTGTTATAGGCTTTGGTCGCATCGCTGCTGTCATTCTTGTCCCAATGGACCGTCGCGACCTGTTTTTCGAAATCATAGATCGCCTTGGCGCGCGTCGGCGCATTGGGTTCGCCCGCGAGCGTCAGGACATTTTCAAGATGCTTGAGATAGGCCGCCTGCAACGCCGTGTTTCGCTCGTTCTCCTTCAGGTAGAAGTCGCGGTCGGGCATGCCGATGCCGCCCTGGAAAATGACGTAGGTATAGACGTCCGGGTTCTTGTCGTCCTGCCCGACATAGCCGCCGAAGAAGTGCTGGATGCCGCTGCGGTCGGCTTCGGCGAGCAATTTCGCAAGACCCGGCTTTTCAACGGCGCGGATCTTGTCCAGCCACGGCTGGATCGGCGCGAGCCCCTTTGCTTCGACCGCAGCCGAATCGAGATAGGAGGCGTAGGCACGGCCGATCATGCTGTTCGGGTCGCCCTTGGCGGCGTCGAGGATTTCACGCGTGCGCGTCTGCGACAGATCGTTGAGGACTGTGAACATGCCATAGTTCGACTTGTCGGCAGGGATCTGCGTGTTTTTCGCCCAGGCGCCGTTGGCATAGGCATAGAAATCGTCGCCCGGCTGGACGCTCTTGTCCATGCCCGAAAGGTCGAAACCGAAATCACCGATTTCGGGCTTGGCAGCAGCCTCTGTGGCAGGCGCGGTGACGGCCTTTTCCTTGGCGTTCGCCGGGATGGTGGCAAGCATCAGCGCGCCCAATGCAGCGGTCGCCAGCAGGCGCGAAGACATATGCAAATAAGTCATGATATTCCCCAGTTTTCAATATGACGCCAAAAACCGGGCCGCTTATGCGCGGCGCAGTTTAGCAATGACCTAGCTATACGCCTGCCCGGCCGCGGTTCAACCGGCGGGGGTGTCGCTCGTCGATGCCTCATGTCGTTGGTCGCGCGCGCGCTGCAATTTGCGCCGCCAGCGGAGGCGTATCCAATTGTCCCAGAAGATCGAGGCGAGGATGTAGCCGACGATAGCCGACACGACCGAGATCACGAACAGTCCCGCGAGCATCGCAGGCGCGGCATCCGAAAAAACCCAGCGGGCCCATTCGCCCGCCGACGCGCCATGCTCGATCATCGCCGAGAAGGTCGCGCTGTTGGCATGGAGACCGAACAGCCAGTCGCCGAGCCACACCGATGCGATGATGATGAACGGCGTAGTGACGGGATTCGACAGGAAAGTCATCGCCGCGCCGATCGGGATATTGGCGCGAACGGGCAGCGCGAGCAATGCGACGCCCAAAATCTGCACGCCGGGGATGAGGAAGAAGATACCGACGAACAGACCCAGCGCGGTGCCGCGCGGCACCGAGGTGCGGGTGAAGCGCCATAGATGGCTGTGCGCGACCCTGTGCGCAAAGGGCTTCACGAAACGGCTTGCCAGCAATTCCTCACGCGTCGGCGAGTTGCGGCGGATCCAGTTCATCACCGCCGCCTTGTCGCGGGGCTTGCCCCCGCTCATCCGCGTTCTTTCATCAGCCGCTGCTTGTCGCGCTTCCAGTCGCGTTCCTTGATCGAATCCCGCTTGTCGTGCGCCTTCTTGCCCTTGGCGAGCGCGAGTTCCACCTTTGCGCGGCCGCGGCTGTTGAAATAGACCGACAGCGGCACGAGCGTCATGCCCTGCCGCGCGACGCCGGCATACATTTTGTTGATCTCGCGGCCGCTGAGCAGCAGTTTGCGCGGGCGCTTGGGCTCGTGATTGTGGCGGTTGCCGTGGCTGAATTCGGGGATGTTGCTGTTGATCAGCCACACCTCATTGCCCTTCACCTCGGCATAGCTTTCGGCGATCGTACCTTCGCCGAAGCGCAGCGATTTGACTTCGGTTCCCTGCAGCGCAATCCCGGCCTCGAACACCTGTTCGATAGCGAAGTCGAACCGCGCGCGCCGGTTCTCGGCGACGACTTTCTTCTTGTCGAATTCGGCGGCGGACTGAGGGCGAGCCATAGCGGGACCTAGATTACTCCGGCCGCGGACAGCGCGGCATCGACGGCGGCACGCGAGGCTGCGTCCGCCGGAATGATAGGTAGGCGCACTTCGGGCGAAAACCAGTCGTGGACACGCGACAGCGCATATTTAACCGGGCCCGGCGAGGTGTCGGAGAACATCGCCTTGTGCAGGCCGAACAACCGGTCGTGCAGGACCAGCGCACGCGCCCAGTCGCCAGCAGCGCAGGCAGCGGCGAAATCGGCACACAGGCGCGGCGCGACGTTGGCGGTGACCGAAATGCAGCCGGCGCCGCCGAGCACGGCATGCGGCAACCACAGATCGTCGTTGCCGCTCAATTGGCAAAAATCCGCACCCGCGCCTGCGCGGTGTTCCGTCACGCGGGCCAGATCGCCGCTCGCATCCTTGATCGCGACAATGCTCGGGATTTCGGCGAGCTTGCACATCGTCTCTGCGCTGATGTCGGCGACGGTGCGGCCGGGGACGTTATAGACGACGATCGGCAGGTCGCTGGCATCGGCAAGCGCCTGATAATGCGCGATCATGCCGTCCTGGCTCGGCCGGTTGTAATAAGGCGCGACGATCAGCGCGGCGGTCGCGCCCGCGGCCTGCGCGTACCGCATGTGGCGGATTGCGGTCGCGGTGTCGTTCGAGCCGCAGCCGGCGATCACGGGCACACGCCCCGCCGCCGCCTGAATGCAGCTGTCGATCACCTGATAATGTTCGTCGAAGCCGAGCGTCGGGCTTTCACCGGTCGTGCCGCACGGGACCAGCGCGCTGGTCCCTTCCTTGATCTGCCAATCCACGAAGCGAGCGAAAGCCGGGGCATCGAACGCCCCATCGCGAAATGGCGTCACCAAAGCGGGAATCGACCCCGAAAACATGCTCCGCTCCTTTACAAAAACATGGACCCGCCGGTAGAGTCCCGACGGCGCGCCGCTAATGGACGCCTATTCAGCGCCCCGCAAGGAGTTTGGCACTAATATGGCGTCCATGTTTTCGCTGTCCTCGATTTCGCGCGCGGCCCTCGCCGTAGCGCTTCTCATCCCGGCCGCTGGCAACGCCAGCGAGCTCACACCCGAACAAATGGCATGGTACCGCGCCCAGATGGGCCTCGCCGCCAATTCGGGGCCGCCGCCGTCAACAAGCTCGGTCGGCGATGCGGTGATGGAATGGCGAAGACTGACCGCCAACACCGGAGCCTCGTTCGACCAGCTGTCGCGCTTCCTGATGGTCAACAAAGGCTGGCCCGATGGCGACAAACTGCGCACGCGCGCCGAAAAGTCGATCTCGCTCGACAGCTACGATCCGCAGCGCACCCTCGCCTATTTCCAGGCCTATCCGCCGCAGACCGCCAGTGGTCATTTGCGCTATGCACTCGCGCTCAATGCCTCGGGCCGCCGCGAGGACGCCGCCGCGGCAGTTCGCCGCGCGTGGACGAGCGGCCCACTCGACGATTATGAAACGAGCCGCGCGCTCAGCATGTTCCCCGGCGCGATCACGCTCGCCGACCATGATGCGCGGATGGACCGCCTGCTCTGGTCGGGCGCGACCGCGGCCGCGAGCCGCCAGCTTTCTTTCACTTCGCCCGACAAACGGGCCGTGTTTGCGGCACGCCTTGCGATGCGCAATGCCTCGGTCGATGCTGCTTTCCAGGCATCCGCGGCCGAAAGCGCCAATCCGTCGCTGATCCGCAGCGATGCCGGCTATATTACCGACAAGGCGACCTGGCTGCGCAAGGCGGGCCGCGTCGGCGAGGCGCGCGCATTGCTCGCCGCGCCCCGCTCGCTCGCAAAAGCGCCAACCGATCCCGAGGAATGGCTCGAAACGCTGCTGACCAACGCACGGCAGGCCGATGCCGGCGGCGACAAGCTGACTGCCTATAATATCGCGCGCCAACTCGACGACAGCTTTTCGCCGGGAACGGTCATCCGCGAAACATCGCTCAGCGTACGCGACGATTATACCTCACTCGCGTGGCTCGCGGGCCAGCTTGCCTATCGCGACCTTCGCCGTCCGGCCGAAGCGGTGCGGCTGTACCGTGCGTATGGCGAAGCCGCCCGGTCGGCGCAGACGCGCACCAAAGGCTTTTACTGGGCGGGCCGCGCCGCGCTAGCTGCGGGCGATTCCGCGACTGCCAACGCGCATTTCAACGACGCCGCGCAGCATTATGACCAATTCTATGGC
Source organism: Sphingopyxis sp. (assembly GCA_051861185.1). Classification (GTDB taxonomy): domain Bacteria; phylum Pseudomonadota; class Alphaproteobacteria; order Sphingomonadales; family Sphingomonadaceae; genus Sphingopyxis. The sequence goes on from JBIMKQ010000002.1 coordinate 81,904, forward strand.
CAATTAGCGCTCGAACGGCTGAGCCGTCCGCAGCCTCGGCCGGCGCCAAATCCGACGATTCAGGTCAGCAATGATGAGCGCCGCACGTTCGAGGACGACCGGCTGGTGCGCGCCGCGCGCGCGCTCGGCGAAATCGGCGCATGGCGCGAACAGTCGCTTTTCCTCCGCGCGCTCGCCCAAAAGGCGACGTCGCCCGCCGATCATGTCCTCGCGGGCAAGCTCGCGTCGCAGATAGGCCGCCCCGACCTCGGCGTGATGATCGGCCGCAGCGCGCAGGCAAACAGCCTCGATGCGGTCGAGGTGGCGGGATTCCCGACCGTGCGCGTTCCCGCGGGTCACGAAAGCAACTGGACCTTCATCCACGCGATCACGCGGCAGGAAAGCCAGTTCGACCGCGCCGCGATCAGCCACGCCGGAGCGCGGGGCATGATGCAGTTGATGCCCGGGACCGCGCGCGAAGTCGCGGGCAAGCTGGGGATGAGCTATGACGCCGGATCGCTGACGACCGACACCAATTACAACATGATGCTGGGATCGACCTATTTCCAGCAGATGCTGCGCTACTTCGGCGGCAGCTATCCGCTCGCGGTGGCCGCGTATAATGCCGGGCCCGGCAATGTGAACAAATGGCTGCGCGCCAATGGCGATCCGCGAGGCGGCGGGATCGAGATGGTCGACTGGATCGAGGCGATCCCGATCTTCGAGACGCGCAACTATGTCCAGCGCGTGCTCGAAAATGCGGTCGTCTACGACACGCTGCGCGATGGCAGCGCATCGCGGCAGCAGGCGCCGCTGAGCTTCTATCTCGGCAAACGCACCCCTGGGTAAACCTTGTGGCGGGGGAGAAGACGAACATCATTTCGCCGGCCGGTTATGCCGCGCTGCGTTCCGAATATGACCTGCTACTCGGCGATGAGCGGCCAAAGCTGGTCGAGGTGATCAGCTGGGCAGCGGGCAATGGCGACCGCAGCGAGAATGGTGACTATATTTATGGGCGCAAACGGCTGCGCGAGATCGACCGGCGCCTCTCGTTCCTCGCGCGCCGGATGAAGGCCGCGCGCGTCGTTGATCCCGCCGAACAACCCGACAAGAGTCGCATCTGGTTCGGTGCCACCGTCGAACTTGCCGACGATGACGACGCGCGGCGCATCGTTACGCTGGTCGGCGATGACGAGGCCGATGCGGGCGAAGGGCGGATCGGCTGGAACAGCCCCCTTGCCCGCGCGCTTCGCGGTGCCGCGATCGGCGACCTGCGCACAGTGCAATTGCCAGCCGGACCGAAAGAATGGGAAATCATCGCGGTCGGCTATCCCTGAAATCGGCCTGTGCGCAGAGTCACCGACAGCGGCTGGACGCCCGCGGTACAGCTGATAATCTGATGCCGACCGAGGGGGGAGACGAGCGCAATGCGAAAAACGGTATTCCTGGCCGCTCTTTTGGTGTCCGGCACGGCGCTCGCCGCGCAAGATCGCCCGGCCTTGCCGCCGGTAAGCGATCAGTTTCTTCTCGATCAGCTCGAACTCGGCGAAGAAATCGAAACGCGCGCCGACGGCGACCTCAACGGCGACGGCAATCCGGACACCGTATTTGTCGTCGCCAGTCCCGATGAGCGACACCTCTATGCCGTGCTCAGCTATCGCGGCGAGGTCGACATGGGGCACGAGCCGGCGGGAAATTTTAAACTCGAGCCCGACCCGCTTGGCCCTGCCGCGCTGACTATCGACAAGGGCGTGCTGACGATCCGCGACCTGACTGGCGGCACGACCGCGCTGTCGGCGACCTATCGCTATCGCGCCGCGACGACGAAGGCAGGCCCGCGGATGCGGCTGATCGGGCTCGATGCGACGGTCTACAGTCGGACCTATACCCATGACGGTAATGAGATGAGCTGGAACGTCGCAACCGGCGACACGATCACGAGCTTGCTCAAAGTGTCCGAAACGGGCGACCGCGGGTATGACAAGCTCTACCCACGCAAGTTCAAGCGGCCGGTGCAGACGATCTATATGGAAGACACGCCGGGCGCCGAGGATGAACTTATCAGCGTGACAAAAGCGAAATAGAACCCCGAGATCAGGGCTGCAGCAACGCCGGAATGATCCAGATTGCCGACATGACGATAATCACTGCGACCAGCGAAAACGCCAGCACATAGCGGACATTATGTCCTTTGACCCCACCGCTCGCCTCGGTCTCGGTCACTTCGACATGCTCATCGACGACTTTCATGATGCGATTCCCTTTCAACTGGTCCGTTTAGAACGCGGCCCGCGCGCGGGCGTTCCGCGCGGGGTGTTGGAGAGAGTATTGCCAGAGGGTCTATAAGCCGGGTTCTGTCCATCCCCTTGCAGAGACTGTGCGATCATTCCTCTAGGCGAACGGTTACCCGAACGCTCAAGCAGTCAACCCGGACGGCTGGGCCGGAACCAGCCCTGGAATTGCTTCCGTGCCATCCCTATTCGACCTTGCTCCCGGTGGGGTTTGCCGTGCCGCGCCTGTTACCAGCCGCGCGGTGCGCTCTTACCGCACCCTTTCACCTTTCGCCGGGCCAAAGCCTGTGGCGGTCTGCTCTCTGTGGCACTTTCCCTGAACCGATCCGAAGACCGGCCCGCCGGACGTTATCCGGCACCGTGATTTCCGTGGAGCCCGGACTTTCCTCCCCCGGCGGGATACCCCACCGGCGGCGATCGCCCAACCCTCTGGCCGGAGCAATATAGGCCCAGCGGCACGATTTGACGAGTCAATTGCCTTCGGGCTGAGGAAGGAGCAGCGCGAGCAGAATGGCACGACATTCGCCGCAGATCGTGCCGTCGATCAGTTCGGGACGAAAGCGCCGCTGAAACGCCACCGTCGCCGCAAAACCGTCGGTCACATCGTAGCCGAAACGCTCGAGCGCGAGCAGAAAGCCGGCGTCGGTCCACAAGGGATCGGTCAGCTTCTTGGTCGGTCGCGGCAGCGCAAGGCGTCGGCGCGCAAGTTCTTCCCACGGGAATAACTCGCCCGGATCCTGCTTGCGCGTCGGCGCGATATCCGAATGGCCGATGACATTGCCGCGCGTGATCGAATGGCGATCCTTGATCATGTGGACGAGGCGCACGACCGAAGCGACCTGCGGATCGGGAAAGGGGACATAGCCCCATTCATGTCCCGGATTGACGATCTCGATCCCTACACTCGCCGAATTGATGTCGCTAACCCCGCGCCAGTGCGATTTGCCAGCATGCCAGGCGCGCTTGTCCTCGGGCACCATATGGGTGATCTGGCCATCCTCGCTGACGACATAATGCGCCGATACCTTGGATTCGGGATTGGCAAGCCAATCAATAGCTTCCGCCCCGCTCTTCATACCGGTGTAATGCAGTACGATCATCGAGATGGGCAGCGCGCGCTCGTCGAAATTGGGAGACCAGCGTTCGATAAAATCGCTCATGCGCTTTTTGGGCCCGTCCTGTGCTTGCCAATCCGTCGATTGCGCCAGTGGCGCGCAAAAAGCAAGGTCAGGCCGCGGCCGCGCGACGTACCTGCTGGTCGGCGGGTTCGTACAGCCCGCGCAAGCGGGGGCTGGCGACGAACTGGTCGGTCTGGCCAAGCACCGTCTCGCCAGCACCGAGCACGAGAAAACTTTGTGGCGCCGCCATCGCGCGGAGCCGCGCAAAGGCTTTCTGACGCATCGGCGCGGAGAAATAGAGCAGCAGATTGCGGCAGAAGATCAGGTCGGCGGGGCTCGCGAGCGGCGGTCGGTCGGTGAGCATGTTCTGCACCGAAAAATCGACGCGGCGCCGCAAATCCGCCTTTGCCAGCCATCCGCCGTCGGTCTGGTCGAACCAGCGCACCATGCGCTGCACCGGCAGGCCGCGCTGGATCTCGAACTGGCTGTAAAGTCCTACCCGCGCGCGCGAAATCGCGTGATAGCTGACGTCGGTGCCGACGATATCGACCTGCCACCCCGCCCATTTCTCCCCCTGCTCGGCGATCAGCATGGCCAGCGAATAGGCCTCTTGTCCGGTCGATACGCCGCAATGCCAGACGGTGAGCCGACGGCGCAACGCGTTGATTTCGCGGATCCGCTCAAGTGCTGTCGCCGCTATTTCATCGAAAACGCTGTATTCGCGATAGAAATAGGTTTCGTTATTGAGCATCGCGTCGACGGTATCGTCGAGCAATTGTCGGCTGTTCGAGGTGACGAGCCCCGCGACGAGCGCGTCGAGATCGGCAATGCCGTGACGCTGCATCACGGGTTTCAGCGACATTTCGATCCGCCAGATGCGGTTTGGCGAAAGTGTCTGGCCGGTCCGCGATTCAAGCACCCCCATCAACACGCGATAGGCCGATTCGCTGGCGCTCGAGCCCATCATGATTTGCGGCGTCCCGGCAGGAAGCTTCCCAGCATCAGCGCGATCGCGTCGGGATTGAGCGTCGCCGCCGCAATACCCGCTTTGGCGACCGCCCCGGGCATGCCCCATATCACGCAGCTTTCCGGCGCCTGCGCGAACACGGTACCGCCCGACTCCTTCAGCCGCGCAGCGCCGATAAAGCCATCGCGTCCCATGCCGCTCAGGATCACCGCGATGCCGCCCCTGCCATAAAGGTCTGCAACCGAATCGAGCATCGGATCGGCCGAGGGACAGCAGCCATTATCGACAACACGGCGATCGAGCGCGATTTCGTGACGGCGACCGTTTGCGACAACGAGCAAATGCGCATCGCCGGGGGCAAGATAGATACAGTTCCGCTCGACCACCATTCCGGCCTCGGCCACGCGCACGCGGCGCGCCGTCATCGTCGCAATCTGCTTCGCGTAAAATTCCATGAACGCATCGGGCAAATGCTGGGTGAGCAGGATTGGCGCACTGATCCGGGGATCGAGATGGGCAAGGAAGTTGGCGAAAGCCGGAATGCCGCCGGTCGATGCCGCAACCGCGATACATTCGATCGGCTGATCGGTATCGATCGCGGGTGCGGGGCGCGCGGGAACCACACGCTCCGCAACCGGGATCGGCGCAGGATGATCCGATCGATGGCCGAGCGTCATGATCCGGTCGGTGAGCACTTCGGCGAACCGCCCCGAAAAGCTGCCGCGCCCAGGCTTGGCGAGCGTGTCGCTGGCGCCGAGCGCGAGCGCGTCGATCGCCGCGGGACCGCCCTCGACGCAGTTGGACGACAGAATGAGGACGCGGGCCTTTTCGGCGCGCTCCAATATGTGCGGCAGCGCGTCGATGCCGTTCATCCCGGGCATTTCGATATCGAGTACGACGACGTCGACGGGCTCGCGCGCCAGATAGTCGAGTGCGTCGTGCGCCGAGGCGACCGAGGCGCAAATCTTGAGTCCGGGCCGCTGATCGACGATCCGCTCGAGAATGCTCCGCACGACCAGGCTATCGTCGACGAGCATCACACGTACGGTGCGAGCCGTTGGCTCCGGGTCCGATATCAGAGGTTGCGGCCGGGCCATCGAAACGGCCTCAAGCGATTCCGACGAGCTGCAATTTTCCTTCCAGCGTTTCGCGGTCGAACGGTTTCATCACATATTCGTCGGCGCCGGCCTCGATCGCGGCACGGATATGGTCGATGCTGTTTTCGGTGGTGCAGAACACGACGCGCGGACGTTCTTCATGACCATAATCGAGATCGTTGAACGCGCCGAGGAATTCCATTCCGCTCATCACCGGCATGTTCCAGTCGAGCAGGATGACATCGGGGCGGTTGGCGCGGCAAAAGGTCAGCGCCTCCTGCCCATCGGCCGCCTCGTCGACGGCAAAGGACATGCTTTCAAGGATATGGCGTGCGACCTTGCGAATGACTTTACTGTCATCGACCACCAGACAAGATTTCGACATTCAATTAACTCCGACCCCCGGGATTTGGGCATGTTTACGATGAAGACGTGTGCAGCCCGTTAATATACGACCGAATTCATGCCGCCTTTAAGGCCGGCAACGTGATGAAATGCGACGGATCGACCACGAGCAGCGAGGCGCCTTGATGTTCGATCATCGCATCGGCGACGCGCGCCCAGCCGGGGAGCAGCTTTCCGGCGATCCGCGTTTCGGGGGCGTCGATAAAACAGACATCCTCGATTTCGTCGGCCAGCAGCGCATAGCCGTGCTGTGCGACATCGACGACGATGACCCGCTGTCCCTGGGCAACCGGCACGGCGGGCAGTCCGACGACGACATGCGGGTCGATGAGGGTGAAGACACGGCTGCGCAGCGCAAATAATCCCGCGACGTGCGGCGGCGCGGCGGGTACCTCTACCGGCGCGCCGACGGTGACGACCGAATTGATCGCGCGGCTACGCAGTGCGACGCGCGTGTCGGCGATGCGCGCAATAAGATAGAGTTTTTCCATCATGCGCGTTCTCCTCCCACGCGGCGGTACAGCGCGTCGAGCAGCGCCTGCCGGTCGTACCGGTAAACGCTTTCGTCCTCCGGACCGGCCGCCGCGACCGCAGTGCGCAAGCGGATTACCGGCACATGACCGTCCGGGCGACCGCTCGCTTCACCCTCTTCGGAGAAATATAACAGTACGTCGGGTGCCTCATCCGAGGCATCCTCGCCCGACATGACCCGATAGCCGGCGTTGCGGAGGATCGGCGCAAGAAAATTGCTACCCCAGCCGTCATGATCGTCAGCGAAGTGACAGAGCGGCTGACGTAGCGTCGGGGCCCCGGCGCCGGGGGCATATTGCTCCATCAGCCAGAAGGGATCGATCAGTTCGACCGGATCGCCGCTGACCAGCACGACGCCCGCGATCAGGCCCGGCGCCGCCGATGGCTGCACCGCATCGGGCAGTCGGACGATGTCGATGACTTCGGCGATTGGATAGCAGAGCACCGAACGGCCATCATAAAGACGGAGCAGCTTCACACTCCCCTCACCGCCCGGCGCCGTCGCGGCGTGCACGGGGAAGATATCGCTGCCGATCTGCGCTTGCACCCGGCCCGCGCTTTCGAACAACGCCGATGCCGGAACTTCCTCGACCCGTTCGATGACCGACAGCCGAACGCCGCGGACACGCGCGTTCGTGTCGCGGAAAAGAAGCAATTGTACGGCGTTACGCGCCGCCGCTGCCGCGACTTCGGCTTCTGCCGTCCGGTTGTGGCTGCGCCCCACTTCGCTGGCATCGATCCCCGCCGCAACGAGCAGGCCCTGGACATCGAGCAACAGCACGGGGCGCCCGTTGTCGGGTAGCGTCGTGCCCGCATAAAGGCCCGTTGCCATGATCATCGGTGCCGCTGGCTTGATCACCAGTTCCTCATGATCGTGAATCGCGGCAACGCTGAGCGCGTAACTTTGCCCCTGTCCGGGCTGGACGATCACGAGCGCGCGGTCGTCGGAATCATCGCTGTGGTCTCGCCCCCGGCCGAGCACCGCCTCGAGGCGGAGGAGCGGATATTGCTCGCCGCGCACCGTCGCAAGTTCACCGCCGCCAACCCGGTCGATGCGGACGGTATCGCCGCTTTCGAGCAGGATTTCGCGCACAGCGCCGCGAGGAATGGCAAAATATTGCCCGGCGGCGCGAACCATCAGGCCTGAGATGATCGTCAACGTCATCGGCACGCGGAGCAGGATCGTCAGCCCGCGTCCCTCTTCGTTGCGCAGTTCGACAACACCGCCGATCTTTTCGACGTTCGCCTTGACGATATCCATGCCGACGCCGCGGCCCGACACCGCGGTAATTTTAGCTGCGGTCGAGAAGCCGGGGCGGAAGATGAGGTCGAGTTTTTCCTTTGTACCGAGCGCGCGCGCCTCGGTTGCCGTCACCACGCGCGATGCGATCGCCTTGGCCACCAGCGCGTCGGGCGATAGCCCGCGGCCATCGTCGCGGATTTCGATTTCGATCTGGTTCCCCGACTGGCGCGCCGAAACCCAGATGGTGGCCGTGATGTCCTTGCCCGCGGCGACACGATCTTCGAGCGGCTCGACGCCATGGTCGATCGCGTTGCGGACGATGTGGATCAGGGGATCCCGGATGTTTTCCATCATCTCGCGATCGAGTTCGACTTCGCCGCCGCTTGTCTGGAACGCGATTTTCTTGTCCATGTCCTTCGCGAGGTCGCGGACGATGCGGGGAAGCGGGGCGAACAGCTTGTCGATCCGCTGCATCCGCATCTGGCTGACCGACTGGCGCATCCCGGCAATCGAATCCGAGAGGCGGTCGAACGAGGCGATAACCGACAGGTCGGCGCCCGATTCGCGCAGCATTCGCGCAAATTCGTTGCGCGCGAGGACGATGTCAGTGACCCCGGTCATGACGCTGTCGAGCAACGGCAGCGGGACGCGGATCGAACGCCAGCTTTGCAATTCGGCGCTGAAATCATCGTCGCGGCGAAGCGGCACCCCGGCGACTTCGAACGGCGTATCGAGCGCGGCGTCGACCGAAAGCGCGCCGATGACGTCATGGTCATCGCCGGCGGGTTCGACACCGGTCCGTCCAAGTTCGGCGCAGAGGTCGCCCAAACGATCGACGATGCCGAGCACGCCGGTCACGAGCGCGGCATTTGCGGGGCGGTTGCCGCGCCGCACCTGATCGAGCGCGTCTTCGGCGGCGTGCGACAGCGCTGTAACGCGCGGCAGCGCAAGAAACCCCGAACTGCCCTTGATCGTATGGACCGACCGAAAAATCGCGTCGAGCTGTCCTCGGTCGGCAGGATCGCTTTCCCACGCCACAAGGGCCCCGGCAGCCTCGGCAAGGATTTCCGCCGTTTCGGCGAGAAAGTCGTTCAGAAGATCGTCCATCGCGGTACCGGTGCGCCCCAAAAACTGAGGTTCGACCATGCCCGACAATGGTTAAGGGAGACTTTACCCGCGACCGCGCAGGACAGCCCCGACGAGCAGCGACGTCGGCGTTTCGCGCGCCAGCATCACCGTGCCGTCATTCTGCCGCGCCACCGCCTGCACGAGCACCGCGGGCGCCGTGCGCGAGGTCATCGGACTGGCGCCCTCGCCTTCCGCGAGGATACGTTCGACGTCGGCGTCGAGGAAAATACGCTCGGCCTCGACATGCAGCGCGATCTCGATGCCCTCCCCCTGCTTTTCGCAGCCGACGTCGAGCCGTCCGCCGCGTACCAGCGCATCGACGAGGAGGAGCGAGAGGTTGAGGATGATTTTTACCGCCGGCTTGGGCAACGGGTCGCTGCCGATCATCCAGTTGAAGTCGATCGCGCGGTCGCCGATGATGCCGTGGATCGCCGATTTCGCTTCGTCGGCGGGGACAAGTTCACCGAAACCGCCCGCCGACCCGAAGGCCAGACGAAAGAACTTCAGCTTGTTCGCCGATGTCCGCGCGCTTTGCTCGAGCAATTCGAAGCAGCGTTCGCGCATCGCCGGGTCTTTTTCGTCGGCGAGCAGTTCGAGCCCGTTGGCGAAAGCGCCGACGGGACTGAGCAGGTCATGACACAGGCGCGAGGCCAGCATCGAGGCGAAATCGACGCGATCGTCGGTCATGGATGAACAGGCTCCCCAGCGCAGTGTCCGGACATTTCCGGCGTGGCCTGCTCCTAGGACAGGCATGGGGGCGAGAGCAAGGGAGATGCGGCCAATGTCTTCGTCACCCCGGACTTGATCCGGGGTCCATGCCGCCGCCGCCGAATGGATGCCGGACCAAGGCTGTCCTGAGCTTGTCGAAGGGTCCGGCATGACGAAGAGGGGGCAGGAACGCGCCCCTCCCCTTGAATTTCCGCGCCCGAAAACCACATTCCCATCAATGCAGGGGGATGATGATATTTTGACCGTGGCGCTGGCCGGCAGCGCGGCCGGGCTACGGCTCGACCGGGCGCTGGCCGAGGCGTTGCCCAGCCTGTCACGCGAGCGATTGAAGAGCCTGATCAAGGACGGCCGGGTCGTCGATGCCAGCGGCACGATCCTTCGGGATCCTTCGGCGAAAGCCACCGCCTCCGCAATGATCGAGGTCCGCCTGCCCGCCGCCCTGCCGGCGCACAATGCCGCGCAGGACATGGGGCTGGTGATCGCGTTCGAGGACGAGCATCTGATCGTGATCGACAAGCCCGCGGGCATGGTCGTCCACCCCGCCGCAGGCAATTTCGATGGCACGATGGTCAATGCGCTGCTCCACCATTGCGCGGGGCAATTGTCGGGGATCGGCGGCGTCGCGCGGCCGGGGATCGTCCACCGGATCGACAAGGATACGAGCGGGCTGATCGTCGCCGCCAAGCATGACCGCGCGCACGAAGGCCTGGCGAAACAATTTGCCGCGCACAGCATCGACCGCCGCTATATCGCGATCGCGACCGGACGGCCGATACCCGCGAACGGCACGATCGACGCGGCGCTCGGCCGCTCGAACACCAACCGCAAGAAGATGGCGGTCGTGGCGGACGATCGCGGCAAGCACGCAGTGACGCATTATCGCCTGATCGAGCCGTTGCAGCATGCCAGCCTGGTCGAATGCCGACTGGAAACCGGACGCACGCATCAGGTGCGCGTCCATATGGCGCATATCGGGCATCCGCTGGTCGGCGACCCGGTATATGGACGCGCCAGAAAGCCACTTTCGGAGGTACTGAAGGCCCGCAATTTCGTCCGGCAGGCATTGCATGCGGCCCATTTGGGCTTTATTCATCCCGTGACCGGTAACAACATCGCGCTCGACAGCGAACTCCCAGCGGACATGCGGGAACTGATCGATGAACTGCGCGTTTAGGTTTCGAATGAAAATCTATTTTGACCGTTGGACGCAACCGCGGCATATTCTGACTCACGATATCAAAGGGAAGACGCTCTCCAATGGCTAAAAGCAATGTTCCGGCCACGGTTCCAGCGCTCGGCGGCGAAGCCAGCCTGAACCGCTATCTGGCGGAAATCCGCAAATTCCCCCTGCTGACCCCCGAGCAGGAATATATGCTCGCGCGCCGATTCCAGGAGCATGGCGACAATGAAGCTGCGGCGCAGCTCGTCACCTCGCACCTGCGCCTCGTGGCGAAAATCGCGATGGGCTATCGCGGCTATGGCCTGCCGGTCAGCGAATTGATCAGCGAAGGCAATATCGGCCTGATGCAGGGGGTGAAGAAATTCGACCCCGAACGCGGCTTCCGCCTCGCGACCTATGCGATGTGGTGGATCCGCGCGTCGATCCAGGAATTCATCCTGCGGTCGTGGAGCCTTGTCAAAATGGGCACCACCGCAGCGCAGAAGAAGCTGTTCTTCAACCTGCGCCGGATGAAGAATAACCTCGCAGCGTTCGAGGACGGCGATCTTTCGCCCGAACATCTGGCCAAGATCGCGACCGACCTGGGCGTGACCGAGGACGAGGTCACAAGCATGAACCGCCGCATGGCGATGGGCGGCGATACCTCGCTGAACGTCCCGATGGGCGAGGATGGCGACAGCCAGTGGCAGGACCTGCTCGGCGACGAAGGCCCGTTGCAGGACGAGCGCGTTGCCGAAGCGCAGGAGCGCGACGTCCGCCATTCGCTGCTAAGCGAAGCACTGGAATCGCTGAACGAGCGCGAACGGCATATCCTGACCGAACGCCGCCTCACCGACGACCCCAAGACGCTGGAGGATTTGAGCCAGGTCTATGACGTCAGCCGCGAACGGGTGCGCCAGATCGAGGTTCGCGCGTTCGAAAAGCTGCAGAAGGCGATGCTGAAGCTCGCGGGCGACCGGCGCCTTATCAACGCCTGACCGGTCCCCCAACGCCGCGCCTGCAATTTGACTTGCAGGCGCAAACGACTAGCCTCCCCTTCGGGCCCACTCGAAGGGGGACTTGTCATGTGGAAATGGATCCGGATTCCCAAGGGCATTGCGCTGCTGGCGTTCCTGCTGCCCTGGATGACCGTCAGTTGTTCCAACCAAAAGCTGGTCGAGGCGAGCGGTTTCGGCCTCGCTTTTGGCCGGGTCTCGGCGATGGGACAGGCCGCGGAGGCCAGCGACGGCGCCGCCCTGAACATCTGGCTGATTTTGGCGCTGCTCGCGATTGCGGGCGGACTGGCGCTGCTGTTCGTGAAAGGCCGCGAGGCCGCAAAGCTGGTGCTCGGCACATCGGCGGCAGCCATCGCGCTGATCTTTGTCGGCACCTATCGCTACGGCAAGGATGCGATCCTCGCGGAAGCGGCTAAGAATGGACAGAATGGCGGGATGGACCAGGCCGCGCTGGCGATGATCCAGGTCCATTGGGAAATCGGATATTGGCTGGCGCTGCTGTCGCTGATCGCCGCCGCCGTGATGGCGTGGCTGGTGATGAGCGGCAAGGAAGCCGATGCCGAGGCCAGAATGCGGTCATTTGCCGCCGATGCGGCCGAAAGGGCCAAAGCGGCCGCCGCGAAGGCCAGCGAAAAGCCCGACACGGTGAGCGAAAAGAAGGACGACGAGCCGCCGAAGGTTTGAGTGGGGTCGCGTCGATTGCCGACCCATCCATCATCGTCACCCCGGACTGGATCCGGGGTCAAAGCAACCGGGGTGGTTATGGATCCCGGGTCAAGCCCGGGATGACGAAGGGGAGAAGGTCGTTGTTGCCCCCCTCTTACGTCCATCCCTTGCCGATGCGGATGCCATGACGGCTAACGACCAATTGCAGACTTCAATCCTCCCTGTGGCGCAGCCATGGGGAGGTGGCAGCGCGAAGCGCTGACGGAGGGGCGATGGAGCCGACGTTCACGCCATAGCTGCCGCCCTCAGAAACGGCGCACGAAGCCGAAATAGAGCTCGACGTCCGGGCTGTCGCGGTTGAGGCCGACGTTGGCCCCGAGGTCCCACTGGCTATCGGCATCTGGCTGCCAGCCGGCCGAAAGTCCGGCGAGCGCCTCGGTGGTGCGGCCGCCCGGGTCCCGGTCGCGGGTCAGGGACAGTTCTGCCGCCATCGAAACGCTGTCGGACACGCCGAACCCAAGGCCGACGACCGAGCCGTAAGCGAGATGTCGCCCGTCGCCGTCGCCATCGACCGCAGCGTCGACATGCGGCGTCAGCCCAAGCGACACGCTGCCCAGTTCGAAGCTGACCGGTACGATCAATCCCGCACCCCAGTCGCCCGCCCCTACGCCGTCGCCCCCGACCGGCAGCGTCGCATAGGGCATGATCGCCGCCGAAAAGCCCGATCCATCGGGATTGGCGAGATTCTGGCGCAGCGCGAGCGTGACGTCGCCCGTTCGCGTCGTGCGGGTCACGTCCCCCGTCGCCCGGTCGCGATCGCGGACATGGCCGAGCATGGTCCAGCCAAGCTGCACCTCAAGAGACGGCGTCAGCCCGGCGCGGAGCAAGGCGTCGCCGAAGGTCCAGTTGTCGGCCCGGCTGTCGGCGGTGCGATCGAGCGTCCAGTCGGCAAGCCCGACCTCGAACAGCATCGAACCCGGTTCGACCGTGCAGGCCGGCGTACCGAGGCCCGGACGATCGGGGCAAAGGTCGCGGCGCTCCTCGCCCGCAAAGGCCGGAGCCGCGGCGGTGACCGCGACGAACAGCATCAGGGATCGGAGCGACATGCGGACCTCATCTTTCATCGAACGACACGCTTTCTTGTCCGGCAAGGTGAAAGGCGGATCAAGCCCGCTTGCCTCCGGACGACAAGCGGGTAATTTGCCCGCATGACAACACCCTCCCGCGCGAAGAAGCGCAAGCTCCCCTGGTATCTCCGGCCGTTCAAATGGCTGCTCTGGTTCATCATCGCCTCGGTGCTGTGGGTGCTGATCTATGCCGTCGTGCCGCCGCCCGTGACTTTTACCATGCTGGCCGACAGCAACGGGATCACGAAGGATTGGGAAAGCCTGTCCGCCATCGACCGCAATATGGTGCGCGCGGTGATCGCCGCCGAGGACGGCAAATTCTGCAGCCATGACGGGTTCGACCGCGATGCGATCGAACAAGCGATCGAGCGCAACGCCAAGGGCAAAAGGATGCGCGGCGGATCAACGGTCAGTCAGCAGACGGCGAAGAATGTCTTCCTGTGGCAGGGCAGCGGCTGGACGCGCTATGTCCGCAAAGTCCCCGAGGTGTGGTTCACCTTCCTGATCGAGAAGATCTGGGGCAAGCGCCGGATCATGGAAGTCTATCTCAACGTCGCGGAGACCGGAATCGGAACCTATGGCGTCGAGGCGGGCGCGCAGCGGTATTTCGGGCATGGTGCGGGCAAGCTGACCCCCGCCGAAGCCGGCCGCATCGCCGCGATCCTGCCGCTACCCAAGAAGCGCGAAGCAGTCAGTCCATCGGGCTTCACGCGCCGTTATGGCAATACGATCCGCGCGCGGATCGGTGTCGTGCGGCGGGACGGTCTGGACAGCTGTATCTATAAATAGGCAACGAGCGCTATTCCGAAGCGTCGCCGGCCGCGTCGGCGACCAGCAGCCCGCCGATCACGAGAACTGCAACGGCGCCGATCGCAATGCCGGCCCCGGTCGAGATCTTGTTCCGCCGCGTCGTATCGATCGGCCGCCCGTTGATCAGCAGCCGATTGTCGCGCTCCAGCGACAAGCCGATCCGCGTCTCGTTCGGGCGGATGCCAGTGCCCGATTGCCGCGTACCGTCAAAGTTCATCACATCACGGGTCAGGCGCAATTCGACGCGCGGCGGCGCTTTTTGTCGGTTGCCGCCGATGGGAATGGTAAGGCCGAGCCCGACCACGCCTTCGACCCGGCTCAAACCGCTTTGGTAGGTCATGGGCTCGGCCACAGCGGACGTCGTCAATGCCGCGCTCATGAGTAAGCCGCCGATGATACGCATGTCCGCCCCTCCTTGTTTGATCGCTCTCGATCAGATTTGGGTAAACGCGCGCTGGACTGAGCCGTCAATCAAGCTCGCGAACCGGTACACCCGCATGGGCGTCGGAACCGAGCTATGCCGGTTTCCAGCTCTTCCGCTCTTCGGCCTGCTTCAGCACCTCGAACGCCGCCTGCCCGGCGGCAAAGCGCTTTGCCGCTTCGGCGTCGCCCGGCTTGACGTCGGGGTGGGTTTCCTTGGCAAGGCCCCGCCACGCTTTTTTCGTCGCCTCGAAATCGGCGTCGGGTTCGAGGTCGAGGATTTCGAGCGCGCGCATTTCGTCGGCGCTGCGGCTGCCGTCGCCCGACCCGCCCCACGCATAATGCTGCGCCTTTGCATAAGCTCCGGCGTCGCGCGTTTCATCCGCGGCGCGCGCGGCGGCATCCTCGGCGCTCAATCCTTCGAAATAGTCCCAGCCGCGATTATATTCGGCGGCGTGGGTTTCGCAGAAATACCAGCGTTCGGGGCTGTTGGGCGATTTGGGCGCGGGGCAGTTGCCGGGGTTGGTGCAGCCATGGCGATCGCACAGCCGGACCTTTTGCGCTTCATTGCCCGAACCATAGGGGCGCCAGCGGGGAAATCCCCAATCATCGGTTCTTTTGGCGCGGCTCATCATCCCCATGTAGCGGCTGGGGCGGCCGATTGCTAGCCGAGAGGGGCGAAAAACCTAGTCTTTGGGCTTGTAGCCGAATGCCTTGCCCGCAAGCTTGACGACCGCGGGATCGAGGTCGGGCGGCGTCATCGGCACCATCGCCTCAAGCGCCTCGGCGATGTGAGTCAGCGCCGCGATGCGCCCCGCTTTCTTGTTATTGCCGTCGATCACCTTCCACGGTGCCCAGCGGGTGTTCGTCTGCGCGAACATCTCGTCCATCGCGGCGAGATAGTCTTTGCGCTTCGCCCGGTTGCGATAATCCTCCGCGCCGGTCTTCCACCGCTTCCACGGATCGTCGAGGCGATCGGTGAAGCGCTTGTCCTGCTCTTCCTGCGTCAGATGGACAAAGATCTTGACGAGGTTCGTCCGGCTGCCGGTCAGCTGCGCCTCGAACTCGTTGATCTCGTCGTACCCCTTGCGCCATTCGGCCTCGGTCGCGAAGCCCTCGACCCGCTCGACCAGCACGCGGCCGTACCAGCTGCGGTCGAAGATCGAGATTTCGCGGTTGCCCGGCAGGCGCTTCCAGAAACGCCACAGAAAATGGCGCGCCTTTTCCTCGTCGGTCGGCGCGCTGATCGGCCACACGTCGAAATATCGGGGATCGAGCAATGCGGTCATGCGCTTGATGATGCCGCCCTTCCCTGCCGCGTCCCAGCCCTCGAACATGATGATGCTGCGCTGGCCGTGGGTGATGTGGGCGGACTGCACGCGTTCGAGCCGTTCCTGCAGGGCGCCCAGCGCGTCGGAATAGTCGCCGTCGAATTTGGTGCCGGCTTCGTGATCGGAAAGGGAAATGCTCATGGTGCCTCTTAGCGCAACCCATGCCGTCGCACCAAGCGCGATGCGGCGATGTCATTTTCTGGCACAGCGCGCGCGAGCTTCGTTACGGCTGGCCCAGCAAAAGCTTGCGCGCGTCCCAATCGACGAGCGCGCGGCGGCCGCGGTCGATCCGATCCAGACCCTCCGCGATGGCGCCGCTGCGCGACCCCTGGCGCTGCGCCTCGCCATACCAGTCGGTTGCGGCGGTGTGATCACCCTGCATTTCGGCGCAGAGTCCGAGATTGAAGGCCAGCGCCGCAGTGGGCTCGACGTCGCGGGTCAACGCGGTCCAGGCGGCGCAGGCCGCGGACTGGTTACTCTTGGTCAGCCGAATGGCATTTTTGAAGGCCGCCTGCGCCGGTTTCGCGAGCCCTTTCGTGCTTTCGTCGACCCGCACGTCGAGCGAATATTCGCGCGGGGCGAGGTCGCGGCGCACCGCCTGCACCTGATTGCGAATCGCCGCATCGACATAATCTTCGGCCGATTGCGAAGCCGCGCGGTCGGGGCAGAACACTTGCTGATCGCGCGCGTTCAGGGCTCTTGTATAGCGGATCGACCCATCGTCGAGCGCAACCAGCCGCGCGGTTGTCGCGACGGTGATGCTGCGGCGGTGACAGCGAATGTCGACATCGGCTTCTTTCAGGCACTTCTTCTTGTCGGTGGGATCCTGTTCGACGCAACGCTTGCGTTTCTCGGTAACGCGGACCTCATCGACGCCGGTGCGGACCGTGCCGGTGAACAGGCCGTCGCTGGGCGCGCCCGATTCGGGGGCCACAATGCGATAATAGGGGCGCCCGTCGAACCGCGCCTCGGCGAGCGCGGCTTCGAGCGCCTGAGCAAACGCGCCGCCATCCGAGCCCTCGAAACGCTCGACCGAGATACGGAACAGATCATTGACGTTGGCGCTGGCGGGGTCGCGGCCATCGATGGTCAGCGTTTCCGCCGCCGCCGGAACAGAAAAACACAGTAGAGCGGCACCCAATACCCATCGCGCCTCGACCATCATCGCCCCATGCTCAACCCCGCGCCGGGCTATCGCAGCCCGGCGATGCTGTCAAAGTGCGGTGACGATCAGGTCGGCGAGCCGCTGTGACGCTTCCATCGGTATAAAGTGGCTCTGGTCAGTCCATTGCTCGTCGCGCACCGCGCCAAGCGCCGCACCGAGGCCGGGCCAGGTCGGGCTGACCGAAAAGTCGAGATGCCCCGCGCGTTCGCCGGTGCGGGCGCGGATGACACTGGCGGGCGCAGCCACGCGGCCGAGCCATTCGTGCGGGTTGGTGCGCAGCGCGTTTTGATAGACCGAGGCCTCGAGCGCAGGTGGGCAAGCAAGATCCCATCCCTCGCCATGCGTGGCGGGGAGCAGGCCGTAACGGCAATAATCGGCAAGCACCGCGGGCTGCCAAAGGGCATAAGGCGGGCGCGCAGCAAAATGAGCGCTCATCGCTTCCCAGCCGTCCCAGCGGCTTCGCCGCCGCGCCACCGGATGGTCGGCGGGATCGGGGACCGGCTCGTCGGCCGCGCCAACATAAAATTCAGGCGGCATGACGACAGGGTCGATCAGGAAGATATGCCGGAAGGCGTCGGGGCGTTCGGCGGCAAGCCGGGTCAGGACATAACCGCCCATGCTGTGTCCGGATCCGACGAGCGATGTGCCCGTGAAACGATCGACCAGCGGCAACAGCGCGTCGGCGGTTTTTGCCCAGTCCGAAAGCGACGCCGGCTTGGCACTGCGCCCATGGCCAAGCTGGTCGGGCGCGATGATATGCGTGCCGGGCGGCAAGGCCGCGACGACCTGGTCCCACAATCGCGCGTGAAAGCCGGTCGCGTGGAGCAGGAGCAGCGAGGGCCGGTCGGAGGGCACGCCCCATTCGAACCAGCAGATCTCGCCCTCCGGCGTCACCAGCCGGTGCTCGCGCGGCGCTTCGACCACGCTTAGCCCTTGGGGCCGTCGACGAGGCGGATGCCGAGTTCCTTGAGCTGCTTTTCGCTGACCGGCGCCGGCGCATTCATCATCAGGTCTTCGGCCTTCTGGGTCATCGGGAAAACGATGACTTCGCGAATGTTCGGCTCGTCGGCGAGCAGCATCACGATGCGGTCGACACCCGGAGCCGAGCCGCCGTGCGGCGGCGCGCCGAACTTGAAGGCGTTGATCATGCCGCTGAAATTCGCATCGACATCGGCCTGCGAATAGCCCGCGATCTCGAACGCCTTGTACATGATGTCGGGGCGATGGTTCCGGATTGCGCCCGACGACAGTTCAACGCCGTTGCAGACGATGTCATACTGATAGGCGAGAATATCGAGCGGATCCTTGCCCGTCAGCGCGTCCATCTCGCCCTGCGGCATCGAGAAGGGGTTGTGGCTGAAGTCGATCTTGCCGGTATCCTCGTCGGCCTCGAACATCGGGAAGTCGACGATCCAGCAGAATTCGAAACGGCTCTTGTCGATGAGGCCCAGCTGATCGGCGACGCGCGTGCGCGCGAGACCCGCGAGCTTCGCGGCCTTGCCTTCGACACCAGCGGCGAAGAAGATGCCGTCGTTCGGGCCAAGGCCCATCGCGTCGGCGATCGCCTGCATGCCGTCCTGGCCATGGTTGTTGGCGATCGGGCCGCCGAACACGCCGTCCTTCTGCGTCGCATAGCCAAGGCCCGGGAAACCTTCCGACTGCGCCCAGCTGTTCATCTCGTCAAAGAACTTGCGGCTCTTCTCGTGCGTTTCGGGCGCCGCGACGGCACGGACGACCTGGCCTTCCTCGACCATCGTCGCGAAGCGGCCGAAGCCCGAGCCCTTGAAGAATTCGCCGACGTCGTGGACGAGCAGCGGGTTGCGCAGGTCGGGCTTGTCGCTGCCATATTTCAGCATCGATTCGCGGTACGGAATGCGCTTGAAAGGCAGCGGCGATACGGTGCGCCCCTTGCCGTCGAAATCGGCGAATTCCTCGAACACGCCGTGCAGGACGGGTTCGATTGCGTTGAAGACATCGTCCTGCGTGACGAAGCTCATCTCGAAATCGAGCTGGTAGAATTCGCCCGGGCTACGGTCGGCGCGCGCATCCTCGTCGCGGAAGCAGGGTGCGATCTGGAAATAGCGGTCGAAGCCCGCAACCATCAGCAGCTGCTTGAACATCTGGGGCGCCTGCGGCAGCGCATAGAATTTGCCGGGGTGGACGCGGCTGGGAACCAGATAGTCGCGCGCGCCTTCGGGGCTGCTCGCGGTCAGGATCGGCGTCTGGAACTCGGTAAAGCCCTGGTCGATCATCCGGCGGCGCAGCGACGAAATCACGTTCGAGCGCAGCACGATATTCTTGTGCAGCCGCTCGCGGCGGAGGTCGAGGAAGCGATTGGTGAGGCGGATTTCTTCGGGATATTCGGTCTCGCCGAACACCGGCAGCGGCAGGCGGTCGGCGGCCGACTGCACGGTCACCGCGCTCGGATAGATTTCGATCTCGCCGGTCGCGAGCTTCGGGTTCAGCGTCTCGGGCGACCGTGCCGCGACCTTGCCCGTGAAGGTCAGAACGGACTCGGGACCCAGCGCGTTGACGGTCGGGTAGAGGTCCGAACCGGTTTCCACCACAATCTGGGTAATCCCGTAATGATCGCGAAGATCGACGAAAAGCACGTTCGCATGTTCGCGCGTGCGATGCACCCAGCCCGAAAGACGGACTTCCTCACCGACGTTGGCGGCGCGAAGATCTGCGCATGTGTGGGTGCGATAGGCGTGCATGTGATCGTCTTTCAATGTTCGGAAGCGCGCGCAGGAAAACGCGCCGATATGGCCGCGCCTAAGGCAATGCGCCGCACCATTTGTCAAGGGTTGAGGGCTTAAATCAACGGGTCAGACCGAGGTTATCGAGCACCTCGCTGCCGAACAATGCGCGGTGGGCGGGATCGGAGAGCAGGCGGTCGCGCGCTGCGCGCCAGCGGCGGAAATCATCGCCATAGTCGGCGGCGACCCGCGCGGCGTCGAGGTGGCAGCTTTTTGCCCAATGGCGGGTGAAGGCGATCCCTTCGGCATCGAGGCATTCGACGACGCGGGCGTAAGCGTCCGCAGTGCGCTGGCTGCGCGGGCCATCGAAATCGATCACCGCATTATGCGCAAAGCGCGCGGGAGCGAGCAGACCCTGCGCGCGTTCCATGAAGCGCACCGTGACGACGGTCGAGCCGCCATGTCTGGCGTAAACTGCGCAGATGCGCTCGAACGCGCGAGCAAGGTCGGCGCGGTCGATTGTGACCGACGCGTTGAACAGGTCGGCGAGCGGTCGGTGCGTGTCGAGCCCCTCCCCCCAGCTGCCATAGACCGGTGGCGCATCGATATCGGGGCCGCTCGCATAACCCTGCTTCATCGCGAATTGCAGCAGCGGCCCGCGGGCCCATGGGTAATCGTCGAGCAGGCGGCCGATCAGGCTGAGCGCGTCGTAGCCGGCGCCGAGCTGGCCCGGCGTAGCGCGCGGATACTCGTCGCGCCACGGCTCGCGATAAAGAAAGCGGAGCATCGCGGGGCGCTTGAACGGCTTGTAGGGATTGACGATCATCTGGACGAAATCGGGTTCCCGATCGAGCGCATAGGCGGCCGAGAAGCGGCGGAAGTCGCCCGCAGCGAGCCAGTCGAGCGCCGCGCAGTCGACCTTGCGCAAATTCTGGATCGGGCGAACGAGGAATTTCGGCACGCTGTCGACGACGAGCGCGGTGACGATGCCGAGCGAGCCGACAGGAAGCTGCGCCGCGGCGAAAAGCTCGTCGTCACGCAGCAGCGTCGAGCCGGTCGCGGCGATGAAGGCGTCGCTCATCACCCCGGCGACAGGCTCGATCCAGTGGATGCCCGCCGGCGTCACGACCTGCACCGCCCTGACATGGTCCTGGATCCCCCCGCGCGCGATCATCGAGCCATGAGTGCCGGTCGCACAGGCACCGGCGAAGGTCTGGCCATTGCCCGCGCCGCTGGTCCACAGCGAGCGGCCTTGCGCTTCGAACTTGTCCGAAACCTCGTCGACGAGCGCGCCCGCCTCGACGAGCATCAAGGCGCTCGCGTCGATGCCGGGTCGCACGTCATCGGCGCCGATGCGGAAGCAGCGGTTGAAGCGGCGGGTGTGGAGCAGCCAGCTTTGCGAGCTGATATTGACGTTCGAGGGCGACCAGCCCGCACCGAGCGGACGGACGCGGCGTTTGGCGGTTTCAGCTTGCAAGAGCCAGTCCTGGACCGATTTCGCCGCAATCGCGATCTCGTCGCGCCCGCGTTCGGCGTCACCGCTGCGCAGCGCAAAGCGCGTCGCCGCTTCGCAGGTGCCAGTGCCGTGATAATTGGTCCAGCGACCTTCGTCGCCGAGTTTGACGATCGGCATCAGGCCTCTCCCAGCGGGAGGATGCCGGCGTGCGCGCGCCACGCGACGGTGATCGGACGCAAGAAGCCGAAGGTCGCGATCGCGACGAGCATCTGGCGCCGGGTCGCGAACACGCGGACGTCGCACAGGCCGTGATCGGATTCGGGGGTCACGAACGGCTGTGCAGCCTGCGCGGCGAACCCCCAGCCCTTCAGCGTGACGACCATCGATTCCTCGTCGAGCGGCCGCGGATTGGCGATCGACAGAAAAATATCCGCTTGCCCCGCGGCATATTGTCCGAGAAGCAACGCAAAACCGAGCGCAGCGAGCGCCCAACCGAGCCACATCATGCCCCTATTCCCTTCGTCCTTTTCCCCGGCCGATGTTTCGGCTCCGCAACCCGAAGAGCACGCGCAAATTTTCCTGCCCGTTCCTCTCAACTAGCTGTATAGGCGCGCTATGCAAGTCCATCCGTTGATCGAAACCAACGCCGCGCTCGTCGAATTTTGCGACCTCATTCGGAACAGCGATTTCATCGCGGTCGATACCGAATTCATGCGGGAAAACACTTTCTGGCCAGAGCTTTGCCTGATCCAGGTGGCCGACCGCGACCATGCCGCGGCGATCGACCCGCTGGCGGCGGGCATGGATTTGAAGCCCCTGCTCGACCTGTTGGTCGACAATGAGGACATGCTGAAAGTCTTTCATGCCGGCGGGCAGGATGTCGAAATCATCTTCAACCTGACCGGCAAGACGCCGCACCCGATCTTCGATACCCAGATCGGCCAGATGGCGCTGGGTCAGGCCGAGCAGGTCGGCTATTCGAACCTGGTCGAGGCTTGGATCGGGCTGCAACTCGACAAGGGTGCGCGCTTTACCGACTGGAGCCGCCGCCCGCTCGACAAGCGCCAGATCGACTATGCGGTCGGGGATGTCACGCACCTTGCCAAGATTTTCCCGATGATGCTCGACAAGCTGATCAAGACCGGCCGCGGCCACTGGCTCGACGAGGAAATGGAAAAGCTGGCCGATCCCGCCAATTACAGCGTCGATCCCGAAAAGGCGTGGCAACGGATCAAGGTGCCGACGCGCAAGCTCGACGTCCTCGGCCGCCTGCAGTCGCTCGCCGCATGGCGCGAGCGCGAGGCGCGGCAAAAGAACCTGCCGCGCGGCCGCATCGTCAAGGACGAGACGCTGGCCGACATCGCCGCGCATCCGCCGAAGGATCAGGACGGGCTGGGCCGCGTTCGCGGATTGTCGGCGACGTGGCGGACCAACGACATCGGCGGCCGGTTGATGGACGCCATCGCCAATGCCAAGCCGATGTCGAAGGACGAGATGCCCGACCGCGCCCCGCGCGGGCCCGGTCTGGGTAAGGAAGGCACCCTCGTCGCCGACTTGCTGAAGCTGTTGCTGAAAATACGTGCGCGCGAATTGAATGTCGCGTCGCGGCTGATCGCCCGCAGCGACGATCTGGAAGCCCTTGCCGCCGGATCGCGCAGCGATGGTATCCAGATGATGCAAGGTTGGCGATATGACGTGTTCGGACACGCCGCACTCGATCTGGTCGAAGGGCGGATGGGCTTTGCCGTGGTCAACGGCAAGCTGGTGATGAGCGAAATCGATCCCAACGCGGCGATAGAAATCTAAAGCAGCACCAGCTCCGGCTTGGCATCGAGCGACTGCGCCAGAACGCGCAGGCGGCGTTCGACCGATTCGCCCGCCAGCTGATGCCAGCCGGCATCGAGACAAAGCTTCAGCTTGCCCTCGACCAGCGCAATACCGCTCGCCCGCAGCGGCGCCTCGACCCCGCCGGTCAGGCGCTGCGCAAGGCGGATAGCAAGACCCCATTGACGCGCGCGGGCGAGCCGTTCGGGGGCCACGAGGTTGCCCATCGCCGGAAACTCGGCGTCGGACCCGCCAAAACCCGCATACAGAGCCCGTGCGAGGAGGATGCGGCCGGGAATATCGATACTGCGCCAGTTGCCGTGAAGGCCGATTTCGGTCCCGCGGTCGGCGCGGAAGTCGGGGTTTGCCGACCATGCCACATCGCTGAGCAGGCTTGCCGCAAGGCGGACACGGCTGTCGGCGGGGGCTTCGTCGGCGAACAGCGGCGCGATCCATGCAGCGATCGCGCGGCCGTGCGGCGCGAAACGCGCAAGGCGTCGCCCCTCGAATTCGGCAGCGACGATCAGCGGGTCCTGCGCGCGCGTTTCTGCATCTAGGGCCTGATAAAGCAGACCTTCGCGAAGGCCCGATGACGAAACCGTCATCTCGGGCACGTCGAGGATGTTGACGAGCGCAGCGAGCAGCGCGGCCGCATCGGGCAACGCCGCCGCGCGATTCGACGCCATGCCGGGGATCGCGCGCAATTCTTCGAAGGTCAGGCGCTTTGAGGCGCGGATCAGGCGGCGAAGCGCACTGCGCGGCAAGCTATGCTGGTCGAGCACCGCGAGCGGATCGCGCGTAAGTTCGAGATCGAGGCGCGAGAGCGCGCGCCACGATCCGCCGACGAGATAGAGCGGGAGGCCCGTCAATCCGTCGCCGGGCCAGCCCGCGTCGCGCAGCATTTTGCGAATCGCGCGCTCGAACGCCTGCTCGCCATCCTTGCGCAGCGCCGGCAGACGCAGCACGCCGAGCGGGAAGGAAGCCCGGCGTCCGACCTGTCCGTCCGACACTTCGGCAAGCTCAAGGCTGCCACCGCCGAGGTCGACCGCAATGCCATGCGCGTCGGGTATCGCCGCGAGTACGCCATGACCCGCGGCTTCGGCTTCCTCTTCGCCCGACAACAGCCGGATCTGGAGCCCCGCTTCGGCAGCGGCGGCGATGAAGTCCGGACCGTTCGCCGCGTCGCGCACGGCGGCGGTGGCGACGCATTGCACGTCCTTCACTTCCATATGCTTGGCGAGCAACGCATAGCGACGCAGCGCGACGAGGCCGCGTTCCGCATCTTCTGGCGCAATGCGGCCATTGACGGCGAGGCCACGGCCAAGACCCGCCGCGACCTTTTCGTTGAAGATGACCGCAGGCGCGCGCGCCGGACCTTCATAGACGACGATACGGACCGAGTTGGAGCCGATGTCGATCACTGCGGATCGGCTGATCGCCTGTTTTGAGTTACTCTTTGCGTTCAATTTTTTGTCAATCTTCGCGCACATTAAAAGCGAGCGTCGGCACGTCGTGACGCTTGTGCAGCGCGGTGCCACGGCCCGACAGCGAGGCGTTGTTCATGAAATAATGATGAAGATTAAATGGCTTGTCGCCCGGCGTTACACGCACCGAAGTGCCGTCGGGTTGCAATATCCAGCTTTGTTCATTGTCGATCAGGTTCGCGACAAGCACCTGATCGAGGATCTGGTCGTGGACGGTCGGGTTCTCGATCGGGATCATATATTCGACCCGGCGATCGAAGTTGCGCGGCATCCAGTCGGCGCTGCTGATGTAAAGCTTTGCGCCGCGATGCGGCAGGGGCGCGCCGTTGGCGAAGGCCCAGACGCGGCTGTGTTCGAGGAAGCGGCCGACGACCGACTTGACCCGGATCGTTTCGGACAGGCCCGGCACATCGGGGCGCAGGCAGCAGATGCCGCGTACGATCAGTTCGATCCGCACCCCCGCCGCGCTCGCCTGATAGAGCTTGTCGATGATGTCTGGGTCGACAAGGCTGTTCATCTTGGCCCACACGCCCGACGGCAGCCCGGCTTTGGCCGCCGTGATTTCGGCGTCGATCAACTGGCTGAGATGCGCACGCATGTTGAGCGGCGACATGGTGATCAGGTCGAGCCGTTCGGGTTCGACATAGCCGGTGATATAGTTGAAAAGCTGCGCCGCATCGCGCCCTGCGCGCGGATCGGCGGTAAAGAAGCTGAGATCGGTATAGATGCGCGCGGTCACCGGGTGATAATTGCCGGTGCCGAAGTGACAATAAGTGCGATACCCCTGCCCTTCGCGGCGAACGACCATCGAGATTTTGGC
The DNA here is from genome assembly GCA_051861185.1 of Sphingopyxis sp. GTDB lineage: Bacteria > Pseudomonadota > Alphaproteobacteria > Sphingomonadales > Sphingomonadaceae > Sphingopyxis. The sequence goes on from JBIMKQ010000002.1 coordinate 107,369, forward strand.
GTGAGTCTTCCACTCGATAAAGCCGTAGACGACCTGTACCCCGGCGCGTTCGAGCTGGTTCGCCCACAGGAGATTCTGTTCTTCGTCGAAACGCGCCTTGAGTTCGACGACCGCGGTCACCGACTTGCCCGCCTCGGCCGCCTCGATCAGCGCGCGGATCACCGGCGACTGGTCGCCAGCGCGATAGAGCGTCTGCTTGATCGCGACGACATCGGGGTCGGCCGCGGCCTGCCGCAGGAAGGCGAGGACGACCTCGAAGCTTTCGTACGGATGGTGGACGACGATATCCTTGCTGCGGATCGCCGCGAAACAATCCCCGCCATGTTCTCGAATGCGTTCGGGAAAACGCGGCGAATAGGCCGGGAATTTGAGGTCGGGGCGATCGACATCGACCAGCGCCGACAGGGCCGCGAGACCGATAAAGCCGCCGATCTTCGCAACGATCGCCTCATGCCCCTGAATGTCGGCGTTGAGTACCTCGGCGATTTCGCCGGGCATGTCGGCTTCGAGTTCGAGCAGTATCACACGGCCACGGCGGCGGCGGCGAATCGCGGTGCGGAACAGGCGGACCAGATCCTCGGCCTCTTCCTCCAGCTCGATATCGCTGTCGCGGATGATGCGGAACACGCCAAGGGATCGGATGGTGAAGCCGGGGAACAGCAGCCCGCCGAAAATCTCGATCAGATATTCGATCGGAACGAAAGCATTCGATTGCCCCGGAACCGGCACAAAGCGCGGCAACGCCGCCGGAATCATCACCAGTTCGCGGACGGTTTCGCCTGTCGCCTTGCGCTGCAGGTCGAAGATGATCCCGAGGCCGCGATTGGGGATGAAGGGAAAGGGGTGCGCCGGATCGAGCACCTGCGGGGTCAGGATCGGGAAAATCTGGTCGATAAAATATTGACGCAGTGCGGTGCGCAGCGCCTCGCGGTCGGACCCCGTGCCGTGGACGACGATGCCCTGTTCGCCAAGCTGGCGATGAAGCAATTGCCATTCGCTCTGCTGCTGATCGACGAGGCGGTTTACCTCGGCCTCGATCTCGGCAAGCTGTTGCCCCGGCGAGCGGCCGTCGGCCGAGGGATCGTCGATCCCCTGTAATTGCTGACCCTTCAGGCCAGCGACGCGGACCATGAAGAATTCGTCGAGGTTGCTGCCCGAAATCGACAGGAAGCGGAGGCGTTCGAGCAGTGGGTGCGCAGGGTTGCGCGCCTCTTCCATCACCCGACGATTGAAGGCCAGCCAGCTCAGTTCGCGGTTGAAGAAGCGTTCGGGACCGAAGGTGGGAAGCGCCGTATTGGCGTCATTGTCGGCACGTAAGGGGCCACCGGCTATCGACATTGTGCTTCATCCTGCCTTTCGAGGAGATCGGGATCGATCAGCCCCTGTGACAGTAATGTTTCACGCGTAAGACGAACGCTAACGCCCCGCCCTTTTTCCAGCGAGGCGGCATCGAGCGCCGCAACGACGCGGTGAATCATCGCATAGCTGCGCTCCATTCGCGGAACGATATAGGAAGGAACCTCAGGCGCGAGCGCCATGCCGCGCTGCGCGAACAGCGCCTCGATCAGGTCGCGCGCGAGGCAATCGTCGGGATCGCCGATCGTCAGGACAGGCACGGCGGCGAGGCGCGAGCGAAGGTCGGGAAGCGCGACATTCCATTCCGCCGGCGGCGCATCGGCGATAATCAGCAGCGGCGAACCGCTCGCCTGCGCCGCATTCCACGCATGGAAAATATCCTCTTCCGATACGCTGTCGTGCCCATCGATCACGCGGCCGCCGGTCTCGCCGGCGAAAAGCCGGCCGATCAGGCTACGACCCGAACCGCGCGGGCCGGTGAGAACCGCCGTGCGCACGGGCCAGGTCGACACATGGCGCAGATAGCGCACGGCATCGGCGTTGCTGGTGCCGACGATCAGCGGGCCGTCGTTGCTGCCCCCTGCGCTCCAGTCGAGCGGCAGTGCGATCTGGCTGGAGGTGGCGCGCGCCATCAGCGGCTGATCCGCAGCGTGCTGCCGCCCTCCTGCACCTTGTAGCCGCGCGCTGCGAGCGCGGCGCTGAGCGCGGAAATATCCCCGCGGAAGGTCACGCGCATCACCGACGTGCCGCCGAGCGCAAGGCTGGTGGTCGAGGCCGACTGGACCCCCGAGATGCCGCCGACCGCGCGTTCGGTCGCGGTGACCGAGTCGACATCGGGCGAGCTGTATTGAACGGTGAAGCTTTGGGCCCCTGCGGCGGCCGTCGTCGGCACGCTGCTGTCGATTTCGCTGGGCAAAGCGTCGTCGTCGGTCGCCACCTCTTCGGGCAGGTCGGCCTTTTCGACCGGCTTTTCGAGGACGAGATAGGTGTCGGTGCGCAGCACGCCCGATGCCAGCGCATCGATATAGATGCGGTCCATCCGCGCGACAGCTTTTTCCATCATGTCGGGCAGCGCCGCGGGGCTGGGCCCGGTCATCGTGAAGCTGGAAATCAGCTTGCTGTCGGGGCCGAAGCGCGCGGTGAAATAGCCTTTGATCGGGCCGCCGGGATAGGAATATTCGACCCGCGCGATCGGGGTCAGCACATCGGCGGCGCCATATTGGTCGAGGATCACGCGCCACCAGACGCGGCCCCGGCGGCCGGTCTGGCCGGCGTTGATCAGCAAGGTATCGGCGCCAGTGCCCGCGGTGCGGACATAGTCGATCGCGCTCTCCCCCGTATTATATTCGGCCCACGCGCGCTGCCAGGCACTGCGCTGTTCGAACACCTGCGGGATGCCGTCGATCGAATAGACCGGGATCACGAGCAAGGGCGGCGAGCGGAGCGTGCGGCCGCTGACGCCGAGGATCTGGCCGGCACGGACGCGGTCGAACTGGACGCCGAGCCGAGCGACGTACCGGCGCGGGCCGATCTGTTCTTCCTCGACGACGATAGCGGTGACGATGCCGTCGAGCACCGAATCGCCGAGCTTGGGGCCGTCGCTACCGTTCAATTTGCGATAAAGCTGCGCCCAGCCGAGGCGCTGCGCCTCACGCCAGCCCTTTTCACGCGCATCGTCGGCGTTGTCGCCGGTGACATCGACGAGAATTCCGCTGGCGAGGAAATCGCCGCTGCTGTTGATCGGGGTGATGCCGCGATTGCCACGGCTGATCTGTCCTTCGACCACGCCCACGAGCAGAATCGCGAAGAATAGCCCGAAAAGCGCAGCCCAGCGCCAGTCGCGCGGGCGAAAGGCATCGAGGGTCAGGCGGGGCGCGAAGCGGGGGGAAGCAGCCGAAATCATATCTTCTCTATGCTCTGCCCAAAAGCGTGACGCCGGACAAGGAAATCATGGCATTTCGTGGCCAGAGTCGTTAGTCGCGCTGGCCATGGATTCCAAGCACAACCAATCCGGCTCCTACACTTATGCGCAGGCCGGCGTATCGATCGAGACCGGCAACGCGCTGGTCCGTGCCATCGCTCCGCTCGCCCGTGCAACGCGCCGACCCGGCGCCGACGCCGACCTCGGCGGCTTTGGTGGCTTTTTCGACCTGAAGGCGGCGGGGTTCAACGATCCCTTGCTCGTCGCGGCGAACGACGGCGTCGGTACCAAGCTGAAACTCGCCATCGAATCGGGCAAGCATGACGGGGTAGGCATCGACCTGGTCGCGATGTGCGCGAACGATCTGATCGTTCAGGGCGCCGAGCCGCTGTTTTTCCTCGATTATTACGCCACCGGCAAACTCGACAACGACGTTGCAACCGAAGTCGTCGCGAGCATCGCCGAGGGATGCAAGCAGGCCGGATGCGCGCTGATCGGCGGCGAGACCGCTGAAATGCCGGGCATGTATTCGGACGGCGATTACGACCTTGCGGGCTTTTGCGTCGGCGCGGTCGAGCGCGACCAGGTGCTGACCGCCGACAAGCTTGCTGCGGGCGATATCATTCTGGGGCTCGCCTCGTCGGGGGTGCATTCGAACGGTTTCTCACTCGTGCGGCGGCTCGCGGCCGACAAGGGCTGGAAGCTCGATCGCCCTGCCCTGTTCGACCAGACTGTGCTGCTGATCGATGCGCTGATGGCGCCGACGCGCATCTATGTGAAGAGCCTGCTCCCGCTGGTGAAGACCGGGCAGATCCACGCGCTGGCGCATATCACCGGCGGCGGGCTGCTCGAAAATATCCCGCGCATCCTGCCGAAAACCCTTCATGCGCACGTTGATGCCGATGCATGGGAACAGCCGCGATTGATGGCCTTCCTGCAGGCGCAGGGCAATATCGAACCCGAAGAAATGGCGCGCACCTTCAATTGCGGGATCGGGATGGCGGTTGTCGTCGCCGAAGCCGATGTCGACGCCGTTACCTCGGCGCTCGAAGCCGCGGGCGAGACCGTGCACCGGATCGGGCATATCGCCGAGGGTGAAAAGGGTTGCACTGTAACCGGCAGCGTCGAAACATGGAGCGCGATGGGCGCGTGGAGCGCCACGCATAATGGCTAAGGCGCGTGTCGCCGTCCTGATTTCAGGCGCCGGCACCAATATGGCGGCGCTGCTCTATGCCGCCAAAGCCGCCGACTGCCCCTATGAACTGGTGTTCGTGGGCAGCAACGACCCCGACGCGCCGGGGCTGACGATCGCCGAGGCCGAGGGCATCGCGACCTGGGGCCTGTCGCACAAGGGCATGAACCGCGACGCATTCGACGCGTTGGTCGACGAGCAATTGCGCGGCGCCGGTGCCGAATTTGTCGCGCTGGCGGGCTATATGCGTATCCTTTCGGACGCGTTCGTCAGCCGTTGGGCAGGCCGGATGGTGAATATCCACCCCAGCCTGCTGCCGCTCTACAAGGGGCTCAACACCCACCAACAAGCCCTGGACGCCGGCGACAAGTTCGGTGGGTGCAGCATCCATATCGTGACGCCCGGCGTCGACGAGGGGCCGGTGCTGGCACAGACGCCGGTCGCGATCCTGCCCGGCGACACGGCCGAGAGATTGGCGGATCGCGTGCGGATCGCCGAGCACCAGCTCTATCCGCCGACGCTAGCCGCCTTCGTGTCGCGCGAGCGGTCGCCCGACTATCTGCGCGGCCGCGTACGCGAACTGGCGATGGCGCTGCCCGAAGCCGACGAAGTGACCTCGCACGGTATGCCGTGCTTCGGGATCGTGAAGGGCAAGAAATTCGCCTATTTCACCGAGGATCATCACGGCCCAAGTAGTAAAGAGGGGGGCAAGGTCGCACTGCTGGTCAAAATCAGCGGCGTCGAGGAGCAGGCGATGCTGATCGAACTCGACGAAGACCGCTATTACCGCCCCGCCTATTTCGGCGACGGCTGGGTCGGCATCCGCCTCGACCTTGGCGACACCGATTGGGATGCGATCGGCGAGTGGCTGCGCAAGAGCTGGCTGGCGGTGGCGCCCAAGAAGCTCGCCGGGCTGATGGGGATTGCCGACGAATTCTGATCGGGGCCAAATTCACGCTGGCGTTTTCACCGAAAGCCGGTTGAGGTGCCGTGATGGCATTCGACGCCGCCTTTGCCCTGTCGGCCCTGTTCCTTGCGGTCCATATCGTGGTGATCGGGCGGATCATATTGCGTCCGCAGCGCGAACCCGCTTCGCGGGTCGCATGGCTCATCGCGACGATCATGGTCCCCGTGGTCGGGGTGATCGCCTATCTGTTGCTCGGCGAGGCGCGGATCAGTTCGAAGCGGCGCGCGCGGTATCGCGCAATCGAGGCACATCTGCCGCACCCGTCGGAGAATCAAGCGGTCCGGCGTGAGCTTGCCGAGACGGCCTATGCAGCGCCCTTCGCACTCGCCGAAACCGCCAATGCACTCCCGCCGACGCGCGGCAATCGCGCGCGCCTCGCACAGGACAGCAATGCCGCGATCCGCGAGATGGTCGAGGATATCGACGGCGCGAAATCGACCGTCCATCTCTGCTTCTATATCTGGCTAGCCGACCACAACGGATTCCGGATCAAAGACGCGCTGATCCGTGCAGCCCAGCGCGGCGTCAAGGTCCGCGTACTCGCCGACGCATTGGGATCGCGCGGCTTCATCCGGTCGGCCTATTGGATCGAACTCGGCAATGCGGGGGTCGATGCGCGTATCGCTCTGCCGATCGGCGGGCTTGTCTGGACGCTGATCCGGGGCCGCTTCGACCTGCGTAACCACCGCAAGCAGCTGATCGTCGACAACCGCATCGCGTGGTGTGGCAGCCAGAATCTGGCCGACCCCGAGTTTCGGGTGAAGTCGCGCTATGCGCCATGGGTCGACCTGATGACCCGTTGGGAAGGCCCGGTCGTCCGCGACTGCCAGTTCATCTTCGCCGCCGACTGGGAATCGGAGCATGGCGACGATATCAGCGACCTGTTGGGCGACGTCGCCGAGCCGCCGAGCGTTGCCGAACCGGGTATCGCGGCGCAGGTCATCGGCACCGGGCCGAACCTGCCCTATCCCGCGATGACCGCATGTTTCACCTCGCTCATTCACTCCGCGCGGCGCGAGTTGGTGATCACGACGCCCTATTTTCGTTCCCGACGAGCAACTGATCTGTGCGCTGCTCGATGCCGCGCGGCGTGGGGTCAGGGCGGTGATGATCCTGCCGCAGCGCAACGACAGCCGGATCGTCGCGAACGCCAGCCGCAGCTACTATGACGAGATGATCGCCGCTGGCGTGCGCTTGTATGAATATCGCCCCGGCCTGCTCCACGCCAAGACGATGGTCGTCGATGGCGAGGTGGCGCTGATCGGTTCGGCCAATCTCGACCGGCGGAGCTTCGAGCTCAATTTCGAGAATAATATCCTGTTCGCCGACCCCGGTTTCGTCGGCGAGATCCGCTCCCGGCAGGACGAATATCTGGCAGAGTCGGACATGGTGACCGCCGAAGATATCGCTCGCGCCAGCATGTTGCGTCGGCTGTGGCGAAACCTGCTCGCGACGCTGAGCCCGTTACTGTGACCTAAGGGCAGGCAGCGGCCGTGTAGAATGCGTCCTTGCGCACCGCTTTGTCTATGACGCCGCAAAAGCGTGGGACGCGAATGCGCTGACGCAGGGCGTTGTCGGTAAGGAAGCCGCCTTTGTCGATCGGCGTCTTGGCGTGGGGAATCGCCACCTCGAAGTGCAGGTGCGACAGCATCGCGCATCCGACGGCGGCCTCGTCGCCCAGATACTGCCCCGCGCGAACACGGCCGCCGACCCTTAATCCGGCGCTGCTGCTGCTGCCCGCGGCCATATGCGAATAGAGCGTCCATTCGCCATTGGTGTGCGACAGCCAGAGATAATTGTTGCGGCAGTCGGCGGCAGCGCGGCCGCTTTGCTGTTCGGAAAAGCTTTCCTCGATCGCCATGACTACCCCGTCGGCGGCCGCGACAATACGGTGGGGGCGATCGACGCCGCGAGGTTCGCCGACGAGGTCGACCGCGCCCCGTGGACCGTGCGTTGCCGCATCATCGAAAACAGATACGCGCGTTCCGTCGGCATAGGGCAGCCGGTAAACTCCTTCGGAGGATGCAATGGCGGGAGCCTCGGCCGGCGTCATCGCGGACAGGGCCAGACCCGCAACGACAACGCAGATCGGGCCCGGTTTCATCCTGTATCCGTTGCCAAAACCAACAAAAAGGGCGCCGGATCGCTCCGGCGCCCTTTTGATTAGCATAGGCTTACGCCTCAGCCGACGATTTCTTCGGGCTTGAAGAAATAGGCGATTTCGATCGCCGCATTTTCGTCGCTATCCGAACCGTGGACGGTGTTTGCTTCAATGCTTTCGGCCAGTTCCTTGCGGATCGTGCCTGCATCGGCGTTCGCGGGGTTTGTCGCGCCCATGATGTCGCGGTTGGCCTGCATGGCATTTTCGCCTTCCAGCACCTGGACGACGACGGGGCCGCTGATCATGAAATCGACGAGTTCGCCGAAGAAGGGGCGTTCCTTGTGAACCGCGTAGAAGCCTTCGGCCTGTTCGCGGGTCATGTGAATGCGCTTCGACGCGACGACGCGGAGGCCGGCTTCTTCCAGCATCTTGGTGACGGCGCCGGTGATGTTGCGACGCGTGGCGTCGGGCTTGATGATCGAAAAGGTGCGAGTGACCGCCATGGGGGAAGCTCCTGCGTTATTATGGTTTGTGATGGGCGCGCCTCTAGCCGCGCTTTTGCTGCACTGCAAGGATAGAGCGCCGCAGCGTCAGGGCCCTTCGGACCAGCGACCGTTTTCGTCCTGTTTCCAGAAACGGTTGTCGACGTCGTCGCGGGCGGCGAGCGCACGCCAGAGGGCGCGGGCATCGTCGATGCGACTGTTGTCGAAGAGCAGGAAGATGCGGTCGAAGCCGAGGGCTTCCTCGCGCCATTCGCCGTCGGCCAGCGCAACGAGCGACGCGCGATTGGGGGGCGAAACGTCGAGGGTGCCCGAAATCAGGATCGGCTCGATCTCCTCGTCGGGCGATCCGGCATGGCCGTGCGGAAGGAAGCTGGCGGGCTGTAGCGTCCACAGCGCCTCATCGATCGCCTGGCGCTGCATTGCAGGCGCGGCGACCACCAGAAGGCGGTCGCCGTTCGCCAATATACGCGTTGCGAGGGCGGGGAGCACCCGTTCGACCGGGTCGCGGGTCAGCCGGTAAAAGTCGACGCGCGCCATGCTCCCCTGCCCCGCTTTTCTCAGCCTTCGTGATTGGCGGCGATGTAGCGATCGAGCAGACGGACGCCATAGCCCGTCGCGCCCTTGCCATAGACCGCGCCGTCCTTGTCGGCCCATGCCGTGCCCGCGATGTCGAGATGCGCCCAGGCGACACCTTCATCGACGAAGCGTTTCAGAAATTGCGCCGCGGTGATCGACCCGCCTTCGCGCGGGCCGATATTCTTCATATCGGCGATCGGGCTGTCGATCAGCTTGTCGTAGGCGGGCGACAGCGGGAAACGCCACAGCTTGTTGTTGCTGACCTCGCCCGCCGCGAGCAGGCCCGCCGCGAGCGTGTCGTCATTGGCGAAGATGCCGGCATATTCATGGCCGAGCGAAATCACCATCGCGCCGGTCAGCGTTGCAAGATCGACGATCACCTTAGGATTATAGGCGCTCTGTGCCCAACTGATCGCATCGCAAAGGACAAGGCGGCCTTCGGCGTCGGTGTTGAGCACCTCGACCGTCTGACCCGACATGGTGGTGACGACGTCGCCGGGGCGCATCGCATTGCCGTCGGGCATATTCTCGACGAGGCCGACGACGCCGACGACATTCGCCTTCGCCTTACGGCCGGCGATCGCCTTGATCGCGCCCGCGACGGCGCCCGCACCGCCCATGTCCCACTTCATCATGTCCATGCCTGCGGCAGGTTTGATGCTGATGCCGCCGGTATCGAACGTGACGCCCTTCCCAATGAACACGACCGGCGCATCGCCCGGACTTCCGCCGTTCCAGCGCATCGCGAGCAGGCGCGGCGGGCGGGTCGAGCCCTGCGCGACGCCGAGCAGCGCGCCCATGCCGAGCGCCTTCATCTGGCGTTCGTCGAGCACTTCCAGCTCGACGCCAAGGTCGGCGAGATGCTGGCAACGCTCTACGAAGCTTTCGGGATAGAGGATGTTCGGCGGCTCGGCGACGAGCGTCTGGGTCAGCGCGACACCCTCGGCAATCGCCTCATTTTCGGCCCAGCGACCGGACAGATCGCCGTGAGGAGACGCGATCGTCACCGTCTTCAGGCTCGGCTTCGCCGTATCGGCGAGGCGCGTGCGATAGGTGTCGAGGCGCCAGTTACGCAAACGTGCGCCCATCGCGAACGCAAGGACGTCGTCGGCATCGCTCGAGCCCGTGCTGGCGAAATCGACGTGGACCGCAGTCGCGCCGCTCGTTTGCAGCTTGGCCGTCAGCGCAGCGCCGCCGCGCTCGAGGTCCTGCTCGCTGCCTTCGCCTATACCGACGAGCAGCAGGCGCTTCGCCTGGTCGCCGTCGATGGCCGCGGTCTCGGCGATCGCGCCCGCGGCGCCGTCGAAGCGCGCCAGCGCGGCAGCCGCACCGAGTAGCGCGCCGAGCGCGCCGGCCTCGCCCTTGCGGACCGGAAATGCGACGACGTCGGCAGACGCATCGATTTGCGCGACAAACTGAATGTCCATGCCTTAACTTTCTCATGCGATGATTGATTGGAACGTGGCGGACCGATAGGGCGTTCGCTTGCGAGTTGCAAAAACAAAGCTGCCGGTCCAAGCCGGGAGGACGCAAGATTCAGGTGTGGGACAAAGAATTTAGATGAGCTGGGCTTTGTTCCGACAAGCGGCGCGTGCGCGGCCGTTCTGGCTGGCGACGGCGAGTGGCGCGGCCTTGGCCGCGTGCCCGGTGCTGGCCCAGACCAACGGAGAATCGACCCCGTCGGCAGAGGTTACGGCACAGCCTGACCTGCAAACCCCCGACCTTGCCCCGGCCACCGCCGACGCGCCCCCGGTCAATGCCGAAGACCAGATCGGTTTCGCCGCCGATAATCTGAATTACGATAGCGAAAGCGAAGTCGTCATTGCCGAGGGCAATGTCCAGATGAACCGCGAAGCGGTCGAGATGCGCTCCGACAAGGTCACCTGGGACCGCAAGACCGGCAAGGTTTTCGCCGAGGGCAATGTCGTCATCAAAAACCCCGAAGGCGACACGGCTTACGGCGACAAGATCGAACTCACCGATACGCTGCGCGACGGCGTCGTCGATAATATGCTGGTCGTGCTCGACAATGGATCGCGGCTGGCGGCGATCCGGGGCACCCGGTTCGCCAACGGCAATATCGAGCTGGAGAACGCGGCCTACACCCCGTGTCCCGTCGAGGATAATGAAGGCTGCCCCAAGAACCCGAGCTGGCAAGTGCGCGCCGTCCGGGTGCTGTATGACAAGGCAAAGAACAAGGTCCGATACAAGGGCGCGCGGATCGAAATTTTCGGTTTGCCGCTGATTCCGCTGCCCGGGCTCAGCCATTCGATCAATAACGAGCCGAGCAGTGGCATATTGGTTCCCGAAGTCCGGCTCGACCGCAGCAACGGCTTCGAAATCGCCGTTCCCTATTATCTGCGGCTCGCACCCGACCGCGACGCGACGATCACGCCGCACATCTACACCAGCGCGGCGCCGATGATCGAAGGCGAGTTTCGCGCGCTGACCGATATCGGATCGTTCCGGATTAACGGCTATGCGACCTATGGCTCACTCGTTCCGCTGACCGGCGAGGATCCGGACAGCCAGAAACGCTTTCGCGGCTATCTGGAAAGCGCGGGCAAATTCCAGTTCGACCCGCATTGGAGCCTGACATATTCGGGCCGCATCGCGACCGACCGCACTTTCATGCGCCGCTATGACATCAGCCGCGACGACCGGCTGCGCTCGACTTTCGAGCTGGAGCGGATCGGCGGCAACTCCTATCTCTCGATCGCCGGATGGGCAACGCAGACGCTGCGCGTCAACGACGTCCAGGGACAGCAGGCGATCGCGCTGCCGATCATCGATTACCGTCAGCGGCTCGACGATCCGATCTTTGGCGGGCAGTTCGAGTTGCAGCTGAACACGCTGGCGATCGGACGCACCGCCGGGCAGGATACGCAGCGGGCCTTTGCAGGGGCACAGTGGAACCTTCGCGGGCTGACCAAGCTTGGTCAGGAAGTCACGTTGACCGCGCTCGTTCGCGGCGATGTCTATCACAGCGACGAGAATCTGCTCACCGCAATCCCCGGCTACCGCGGGAAATCAGGCTGGCAGGCGCGCGGGATCGCCGCGATCGCCGCCGACATGCGCTGGCCGTTCATCGGCGAATTTATGGGCGGGACGCAGACGCTGACCCCGCGCGTCCAGATCGTCGCAACCCCGCCGATCAAAAATCTGGACATCCCGAACGAGGATTCGCGCGCCTTCGACCTTGAAGACAGCAACCTGTTCGCGATCAACCGCTTCAACGGCCACGACCGGTTCGAGGATGGCGCGCGCATCACCTATGGCGTCGAATGGAATTTCAGCCGCCCGGGTTTCAATGTCACCAGCGTCGTCGGGCAAAGCTATCGCCTGTCGGACAAGCCCAGCCTGTTTCCCGACGGCACCGGGCTGACGGCTCGCACGTCGGATATCGTCGGACGGACGACGGTCGCTTATCGCGATTTCCTGCGCCTGACCCACCGCTTCCGGCTCGACAAGGACAATCTGGCGGTCCGCCGCAACGAATTCGACGCGACGATCGGCAGCCGTTCGACCTATGCCGTGCTCGGCTATTCGCGGCTCAACCGCGATATCCTGCTGCTTGGCGAAGAACTGCAGGATCGCGAAGAAGCGCGCGTCGGCGGACGCGTCGCGGTGGCGAAAAACTGGTCGGTCTTTGGATCGGCCATCGTCGATTTGACCCAACAGACCGACGATCCGCTGAGCAGCGCCGACGGGTTCGAGCCGATTCGCCACCGGCTCGGCGTCGCCTATGACGACGAATGCCTGTCGATCGCGCTGACCTGGCGGCGCGACTATGCCGATACCGGCGATGCGCGGCGCGGCAACAGTTTCTCGTTCCGCATTGCGTTCCGCAACCTCGGGTTCTGAGGCTGGTTCGCTCAGCCTAGGTTCAGTGTCTGCGGGCTATATCCGGGCATCAAACGGTCACTATGGCGGATTGCGCTGGACCATCGGGCGTTTCGGCTGATACGGAGCGTCCGGACTTTCTCGAATAGGGTAAAGATGACCAAATTTTCGACCATGACCGGCCTGATCGCCTTGGCCGCCGCCGGCGTAACGCCCGTGCTGGCCCAGACCGTAACCGACAGCGACGTCCCGACGACCAGCCTCAACATCCCAGGCAATGTGCAGATTTTCGGCGATGCAAAGCCGAATGTCTATCGCCCGTCCGCCACGGTGAATGGAGAGATCATCACGGCGACCGATATCGAACAGCGCATGGCGCTGATCCGCATCGCAAATAACAATGTTGAGCTTCCGCCGGAGGAAATCCAGCGGTTGCGCAGTCAGGTCTTCAGCAACCTGATCGACGAAAAATTGCAGATCCAGGAAGCCAAGGCGGCCGATATCACGATCGACGAGAATGTCGTGAACGACCAGTTCGCCCGGCTCGCGACGCGCTTCAAGCAGACACCCGACCAGTTTTCAAAATATCTGACGTCCAAAGGCTCGTCGGCGGCGGCGGTGAAGCAGCAGATCCGCGGCGAGTTCGCATGGGATCGCCTGTTGTCGCGCAACATTCAGTCGACGACCAACGTGTCGACCGAAGAGGTCAAGATCGTCGTCGATCAGATGAATGAGACCAAAGGCCAGGACGAGTTCCATCTTGGCGAGATCTATCTGTCGGCGACGCCCGAAACCGCCGCGGCGGTGACCGAGAATGCCAAGAAGATCATCCAGGCGTTGCAGGCCGGCGGCAGCTTTGCCGCCTACGCGCGTCAGTTTTCGGAAGCATCGACTGCTGTTGTCGGCGGCGACCTCGGCTGGGTTAAGGCCGGCCAGTTGCCCGGTTCGATGGGCGAAGCAGCGACGCAGATGCAGCCGGGCCAGCTCGTCGGCCCGATCGAAGTGCCGGGCGGCATCTCGATCATGCTGATGATCGACCGGCGCCAGGTGCTGACCGCCGATCCGCGCGACGCGATCCTCAGCCTGAAGCAGATTTCGCTCGACTTCCCGGCGGGTACCACACCGGCGAAGGCGTCCGAACTGGCGAGCCAGTTCGCCGAAAAGACACGCGGCATCGCCGGCTGCGGCGCAGCCGACGCAGTCGCACAGAGCCTTGGCGCCAACGTCGTTTCACGCGACAACATCGAGATGCGCGCGTTGCCGGCCCCGTTGCAGTCGACCCTCGCCAGCCTGCAGATCGGACAGACAACGCAACCGTTCGGCGCCGCAAGCGAAGGCGTCAGCGTCCTGGTGCTGTGCGGCCGCGACATGCCCCAGACCGCGACGGCCCCCGATCTCGAGCAGATTGAAAAGAAACTGCTGGATGACAAGGTCAACAAGCGGGCCCAGCGCTATCTGCGCGACCTGCGCCGGGATGCCGTGATCGAATATAGCTGATGACGGACGATCATAATCGACGTCCGATCGCGGTCACCATGGGTGACCCGGCCGGCGTCGGACCCGAAGTGACCGCCGGCGCCTGGGCGGCGCGCCTTGAAAATGATCTGCCGCCGTTCGTCGCCATCGGCGATATCGCCGCAATCGAAGCTGTATGGAACGGCCCCGTCGCTCGCGTCGGCGATATGGACGAGGTCGGACAGGCCTTCGATACCGCACTGCCCGTCTGGCACCTTGAGGACAGCGGCCCGCTGGTCCCCGGCCAGCCGACCCCCGCAGGTGCGACATGCGCACTCCACGCGCTCGAGACAGGCATCGGGCTGACGCGCAACCAGGCGAGTTCGGCGCTGGTCACCGGTTCGGTGTCGAAATATGCCCTCCACAGCATCGGCTATACGCACCCGGGACAGACCGAATTCATCGCCGAACGCTGCGGCGTCACGGCGACCAACGCGGTGATGATGCTGGCGGGGCCCAGCCTGCGCGTCGTGCCATTGACGGTGCATATTCCGCTTTCCGAGGTACCCGAACGGCTGACGATCGAACTGATCGTGGCCAAGGCGCGGATCGTCGCGCGGGGTCTGCGCCGCGATTTCGGCATCGAGACGCCGCGCATCGCGCTCGCCGGGCTGAACCCGCATGCGGGCGAGAGTGGACAACTCGGCGACGAAGAAGAACGGGTCATGGCGCCTGCGGTAGCGCAGCTGGCCGAGGAAGGGATCGTCGTCGACGGCCCGCTCGCGTCCGACGGCCTGTTCGCGCCCGCGATACGCGCACGCTATGACGCGCTGCTGTGCGCCTATCACGATCAGGCGCTGACGCCGTTCAAGGCGCTGCATTTCCACGACGGGGTCAATCTTACCCTCGGCCTGCCGATTATCCGTACCTCGCCCGACCATGGCACGGCGTTCAACATCGCGGGCACTGGCCAGGCCGATCCGGGGCCGACGATCGCGGCGATCGCGATGGCCGCAAGGATGGCGCTGGCCCGCGAGCGCAATTGCGCGCCAGCGAAGTGATGGCCCTGCCCAAGCTTCCGTTACCCCCGCTCCGCGAAATAGTGCGCGCGCATGGGTTGCAGGCGAGCAAGGCGCTGGGGCAGAATTTCCTGTTCGACGAACAGTTGCTCGATCGCATTGCGGCGATTCCCGGCGATCTCGATGGCGCCACGGTGTTCGAGGTCGGGCCGGGTCCGGGCGGACTGACACGGGCGCTGCTGCGCGCCGGCGCGAAGGTGATCGCAGTCGAGCGCGACGACCGCTGCCTGCCGCTGCTAGCAGAGCTGGGCGAGGCGTTTCCCGGGCAACTGACGGTGATCGCCGACGATGCCATGACGGTCGATGTCGACGCGCTGACGGGCGGGGCGCCTTATCATATCGTCGCCAATCTGCCTTACAATGTCGGCACGGCGCTGTTCACTCGCTGGCTGGAGCCAGCGCAATGGCCACCGCGCTGGATATCGCTGACCTTGATGTTCCAGCTCGAGGTCGCCGAGCGCATCATCGCGCCGGTCGGCGGCAACGCCTATGGCCGGCTGGCGGTTCTTGCGCAGTGGCGGTCGAATGCGAAAATCGCGATGAAGGTCCATCGATCGGCCTTCACCCCGCCGCCGAAAGTGATGTCGGCGATCGTCCATGTGACCCCCGCCGGGCAACCCGAGGGGGTGAACCCGAAACGGCTGTCGAAGCTGACCGAACAAGGCTTCGGCCAGCGGCGCAAGATGCTGCGGCAGAGCCTGAAGGGTGTCGAGGGCGCGGTTGCCGCCGCGGAAGCTCTGGGGATCGACCCGACGCGCCGTGCGGAGACCGTCAGCGTTGCCGAATGGGTCCAACTGGCGCGGACCCTCGGCGCCTGATAAACAAATCAGTTCTGGTTGCTTGTCGCGCCAACGGTCGCGACGACCGGCTTGGGTACCAGCACTTCGGCCGCGACGACGCGTTTCGAGGCGCTGGACGCGATCGTCTTTTCGAGTGCCGCGACCTGCGGGCATTTTTCGCTGCAGACGCGTTGCGCTTCGGCCAGTTTTTCGCGCGCGAGCTCGAGCGCGCCCTTGTCGGCGAGCGCTTCGCCCTGTCCGGTCAGCGCCACAATGTCGTTGGGTTCAAGGACGAGCGCCTCGCGATAAAGGCCGATCGCCTTGCCCGGCAGCCCCTGTGCGCGCGCAACCTGCGCCAGCGCGATGATTGCCGAACGATTGCGCGGATCGGCGGCGAGCGCCGATTCGTACAGCCCGATCGCCGCGTCGAGATCGCCCGCTTCCTGTGCCTTTTCCCCGTCATGCTGGAGCGCGATCGAGCGCGGGAAGATGTCATTGTCGGCGCGCTGCGCGTCGGATGCCGTGGGCAGGCTGGCGAGAATGACACCCGCAGTTAGAGCCAGAAAGCCGACACGCATCGCATTCTCCCATCGCTTCATTGGGGAGGATGCTAACATGGCGCCGTCAGTCGTGCGAGGAAAAATCCGTCGCAGCCGTCATGACCCGGGGTGAACAGAAAGCCGCTGCCCGCAGCGCGGCCGATGCCGTCCGGCAGAATGTCGGCGTCGGCCGTCCAGCCGCGATGCCGCTTCAGAAAATCGTCCACCTGTGCCCGCCCCTCGCGCGTGATGATCGAGCACACAGCATAGAGGAGTTTGCCGCCGGGCGCCACTAGATCGGCGCCGATGTCCATGAGTTTCGCCTGATCGGCGACATGCCGGTCGAGCCGCGCGGGGGTCGAGCGCCAGCGCAGTTCGGGGCTGCGCCGCCACGTGCCGCTACCCGAACAGGGGGCATCGACGATCACGCGATCGGCCTTGCCCATCCGGTCGGCGAGCATCGCGCGTTCCTGCCCCGGATTGAGCAGCAGCGTTTCGATCGCCGTGGCCCCGGCGCGGTGCGCGCGCGGCGCCAGTTGCTGAAGCCGGGCGCGGTTGGTGTCGCAAGCGAGGATCACGGCTTCGTCGTTTGCCGCCGAAGCGATCGCGAGCGTCTTGCCGCCGGCGCCGGCACACAGGTCGATGACAACCTGTCCGGCTTCAGCGCCAAGCGCGGCGGCGGCAAATTGGCTCGCGGCGTCCTGCACCTCGAACTGCCCCTCGGCATAGGCGCTATTCTGGACCGCGGCGGTTTCGCCGGGCAGGCGCCAACCGTCGCTCAGGCCGGCGATCGCCTCGCCGTCGGGAAAGATCATTGCCAGTTCGTCGCGGCTCGAGCGCAAGCGGTTCGCGCGCAGATCGAGCGGTGCCCGCTGCAGCATCGCCTTGCGCTCTGCCTTGCCTACCAGCGGGTCGAATAGTTTCATCAGCGCGGTGGTGGCGATCCCGGTTTCGGCGCGCGGTTCGTCGGCGTCGATCACCGCCGGGCCATAGGATGCGCCGTCGAACAGCGCGGCAAGCTCCGGGTCTCCGTCGGCGAGCGCGAGCATCGCGGCGCGGCCCGACGCGGGCGCCGACCGCACACCGCGGATCACGTCATAGACGAGACCCCGGATCGCGCGGCGGTCCTTCGACCCGGCATAGCGGCGTGCCCGCATCGCTTCGGCAAAGATCGTGTCGGCGGGGGCACCGCCATCGCGCGCCGCGGCGGCGATGACGTCGAGGATTTCGATAGCGGTCTGAACGCGGGCGGCGGGAGTCATATTTGCGGCTTCTTTCTATTCGTCATTGCGAGCGCAGCGAAGCAATCTCCAGCTGCCGAGAGAGCCTGAGGTAGAGGGCTGGAGATTGCTTCGTCGCTTTGCTCCTCGCAATGACGAAACAGAAACCTCAACCCACCGGATAATTCGGCGCCTCGCGCGTGATCGCGACGTCGTGTACATGGCTTTCGCGCAGACCCGCGTTGGTGATCCGCACGAACTTTGCGCGCTCGCGCAGATCCTTGAGCGTGCGGCTGCCGGTATAACCCATCGCCGCCTTCACACCGCCAACAAGCTGATGGATCACGTCCTTCGCCGGGCCCTTGAACGGCACCTGGCCCTCGATACCTTCGGGGACCAGCTTCATCTGGTCCTTGATATCCTGCTGGAAATAGCGGTCGGCCGAGCCGCGCGCCATCGCCCCGACGCTGCCCATGCCGCGATAGCTTTTATAGGTGCGGCCCTGGAACAGGAAGGTTTCACCCGGCGCTTCGGCGGTACCGGCGAGCAGCGAGCCGACCATCACGCACGATGCGCCCGCCGCGAGTGCCTTGGCGATATCGCCCGAGGTGCGCAGCCCGCCGTCGGCGATAACCGGAATGCCCAGCTTTGCGGCCTGCTCGACGCTGTCGAGGATCGCCGTGAGCTGCGGGACGCCGACGCCTGCGACGACGCGCGTCGTGCAGATCGATCCGGGACCGATGCCGACCTTCACACCGTCGGCACCCGCATCGATCAGCGCGCGGGTTGCGTCGCCGGTCGCGACGTTGCCGGCAAGAACCTGTACGCGGTTCGACAGCTTCTTGATCCGCGCGACAGTCTCGCCCACGCCCTTGCTGTGGCCATGCGCGGTATCGACGACGATCAGGTCGCATTCGGCATCAAGCAGCGCCTCGGCGCGTTCGATCCCCGAATCCCCCGTGTTGGTGGCGGCGGCGACGCGCAGGCGGCCGGTGCCGTCCTTGGTCGCATCGGGGAAGTTGATCGCCTTTTCCATGTCCTTGACCGTGATCAGACCGATGCAGCGATAATCATCGTCGACGACGAGCAGCTTTTCGATGCGGCGCTGATGCAGCAGCTTGCGCGCTTCGTCCTGCCCGACGCCCGGGCGCACGGTAGCGAGATTGTCGGCGGTCATCAGCTCGCGCACCGGCTGCCCCGGATTGGCGGCGAAGCGCACATCGCGGTGGGTGAGGATGCCGACGAGCCGGCCGCCGGTTTCTACGACGGGGATGCCCGAAATCTTGTGCTGGTCCATCAGCGCGGTCGCATAGGAGAGCGGCGCGTCGGGGGTGATCGTGATCGGGTTGACGATCATACCGCTTTCGAAGCGCTTGACCTGCCGCACCGCGGCCGCCTGTTCCTCGATCGTCAGATTGCGGTGGAGCACGCCGATGCCGCCGATCTGCGCCATCAGGATCGCCATGTCGGCCTCGGTCACCGTGTCCATCGCAGAGGACAGGATGGGGATGTTGAGGTTGATTTCGCTGGTCAGTTGCGTCGACAAATTCGCATCCGATGGCAGGATGTCCGATGCCCCGGGCACCAGCAGCACATCGTCGAAGGTCAGGCCGGTGATGATTTCCATTGGTGCCACTTTCTGGTGCGGGCGGCGCCAGCCCCGAATTTCAGGGCGGCACACGCGATTCGTTTGGTGGCGGCCCATGTAACCAGTCGGGCCCGCGCGCGCCAGTGGGGCGAACGAATATTTCGCGTGACCAGGAATCCTGCCCTGAAGCAGCCCCGGATAGGGCACATGTAACCGGTTGCATTGGATACGACGCCCCGTTAGACCCGCTGGATAACATAGTTTCGGTGAAGAGGATATTTGGAATGGACGTGCCCGGTCAGGCGCCCGCCAATGGTGGCGGACGGTCGAATGCCATGGCGGCCTTTGCCGCGGTCACGGTGCTTTTCTTTGCCTGGGGTTTCATCACCTCGATGATCGATCCGCTCGTCGCTGCGGTGAAGGGCATTTTCACGCTGAGCGATGCCGAGGCGCAATTGTCGGCCTCGGCCTTCTTTATCGCTTATGGCCTGATGTCCTTCCCCGCCGCAGCCCTCATCGCGCGTTTCCATTCGGTGCCATCGATCCTGACCGCACTGTCGACGATGGTCGTCGGCTGTCTCGTCATGCTCGCGGCGGCGAACCTCGCGGTCTATCCGCTCGTCCTTGCGGGGCTGTTCATTCTTGCGAGCGGCATCACGATTTTGCAGGTCGCGGCCAATCCGCTTGCGGCGGCACTCGGCGATCCGAAACGCAGCCACTTTCGCCTGACCTTCAGCCAGACCTTCAACAGCTTCGGCACCTTCCTCGGCCCCCTGATCGGCGCGCACCTGTTCCTGGAGGGCGTCGAGGTCAAGCCGGGCACGGTCGTCACCGACGCGGTGCGCGCGCAGGCGCTCGCAGGGATCGACAGCGCCTATTTCTGGATCTGCGGGCTGATCGTCGCACTTCTGCTCTTCTTCTGGTTCAGCCGCCGGATCGTCAACGAAGCGGTGCCGCCCGCCCCGATCGGCGCACGCGCCGGAATGGCCGAACTGATCCGCGAGGCGTTCTCGTCGCGCTGGGCGCTGCTCGGCGGGCTGGCCATCTTCCTCTATGTGGGCGCCGAGGTCGCGATCGGGACGCAGATGACGCTGTTCCTGAACAGCGATTCCGTCTGGGGCCAGTCGGACGCGGCGTTCGGCGTGCCGATGCTCGGCTGGTTCATGGGCAGCGACGGCGTCCCGGGCGTATCGCTGCAGGAAGCGGGCAAGGCGGTCGCCTTTTACTGGGGCGGCGCGATGGTCGGCCGCGCGATCGGATCGGTGTTGCTGGCGCGTTTCTCCGCGGCGAAGATGCTCGCGGCGGCGACAACGATAGCGGCGCTGCTCTGCCTCTATGTCGTGTTTGTCGGCGGGGTGAGCGGCGGCTTTGTGGCGCTGTCGATCGGCCTCTTCAACTCGATCATGTTCCCTGTGATTTTCACGCTGACGCTCGAACGGTCGACCGCCCGCGCCGAGGCGACGTCGGGGCTGCTGTGCACTGCGATCGTCGGCGGCGCGGCGATTCCCTATCTCGCCGGACATCTGTCGGACGCGGTGGGTTATGCCGCCGCGCTGGCGTTGCCGGCCGCCTGCTACATCGCGCTGTGCATCTTCGCGATCGCCGCCGGCCGGGCACCCGCACGTCAGGCGAACGCCGGCGTGACGGTTCACTGACGACGGCGCGCAAGAGAGGTTAGGAATCCATGGCCGCACTGTCGATCCGCGATGCCCGCAAAAGCTTTGGCGAGACCGAGGTGCTGAAGGGTGTTTCGATCGACGTTGCCGACGGCGAATTCACCGTGATTGTCGGCCCGTCGGGATGCGGGAAATCGACGCTGCTACGGGCGGTCGCGGGACTGGAAGACCTGACCGCCGGCAGCATCGTCATCGGCGAGCGCGACGTCACCCACCTGCCGTCGTCGGAGCGGGGCATCGCGATGGTATTCCAGAGCTATGCGTTATATCCGCATCTGACGGTCCGCGAGAATATGGCGTTTGGCCTGAAGATCGCAAAGGCATCCCAGGCTGAGATCGATGAAGCCGTTGGCCGCGCGGCGGGAATCCTGAATATCGAGACGCTGCTCGACCGCAAGCCGGCGGCGCTGTCGGGCGGGCAACGCCAGCGCGTCGCGATCGGGCGTGCAATCGTGCGCCAGCCGCAGATATTCCTGTTCGACGAGCCCTTGTCGAACCTCGACGCCGATCTGCGGGTGCGGATGCGGTACGAGTTTGCGAGCCTGCACCGGCAATTGGGCACCACGACGCTGTACGTCACCCACGACCAGGTCGAGGCGATGACCCTCGCCGACCGCATCATTGTGCTGCGCGACGGACGGATCGAGCAGGTCGGGAGTCCTCGCGAGCTTTACGCCCGCCCGGCGAACATCTTCGTTGCCCAGTTCCTGGGGACGCCGCGGATGAACATATTCGCGGCCGTGGTCGGAGATGCCGGGCTGGCCGAACTGGCTGACGGGCGCAGCATCGCCCTGCCCCCTACCGCGCCATCGCTGCGCCCCGGGACGTCGATATCGATCGGCATCCGGCCCGAAGATATCCGGATCGGCGAAGCACCGGGGGGGCTCGCCTTCACCGTCAGCTTCATCGAGCGGCTCGGCGGTCTCGTCACGGTGCATCTACGAGGCAGCGACGGAAGCGAACCGATCGCATGCCAGCTGCGCGACGACGGCAGCCTGTGCGAAGGCGAAAAGGTCACCGCGCTGCTGCCGCCCGACCGTCTCCACCTGTTCGACGGCCATGGCGCCGCGCTGCGCATGGGCGCGCCGGAATGACCTTGCCTTTTGATCGTGTAACCGGTTACCTTGTGAACGTTTCCGCGCGCGGCAGCCCCGGCCAAGACAGAGTCGCAGCAGAGGCCCCGCGCGATCAAAAGCAATATGGGCGGAGCAAAGAGGGGCGGACGATATGGCTACATTGAGAGACGTCGCCCGCGAAGCGGGAGTTTCGGTCGCCACGGCGTCGCGCGCGATCAACGGTCACAGCAATGTCACCGCCCCGACCAAAGCCGCCGTGATGGCGGCGGTGAAAAAGCTCAACTTTGTTCCGCATAGCGGCGCGCGTAGCCTGACGCGGCGCAAGACCGATACCGTCGGGGTCATCCTGCCCGACCTGTTCGGTGAATTCTTCTCTGAAATCATCCGCGGTATCGACCTGGTCGCGCATGAATCGGGCATGCATCTGCTGCTCGGCAACATGCACGGCAGCACGCACGAAACCGCAGCGGCGATCGCGGCCATGCGCGGGCGTGTCGACGGGCTGCTCGTGATGCCGCCCGACGTGAAGCCCGAACTGCTGTCGGGTTATCTGGACCCCGTCCTGCCGACCGTGCTGCTCAACTATGATGCGGGAACGCTCGACCTGCCGTTCGTGGCGGTCGACAATTATCATGGCGCATACGCGATGACCGAGGCGCTGCTCGGCCGCGGTGCGCGACAGGTCGTCCATATCGCCGGGCCAAAGCATAATCGTGACGCGCGCGACCGCCAGCGCGGCTTTGTCGACGCGATGACCAAGATCGCTAAAATCTCCAATCCCGCGATCCTGCCTGGCGACTTTTCAGAGGAAAGCGGCGCCGAGG
This sequence comes from Sphingopyxis sp., assembly GCA_051861185.1. Lineage (GTDB taxonomy): Bacteria > Pseudomonadota > Alphaproteobacteria > Sphingomonadales > Sphingomonadaceae > Sphingopyxis. The sequence continues at coordinate 130,064 of JBIMKQ010000002.1, forward strand.
CCGGGCGCATGCTGGTGCAGGGACAGCTCCCCGCCGATGCCGTATTTGCCGCCAACGACCAGATGGCCGTCGGGCTGATCGCAGAACTCGCCAAGGCAGGAAAGTCGGTTCCCCGTGACGTCATGGTGGCAGGATTCGACGATATCCCGCTCGCGCGGCATCTGAACCCCTCGCTGTCGACGATGCAGGTCAAGATCGACCGGCTGGGTTCGACCGCGATGATGATGTTGCTGCGCATCCTGCGCGGCGAAACGCTGGGCAGCGCAAGCGCCACGATCCTGACGCCCGAGCTGGTCGAGCGGGGAACCACCGGGAGCGCTGCACCGCTATGACGGACGGCGGCGCCAGATGCGGCTGACGCGGCGCCACATGACGGGCGCGCTGGCGGCATTGCCGCTTGCCTCGCTGCTCGGCGGTTGCAGCGCGCGCAGCGCGCGCAGCGCGCGCGGTGACGCTGCGCTGACCGTCTGGGCGATGGGCAATGAGGCAGCGAGCCTGCCCGAACTGCTCAAAGTCATCGACTGGCCCGCCGGTGCGCCGCCGGTGACGGTACAGCCGCTGCCATGGACCGCCGCGCACGAAAAGCTGCTCACCGGTTTTGCCGGCGGATCGCTGCCCACCGTCGGGCAGGTCGGCAACAGCTGGATCGCCGAGCTGGCTGCGATCGGGGCGATTGCGCCGGTTCCGGGGCATGCGCTGGGACTGCTCGACGATCAGTTCGGTGCCGTGGTCGACACGAACCGCATCGCCGGGCGGACATGGGCGATCCCCTGGTATGTCGATACGCGGCTGCAATTTTACCGGAAGGACCTGTTCGCACGCGCCGGATATGACGCGCCGCCAACGGATTGGACCGGATGGAAGACGGCGTTGCGCAAGGTGAAGGGCCAGGCCGGCGCGGGCAATTATGCCCTGCTCTATCCGCTTAACGAATATGAGCAACTGACGACGCTGGCGCTGTCGGCGGGCGCGCGAATGTTGCGCGACGAGGGCGCGCGCGGCGCCTTTTCGGATCCCGAGTTCAAAGCTGCTCTCGCTTTCTATAAATCGCTGTTCGACGACGGCCTCGCCCCGCTCGCGTCATCGGCGCAGATTTCGAACCTGTGGGACGAATTTGCGAAGGGCTATTTCAGCGTCTTTCTGTCCGGCCCGTGGACGATCGGCGACATGAAAACGCGCCTCGCCCCCGCCATGCAGGACAGTTGGGCAACCGCGCCCAACCCTGGCCCCGGGGGCATTGGATCGGCCGCACCCGGCGGATCGAGCCTGGTCGTGTTTGCGGGCAGCGACCATGGCGATGCCCCATGGGATCTGGTGTCGCGTTTGATGGCGCCCGCCGCGCAACTGAAGTTCCAGCAACTGACGGGAGACCTGCCCGCCCGGCGGTCGGTATGGGCCAAAGCGGGGCTGGCGGACGATCCGATCGTTATGCCCTTTGCGACGCAGCTCGACCACGCCACCGCGTTGCCGAAAGTGCCTGAATGGGAACGCATCGTCACTGAGATGCAGATCGTCGCCGAGCGTATGGTGCGCGGCCAGTATAGCGTCGACGAAGCCGCGAAAGAGATCGACCTTCGCGCCGACCGCCTGCTCGAGAAACGGCGCTGGATGCTGGAGAAGGGACGCGCACTGTGAGCGCGCCGCGGCTGATCAGCGAAAACGCGGGCGTCGCCCGGCGAGCAGGAGAAGCACGCGCGGGCTGGGCAATGGCCTCGCCCGCCCTTGCAGCGATTTGCCTTTTTTTCGTCCTGCCGGCGATCGCCTCGCTCTTTTTGAGCTTCACCGATTTCGACATTTATGCGCTCGCCGATATCGGCAATCTGCGCTTTGTCGGCTTCGACAATTACGAAAGATTGATCGGCAACCCGCTGTTCTGGAAGGCGGTAACGAACACCTTGTTGTTCGTCGGCTTTGGCCTGCCCTTCATCGTCGCGCTGTCGCTGTTCGCTGCGATGCTCGTCAATTCGCGCTGGCTGAAATGGCGGCCAGTGTGGCGCGTTGCGCTGTTTGCGCCCTATGTGACGACGCTCGTCGCCACCGCGGTGGTATGGCGTTACCTGCTCCACACGCGCTACGGCCTCGTCAATTATCTGCTCTCGCTGTTCGGCATCGGACCGGTTGACTGGCTGGGCAGCCCGCAGGCATCGCTGCCCGCGATCCTGATCTTCGTCGGGTGGAAGACCTTCGGCTATAATATGATCATCTTTCTCGCCGCGCTGCAGACGGTGCCGCGCGAGCTCGACGAGGCGGCGCGGATCGACGGCGCGGGCTGGTTCACGCGCCTGCGGCATGTCACCCTGCCCGCGATTGCGCCGACGGTGCTGCTGGTGTCCGTGCTGACCGTCGCGGGGATGTTCCAGCTGTTCGCCGAACCCTATGTGATGACGCAGGGCGGTCCCGCCCAGTCGACCGTCACCATCCTCTATTTCATGTATGAGGAGGGGTTCAAATGGTGGAACCTCGGGTCGGGCGCAGCGGTCGCGTTCCTGCTGTTCCTCTGCATATTGGCGGTAACTTTGGTGCAGCTGAGGCTGGCCAGGCGGAGCGGCGCGATATGAGCCTGCGCCGCTGGTCCGTGACATTGCTCGCCGCGCTGGTCGCGTTGCTGACGATTGCGCCCTTGCTGTGGATGCTCTCGGTCAGCTTCATGGCGCGCGGCGAGGCATCGCAATTCCCGCCGCCCTTGCTGCCGGGCGATCCGAGCCTCGACAATTACCGCATGTTGTTCGGCACCTTCGGCATCGGGCGTTTCCTTGCGAACAGCCTGCTTGTCTCGACGCTCGCGACCGGTCTCGCGCTGCTCTTTACAATCCCCGCCGGCTATGCGTTTGCCAAGCTGCGTTTCAAGGGCCGCGACGCGACCTTCCGCCTGCTCGTCGCTGCGCTCGTGGTGCCGGGGCAGATCGGGATGCTGCCACTGTTCCTCGAGCTCAAGGCGATGGGGCTGGTCAACAGCTATGCCGGCGCGCTTGTGCCCTGGCTCGCGGGGATTTTCGGGATCTTCCTCGTCCGCCAATATTGCCTGTCGATCCCCGACGAGATGCTCGAGGCGGCACGCATCGACGGCGCGAGCGAAGCGCAGATCCTGCGCCGCATCGTCCTGCCCATCCTGACGCCGATCGTCGTGACGCTTGCGCTGTTCGTCTTCCTCGGCAGCTGGAATGATTTCATGTGGCCGCTGATCATCCTCGCCGATCAGGATCTCTACACGCTGCCCGTCGCGCTCGCGGCGATGAGCCGCCAGCATGTGCAGGATAATGAGTTGATGATGGCGGGTGCGGTCATCACCACCCTGCCCGTGCTCCTCCTGTTTCTCGCGCTCCAGCGCTTTTACCTGACCGGCCTGCTGACCGGGAGCGTCAAGGGATGAGCCATTCCAAAAAGGACAGACGTATGACATATTGGACCGCGGCGTTGCTGGGGCTTGCCCTCGCCGCTTCGCCCGTCGTTGCAAAAACAAAAGCGCCCGTGCCGGTCGAAGGGCAGACGCCGCAGCAGCCGATCGAGGCGGGCAATTATCCCTATCAGCTGTTCGTACCGAAGGGCTATCTGACCGACACGGCGAAGCAATATCCGCTGCTGGTCTTCCTCCACGGCTCGGGCGAGCGCGGCGACGATGTCGCGAAGGTGAAGGTTCACGGGCCGCCGAAGATCGCCGAGCGCGACCCGGCTTTTCCCTTCCTCACCGTCTCGCCCTTGCTCGGCGCCGATCAGGATTGGGATATCGGCAAGCTCGACCGGCTGGTCGACCATATCGCGAAGAATTATCGCGTCGATCCGGCGCGCATTTACCTTACCGGCCTTAGCCGCGGCGGCCATGCCAGCTGGCGCTGGGCGATCGCCGAGCCGAAACGCTTCGCCGCCGTCGCCGCGGTCGCCGGGCGCGGCAATCCGGGCGAGGCGTGCCGCCTGATGGACCTGCCCGTCTGGGCGTTTCACGGCGACCGCGACGATGTCGTCATCCCCGAAGGCAGTTTCGCCATGGCGCGGGCAATCCGCGCATGCGGCGGCCGCAAGGTCCGCCTGACCATCTATCCCGACCTCGGCCACAACGCCTGGGATCCCGCTTATGACAACCCGGCGCTCTACTCCTGGTTGCTCGAGCAGAAACTTTCCTCGCCAACGATCACCAACAAGGACAAAAAATGAGCAAGAGTGTCTTCCCCGACGATTTCCTGTGGGGCGCGGCGACCGCCGCCTATCAGATCGAAGGATCGCCGCTCGCCGACGGCGCGGGCGCGAGCATCTGGCAGCGGTTCAGCCACGACCCGCGGCTGATGGCGGTCAAGGGCGACACCGGCGACGTGGCGTGCGACCATTATAACCGCATGCCCGCCGACGTCGCGCTGATGAAGGAACTGGGCCTGAAAGCCTATCGCTTCAGCGTCAATTGGGGGCGCGTGCTGCCCGAAGGGATCGGCCGCGTGAACGAGCCGGGGCTGGATTTCTATGAGCGGCTGGTCGACGAATTGCTGAAGAACGATATCGAACCGCTGCTGACGCTGCACCATTGGGACCTGCCCGCGGCGCTCGACGACAAGGGCGGCTGGCTCAACCGCGAGATCGCGGCGTGGTTCGCGGACTACGGCTCGGTGATGTACCGCCGGCTCGACGGGCGCGTAAAGAAATGGGTGACGCTCAACGAGCCCTGGGTGATCACCGACGGCGGCTACCTCCACGGCGCGCTGGCGCCGGGACACCGCAACCTGTTCGAAACGCCGATTGCGAGCCACAATCTGATGCGCGCGCATGGCGCAGCGGTCGAGGCATATCGCAGCGAAGGCGCGCACGAGATCGGCCTTGTCGTCAATATCGAACCCAAATATCCGGCGAGCGACAGCCCCGAAGACATTGCCGCGACCGCACGCGCGCATGCCTATATGAACCGCCAATATCTCGACCCCGCGCTGAAGGGCAGTTATCCCGCCGAACTCGCCGAGGTGTTTGGCGAGGCCTGGCCTGAATGGCCGGCGGAGGATTTGAAGGCGATCTGCCAGCCGGTCGATTTCATCGGCATCAACTATTACACGCGCAACGTCGTGAAGGCCGACCCGAACCAGTGGCCGGTCGGCGCATCGCCGGTACGGCAGATTGCGACGCACACGACGACCGACTGGGAAGTCCATCCGCCCGCGCTGACCGACACGCTCGTCTGGTTCCGCGACACTTATGGCGACATCCCGGTCTATATCACAGAAAATGGCGCGGCCTTTTACGATCCGCCAACCGCGGGGCCCGACGGGATCGACGATCCGCTGCGCTGCGATTATCTGCGCACGCACATCTCGGCGATCGGCGACGCGATCAAGAAGGGCGTCGACGTGCGCGGCTATATGGCGTGGTCGCTGCTAGACAATCTCGAATGGTCGCTGGGCTTTTCAAAGCGCTTCGGCATCGTCCACGTCGATTATGAAACGCAGGTCCGCACGCCCAAGCGCAGCGCGCGTTTCTACAGCAGTGTGATCGCCTCAAACGGGGGAAATCTCGGATGAAAAGACGCCTGATCCTCGCCGCCGCTGCGCTGTTCGCGCTGCCCGCCGCGGCGAAAGAGCGCGCCGATCATTATGCGGCGATGACCTATAATATCCGGCTCGACCTTGCGTCGGACGGAGAGAATGCCTGGCCGCACCGGCGCACGGCGCTGACCGCGCTCGTTGCCTATCAGGCGCCCGATTTCGTGGGCATGCAGGAGGTGCTGCAGCACCAGAAGCAGGCGGTCGAGGCGGACCTCCCCGCCTATCAGTTCGTTGGAGTCGCGCGCGACGACGGCAAGGAGAAGGGCGAATATTCTCCGCTGGGTTTCCGCCGCGATCGCTTCGCCCTCGTCGGATCGGGGACCTTCTGGCTGTCGCCGACGCCCGATATGCCGAGCAAGGGATGGGACGCGGCGCTTCCGCGGATCGCGACCTGGGCGCGGCTGAAAGACCGGACGGCGAAACGCAGTTTGCTCGTCGTGAACACCCATTTCGACCATATCGGCGAGATCGCGCGCCAGGAAAGCGCGCGCCAGATCCGCGGCTGGATCGACGGGCAGCGCAAGGCGGGCGAAACCGCAGTGCTGATGGGCGATTTCAACAGCCCCGCGACGAGCAATCCCTACGCCGCGATCATCGAGCCGGGCCTAGGCGCACTCCGCGATAGCCGCATCATCAGCCGCACGCCGCATTACGGCCCGCTCGGCACCTTCACCGCGTTCAAGATCGCACAGATGGAGCCGAGCCCGATCGATCATATTTTCGTCACCGACGATGTGACGGTGCTGCGCCACGCGACGCTGACCGATCAAAATGGCGGCAAGCTGCCATCGGATCATTATCCGGTGGTTGCGGACCTTTGTATCGGGAAAGGTTGCTGATCCGCCCCCCGGCGAAGGCCGGGAAACCTCACTCCGGCTTCGTCTTGTCGAGCCAGCCGCCTGCGAAACCGATGCGCTTGAGCCCGCGGACGATGTGGGGGTTCTTGCGCATCACCTGCCACACGAAGCCGCTGCGATGATTTTCCATCATCGCAAGGATCGGCCCCTGATCGATACCAAGATAGTCGTTCGCGATCCAGCCATGGGCCGGATCGACCGCGCCGGAGCGTAAACCCGCATCGGTGAAGGTGAAGCTGGGGTTGAACGCATCCTTGAAGCCATAACGCGTGTAGAGCTTGGGGCCATATTGCGTGCGCATCGCCATCAGCGCGGGGATCGTCACTTCGGGAGCGAAAGCAACCGAGCCGCCGGCCGCGGTCGGAACGATCGTGCCGTCATCGACGACGCGCGCCGCACTGACGCCGCGCGCCATATAGCCATTGAAGTTCCTCGGCGTGCCATTCACGCTATATTTGCCCTGGAAATATCCGGGCCCGTCGGACGCAGTCCAGCCCCAGATGTCAGCGCTGTAACCCTTCCATTTGTTCGGATTATCGGCACCATACGCGCGCTGAGAAAGGGTCGCGCGGCGGCTGTTCTCAAAATAGTCGATGCCCTTGCCGCGCATGAAGTCGTCGCGAATACCGCGAAAGTCGACCCAGACATGGGAATATTGGTGACCGAACATCGGCTCGAACTGCAGATGTTCCTGCCCGTAATAGCTGCCCCAATCCTTTTCGAGATCGGCCGCCCAGCCCTTGTCCCATGCGTCCTTGCCAACGGGATGCGTCGGCGAGCCGAGCGCCAGCACATAGACGAGCATGCCCTCGTTATACCCGACCCAATCATGCGTCTCGAAACCCTTTTCCGGCTTCCAGCCCATCGTGATACCGTGCGAACCCGCGAGGTTGCGCGCCTCGGTCCCGGTGTTGGTGCGCTGGACAAAGGTCCAGTCGACACGCGTGTAGATTTTTTCGGCGAGATCGCGGATTTCCGCCTCTACGGGCGTGTTGCGGTCGTAATAGCTTTGCGCGAACAGCGCGCCGCCAAGGAACAGGCTGGTGTCGACGGTCGACAGCTCGTTGGTCTTGTAGCGCGTGCCGTCGTCGTTCTTCAGAAAGTGATAGAAAAAGCCCTTGTAGCCGGTGTTGCCGGCGACCTCGGGCCCTTGCGGCGCATTCCAGTAAAAACGCAGACAGTCGCGCGTGCGCAGCGCCGCCTCGGCGCGCGTCACGTAGCCGCGCTCTGCCCCGATGCCATAGGCTGTCAGGGCAAACCCCGTCGCCGCGATCGATGAAAAGGGATTGCTGGGCCAGCGATCAGGCGCGAGGCAGCGCTGGGTGTCGGTCGTGTCCCAGAAATAGCGGAACGTGCGCTCGGTCAGCTCTTCCGAAAAAGCCGCCTCGGTCATCGGCGCCAGCGTTGCGGCCGGAACGGCGCCGGACGGCGCCGGGGCGGCCGCGCAAGCGGCGGTCAGCGCGACCAGGGGCAAAATGAGGGCCCCGCTGCGGAACGACATTCGATACTCCAAAAATATGCGGCGCCCGACCCACGGGAGGGGGGGTGCGGGCCGGGCGCCTGGTCAGCCGGTCAGAATTGGAAGCCGGCCGATAGCTTAATCGTCCGCGGCGGACCATCAAGACCAAGGTCGTTCTGATTACGCAAACCGGTCACGGCGCTGAAGCCGCTATAGTTGCGATCATTGAACAGGTTGATGATGTCGACGCGGAAACGCAGGCGCGATTCCTCGCTGAGAAAACCAAGCGGGACATATTTGGTGATCGACAGATCCATCTGGCGATAGCCCCAGCGGTCGCCATTACCCTCGGTCTCGATCGAAGTGACTGTCCGGCTCGGCGGAACACCACCGACACCGGAGGTGCCGACGAGTTGCGCGAGATATTTCGGCGACGCGATCTGGAACTTACCCGACAGCGTGATACCAAACGGAATGTCGACCGAACCCGCCATCACGAAGCGATGCTTGCGTGTGCCCGTCGCCGCGATGAACGGATATTCTTCAATACCGGGGAAATCGAGTGCAAAGACTTCGCCAAGTTGCCGGTTCTCCTCGGCATCTGTGAAGGTATAGGTGGCGTCGAGGCTCCACGGAGAAAATTGCGTGTAGCGCTTCGTCAGCTTGAAATAGGCGGTATTCGCGCGCGTTTCGATCCCATTGGTGCCGAGGATGATGCTGCCAAACGGTGCCGGGGCGAAGCCGAAGGGCGAATCCGGATTGCCGCTCGGGGGGAAGAAGCTGCCGTCGGGACGACGATTGCCGAGCACATAGGCAAAGCCGTCATGGCTTTCGACGTAACTATAGCCCGCTTCAAGATCGAGCAGATTGAAGCGGCCACGAACCCCTAGGCTGAACTGATCCGAATAGGGCGTCTTGAGATCGTTCTTGATGAACCGCAGTTCCCGCCCGGCGCCAGCAGGCAAACCCGCGATCAGCGCATCGCGGCCACCCTGAGTCAGATAGACCGGATTCCACGCGATACAGGTCGCGCTAGGTGCACAAACATTGGTCGTATCGCCCGGATTATTGAAATTGAACGTGCGACCGGCGAAGAGGCCCTGCGCCAGTTCCTGTTGGATGAAGTCGAACTGCGTACGGTCATACGAACGACCGTAACCGCCGAAAATGGAGAAGCGCTTCTCATCGTCGAGCGCGTAAGTGAAACCCAACCGAGGCTGCCATGCGCCTTTGAACGCCTTCCGCTCGTTACCGGTCGAGATGAAATCGTCGATATCGAAATTGGCGTTGCGCAGGTTCAGATAGGGCGGCGTGACCGTCCCGTTCGCCGCGGTGTAGGATGCACGGCCCGCAACGAATTCGGCAATCGCAGGGTCATGCTTGTAATTGAGGAACGCAGGCGTCCGCTCATAATCCCAGCGCAAACCGATATTCAGCGTCAAACGATCGTCGATCTCCCAATCATCCTGCGCATACACGCCGAACTGGAAGTTCTTAGACCGGATGTCGGGATCGCCCCCATTCACCGGCGCACTGAAAGTCATGCGATAGGGAATGGTATCATTGAATGCACCGCCCGCCGGGTAAAGTGCATTGTAGGTGAAGACCGGATTCACACCATTCTGCGTGTTGGTGTTCAGTTCGATCCACTTAGCCTTCACGCCCACCTTGAACGTGTGGCTGTCGAGCCCCGTCCAGGTGAAATCGTTCGAAACCTGCCAGCCGTTCTGGCCCTTGTCCTGGAAATTGGTGCCTGCCCCCACGCGAAGAATATCACCACGGCGAGTTCCCGTAACCGGCGGCGTGTTCGGCACCGTCACGTTGAACAACGAAACATTGCCAAAGTTGAGCGGACGCGGATTCCAGGTCACGTCTTCATAAGCGACCTTGAAGTCGTTCACCCACGTGTCGCCTGTATGCTCCCAGCGAGCAAGGCCGCGCCATTCCTTGACCTTGGTGATCGTCGCCGTTTCCTCGGCCGCAAAACCGTTGTTCAGCTCTTCACCGCTCTCATCGCGATATTTCAGCGAAAATTCGAACAGGTCGCTCGACGTCGGGGTGAAGTTGATCTTCCCGAAATAGAGATCTTCGTCGAACGACGAGGTACGGGCACCAAAAGCTCCCTGATATTTATCGGGGAAGAAGCTGGTCGGCAAATCAAGGCCCGGTTTGATTTCGCGCGGCTCGACGCGGCGCTTGCCTTCATAGGTGACGAAGAAATGCAGGACATCCTTGATGATCGGGCCGCCCAGCGCACCGCCGAACTGCATATCCTTGGTGCGCACCTTGGGGATATAAGTCGGGAAGTTTTCGCGCGGTAACCGGTCGCGGAGGCTCTGGTTGGTGAAGTCGAAAAAGCCTTCACCGTGGAACTCGTTCGTACCCGACTTGGTCACCGCGGTGATCGCCACCGAGCTGACCTGGTCGAACTCGGCCTTATAGTTCGACGAGATGACTCGATATTCGCCGATGGCGAGCTGCGGGAACGGATTGCCCTGCGTCGAGTCCTGACCGCTGATGCCGCCCTTCAGCACATAGTCCTTCTGCCCGATGCCATCGATGAAGATGTTGATCGCGTTAGCACCCTGCGCGCCGCCGCGCAGGCTGGTCTGACCGGCGCTGTTGGTGAGGAACTGTACACCCGGCGCAAGGTCGGCAAAGGCAAGGAAATTGCGGTTGTTCTGCGGCAGCACCTCGATCAGACGCTGCGAGATGTTTGCACCGACTTCGCCGCCCTCCATCGAGCGGAGGCGGGTGCCCGTGACGATGATAGCATCGTCGCCGCCTTCGGCGATGTCGGGCTGCGAGAAGTCGAAGTCGAGCACGGCGCTTTGCGCGACATTGAGCGTAAACTCGTCGGTCTGGCGTTTGCCCTGCGAGGTCGTGAATTCAAGACGATAGGTGCCGACAGGCAGCGAAGAGAAGCCGTAGCTGCCGCTGGCGCTAACGGTCGAGGTGCGCGTCAGGCCGGTGTTGACGTTGACGGCGGTGACTTCGGATACGCCGCCTTCCGCCTTGACCGTTCCGCGCAGCGACGCGCCGGAAACCTGCGCATGCGCGGGTGTGGCAACCGCTACCGCAAGCGCCGTGGCCGCGCTGCTCCACGCCAGCGCAGCCGCCAGCATGCGAGCGCGCGACTGGCGCGTGGAATTATTCTGAAAATTATGCGGAAACTTCACGGCATCCTCCCTTTTAAGCGCCCCGACATTCCCCGCTTTCGCCTCATTCGCTGACCGACCTTGCCTCCGGTGCAGCGACGAATCGCGGGAAATCGCGTCGTTGTTTTTTTGATTTGTAACCGGTTTCACGATAGCTGTATAGGGGGAAGCGACACAGATGGAGTAATCGGGGGCCAGCCGGTTTCGGGCCGATTTCGGCCCATCTTCGTGACAATGTATAAGCAAATCCGACTGGGAAGGACGAATCATGCCGCCGATGACGCGCAACTTCATATGCCTGACGCTGGCCACCTTCATGGTGGCGGGACAATTGTCCCCTGCGCCGCTGTTGGCGAAACCCGCAGCGGGCGCGAATCAGGCGGCTGCGGACTCCGCGGGCTGGATGCGTCCCGATCCGAGGATGGACCGCTTCGTTGCCGATCTGATGGCGAAGATGACGCTCGACGAGAAGGTCGGTCAGCTGAACCTGTTGACGAGCAATTGGGAATCGACCGGCCCGACGATGCGCGACAGTTACAAGGAAGATGTTCGCGCCGGCCGTGTCGGGGCGATCTTCAACGCCTATACCGCCAAATATACACGCGAGTTACAAGCGCTCGCGGTCGAGGGGACGCGGCTCAAGATCCCTTTGATATTCGGATATGACGTGATTCACGGCCACCGCACGATTTTCCCCATCTCGCTCGGCGAGGCCGCAAGCTGGGATTTGCAGGCTATTGAAAAATCAGCGCGAATTTCCGCGATCGAAGCGTCGGCCGAAGGCATCCACTGGACCTTCTCGCCGATGGTCGACATTGCCCGCGATGCGCGTTGGGGCCGCATTTCGGAAGGCGCGGGCGAAGACGTCTATCTCGGCAGCCTGATCGCCAAGGCGCGCGTGCGCGGATATCAGGGCGATGATCTGTCACGCCCCGACACGATCCTCGCGACCGCCAAGCATTTTGCGGCCTATGGTGCGGCGCAGGCCGGGCGGGATTATCACACCGTCGATATTTCGGAACGCACCCTGCGCGATGTCTATCTGCCGCCGTTCAAGGCCGCCGCCGACGCGGGCGCGGCGACGTTCATGACCTCGTTCAACGAACTCGACGGCGTGCCCGCTTCGGGCAGCCGCCAACTGCTGACCGAGGTGCTGCGCGACAAATGGGGCTTCAAGGGATTTGTGGTAACCGATTACACGTCGATCAACGAAATGGTCCCCCACGGCTATTCGAAGGACCTGAAACAGGCGGGCGAGCAGGCGATCAACGCCGGGGTCGATATGGACATGCAGGGCGCGGTCTATATGGAAAACCTCGCCAGGTCCGTCACCGAAGGCAAGGTCGATATCAAGCGGGTCGACGCCGCGGTCAAATCGATCCTCGAAATGAAATATCGCCTCGGCCTGTTCGAGGACCCCTATCGCTACGCCAATGAAGAACGCGAGAAGGCCACGATCTACAAGTCCGAATTCCTCGAGGCCGCGCGCGACGTTGCGCGCAAGTCGATCGTACTGCTGAAGAACAGGGGCAACGCCCTGCCCCTCGCCGCGTCCGCGAAGTCGATCGCGGTGATCGGCCCGCTCGGCAACAGCAAGGAGGATATGATCGGCAGCTGGTCGGCAGCGGGCGACCGCAAGACGCGGCCCGTGACCTTGCTCGAAGGACTGCAGGCGCGCGCGCCCAAAGGCACGAGCGTCGGCTATGCGAAGGGCGCGAGCTATGACTTCGCAGCCGAGGGCAAGACCGACGGCTTTGCCGAGGCGATCGCGCTCGCTCAAAAATCGGATGTGATCATCGCAGCGGTGGGTGAGCATTGGAACATGACCGGGGAAGCGGCGAGCCGCACGTCGCTCGACCTGCCTGGCAATCAGCAAGCGTTGCTCGAGGAACTCAAGAAGACCGGCAAGCCGATCATCCTTGTGTTGATGAGCGGGCGCCCGAACAGCATCGGCTGGGCGGACGCCAATGCTGATGCGATCCTCGAGGCCTGGTATCCGGGCACGATGGGCGGCCATGCGATCGCCGACATCCTATATGGCGATTACAATCCTTCGGCCAAACTGCCCGTCACCTTCCCGCGCAATGTGGGGCAGGTGCCGATCCATTATGACATGAAGAACACCGGCCGTCCGATTGAGCTTGGCGCACCCGGTGCGAAATATGTCTCGCGCTATCTCGATACGCCAAACACGCCGCTTTATCCGTTCGGCTACGGGTTGAGCTATACCAGCTTCACTTACTCGCCGGTGACGCTCGACAAGGCGAAGGTGCGGCCGGGCGAGAAATTAACCGCCAGCGTTACCGTCACCAACAGCGGCGCGCGCGCCGGCGAGGAAGTGGTGCAGCTTTACGTTCGCGATCTCGTCGGCTCGGTGACGCGGCCAGTGAAAGAACTGAAAGGCTTCGAAAAGATCAGCCTCCGCAAGGGCGAGACGCGGACGATCCGCTTTACGCTCACCGACGCCGACCTCGCCTTCACCCGCCAGGACATGAGCTGGGGAAGCGAGCCCGGCCAGTTCAAGCTGTGGGTCGGTCCGTCATCGGCGGAAGGATCCGAAGCGGCGTTCGAGCTGACCGAATAGGCAGCCTTGCCGAGGGTGGCGGGCCGGGTTACGCGACGATAAGTGAGTCCTGATACGCCACCCGCGCCCTCTGCGCTTGCCCCGTTCCGCTATCCGGCGTTTCGCGCGATCTGGATCGCGAACCTTGCGTCGAACATGGGGTCGATGATCCAGTCGGTCGCCGCGGCATGGCTGATGACCGAACTCACCCAGTCACACCTGCTGATCGCGCTGGTGCAGGCGGGAGCGACGATCCCCATCCTGCTGCTCGGTATTTTCGCAGGTGCAATTGCTGACAATTTCGACCGCCGACGCGTGATGCTCGCGGCGCAGACCGGGATGCTCATCATCTCGGCGTTGCTGACGCTGACGACCTATCTGGATGCGATAACGCCGCTGACCTTGCTCTTTTTCACCCTCGCGGTGGGATGCGGTACGGCGCTCAACGGACCCGCGTGGCAGGCGTCGGTGCGCCTGCAGGTCGGACCAAGGGATCTGCCGCAGGCGATCGCGCTGAACACTATCGCCTATAATCTTGCGCGCAGCGTCGGCCCAGCGCTTGGCGGGCTGCTGATCTCGATCGTCGGCACCGCCGCGGCCTTCGGCCTCAATGCGATCAGCTATCTGGTGCTGATCGTCGTGCTGCTGCGCTGGCGTCCCGAAACGACGCCGCCGCGCCGTACTTCGATGTTTGCAGCTATCGCCGAGGGAATCCGTTTTTGCGCCCACTCCAATCCGGTGCGCCGGGTGCTGATCCGCGGCTTTGCGTTCGGTTTCGGCGCGGCGGGATTCCAAGCCCTCTTGCCCTCGCTTGTCCGCGACCGGCTGCACGGGACCGAGATCGTCTATGGGCTGTGCCTTGCTGCCTTTGGCGCGGGGTCGATCTTCGGCGCGCTGTTGGTAGGTTCGTCAAGGCGCCGCTGGGGTAGTGACCGGGTCGTTACCGCCGCGTCTCTCGTGTTCGCCGCCGCGATGCTGCCGGTCGCGCTGACGGCCAGCCTTCCCTCAGTGATGATCGCCGCCTTTATCGCTGGTGGCGCGTGGGTATCAACGCTGACGACGCTCAACGTTGCGATGCAATTGCGCTCGCCCGAGGAAATCCTCGGTCGCTGTTTGTCGATCTATCAGGCCGTCACCTTCGGCGCGATGGCGCTCGGTGCTTACACGCTCGGGCTGATTGCCGATCTGTCGTCGCTGCCGACAGCGATCCTTGTGTCGGCGGGCTGGCTTGTCCTGTCGGCGCTGGTGCTGCGCTTCGTCGCGCCGATGCCGCGGCGCGACGAAGGCAGGTTGCTGCCCTAGGCTCGCGGCCTTCCATAACGCGCATAAAGCGTTGGCAGCACGAACAATGTCAGCAACGTCGCGGAGATCAACCCGCCGATGACGACCGTCGCGAGCGGCTTTTGCACCTCTGCCCCCGCTCCGGTCGCGAGCGCCATCGGGACGAAGCCAAGCGATGCGACAAGCGCGGTCATCACCACCGGCCGCAGCCTTGCCAAGGCGCCCGCTTTTGCCGCCTCGGCGCGCGCCATCCCGTCGGCGATCAACTGCTGGATCGATGTTACCATCACCAGCCCGTTGAGCACCGCAATCCCTGACAAGGCGATGAAGCCCACCGCCGCCGAGATCGAGAAGGGCATGCCGCGCAGCGCCAGCGCCAGCGTCCCGCCGACAAGCGCGAGCGGCACGCCGGTGAAGACGATCGCCGCATCGCGCACGCTGCCCAGCGCGCCATAGAGGAGCAGCAGGATCAGCGCGAAGCAGGCCGGAACGACGAGCGCCAGCCGGTCGCGCGCCGAGGCGAGATTTTCGAACTGCCCACCCCACTCAACATATTGGCCCGCTGGGAAGCGCACCTGCTTGGCGATCGCGCGCTGTGCATCCTCGACCACGCTCGCGACATCGCGGCCACGGACATTCGCCTGCACGACGATCCGCCTTTTGCCATTTTCGCGGCTGATCTGGTTGGGGCCATCGACCACCGCCAGTTCCGCCACGCTTTCGAGCGGGACGAAGCTGCCGCCCGGCGTCGGAACCGGCACCTGACCTAGTGCCGCAAAATCGGCGCGCGCGGCATCGGACAGGCGGATCGTGACGGCAAAGCGTCGGTCGCCTTCGAAAATGACACCCGCATCGCGACCGCCGACTGCTGCTGCGATGGTTTCCTGGAGGGCAGCCGCGGTGACCCCGAGGCGTGCCATTGCATCGCGGTCCGGCCGGATATCGAGCATCGGCAGCCCTTCAGTCTGCTCGACGCGGACATCGGTCGCCCCTTCGGTCTTGCGAAGGACCGCCGCGATGCGATTGGCCGTTGCCGCCATTGCATCGCTGTCGTCACCAAAGACCTTGACCGCGACGTCGCCGCGCACCCCCGCGATCAGTTCGTTGAAGCGCATCTGGATCGGCTGGCTGATCTCGAAGGCATTGCCCGGCAGTTCCGAAAGTGCCTTTTCCACTTTCGCGATCAGCTCTGCCTTTGTCAGCCGCGGGTCGGGCCAGTCTTTCCGGTCCTTCATGATGATGAAGCTGTCGGAGATATTCGGCGGCATCGGATCCGACGCAAGTTCGGCGGTGCCCGTCTTCGAAAAGACGAATTTCACCTCGGGCAGCGCCGCCAGCGCGCGTTCGGCGCGGACCTGCATCGCCTGGCTCTGATCGACCGAAGTGCCCGGAACGCGCAGCAATTGTGCGGTGAGGTCGCCTTCATCGAGTTGCGGAAGGAATTCTTGCCCCAGCGTGACATAAGCCCCCGCTCCGACGAACAGCGCAAGCACTGCTGCGAGCATCGTCTTGCGCGGCGTGCTCATCGCGCGGTCGAGTCCCGGCTCATAACGCGAACCAAGCCAGCGCATGATCCGCCCTTCCTTTTCCTCGACCGGTTTCGACAGCCAGATCGCCAGCATCGCCGGAACGAACGTCAGCGACAGCACGAAAGCGGCAGCGAGCGCGACGATCACCGTCAACGCCATCGGCGTGAAGGTCTTTCCTTCCACACCGGTCAGCGTCAACAGCGGGACATAGACGAGGATGATGATGGCCTGCCCGTAGACCGACGGGCGGACCATCTCGCGGGCGGCAGCGGCGACGGCGCCAAGCCGTTCTTCGCGGTCGAGGGTTCGGCCCAGCCGATGTTGCCGCTCGCCTATGCGGCGGAGGGTGTTTTCCACAATGATCACCGCGCCGTCGACGATCAGGCCGAAGTCGAGCGCGCCGAGGCTCATCAGATTGGCCGACACGCCGCCCTTGAGCATCCCGAAGCTGGTGAGCAGCATCGTGATCGGGATGACGAGCGCCGCGATCAGCGCGGCGCGGAAATTACCCAGCAAAAGGAAGAGGATGGCGATGACGAGCAGCGCCCCTTCGGTCAGGTTTTTCGCCACCGTCTGGATCGTCGCGTTGACGAGGCCGGTGCGGTCGAGCACCGGCTGGATGACGATGTCGGTCGGCAGCGAGGCGTTGATCTCGTCGAGACGCTCTGCAACGCGGCTCGCGACATTGCGGCTATTTTCGCCAATTCGCATGATTGCGGTGCCAACAACGACCTCGCGGCCGTTTTCTGACGCCGATCCCATGCGGATCGCCTGCCCGGTGCGAACGGTCGCGACCTGGTCGAGGCGGATCGGTACGCCGCCGCGGGTCGCGATCACTGTCTGCGCGAGCTGTTCGGCGCCGGCGATACGGGCATCGGATCGGACGGCAAGGCCCTCGCCGTTGCGGTCGACGACACCGGCGCCGATCGCGCGGTTGTTTGCTTCCAGTGCCTCGGCAAGATCCTTCAGGCTGAGGCCCAGCGCCGCGAGCCGCTGGACGTCGGGAACGACCTGATATTGCTTCACATAGCCGCCGATGGTGTCGACGCCGGCGAGCCCGGCGACGGGCTTGAGCAACGGCGTGACGATCCAGTCCTGCGCGGTGCGCAGATAGGTCGCCTTTTCGGCGTCGGTGACCAGCCGCTCACCCTCGGGCGTGATATAGCTGCCGTCGGGCTGCATACCGGGTTCGCCGGGCTTATGCTTGTCGTCTTTCCGATGCTCCATATGGACGGTCCACATGAAGACCTCGCCGAGCCCGGTCGCAATCGGCCCCATTTCGGGGACGACATCGTCGGGCAGCGCCTGTTCGGCGCCGCGCAGCCGCTCGGCGACCTGCGCGCGCGCGAAATAGATGTCGGTCGCGTCGGTGAACACCGCCGTGACCTGCGCAAAACCGTTGCGACTGAGCGAGCGCGTGCTTTCGAGGCCCGGGATACCGGCAAGCGCGGTTTCGATCGGAAAGGCGACCTGCCTTTCGACCTGTTCGGGCGACAGCGCAGGCGCACGGGCGCTGATCTGCACCTGATTGTTGGTGATGTCGGGGACGGCATCTATCGGCAGGCGGGCCAAGGCCCAGGCGCCGATCAAGGTGGCTATGGCGGTGACGAGCAGCACGAACCAGCGCCGCGCGACAGCGAAATTGACGATGGAGGCGATCATGTCAGTGCCCCCCATGCTCGGCTTCGCCCTTGGCGAGTTCCGCCTTGAGGGTGAAGCTGCCTTCGCCCGCGAGTTGCTCGCGGCCCGACAGGCCGGTGACCGTGGCCGCGCCGCCGACGCGCGAGGTCACGGTGACCGGTACGGTGCGGAAGCCCTCTTTCGTGCGGACAAAGACGCTCGTCCGGCCCTCGACGGTCTGGATCGCGCTGTCGGGCACGCTCACCGCATTACCCGGAGCCCCCGCCTGCAGGATTGCGGTGACCGGCTCGCCGGGTCGCCACAGACCGCCGCCATTGTCGAGCAAGGCGACGGCGGGCACGAGACGAGTCGCAGCATCAAGGACGGGCGACACGAACTGGATACGCGCTGTGGCGCTCCGCTCACCCGACCGCACCTCGACCGGCGTCCCGACGCGGATGCGCCCGGCGTCGGCGGGGGTCAGCGACAGGCCCACCGCAACGCGGCCGAGATTGGCGACACGGAACAGTTCGGCATCGGGCGCGACGGTCTGGCCGAGCACAACGCTGCGCGCTGTTATCTGCCCGCCGATCGGCGCGACGACGCCGATACGGTTGAGCGAACCACCACCGACGCCCGCCGCCGAAAGCTGCTGCGCCGCCAGACGCAGCGCGATATTCGCTTCAGTCATCGCGGTGCGCGCGGCAATCAGGTCGCGTTCGGGCGAAACCTTGAGCGCGAACAGCCGCTCCTCGCGCGACAGGTTCGAGCGTGCGAGGTTCGAGCGTGCCTGTGCGGCCTCGACCTCGGCGCGCAGCCCAGCGGCGTCGCGGCTTTCGATTACTGCGACCACCTCGCCGCGCCCGACCGCCTCACCCAGATTGCGGTTCAGCGCGACGATACGACCGCCGATCGCCGCCGAGACGACTTGCGTCGCCTGCGGATCGCTTTCGATTGTCGCGGGCAGGCTGAGCGTACCGGCGCCCCCCGCTGCCGGCCGGACGAGGGCTATTCCCGCGGCCGTGATCTGCTGCGCGGTCAGGTGGATTTCGCCTTCCGCCTTCTCTGCCTCTACTTTGGCTTTCTCGGCAGGTTCGGCGGTTCGCTCGCCGCAACCGGCGAGGACAAGCATCAGCGCGAGCGGCAGTGCCGCCCGATATTTCGATATCATCGTCATTGGATACCCCCTTCGGTGGGCAGTTTCGCCGTCAGCCGTTCGAGGCGCGCGGCGGCATCATGATAGGCGGCGCGCGCATCGATTCCGGCGCGGCGGGTGTCGAGCAACGTCCGCTCGGCATCGAGCAGGATCAGCTGGTCGAACTTGCCCTCGGCATAGCCGATGCGGGCGATACGCGCGGCTTCGGTCGCGGCGGTCAGTGCCGGTTCGGAAGCGCGCACCGCCGTCGCGGCACGATCACGGTCAGCCTCGGCAGCGGCGATCGCGCGCTCGGCCTCGAACAGCGCGATACGCCGCTGCGCTTCGGCCCTGTCCCGTTCGCGCGCGGCCTGCGTCACCGCCGCCTTGCCGCCGTTGAACAGTGGCAGCGGCACCGAGACGCCGAACAGCATCGCCTGATCATTGCTTGCCTCGAGCCGTCGCGTCCCGGCGGTCAGCGTGACATCCGGCGCGCGTTGGCTTCGCGCCAGCCGCAACTCAGCCTCCGCCGATGCAGTGTCGGCGTCAGCTGCAGCCAGTGCGAGGGTGCCGCGGGCATCGACCGGCACCCCCGGCCCCTTTGCCCGCGCCGCGGCGAGATCGAACCAACGCTGATCGAGCGCCGAACCGGCCCCGTCACCGACATATTGCGCCAACGCCGCGCGCGTGGCGGTTGCGGTGCGCCGCGCGGTTTCGGCTTCGGTCTTCGCCCTGATCTGTTCCAGCGCCGCGCGCTGTTCATCGATCGGCGAATTGGCGCCGACCATCACACGGTCGCGCGCGATCCGCAGATTTTCGGTCGTGACCGCGACCTGCGTTTCCGCAACCGTCGCCCGGCGTTCCGACGCGATTGCCGCGACATAGGCCCCGGTCACCGCGAAACGCCGGTCGGCCTCGGCGACCGCGAGGTCGATATGGGCGCGCTGGATCTTTGCGTCGGCCACCGCAATACGCGCCGATCTTTTGCCGCCTAGTTCGACCGGCATCGCGAGCGCGATGGTCGTGTCCGATTCGTCGAGCCCGCGATACGGCCCGGTGCCGAGCGCATTTTCGGTATCGACGCTGACCGAGGGGTTGGGGCGAAGCCCGGCGACGGTGCGTCCGGCCTGCGCGGCCGAAATGCCCGCTTCGGCCGCCTGCGTCAGCGGCGTGGTCACACCGGCGTCAGCCAGCGCTTCGTCAAGGGTCAGCACATCGCCGCCCGCAGACGGGGACGAGCTTTGCGCCTGCGCCGGCAAGGCACAGAGCGGCGCGGCCAATATGGCCGCCAATAATGATTTCATCGATTATGTCCTGAACAAGCCAAAGTCAGCCGCCGGATGGCCGGCGGCACGGGCTGGTTCAGGCGATCGGCGGCCTCAGATTCGCGCCGGGGATCAGCTGCGGCATAAAATCGGCGCCAGCCGCAAAATTCACGCCATTGAGCGGCAGGCAGGTTGGCGTGTCATTGGCGCCGATATTGCCGACCTGATGATGACCGTGGCAGCCGCCATGATTGTGGAAGCCCATCTTGTCGGGGTCGTTGGCAGGTTCGCCCTGCGTGTGCCCCGCGTCTTCAGCGCAGAATTCAGCCGTCGCCCAAGCCGGCGCTTCCGCCGCATGTGCGATGCTCCCGAATCCGATGGACAGGGAAACCAGCAAGCCAATCAGGAAGCGCATCAGCGTCGGCATGCCGCGCCTATAATCGCGGGCGGACGCAATGTCACGCTTCGCCCTCGGCCGCGTCCGTGGTTTCGCCTGTGCTCTCGATCGTGAAGCGGCTGTTCGACAGCTGCAATTCGTCGCCGCAATGGCTGCATGCCACGACCATGTTCAGGTCATGGTCGCAGCTTTTGTGGGTCAACAGCAACGGAGGCCCGCGCTCGTCCGAAAACCAGCGATCGCCCCATTGCAGCAACGCGAGCAGCACCGGATAGAGATCGCGGCCTTTTCCGGTCAGGCGATATTCGACGCGGTCGGCGTGCGCCGAATAGGGCATTGTTTTCAAAATCCCTTGCCGCACCAGCCGTTCGAGGCGGCCGGTGAGGATGTTCGTCGCCATCAGCGTGTCGCGCTGAATATCATCGAAGCGGTTGATGTG
Organism: Sphingopyxis sp.; assembly: GCA_051861185.1. GTDB lineage: Bacteria > Pseudomonadota > Alphaproteobacteria > Sphingomonadales > Sphingomonadaceae > Sphingopyxis. The sequence continues at coordinate 151,283 of JBIMKQ010000002.1, forward strand.
CGTAAACATCGCGCGAACGACCAGCGTCGCCCAGCGGTCGCCGAATAGTTCGATCATCGTGTCGACGAGCGGTCGTCCGCCCGGCCGCCGCGCGCCGACATCGCCGTTGAAGCGGCGACGCTCATAGTGCGGGACGACCTGCGCCAGCCCCGGTCCTTCGCGCCAGTCGACGTCGCGCGGATCGATTTCGGCGTGGCAGTGCGCGCACGCGGGCACCGGTTCGGTAGCATGGCCGCACGTTGCGTGATGGAGTTGAACCCGGAAATCGCGGCTGTCGGCTTCCCAGCGATGCTGCCAGCGCAGCATCATCAGCGCGTTGGGGAACTGGTCGCGGCCCTTTTGGGTCAGCACATAATGAAAGCCGCGCCCGCTCTTCTTCGGGACTTTCGCAAGACAATCTTCTTCGACGAGCTTTTTGAGACGGCCGTTCACCACCGAACGCGCCAGGCCGGTACGCGCGACGAATTCGTCGAAGCTGTGGATGCCGAGAAACGCCTGCTCCATCAGCAGCAGCACGGGCACGTCGCCGACAACATCGAGCGCGCGCCAGATCGAACAGGCCCTGATCGTGCGGTCGTGTTTCAAATCAGCCGTCCTTATCTCTCCCCGCCCCTAAACGAAGCCCGGGTGACCGACAAGGCTGGCACCGGTGGCAGTAAGGAGGGCGGCGGGAACCGCCCTCCCCTGCATCAGAAGCGTCCGGTCAGTTGCACCGCGATCGTGCGCGGCCGATCGACGATACCGTTATAGGCATTGCCCGCGTTGCGCGTGATCGTCGTCGCGAGCGGCATCGAGCTGGCGGTCTGCAAAATCCGCTGGTTGGTGAGGTTGCGGCCGATCAGCGCGATTTCCCAGCGATCGTCGACCTGCGCCAGCGCCAGCCGCGCGCCAAGCTTCACATAGCCATCCTGATGCGTGCGTGGGTCGAGGTTTGCCGAGGCGATGTACGACGAGGAGAAGTCGGCGTTGACGTTGAACGCGACTTTCATGTCGGAGGTGACCGGGGTCGTATAATCGAGGTTGAGGTTGCCCGACCATTTGGGGCTGAGCGCGTTGCGCTTACCCGAATAGTCGCAGAAGCCATTCGCGCCCGGCACCTGCAGATAATAGCATTGGCCATCGGTGAAATTGGTGAATTTGAAGTCGAGATAGGCGACCGCGCCACTGATCGTGAGCCCGTCGGCGATCGCCGCGCGGAAGTCGGCCTCGACGCCCTGGGTGGTCGCCGCGGCGGCATTGCGAACGTTGAAGTTCAGCGTGCCGTCGAAGATATTGACCTGAAGGTCCTTATATTTGGTCCGATAGAGCGACAGGTTGAAGGCAACATTGCGGCCCTTATATTTCAGCCCCGCTTCGAAATTGTCGGCGCTTTCGTCCTCGAATTCAAATGCCCCCGGCTTTGCGACCGTCGTCGATCCCGGCAGCGAGTTCGAACGGATGTCGAAACCGCCGGCCTTGGTGCCCTTGGCATAGGAGGCATAGAGCATCAGATCGTCGGTCGCGTCGAACTGGACGTTGACCATCGGGTTGAAGCTGTCCTCGCTGATCTTGCCCGAGACGCTTTGCGCCTCGATGTTGAGCGCGCGGAACGTCGCCGCAACGACCAGTGGGTTGAAGGTGTTGAGCGGGCCGCGCACGATCGCGAGCGTTCGGCTGCCGCTCTTCTTCTCATGATTGAAACGCGCGCCGGCGGTGACGCGAAGCTGGTCGGTCAGCGCCAATTCGCCCTGCGCAAAGCCCGAAATCAAGTCCGACTTCTGTGTATAGTCCCGGTCGTTGCGCGTATCACCGATCGCGTTGAACGGCGGGCCAAGCGCGAGGAAGGTCGGATTGAACAGGGTGAAGTCCTGCACATCGAGCTTGGCATGCTGGTAATAGACGCCCGCGATATAATTGAACGTCTCTCCACCGGCCGACGCCAGCCGCAGTTCCTGTGAATATTGGCGATAATCTTCGCGCAGGTTCGTGCCGTCGAGGAAGCTGATGCCGGAGAAATCGACATCGACAATCTCGCGCGTCTTGTAGTCGAGAAGCGAGCTGACCGAGGTCAGCGTATGTTCGCCAATTTCGAGGTCGGCGTTAAGCGTCGCGCCGAACACCTTGTTTTTGCTTTCATAGCCATTGTCCGCGCGCACATAATCGGGCGTGGTGTCGACGAAGAACGGCCCCTGGAAGACGGTGTTGTAATTGCCCACCGCACCGAACACGTCGCGCGGCTGACCCTTTGTTTCGAAGTCGGCATATTCGAGCTTGAGTTCGGCGGCGAAGGGGCCGCCGCGATCGAACTCCAGCTTGCCGCGGAAATATTTCTCGTCGACGTTCGGTTCGTCGCGGTCGAGCTTTGTGTTGTAGAAATAGCCATCCATCGTCCGGTAATAACCGACGACGCGCGCCTCGACGCCTTCGGTCAGCGGACCCGACAAGACGCCGGTCAGCTGGAATTCCTTGTGGTTGAATTCATAAAGCCCGCTGACCGAGCCTTCGAATTCGTCGGTGGGGCTGCGCGTGGTGATGTTCACGGCACCCGCGATCGCATTCTTGCCGAACAAGGTCGGTTGCGGCCCGCGCAGCACCTCGACGCGTTCCATGTCGATCAGCGGCAGGCGCGAGAGCTGGTCGCGGCCGTAATAGACGCCGTCGACGAACATCGCGACCGACTGTTCGAAGCCCTTGTTGTCGCCCGAGGCGATGCCGCGGATCGCGATGCGGTTGGCAATCGCAGTCTGGGTAATCTTGAGGTTGGGGACCGACGACGAAATCTGTTCAAGGTTGGTCTGACCATAATTTTCGATCTGCTTGCCGCTGATCGCCGAGATCGAAATCGGAACGTCCGACAGGCCCTCGGCGCGCTTCTGCGCGGTGACGATGATTTCCTCAAGTCCGCCCTGTTCTTCGGCCGGAGCCGCGTCCTGCGCGAATGCGATACCGGGGCTGGCGAGTGCCGACGCAGCGAGCAGCGCAACAAAATTTCTGTTCATAGGGTCCTCCCACGCATCATCGTCTTGGCGACCACCGCCCGCGATGTTTTTCTTGCCTTGCGACTCATAAGGGCTTTAAGTATCGTTATGCAAGTCAGATAATTTGAGAGAGGAAACACCTTGCCGGGACACGGCCTTCCACCTGCACTGACGCGCAATTTGCGCCTGCCCGCAATCGCCGCACCGATGTTCCTGGTGTCGGGTCCGGAGATGGTGATCGCCGCATCGCGGTCGGGCGTGATCGGCAGCTTCCCTGCCCCCAATGCGCGCACGTCGGCCGATCTGGAGGAGTGGGTGAGCCGGATCGACGCGGCGCTGTCGAACGATCCCGAGGCTGCGGCATGGGCGGTCAACCTGGTTGTCCATCCGTCGAACAGCCGGCTTCCCGACGACCTCGCGTGCGTCGTGCGCCACAAGGTGCCGCTCGTCATTACCGCGCTCGGCAGTCCGGCGCGGGTGGTCGAAGACATACACTCCTACGGCGGGCTCGTCTTCGCCGACGTCAATTCGGTCGGCTTTGCGCGCAAGGCGGCAGCCGCCGGGGTCGACGGCCTTGTGCTCGTCGCCGCGGGCGCGGGCGGACATACCGGCGCGACGGCGGGCTTTGCGTTCGTCGAGGAGGTGCGGCAGTTCTGGGATGGTCCGCTCGTGCTTGGCGGGGCGATCTCGACCGGGCATGCGGTGCGCGCGGCCGAGATATTGGGCGCCGACTTTGCCTATCTGGGGACGTCGCTGATCGCATGCACCGAGAGCATGGCGGTACCGGGCTATAAGGATATGGTCGTCGCCGCGGGCGCCGAGGACATCGTGCCTTCCAAAGGCATCACGGGTGTGACCGCCAACTGGTTGAAATCGAGCCTGATCGCGGCGGGGTATGATCCCGCCAATATGCCCGAGGACAAGCGCCCGAACTTTTCGGATGCGCAGGACGACGCGAAGGCGTGGAAGAATGTCTGGTCTGCCGGGCAAGGCGTCGGCGCGGTGCGCGGCGTCGAACCTGTCGCGGCCATCGTCGATCGCCTTGTGAAAGAATATGATGCGGCCGCCGCGCGGCCGCGCTTTGCACCTGCCGAAGGAGTCATTGCATGACCGCCCAGCTTGTCGAGACGATAGAAACCACGATCCAGCCGAACGACCATCCCTATATGAAGGGCGCCTGGCGGCCGACGTTCAACGAATGGAACGCGATCTTCGCCAATGGCGATGCCGAGGTGATCGGGACGATCCCCGACGATATCGACGGCGTGTACGTCCGCACCGGCGAGAATCAGATTCACGAACCGATCGGCCGCTATCATCCGTTCGACGGCGACGGGTTCATCCATGCGATCAGTTTCAAGGACGGCCGCGCGAGCTATCGCAGCCGCTTCGTGCGGACCAAGGGGTTCGAGGCAGAGAAGGAGGCCGGCCGCTCGCTGTGGGCGGGGCTGATGGAGCCGCCACACAAGTCAACGCGCCCCGGCTGGGGCGCGCAGGAGTGGCTCAAGGATTCGTCGTCAACCGACGTCGCGATTCATGCAGGCAAGATCATCTCGACCTTCTATCAGTGCGGTGAAGCGTACCGGCTCGACCCCTTCACGCTCGAACAGCATGGCACCGAAAGCTGGGTGCCGCTCGACGGCATTTCTGCGCATTGCAAGGTCGACCTCGCGACCGGAGAATTGATGTTTTTCAATTACTCGAAGCACGCACCTTACATGCATTATGGCGTCGTCGGCGCGGACAATAAGCTCAAACATTATATCCCGATCCCGCTCGCCGGGCCGCGCCTGCCGCACGATATGGCGTTCACGAAGAATTACACGATCCTCAACGATATGCCGCTCTATTGGAACGAAGAGCTGCTCGAAAAGCGCCTGCATGTCGTGCAGTTCCATCCCGACGAGAAGACGCGCTTCGCGATCATTCCGCGGCACGGGCAGCCCGAGGATATCCGCTGGTTCGAGGCCGAACCCACCTACACGCTCCACTGGCTGAACGCGTGGGAAGAAGGCGACGAGATCATCCTCGACGGCTATTATCAGGAAGAGCCGATGCCGAAATCCTATCCGAACGCGCCTGAGGGGCTCGAGCGAATGATGGCGTATCTCGATCAGGGGCTGCTCAAGCCGCGACTCCATCGCTGGCGCTTCAACCTGGTTACCGGCGAGACGGTGGAAGAGCGGCTCGACGACCGCGATCTTGAGTTCGGGATGTTCAATCACCGCTATGCCGGCAAGCCCTATCGCTATGCTTACAGCGCGATCCCCGAGCCCGGCTGGTTCCTGTTCCGCGGGCTCGTCAAGCACGACCTCGATGCACGGACGAGCGAATCCTATGAATTCGGCCCCGGCCGTTTTGGCAGCGAGGCGCCGTTTGCGCCGCGGATCGATGCGAAGGACGAGGATGACGGCTATCTCGTCTCCTTCATCGCCGACCTTGAAACCGACACGTCCGAATGCGTGTTGATCGACGCGAAAAATATCGCGGCGGGGCCGGTGTGCCGGATCATCCTGCCCGAACGCATCTGTTCCGGGACGCACACCGTGTGGGCGAGCGGCGACGATATCGGGATGGCCGAAAACAGCGTGCTGGCTGCCTGATATGATCGCGGTGGGCGAGGATAAACGGCAACAGCATCGGGCGAGCGGCTGGTGGGGTGACAAGACGTTCGCCGATCTGTTTGCAGCCAATGCGGCAAAACAACCGGAGCGACTCGCGCTCGTCGACGCGCCGAACCGCGCGGACTTTGCGTTCGGCGAACCGCTGCGGTTGAATTACGCCGAGTTGGCGGCGGAGATCGACCGCCTCGCCGGCGCGCTCGTCACCGCCGGGATCGGCAAGGACGATGTGCTGCTCGTCCAGCTTCCGAACATCAGCGAGTTCGTCGCACTCTATTTCGCCGCGGCAAAGATCGGCGCGATCGTCAGCCCGGCGGCGGTGCAATATCGCAGCCATGAGCTGAAGGGCATGATCGGCGTGGTCGAGCCCAAGGCGTTTGTCTGCGCAACGACGGTCAAGGGGTGCGACCATGTCGGCGTCGCGGCGCCTCTGCTCGACGGCATCCGGCTGATGACATTCGGCCCTAATCCGCCCGCAGGCGCGCTTGACCTGTCGACCGCCGCTGGCGACGAAGCCGCCCTCGCGTCGCACGTCGCGGCGAACCCCGTCGATGCCGACGATATCTTCACCATCTGCTGGACCTCGGGCACGACCGGCGTGCCCAAGGGCGTGCCGCGCAGCCACAACCACTGGATCGCGGTCGCGGGCGCCGGGTACGAGGCGATGAAGGTCGGGCCGGGCGATGTGCTGCTCAACCCCTTCCCGCTCATCAACATGGCGAGCATCGGCGGCATCACCATGTGCTGGCTGACCAGCGCGGGGACGATGGTGCTGCACCACCCCTTCGACCCCGGCATCTACCTCAAGCAGATCGCGACCGAACGGCCGAGCCTGACGATCGCGCCGCCGGCGGTGCTCAACATGCTGCTGCAGAATGAAGCGTTGCTGGCGTCGGTCGACCTGTCCAGCCTGCGCGTCATCGCGTCGGGATCGGCGCCGCTCGCGCCCGCGATGGTGCGCGGCTTTCAGGAAAAGCTCGGCATCATCATCGTCAATGTCTTCGGATCGAACGAGGGGATGAGCTTCATCACCGGCGAGGGCGATATGCCCGACCCCGACAAGCGCGCGAGCCTGTTCCCGCGCCGCGGCACGTACCAGCGGCCCTATGGCGAGGGCCGCGCGCATAATATCGAAAGCCGGCTCGTGCCGCCCGGCGGCGGCGATGCGATCGAGGCGGACGGTGTGTCGGGCGAACTCCAGATTCGCGGACCGACCTTGTTCGAGGGCTATCACAACGCGCCCGAACGCACCGCCGAAGCCTTTACCGACGACGGCTGGTTCCGCACCGGCGACCTGTTCGAGATTGCCGAGGGCGGCGATTTCTACCGCTTTGTCGGGCGTTGCAAGGATCTGATCATCCGCGGCGGGGTCAATATCTCGCCCGAGGAAATCGACCAGCTGCTCGGCGGGCATCCGTTGCTCGCCGAGGCGTGCGTGTTTTCGCTCCCCGACCCGACGATGGGCGAACGCATCGGCCTTGCCTATGTGCCGCGCGGTCCCGACGACGTCGGGGTTGGCGAGGTGGCTGATTATCTTCGCGAGCAAGATCTCGCGGTGTTCAAATTGCCCGAGCGATTGTTCCGCTTCGACGCATTGCCGCGCAACGTCACCAACAAGGTGATGCGCAGCGAGGTACGCGAGATGGCGCTCGCGACTTTGGAAAAGGAAGCCTGACATGGCGAAAGACGTCTTCATCCTTGGCGGCGCGCAGAGCGATTTTGCGCGCAATATGGAGCGCGAGGGCGGCGGGTTGTTCGAGCTGTTCCGCGACGTCGCCGAAGCGGCGTTCGTCGCGACGGGGATCGAACCCAAAGAGGTCGAGACCGCGCATGTCGGCAATTTCGTTGGCGAATTGTTTGCCGGACAAGGCCAGCTCGGCGGCTTTTTCGGCCACGTCCACCCCGACCTCGCGGGCGTTCCGGCATCGCGCCACGAAGCAGCCTGCGCCTCGGGGAGCATCGCGATCCTCGCCGCGGCGGCCGAAATCGAGGCCGAACGCTACGGCCTTGCGCTGGTGCTCGGCATCGAACTGATGCGCAATGTTCCGGGCCAGCGCGCGGCCGAATATCTCGGCGCCGCCGCATGGGCGGGGCGCGAGGCGCAGGAGGCGCGCTATTTGTGGCCCTGGATGTTCGCGCGCGTCGCGGAGGAATATGAGGAACGCTTCGGGCTCGACCGCGCGCATCTGCGCGGCATTTCGGCCAATAATTTTGCCAATGCCAAGAAGAACCCGAACTCGCAGACGCGCGGCTGGGCGGTCACCGACGATCATCTGGGCGAGAATGACGAGGTCAATCCGCTGATCGAGGGGAGCTTGCGCAAATCCGATTGCGGACAGGTCACCGACGGCGCCGCCGCCATCTTCCTCGCCTCGCGCGCGGTGGCCGAAGCCTATGCCAAGCGCCGCGGGATTTCGATCGACAGCATTCCGCGCATCAAGGGCTGGGGCCATTCGACTGCCCCCCTGCTCTATTCGACCAAGGTCGCGGGCAGTCGCGGCGAGCCCTATGTCTTCCCGAGCGTGCGCAAGGCGATGATGGACGCGCTGCGCCGCGCCGAGATGCCCGACGTCTATGCGTGCGACGGCGTCGAAGTGCATGATTGCTTCTCGATCACCGAATATATGGCGATCGACCATTTCGGGATCACCCCGCCGGGCGAAAGCTGGCGCGCGGTCGAGGATGGCACGATTGCGCTCGGCGGTAAGCTGCCGGTCAATCCGTCGGGCGGCCTCATCGGCCTTGGCCATCCGGTCGGCGCGACGGGGGTGCGGATGCTGCTCGACAGCTGGCGGCAGGTCACCGGAAACGCCGGAGACTATCAGGTCGAGGGCGCCAGGAATTTCGCGACGTTCAATGTCGGGGGCAGCGCGACCACCGCGGTCAGCTTTGTCGTCGGCTTCTGATCTTTTGAACGTCTATCTCTACGACGCCGTGCGTACACCGCGCGGCAAGGCGCGGCCCGATGGGGGGCTGGCGGGGCTGAGCCCGCAGGAATTGATACGCCAGCAAGTGGCGGCGCTTGCGGCGCGCTGCGGCGAGATCGCGACGACGCCCGATGCGCTGCTGCTCGGCTGCGTCACGCAGAGCGGCGCTCAGGGCGGGCATATTGCGATGTTGGCGAAGCTGCATGCCGGGCTGCCCGACACCACGGCGGCGCACAGCATCAACAATTATTGCGCGTCGGGTCTGTCGGCGATCGGTCAGGCGGTCGCCAAGGTCGCGAGCGGCGAAGCGACACACATCCTCGCGGGCGGGGTTGAGTCGATGAGCGGCGCGCCGTTTCTCGGTGATCGCGCGAGCTTCTATACGAATGACGAATTGCCCCCGCGTGCGCGCTTCGTCCCGCCCGTGCTCGCTGCCGACCGTTTGGCAAATGCCGAAGGCATGAGCCGCGCCGAACTGGACATCGTCGCGCTCGCCTCGCAGCAAAAAGCGGGCGCGGCCGAAGGCGATGCTGCGCTCCAGAAATCGCGGATCGCGACGGGGCCGCTGGCCGGCGAAGAGTGTATCCGGCCGCAAACGACGGCCGAATCGCTTGCCGCCGCACCGCCTGCGTTCGGCGAGTTGCAACAGCAATATGCGGGCGCGCTCGAAGGCGCGACCTTCGAACCGCTGCATAGCATCGCCCATGCGCCGCCGATCTGCGACGGTGCGGGGCTGGCGCTAGTCGGCGCCGAGGGGCTGGGCCCAGCCCCCCGCGCTCGCGTGATCGCCTTTGCGGAAAGCGGCGGCGATCCGGCGGCATCCCTGACCGCGGGGTTTGCCGCGATGGACAAGGCGCTGACGCGCGCGGGGCTGACGTTCGCCGATCTCGACCGGATCGAGTTTATGGAAGCCTTTGCCGTCACCATCGCCAAATTCCTGCGCGACCGTGACGCCGACCCGGCTCGCGTCAATGTGAGCGGTGGTCATCTGGCGAAGGGACATCCGATGGGGGCGAGCGGTGCGATTCTGACCTCGACCCTGCTCGACGCGCTCGATGCGTGCGGTGGCCGATACGGGCTTGTCGTGCTGACCGGCGCGATGGGTGTGGGTGCGGCGATGATTGTCGAGCGAGTGGCGGCCTGAAACCAATCCTCCCTGTGGCGAAGCCATGGCGAGGTGGCAGCGCGAAGCGCTGACGGAGGGGCCTTGGAGCTGGCGTTGCCGCCCCCCACCACGCCCTTCGGGCGCGGTCCCCCTCCCCATGGCTTCGCCACCGGGAGGATCACCCCCAAAGCAAATCCCGATTGCGCAAAACCGCCATTCCGCTATGGGCGGCGCGTGCGGGGTTCGCCCTGCGCATGATCGCACCGGTGCCCGAAAGGGCTTAAAATGGGAACGCGGTAACGGGGTTCTTGCCGAACCCCCGAAGCCGAGGCTGTCCCTGCAACTGTAAGCGGCGAGCAAGATGCACCGTCCGGATTTCGGTCCGGACAGCCACTGGGGAAACCTGGGAAGGCGTGCATCGAGCCCTGACCCGTGAGCCAGGAGACCTGCCGGCGTGGGTCGCTCAATGCCAAGGCCCAGGGAAAGGCCGCGGCACGGAAATTCCGTCGAGCGACGACCAAGCGGCAGGAGCCGCTTCGGTGCGGGGGTTGCAGGCTTTTACGCCACTTGCGACCTCAGCATCGGTCGATCGCGCACGCGTTTCGGCAGGCTCCGCCTTCGTTGCCGGCGTGCGGGGTTTTTCCATGTTGAAATTTGCGACTATTTCCTTGCTGGCACTGGCGATCGCAACGCCGGCCTTTGCCCAAACCGCCGATGATATCGTCGTCACCGCGTCAGGCATCGAACAACCCCGCGACGAAGTCGGCCAGGCCATCACGGTCATCGATGCCGCGACAATCGAGAAGCGTCAGACGGTCGACGTCGTCGACCTGCTTGCCACCACCCCCGGCGTGCGGTTTAGCCGCACGGGCAGCACCGGCTCCGCCGCCGGCGTATCGCTGCGCGGTGCGGAGACGACGCAAACGCTGGTGCTGATCGACGGCGTGAAGGTCAACGATCCCAGCGGCATCGGCGACGGATATGATTTCGGCCATCTGCTGACCGGCAACATCAGCCGGATCGAGGTGCTGCGCGGATCGAACTCTGTCGTGCATGGCAGCCAGGCGATTGGCGGCGTCATCAGCGTGGTGACCGCGACGCCGGCCGACGGCTTTGCGGCCAACGCCTCGGCCGAATATGGCTATAGCGATACGCTCACCGCCAAGGCCGATATGTCGGGCACCGCCGGCGCCGTGTCGGGCGGAATTGGCGGCGCCTATTTTCGTACCGACGGTATTTCATCGGCCGCGGTCGGGACCGAAAAGGACGGATACAAGAATTTCGCCGGAAACGCGCGGTTGAAGATCACGTTCAGCGACGCGCTGAGCCTCGACCTGCGCGGCTATTACATCAACGCCGACCTTGATTATGACAGCTTCTTCGGCGCGCCCGCCGACAGCCCCGACGTCGCGAAGCTCAACCAGTATGTCGGCTATGCGGGGCTGAACCTTGGCCTGTTCGATGGCCGCTTTACCAGCCGCGCGGCGGTAACCTGGCTGCGTAACGACCGCGACTATTATTTCGTTCGCGGCACCGCGCCCGACTATGGTTATTCGGGTACCAATCTGCGCTTCGAATATCAGGGTGTCGTCACGCCGGTCGAACAGGCGAAGCTGATCTTCGGATATGAACATGAGCGCCCCGATTATGATTTCTTCGGCTTTGGATCGACCGACAGCCAGCGCGCAAACATCGACAGCGTCTATGCACTGGGGATCGTCCAGCCGTTCGCCGGCCTGTCGGTAACCGGCGGTATCCGCCACGACGACCATAGCCAGTTCGGGGGGGCGACGACGCTTGGCGCAAACGCCAACTATTCGCCCAACGACGGCGCGACGAGCTTCCGGCTGAGCTATGGCGAAGGCTTCAAGGCGCCGTCGCTCTATCAACTGTACGACAGCTTCAGCGGCAATAGCGCGCTGCGCCCCGAGCGGTCGAAAAGCTATGATTTCGGCATCGACCAGAGCCTTGCCGAAGGGCGCGCGCTGATTTCGCTCACCGCCTTTCTGCGCAACACGACCGACCAGATCAATTATGATAATGCCACCTTCACCTATGGCAATATCGACCGCACGCGGGCCAAGGGCGTCGAAGCGATGCTGGCCCTGCGGCCCGTCGACGCGTTGAATGTCACCGCGTCGTACAGCTATATCGACGCGCGCGACCGGTCGGGGCGCCCGGCGTTCGACGGAAAGCGCCTGCCGCGCCGCGCCGAACATGCGGTCAGCGTGTCGGCCGACTATGACTGGTCGTTCGGCCTCTCGACCGGCGCGACGCTGACCATGGTCGGAGATAGTTTCGACGATGCGGCGAATGCTGTGCGGCTCGATGGCTATGCGCTGGCGGGCATCCGTGCTTCGTTACCCGTAGGCCGGAATTTCGAGGTTTACGGCCGCGTCGATAATCTGTTCGACGCCGATTATGCGACCGCCTTCAATTACGGCACCTATGGCCGCGCGGCCTATGGCGGCGTGCGGGCGCGCTTCTGATGAAAGCGCGCACCGACGCCGAACATGCGGCGAAAATGAAGAAGATCCAGGCTGCGCAGAACAAGAAGGTCGCTGCAAAGACGGTCGAAAAGGGGCTGGTGATCGTTCATACCGGCCCCGGCAAGGGCAAGACGTCGGCGGCGCTTGGCATGGCAATCCGCGCGATCGGTCACGACATGAAGGTCGGCGTTGTCCAGTTCGTGAAGGGCGCGATGGCGACGGGCGAAAAAGCGGTGTTCGACCGCTTCCCCGACCTGATCGAATTCAAGCCGATGGGTGAAGGCTTTACGTGGGACACGCAGGACCGCAGCCGCGATATCGCGGTCGCGCGCACCGCGTGGGACGAGGTCAAACGGATGATCGCCGATCCGAGCTATGCGATGGTGATCGCCGACGAACTGAACATCGTGCTGCGCTATGACTATCTGCCCGTCGATGAGGTGGTCGAAGCGATCGAGGGAAAGCCGCATATGACGCACGTCATCATTACCGGCCGCAACGCGCCGCAGGAGCTGATCGACGCGGCCGATCTGGTGACCGAGATGGCGCAGGTGAAGCACCCGTTCCGCGAGCAGAATGTGAAAGCGCAGAAGGGGATCGAATTCTGATGCAACAGCGCGGGCTGTTGGCGCTTGCAGCGCTGGTCGGGGGCGCGGGTGCGTTGTGGGCTGCGTCCACCGCTCCTCCGGCGAAGGCACCGGCCGTTCCACAGCGCATCGTGTCGATCAACCTGTGCGCCGACCAGCTTGTGCTCGCGCTCGCCGACCGCAGCCAGATTTCGGGGCTGACGCATAATGCGACCGATACCGAAATGTCGGGCGAAGCAGCGAAAGCACACGGGCTGCCTTTGCTCAGCAATTCCGCCGAGCAGATATTGGCGATCGAACCCGACCTGATCGTCGGCATGCCCGCGAGCCGCAGCGCAGCGCTCCGCGCGCTGCCCGCGCAAAGCTATCCGCTGCTCGATCTGGACACGGCGAACACCCTAGACGAAATCTATACGTCGATCCGCCAAACCGCCGTCGCGGTGGGCCATCCCGAGCGCGGCACCGCGTTGATTGCCCGGATGCAGAGCGAACTTGCAGGGTTGCCCAAGCCGGGCAAAGGGCGCGTTGCGGCCTATTACCAGCGGCGCGGCTATATGACCGGGACCGGCACGCTGATCGACGAGCTGATGGCGCGCGTCGGCCTCGTCAACCTCGCGGGAAAGCTCGGCAAGCCGCCGCTGTCACAGCTCAGCCTGGAAGAGATGGTCGCGGCCCAGCCCGATTATCTGATCGTCGAGAGCGCGACCGACAAGGTCACCGATCAGGGGAGCGAAATGCTGCATCACCCGGCGCTCAAGGACATTCCGCGGATCAGTGTGCCCCAGGCGTGGACCGTGTGCGGCAGCCCTGCCTACACACAGGCGGCGCGCAGCATGGCGAGGCAGATCGCGCGCGTGGAAGGCAAGACTTCATGAGCCGCTTCCCCCTTCCCCGCTGGTCTTTGATCGCCGCGCTGTCGGCGCTCACGCTTGTTGCGGCGGTCGCGTCGCTCCTGTTCGGCGCGGTCGACCTGTCGGTCGCGCGTCTCCTCGACGCCGCGATGGGCAGTAACGACAGGGTCGCATCGATCATCCTCTTTGACCTTCGCCTGCCGCGCACTATCCTCGCGCTCGCGGTCGGTGCGATGCTCGGGCTCGCAGGGGCGGCTTTGCAGGGCTATCTGCGCAATCCGCTCGCCGAACCTTCGGTGCTCGGCACGTCGAACGCCGCGGCGCTTGGCGGCGTTGCGGCGATCTACTTCGGCCTTGCCGAAATCCATCCGATCATATTGCCGGTGCTTGCTACGGGCGGCGCGCTCCTCTCGCTCGCGTTGCTGTTCGTGCTCGCGGGCAAGGCTGAGAGCCCGCTGACGCTGATCCTCGCGGGCATCGCGGTCGGAACGCTCGCAGTGGCGGGAACGAGCCTCGCGCTCAACCTGTCGCCGAACCCTTTTGCGGCGATGGAGATCATGACCTGGCTGCTCGGCAGCCTCGAGAACCGGTCGTTCGACCATGTGTGGATCGCGCTGCCCTGTATCGCGATCGGGACCGCGATGCTGTTGTGGGACGGCCGGGCGCTCGATGCGCTGACGCTGGGCGAGGATGCGGCGCAGGCCTTGGGCACCGATCTGCGCAAAACACGGTTGCGGCTGCTCGTTGGGACCGCGATCGGGGTCGGCGGCGCGGTCGCGGTGTCGGGCGCGATCGGTTTTGTCGGGCTGATCGTGCCGCACCTGATCCGCCCGCTGACCGATCGCAGCCCGTCGGCGATCCTGTTGCCCTCGGCGATTGGCGGGGCAGCGCTGCTGACGCTTGCCGACCTCGGCGTGCGGATCATCCCGACGACGAACGAGCTGAAGCTGGGGGTGGTCACCGCCTTCCTCGGGGTGCCGGTCTTCCTTGTTCATTTGATGCGGGAGCGACGGCTATGGTGACCCTCACCCTCGATCATGTGGGCGTGACACTCGGCCGCCGCGCGGTGGTGCACGATGTCAGCGCCGAATTTGGCGCTGGGACGCTGACCGGAATCGTCGGCCCCAATGGCGCGGGCAAGTCGACGCTCGCGCGCGCGATGCTCGCGCTGGTGCCGGCGAGCGGTTCGGTGCGCGTCAACGGGGTCGATGCAGCGGCGATGCCGCGCGACGAGCTGGCGCGGCGGATCGCCTATGTGCCGCAGGGGCAGACGCTCCACTGGCCGCTGACGGTCGAGCGGCTCGTCGGGCTTGGGCGCCTGCCGCATCTCGCGCCGATGTCGCGGATTGCCGACGCCGACAGGGCGGCGATCGAGCGGGCGATGGATCGCGCCGACGTGCTGGACCTGCGCGACCGGATCGCGACCGAGCTGTCGGGCGGCGAGCGCGCGCGTGTATTGTTTGCACGGGCGCTGGCGGTCGAGGCGCCCGCGCTGATCGCCGACGAGCCGCTTGCGAGTCTCGATCCGGGGCATCAGATCGACGTGATGGAGATGTTGCGCGGTGAGGCGACGGGCGGGGCGCTGGTGATCGCGGTGCTCCACGACCTGACGCTCGCCGCGCGCTATTGCGGCCGGCTGCTGCTGATCGACGAAGGGCGTATCGTCGCCGACGGCACACCGGCCGAGGTGCTCACCGCCGAGCGGCTTCGCATGGTCTATGGTATAGACGCGCGCGTCGAGACCGATGGCGAATGGCCGACGGTCACCTTGTTCGGGCGGGCGCGGTGACCGACGAAAAGCTCTTTGCCGAACAGGGTTATGCGGCGGTGCCGCTGTTGGAACCGGAACTGGTCCGCGCGGCGCTGGCCGATATCGCCGCACATATCGACCGTGTGTCGCGCGCGCTCTACCTGCCCTTCGAACAGAGCTGTCCCGACGCGCCGCCGAGCGAGCGGATCGACCGGGTCTATACGCACGAGCGCAGCGTCGCGAATTTGCTGCGTGTCGCGGTATGCACCGATGCGCATCGCGGGCCGCGATTGCAGGCGCTCGTCCATGATCCGCGGCTGATAACGGCGGCAGAGCAGCTCGGCGGTCGCAAATTGTCGGGCACCATCGCGCGCGTCCGCGCCAGCATCGCCTGCTTTCCCGAGCATCGCCATGCCTGGCACAGCGATGTTGCGCGCGACGATGGCACCGGATGCGGCAAGGTCGTGGTGACGGCGTGGATCCCGCTGAGCGATGCCGGCCCGGAGCGCGGGGGGCTGGAGATTGCGGCGGGGCGCCAGCCGGCACCGCTTGCCAGCGAGGGCGACGACGGGTTCGAAATCCCCGAATGGCGGCTCGCCGGCCTGCCGCGCGTCCAGCCCGAATGTCCGGCGGGGACGGTATTGTTCCTCGACCGGTTCACGCCGCACCGCACCTTGCCGGCACGCGCGACGCGCTTCGCGCTCGTGGTATGGATGAAGGCGGCCTAGCCGCTCCCACCGCTGCGGCACATGCCGACGATATAGTCGATGATCATACGGTCGCGCTGCGGCGACGGCGGACCGAGCACGCCCTGCGCGTGCGGCGGCAGATGGTCGACTGCATTCCTGGCGTGCTCACCAAAGACATAATGGTCGAACCAGGTGCGCCACGCCTGACGTTCGCTTTCCGGAAGTTCGCGGATCGAATGCATCGCAAGCATCAGCGCAGCGAAGGGAAAGCGGTCCTGCCGCTGGCCGAACCAATAGTTGACGAGCACGCCCACCGCGCCCTCGCTGCGCACATGGTGCCACCACATCGGCGGCATATAGATGGCGTCGCCGGGCAAGAGATCGGCGACGAGCTTGTGGCGTTCGGCCTCGGCATAGAGCGGATAGCGTGCATGGTCGGGATGGTCGGGATCGACCATGCTCGTCGGCTGGCCCGCGATCGTACGCTCGACGGGCCCGACATAGAGGTTCGCGATTTGCGCGGGCGGGAACAAGGTGAAGCGCCGCCGTCCCGCGACGACGACCGCGATGTTCGCAGCCATGTCATAGTGCGGCGCAATGCGGCTGTTGTTGCCAACCCAGATGCGCGGGTCGACGCCCGTGTCGACCGGCAGCGGGTTCTCGGCTGCGAAGCTTGCGACGCTCTCGGGCGTCGGGGTCGATCCGGCATAGAGGCTGGGTACGTCGGCCGTATCGCGAAACGCGAGCAGCCGTTCGACAAGCACCGCCATCGGCATTTTCTCGCTGCGGAAGTTCACCCCGCGCATGTCGTCGGAATAGAAATAGCGCCCGCCGGTTTCAGGCGCGCCGACAAGCACGGTCAGCGGCTTGCCATTGTCGCGCGCGGCAAGATAGCTGGCGATCGCCTCGTCGCCTTCGCGCGCAGCGGCGACCGCGGGCCAGTCGGCGGCGATGCCACGCAGGATGGCGGGGCGGTCAGCGGCTTCGACAACGCGCGCGATTGCGGCGTGATCATTGCCGTCGATTTCTTCGACCGTCCCGCTCACTTCGTCCCCCTGCCCTTTACCGGGCAGGTTCGACCCGAACCGTCCGGCTGGCGCGCTTGCCATCGGCGGAGCGGCTGCGCAGATCGACTGCGCCGCTGACCGCCACCGGCCCGGCATAGCGCGTCCATGCGCCGTCGCCGATACGATATTCGATTGCGGTGCCGGGGAACATGCTGTTCGCCTCGAGTCTGCCGTTTGCGATGCGGGCGCCCGGGGGAGCGACGCGATAGGCGACGCCGATCCTTTCGAGCGTCGGGAACTGCGCTGCGGCGCGACCGGCAAAATCCTGCCAGCCCGTTTTCAGCCGCGCAGCGTCAATGCGTTTGTCGCCCCATTCATAGCTGGCCCCCGCCTGATAGGCCGGGGTCCATGGTGCCGGGCTCCACGCGCGCTCGGCGAGCGCGAGCAGGCGCGGGAAAAGCATGTAATCGACCTGCGCGTCGGTGCGGATCGTCTCGCTCCACAATTGCGCCTGCAGGCCCGCAACGCGGTGGCCCGGTTGCAGGACGGGCTTGTCCTCGATCGATTTGCCCTCGGCATAGATGTTGCGGATCGTCGCAGCGTTGGCGGGCAGGTTGTCGGGCATGAAGCCGAAGACCTGATAGGGATCGACTGCACGCGAGGCCCAGTCATAGCCGCCTTCGTCGGGATGCGGCGCATAGGGCATGTCAAAATAGCCAAGGTCGGGGATCGACAGCACGACGTCCCAGCCGCGGTTCAGCTGGTCGTGCGCCTCACGGATCGCGCCGGTGTGGAGCACGCCCCAGATGTTCGTCTGGACCTTCTTCGGCATCGCGGCGGTTTCGGTATGCCCCATGCCGTCGCTCCAGCCCCCGGCTTCGAGCCCTTTCGCGGCAAGGCTCTTGCTGACCCGTTCGATAAAGCGCGGCGTGAGCTTGCCAGCATCGCCACCATTTTCGGCGATCATCGCCTTGCACGCGGGCGAATTGACCCACGCGCCTGCGGTCTCGTCGGCGCCAAGGTGGAAGGTCTTGAGCGGCGCGCCCGCCTGTTTGTGCATGGCGGCGAGCGCATCGACGACGGTGTCGACGAAGCGATAGGTCGCGGGCAGGCAGACGTTCAGCGTGTTGTCGCTGTAATTCTGGATGCTGCGATATTCGGTCGTGTCGGCGGGGTCGATCAGGCGGTATTGCTCTGCTTCGGCCTTCTTGCCTGCCGCGGTCAGGCGGGTGTGGCGGACCTCCATCGCCTTGATCGCGGCGCGGCTGTGGCCGGGCATGTCGATCGACGGGATGACCTCGATCTGTCGCGCTGCTGCGGCCTGTACGATTGCGACATAGTCGGCGACACTGAGGTAGCCGTTGACCCCGCTCGTGCCGTCGGGGCCCGCGCCGAGTTGCGGCAGGATGCAGGTGGTTTCGCTCGGATCGTGGCAGCGTTTCGATCCGATCGCGGCGAGTTCGGGCAACGCCGGTATCTCGATGCGCCAGCCTTCGTCCTCGGCGAGATGGAGGTGCAATTTGTTGAGCTTATAGGTAGCCATCGCCTCGACGAGCTTCAATATCCCGTCGCGGCCGTGGAAGTTGCGGCCCAAATCGATGTGCAGGCCGCGGAAGCCATATTCGGGGGCATCCTCGACGTGCAGTGGCGCGAGCTTGCCCTTCTCGAACGCCGCCTGTTGCGCGAGCGAGCGCAGTGCGTGGCTCGCGCCTGCGGCATCGTGCGCGGTGACAGTGATGCCCGACGGTTTGGCGTCGAGGATATATCCCTCAGCCTTGGTGGCGCGAGCGGGGTCGATGCGGATCGTCAACGGCAGTGTACCGTCCTCAGGCGCGCCGAGCGCCGCCAGCGCGGGCGCAACGGCGTTGCGGTCGATGCCGTCCAGCGTCAGCGCCACACCGCGGCCGATGTCGATGGACTTGCCCTTGCCCTGCACCGCATTCGCGGGCTTCGGCAGGATCACGACCCCCTTTGCCGCGGACGCCAGCCGTTCGGCCTGTACGTCGAAAGCGCGCTCGGCGGTCAGCCAGCGCGTCATGTCGGCATCACTCTTGGTTACCAGCTTCGCCTCGTCGGTCATCGGCGCGACGAAGGGCAGAATCTCGAGGCCCGTCTCGGCATCGGTCACCGCGCGCGTCGCCGCGATGGTGCGCGGCTTCAGGCCATCGGCAACCAGATAGGCATTGGGCATGCCGAACGCTTTGGAGAAATTCGATCCGACGCCCCACAGCTTGATTTCATGCGTCGCGCCGGGACGCAGCCTGGCGCCGGGCTTCAGCACCAGTTGCTGCACGTCGCCATTGACGAGCCGGTGGGTGAAAATGTCGCTTTCGACCAGTGGCAGCCGGTTGACGAAGCTGAAATAGAGCGAAAGCCCCGTGGTCGGCACGTCGCCCGGCAGCGTTTCGGGCAGGGTTAGCGTGATCGTCGACAGGAAACAGGCATCGATCCCCGGGGGGCATGCCGGGCGATTATCGACCATTGTGAGCCGGTAGCCGAGCGTGTCGGCAAGACGGTCGAGCGAGGCCTGCGACGGCTTTTCGGCCGCAAGCGCCTGGGGGGCGGCCAGTGCCGCCATTGCCATTGCCGTCCAACCCACAGCCCGCATTATTTTTCTCCCGCTCGACAATTTGTATCTAATTTGTCATGCAGTCGCGGGCAGGTCAACGCCTTTCGGATTCGACGGAATTGAGAGGATAAAACGCAAAATGACAGATATTCGTGCTTTTCGCTTCATCACATCGATCCTGATTGGTTTTACATTAGTATTGTCGGCTACCTCGACCGCTGCGCAGCACCGGCGCCCCGTTTTGGTCGGCTATCTTGCGGCATTCAAGGGTCTCGACATGTCGATAGAGCGTACGGATCTGTCAGCATTTACCCATTATAATCTGTCGTTCGCCAATCCCGACAGCGAAGGACGCTTCGTCCGCGACGGGCGGATGACGTGCATGGGCGATGAGACCGGCGAGAATATGTCGGTCGAGGCGCTGCGCAAGACCGTCGCGCGATTGCAGGCGGGCGGCGCCAAAGTACTGATCTCGACCGCGGGCGGCGTGATTCCCGGCTGTTCGGGGGACTGGAAAGCGCTGCTTGCGCCCGAACGGCGCGCTGCGACGGTCGCGGCCTTGGTCGAATTGGCCGATACGCTGGGGCTCGACGGAGTCGACATCGATATCGAAGGACAGTTGCTGACCGAGATCGATCACGCGGGAGATTATACGCCGTCCATTCAAGCGCTGTCCGCAGCGATGACCGAGCGCGGCAAGCTGTTGACCTGCGCGACCGCTTCCTATGAGGGTGGGATGATCCCGGTCAGTTCGATCCCCTATTTCGACCTCGTCAACGTGATGTCCTATGACGCCATCGGGCCAAACTGGGGTCAGCCGGGCGCCGAACATTCGACCCTTGCGATGGCGGAGCGCGATCTCGACTTGTGGCTGGCCCGCGGTGTCGCTCCAGATCGTCTCGTTCTAGGCGTCCCCTTTTACGGTTATGGATTCGGCGGCGAAAAGGCGAATTGGTCCTATCGCGATCTCGCCGCCGCACATGGCAAAGATGCGACCAATACCGATGTCATCGGCGACCGGTGCGCCGGGTGCCGTTACATCACGCACAACAGCCCCGCGACGATCGAGAAAAAATCGCGCCTTGCCGCCGAAAAGGCGGGCGGCGTGATGGTGTGGGAGCTATCGCAGGATACCGCCGACCATGCCCTGACGAAGGCGATCCGTCGCGGGTTCTTGCGCGAATAAATCGCAACAAGGTTGACGCAAAGATACCAATGCAACACATGCTGCGCTAAGGCTGGTATTATCGCCGGCACGCCGACGCAATCAAGTGGAGCATCGTCCTTGTCATTGATCGAACGCGTGGGTCCGCTCCAGAAGGACGACCCCACTCCGCTCTACCTGCAATTGCAGAAGATCCTGCGCGACGCGATCGAAGGGCAGTTGGTGAAAGCCGAAGAAGCGATCCCCACCGAGCGCGATCTGGCCGAGGAATTCAAGGTATCGCGCATAACCGTGCGCAAGGCGATCGACGGCCTCGTCGCCGACGGCATCGTCACGCGGCGCCGCGGCGCGGGCACCTTCGTCACGCGGCCGCGCGTCGAGAAGAGCTTTTCCAAGCTGACCTCCTTTTCGGAGGATATGAAGTCGCGCGGGCGCAAGCCGACGAGCAAATGGGTCAGCAAGACGGCGGGCGCGGTAACGCCAGAGGAAGCCTTGTCGCTCGGGCTGTCACCGGGGTCGCTCGTGTATCGGTTCCACCGCATCCGTTACGCCGACGACACGTCGATGGCGCTCGAATATGCGACGATCCCGGCCTATTGCCTGCCGTCGGTCGAGGCGGTCGGAGCGTCGCTTTACGAGGCGCTGGAGGCGGCGGGGCACCTGCCCGTGCGCGCGTTGCAGCGCCTGCGCGCGGTCGCTTTTACCGCAGAACAGGCCGGGGTTCTGGGGATCGAGGCGGGAACACCCGGCCTGTTCATCGAACGGCGCGGGTTCCTGTCCGACGGGCGTACCGCCGAATTCACCCAAAGCTATTATCGGGGCGACGCCTATGACGTCGTCGCCGAGCTAAACGGCTAGGCTGCGCAGGAATTCGACGTGCGGCGGCAGCTCGGCGAGCTGCTCCGCCACGCGGCCACGCAATGTCGCGAGGCGCGAGGCGAGTTCCTCGGCGGAGAGGCCGTCGGCGATCGGGTGCCAGCTTTGCGGCCGCACCCCCTGCCCCGTCAGCACCGCGTACCAGTTCGTCGGGCCGAAAAGATCGCCGGGCTTGAACAGGATGTTTCCGGTCGCACGGAACGCCTCGATGCGCTCGGCAAGGCTGTCGGGCATTCCCGCTGCCGCGATATCGCGCCAGAAGGGCGTGTCGTCGCGGCCCGCGAGCGCGTAATGCGCGATCACGAAATCGCGGATCGTACGATATTCGTGGAGCGCGTCGCGGTTGAAGCGCGCAACGACATGCGGATCGATCGCATCGCGCGGCAGCAGCGCGAGCAACCGGATGATCGTCGTCTGGATCAGGTGGATCGACGTCGATTCGAGCGGTTCGAGGAAACCGCCCGCAAGCCCGATCGCGACGCAATTGCGGTTCCATATCGCTTTGCGATGCCCGGCAGTGAAGCGCAGCCGGTTGGCATCGGCGAGCGCCGCGCCGGGAAGACGCGAACGCAGCAACCCCTCGGCCTCATCATGCTCCAGATGCGCGCTGGAATAGACATAGCCATTGCCGTCGCGATGCTGGAGCGGGATGCGCCATTGCCATCCCGCCTCGCGCGCGGTCGAGCGCGTGAAAGGCGACGGGTCGCCCACACCTTCGGAGGGCATCGCAACCGCGCTGTCGCACGGCAGCCAGTGGCTCCATTCAGCGTAGCCTGTGTTCAGTGCGCCTTCGATCAGCAGCCCGCGGAAGCCCGAGCAATCGATGAACAGATCGCCCTCGATCGCGGGGCCGTCCTCCATCGCGATGGACATGATGAAGCCATCTTCGGGATCGAGGCGGACGTCGGCGACCTTCCCCTCGATCCGAACCACGCCTTTTTCTTCCGCATAGGTGCGGAGGTAACGCGCGTAAGCGGCCGCATCGAAATGGACCGCATGGTGCACCGGCCCATGGCGTGTCGCGGGTGCAAAGCGGTCGTCGCGCGCGGCCATCGTCTCCAGATTATAGGGGCCATGATCGGGATCGCCGCCCGCCGCAAGATGGCGCAGCCAGAAATGGTGGAAATGGATTCCCGACATTTCGATACCGAGATAGCCGAAGGGGTGGAAATAGCGGTGACCTTCGCCCCCCCAACCGTCGAACTGGATGCCGAGCTTGATCGTGCCATGCGTCGCGCGCAGGAACTCGGCCTGATTCAACCCCAGATAGCGGTTGAATTCGTGGATCGGCGGTACCGTCGCCTCGCCGACCCCGACCGTGCCGATTGCTTCGGATTCGACGAGCGTGATGGTGTGCGATTGCCCCGACAGCGCGCGGCCGAGCGCCGCTGCGGTCATCCAGCCAGCGCTGCCGCCGCCGACGATGACGATGCGCCGGATCGGTCGCTGTCGCGCGCTCACCTGCGCATCCGCCGCAGCGCATCGGCATGCGTTTCCATGCCGTGCACATCGCTTGCGACGGCGCGAAGCTGGCGCTGGAATTCGGCCATCAGCGCCTGATCCTCGACAAGCAGCGCCTGCGGGTCGAAGCTGCGCGGGACCACGCCATGCCCGGCCATGACAAGCGCCCAGCTGTCCTCGACATGCGCCTCATGATTGAAATGCGCGAACATGCCGCGCGCAGCAAAGAGGTCGATCTTGGACGCGAGTTCGGCGGAGATGGGCGCGGTGCGCGCGCCGTCCCATAAGGGCTCGCCGGCGCGGGCGTTTAGGCGAAAATGCTGCGCGGTGAAGTCGGAGACACGCGCCCAGGCGCCGGCAATTTCCTCATTATAGATATCGGCCTCGGGCATCGCCGCGCGATCGATCGGCCATAGCAGGACGAGCTGCGCGATCGCGAGCTGGAGGAGCAGCAATTCGCCGCCGTCCATTGCGGGTGCCGCGCCCGCCGCCGGGCCGACCGCCACGACATTACCGACCCAGGGGCGCGGGCGCACGGCGGCGTCAAGCGGGGTGGGCGGAAGGACATCGACCGTTCTCCCGACCATCGCCGCCAGTGCGGCAGGCGCGTCGGCGTCGGGCAACAGCCCGCTGTCATAAGCAAACTCGATCGCGGTGCGGTCCGACAAGGGGATCATCGCGAGCCAGCCGGACGGATGCGCCGTGACCCGGCTATAAAGCGGCAGCGGATCGAAGACCGGCGCCGAGCTGCGGATCATTCGGTCGCAGAGGGCAGCTTTAGCAACGGAGCCATCGGGATCGAGTGCGGCGATCAGAATGCCATTGGCATCAACGAAAAGGTCCGCATCCAACGGCGCGCCATCGGCAAGATCGATACGGTCGAGCCGTCCGCCACTTGCATGCAAGACCGCGTCGACACCGCGAACGATACGGATATCGCCGCGCTCGCAGGCCCGGCGAAGCAGCCGCGCATAACCGGCGGCGTCGAGATGCCATCCCTGCTTGACCGCCTGCTGCGTCGCTGCGGCGCGCGGCGCGCCTGTACGCCCCTGTTTGGCCGCAACCGCGGCGAGGCAGAAATCCTCTAGCCCGACACCCAGCCCGGCCTGGCGCGCGCGCGTCCAGTGCTGCACGAAAGGAAGCGAGGCAAAAGGGCTTCCCGCATCGCCATAGGCATGAAGGAAAGCACCATCGCCCCCCGACCAGCCGGCGAATTGCTGCCCCATGTTGATCGTCGCGGCGGCGTCCGCGATCAGCGCGGCCTCGTCGATGCCCAGCAGACGATGAAAGGTCGCCAGATCGGGCGGTGCGATCAGCACCGCGTGCCGTTCGGGCGCCACGCCGGTATCGACCCAGACGACATCGGTCCCGAGCCGCGCGAAGGCGCGGGAGACCGCAAGCGCCGCCATCGCCGCCGCGACACCCCCGCCGTAAACGACGACCCGCTGTATCGAATTCGTCATGGCGCGGGCGCCGGGCAATAATGCGCGATGAAATCGGCGTGCGACGGCACCGTCCCCGCTGCGTCGGCGATCGTTGCCGCGAGGTTCTGCAATCGTTCGTTCACCGTTGCGGCGGGCAGCACGTCCGCCAGCCGGTCGGCGGCAAGCGGCTCGATCCCTTGCCCTACGAACACCGCTTGCCAGCTCGGCGGGCCGAACAGCCCGTCGCGATAGGCCTGGACATGACCGCGGTGGCGAAAACGCTCGATCTTGCCCGCCAGCGTGTCGGGCACGGCCATCGCGGTGACGCGCTCCCAAAGCGGCGCGTCGGCTTCGTTGGCGATATAATGGAGGATCAGGAAGTCACGGATGCGGTCATATTCGACGTCCATCACGCGGTTCAGTTCGGCCCGAAGCGCGGGATCGATCGTGCGTTCGGACGGCATCAGCGTCAGCATGTGCATGATCGCCATCTGGACGAGATAGATGCTCGTCGATTCCAGTGGTTCGAGGAAGCCGCCGGCGAGACCCATGCCGATGCAGTTGTTCGCCCAGGCCTTTTGACGCTTGCCCGCCTTGAAACGCAGTACGCGCGGTTCGGCGAGCGCCTCTCCGTCGAGATTGGCTAGCAAGGTTGCTGCCGCCTCGTCGTCCGAAATATCGGCGCTCGAATAGACATAGCCGTTGCCGGTGCGGTGCTGGAGCGGGATCCGCCATTGCCAGCCCGCCTTGCGCCGCGTCGAACGCGTATAGGGCGTGAAATCGTCGGAACGTGCCGAGGGCACCGCCTGCGCGCTGTCGCAAGGCAGCCAGTGCGACCAGTCCTCCAGATCGACACCGAGCGGTCCGCCGAGAAGCAGCGATCGGAAGCCCGAGCAGTCGATGAACAGATCGCCCGCGATGCGCGTGCCCGACGCGAGCTTGACCGCCGCAATGTCGCCGGTCTCGCCATTTTGTTCGACCTCGACGATGCGCCCTTCGACACGCTCGATCCCGCGCGCCTCGGCCCATCCGCGCAAATAGCGGGCATAGAGGAAGGCATCGAGGTGATAGGCATAGGCAAAGGCATTGCGGACATCCGCCCCGTCGCCATTTGGCAGCATGAAACGGTTCTGCAGTGCGGTGACGATCGGGAAGCAATAGTCGGATAGCGGCGCCGCGGTTCCGCCACGAAACGCGCGGATCCAGTAGCTGAAGAAATCAGCCTCGCCAATGGGGCGGCCAAAGGTGCCGAAGGGGTGGATATAGCGGTCGCCCTCGCGCCCCCAGTTCACGAATTCGATACCGAGCTTGAAGCTCGCTTGCGTGGCCTTCATGAACTCGACTTCGTCGAGCCCGAGGAAGTCGTTGAAATCCTTCATCTGCGGCAGTGTCGCTTCGCCGACACCGACGGTCCCGATCTCTTCGGATTCGACGAGGCGGACGCGGAAACGTGCCCGATCGAGCTTCGCCGCGCACGCCGCGGCGCACATCCAGCCGGCGGTCCCGCCGCCAACGATCACCAGTTCGAACCTATCCCCCATATCGGGTCAGCCTAGCGTGGAAGAAAGCGGGCGCCAGCCCCAAGTGGACACAGCCGACGCCCCTTCCCCCTTTAGAAGTTCAGTCGCACGCCAAGCTGATAGCGCCGGTCGTTCTTGAACCAGGCATTCGGCTTGAGCAGGCCGGTCGAGTCCACCTGCTGCATCAGCACGGTATCGGTGCCGAGCAGGTTCGTCGCCTCGAGGACGAATTCGATCCGTTCGGTCGCGCGCAGGCGAAGCGAGGCGTCGAGATAGCCGGTGCTCTTTTGCCAGATCGGGAAGCCGACGCAGCAGTCGATCGCGGTCACCAGATATTTGGAGCGCCAGTTATACGCGACGCGCGCCGAGACCGGGCCCTTTTCGAACATGCCGACAAGGTTGTAGCTGTGCCTGGAGACACCCTCCAGCGCGCGCGCCTTCACCGTCGAGGTGTCGTAGCTGATGCCGCCGCCGGCGGTGCCACCCGCGGTTTCATTGGTCAGATTGACCGTCTCGATCCCATTGTTCTTCACATAGGTATAATTTGTCTGGACACCGAAACCGTCGAAGGGCGCCGGAAGGAAGTCGAAGAAGGTCTGGAAAGCGAACTCGGCGCCATAGATTGTTGCACCATCGCCGTTCACCGGTCGGTTCACGCGAACCGACTCGGTCACGCCATTGTTGGTGACGTCGACGTTGAACGAGCCGGCCTGGATATAATCATAGAATTTCTTGTAGAAACCCGTCGCGGTGAACGAGCTCGACCGGCCAAAATAATATTCGAGCGTCAGGTCGAACTGATCGGCGGTGATCGGCTTCAACCCCGGATTGCCCGACTGACCGGTATATTGCCAGTCATAGGCGATGGCATTGCCGGCGGCATCGCGCGTGATGTTCGTATCCGACCGGTCATTGAGGTTCGGGGTCAGACGATTCACCGTCAGGAAGTTACGCAACAGACCGAAATCGGGCCGCGACATCGCCCGCGAATAGGCAAAGCGCGACACCAGTCGGTCGGACAGGTCGAACTTGATGTTGAAGCTCGGCAGCGCGTGGAAATGATTGGCCTTCGTGGTATCCGCCACCGTCGCGCCGTTGCCGAAGTTGATCTCGTTCTGTGTCACGACGCAACCCGACGTCGCCGTCGGCAGCCCCGTGCCCGGATCGGTTCCGCGCTGGCAAAGCAGCCCCGCCGGTGTGAACGGGTTGGGCAAGGTCGTGGCCCCCTGCGTATCGTCGCGCGTCCAGATCAGGCGCACGCCGGCGTTGCCCGAGATGGGGATACCGCCAATCGCAAGGCTGTCGCCGCCGAACTTCACCATCGCATAGGCCGATACGGTACGTTCGCTGACGCGGTGGACTTCGCTGGGCAGGTAACAGCCAAAGGATTTTTCGATGGTCTCGCCCGATCGGTACCCGGCGCCCGAGCAGACGGGATAATAATCGCCAACTCCGATGTTCGGGCGGCCGAGTGCCGCGGCGAGCTTGTCCCGGCTGGACAACATGTCCATGTTGAAAAACGAGAATGTATTGTGGTTGATCTGATTGCCGGCGAAGAAATCACCACTGAACGTGTGGAGACCGTTGCTCCCAGCCGGGTATACGGGCTTGTCGATGTTGAAATAGGGCGCCTGCGTGTACGTCCAGGTGTTCGAGATATTCGCCCAGTTATATGCGCCCCAGCGCACCGTCTGGTCACGGTCGGAATAGCGTGCGCCGACCTTGATCGCATCAAGCCAACCCGAATCGACGTCATATTCGACGTCAGCGCGTAGCGCGATTTCCTGGCCGTCGCTGTCCTCGGTATGGTCGGTGACGGCGTAGTAGAAATAATTGTTGGGATTGTTTAGCCCGCCCGCGGACAGATTGATATTCTCCGCCTGATTTGGCCGGAATTCGAGCCGCGGATATTTTCCTGTCAGGTCGACATAGGTGTCGGCAAAGGTGCGCGCGGTAACCGACGCGTTATAGTTGCTGACGCTGGCATCGACATATTGGCCGTCGAGCGTCACGCGCAACTGGTCGGTAACGTCCCAACGAAAGTTGAGGCCAAAATCCTGCGTGATCTGCTTGTTCTTCAGCGCGTTGGCGGCGGTATCGACCTGCGGCGCGCGCTGTTGAGGGACGCAACCTTCCCAACCGTAGCAGCGATTGAAAAAAGCCTGGCCGTTCTCGTTGACGCCAAGTCCCAAATTGTCATTGCCTTCGCCAACATAAGGACGCGGCGCCGACCACCAGCCGCTAAGAAAATTGCCGTCATCGTCGAACTGGAACGGTGCAGTCCCGGTGAGCGGATTGACCAGCGTCGGATCGGTGACCTGATAGTCGCTGGGCTGGCCGTAAATGCTGAATGCGCTCGAATAGATCGCATGTTCGCGCCAGCTGTTGTTGTATTGCGAGCGGTTATACTGACCGGTCAGTTCCATGTCGCCGTCGTTCGAGCGCCACTGAAAGGCGGCCGCGACGCCATAGCGTTTCCGGTCATATTCATTGTCGCGCATGTAGATGCCGCTGGGAATATATTGCTTCCCCGGTCCGAACACGCCGTCGAAAATTGCCATACGGTCGAACTGGATGCCCTGGCTTGCGGTCACGGCGTGCGAAAAGGCGCCATTGAGCATCAAGCCAATCTCGCCGATCCCGGTTTCCCATCGGTCCGAAATGATGCCCGAGATTTCGGGCGTCGATTTCTTCGCAATGTCGCCATAGGTGTTCTTGATGGAAATCGAGATCAGGCGGCCGTCCTGGTCGAAGGGCACGCGGGTGCGCAGGTTGACGGTACCGGCGATGCCGCCCTCGACCATGTCGGCGGTCTGGTTCTTGTAGGTATCGATGCCGCCGAGCAGTTCGGGGGAGATATCCTGCCAGCTGAGGCCGCGCGAGCTGTTCGCGCTGAAGGTGTCGCGGCCGTTGAATTCGGAGCGCACCTGGCTGAGGCCGCGAACGATGACGCCGGAGGGTTCGGCCGAGAAGTGCGATGTGTCGTCGGTGCCCGCGAAACGGATCACGGTGATGCCCGGAACACGCTGCAACGCTTCGGCGACCGATTTGTCAGGGAAGGAGCCGATATCTTCGGCGGTGATCGAATCAACGACCGTATCGGCGTTGCGCTTGCGGTTCTGCGCCGATTCCAGATTGGCGCGGATGCCGGTGACGACAATGTCGTCGGGATTTGCATCGTCGGCCGATACCGGCGTGGTGCCATCCTGCGCCGCGGCAGGAAGGGTGATCGCGCTCGCCAAGGCGGCAACACAGATGCCCTGAAGCAAACCGTGGCGGATCCGATATGTAGTAACAGGCCCCTGAATCATTTTTGCTTTCCCCCATCCAAACCGATCAGATTGCCTTCCCACAATCTTTATAAGACCAATTGCGTCCTTGGACTATTACCAATAGACTACAAATTCAGCACGCTGTCCATTGCAAATTTGTGGCAGCGCAAAGATGTTGCCTGAGGGGGCGACGGCGACCGGGGAGGCAAAGCCATGCGTTTGATTTCACTTGATGTGCTGCGGGGGCTGACCGTCGCCGGGATGATATTGGTGAACTCCGCCGCCGCGATGAAATATGGCGCCGAAGCCAATGTCGCGCCGATCCTGCTGCATGTCAGCTGGGAGGGACTCACGCTCGCTGACCTCGTTTTTCCGGGGTTTTTGACGATGGTCGGGATCGCCATCCCCTTTTCGATGCGCGAGGCGAAGCTCGATTCGGCGCAGCGGCGACATATCCTTGGGCGGACGGGGCGGCTGCTCCTGCTGGGTTTCATTCTCAGCAATCTTTACTGGTTTACCAGCTTCGCCTCGGGCGACTGGCGATTGTTCGGGGTGCTCCAGCGAATCGGCCTCGTCTATTGCGCCTGCGCCTTGCTCTTTCTGCTTGCGGGTTCGCGCGCGCGGATGATCATCGCCGCAGCGATCCTCGCGGCTTATTGGCCCCTGACGCTGCTTCCGTCGCTCGACGGGCTTGCGACCGATATCTGGGTACGTGGGCACAATTTCGCAGCATCGATCGACCGGTTGCTCCTCGGCAACCACCTTTATGTAAAAGGGCCCGAGGGCTATGATCCCGAAGGGATTCTCGGCACGTTTCCCGCCATCGCGCAGGGGCTGATCGGCGTCGCAATCGGCGAAATGCTGATCCGCCGCAAAGGCCCGGCCGCCCGCCAGCTTGCCGTTGCCGGGGCCGCGATGCTCGCGGCCGGCGGTGCATGGAGCCTCGTCTTTCCGATCGTCAAGGACATCTGGTCGAGCAGTTTCGTCCTCGTCACCAGCGGGATTACAATCCTTGCGCTGGCATTTCTGCATCATTGGCTCGATCGCGAAGGCCGCAAGCCGGGCCTTGCTGCGACCGCCATGCTGGCCTTCGGCGCCAACGCGATCGCGGCTTATACGCTGCATCAGCTAACCGCGGGTGTCGTCACCTGGGACCTTCTGCTGCTGCCCTTCCGCGCGCTGCGCGAATCGCTGGGCGACCCGATCGCGTCGTTGCTGCCGATCCTCCTCTATATGTCGCTCGTCTGGGCGGCGATGGAGTGGCTGCGCCGCAAGGGCTGGATCGTCAAAATCTGATCGACGAAACATACGTCTTGATGAGACCTATATAACCTATATAGTACCAATACATCGAGTGGGTGCATGTCACCGATCCGGAGATTCGATAATATGACGCCGAACGCCGCTATAGACGGTCGACAGACGCTGATGGAGCAGGAAGCTGGGGAGGCAGCAGCGGCGGTCGCGGAAATGCTCGCCGCAAACCGCGACGCGTTCGCCGCGATCGGCCGCCGTCTTCGCGCTTCGCCGCCCGCGGCGGTCGTGACCTGCGCGCGCGGTTCGTCGGATCATGCGGCGACCTATGCCAAATATCTGATCGAGACGATGACGGGCACACCGACCGCGTCGGCCGCGCTCTCGATTGCGTCGCTTTACGATGCGCCGGCGGTGGCGGGCAATCGGTTGTGCCTGGCTATTTCGCAATCGGGAAAAAGCCCCGATCTGCTCGCCGCGGTCGAGCAACAGCGCGATGCCGGGGCGTTCGTCGTCGTGCTGGTCAACGCCGAAGGCGCGCCCCTCGCAAGCCTCGCCGATGTCGCGATCCCGCTTTCGGCGGGGGTCGAACGGTCGGTGGCGGCGACAAAATCCTATATCGCCTCGCTCGCCGCGATCGCGGCGCTCGTTGCCGCCTGGGCCGAGGACACGGTGCTCGACAACGCACTGACCGCCCTGCCCGCGCAGCTTAAGCAAGCCTTTGCGCTCGACTGGTCGCCTGCGGTCGGCGCGTTCAGGGATGCGACGAACCTGTTCGTCCTCGGCCGCGGCTATGGCCTTGGTGCCGCGCAGGAAGCCGCGCTCAAGTTCAAGGAGACCTCGGGGCTCCACGCCGAGAGCTTCAGTTCCGCCGAGGTTCGCCATGGCCCGATGGCGATCGTCGGCGATGCGTTTCACGTCCTCGCGCTTGGTGGCTCCGACCGCGCCGCCGCAGGCGTTCGCACCGTCGCCGACGAATTTCGCGGTCGCGGCGCGACGGTCCTGCTCGCCGACCCGAAAGGCGGCGACCTGCCCGCCATCGAAGCGCATCCGGCAATCGAGCCGATCCTGATGATCCAGAGCTTCTATCGCATGGCGAGCGCGCTTGCGCTGGCCCGGGGGCACAACCCCGACTCGCCTCCGCATCTCAACAAGGTTACCGAGACTTTATGATCTTTCGTTTCCATAACGGCTGGGTCGCACTGCCGACCGGTGCCGTCGGCGAGGTAGATATTGCCATCGCCGACGGCATTGTGACCAGCGCGAGGCCCGCAACGACCGCGGCCGCGCACCGGGTGATCGATCTTGACGGCGGCTGGCTGCTTCCCGGGTTTGTCGATACGCAGGTGAACGGCGGCGGCGGTGTGCTGTTCAACGATCAGGTCGATGTCGAGGCGATCGCGGCGATCGGCGCCGCGCATGCGCGGTTCGGCACCACCGCCTTCCTGCCGACGCTGATCAGCGACACGCCGGCGCAGATCGCCGCGGCGCTCGCCGCGGTCGATGCGGCGATCGATCAGGGTGTGCCCGGGGTCGTCGGCATCCATATCGAAGGTCCGTTCATCAATGAGGTGAAGCGCGGCATTCACGAGGCGCACCGGATCCGCCGCCTTGACGCCGACACGCTCGCGACGCTGACCGCCCTGCATCGCGGGCGCGTCATGCTGACGCTGGCACCCGAGCTGTGCGACGAAGACGACATTCGCACCCTCGTCCGCCATGGTGTGATCGTCAGCGCCGGGCATAGCGATGCGACCTATGACGAGGCGCAGCGCGCGATCGGCGCCGGGCTCACCGGCTTCACCCATTTGTTCAACGCGATGTCGCCGCTGCATCACCGCGAACCCGGCGCGGTCGGCGCGGCGTTCGACTCCGATGCCTATTGCGGACTGATCGTCGACGACGTCCATCTGCATCCGGCGGTCGTGCGGCTGGCGGTCCGTGCAAAGGGCAAGGACCGCATCATGCTGGTCACCGATGCGATGCCGAGCGTGGGCACCGACGTCAGCGAATTCACGCTGCAGGGCAAGCGTATCGCGGTGAAGGACGGCGTCTGCATTTTCGAGGATGGCACGCTCGCGGGCACGCATCTCGACATGGCATCTGCACTCCGCAAGACCGTCGAGGTCACCGGCCTCTCCGTCCCCGACGTATCGCTGATGGCAAGTGCGACGCCCGCGGCCTTCCTGTCATTACAGGATCGCATCGGCGCGATCGCACCGGGACAGCGTGCCGATTGGGTATGGCTCGACCCTGCGCTAGCGCCGCGCGCCACCTGGATCGGGGGAAAGATCGTTTCGGAATCCGCACCGGACCTTGTTCAAGCCGCACAATGATACGCAAGCCGCACAACATAAGCGGCAGAAATATGGGGAAAAGCCGATGAGCTTGATCATCACCTCGCCGATCAGGGGGTGGGCAACGACGCTGGACAATGTTCCCGATCCGGTTTTCGCCCAACGCATGATGGGCGACGGGGTCGCGATTCAGCCGCTCGGCGACACAATCGTCGCGCCGTTCGACGGCGAGGTCGTGGCGCTGCACGAAGCAGGCCATGCCGTTTCGCTGCGCAGCGCCGAGGGTGCCGAGGTGCTGATCCACGTCGGGCTCGACACCGTAATGCTGAAGGGCGAAGGCTTCACCCCGCTCGTGACGGTCGGCCAGACGGTATCGCGCGGCGATCCGCTGATCCGTTTCGATCTCGACGCGGTCGCGCTGTCTGCGACCAGCCTTATCACGCCCGTGATCGTGACCAACGCGGACGCTTTTGCGATCAGCCGGCGCACGATCGACTGCGCAGTCGGCGCGTGCGAGGCACTGATGACGCTGGTGCCCGTTCGAGCCGAAGCGCGCCGGCGGTCCGACGACGGCACAATAGTCGAACAAGCCGTGACGCTGTCGCTGCCCCACGGAATTCACGCGCGCCCCGCTGCGCGTATCGGCGAAGCGGCGCGCGGCTTCGAGGCCGAAGTGCATTTGCTGAACGGCGACAAGCGCGGCGATGCCCGCAGCACCGTCGCACTGCTCGCGCTGGGCACGAAGTTCGGCGACGAGGTCGTTGTGCAGGCGCGCGGAGACGATGCCGAGGCCGCACTCGCGGCGGTCGTCGCGCTGCTCGCGACCGATATGGGCGAAGGCACGCCAGCGACCGCGGCACCGGCGCCGGTCATCGCCGCCGAACCCCTTCGCGCCGGACAGATCGGCGGCGTGATCGCTTCGCCCGGCCTTGCGAGCGGCCCGGCGGCGCGGCTGCGACAGGTCGAGATCGCGGTCGCGCGCGAGGGCCGCGGCGGCGCCCATGAACGTTCCGCGCTGATTGCCGCGCGCGGCGCGGTGCGCGAACGGATCGCAGCACGCGCCGAGGCGGCCGACGGCAGTGTCGCCGCAGTCATGCAGGCGCATCTCGCCCTGATCGACGATCCCGAACTGCTGACCGCCGCAGAAAACCGGATCGCGGATGGACATAGCGCGGGCTTTGCCTGGCGCGGCGCGATCCACGACCAGATCGATGCGATCCGCGCGACGGGCAATGCGCATCTGATCGAGCGCGTCGACGATCTCGTCGATATCGAGCGACAATTGCTCGCAACGCTGACCGGCGCGCCGATCGAGGGCGCGACGGTTCCGGCAGGTGCCATAGTCGTCGCCGACGATTTACTGCCGTCGCAGTTGGTGACGCTCGCCGCAGCGAAGCCTGCCGGCATCTGCCTCGCACGCGGCGGCCCGACCTCGCATGTCGCGATCCTCTGCGCCGGCATGGGCCTTCCCGCGCTCGTCGCGATCGGCGATGCGCTCGATGCTGTTGAGGACGGCACGCCGTTGTTGCTCGACGCGGAGTTGGGCTTTGTCGCGGCGAGCCCCTCGCCCGCCGACACCGATGTGTTCGTGGCGCGGCTTGCGAAGCGCGACGCGCGGCGCGAGGCGGCCCAAGCGGCGGCGAGAGACGCGTGCCACAGCGCCGACGGCACGCACATCGAAGTTTTCGCCAACATCGGCACGGTCGAGGACGCAGCGATCGCCGCGGCGCAAGGCGCCGAAGGATCGGGACTTGTTCGCAGCGAGTTCCTCTTCCTCGACCGCGAGACGGCCCCCTCGGAAGACGAACAGTTCGCCGCCTATCAGGGGATCGCCGACGCGCTGGCGGGAAAACCCGTCATCATCCGCCTGCTCGACATCGGGGGCGACAAGCCTGCCGCCTATATCCCGATCGCGCACGAGGATAATCCGGCACTCGGCCAGCGCGGCATCCGCATTGCACTGGCCCGGCCCGACCTGCTCGAAACGCAAATCCGCGCGATTCTGCGCGTCGAGCCTGTGGGCCAGTGCAAGATCATGATCCCGATGGTCGCGGGCATCGACGAGTTGCGGCATATCCGTGCGCTCGTCGACCGCTTGCGCGGCGAGATGGAAATTGCGGCACCGGTCGAAGTCGGAGTGATGGTCGAAACCCCCGCCGCGGCGATGACCGCCGACCTGCTTGCCGTCGAGGCGGACTTCCTCTCGATCGGCACCAACGACCTCACCCAATATGTGCTCGCGATGGATCGCGGCAATCCGGCTGTCGCAGCCGGGGTCGATGCGATGCACCCCGCGGTGCTCCGCATGATCGGTGAGACCTGCCGCCTCGCGATCGCGCGCGGGCGCTGGGTCGGCGTGTGCGGCGGGCTCGCCTCCGATCCCGCCGCGCTGCCGATCCTTGTCGGGCTTGGCGTCACGGAATTGTCCGCCGTCCCCGGCTTCGTCGCCGAGGCGAAGCAGATCGTGCGCGGGCTGACCCTGATCGAAGCACGCGCGCATGCCGAGCTCGCGCTGCAATGCAAGTCGGCGGCCGAGGTTCGCGCGCTGGCCCGCGCATTCGAGGAGACACGGCGATGAGAAAGATGCTCGAAGCGCTCCAGCCGCTAGGCCGCGCACTGATGTTGCCGATTGCGGTGCTGCCGATCGCGGGCCTGCTCCTGCGCATCGGCCAGCCCGACCTGCTCGACATCGCTTTCATCTCGGCAGCGGGCGCGGCGATCTTCGACAATCTGGGAATCCTCTTCGCGATCGGCGTCGCGGTCGGCTTTGCGCGCGACGGCAATGGCGCGGCGGCGCTCGCGGGCGTGGTCTGCTATCTGGTCACGACGACCGGCGCGCAGACGTTTCTGACAGCCCCGCCTGACGTTGGCGCGGGATGGCCCGAGCCGGCAGCGGCGCTCGCCGCCAAGAATTGGACGCTGACCCAGATCGACAAGCTCGAGGTGCCCATCGGCATTTTGTCGGGACTGATCGGCGGCAATTTTTACAACCGTTTCGCGACGATCGCGCTGCCCGAATATCTCGCCTTCTTCGGCGGGCGGCGCTTTGTGCCCATCGCCAGCGGTGTCGCCGGGCTGCTGCTCGCGGCCGTCCTCGGCTATGGCTATGCGCATATCAGCGGCGCGATCGATGCGGCGAGCCGCACGGTGGTCGAGAGCGGGGGCACCGGGCTGTTCGTCTATGGCGTGCTCAACCGGCTGCTGATCGTCACCGGGCTGCACCATATCATCAACAACGCCGCCTGGTTCGTCGTCGGCGATTTCGAAGGCGCAACGGGCGATCTTCGCCGCTTCTTCGCGGGCGATCCCCACGCGGGCGCGTTCATGAGCGGGTTCTTCCCCGTGATGATGTTCGGCCTGCCCGCCGCGTGCCTCGCCATGTATCACGAAGCGCGGCCCGAACGGCGCAAGGCGGTCGGCGGGATGCTCTTCAGTCTTGCCTTCACCAGCTTCCTCACCGGGGTGACCGAACCGATCGAGTTCACCTTCATGTTCGTCGCGCCGCTGCTTTACGCGATCCACGCGCTGCTGACGGGGGCTTCGATGGCGTTGATGAACGCGCTCGACGTCAAGCTGGGCTTCGGTTTCTCGGCCGGGTTGTTCGACTATGTTCTGAACTTCAGCCTCGCGACGCGGCCTTGGCTGCTGCTGCCGATCGGGGCGGTCTATGCGCTGCTCTATTACGGCCTGTTCCGTTTCTTCATCCGCCGTTTCGATCTGACGACGCCCGGACGCGAGAAGGGTGAGGTCGCCGAAACCGCAACGCAATCGGCCGGTAGCGCCCGTGGCAACGCGTTCGTGACGGCGCTCGGCGGGGCCGCCAATCTGGTCAGCGTCGATGCCTGCACGACGCGCCTCCGCCTGATCGTCGCCGACCAGCGTGCGATCGACGACACCGCGCTTTCCGCGCTCGGCGCGCGCGGCATCATCCGTCCGTCCGAAAAGGCGACGCAGGTCGTCCTCGGACCGATCGCCGATCTGGTCGCCGAGGAAATCCGCGGCGCCCTGGCGTGGAGCGGTGGGGCTGCGGCGGCGACAATGACCCCGATCATGGCCGGTAGGTCCGGCGCCTCGGCGCTCCCCGCGGAGGTCGTCGGCGCACTCGGCGGCGACGCAAATGTGCGCACGGTCCACGCGCTTCATGGCCGCTACCGGGTCGAGCTCGCCGACGCAGCACGCCTCGACGAAGGCGCGATCGCGCGACTGACCCACGGCATCGTCCGACCGCAGCCCGATATCTGTCACATCCTGTTATGACATAGGGCGGCGGCCTTCCCGCCGCTCGCCCTTGGCGCTCGCCCGACCGCTCGTGGAGCTTTCGGGCGGGCGCCGCTTCCCCACCAGACTCAAGCCGGCGACGACAGCTTCATCAGCACCAACCCGCCGACGATCAGCAAGGCGGCGGCGATCCGCATCGCATTCGCCTGTTCGCCGAGGACGAAGACGCCGACAAGGAACGCGCCGACCGCCCCGATTCCGGTCCATATGGTATAAGCGGTGCCGAGCGGCAGCGACTTCATCGATAGCGAGAGCAAGGCGAAACTCGCGATCATCGCGACAAGCGTGACAAGCGACGGGCCGAGTTTCGAGAAGCCTTCCGATTGCTTCATCGAAAAGGCCCACACGACTTCGAGCACACCCGCAATGGCAAGATAAATCCAGGCCATGACAGCCTCCTCCAAAGGCTGCCGGGCCGTCCCGGACTTGAAAGCCCGCGCAGCGCGCAGGCGAGGACGTGGCCTCTTCGTGACGACCTGACAGGGCCGACAGGACTCGGCTATAGCTCCAGGTAATCGAAATATACAGCGCGACTTGTGGCCTTGACGCCAAGTCTTTTTGAACCCGCTCTTTGAACGATCGCGCGATGCGGCGCAGAGTGCTTGCCAGTCGAAGGTCGACCCGTTTCGCTCCATGTGCCGGGCGGCTTGCGCAATCTTTTCAGCTTTTTCGAACGTACTGAATAATTTTATCGGCCTGTTTCGTACAAACCGCCGGGCGTAAACCCGTCTCAGCCCGAACGGATCGGGACCCGGCCTTTTCAAATAGGAGTGTCAGCCATGTCCATCAAAGCCACCCCGACCCCCGCCAAAGCGTTGCTGGACCCCGGCAACCACGCGTTGGTGCTCATCGATTTCCAGTCGCAGATGGCGTTCGCGACCAAATCGATCGCCCCTGAGCTGCTGCGTAACAATGCCGCGCTCATTTCGAACGGCGCGGCGGGTTTCAATGTTCCGACCATCCTGACGACGGTCGCCGAAAAGAGCTTTTCGGGCCCGATGTTCAGCGAGATCACCGACGCCTTCAACGGTCAGGCGATGCTCGATCGCACCAGCATGAACAGCTGGGAAGATGCGGGCGTGATCGATGCGGTCAACGACATCGGCAAGGATCGGCTCGTCTTCGCCGGCCTCTGGACGTCGGTCTGCATTGTCGGCCCCGTGCTGTCGGCGATCGAACAGGGTTTCGAGACTTATGTCATCACCGACGCCAGCGGCGACATTTCGGAAGAAGCGCATGAGCGCGCCGTCGAGCGGATGGTGCAGGCTGGCGCCACGCCGATCACCTCGCTGCAATATCTGCTCGAACTGCAGCGCGATTGGGCGCGCGGTGAGACCTATGGGCTGACCACGGGCATCGCGGCCAAATGGGGCGGTGCCTATGGCCTGGGCATCACCTATGCCAAGTCGATGTTCGGCGCCTCCGAAGGCGGGCATTAAACCGGCCCATGGCCGGATCCATCGGATCCGGCCGCCACACTGAAGTCCACTCCCCATCTGCCAAAGGATCATCTCATGAGCTATGTTACCACCACGGACGGCGTCCAAATCTTTTACAAGGATTGGGGTCCGAAGGATGCCCAGCCGATCGTTTTCCACCACGGCTGGCCGCTGTCGTCGGACGACTGGGACGCGCAAATGCTCTTTTTCCTCGCAAACGGCTATCGCGTTGTCGCACACGACCGCCGCGGCCACGGCCGTTCGGCGCAGGTGAGCGACGGCCATGACATGGATCATTATGCGGCGGACGCTGCCGCCGTGATGGAACATCTCGACCTCAAAAATGCGGTGCATATCGGCCATTCAACCGGCGGCGGCGAAGTCACCCGCTATGTCGCACAGCACGGCATCCCGCAGGGCCGCGTTGCCAAGGCGGTGCTGGTATCGGCGGTGCCGCCGATCATGCTCAAGACCGAAGCCTATCCGGGCGGCCTGCCTAAGGAGGTGTTCAACGGCCTGCGCAGCGCGCTCGCCGCCAATCGCGCCGAATTTTTCCACGACCTGCCGGCAGGCCCTTTCTATGGCTTCAACCGTCCCGATGCCAAGGTAATGTCGGCAGTCGTCGACAATTGGTGGCGCCAGGGCATGATGGGAAGCGCGAAGGCGCATTATGATGGCATCAAGGCTTTTTCGGAAACCGACCAGACCGAAGACCTGAAAGCGATCACCGTACCGACGCTCGTGCTGCATGGCGATGACGACCAGATCGTTCCTTACAAGAACGCCGGAGTTCTCTCGGCCGAGATTCTGCCGAACGCAACGCTCAAAATCTACGCTGGATTCCCGCACGGCATGCTCACCACCCATGCGGATGTGATCAACCCCGACCTGCTCGCCTTTGTGAAGGGCTGACCGACGAAAGGGAGGACGGACAATGAAACTCTACCTTGTGTCGCTGGGCGCCGGACTGCTGGTTGGCGTCGTCTACAGCCTGCTCGGCGTCCGTTCTCCCGCCCCGCCGATCGTCGCCCTCGTCGGGCTGGCGGGGATTCTCGTCGGCGAGCAGTTGGTACCGATCGTCAAGCGCCTCGCCGATCGCCCGGAGCTTGTCCGCTTTGTCCGCGAAGATTGCGCAAGCCATGTGCTCGGTGCCCGCCCCGCCAATAAGGATCGCGACGCATGAATCCCATCACTCGCCGTCAGGCGCTCGCTGGTGCCGCCACGACCGCCCTTCTCACCGCATCGGAAAGCTTCGCCATGAGTTCCAAGGACCTGATCATCGTCAACGCCAAGGTGACCACGCTCGACCGGGGGAACCCGGTTGCCGAAGCGGTTGCGATCCGCGATGGCAAGTTCCTGAGCGTCGGCAGCGAGCAGTCGGTGCGCGGCGTGGCCGGACCCGATGCCGACGTCATCGACGCGAAGGGCCGCCGATTGATCCCGGGGCTGATCGACAGCCACATTCACGTCATCCGCGGTGGGCTCAATTATAATATGGAATTGCGCTGGGACGGCGTTCCCAGCCTCGCCGATGCGATGGCGATGCTCAAGAAGCAGGCCCAGAATACGCCCCCGCCGCAATGGGTGCGCGTCGTCGGCGGCTTTACCGAGCATCAGTTTGCCGAAAAGCGGCTGCCGACATTGGACGAAATCAACGCCGCGGCGCCCGATACGCCGGTGTTCATCCTGCATCTCTATGACCGTGCGCTGCTCAACGCTGCCGCGCTGCGCGTCGTCGGTTATACCAAGGACACGCCGAACCCACCGGGCGGCGAGATCGTTCGCGATGCCGCGGGCAATCCGACGGGATTGCTGCTGGCGCAGCCCAATGCAGTGATCCTCTACTCGACCCTCGCCAAGGGGCCGAAGCTTCCCGAAGAGTATCAGGTCAATTCGACCAAGCATTTCATGCGCGAGCTCAATTCGCTCGGCGTCACCAGCGTTATCGATGCGGGCGGCGGTTTCCAGAATTATCCCGACGATTATCAGATCATCGAAAAGCTGCACAAGGACGGCGAGATGACCCTGCGCATCGCGTATAATCTCTTCACGCAAAAGCCGAAGGAAGAGCTGAAGGATTTCGCCACCTGGTCGACGCAGGTCAAGCCTGGCGACGGCGACGATACCTATCGCCACAATGGCGCGGGCGAAATGCTCGTCTATTCGGCGGCGGATTTCGAGGATTTCCGCGTCGAACGCCCCGACATGCCCGCCAGCATGGAAGCCGATCTCGAACCCGTCGTGCGCCTGCTTGCCGAACGTAAATGGCCGTGGCGGCTGCACGCAACCTATGACCAGACGATTTCGCGCGCCCTTGACGTGTTCGAGAAAGTGAACCGGGATATCCCGCTGTCAGGCCTCAACTGGTTCTTCGACCACGCCGAGACGATCAGCGAACGCAACATCGACCGGATCGCGGCATTGGGCGGTGGCATCGCGGTTCAGCACCGTATGATGTTCCAGGGCGAATATTTCGTCGAACGCTATGGCGCCAAGGCCGCCGAGGCGACCCCGCCGATCAAACGGATGATGGAAGCCGGCATTCCCGTCGGAGCAGGCACCGACGCAACGCGCGTCGCAAGCTATAATCCATGGGTTTCGCTGTCGTGGCTGGTTACTGGAACGACGCTGGGCGGCACAACGATCTATCCGGTCCGCAACCGGCTCGACCGCGAGACGGCGCTGCGCCTGTGGACCGAGAAAAACACCTGGTTCTCCAACGAGGTGGGCAAGAAGGGGCAGATCAAGGCGGGGCAACTCGCAGACCTCGCGATGCTGTCGGACGATTATTTCAACGTCGCCGAAAGCGAGATCGTCCACCTCCGGTCGGTGCTGACCATTCTTGGCGGCAAGATCGTGCATGGCGAGGGCGACTATGGCTCCATTGCGCCCGCGCTGCCCAAACCGATGCCCGACTGGTCGCCCGTGGCGACCTTCGGCGGCCACTACCGCCGCCCCGAGGGCGCGCAGAAAATGGCTTCGGCCTGCGGCTGCGCTTCCTCCTGCGCTGTTCACGGCCACGACCATGCCGCGGCGCTTGGCGCCAATGCGCCAGCCGCCGACGTCCAGAGCTTCTGGGGCGCGTTCGGCTGCGGCTGCTGGGCGGTCTGAGCGATGATGACCCCAGCCCCCATCGCCCGTCTGCTCGGCGACAATCGCTTCGCGGTTCTTGCCGCATCCCTGCTCACCCTGCCTTATTGGACGAGCGGCTTTGCCAAACTGCTCGACCTTGGTGGAGCGCTTGGCGAAGCGCGGCATTTCGGGC
Source organism: Sphingopyxis sp. (assembly GCA_051861185.1). Lineage (GTDB taxonomy): Bacteria > Pseudomonadota > Alphaproteobacteria > Sphingomonadales > Sphingomonadaceae > Sphingopyxis. The sequence goes on from JBIMKQ010000002.1 coordinate 193,086, forward strand.
TGGAACCTGCGGCGCTTGTCGTCGCCGTGACGATCCTCATCCAGATCGGCGGTTCGCTGCTGGTCATCGTCGGCCGGCGAGCATGGCTCGGCGCTGGCGCGCTCGGGGTTTTCACCGCCATCGCGACGGTCATTGCGCACCCGTTTTGGCAGATCGCCGACCCCATCGCCCGTTTCCACGAGCGCAACACGTTCCTCGAGCATGTCGGCCTCGTCGGCGGACTGATGCTCGCGGCGATCCTGCACGGCGACAAGCCATGAACGACGCAACCGCGCCGACACAAGCCAAAGGGCCGCTCGCCAGTCCGATGTTCCGCGCGCTGTGGATCGCCACGATCGTGTCGAACATAGGCACCTGGATGCACGATGTCGGCGCCGGGTGGCTGATGACCTCGCTGTCGCCCGACCCGCTGATGGTCGCGCTCGTGCAGGCGGCGACGACATTCCCGATGTTCGCGCTGGCGCTCCCCGCCGGGGCGCTCGCCGATATCGTCGACCGGCGGCGACTGCTGATCGGCGCGCAGCTGTTCGGGCTTGTCGCGGCCGCCGCGCTTGCCGCGATCACGTTCGCGGGATTCACCGACGCGTGGATATTGCTGCTGTTCACCGCCGCGATCGCGATAGGCGCCGCTTTCTCCGCGCCCGCATTCCAGGCAATTGTGCCCGAACTCGTCCCCGGTCCGGCGTTGCAGCAGGCGGTCGCGCTCAACTCGCTCGGCATCAATATCGCGCGGGCGATCGGCCCCGCGCTTGGCGGCGTCATCATCGCCGCATCGGGGCCCGCCGCCGTCTTTGCAGTCAATGCCCTGTCGGTCCTCGCCGTGCTGACGGTTCTGTATCGCTGGCAACGGCACGCCCCCGATCGACATCTGCCCGCCGAGCATATGGTCGGCGCGATGCGCGCGGGCCTGCGTTATGCGATGCGCGCGCCCGAACTGCAGGTCGTTCTCATCCGTTCGGTTGGCTTCTTTCTTTTCGCGAGCGGCCTGTGGGCGCTGCTGCCGATTATCGCGCGGCGCGACTTGGGACTGGGCCCGGCGGGCTATGGCGGTTTGCTGACCTTCATGGGGCTCGGCGCGATCGCCGGCGCGGTGATCATGCCCCGGCTGCGAGGCCGGCTGAGCGCCAACAAGATTACGCTGGGCGCGTCGATCCTGCTCGCTGCCGCGATGGCGGGCCTGTCGCTCGCGGCCGATTTCCGGACCGCGTCGGCGGCGCTCTTCGTCGGCGGTCTGGCGTGGATCGCGATGATGGCGTCGCTGAACGGCGGCGCGCAGGCGACATCGCCCGCCTGGGTCAAGGCGCGCGCGCTCGCAATCTATCTCCTCGTCTTTCAGGGATCGATGACCGCCGGATCGACCTTGTGGGGATCGGTGGCTTCCGGGATCGGGGTGCCGACCAGCTTGCTCGCCGCCGCAGCGCTGCTCGTCGCCGTCAGCCTGGTTCTCGCGTGGCGCTTCCCGCTCGATGGTGCAAGCCGCCTCGACCTTGCACCGTCAGCGCACTGGCCGGCCCCGATCGTCGATGGGGACATCGAACAGGACAGCGGCCCGGTGCTGGTGACGATCGAATATCGCGTCGATCCCGCCAAGGTACCGGACTTCTTCGCGGCGATGGAAGCAATGCGCCGGATCAGACGTCGCGACGGGGCAATCCACTGGGGTGTCTATGAGGACACCGCGCAGCCCGGCACCGTCATCGAGACTTTCACCGTCGAGAGCTGGCTCGAGCATCTGCGGCAGCACGACCGGGTCACCAACGCCGACCGTGTGCTGCAGGAAACATTGCGCGATTTCCATGCGGGCGACACGCCGCCGATCGTGCGCCATTTCATTACCCGGCGTTGATGCGTTCCGCGCTGCTTCTTGTCGCGCTCGCCCCGTTCGCTGCGCAGGCGCAGGACGTCGAACAGACCAACCTTCGCTATGACGAGGATTGGTCCCTATTGTCGGACGCGCCGCGTGAGAGATGGCGCGCGACCAAATATCTTCCGCTTGCCCAAGACGGCTCGATCTACCTCACGCTCGGCGGCGAAGCGCGCGCGCGCTTCGAGGGATTTGACGACAATCTGTGGGGCGATCCGCCCGCGCCCGACGATGGCTATCTCTGGCTTCGTGTCATGCCGCACGCCGACTTTCACGCGGGGCCCGCGCGCGCCTTCGTGCAGGGCATCGCTGGCTATGCCCGCGGTGTCGGCGCGGGCAAGGGCCCGGCCGACGAGACGGGAAGCGATCTGCTGCAAAGCTTTGCCGACGTCCACGTTGAACTGACCGGGGACAGCAGCCTCACCCTGCGCGGGGGACGCGAACTGGTGGCGCTCGGCTCAGAGCGGCTGGTCGGCATCCGCTATGGCCCCAATATCCCGCAGGCCTTCGACGGCGCTCGCGTCATTGCGGTTCACGGGCCGGTGCGCGTCGATGCCTTTCATCTGCGCCCGGTTGCGGTCGGGCGCGACGATTTCGACGATGCGACGTCGAAAACCCGACGCCTCGACGGCGTTTATGCGACGGTCACGACCGCACCTGGTATCGGGATCGACGCCTACTGGCTTGGATATGAAAATGAGCAAGCGCGCTTTACCGGGCGCACCGGCCGCGAAACGCGCGACACTCTGGGCCTGCGCGTCTTTGGCAAGCGAGGTACTCTCGACTGGAACTGGGAAGCGATGCTGCAACGCGGACGTTTCGACGGCGATCCGATCCGCGCCTGGTCCGTCGCGACCGAAACCGCGTGGAGCGTCCCGCTCGCGCCCTACAAACCGCGCGTCCGTCTTCGTGCCAACATCGCGAGCGGCGATCGAAGCGCCGTGGACGGCAAGCTCGGCACCTTCAATGCGCTATTTCCCAAGGGCAAATATTTCGGCGAGCTCTCCCCGATCGGCCCGCGCAATATCGTCAATCTCCAACCGAGCGTCGATTTCGATCTCGGGTCGGGATTGTCGATCGAGTTGCTCGCGGCCTTTTTCTGGCGGCAGAGCCGCGGCGACGGCATCTACGACATTCCCGGTGGGCTGATCCGCCCCGCTGGCGGCAGCCGTGCGCGCCGTATCGGCGGCCAGTTCGAGGTTTCGGCGGGGTGGCAGGCGAGTGCGATTCTGTCTTTTGCCGTCTCGCTATCCGCCTTCCGCCCGGGCACCTTCATCAAGGATACGGGCAGCGCGCGCACGATCCGAATGGCGGGCGCCGAGGCGATGCTCAAATATTAGAGATCGATCATCCCCGCGAGTTCGGCGTCATCGCTGCCCAGCGCGACAAATTGTTCGAGCAGCCAGGATGCTGCCGGACCCGGCGGTGAATCGCGGCGCCAAACACCCGCAAAGCGGTATGTTCCGCCAGGATGATCGGGCATAGCGAGCTGGATCAATGTGCCGGCGACCAGATCGGATTCGATCATCGGCAGCGGCATATTGCCCCAGCCGATCCCCTCACGAAGCAACGCATGCTTTGCACCAAGGTCGGCGAGGCGCCAGGTTTTCGGACTCATCACCGAATAGTCCCGCCCTTCGGTAAAGCGCGAGCGGTCGGTGAGCACGAGTTGCGTGTAATTGCGCCCTGCTCCGGGGGGGATGCGATCCATCCGGCCGAGCGGATGATCGGGCGCCGCCACCGGCACCATCGGTGTCGACCCGGCGGCGATACATTCGACACCCTCGACACCCGCCGCCAGCGGGCCCGAGATGCCGACGATCGCTTTGCGGTCGAGGATCATCGCGGTGATCGCGCCCAAGGCCTCGACATGCAATCGGAGCTGGACCGTCGGAAACTCGGCGGCAAAAGCGCGCAGCACTTTGCCGAGCCGTTCGGCGGGCAACATCACATCGACCGCAAGATCGATCTCGGCCTCCAGCCCGTCGAGCAGCCCCTTCACCTTCGCGCGCAGACCGTCGATCCCGTGCGAGATCGACCGCGCTTCGGCGAGCAGCGCCCGGCCGGCAACGGTAAGCTGGGGCTTGCGTGTGCCCTCGCGCTCGAACAATGTCAGCCCAAGCTGCGCCTCGAGGTTGGTGATACCGTAGCTGATCACCGAGACGGCGCGATTGAGCCGCCGCCCGGCCGCCGCGAAACTGCCCGTATCGACGATCGCGAGGAAGATGCGCAGCTGATCGAAGGTCGGGGTTCCCGGATTGTTCACTTTTCTATTTCCTCGAACGTTTCGGCAAATTTTATCCCACTGATCATGATGGGCCGCAATGGCTAAATCCTCTCCAACGGCGCCGCTTCCGGCGCGACGATGGAGACAGACGATGATCGAACTTCGCCCTTTCGACAGCCTCGGCGGTGCCAACCATGGCTGGCTCGACGCCAAACATCATTTTTCGTTCGGCGGTTATCATGACCCCGCGCGGACGAGCTGGGGCAATTTGCGTGTCTGGAATGACGACACGATCGAACCTCGGACCGGCTTTCCGCCGCACCCCCATCGCGACATGGAAATCATCACCTATGTCCGCGAAGGCGCGATCACGCATCAGGACAGCCTTGGCAACAAGGGCCGCACCGAAGCCGGCGACGTCCAGGTGATGAGCGCAGGGACGGGCATTCGTCATTCGGAATATAATCTGGAAGATGTGACCACCAAGATCTTCCAGATCTGGATCGTCCCGACGCGTGACGGCGAAGCGCCGCAATGGGGTGCCAAGCCTTTTCCCAAGGGCGAGCGCTCGGGCCAGTTCGTCACGCTCGCGTCGGGTTATGACAATGACAATGACGCGCTGCCGATCCGGACCGACGCGCGCGTCGTTGGTGCAACGCTGCGGGCCGGCGAGACGGCGGAATATCTGTTGGGCAAGGACCGCAAGGCCTATCTGGTGCCCGCAACGGGTGCGATCCAGATCGACGATGTTCGTGTCAACGCCCGCGACGGCGCTGCGATCAGCGACCTCGACGTCGTTCGCATCACAGCGATCGAGGACAGCGAAATCGTCCTCGTCGACGCCGCCTGAACCAGACCGGAGCGCCGCCCGACCGGCGGCGCTCCATACAGGAGGGACAGCATGATCAGCTTCAGGGACCGCGGCGCTCGTGGCCGCCATCAGGGCGGACAGATCGACGCACGCCACAGCTTTTCCTTTGCGGATTATAATGACCCGCAGCACATGGGTTTTCGCGACCTGCGCGTGCTCAACGAGGACCGCATCGTCCCCGGCGCAGGGCTGCCCGAACATAGCCATCGGGATATGGAAATCGTGACGATCGTGCTGAAAGGCGCGGTCGAGCATCGCGACGACCTCGGCAATGCCACGCTGATCCAGGCGGGCGAAGTGCAGCGGATGAGCGCCGGGACGGGTATCCGCCACAGTGAGCGCAATCCCAGCCCCGACGAACGCACCCATCTGCTTCAGATCTGGATCATTCCCGCCGAAACGGGAGGCGCGCCGTCCTATGAACAAAAGTCCTTTGCATTGAACAAGGCCCGCAACCGCTGGATCACCATCGCGAGCAGCGACGGGCGCGACGGATCGCTGACGCTGCGGCAGGATGCCTCGATGGAGAAGGCGCAGCTCGACGAGGGCGCCGCGCTCAAGCGCGAACTTGATGCCGCCCGTGGCTATTGGGTCCAGGTCGTCTCCGGAATCATCGGGCTCAACGGGACCGAAATGCGCGAAGGCGATGGCGCCGCCGTTACTTCGGAGGATATGCTCGCCATTGAGGCAGAAACCGAGGCCGAGGTCCTGCTGATCGATCTCGCCTGATCGAACGGCGAGATCGCGCGTTTTTGGCTGATCTCGGACTGGAAACTTTCAGTAGGCGGCCGTTATCTTATCCCTCTTGCTTCGAGGTCGTCCAGGGGACCAGAGCAAAGCGGACGGAGAAATTGCAGATTTTGGTGTAGGATTCGAACCTATATCCGAAGCGCCATAAATTTGCCCCTCGCCCCCTCAACGCTCTCAAGAACCTGGCGATTCGAACCGAATGCGATTTGAGAGTTTGCTGGTGGATATCTGGACTGTTCATCTGCCTATCAACAAATCGCGACGGCAAGGCTGGATGCCGGGCGGGAGACCGGCCAGAGACGTCGTAAGACGTTCTGGGAGCTCCTGAGGCAAGCTTTTCGGGGGATTTAGAGCGATGGAGACGGCACGCCCCGGGACAGGTCAGGACGCGATGGGCCGGCTGGCAGGGGCAGTAAGACTCGAACTTACGACCCTCGGTTTTGGAGACCGATGCTCTACCAACTGAGCTATACCCCTAGGCCGGAGTGCGCCACTAGCCCGATTGACGAGGCGGGGCAAGAGGGATGACGGGTTGCGTGCGCGGGCCGGGCTGATATGCGCAATTTCGCATGAACGGCGCTCCATCATCCGCAGCCCCGCAAAACTACCTGGGCGGCATCGGACTGCGGCTTCTGGCGATGGTCAGCCTGTCGCTGATGTTCGTGCTGGTCAAAATGATCGACACGGCGGGCATCCATATTGTCGAGAGCCTGTTCTGGCGGCAGGCGCTGGTGCTGCCCTTCCTGCTTGTCTGGGTGATGGCGACCAGCGGGCTTTCGTCGCTGAGAACGACCCGAATCGGCGCGCACGGCCGACGTATGCTGATGGGGCTGACCGGAATGGCATGCAATTTCGGCGCGATGATCCTGCTGCCCATGGCCGAGGCGACGACGATCAGCCTGTCGGTGCCGATTTTTGCGGTGATATTTGCAGCCCTGCTGCTCGGGGAGGCGACGGGGTGGCAGCGGTGGAGCGCGGTGATCATCGGATTTGTCGGCGTGCTTGTCGTGCTCAACCCGATCGCGAGCTTCGCGGGCGGGTTCGGCGGCGAGCATGGCGTCGGCACGGTCGTCGCGCTGACCGGCGCGATCATGACTGCGCTCATCACGATTGCGGTCCGCGACCTTGGCCGCACAGAAAATGCCGCGACAATCGTTTTCTGGTTCAGCCTGCTGTCGATGATTCCGCTCGGCATCGCCCTGCCCTTTGTCATCACGGCGCATAGCGGCCCCGAATGGTTGCTGCTCGTCGGGCTCGGTTTCCTCGGCGCCATCGTCCAGATGTCGCTGACCGGCGCGCTGCGCCTCGCGCCGGTGTCGGTCGTGATCCCGATGGATTATTCGAGCCTGTTGTGGGCGATTGCCGCGGGCTGGTGGTTCTTTGGAACCCTGCCCGCCGACACGACATGGGTCGGCGCGCCGCTGATCGTCGCGTCGGGCCTGTTCATCGCCTGGCGCGAACATCGCCGCCATATTGCCCGCCCGAAGGAAGTCGCCGCATGACGCATGAAGATATTCGGCCAATCCTCTATCACTGCCCCGACGCTCGCTCGCTGCGCTGCCTGTGGGCGGTCGAGGAAGCAGGGATCGACGTCGACCTGCGCCTGCTGAAATTCCCGCCGCGGGCGTTCGAGCCCGACTATCGCGCGGTGAATCCGCTGATGACGATTCCCGGGTGGGTCGAGGACGGGCGGCTGATGACCGAATCGGCGGCAATCTGTGAACGCATCGCCGAGGGGACGCCGCTTGAGGTGCGCCGCGAGGAGGGCGATTATTGGGCGTGGCGCAACTGGTTGCACCGCAGCGACGCGACGCTGACCTTTCCGCTCGCGATCATGATCCGCTACACGCGCGTCGAGCCCGAAGAACGGCGGCTCGCGCAGGCGGTCGCGGATTACAAAGCCTTTTTTGGCGGCCGCGCAAAAAGCATCGAGGCGGCGCTGGCCGACGGGCGCGAATGGCTGGTCGCCGGACGCTTCACGATCGCCGATATCGTAATCGGCTACGCCGCCTTCCTCGCGACGACGCTGGGCGCGGACGATGTGCTGGGCGATGCCACAAAGGCTTGGCTGATCCGGTGCACGGCACGCGAGGGGTTCCAGCGCGCGCGGGAGCGCCAGAAACCGGCCGCGTAACAAAAAAGGGCTCCACCATAAGGTGAAGCCCTCCATGTTCCTCGTGCATGGGTTGCACTGACGAGGAAAACTCATCGGCCTTTCGGGGTGTAGGTCGCGTGAAAGGCCGAATGTGGGGCGAATTTATGCGGCGCCGCAGAGGTTGGCTTTCAAATTCTCACACGTCGGGCGCTGGGGTGGATTTACGATTTTAGGCGGCTTTGGGTTGGGAAGCGGACCTTTTTATTCTCCCTGTCGCGCAGCGATGGGGAGGGGGACCGTCCGCGAAGCGGATGGCGGACGGGCGGCAACGTCGGCTCGATCCCTCCGTCAGCGCTTCGCGCTGCCACCTTCCCATGGCTTCGCCACAGGGAGCATTGAAGCCCACAATTGGTCGTTAGTCGCAATCCCCTCCCGATCGGGACCCGGTTGGGGAAGGATCGGTACGCGCGCGGCGCCAGCGAAGCCCGATCATCAGGACGAAGGGCCAGAAGATCGTATTGACCAGGTCGAGCGCGCTGTCGGGCATCCGCCAGGTGCCATGGGCAATGCGGTCGGCGACTTCTTTTGCGATCGCCGCGGCCAGGACGAACAGGAATGGGGTCCATGTCGCGAGCGAACGCCGGGTCGCGACGCGGGCGAGAAACAGGATGACCATGCCGCCGTGGACATGCAGCAGGCTGTCCGAAGCGCCCGTACTCATGCCCAGCGCCGCGCTCAGCGGGCGGTAGAAGTCGATAAGGCTTTCCATCGGCGCACGCTAAAGCACCGGCCAAATGAACCTGTCGTTACCGGCCGCCACGCCCGTCCCCCAGCACGTGCCGGCACCGAAACCTCACCCGCTCAGTTGACCATCCGCGCATAGCCCTCCCAATAGGGCGCGCGCAGGTCCTTGCGCAGGATCTTGCCGCTGGCATTTCTTGGCAACGCTTCGATCACGTCGATGCTGCGCGGGCATTTGAACGGCGCGATGCGGTCGCGCGCCCAGGCGATGATGTCGGATTCGTCGATCGTGGCGCCGGGTTTCGCCACGACGACGGCCTTCACCGCCTCGCCCCATTTTTCGTCGGGGATGCCGAATACCGCGACTTCCTGTACCGCGGGGTGCCCGAAGATCGCGCTTTCGACTTCGGCCGGATAGACATTCTCGCCGCCCGTGATGATCATGTCCTTCATCCGGTCGTGGATGAAAAGATAGCCGTCCTCATCGAGGTAACCCGCATCGCCGGTGCGGATCCAGCCGTCGTCGGTCATCGTATTGGCGGTCGCGTCGGGCAGGTTCCAATATCCCAGCATATTGTTCGACGAGCGCGTGACGACCTCGCCCACCGTGCCCGTGGGGACGGATTCGCCGTCGGGTCCAAGGATAGCGATTTCGACCCCGGGAAGCGCCTTGCCCGCCGAACGCATGCGCGCATTGCCTTCGGGATCATGGTCCTCGGGCGGCAGCATCGAGATGGTGCCCGTGGTTTCGGTCATGCCATAAGCCTGAATAAACTGCGCGCCGAACATCTTGATACACTGGCGCAAAAGATCGAGCGGGATCGGGGCGGCGCCATAGAGGATATATTTGAGCCGGCCGTAATCGACGCTGGCGCAGCGCGGGTGCAGCAGCAGCATCTGCAACGCCGCAGGGACGATGAAGAAGCGAGTGACGCCGTGCTGTTCGACCGCGTCGAACACGCCGTCGGGATTGAATTCGGCAAGAATCACGCCCGGCAGCCCCGAAACCAGCGCCATGATGCCAAGGCCGGTGCCGCCGATATGCGCGCAGGGCATCGCGACCAGCACCGCCTCATCATCTTCCCATTTGGTATACGCCAGATCGCTGTCGGCCGAATTCTTGCGCAGCGCGAAGAGGTTGTGGTTCGACAGCACGGCGCCCTTGGGGTTTCCTGTGGTGCCCGAGGTATAGAGTTGCAGCACCGCGTCGTTGGCGGACGAAGGATCGAACACGGCGCGCGGCGTCGCCTCTATCATCGCACGCGCTTCGGACGCGCCGACGATCGCGGGGGCATTTTGCAGCTTGCCCGCAAGTTGATCGGCCAGCGTTTCAAACCCCGGCCCGGCGAAGACCATTTTCGCCTGCGTATCGTTGACGATAAAGGCCCATTCGGTTGGCGACAGGCGCCAGCCGATCGGCGCCATCACAATGCCCGCACGCGCCGCACCGTAGAAGAGGGTGAAATAGAGATCGCTGTTCTTGCCTATCCACGCGATGCGGTCGCCCTTTTGCAGCCCCGCCGCGATCAGCGCGGAGGCCACGCGCGCGGTCCGGTCGTCGAGCTCTGCATAGGTAAAGACGCGACCCTCCTCGCGGAGCGCCACCCGGTCGGGGCGCTCGCTGGCCCAGTGGGTCAGGAATTCGTCAAATGTAAAAAGCTCCGAAACATCGCGGCCCATCGGCTCTCTCTCCTCGAATCGCATCTCTTTCGTGCAATTGCGGCGAGGCTAGCGGTTGCGGGCGCGACGTAAAGCGCCGATCGCTGCACCTGTCAGGTCCATCAGGTGCGGCGGAAGAGCAGCATCACATTGTTTGCGGGCATATTGCGACGCGCGGCAAAGGCGAAGCCGGCATCGGCAGCGGCGGCTTTGACGGCGTCGGTGTCGCGCAGACCCCATGCCGGATTGCGGCTGCGCAAGCTGGTATCAAAGGCCAGATTACTGTCCGCCGTCGGCACGTCCGGTTCGATATAGGGGCCATAGAGGATCAGCGGCGCGCCGGGCGCGAGCAGCCGCGCGGCGCCCGCGAACAGGCCCAGCGTGGCCTCCCACGGGCTGATATGCACCATGTTGATGCAGAGCAGTGCGTCGGCGCGATCGATCGGCCAGACGCTGGACGCAGCGTCGAGCGCGAGCGGCGGCGCGATATTCGGCAGGCCAGCTTCGGCGCGATACGCAGCGATCGAGGTGAGCCCGGCGGGATCGGGGTCGCTCGGTTGCCAGTCGAGGTCCGGAAAGGCGGTGGCGAAATGCACGGCGTGCTCGCCCGATCCGCTCGCGACCTCCAGTATCATTCCCGATGGCGGCAGCCAGTCGGCGAGGGTCGCGGCTATGGCGTCGCGGTTGCGCAGCGTTGCGGGGGCGTGGCGTTTATCCGCGCCGCCGCCCTCGCCCGGGCTCCACGGCTGCGCCGTCACCGCGCCTTTGCCCGGGCGCGGGCGCGGCGTTCGCGAACGATCAGCCATGCGAAGAGGCCGACCGGGCCGACCATCAGGGTCAGGAACAGGAACGGAAACTGGACGATCCGGCCGAACCCTTTTTGATCGGCGTCGCGCGCGATCCACATGCCGGTGAACAGGTCGAACGCCAGATAGTGAACCCAGCCGAGCGTCGCGCCGCCGGGGCTGTCGAACAGCTTCATCACGCCCTTCAGCGTCGTAAAGTCGCCCCCGCCGGGTCCGCCGGGATCGATGCCGCCGGTCAGGAAACCGACGATCAGCACGGTGTAGGCAAGGCAAAGAAGGAAAACGCCGGCGTAAAGGATCGCCGCGAGAATTTTGGGGCTGCGCGGCAGGAAGGCGAGTGCGATCCAGCCACCGAAGGCCCAATAATTGGCGAACAGAAAAATATTATCCCAGCTCATCGCACGCTCCCCCGCCCCGTCAGATCAGTCCGCCCAGCCCGAAAAGCACGACGCCTGCAAGCAACGCAATGGCGCCGGTGGTGGTGATCAGCAAGGTCATTCGCGCCGCCGACGCGCGCCGCGATATCAGGAACGCCGCCGCGAGGCCGAGGCCGATGGCGAAGAGCGGCGCATAGAGGAAGACCCAGTCGTAGCTGAATTCGCGGCGAACCTCGATCATCTCCCACTGCTCGACAACCAGGCCATAGGCGGTGATGGCGATCAACCAGCCGAGGATCGCGACGATCGCGAACAGCGCCCCGGCCGCGACGCAGCCGGATCGGGTGCGTTCGGGGCCAGGCGCCGGTTCGGTCATCAGCCTTCCCAGGCCAGCACGGGCTTGCGCGCCGCGAGCGTTTCATCGAGGCGGGCGCGAGGAGCGAAATGCGGAGCGGTCTTGAGCGCCGGGTCACCGTTCTTGGCGCGCAATGCGATGCTGCGCAGCGCGCCGATGAACTGGTCGAGCGCCGCCTTGCTCTCGGTCTCGGTCGGTTCGACGAGCATCGCGCCATGGACGACGAGCGGGAAATAGACCGTCATCGGGTGATAGCCCTCGTCGATCAGCCCCTTGGCGATGTCGAGCGTCGAGAAGCCTTCGGCGAGGCCTTTGTCGCTGAACAAGGCTTCGTGCATGCACGGCCCCGAGCCACCGAAGGGCGCATCGAGTACGCCATCGAGGCTGCGCAGCACATAGTTCGCGTTGAGCACGGCATCCTCGGCGACCTGCTTGAGGCCGTCGGCGCCGTGGCTGAGGATATAGGTCAGCGCGCGGGTGAACATTCCCATCTGGCCGTGGAAGGCGGTCATGCGGCCAAAGGTCTGTGGATGATCCTCCCCCGCGCTTTCCTCTTCGATCAGGCGGAAACCATCGCCCTGCTGTGTCACGAAGGGCAGCGGCGCGAAGGGCGCGAGCGCTTCGGACAGCACGACCGGGCCCGAGCCCGGGCCGCCGCCGCCGTGCGGGGTCGAGAAGGTCTTGTGGAGGTTGATGTGCATCGCGTCGACGCCGAGGTCGCCGGGGCGTACACGGCCGACGATCGCGTTGAAGTTCGCGCCGTCGCAATAGACATAACCGCCCGCGGCATGGACCGCGTCGGAGATCGCCTTCATGTCGCGTTCGAACAGGCCGCAGGTGTTGGGGTTGGTGATCATCACCCCCGCCACGTCGGGACCGAGACGCGCTTTCAGCGCTTCGAGATTGACGCGGCCAGCCTCGGTCGCGGGAATGTCCTCGACGGTGAAGCCAGCGAAAGCCGCGGTCGCCGGGTTGGTGCCGTGCGCGCTTTCGGGGACGAGGATCACGCGGCGGTCCTCGCCGCGCGCTGCGAGCGCCGCCTTGATGCAGAGGATGCCGCAAAGTTCGCCATGCGCGCCCGCTTTGGGGGACATCGCGACGCTGTGCATGCCGGTGAGCGTGATCAGCCATTCGGCGAGTTCGTGGATCACCGCATAGGCGCCCTGCACCGTTTCCTGCGGCTGGAGCGGGTGGACGTCAGCGAAGCCGGGCATCCGCGCGACCTTTTCGTTAAGGCGCGGGTTATGCTTCATCGTGCAGCTGCCGAGAGGGAAGAGGCCGAGGTCGATCGCATAATTCTGCCGCGACAGGCGTGTGTAATGGCGGACGGTCTCGGACTCGCTGAGCCCCGGAAGGCCGATCGGCGCGGTGCGTGCGAGCGCGCTAAGGTCGGCGGCGGGCGCGGCTTCGTCGAAATCGACGCCAGTCGTCTCGCTGCCCCCGATTTCAAAGATCAGCGCTTCTTCGAGCATCAGCGCGCGGTTGCCGGTGAAGGTCGCGGTGTCGGCGGCGCCGCCGGCAGTGTTCATTTCGGGGCGCCAGCCGGCGCGGTTGAGCGCGGTCATGCCAGCACCTCCTTCAGGGCAGCAGCGAAGGCGGAAATATCCCCCTCGGTCACGGTTTCGGTGACGGCGACGACGAGGCCGTTTTCGAGTCCCGCATTGTCGGGATAGAGACGGCCGAGCGAGACGCCGCCCAGGATATCTTTCTCGGCGAGTTTGTGGATCACGGGACGGGCTTCGGTGGGAAGCAGCAGGGTGAATTCGTTGAAGAAGCTGCTGTTCAGGACCGACACGCCCGGGACTTTTGCGAGTTCACTCGCCGCTGCCTTGGCGCGCCCGTGGTTGATTGCCGCGAGCTGACGCAGGCCGGCTTCGCCAAGCAACGTCATATGGATGCTGAAAGCAAGCGCGCAAAGACCTGAATTGGTGCAGATATTGCTCGTCGCCTTTTCGCGGCGGATATGTTGCTCGCGGGTCGAGAGCGTCAGCACGAAGCCGCGCTTACCATTGGCGTCGACGGTTTCGCCGCAGAGGCGCCCCGGCATCTGGCGGACATATTTGGTCTTGCATGCGAAGAGGCCGACATACGGCCCGCCAAACTGGAGGCCGACGCCGATCGACTGCCCCTCGCCCACAACGATGTCGGCGCCCATTTCGCCCGGCGACTTGATCAGGCCCAAAGCGACCGGTTCGGTCACCACCGCGATCAGCAGCGCGCCCGCGGCCTGGCAGGCCTCGGCCAGCTTCGTCATATCGTCGATGCGGCCAAGGATGTCGGGATATTGGACGACGACGCAGCTCGTTTCCTTGTCGATGCTGTCCGCCAGCGCCGACCAGTCGGTGCCCGCTTCGAGACTGGGGTCGCCGTCGACGAGAATGTCGCCAGTATATTTGGCCATCGTGCGCGCGACGCTGCGGTAATGCGGGTGGAGGCCCGTCGAGAGCAAAGCCTTGCCGCGCTTGGTAATACGGCGCGCCATGACGATCGCTTCCCAGCAGGCGGTCGAGCCGTCGTACATCGACGCATTGGCGACGTCGGTGCCGAGCAGGCGGGCGACCTGCGACTGGAATTCGAACAGCATCTGGAGCGTACCCTGCGCGATTTCGGGCTGGTACGGCGTATAGGCGGTGAGGAATTCGCCGCGCTGGATCAGATGATCGACACTGGCGGGCACGTGGTGACGATAAGCCCCGGCGCCAAGGAAGAACGGCCCCTCTCCCGCCGCACGGCTGCGGCGTGCGAGCGCGCCCATGTGACGTTCGACCGCGAGTTCGCTGGCATGGTTCGGCAGCCCGGCGATCGGGCCGTCAAGCTGCGCCTCGGCGGGGACATCGATGAACAGATCGTCGATCGACGACGCGCCGATAGTCGCGAGCATCGCCGCGCGGTCATCGGTGGTGAGGGGGAGATAACGCATGAATTACTCCGGAGAAGAGGCTGAATTTGTAGAAAGAAGCTGGGCAACGTCGGCGAGCGAGCCGCGGAAGATCGCCGGTCCGCTGTGCGTCGTGCTGACCCACGGCGCGAGCCAGATGCGAAAACCGGCATCGCGGACGCGTCGACAAAAGGCGTAGTCGTCGGACAAAAGCGCCTGCGTCTCTGCCTCGATCATCGGCGAGAAGCAGGCCGCTTCATATTCGCCGACACCATGCGCCGCGCGTTCGGCCGGGTCGGGTCGGAAGGCGATGTCGGGCAGCCTGGCGCGCAATGTTTCGAGCACGTCGCGGCGGATGAGCATCATCGCCGTACCGAGCCGCGCCAGTTCGACGAGATCGGTCAGTGCGAAGCTTTGATCCGCATGCAGGAATTGCAGCGCGAAATCGCCCGCGAAGCGCGCGAGATCGGCTGGATCCTCCTTGCCGAAACCGCGTTCGGCTGCGAGCGCGACGTTGCGCCAATTGACCATCCGCCTTGGGTAAGCCGCGCCGAGCACGGCACAATCGGGCCGCCCCGCCATCGCCTGAACCATCGAAAACACGTCATCCGAGGTAAAATCGATATCGGCGTCGACGAACAGCATGTGGGTGCAATCGCTCGCGAGGAACATTGCCGCCAATATGTTGCGCGCCCGCGTGATCGAAGGCTGATAGAGGATGAACTCGAACCGCACCGAAACGCCCAGCGCCTGCGCCTTCAACGCCAGATCAAGCGCCGAGCGGACATAGGTGCCCTGCGCCCCGTCATAGATGGGCGTCGCCACCATCAGGCGGCAATTGGCGAGGGCCGGGTCGATGTTCGTCACACTATCTCCCTTCCCCTCCCGTGCGAGAGGGGAACCGGGTCAGAGGTCGTCGCAGAAAGCCTTGTACGCCTTCGCGTCCATCAGGCCGTCGAGCTGGCTCTTGTCGGCCAGCGTCATGCGGAAGAACCAGCCTTCGCCTTCGGGGTCCGAATTGACGAGCGCGGGATCTTCCTCGAGCTGGCCATTGCCTTCGGTCACGGTGCCGTCGACAGGCGCGTAGACGTCGCTGGCGGCCTTGACCGATTCAACGACCGCGGCGTCGCCGCCCTGGCTGAGTTCGGCGCCGGTGTCGGGCACTTCGACGAACACGATGTCGCCAAGCTGGCCCTGCGCGAAGTCGGTGATACCGACCGTCGCGACGTCGCCGTCGACATCGAGCCACTCATGTTCTTCGGTAAAATAACGCGGCATCAGTCAACCTCCTGTTTTTCTGACATAATTATGAGGAACGAAAGGCATCGCGACGACGGTGCAAGCTACCCGCTTGCCGCGCACTTCGGCAGCGACGGCGGTGCCGGGCACGGCGTGGTCGCGTGGAACATAACCCATGGCGATCGGCGCGCCGACGCTGGGGGCGAAACCGCCCGAGGTCACGACACCGATCTCGTCCTCGCCGTCGAACAGCTTCGCGCCTTCACGGACGGGCACCTTGCCGTCGACGAGCAAGCCAACGCGCTTGCGCGGCGGGCCGTCTTCGAGATGGCCGAGAATGCGCGCGGCGCCGGGGAAATTCTCTTCCGCCCGGCGGCGCTTGCTGACCGCAAAGCCCAGGTCGCCTTCGGCGGGGTCGATCGCGGGGGTGAGGTCGTGGCCGTAGAGCGGCAGACCCGCCTCGAGCCGCAGCGAATCGCGCGCGCCGAGGCCGATCGGCTTGACTTCGTCCATCGCGCAGAGCGTGTCGGCAAAGGCCTCAAGCGCCTCGTTCGGCAGCGAAATCTCGAAGCCATCCTCGCCGGTATAGCCCGAGCGGCTGAGGGCAATGGCATGACCCTGCCAGGTCGCGCGGGCCGCCTGCATGAAGACGAGGCTGGCGGCCTCCGGGATCAGCCGCGCCAACGCGTCGACCGCTTTGGGCCCCTGCAGCGCGAGCAAGCCATAATCCTCATTATGATTGAGCGTGATGTCGTCGGGCAGGTTTTCACGCAAATGACCGATATCTTCCCATTTGACCGCGCCGTTGACGACAATGCCAAACTGGTCGCCCTCGTTGGTGATCATCAGATCGTCGAGAATGCCGCCATCTTCGTCGAGTAACAGCGAATAGCGCATCCGGCCGGGCTTCAGCCCCGAAATGTCGCCGGGGACGAGCGTTTCGATCGCTGCGGGAACATCGTCGCCCGAAATCGCGAGTTGTCCCATATGGCTGACATCGAACAAACCGGCGTTTTCGCGAACCCACAGATGTTCGGCCATGATACCTTCATACTGGATCGGCATCCAATAGCCGGCGAATTCGACCATCCGGCCCCCCTTCGCGCGATGCCAGGCGTCGAGCGGCAGCGCCTCGGTCTCGATAACCGCTTCGTCGTCCGTCTGTTCAATATCGGTCATGCCAGTCTCCCGCGGTTGCACAGCTTATGCGCGGCCCAACGCCGCACCTTGTCGCCATGCCCCCTCTGTCACGGGAACCTGAGAGTTTTCCTCCATCATATGACGGAGTTACCCCTTCGGTGGTTCCGTCCTCCCATACTTCGGGCAGCCGGAACGCTTTCCAGAGTGTCCGTTCCAGCCTGCGCGGTCCTGCTGACCTGAGAGTTTCCGGGGCGGTTGCTCCTTCGGTGGTGAGGCGCCGGTTACCCTGCCCTCACGCTCTCCCGCGCGGCCGGTCGAATCCCTTGCGAGGCCCGACAGACATCCGAGCCTTGGCGCTGCCCTTTTAAGGAGTCAATCGGCGAGCGCGCGGATCGCGTCGTTTTCGTGGATATGCACGCCCGAACCGCCGTGCGCGGCCAGCGCGACAATCGCGGCGGCGACAATATTACCCGAGATCGAGCGATATCGGCGGAACGAGCCGTGGAGCAGCGCATCGGCCAACGGCGCGGCAATCGTCGCCAGTCCCTCGCCCAATCGCTGTGGTCCCGGCCGGTCGCCGCGGAGCAGGCCAGGGCGGATCAGGTCGAGCCGATCGAAGCCGAGCGCGCGCAGGTCATCCTCGGTCTCGCCCTTGGTGCGCAGGTAGAAATTGCTGCTTTTCGCAGCGGCGCCGACCGAGCTGACGATGATCATATGCGGCGTGCCGCCCGCTTTCGCGCCGCGCGCCGCCGCGAGAACGAGGTCGTGATCGACGGCACGAAAGGCGTCTTTCGATCCCGCTTGCCGAATCGTCGTGCCGAGGCAGCAGATCAGCACCGCGGGCTTTTCGGCGGCAATGATATCGGGCCAGCGATCGGCGGGTGCGACCAGTTCGGCATGATGCGGAGCCAGATCCTCGACCTTGCGGCGCGCCAGGACGAGGGCGGGTGTGCTGCCGAAGGCTTTGATCACCGCGCGCCCGATGAGCCCCGTCGCGCCGATGATCAGCGCGTCAGGCATGCGCCAAAGCCTCGGGCACGGCATCGCGGCCGAAAATGTCGGCGTAGCGGTCGATGGCGAAACGGTCGGTCATACCGGCAATATAGTCGCCGATATGCCGCACTGTCGCACATTCTTCTTTGGGCACGCGCGACGACCAGTCCTCGCCCATCAGGCCCGGGTTTTCGGCATAGGCCGCGAACAGACGGCCGACGACCTGATTGGCCGCCTCTGCCGCGGCGACCTGTTCGGGATGATGATAGAGATTGGCGTACATGAAGCGCTTGAGGTCGCGCTCCTGTGCGGCGAGTTCCGGCGAAAAGCAGCCGAGCGTTTTGCCGAAGGCGCGTACCTGGTCGGCGCTCGCCACGCCAGCGGCAGCGACATTGGCCGTCGTCGCGGCGATCACGTCATTGACCATGACGCCGATCTGGTCGCGGACCAGTTCGCGAAGCAGCCGGTCGCGCGGGGCGTCGGGAAAACGCCCCTCGACGCCCCGGTAATTGGCGGCGACGAAGGGCTGTTCCATCAGCTGGTCGAGGTCGAGCAGCCCCGCGCGGAGACCGTCGTCGATGTCGTGATTGTCATAAGCGATGTCGTCGGCGACCGCCGCGATCTGCGCTTCGAGGCTGGCATGGCTGCCGAGATCGAGCCCGAAATCGCCGTCGATTTCTGCGAGCGCCCAGCCGGGGTTCGTCACCGGGCCATTATGCTTGGCGAGTCCTTCGAGCGTTTCCCACGTCAGGTTCAGGCCGTCGAAGAGCGGATAGGGGCATTCGAGGCGCGCAAGGGTGCGCAGCGTATGGCCATTATGGTCGAAGCCCCCATGGTCGGTCATTGCAGACTTGAGCGCATCCTCGCCCGCATGGCCGAAGGGCGGGTGGCCGATATCGTGCGCAAGGCAGAGCGCCTCGGTCAGATCCTCGTTGAGGCCGAGCGCACGGGCGATACCGCGGCCGATCTGCGCGACCTCGATGCTGTGCGTCAGGCGGACGCGATAATGATCGCCGTCGGGGGCGACGAAAACCTGCGTCTTGTGGCGGAGGCGGCGGAACGCGATCGAGTGGATAATCCGGTCGCGGTCGCGCTGGAAGTCGTCGCGCGGCCCGCGAACGACCCGGCCGAGCTCGGCATAGCGGCGGCCGCGGCTGCTTTCAGGTCGGCTGGCGCAATCGGCAACGCTCACTTGACCGGATCGACCGACTGGCCCGCCTCGCTGTTGAACAGGAAACCGTCGCCGCCTGCCTTTTTATAGCTCGCAAGCCAGTCCTGCGCCGCCTTGCGATCCTTGAAGGGCCCGACGAGCAGGCGGCGCGTCTTGCCCCATTCGGCCGTCGCGCCCGATTTGCCCTTGAATATATCGGGGCTTTTCTTGGCGAACTTGCCAAAGTCGGTGGCGAGCGCGCGCGCGTTGGCGCCGGTCGCGACCTGGACCCACAGACGCGCGGGGCTGGCCTTCTTTTCGGCCGCCTCTTCCTTCGCCTTGGCGGCGGCTTCGGCCTTCAGCTTGGCCGCGGCACTATCCTTCTCGCGCTTCGCCGCCTCGGCGGCATCGGCCTTGCGCTTGTCCGCCATCAGCCTGGCCAGCGTATCGGCGCCGATCGCATTGTCGGGCTGGCTCAATTCCTCGGCCGGTATTTCGATCGATCCGACGATATCGGCGAGCGAGGCGAGCGGCGCCGAAGCGACGGGCGCGGGAACTGCGGCCGCCGGTGCAGGCGCAGGAACCGGCACGGCTGTTTGGGCGATCGGCGCCGTCGCGGGCGCTGCGCCCGTCCCGCGGCCCATGTCGGCGATCGAAAAGCCGGGCCCGACAGGCTGCGACGATTGCGCGGCATTGGTGCCGATCGGGGCTGTATTTGCTGCCGGCTGTGAGGCCGCGTCGAGAGCATCGACTTTGGCCGGTGCCGGGGCGATGCCATTAGCGGTCGGATCGAACCCGGGGCCAAGTTGGAGGGGGACGGCGGCGATAGAGATCGGCGTGGTCGCTGCCGCCAAAACATTGTCGGGCACGGGCTGCGGCGATACGGATGCGGGGCGAACGGCTGCCGTTGGCGTTGGCGTTGGCGTTGGCGTCGGGCTGACCGATGCGATCGTCGCCGGCCGTGACCGGGCTGCCGCCGGCGCGGGTGTCGGAGCCGGTTTGCGGCTGACGGGCGTCGGCGCGGGCGTTGCCGACATCATCGCCTGCCGCTTGTCGGCCGCCGTAGCGCGCCTTCCCGTTGAGGCAACGGGCGCAGGCGAAGGTGGCGGCGTCGCGGCGGCGATCTGCACAGGCTTGCGTTTCGGGCCGAGCTGACCGTTGGGGAAGCGACCGAAATGCGCCGCCGCTGCCTGCTGCGCCGGGTTGAGCCGGTCCATCTGGGTCAGATAAGGCATGATGTTCTGCGCCATCGCGGGCGGCATCGTGGCATTGACGATTTCGGTCGCTTCCTTGTCGCGCCCGTTGATTGCGAGAATCATCGCGCGCAAACGCCATGCACCACGGTCCTGCGCGCGCAATTGCGGCGTCAGCATCTGGATCGCGCGATCAGCCTCGCCGCTGATCCCAAGCGACAGCGCGTATCGCCGCGTCAGTTCGTCGTTCGGCGTGATCGACAGCGCCAGCTGGTAATCGCGCTGCGCCGCGTCCTGTTTACCCAGCAAATCGCGCGCGAGGCCGCGGTCGGAAAGGAACAGCCTTTCCGACGCACCCATCAACTGCGCCTCGCCGAAATAGTCGAGCGCGCGGGTGGGATTTTCCATATGGACCATCGCCGAACCGAGCGCAGCCTTCACCGCCCCGTCGCGGGGGTTCGCCTGTTCGGCACGCACGAGAAAGCCCAGCGCGGCCCGATAATCCTCCAGATCAATCGACGCGCGACCCGCATCGAGCAAGGCGGCGATGTCGTTGTTGTTGGACGCGATGCGCGCGAGCGCCGACGACAACAGCGAACGGGCGGCCGTGCGCTTTTGCATTGCCACCCGCGTTGCGGCGTCGGGCGGGGTTGCCTGCATCGCCTGGACCGGCGTCATCAACGCCGAACCGAGCAGCAGCGCACCGAGCGCGCCGACAATCCGCCGTGCGCGCGCCGGCTTCGCCGTCATTTTCGCTTGCCGCATGGGCAAATCATCCCGAATTCCGGCCGGCCGTGCCCGGCGGGCAGCCGCTCGATAGCCCCGTTACTGGTTGTTCTGGCGTCCCAGGAAACGCGGGATATCAACCCCGTCTTCCTTGCCGCCTTCTTGGGCGTCAGGCGTCGATGCCCCGCGCGAAAGACGCGACATGCGTTCGAACAGCGTACCGCCCCCGACAGACCGCGCGGATGTTTCTTCCGTCGGCGCCGGAGCAGACGAGGTCTGATATCCCGCCGGCGCTTCGGGTGCGTCGAGCACGAGCTCGTCGGCGGTATCGTCATAGGTCGCGGCGACCTGCGACAAGACCATCGGTTCCTCTTCAGCAGCCGCCGACGAAACGTCGGGCTCGGCGGGGTCGCTCAACGAAAAGCCGGGAGCCGGATCGCTGTCTTCGGCCACAGGGGCTTCGACAAAGGATTCTTCCTGAACCGCTGGTTCAACAATCTCTTCGGCCACCGGCGCGGGCGTTGCAGCGCGCGCGGGAGCGAAGGAGAAGCTGCGCGTTGCGGGCGATGCCGCCGCCTGCTCGCCGCTGCCGTCGATCCCGGTGGCAACCACCGAAACGCGGATCTTGCCGTCGAGGCTGTCGTTGAACGCGCTGCCCCAGATGATGTTGGCGTCGGGATCGACCAGCTCGCGAATATGGTTCGCGGCCTCGTCGACTTCCATCAGGCGCATATCTTCGCCGCCGGTGATCGAGATGATGACGCCCTTTGCGCCCGCCATCGACACGCCGTCGAGCAGCGGGTTGGCAATCGCTTTCTGCGCGGCTTCGAGTGCGCGGCCATCGCCTTCGGCTTCGCCGGTGCCCATCATCGCCTTGCCCATTTCGCGCATCACGCTGCGCACGTCGGCAAAGTCGAGGTTGATCAGGCCGGGCATGACCATCAGGTCGGTAATCCCGCGAACGCCCTGCTGGAGGACTTCGTCGGCCATCGTGAACGCTTCTTTGAAGGTCGTGTTCGGGTTGGCGACGAGGAAAAGATTCTGGTTCGGTATGACGATCAGCGTGTCGACATGCTCTTGCAGTTCGGCGATTCCGGCGTCGGCCGAACGCATCCGGCGATTGCCCTCGAAGGTGAAAGGCTTCGTCACCACACCGACGGTCAAAATGCCGCGGTCGCGCGCTGCCTTCGCGATGACGGGCGCCGCACCCGTCCCGGTGCCGCCGCCCATGCCCGCCGCGACGAAGCACATATGCGCGCCGTTCAGCGCCTCTTCGACCTGCGCGATGCTTTCCTCGGCGGCCGCACGGCCGACCTCGGGCCGCGAACCCGCGCCCAGCCCCTGGGTGATTTGCGTTCCCAGCTGGATGCGCCGTTCGGCGGGCGAAGCATTCAGCGCCTGCGCATCGGTGTTGGCGACGACAAAGTCGACACCTTCGACGCGCGCGGCAATCATGTTTGCGATGGCATTGCCACCCGCGCCGCCGACGCCGATCACCGCGATGCGCGGTTTCAGCTCATCGACCTGCGGCGGGCCAATATTGATGCTCATCAAAGTGTCTCCCTGCAGCGGCGGACAGGTGCCGCTTCCCCAACCTTGCGACCCAGCCGGGCGGTAGTCCGTCCGCCCGGTTTTCTATTACCGCATTGCACTATTGTGACTCGGGAATCATCCAAAAAATTAACCTTTTTGACCCTGCGGCAACTAAAAACTGCTTTTAAGTGCTGCCATCAGCCGATGCAGGATAGAAGTCCCCGCCGGCCGATAAACATCCTGCGACATCATCGGCAGATCCCGAAGGTCCACCGGGTCCGACGCAGCATAGAGAACCAGACCCGCGAGCGTCGCGAAAGCGGGCCCGCTATGCGCATCGGGCAGGCCGTGCAAGCCACGCGGTCGCCCGACCCGCGCGGCGCGGCCGAGGGCGCTTTGGGTGTAGTCGGCGATCCCTTTGAGGTCGGCGCCGCCGCCGACGAGCACGACCTGACGTCCGATCGGCCCGACGAAATGCAGATCCTTGAGCGTCCGGCCAATTTCGCCCATCATCGCGTCGAGGCGTTGGCGGATCACCGTCACCAGTTGCGCGCGGGTGATACGCGGGGAATCGCTGCCCGACGGCGCGCCGGGTTCGAGCTCGATGATCTCGTTATTGTCGCGCGGGCTGGCCGAAGCCGAACCGTAAAAGCTTTGCAGCCGCTGCGCCTGGCTGCGGCGGATGCCGAAGGCCGAGGCGATATCGTCGGTGATGTCGCTCGCGCCAAAGGGCAGCGACGCCATTTCGACCAGCATCCCGCCGGCATAGAGTGACACGGTGGTAACCGCAGCGCCGAGTTCGACGAGCGCGACGCCAAGGTCGCGTTCCTCGTCCGACAGACAGGCAAGGCCCGCCGCAATCGGCGAGGCGACGACGGCGTTGACGTCGAGATGGGCCTGTCGAACCGCGGCCTCGAGGTTCCGCACCGGCGCGCCATCGGCCATAATGATATGGATATCGACGCCCAGCCGGTCAGCATGAAGCCCGATCGGATTCTTGACCCCCGTCAGCCCGTCGATCGTGTAGAGTGCGGGCTGTGCGTGAAGGATCATCCGGCCTTCGGGATCGATGCCTGCGCGCCCCGCAGCGAGCAGATCGTCGACATCTTCGCGTTCGATGCGGTGGCCGCCCAGCTCGCTTTCAATGGGCGCGACATCGCTGAGCAACCCGCCCGCCGAAAAGCTGACCCAGACGTCATCGATGTTGAGCCCCGCGATCCGTTCGGCCTGTTCAATCGCTTCGCGCACGATATGCTCGGTCTGTTCCATGTCGGCGACATAGCCGCGCTGAACGCCGCGACTTTCGCGCTGGCCGGTGCCGAGCACATGGAGTTGGCCATCGGCGGTCTGCCCCGCGATTAAGGCGCACACCTTCCACGACCCGACATCGAGCGCAGTGATGATCTTTTCGATGCGCGGCGGCGCCATGGTCTTACCCTTCGTTCGACGAAGCGGCCGCGACGGCGTCGACCGCAGCGCGCGCCTCGTCGAGCTTCGCGGGCGCCACCTGCCCTTCGTGGGGCAGACGTAGCACGAACCGCGCCGGATCGCGCATGTCGAAACGCAAGATGCCGCGCCCGAGCAGACGGTTGGCGCCGTCCATATGCGCGAATTTGGCGAGCGCAGCCTTCGCCTCGGCCTCGCCTTCGGGAAGCGACAGCGTTTCGCCGCTGCGGAAACGCAGGTCCCAGCGGCGGTTGCCGACCCAGGTCGCGCCCGCGAGCAATTCCTTGAGGCTGCTCGCCTCCGTCAGCAGCCGTCCCAGATCCTGCGAACGCTGGTTCGCCTTCGGTCCGATGACGAGCGGCAGGTCGGGCATCGTCGCGACCGTGACGGGTTCGAGCACCACGCCCTTTTCGTCGATCAGCGACAGGCGGTTGTTGTGCTGCCAGATCGCCGCCGGGGTGCGTTCGACGATATCGACGACAAGTGTGTCGGGCAGGCGGCGCGACACGCGCGCATCCTTGATCCAGCCGTATCGCATCAGGTCGCCGCGCACATCTTCCAGATCGACGGCCGCCATCGAGCGATCCTTCTGCGCGAGCGCGATGTCATAGACTTTCAGACGGTCGATGCGGTCAGCGCCCACGACTTCGACCTTCTTGACCTGAAACCCGGCGCGGCCGACCGCCTGCGCATATTCCTCGTGCACCTTCGCGGTTACGCCGGTCGCATGCGCACCGATTGCGGCAACCGCGACCAAGCTGAGACCAATCGTCCAGTTCGCGACTTTCTGCAATCGCTGCGGGCTGATCGGCAGCGCGTTGATGATCGCATTGAGGCGCGAGGTTTGTACCTTCCGCCGCTTTTTCGGCGCGCGCGCCGGGCGGCGCGGCGGCGCCTTCCCGCGTTTGATCTGTGTCTTGCTCATGCTAACGCTTCCCCCACGATGCGTTCGACCAGTTCGGCATAATCCATACCCACCGCGCGACCCTGTTCGGGCACGAGGCTGAGCGGCGTCATGCCCGGCTGTGTATTGACCTCCAGCAGGAAAATCCCCGCGAGGCCATGTTCGTCGTCCCAGCGAAAATCCGAGCGCGAGGCGCCCTTGCAGCCGAGCAGACGGTGCGATTGCAGTGCCAGATCCTTCATCCGCTGCGCCACGTCGGCGGGGACATCGGCGGGGCAAACATGCTCGGTCAGGCCGTCGGTATATTTGGCGTCATAATCGTAGAAGCCCGATTTGACGCGGAGTTCGGTGACGGCAAGCGCGGTGTCGCCGAGCACCGCAACGGTTAGCTCGCGCCCCTTGATGAAGGGTTCGGCGAGCAGGCGGTCAAACTCCTGCCAGGGGCCGACGGCTTCACGCGCGATCGGATTGCCGTAATTACTGTCGTCGCGCACGATCGCGACTCCAACCGACGAGCCTTCGTTGACGGGCTTCAGAACATAGGGGCGCGGCAAGGGGTCGACTGTAAAGAGGCTTTCGCTGTCGACCATCGTCCCCGTCGGCATCGGGATTCCATGGGGCACAAGCGCCTGTTTCGTCAATTCCTTGTCGATCGCGATAACCGAGGTGACGAGGCCGCTGTGCGTATATTTCAGACCCATCAGGTCGAGCATACCCTGCACCGTGCCGTCTTCACCCGGGACGCCGTGGAGCGCGTTGAACACGACATCGGGCTTGGCCTCGGCGAGCCGCTGCGCGACGTCGCGGTCCATGTCGATGCGCGTAACCTTGTGGCCGCGCGATTCCAGCGCGTCGGCGACGCCGTTTCCACTCATCAGCGACACTTCGCGTTCGGCCGACCAGCCGCCCATCAGGACGGCGACATGCCACGGACCCCGGCTCACTTCATGACTCCCACATTCTTATTTGGCGCTTCGGCAAAATTGCCTACGCGCTGAATTTCCCATTGCAGTTCGACGCCACTCTTGTCCTTGACGCGGCGGCGGACTTCCTCGCCGAGCGCCTCGATATCGGCGCTCGTCGCATCGCCGGTGTTGATCAGGAAATTGGTATGCTTCTCGCTAACCTGTGCCCCGCCGACGGAGAAGCCGCGGCAGCCCGCCTCATCGACAAGCTGCCACGCCTTGTGGCCGTCGGGATTCTTGAAGGTCGAGCCGCCGGTTTTCGAGCGCAGCGGCTGCGACGCTTCGCGGCTCGCCGAGATGCGGTCCATTTCGGACTGGATCGCCTGCGCCTCGCCGGGGCGGCCGCGGAAGGTTGCACCGATGACGACCGCTCCTGCGGGCAATTCGCTGTGGCGATAGGTGTAGCCGAGGTCGGCGAGCGGCAGCGTCTTGCGCTCGCCCGAGCGCAGCACGACGTCGCAGTGGATCAGGATATCCTTGACCTCGCCGCCATAGGCACCTCCGTTCATGCGGACGAAGCCGCCGACCGTGCCGGGAATCGAGCGGAGGAACTCCATGCCCGCGATCCCCGCGTCGCGCGCGGTCGAGGAGACGAGGATGCCCGATGCGCCGCCTCCACAGCGGAGCGTCGTCGCGTCGAGGGCCTCAACCTTGGCGAAGGCCTTGCCGAGCCGCACGACGACACCCGGAAAACCCCCGTCCCGGACGATCAGATTCGAGCCGAGGCCGAGCGCCATGACGGGAACCGCGGGATCGAGGTCGCGCAGAAAATCGCCGAGGTCTTCGGCGTCCTTTGGCTCGAACAGCCAGTCAGCAGGGCCGCCCGACTTGAACCAGACCAGCGGCGCCAGCGACGCCTTTGCCGTGAGCTTGCCACGCACGGCAGGAAGGGTATCCGCGGCGTTCATGCCGCCTCGACCGCCGCAGCCAGTCCTGCCGCCATCTTGGTGATGTCGCCCGCGCCAAGGCAGATGACCATGTCGCCCGCGCCTAGTTCGCCCGCCGCAATGCTCGCGGCGATGGACGCGGCCAGCGCGCCGGCGTCGGCGACGACATTGGCATGGCGATGTCCGCGGTCGCGCAGGCCCGCGGCCAGCGCATCAGACGACACGCCGTCTATCGGCGCCTCGCCCGCCGTATAGACGGGGAGCGCCAGCACCATGTCGGCGTCGTTAAACGCCTGCTGGAAATCGTCCATATGATCGCGCAAGCGCGTGAAGCGGTGCGGCTGGACGACAGCGACGACGCGCCCTGCCCCGGCGCCTTCGCGCGCAGCGGACAAGACGGCGCGGATTTCGACGGGGTGGTGGGCGTAATCGTCAATCACGGTGACGATACCCTCGCCCGCCGCGATCTCGCCGACCTTGGTGAAGCGACGCTTGACCCCGGCAAAGCCGTTGAAGCCCGTCGCGATCGTTTCGTCGGACACGCCCATGTGGAGCGCGACGGCGATCGCGGCGAGCGAGTTCTGGACATTGTGGCGGCCCGACATTGGCAAATGAATGCCCTCGATCGTCCGGCTGTTGCCGTCGCGGTCGCGCACGACGACGTCGAAACGGTTGCCGTCGGGGCCGGGCGTCACATTGGTGCCACGCACATCGGCTTGGGCCGAAAAGCCGTAGGTGACGATGCGGCGGTCGCGGATGCGCGGGATGATCGCCTGCACCTCGGGATGGTCGAGGCAGAGCATCGCGGCGCCATAGAAAGGCACATTTTCGATAAACTCGACGAACGCATCCTTGATCGCGTCGAAGCTGCCATAATGGTCGAGATGTTCGGGATCGATGTTGGTGACGACCGCGATCGTGCCGTCGAGGCGCAGGAAGCTGCCGTCGCTCTCGTCGGCCTCGACCACCATCCAGTCGCTGGCACCAAGGCGCGCGTTCGAGCCATAATTGTTGATGATGCCGCCGTTGATTACGGTCGGATCGATCCCGCCCGCGTCGAGCAGCGCCGCGACGAGGCTGGTCGTCGTTGTCTTGCCATGCGTCCCGGCGATGGCGACCGTCGATTTCAGCCGCATCAGTTCGGCGAGCATTTCGGCGCGGCGGACGAGCGGGATGCGGTTCGCGAGCGCAGCCTCGACCTCGGGATTGCCGCGCTTGACCGCGGTCGAGGTCACGACGACCGCGACGCCATCGACATTCGATGCCTCATGACCAATGCTGACCTTGATGCCGCGTTTGCGCAGGCCATCGATGACATAGCCGTCGGCGATGTCGCTGCCCTGCACCTGATAGCCGAGATTGTGCATCACCTCGGCGATACCCGACATGCCGATCCCGCCGATACCAATGAAGTGGATGGTGCCAATGTCGGTCGCAACGCCGCGCATCATTCGCCTCCTTGGCGGGCGGATGCCATGCCGCTTGCAGCCGCGCGCTGGCCCGAGGAGGCGCCGACGCGGATCACGTCCATCATCGGCGGCGCGGCGAGCGATTCGACGAGATCGGCAAGGTCGCGCGTCGCATCGGGCAGGCCGCAACTCGCGGCGCGTTCGGCCGCATTTTCCAGGGCGCCGGGTTCGAGCGCCATGCGCTGGATATGCTTCGCGACCTCCGCGGGCGTGAAGGCGGGCTGCCGGAACGCGATCGCCCCGCCCGCTTCGACCAGGTCGACGACATTATAGGTCTGGTGATCGTCCATCGCGCTGGGATAGGGAACGAAGATCGCGGGGCGCCCGGCGCACGCCAGTTCGGCGACCGTCGAGGCGCCCGCGCGCGCGATGACGAGATGCGCCCAGCGGAGCCGCTCTGGAAAGTCCTTGATATAGGCGGCGCATTCGGCGGCGACGCCGAGTTCGGCATATTTGGCGCGCACCGTTTCCAGATCAGCCTCGCGGCACTGCTGCACGACCTGCAGGCGGCTGAGCAGCGCGGGCGGCAGCATCGCGACGGCGGCCGGGACCACCTCGCTGAGCACCGTCGCGCCCAGACTGCCCCCGACCACGAGCAGGCGAACAATGCCATCCTCGGGAAGCGGCGGAAAACCTTCCTCGCGGATCGCGATAATCTCGTCGCGTACGGGGTTGCCGGTAATATGCTTCTTCAGTTCGTGTCCCGCCGGATAGCGCTGGATATTATGATAGGCGACCGCCACCGCATCGACGCGCGGCGCCATCAGCCGGTTGACGCGGCCGAGCACGGCATTTTGTTCGTGGATCACGCGCGGCCGTTTTGTCGCACCCGCAGCGAGCAGGCTGGGAAGCGACGGATAGCCGCCGAAGCCCACGACGACGGCGGGATCGAATTGCCGGATCAGGTCGATGGCCATGCGCCGTCCCTTACGGATCGCAAGCGCGGCCTTGATCCAGCCGATCGGCCCGCCCGACACCCGACCTGCGGGCAGGACATGCGTTTCAAGCTCGACGGGAGCGCCGGGAATCTTCAGTCCGCGGTCGTCGCTGACCAGCGCCACGCGGTGGCCGCGCGAAATCAGTTCGCCGGCAAGGGCATAGGCGGGCAGCATATGTCCCCCCGTCCCGCCAGCAGCGAGAAGGAAGTGGCGCGTCGCGGTCATTTTTGGGCGCTCATTTCTTGTTCCAGTTTCGGGTCATCGACACCCGCGCCGCATAGGGGTTTCGCCGGGTCAGCGACAAGAGCAAACCCATTCCGATCGACAAAGCGATAAAGGAAGAACCGCCATAGCTGATGAAAGGCAGCGTCATTCCCTTTGACGGGAAGATTTGCGTGTTCACCGCCATGTTGATCACCGCCTGCCCGCCAAATTGCGCGATCAGGCCCGCGACCGCGAGGATCAGGAAGCTGTCGTCTTCGTCGAGCAGGCGAACGAGGACGCGGACGATGATCGCGAGATAGAGGACCGCGATAGCGATGCACGCGATCATCCCGAATTCCTCACCGATCACCGAGAAGATATAGTCGGTGTGCGCCTCGGGCAGCTGGAATTTGGCGAGGCCCGCGCCGGGCCCAGTGCCGATGAGCCCCCCGGCGGTCAGCGTGGCGTGCGCCTTGTCGACCTGGAAGCTGTCGCCTTCGGCAAACAGCCAGATGTTGATGCGCTGCTGCGCGACGGGATAAAAGAAATAGGCGAGGACGAGGCCGACGACGCCCGACGCGGCAAGCCCGGCAAGGATGCGCATCGACAGCCCCGCGACCATCACGAGGACCAGCCACGTCGCCACGAAAATCACCGTCTGCCCCAGATCGGGCTGGCCCATCAGCAGCAGCGCGATGACACCTGTGAGCACGAGCGCGAGCGGAACGACCGGCAGGCTCTGGTCATGCAGTCGCAGCGACAGCACCCATGCGAGCGCCACCGCGAAGAAGGGTTTGAGGAATTCCGACGGCTGAAGCCGGAATATACCGCTACCGATCCAGCGCTGTGCACCGTTCACCGACGTGCCGACGAGCGGCACGAGGAAAAGCAGGAGCAGGAAGGTGATCGTGCCATAAATCGCGAACCGCCGCGCCTGCGCTTTCGGCAGCATCGATACGGCAAGCATGACGGGCACGCCAACCATCACCCACATCAGCTGGCGATAGAAGTAATAAAGCGGGTCGAGCGAGGCGGTCGATGTCGACAATTTCTGTGCCGCAACGGGCGATGCTGCAGCCACCGCGACCAGCCCCACCGCAACGAGGATCGACACAAGAAGCAAGAGGACACGGTCGATTTCCCAGAACCAAAGGCCCAGCGGGGTGCGGTCGGCACGGCTGAGGCGCGGACCGCGGCGCTTGACCGTGCGCGTGGTGGTTGCGATCACCGGCCTTTCGGTCGTGGCGTCCATATTGTCCATTCCCCCGCTCATGCCCCAAGCGCGTGAACAAGGCCACGAAAGACATCGCCGCGTTGTTCATAATCCGTGAATTGGTCGAACGACGCACATGCCGGCGACAAGAGGACGATGTCGCCGGGCTTTGCCGCGGCTGCGGCATGCGCGACCGCCGTTGCCATATTCTCCGCAAGGTCGACGGGCAGCGCATCCCCGATCTCGGCCGCAAACGGCTCCATCGCCTCGCCGATCAGATAGACGCGTTTGACGTGTGCGAACCATGGGCGGCACGCCGCCAGCCCGTCACCCTTGGCTTTGCCTCCGGCAATCCAGTGCAAACGCTGGTCCGGCGCCGGCGGAAATGCCGCCAGCGCCGGTGCAGCGGAAGCCGCGTTGGTAGCCTTGCTGTCATTGAACCAGCTGACCCCCCCGACTTCGCCGACCAATTCCATCCGGTGCGGCAGCGACTTGTAGGTCGCCAGCCCCCGCTCAATCTGTTCGTCGTTCAGCCCCAGCACGCGGCACACGGCGATCGCGCACACCGCATTCTGGGCGTTGTGCGGCCCCTGTAGCGCGGGCCAGCGTGTCTGATCGACCGGATCGATGTCTTTGCCCGACACGCGATGGAGCCGATGATTGATCCGGCTCGCGATCATCTTCGACGGATCGTCGTCGACCGCGACAATCGCGACCTGTTCGCGGTGTTGCAGGCTGAACAATCGGGCCTTCGACGCTGTATAGCCTGTGAAGCCGTCGTACCGGTCAAGATGGTCGGGGCTGAGATTGGTGAGCACCGCGACATCGCAGGCCAGGCTGTGCGAGAGATCGATCTGGTAGCTCGACAGCTCGAGGATATAGACCCCGCCTTCGGGAAGCGGGTCGCGTGTCAGGATCGGCAGGCCGATATTGCCACCCATAAGCGACGGCACACCGGCGCTTTCGAGCATATGGTGGATCAGCGCCGTCACGGTCGACTTGCCGTTGGTGCCGGTGATGCCGACGACCTTGTGCGGCGGCAGGTCGCCGCGCGCCTCGGCAAAAAGCTCAATGTCGCCGATCACCGGGACGTGCGCCTCACGCGCATGCGCGGCGATCGGATGACGATTGAGCGGCACGCCCGGCGACACCACGACGCCCGCAAAGCCGATCAGGTCGATCTCGAGCGGATTGCCGATATCGGCGCCGAGCGCCATCGCGTCGTCGCGCGCTTCCTCGCGGTCGTCCCAAGCGGTCACGCCCGCGCCGCTGGCAACGAGCGCCTCGACGGTCGCCAGCCCCGAGCGCGCCAGTCCCAGCACCGCATAACGGCGACCGGCAAAGGCGCGCGAGACGATCACCGGAGCTTCAAGGTCGCGAGTCCGGCGAGCGCGAGGACGATCGAGACGATCCAGAAGCGAATGACGACGGTGGATTCGGGCCAGCCAAGCTGTTCGAAATGATGGTGGATCGGCGCCATGCGGAAGACGCGTTTTCCGGTGCGTTTGTACCAGAAGACCTGGATAATCACCGATAGCGCCTCGACGACGAACAGCCCGCCGATGATGACGAGCACCAGTTCATGCTGCGCGGTGACGGCGATGGTCGCAAGCGCACCGCCGAGCGCGAGGCTGCCGGTATCGCCCATGAACACCGCGGCGGGGGGCGCGTTGAACCACAGGAAGGCGAGGCAGGCTCCGATGATCGCCGCACCGAAGATCGCCAGCTCACCGGCGCCCGGCACATGCGGGATGCCGAGATATTCGGCGAACTTCACGTTACCCGACAGGTAAACGATGATGAGCATCGCCATGCTGGCAATGATCACGGGGAAGGTCGCGAGCCCGTCGAGCCCATCGGTGAGATTCACAGCGTTGCCGAAACCGACGATCAGGACCATTGCAAAGACATAGTAAAGCGGCCCGAGTTCGAGCACGACGCCGCTGAAAAATGGCAAATAGAGGTCGGTGCCCGTGCGCGACACGATCAGGAACACCGCGACACCGGCGATCAAAAATTCGATCAGCAGGCGCACCCGCCCCGGAATTCCGCGGTGACTGCCCTTGGTCACCTTGTCGAGATCGTCGAGAAAGCCGACCGCAGCGAAGCCGCCGGTCACGAAAATACAGGCCCAGACAAAGCGGTTCGACAGGTCCATCCACAGCAAGGCGGAGATCATCAGCGAAATGAGGATCATCAGCCCGCCCATCGTCGGCGTGCCCTTTTTGGCGAGATGGCTTTGTGGGCCGTCCTCGCGGATCGGCTGTCCCTTTCCCTGCCGCATGCGCAGCATCAGAATGAAGCGCGGACCGATCCACAATCCGATGATCAGTGCGGTCGCAACCGCCGCGCCCGAGCGGAAGCTCAAGTAGCGAATGAGGTTGAGCGCCCCCGGAAAGCCAAGCCATTCCGCCAGCCAATATAGCATCAATAGTCCCCGTTGGTCAGCGCCGTCACGACATGCGACAGCCCGACGCTGTTCGACCCCTTGACCAGCACGGCGTCGCCCGCGCGGATCAGGTCCTTCAGCCGCCCTACCGCAGCCGAATGCGCGGCGACATGCTCGAAATCGATGCGGCCCTCAAGCGCTTTGGCGAGCGGCGCCATCTCTTCGCCGACAAGCAGGGCGAATTGCACTCCGGCCGCGACGAGCGGAGCCGCGAGGCCTTCGTGATAGGCGTCACTGCCGGGCCCAAGCTCGCGCATCGCGCCTAGAATCGCGATACGGCGGTCGCCGGATTCGCTGCCAAGCTGGCCAATGGTCGCCGCCATCGAGGCCGGATTGGCGTTATAGCTTTCGTCGATGACGAGGATGTGGCCGCCGGCGACTTCGACGCGGTGGCGTGCGCCGCGACCGGCAAGACCCGCCATTTCGGCAAATGCGAGTCCCGCTGCCGGAAGATCGCCGCCGACGGCCTTCACCGCAGCAAGCACCGCAAGCGAGTTGGAGACCCAATGCGCGCCCGCCTGTGCAATCGTGAAGCAGAGGAGCGAATCCTGCACCTGCGCGGTGACGAGCGAACCGCCCCGCCCGTCGGACAGCCAGTCGACCGCACGGACATCGGCATCGGCGCCGAGGCCGAAGCTGACGACATGCGCGGCGTGCTTCTCGGCCTTGGCGCGGAGGCGCGCATAATGCGGGCTGTCGAACGGTATGATTGCAGTGCCGCCGGGTTCGAGCCCTTCGAAAATCTCGCCCTTGGCGTCGGCGATGGCTTCTTCGCTGCCAAAAAATTCCATATGCGCGGGGGCGATGGTGGTGACGATCGCGACGTGCGGGCGAACCATGCGCGTCAGTTCCGCCAGTTCGCCCGCGTGGTTCATCCCCATTTCGAACACGCCGAAATCGGCGGTCGAGGGCATGCGCGCGAGGCTGAGCGGCACCCCGACATGGTTGTTATAACTTTTGACCGAGCGGTGCGCCTTGCCGGGACGGAAGCGGTCGAGCGCCGCGAACAACGCCTCCTTCGTCCCCGTCTTTCCCGCCGAACCGGTGACGCCAATGATCCGGCCATGGCTGCGCGCGCGCGATGCCGTGCCGAGCGCGTTCAGCGCCTGCACGCTGTCGGCAACGCGCACGTGCGGGTGGTCGATCACGGTTTCGCAGACGATGCCTGCGGCGCCCGCCGCAATCGCCTTGTCGATGAAGGCGTGGCCGTCGGCGACCTCGCCCTTCATCGCTACAAACAGATCGCCGTTCGTGACCTCGCGCGAATCGAGGGCGACACCCTGCACAGTGAAATCGGCGCTTGCCTCCCCCCCCGTGGCGGCTGCGACAGCGCGGGCGGTCCAGAGCGGGCTCATGCCGCCTCCTCGCGCGCTACCGTCACATCGTCGAAGGGGATCACGCGCATATCGTCGCCGCGGCCCACAATCTGGCCCTGTTCGTGACCCTTGCCCGCGATGCAGATGATATCGTCGGCCTGCGCCTCGGCAATTGCGGCGGCAATCGCGGCGCGGCGGTCGCCGATCACCTGTGCGTGCGGTGCGCCGTCGGCGATCGCAGCGCGAATGACGGCGGGGTCTTCGCCACGCGGATTGTCGTCGGTGATGATCAGCACGTCCGCCTTGGCGGCCGCAACCTTGCCCATTTCGGGGCGCTTCGCCTGATCGCGGTCGCCGCCGGCGCCGAAGACGAGGATCAGCCGGCCGGTCGCATGCGGGCGTAGCGCGTCGAGCGCGGCCTCGATCGCATCGGGGGTGTGGGCGTAATCGACATAGACCGGCGCGCCGGCCTTGGTGATCGCCGCGCGCTCGAGCCGGCCGCGGACCGGCTGCAGCCGCGCGAGATTGCCGAGCGTCTGCCGAACATCGCCGCCGGTGGCGATGACGAGGCCCGCCGACACGAGAGCATTCGCGGCCTGATATGCACCGATCAACGGCAGATCGACCTTTTGCGTCAGGTCTCCCGCCGCGATGACGAGCGACTGACCAAGCTGCGTCGGCTCGCGCGAGACGAGGCGCAGATCGTCGCCGGTCGTCCCGACGGTTATCAGGT
The DNA here is from genome assembly GCA_051861185.1 of Sphingopyxis sp. GTDB lineage: Bacteria > Pseudomonadota > Alphaproteobacteria > Sphingomonadales > Sphingomonadaceae > Sphingopyxis. The sequence goes on from JBIMKQ010000002.1 coordinate 228,207, forward strand.
GGATGCCGCGCGCCTTCACGACGTCGATCACTGCGGGCGAGTAAACATCGTCGGCCCAGATCACCGCGGTGCCGTCCTGGACGACCACTTCCGAAAAGAGCCGAATCTTGGCGGCCAGATAGGCTTCCATCGTACCATGATAGTCGAGATGATCGTGGCTGAGGTTGGTAAAGGCGGCTGCCTTCACCGGCAGCCCTTCGGTGCGATACTGGTCGAGGCCATGGCTCGAAGCCTCGAACGCCGCGTGGGTCACGCCTTCTACGGCAAGCCCCGACATATTGCCGAGAAAGGTAGCGATATCAGGGGTCGTCAGCCCGGTCGAAGCGTTTTCCTGCGACGTCGTGATGCCGAGGGTACCGATCGACGCGGCGTTGAACCCGGCCATTCGCCACAACTGGCGCGTCATTTCGACCGTCGAGGTCTTGCCGTTCGTACCGGTCACCGCGACGCAATTCGCGGGAAAACGGTGAAAGAAGCGCGCCGCGATATGCGCAAAGGCGCGGCGCGGATTGGCGTCGGCGATATGGACCGCGCCCTCGACCTTTGCCTCGGGCCGCGCGACAACCGCAATCGCGCCCGCCTCGATCGCGGCGGCGATGAAATCTTCTCCGTTGAACTTTTCGCCGACGAAAGCGCCGAAGATCGTTCCCGGCGCTACCTTCCGATGGTCGATGGCGAGTCCGGTGGCGACCGGATTGCTGCCCTCCAGCCCTTGATCGTCGAGCAGCGCGGACAGGCGCATTATTCGGTTTCCCCGTTTCTCCACAGCAGCGGGGTCAGCTCTGACACGTCGACGTCGCGGCTTTCGTCGGGGAAGACGCCGAGCATCGGGCCCGCGCGGGTCACGACCTTGCGCACCACCGGCGCCGCGGTCCAGCCGGCGGTCCGCTGACCCGAGCTGAAGGCATTGCCCTTGGGCTCGTCGATCATCACCAGCACGACATAGCGCGGATTATCCATCGGGAAGGCTGCGGCAAAGGTCGAGACGAGCGAATGACGGCGATAGCCGCCGGCGCCCGGCTTTTCTGCACTGCCGGTCTTGCCACCGACGCGGAAGCCCGGCGCCTCGGCCTGTTTGCCGGTGCCGTCCGAAACGATCAGGCGCAGCAGCTGACGCATCCGCGCGCTGGTTGCTGCCTTGAACACGCGGCGGCCCTGCGGCGGCGCCTTGTCGCCCAGCTTCATCAGCGTCGCCGGCCGCCAGATGCCGCCGTTTACCAACGCAGCATAGGCGCTCGCGAGGTGGAGCGGCGTGACCGCGATGCCATGGCCATAGCCGGTGGTCATCGTCGTGATCCGCCCCCAATCCCTGGGCCACAGCGGGAAGGAGCGTTCTTTCAGTTCGATATGCGGACGGCCGTCGAATTCGAGGCTGCGGAACATCGCCTCCATCTTGTCGCGGCCGAGTTCGTCGGCAATCCGCGCGGTGACGATGTTCGAGCTGTGGATGAGCGTTTCGGGCACATTGAGCCAGCGCTTAGACGGATGGCTGTCGCGAATCTTGAAGCCCGCGATAGCAAGCGGCTGCGTCGCGTCGTAGCGGCGCGCCATGCTGGTTACCGTCCCGGCGTCAATTGCGGCCGCGACTGTCAGCGGCTTGAACGTCGAACCCAACTCGTAGAGATTATAGGTCATGGCGTTACGGCGCGTGCTCGGATCCTCGCCCATCAGCTTGTTGGGGTTATAGGTCGGCAGCGACGTCATGGCGGCGATTTCGCCGGTGTGAACGTCGAGAATGATCCCCGCGCCACCGATGGCCTCGAGATTGGCGACCGCCGAACCCAGTTCACTTTCGAGCACACCCTGCACACGCGCGTCGATCGACAGCGCGAGCGGGTCGCCGCGCGTCGCCTCGTCGATCAACCGCTGGTCGAAGGCGCCTTCGATCCCGGTGACGCCATGCCCTTCTGCATTGGTGAAGCCGAGCACATGCGCCGCGAGGCTGAGCTGCGGATAGAGGCGTTCCTTTTCGCGCGGAAAGTCGAAACCGACGTCGCCAATCGCGTTCACGGCCGCCACCTGATCGGGAAGCGCGCGGCGGCGGATATAGGTCGGACGCGAGCTGCTAAGCTTGGCCAGCAGTTCTTCGCGCGGCGTTTCGGGGAAAATCTTGTGCAGTTCGTCGGCCAGATACTCACGCTTGTTGAGCAGTTTCGACGGCACGACGCGGATCGAATAGCCATCGATCGTGCGCGCGAGCGGCACGCCGTTGCGATCGATGATGTCGGCGCGAGCGGGGACGAACGCCGTCGCCGCACCGCGGCTTGATGCGGTATCGAACAGCGCAAAATAGAGAAGTCGGACCGACACCACGAAAAATGCCGCCATGAACAGCAGCATCAGGATCATCAAACGCTGTTGGGCGGTCAGCAATATCTGCTGCCGTACCCCAGCGGTTCGAACCCGGGTCGGACGGACGACCAGCGTGTTCATCGACCGGACTTCCCTCCTGCCGCTTCGGCCGCGGCCGCGCGCTTGAGGTCGGCGAGCGTCGATTCGGCGAGCAGCTGGTCCTCGATCATCTTGAGCTGTTCGCGGCGGCGGGTCGGCGCCATCCGCGGCGGCGTATCGCTGCGCACACTGGTGTCGGCCTGCGCCAGCACGACGGGCTTGGCAGCGGCAGGCTTGGCCGCGACCGGGCCGTCCTTTGGCGCGCCATTGCCGGAAACGGGAGCCACCGCGACCGGCGACACCATCGCCATCAGCACCGGCGCGACTTCGTTGGCGCCGCGAGCGCGCGGCAGGCGGTCGAGCGAAGCGAGTTGGCGCTCGCTTTCAAGATACTGGCCCGCGCCGGGAGCCGAGTAACCGAAGGTGTCGGCGTTCCACTGCTCAAGCTGGCGCATCGACGCGCGCACAGCGAGTTCGGATTCGAGATAGCGGATATTGTCGCGCGTCCTGTCGATCTGTTTTTCGATGCGCGTCAACTCGCTGCGCGTCGCCGCGACTTTCAGCGACACGGGGTAGAGCATCATCGCGAAGATGAGCACGAGCAGAACCAGGCCGATCCCCTGGAGCTTGCGAGCCGCCATCAGCATGACATTGCCTCCTTCCCTGAATTTTCCCGGGTCGAATGCGCCGGAGCCGAGGTCCGGATCGCACTGCGCAGCGTCGCCGAACGGGCGCGCGGGTTGCGCGCCTCTTCGGCCTTGCCCGGACGCACCTTGCGCGCCGGAGTTTCGAAAGTTGCGGCCCGCGCCAGAGGGGTAGGCGCGGGCCGGTGACGCGAACCGGCGGCATCGCCACCGCTCCGTTCGCGCAGGAAGTTCTTCACGATACGGTCCTCGGTGCTGTGAAAGCTGACCACCGCGAGCCGGCCGCCGGGACGGAGCAGCCGTTCGGCGGCGTTGAGCCCCGCCATCAGTTCATCGAGTTCGGCATTGATGTGGATACGGATCGCCTGAAAGCTTTTCGTCGACGGATCCTTCGGCGCGCCCGGCGGGTGACGCAGCGCCTTGCGTATCACCATCGCCAGTTCGGCGGTGCGGCTCAGCGGCCGGGCGGCGACGATCGCGCGGGCGACGCGGCGCGACTGCCGTTCGTCGCCATAGTGGAAAAGGACGTCGGCGATCACATGTTCGTCGGCGCTGTTCAACCAGTCGGCGGCGCTTTCGCCCTCCTGCCCCATACGCATGTCGAGCGGGCCGTCCTTCTGGAAGGAAAAACCGCGCTCGCCCCGGTCGATCTGCATCGACGAAACGCCGATGTCGAAGGTGATTCCGTCGACCGCATCGATGCCGCGTTCGGCAAGCAGCCGGTCGATTTCGCCGAAGCGGCCGTGGATCAGCGTCAGCTTGCCGCCCGCTTCCTCGACCAGCGCCTGCCCTTCGGCAATCGCATCGGGGTCGCGGTCGCAGGCGATGACGTCGGCGCCCGCAGCGAGCATCGCACGGGTATAGCCGCCGGCGCCAAAGGTCGCGTCGACATGACGCTCGCCGGGGACAATGGCGAGCGCGGCCAGCACTTCATCGCGGAGGACCGGATCGTGGCGCGGGTCGCGGGGGAGAAGGTCGTTCATTTGCGCCCCTTCCCTTTGGTCGCGTCCCACGACGCCGCGAGGCGCTGAAGCACCGGATCGGCCTCGGCGCATTCGGCCAGGGTCGGCAACCACCAGATTTCAAGCCGGCGACCCGATCCCACAAACGCCGTCGCGCCGGCATCGCCGACGCGGTCGCGGTGGATGAAGCTGGGAAGGAAGCGACCGCTGTCGTCGAGCGTGTAGGGCTCGGTATAGCTGAAGCGCTTCTTGAACTCGGCATCTTCGTCGAAGTCGATATTGCGCAGCCGCGCGGTTTCGCGATCGCGCTCGATCTCGCCGTTCAGTCGGTCATACTGGTCCTGGCCATAGGCCACGAGACAGGGCAGCTTTTCGTGAAAGCCGACCCAAAGCACGCGCTGGCCATCCGCAATGAGGGGCACATTGTTGCGGAACTGAGAGGGAACGGCGATGCGTCCCTTGCCATCGATCGCGGCAAAACTGGTGCCTGCATACTGGCCGGGCGTCACAATCGCCATCGCTCTGCCCCCCGTATCACGCCACCGGGCAAAACTTCCCCGTCCCCGGAATCGCAGGATTCCAGCTCATTCGGCACAGGTGGAGAATGCCCCTCTCCGATTCCTGAGTATCAACTATAGATCGGGGTGGAAAGGGGTAATTTAGGGTGAAATAGGGAATCCGACCCCCATTTATCGCAAAACGCGCATGTAATTGGGTAAATACCCGTCCAACGGCGCCAACGGCGAGCGAATGCAGCAGGTCCATCGGGGCGAATTGGGGCGCAAACGCCGACTCAGGTGGTGCGGGTGCGAATCCAGAGCGGATGCAGCAGGCCGCGTCCGGCGCCGGACCAAAGACGCGCGGAAAGCCATTCCATCGTGTCCGACCGCCGGAGATGATCGGCATCGGGGACGGCCGGCTGCCAGAGCGGCGCAAAGAGCAGGTCGGCGTCGCCCACGAGCCACACCTCACCCTCGCCTATCGCGCAACGCGCAACGCGCCGGTCGGCGTAAGCGCGGCAATCGGGCGGCAGGCGGTCGAAGCGCCCGGCACTGAACAGGCTAAGCCGCGCACCGTCGATGTCGGCGGGCAACGCCGCGCTCTCGCCGGGCGGTGCGGCGCCAAGCGTGACACCCCAATGGGCGAGAAGCGGCGTCAGCAGGCTTGTAACCGGCGCGTTGCGCGGATCGCCAAGCGGATGGCGCGCCGGCCAGCCCGAAAACGCGTCGGCCAGGACCACCGCGCGCCCGCCGCCGCGCACAAAGGCATCGATTGCCACCAGCTCCTGTGGTGCCAGCGCGCGCGGGTGCGCGATCAGCAGCGTGCCGCCCGGCGGGGGCACATGGTCGACGAGGCTGTCAACGAGCGACACGGGGCCCACCGACGCCAGCCGCGCGAGCGCCGGATCGTCATTGGTTCCTTCGGCAATCATCGCGGCGATGTCGCGGCTGGCCGACCAACGCAGCGGCAGGCCGGTGAGCATCGTGACGGCGGGCGCGTCCGCCGGCGCGGCGGCCGGTCGGTAGAGGATGGCGAGGCCAGCATGCCCCGCAGCAAACCAGCCGGCGACCAAAGCCAACCCCGCCAGCCATCGCATGAGCCTGAACCGCGCGCGCCATTGGAAGAGCATATCCGCGAGCCAGGCGGCGATGCCGCCCGCGAAGATGTTGATTAGCAGTTGAAGCCACCCCGTCGACCCCGCGAGGACGAGTGCGAGCAGAGCCTGCACGATCGCCGTAAGCGCAAGGCTTAGAAGGTAAGTGCGAAGGCGATCCGATGCGGGCTCGCGGCGCTGCCACCAAGCGAGCAGCAACATCGGCAGCATGAGCACAGGGACGGCCAGCGCCGGATCGATACGGCCAAGCAACGCCTGTCCGCCCGCGACCCACGTCAGCGAAGCGATTCCCACGGTCGTTACAAAAGCGCGCAGCCACGGCCCGCGCGATGCCGCGGTCACCGCTTGGTCTGGCGCGCGCGCTGAAGTGCGGGGTCGGGTTCGAGGTCGGGGACGCTCGACGAAGAGGGCGCCGCCTGCGGCACCTTCACAGACGTCGCCGCATTTTCATCCTTTGCCGATGGCTGAACCGCCTGAACCCCCAGTTCCTCAAGGGGCGCACCGCTGTTTTTCTGCTCGTCGCCAGGCATCTTCATCTCGGCGGTCGCGGTCGTATCCCCGGCGTTGCTGTCTCGCGCGCGCTCGCCGATAAGCCCCGCCATACCGACGAGCAGCAGCACCGTGAGCACCCCGGCGATGCCGATCTGTACGCGCCGCATGGTATCGTTGACCGGTGCCGTCGCGGTCGGCGGCGGCGGTGCTTTGGGGGGCGCATTATTGTCGATCCGCATGTCCCTCACGCCGCTGCCTCCAGGCCTTTGCTCGCCAGCCATTCGGGGTTGTAGAGTGTCGAAAGATATCGAAACCCGCTGTCGCAGAGGATGGTTGCGATCCGCTTGCCCGGACCCAGTTGCCGCGCGAGCGCCATCGCTCCGGCGACATTGATTCCCGATGACAGACCGAGGCACAGTCCCTCCTTGTCGAGCAAGGCGCGGACCACGGCGAGTCCCTCCGCGTCCGAGATGCGGAATTGGGTATCGATCGGCGCGCCATCGAGATTGGCGGTAATGCGGTTCTGGCCGATCCCCTCGGCAACGCTCGTGCCTTCGGCCTTCAGTTCGCCGCACTGATAATAATTATAGAGCCCGGCGCCGTGCGGATCGGTGAGCGCGATGACAATGTCGGAATTGTGCGCCTTCAGGCCCAGTCCGGTGCCCGCAATCGTGCCGCCCGTCCCCGCGGCGCAGGTGAAGCCGTCGATGCGGCCGTCCATCTGCTCCCAAATCTCTTCGGCGGTGCCGAAGATGTGCGATTTGCGGTTGGCGATATTGTCGAACTGGTTGGCCCAGATCGCATTTTCGGTTTCTTCGGCGATGCGACGCGAGGTGTGGACGAAATGGCCGGGGTTCGCAAAGGGCGCCGGCGGGACAAGCACCAGTTCGGCACCGAGCGCACGAATCGTCGCCATTTTTTCGGCGCTCTGGTTGTCGGGCATGACGATGATCGTCTTGTAGCCGAGCGCGTTGGCGACGAGCGCCAAGCCGATGCCGGTATTACCCGCAGTCCCCTCGACGATCGTACCGCCGGGACGCAAGCTCCCGTTCGCTTCGGCATCGCGGACGATATAAAGCGAGGCGCGGTCCTTCACCGATCCGCCGGGGTTGGCATATTCGCACTTGCCCCAGATTTCGCAGCCGGTGGCGTCGCTCGGCCCCTTGAGCAGCACCAGCGGGGTGTTGCCGATGAGGTCGAGGCTGTTTGCAGCAATAGTCATGCGCCTGATCTAGGGCGGCGTCCGCAAGCCTGCAAGACAGCTTCGCTTGATCCGCCGATCATCGGCGTTTGTCGACTAACGGCCGCCCGCGTCCGACGAACGACAGCAGCGGTCAGCTTGGGGGGGGTTGTCATTGTTACAGTATATCATTACTGCCCGCCGACAGGTCGCCATAGAACAGGACTCTCCCCTTATGCGTTTGCTTTGCTCCGCCGGTTTCACTTTTGCTATCTTCCTTGCTGCCCCCGCGTATGCGCAGGACCGCGCCGCCGCGGGCAGCGACGACGATGTGCACACCGGCGAGCCGATCGTCGTCACCGCGCCCTATGTCCGCAGCCTCGACATCCTGGGCAATGTATCGGTGCTTGAAGGCGACGAGCTGGCGCGCGACATCCGCGGGCAGATCGGCGACACGCTGACGCGCCAACCCGGCGTATCGGCGACCAGCTTCTCCCCGGGCGCATCACGCCCCGTTCTTCGCGGCTTTTCGGGCGAGCGCGTACGCATCCTGACCGACGGTATCGGATCGATCGACGCTTCGAATACCTCCGCCGACCATGCGGTGACGATTGACCCGCTGACCGTCGAGCGCGTCGAAATCCTGCGCGGTCCCGCAGTGCTGCTGTTCGGCAGCCAGGCGATCGGCGGCGCGGTCAACCTGTTCGACCGCCGCATTCCGCGGAAAGTACCTTCGGACCATGTCCATATCGACGCGATCGGGGGCTATGCGACCGCCGCCAACGACCGCAACATCGGCAGTTCGATCGACGTCGCGCTGAGCCCGCAGATCGTCGCACATCTCGACGGTAGCTGGCGCAAGGCGGGTGACACGCGCAGCGGCGGCTTTGTCTATGCCCCCGATATTCGCGGCGACCTGCTCCACCTTGCCGAGCATGAGGTGGAGGACGGGCATCCGGAAGAAGCGGCAGAACTGACCGCACAAGCGGGCAAGCGCGGCAAGATCGACAACACGCAAAGCGAGACCTGGACTGCGGGCGCGGGCCTGTCACTGATCAACGACGGCGGCCAGCTCGGCATTTCGATCGGCTATTTCGACACCAACTATGGCGTGCCCGACCGGCCGAACACCGCGCATGACCATGGCGGCGAAGAAGAAGAGGGTGGCCACGACCATGGCGAAGCCCCCGTCACCATCGGCATGAAGCAATGGCGCGCCGACGTGCGCGGCGAGGTCGAGCTGGGTGACGGTTTCTTCGACAAGCTGCGCATCCGCGCTGGCTTTGCCGATTACAAGCACACCGAATTCGAGGGTGACGAGATCGGCACCGTCTTCACCAATCAGGGTGTCGAAGGCCGCATCGAACTGGCGCAGAACGATCGTGGTGGCTGGCGCGGCGCGAGCGGCGTGCAGTACAGCCACCGCGACTTCAACGCGATCGGCGCCGAGGCGTTCGTGCCGCGCAACCTGACCGACCAGTTCGCGCTGTTCACGCTGCAGGAATATACGATGGGTCCGCTTGGGCTCGAAGCTGCGGCACGCTATGAAAAGACCAATGTGCGCGCGCAGACGGTCGGCTTCGACCGCAGTTTCGACAGCTTCTCGGGCGCGTTCGGTGCGTCCTATGATCTGTTCGACGGCGCGAAATTCGGCGTCTCGGTATCGCGCGCGATCCGCGCACCGTCGGCCGAGGAACTGCTGTCAAACGGTCCGCACATCGCAACGCAAAGCTTCGAGCTGGGCAACCCGAATTTGAAGCGCGAGTCCAACTGGGGCGCCGAAGCCTCGTTCAAGCTCAAGACCGATGCCTTTAACCTCAGCCTCACCGGCTATTCAAACTGGTTCGACAATTTCATCTATTCGGCCGCAACCGGCGCGGAAGAGGATGAATTGCCCGTGTTCCAATATTTCCAGCGCGATGCACGCGTCTATGGCTTCGAGGCCGAGGCAAGCGCGCGGCTGGCGCAGATCGGCGGGTTCAACATCGTCGGCGATGTGATCGCCGACATGACGCGCGCGAAGATCAAAAACGCAGGGCTCGACCGCAACGTGCCACGCATCCCCGCGCTTCGCGTACTGGGTGGGCTAGAGGCGCAGGGCGAGCGTATCGACGCCCGCGCCGAGGTCGAATGGACCGACGACCAGACCCGCGTCGCGCAGTTCGAAACGTCAACCAAGGGCTTCACGCTGGTGAACGCGTCGATCAGCTGGCGACCGCTTCCCGACACAAAAAACCTGACGCTCAGCCTGTCGGCGAACAATATCTTCGACGTCGAAGCGCGGCGCCACGCCAGCTTTACCAAGGACTATGTGCCGCTGGCCGGCCGCGACTTCCGTCTTACCGCCCGGGCGAGCTTCTGACCCCTCTCTTCGCTCGTCCCGCGGAGCCGGGGCCGGTTTGACCGGCTCCGGCTCCATGCGGATCAGAAGGGAAGGAGTTTGCGTTTGTTCCAGTAGATCGAGGTGGCGGCCGCATAGGCACCGACCTTTTCCCACGCCGCGCTGTCCACCTTTTCGATGTCGACGCCGCTTTCGATATAGGCCTGAACGATCGCCATGATCTGATCCTCGCTCATGTCGGCCGACAGGTCGGGGTTCGCCCCGCTGGCGCCGAAGCCGAGGGCCTTGTCGACGATCGTGCTCGACAAGCCCAGCTTCGCGATATCGCCGATCAGCCATTCGCGCGAAATACGCGCGAGACTGTAATCGAAATAACTGCCCTTCTGCTCGGCGGTGATACCATGGCGCGTGACGCAACCATCGGTAATCGTCGCGAGCTGCTTGAACAGGACATCGCGCGACGCTTCATCGCCGCCGCCCGCCATCGAGTTGCCGATCGATTCCTTCACATCCGGCGCGACCGAAGAAACGACGCAATCGAACTTTGCGCCTTCCTGGGCCGAAACGGCGCCCGGCAGCCCTGCCCATGCAAGCACGACGCCCGCCATCAAACCCTTATGCATCGACGAATCCTTCCGCCCTTGAGGTGCCACCCATCAGGACAGCATGGCCATCCCGCCGTTCACATGCAACGTCTGGCCGGTGACATATCCCGCCTCTTTCGATGCGAGATAGACGACGGCGGCCGCGATATCGCTGCCCTCGCCCATCCGGCCTGCCGGGATGCGCTGGTTGAGCGCTTCCTTCTGCGCGTCGGGCAGATCGTCGGTCATCGCGGTGGCGATGAAGCCCGGCGCAACGCAGTTGGCGGTCACGCCGCGGCTCGCAAGTTCCTGCGCCAGCGCCTTGGTCATGCCGGTAACGCCCGCCTTTGACGCTGCATAATTGGCCTGCCCCGGATTGCCGGTCGCGCCGACGACGCTGGTGATTGAGATGATGCGGCCGAAACGCGCCTTCATCATCGGCTTGGCGGCAGCGCGCGCGAGGCGGAAATTGGCCTCGAGATTGATGCGGATGACGTCCATCCACTCCTCGTCCTTCATGCGCATTATCAGATTGTCGCGCGTCACCCCGGCGTTGTTGACGAGGATATCGAGCTTGCCGAGCGCCTCGACCGCCGACGGAACAAGCGCATCGACAGCGGCTGCATCGCCCAGATTGCAGGGCAACGCGACATGGTCACCGCCGAGGCTGTCGCGAAAGGCGTTCAGCTTGTCGGCATTCGAACCCGATACCGCAAGCCGGGCGCCCTGTGCCGCGAGCGCCTGCGCAATGGCCGAACCGATGCCGCCCGAGGCGCCGGTGACGAGGGCAGTCATGCCGGTGAGGTCGAACATATTGGGTCTCCTGAAATCTGAAACTTAAAGCGTTTTGAGCAGGGCTTCGATGTCGTCCATCGAAATCACGCTGACTATCTCGACTTCGCCACTTGCGCTGCGCTTGACCATCGGACCGAGCACTTTGCCGCCGAATTCCACGAAATTCGTGACGCCAATGCCTTCCATTGCGCCGACGCTCTCGCGCCAGCGGACACGGCCGGTAACTTGCTGGACGAGCAGATCGCGGATCGTGTCGGCGTCGCTCACCGGGCTGGCGGTCACGTTGGCGACGACCGGCACGAGCGGCGCGGCAGGGGGATTGGCACCCAGCGCTTCAGCCATCGCGTCGGCGGCGGGCTGCATCAGCGGGCAGTGAAAGGGCGCCGAAACCGGGAGCAACACGCCGCGCTTGATGCCAAAATCCTTCACCAGCGCGACGGCGCGCTCGACCGCACCCTTGTGTCCCGAGATCACGACCTGCGAGGGATCATTGTCGTTCGCGACGGTGCAGATTTCGCCTTCGGCTGCGGCATCGGCAAGCTTTTGCGCGGTGTCGATATCGGCGCCGAGCAGCGCCGCCATCGCGCCGATGCCGACGGGAACCGCCGCCTGCATGGCCTGTCCGCGCGTCTTCAAAAGGCGCGCGGTGGTGGCAAGGTCGAACGCGCCGGCGGCGCAGAGCGCGCTATATTCGCCGAGGCTGTGGCCCGCGACATAATCGGCCTTGGCGGCCAGCGTCACGCCGCCTTCCTTTTCGAGCACGCGCAGCGTTGCGATCGCGTTCGCCATGATCGCGGGCTGGGCGTTTTCGGTCAGGGTCAGCTGATCCTCGGGGCCTTCGCTCATCAGCTGGAACAGCTTCTGGCCGAGCGCGTCGTCGACCTCCTGAAACACTTCGCGCGCGACCGGCGATGCGTCGGACAGAGCCTTGCCCATGCCGACGGCCTGACTGCCCTGACCCGGAAAAATAAATGCGCGCATGATGCGTCCCTTCGCATGTTTTTGAATGGGCCCGCGCCTATTCCTTCACCCCGCGCGATGCAAGCCGAAGGGCACGACCTTGTTGTCCGCATCATGCCCGATGTCGGCGCGACCGAGCCACGGGATGCCGGTGCGCGCGCACCAGCCCTGTGCAATTTCTTGCGCTTCCATGCCGAAGGGGCGGTCGTTTTCGCGAATATCGCTGACGCGCCCCAACCGAAGCCCGGCCAGCCCGCGCGGCCCCAGACAGGTCGCGACATGGAAGAAGGCGCGGTCGAAGGCGTAAAGATATTCGCTCACCTCCTCGACGAGCAGGATATGGCCCGCGAGGTCGGGTTCGAGCGGGGTGCCGAGCAACATCGACAGTGTCATCAGGTTGAAAGTTGCATGCCGCGCGCCATGCTGCAAGCCCGCCTCGCACGCCCCCGGATCGCGCGCGACGAGCCAGTCGAGCGCACGCAGCACCGTCGCGTCGCCGCCGTCGCGGCGGATGTCCGCGACCATCGGCCCGTGCGCGACATGATCGAACCCGTCGCGATACAGCGCGCCGAGTAAATTGCCTTGGTCCGAATAGCCGAGGAATGCCTTGCGCCGCGCGACGTCGGTCATCGCCGCAACCGCATCCTCGGCGATCCGGCATGCGCCGTAACCGCCGCGCGCGAACCAGATCGCGTCGATATCGGGGCGGTTCGCCATTTCGACCAAGGCTGCGAAGCGGTGGCCGTCCTCGCCGGCGAAATGCCCGTGGGTCGCGAAACATTGCGGGTCGAAGATGAGCTCCACGTCGGGGTAGCCAAGGCTGGCGAGCGCGCGCACCGCCTCGGCATCGTCGGGCAAAATGGGAGTCGATGGAGCGACGATTCCGATGCGCATGGACTGGCTGATTCCTCGATCCGCTCGACACGAGCGGTTATTGCGGCGGGTGCGGTTGCAAACCCTTCGCCAAGGCCATATCGCGCCGCGATGGCCGAAAACAAATCCTATTTCTTCTGCGGTATCGGCGGGTCGGGCATGTTGCCGCTCGCGATGATCGTCGCGGCGCGTGGCGCCGCTGTCTCGGGATCGGACCGCAGCCGCGATCAGGGCCGCACGCCCGAAAAATTCGCATGGCTCGAAAGCCAGGGGATCGTTTTCTATCCACAGGATGGCAGCGGGCCGCGGGCGGGCCAGATTCTCGTCGCCTCGGCGGCGATCGAGGACAGCGTTCCCGATATTGCGGCCGCCAATACACTCGGTCTCGCGCGCATGACGCGCGCCGACCTGAATGCAGCCCTGTTCAACGCCGCCGACAGCGCGATCGGCGTTGGCGGGACGAGCGGCAAGTCGACCGTGACCGGAATGATCGGCTGGATCCTCGAAAGCGCCGGCGGCCGGCCGACGGTGATGAACGGCGCGGTGATGCGCAATTTTTCGGGCGACGACAGGCCCTTTGCCAGCGCGCTCGTGGGCGATGCCACCATTTACGTGAGCGAAGTCGACGAAAGCGACGGTTCGATCGCGCTCTATCGCCCCGACGTTGCGGTCGTCACCAACATCAGCCTCGATCACAAGAGCCTGACCGAGCTGCACCAGCTGTTCGGCGATTTTGCGGCGAAAGCACGCGTCGCGGTGATCAATGCCGACGATGCCGAATCCGCGCCGCTGCTTGCCGGTGACAATGTCGTCACCTTCGGCTTCGGCAAAGCCGCCGCCGTTCATGGCAGCGATTTCGAGGCGCTGCCCGACGGTTGCCGCTTTGCAGCGCATATCGACGGTTACCGGTACGAGGTCCGCCTCCGCATGCCGGGACGCCATAATGCCGCCAACGCCCTCGCGGCGATCGCCGCCGCACGCGCGGTCGAGATCCCGATAGCCGAGGCTGTCAATTCGCTGGCCAGTTTCGCGGGATTGGCGCGGCGCTACGAGGTGCTGGGCCAGGCGGGCGACATTACCGTAATCGACGATTTCGCGCACAACCCGGACAAGGTCGCCGCCACGCTTGCTGCCGTCGCCGAACTCCCGGGCCGCGCTTTGCTCTTCTTTCAGCCGCACGGCTATGGCCCGCTTCGCCAGATGGGCAAGGAACTCGCCGCGAGCTTTGCGGCGGGCATGCGCCCCGACGACAAACTCTTCGTTTGCGACCCGGTTTATTTCGGCGGCACCGTCGACCGCAGCATCGGCAGCGAGGCGCTGGTCGCCGATATCGTCGCGGGCGGCGCCGATGCCGTGCACCTCACCACCCGCGCGGCATGCGGCGCGGCGATGCTCGATGACGCCCGCTCCGGCGACCGCATTCTCATCCTCGGCGCGCGCGACGACACGCTCACCGAATTCGGACGCGAACTGCTGGAAAAGCTGGCCGTCCGCGCTTGATTTCTCCCCGCGAATCTGTATAGGCCGCCGCATCGGGGCGAGGCTCTTATGCCATCGCCCCGTTTGCTTTGCACAATTCGCAGGGCAGAGACGACAGCCGGAGGGGTTTCGCGATTGGCGCGGAACCAGCGATCGGCCAAATCGAAGGAAGCGCACCATGCCGTTTTACGAGCATGTTTTTATCGCGCGTCAGGACCTGAGCCAGGCTCAGGTCGACGCGCTGGCGGAAACCGTCACCAACGTCATCGGCGAATATAAGGGCACGGTTCACAAGACCGAGACCTGGGGCCTGAAGCAGCTCGCCTACAAGATCCAGAAGAACCGCAAGGGTCATTATGTGATGTTGTCGGCTGAAGTCGCAGGCGAAGCCATTGCAGAGATCGAGCGTCAGGCTGCGATCAACGAAGATATCATCCGCTGGCTCACCATCAAGGTCGACGAACTCGAAAAGGGTCCTTCGGTCATGATGCGCAAGCAGGAACGTCGTGGCGGCCGTGGCGGTCGTGACCGCGACGGCGAAGAATAAGGATAAAGATCATGGCACGACCCTTTTTCCGCCGCCGCAAGACCTGCCCCTTCACTGCGAAGGACGCACCGGTCATCGATTACAAGGACGTCCGCCTGCTCCAGGGTTACCTGTCGGAGCGTGGCAAGATCGTCCCGTCGCGGATCACCGCGGTGTCCGCCAAGAAGCAGCGTGAGCTGGCGAAAGCGATCAAGCGCTCGCGCCACATCGGCCTGCTCCCCTACATTGTGAAGTAAGGAGGGCTGGTCTGATGGAAATCATCCTGCTCGAACGCATCGAGAAACTCGGCGGCATCGGCGATGTCGTCAACGTCAAGAACGGCTTTGCCCGCAACTTTCTGTTGCCCAACAACAAGGCGCTGCGCGCGAACGACGCCAACCGCAAGCTGTTCGAAGCGAACCGCGGCAAGATCGAGGCCGATAACGCCGAACGTCGTACCGACGCCGAAGGCCGCGCCACCGGCATCAACGGCAAGCAGATCGTCCTGATCCGTCAGGCATCGAACACCGGCCAGCTTTATGGTTCGGTTTCGGTCCGTGACATCGTCGATGCGCTGGCCGAAGACGGCATCGAAGGCATCGGCAAGTCGATGGTCGAACTGGAACGCCCGATCAAGGCGCTCGGCCTGGTCGACGTCAAGGTCAAGCTGCACCCTGAAGTCATCGTGACTGTGGGCGTCAACGTCGCGCGTTCGCCCGACGAAGCCGAAATGCAGAAGCAGGGCATCGACGTTATCGCGGCGATGTTCGAGGAAGAACAGGCTGAAGCGGTTGCGACGGCTCTGGAACCCGACAGCGAAGACGAATTCGAAGACGCAACGCCGCCTTCGGAAATCGCTCCCGAAGCTGCTGCGGACGAAGCCGAAGAAGAAGCTTAAGCTTCCTCCGGCGAAAGCCTTTTGAAAAGGGCCGCGTTTCCGCAAGGGAGCGCGGCCCTTTTCTTATGCGTCGCGCTTTCCTATGGCGGCGAGGATGGTCGACGATCCCTTCCAGCGCCGCTTTGCCGCCGATGCCAGCCTGCTGCCGCATATGGCGGACCTTGCCAACGACCGGGTACTGATCGCGCTGGTCAGCGAGACCGATTATCGCGCCGCGAGTTTCCTCGACCAACGACTGCTGACCGATCGCATCGGGCGCGAGTGGATGGCGTGGGATGCGCTGCCCGACCTCGGCGCAGCGGCGCGCTTCCCCCATTTCATCTTTCACATCGGGCACGTCGGCTCGACACTCGTGTCGCGCCTGCTCGCCGAGGTTGGCAATATCTTGCCGCTGCGCGAACCGATGTTGCTCCGCACGCTGGCACAGGTCGCCGAGCGGGTTGAACGGCCGGAATCGGTCTGGTCGCCTGCGCTCTATCGGCAGCGGATGGCACAAACGCTCGGCTGGCTCGGACGCGGGTTCGGCCCTGAGCAGAACGCAATGGTGAAGGCGTCGAGCGTCATCACCGCGATCGCCGACGACCTGACCCGAACCGATGGCCGCGCGCTGTTTCTCCATATCCCCCTGCCCCGCTATATCGAGACGATCCTGGCGGGCGAGGCGTCGATGGCTGAGACGCTGGCGCAGACGCCAGCGCGTATGGCGCGGCTTGCCGCCCTGCTTCCCGATTTCCCCTTCGCATTGTGGCAGCTGCCGCCCGCGACGCGCATCGCGATGAGCTGGCTCTGCGAGATGACGACCGCGCAGCGGACCTTGCCAGCCGCCGATCCGCGGCACCTGTGGGTCGATTTCGAGCGCGTGTTGGCCGACCCTTCGGCCGCACTCGCCGCGCAATGCGCGCATTTCGGCCTCTCCATCGATACGGCAAGGATCGATACCGCGCTCGCCGGCCCCGTCATGCGCCAATATTCGAAGGCGCCCGAGCATGGCTACAGCCCGGACCTGCGCCGCGAATTGCAGGCGCAGGCAGCCGCCGAACACGCCCCCGCCATTGCCGAAGCGATCGCGTGGGTTGAAGCGCTCGCCACGCGCTATACAAGCCTCGGCGACCTGCCGATCCGCGGCGACCAGGAAAGCGCATAATGTTCAAGCTCGTCCAGCTGCTCGATACCAATGCCGTTCGCGCGCTACGCGAGATGGCCGTCAGCGGCACCTTCGTCGATGGAAAGATAAGCAACCCGCATTCGAAGGTGAAGAACAACCTCCAGCTTCATGATGCAGGTGCCTATGAACGCTCGTCGAAAATCCTGCTCGATGCGATGGTGCAGAATCCAGATTTCATGGCGTTTTCCTTCCCGGCGCGCATCGCTCCGCCGCTGATGACGCGCTACTCGCCCGGCATGCATTATGGGCTGCACCCCGACGCCGCCTATATCCCCCTTCCCGACGGCCAGCTGCGCACCGACGTCAGCTGCACCGTCTTCCTGACCGATCCGGCCGACTATGACGGCGGCGCGCTGCATGTGCAGCTCGGCAATGCCGACCTGCGTTTCAAGGAAGCGCCCGGCGTCGCGGTCGTCTATCCATCGCACACGCTGCACGAGGTCGAGCCGGTGACGCGCGGCGAGCGGCTTGTCGCGATCACCTTCATCCAGAGCCTGATCCCCGATGTCGCGCACCGCAATCTGATGTACGAATTGAACGAAGTCGCGGCGCTTGAGGGCGGCAAGATGGATCCCGCGAATTTCACGCGGCTTCAGGCGGTGCAGTATCAGCTGCTGCGAATGTGGCGGCGCTGAGGCCGCCCACCCTCAATAGCCCATCAGGCTCAGCACTTCCTTGCGGCTGCGCTGATCGTCGAGGAAGCAGCCGAGCAGCCGGCTCGTCACCATCCCGACGCCCGGCGTACGCACCCCGCGCCCGGTCATGCAGCCATGCTGCGCATCGATCACGACCGCCACGCCATGCGGGTGGAGATTATCCCAGATGCAGCGCGCGACGTCGGCGGTCAGCCGTTCCTGCACCTGCAGCCGCCGTGCATAGCCGTTGAGCACGCGCGCAAGTTTCGAGATGCCGACGACGCGGTCGCGCGGCAGATAGGCGATCGACGCCTTGCCCGTGATCGGCGCCATATGATGTTCGCAATGCGACTGGAACGGAATGTCGCGGAGCAGCACGATCTCGTCATAGCCGCCAACCTCTTCGAAGGTGCGCGACAGATGGATCGCCGGATCGTCGGCATAGCCCGAGCAATATTCCTTCCACGCACGCGCGACGCGGCGCGGCGTGTCGAGCAGCCCTTCGCGCGCCGGATCGTCACCCGCCCATTCGATCAGCGTCCGCACGGCGTCCGCGACATGGTCCGGAACGACCACCTTGCCGTCGGGTCCCAACTCGGTCCTGTTGTCGCTCATCGCCCTGCTTTCACTGTTGCCATCATGTCGCACATTTCGGCGTCAATGACTCGATAAGCAAGGGCCGGACAGGAAGAATTTATGCCCTCCGACGAAGTTTACGTTGCGGAAATCAGGCTTTTTGCTTGTCCGGAGACGCGCGGTTTCGCGTCCTTTTTTGGGCCAAACAAGTGACTTGACGCTCGCGTCAACTCGGCGCACCTTTGCGGCATACAGAACTCGCTCAAGCGGGTCGTATTCCGGAGAGGCCGGCGTTTTCCCCGACGCCGGTGGGAGAGGACGATGACCAGCACAGCTGGCAAGTGGGATACTCACAGGCACCGGGCCGTTTTGGCCGGATGCCTTTTGCCATGTCTGGTCGTTTCCCCTCCCCTTACCAATTTTTGATTTGGGCGATCCCGCATCTGCGGGTTCGAAAAAGGGAGGCTATAGATGAAGTTCAAGGCACTGATCGGAACCTCGATCCTTGCAATGGCGGTGGCGACACCGGCCTTTGCGCAGGACGCGGCAGATGAAGTGGAACGCGATGCTTTTGGCGGCGAAATCGTCGTCACCGCGCAGCGCCAGTCGGAACGTTTGCAAGACGTGCCGATCGCGGTCAGCGCCTTCTCGACCGAGGCTCTCGAAGCGCAGCAGATCAAGACCCCGTCGGATCTTCAACTGACACTGCCCAACGTCACTTTCACCAAGACCAATTTCACCGGCGCCAGCTTTACCATTCGAGGCATCGGCGACCTTTGCGTCGGCACGACCTGCGACAGCGCGACCGCAATCCATCTGAACGGCGATCCGCTGTTTTCGACACGCCTGTTCGAAACCGAATTCTTCGATCTCGAACGCGTCGAAGTGCTGCGCGGCCCGCAGGGTACGCTGTTCGGTCGCAACGCGACCTCGGGCGTGGTCAACGTGATCACCGCAAAACCAAAGCTGGGCGCCTTCGAAGCGGCCGCCGAAGCCGAATATGGAAATTTTGATTCCATGAAGGGCAAGGCGATGGTCAACATCCCGCTGGGCGACACCATGGCCTTCCGCGTCGCGGGCATCTATCTCAATCGTGACGGCTATACGAAGAACAGCTTCCTCGACACCCGTATCGACGACCGCGATCTCTATTCGGTCCGCGGCTCGTTCCGCTGGGAGCCTTCGCCCGATACGACGATCGACCTGCTGGCGTCCTATTTCCACGAAAAAGACAAGCGTACGCGCATCCAGAAGCAGCTTTGCCAGCGCGATCCGACCGGCATCCTCGGCTGTTTAAACAACCGTCTCGACAATTCGCCTTTCAACGGCAATGCGACCTTCACCGCGGCGCTGACATCGCGCGAATTCCTGGCGATTCGCGGCATTCCGCAGGCATTTGCACTTGGCAGCCTTTACGGCCCCGACGTTTATGCCAACACGACGATCCCGGAAGATTCGCGGACGGTCAATACGGCCTATACGCCGAGCTATTTCACCAGCGAACTGACCCTGCAGGGACAGATCGAGCATAATTTCGGTCCCGTGTCGCTGCAGGTTTCGGGTCAGTATCAGAAGGTCAAGCTCGACGCATCGCAGGATTA
The DNA here is from genome assembly GCA_051861185.1 of Sphingopyxis sp. GTDB lineage: Bacteria > Pseudomonadota > Alphaproteobacteria > Sphingomonadales > Sphingomonadaceae > Sphingopyxis. The sequence continues at coordinate 247,924 of JBIMKQ010000002.1, forward strand.
TAATAGCAATGTCGGCAACCGTGCACTCTACGCTGGTGGCCTCGCAACCTTGCAGGCGGCAGCGAACGGAGCGCTTGGCGCCGCATTTACTCCCTATTTCGCGCCGGTCGCCGCAGCGATCATCCCCAATGGTCCGACGGGGCAGCTTTGCGTCTCACTGGCTGAAGAAAGCGGTCGCGGCAGCTACGGCGGAAACAAAATCTGTAGCGACCAATCGCTGCAATTCGACCGCTCAAATCAGTATAACAGCAGCTGGTCGGTCGAAGGCATATTGTCGAGCGACCTCGACGGGCCGTTCAACTTTCTGGTTGGCGGCATCTATGCCGATTATCACCTGACCGAGAACAGCTATTATGTGAACGCCTTCCCGATCGATTATCTGACCGGGGTACTTGGCGCGTTCACGGCTGCGACCAATCCGCCGGCCGCCGGCGGCCCGCTGCCGCCGTCGTTCCTGGCGACGCCGTTCTTCCGCAACAATACCGACGACCTCAAAATCACCTCATACGGCCTGTTCGGCGAAGCCTATTTCGAGTTCAGCGACCGCCTGAAACTCACCGCGGGCCTGCGCTATAACAACGACAAGAAAAGCGTGACGGCACGGTCGACGCTGGCAAGCTTCCTTGCTCCGCACAGCGGAACCGGAAGCGTGTTTGATTCACCCTTTGTCGGATCGTTCGACGCCGATCCCGGCACGCCGGGCAATCAGATCATCCAGGCGCGCAGCGTGAAGTTCAACAAGCTGACCGGCCGTGCGGTGCTCGACTTCAAGATCACCGACGACAATCTGCTCTACGCTTCCTATTCGCGCGGTTATAAATCGGGCGGCATCAACCCGCCGTTGCAGCCGATTTTCGCCGTGGCCGAATCCTTCAAGCCTGAGCAGGTCGACGCGTTCGAAATCGGATCGAAGAACAGCTTCGGCAACGGCGCGCTCCAGCTGAATCTCACGGCCTTCTACTATAAGTATAAGGATCTGCAGCTGAGCAAGATCGTCGCCCGTACGGCGGTCAACGACAATGTCAGCGCAGACATCTATGGTTTCGAGGCCGAAGCGATCGTCCGTCCCGACCCGGACGTGGTGGTCAACCTTGGCTTCAGCTACCTGCATAGCAAGGTGTCTGAGGACAAGTTTACCAGCAACCCGCGCGACTTCGGTGGCGGCCGCAGCGATGCGGTCATCATCAAGGACATCACCAACGCGGCGAACTGCGCTGTTGGCTCGCGGACCGGCAATACTGCCGGGGTCAACGCCTTCGTGAATGGCGTGCAGACGCTGATCAACGCGGGCATCGTACCCGGTGTGCAGGGCGGCGCGGGCCTGCGGCCAACAACGGCCTTCCCGTCCGATGGCGGCATCGCCTCGACAGGCGCGTTCAGCATCTGCTCGGTCATGGAGGCGGCAGCCGCGGGTGCCTTTGCCAACCTGCCTGCTCCCGTCGCCGGCCTGTCGGTTAATCCCGCGACACTCGGCGGGGTCGATTATTTCTCCGCCGGCATTCCGGTGAACATCAAGGGCAACCAGTTGCCGCAGGCGCCGAATTACAAGTTCAGCGCGGGTGTGCAGTACACGGCGCGTCTCGGCAGCGGCGACATGACGCTCGTCCCGCGCTTCGATGTGGCCTATACTGGCGAGAGCTATGGCAGCATCTTCAACGGCAATGTGAACAAGATCAAAGGCTATGCCCAGGTCAACGCACAGGTGCAGCTGAACGGCGCCGACGATAAATGGTACGTGCGAGGGTTCATCCAGAACGTCTTCGACGCCAACAGCGTCACCGGGCTCTACATCACCGACCAGTCGTCGGGTAACTACACCAACATCTTCACCCTCGAACCGCGCCGCTATGGCATCGCGGCCGGGGTGAAATTCTAAACGAACCGGCGGCAACGCCAAAAAAACCCCGGCCTCTCTGTTCGAGAGGCCGGGGTTTCTTTTTGCCTGCTGTCCGGGCGGCCGAAGCGTTAACCGCCCCGGCCGCGATCGATCAGAATTTGAAGCGAACGGTGCCGCCATAGGTGCGCGGCTGGCTCGGATAGCCCGAGACGCTGCCTGCCTGCGCAACCGCCGGGAAGATCGTCGTCAGATACTGCGCGTTGGTGAGGTTGCGGCCCCACACGCCGACGTCGAGGCCGTTGGTCAGCCGGATCGTGAACGACGCGTTGAGCGAGTTGACTTCACGCTTCAGATTCTGCGCGACGCTGGCCGGGAAGCCGCCCAGACCTTCGACGATCTGGACCGGACTTTCATACGCATAGTCGACGTGCGCGATCGCCTTGGTCCCACCCGCGAACTCGTGGGTGTAAGTCGCGCCCATCGACAAGGACAGATCGGGGATACCGGCCGGGGTCGAACCCGAGATGTCGCCGAACGCCGAGTTGATGAAGCTGTCGTACTTGGCGTCGAGATAGGTAGCAGCCAGCGTGAGGTTGAGCCCGGCGACAGGACGCACCGAACCGTCGAACTCAATGCCGAAGGTCGACTGCTTGCCGGCGTTCGCCAGCGCGAAGCCCGTGCCGGTGAAGACGTTCGACTGGAAGCCCTTGATCGACTGTTTGAACACCGCGATGTTAACCGCCGCGACGTCCCACTGGCCCTTCAGACCGAACTCGTAAACGGTCGATTCTTCCGGGGCCGCGAAGCGCGAGCCCGATGTGAGGTTCGGAAGACCAAGGCCGCCCGAAATGATCGCCGGGAGGTCGGCTGCGGTCGGACGGCTGTCGCGCGACAGGTTGATCGAGCTTGCCTTGAAGCCTGTCGCATAGGTCGCATAGACATTGACCGTATCGGTGAGCTCATAAGCAGCGCGAACGCTGTACGAGAGATCGCCGTCGTTGGTCTTGCCGCTTTCGACCGCGTTCGGAACGTTGAGGAAGGGCGGCAGGAACTGGAACGCCTTCAGCCCGTTGAGCGGGTTCGCCGCGGGATTGTTCTGATTGGCGTTGGCGAAGGCGACGAACTGTTGAAAGATCGGTGCAGTTGCCGGGTTCGTCGCGAAAGCGTTAACGGCGGCCGGATTGTTCGGATTGACGCCCGCCTGCTGCAACGCACCGCCGAGCAGCAATTGGTTGCGGAACGGCGCATATTGCGGCGCATTGAGGTTGATACCCGAGAACACGTCGCTGCTGACAACATTTGTCGAGAAACGCTTGCGGTCCTTGGTGTAGTTGCCGCCAAGGCTGAGGGTCAGGCGATCAGTGACCTCGAAGTCGACCGTACCGAAGACCGAGAAGGCCTCGTTCTTCATCTGATAGTCTTCGTCGAGTCCGGTGCCGGCTTTGAAGAAGCTGCCCAGATATTTCGCCGGATTGCCTTCGAGCGCGCCGAGCGTGCCTTCGAGCAGATTAACATTCAGCGCGCCGCCGCTTGCCGCCTGGATAAGCGCGTTGCCATAGGGGCGGAAATCGTTGCCGAACTTGATCGCGCTCTGCTGATCGACCTTTTCGTTGAAATAATAACCGCCGAGCAGGAAGTTCAGCGGGCCGTCGAAGTCGGACGTCACGCGGAATTCCTGCGTGAAAGTGTCGATGCCGACATTGTCGCTCTTTTCACCGATCAGGTCGGCGCTGGTGAAATCCGAATCCTGGTTCGTGTCAGCCTGCACCTTGCGGTACGCGGTGATCGAGGTCAGCGCGAGGTTGCCCAGATCATAGTCGATCTGCGCCGAGCCGCCGTAATTTTCGATCTCGTTCGTCGACAGGAAGTTGTTGTAAACGTCGTAGGAGAACGGGTTATTGGCATCGACGCTGGGGCCACCGGCAAGCGCGTTGGTGATCGCGACGGTCGGGCCGGCGATGACATTGCCCGCGATGCAGCAATTTTCATCGATCTTGTCATAGTCGCCGATCAGGCGGATCGACAGGGCGTCGGTCGGTTCGAACAGAAGCTGGCCGCGGACGCCCCAACGGTTGCGGTCGTTGACGTCGGTGTCGAGTTTCAGATCCTGCGCATAGCCGTCACGGCGGTTGAAGCTGCCGCCGATCGAGAAGGCGACATTTTCGGCGATCGGGCCGGTGACGTCGCCCTTGACGGTGATGGCGTTGAAATTGCCATAGCTGACTTCGGCCGAACCGCCGAATTCATACTGCGGCTTTTGGGTGACGATGCTGATGACGCCGGCCGATGCGTTCTTGCCGAACAGGGTCGATTGCGGTCCGCGCAGCACTTCGATGCGCTCGACGTTCGGAAGGTCGCCGATCTGGGCGGCCGAGCGCGAACGATAGACGCCGTCGATGAACACGCCGACCGAGGGTTCGATCCCGGCGTTATTGGCGCCGTTGCCGAAGCCGCGGATGATGAAGTTGGTGTTCGCGCTCGACTGCAGCTGCGACACGCGCAGGCTGGGGACCGACGACTGGAGGTCGATCAGGTCGCGGATCTGCGATTCTTCGAGCTGCGCCGCCGAGGTAACCGAAACGGCCACCGGCGTATCCTGCAGCGTTTGCGAGCGCTTGCTGGCGGTAACGATGATGTCGTTGCCATAGTCTGTGACGTCGGCCGTGTCGGTCGTGTCGGCGGCAGCGGCTGCGTCCTGGGCAAAGGCATAGACAGGGGTGGTTGCGGCGCACAACATGGTGGCGCCCAACAAGATGTTGCGCAAAGTCATGATGATATCTCTCTCTCCAAAACCACCAAGGCGAGCCCTAAGGCTTTTACGGGAGATGCCCGGTAGTGACCGGCCGCTGTAACGCACCACCCTGCGGCGTCAACGCACACGCGCGCGCGACAGCCTATTTTCGGCCAATTCGTGACTAAATAGCAACAGTTTACGCTACGGAAGATGTACCGGCCGGTTACAAATCTGCTTAAGGCGGCTGTCGCGGCGGCGAGCAATTTGCCAAAAATTCAGAAAGGCGCTCTATCGGCATCGGACGCACCGGTCACGTCATCACTGGTCCGGCACCGACTTCCCGATGGCGAAGGATACGCGATGCGGGCACGGACCTTGCCTAGCTCCAATATGCTGATCAAAACGGCCCTGCTGGGATTCGGGCTCGCCTTTGAGCTTCCCGAGGTTGTTGCGCGGATCGATATGCTGGGAGCCTCGCCGCCTCTCCTCATATATATCGGCCTGTATGGCGGCCTGATCGCCTGCCTGTGGAGCGCAGCCTTCATCCGTTCGTCACTTCTGCGGTGGGGCTGGGCCGTGGTGCTCGGGCTGGCAGCGATTCTGGTCGGCAGTTTTCAGAACGCGACGACCGATGCGATGAGCTACGACGCGTTCGTTACGATGATCTACTCTGCGGGGTTCGCCGACGACGCGATTGCGCAATATGGTGCTTCGATCGCATGGGCCTCTGCAGGGGCCTTTTTCCTGTTCCTCGGGTTGGGACTGAAGCCACGCGCGGAGACGCGCTTGTCTGCGGTCGCGGCGGCGCTCGCGCCCTTTGCGGGTCTCGCGATTCTGACCATTCTTTTGTTCATCCGCGGCGGCGAAGGCGGTCGCGGATTGCCGAACGCGTGGGTTGGAACGGCCTATTCGGCGCTTGCCGCGTTCGAGGCCGCATCGATGCCGTCCTTGTCTCGCCAGCCTGTCACGATGGCCTTCGCCCGGACGCCCGAACAGCGCGACATCGTGTTGATCATCGATGAAAGCATCGCGGGCCGTTATCTCGATATCAATGATATCGCGGGGGTCCGGTCCGGTCTTTCCTCTCCGCCCCCCGGGATCGTGGTCAGCAATTTCGGGCTCGCTGCCTCGATCACCAATTGTAGCTTCGGGAGCAATTTGACGCTTCGATACGGCGGGACGCGCAACGCCTATCAACGGATCAATGCCGTTATGCCCTCGATCTTCAGCTATGCGAAACATGCTGGATTTACGACGATTTACATCGATGCGCAAAGGTCGGGCGGCGCCAATCAAAATGGCATGGATGATGCCGAGCGGCGCCACATCGACCACTTTGTCCAGTTCGGCGATATAGCCGTCGTCGATCGCGATATGGCTGCGGCCGCCGCGGTGATCGCAGCGCTCAATAACGGGACGCGCGAGTTCATTCTGGTCAACAAGATGGGCGCGCATTTTCCCGTGGCCGATAAATATCCCGAGCACGCCCGTATTTTCAGCCCTGCCCTTCCTCGCAACGAAGCCGCCGTGGTGACCGAAACACGGCTTCCGGAAAATCTGTACAGCGGCGCGGAAAGCTGGCGCCTTTATCGCAATAGCTACCGCAACACGGTAGGGTGGACGGTCGGCGGCTTCTTCGACAAATTGTTCGCCCAGGCCCGGCTCGATGGCGCGCTGATTATCTACACGTCCGACCATGGACAGAATTTGCATGAACGCGGCGATTCGGGAACGACGACGCATTGCAGCCCATCGCCTGCCAGCGAAGAAGGGTCGGTGCCGCTTGCGATCATCGGCACATCGGATCGTTGGGATGCCGCCGCAAAGCGCCATTTCGACGCATCGAGCCACTATCGCATCTTCCCGACCCTGCTGAATGCGATGGGGTATGATTCCGCCGCAGTACGGCGGCAATATGGCGAGGCGCTCGATTCCCCGGCCCCCGATCCGGCGACGTTCAACAGCCTTTTCAATGCACGGCTGGGACGCAAGCCGATATGGGTGGAGGTGCGACGCACGTCGGTGGCGCAGCCGCCCATCGGCGACTACGCCGCGCGCAAAAATTGAGCGATGCCCGCCGGACATTGACGCCTGCGCGGCGAGCCATGTCCGCGTGCAATGTTTTCCCAATGAATAGTTGCTAGGCTCACTGCATGTCAGGTCGCCCCACCCTCCCCGAAACGACGCTCGCCCCCGATCCGGCGGCTGAGCCGGATTTTGGCCAAAGGATACGCCGCGCCGTAATCTGGCGCTCCGGGTCGCAGATCGCCGGGCAAATCATCGCCTGGGGCTCCACCTTCCTCGTCATTCGCATCCTGACGCCCGAAGATTATGGCCTGTTTGCGCTCACCCAAGTGATGTTGATGCTCTTCAACCTGCTGAACGGCTATGGCCTCGCCAGCGCCGTAATCCAGCGCGACGAAGTCGCCACGCACGAGCTGAGGCAGATTTTCGGGCTGCTGCTGCTGCTCAACGGCGCGCTCGCGGTTGCCCAGATTGCCTGCGCGCCGTTGGCGGCCGCCTATTATCGCCAGCCGATGGTCGCCGATCTGCTGCGGGTGCAGGCGCTGATCTATCTCACCATTCCCTTCTCGGCGCTGGCCTATGCTCAGCTCGCGCGTTCGCTGGAGTTTCAGCGTCAGGCGCAGGTCAATCTGGTCTCCGCGCTGATCGGAGCGGGCGTCGCGCTCGGCGGCGCGCTCGCCGGCTGGGGCGTGTGGGCACTGGTCTGGGCGCCAATCGCCATGTTCGCGACGCGCGCCGTGGGCTTGACGATCGCGGCGCGCACCTGGCTGTGGCCCAGCTTCGATTTCCGCGGTGCGGGTTCGATCGCGCGCTATGGCGGGCTGATCGCGGTCGGGCAATTTTTCGGCTTCGTCCAGAGCCAGGCGGACATATTGGTCGCCGGCCGCTGGTTCGAGGCGCATCTGGTCGGCATCTATACGACCGCGCTGTTGCTGACGCAGATCTTCAACAACAAGGTGGTGCCGCCGCTTAACGAAGTCGCTTTCGCCGCCTATTCGCGGATGCAGAATGATCGGCAGGCGCTCGCTGCCGGCTTCACACGCTCGACGCGCGCCATCATGGTCGCCGCCATGCCGTTCTTCTTCGGCCTCGCCGCCGTGGCGGAGCCGCTTGTCCTCACATTGCTCGGCGACAAATGGCGGGAGATTGTGCCGCTGCTGTTACCGCTGGCGCTCGCCATGCCGTTCTGGACCCTGTTCACGCTGCTTCGTCCCGCCACCGACGCGCTCGGCCGTCCGGGTATCGCATCGGGCAATGCTGCCGCCGGCGCGCTGCTGATGCCGGTCGTGTTTCTGGTCAGCGCGCAGTGGGGAATCATCGGGATCGCATGGGCATGGCTGATCGCCTATCCATTGCTGCTCGCCTTTGCTGCGGTGCGCAGCTTGCCGGTTGTTGGCATTCGGGCGATCGAGCTGCTGCGCGCGGTCGCGCCGCCGATCGTCGCCGCCGCGGTCATGGCAGCGGCGGTGACGCTGGTCGACCGCATGCTGCCAGCGCTGCCGCAACCGCTGCGGCTGGTCGTGCTCGTCGCAACGGGTGGGCCGATCTATTGCCTGTGGCTCGCGCTATTCGCGCGCGAGACCGTACGCGACCTGATCGAACTGGTGCGCGGTCGACGAATGCCGACTGATCCGGAGGTTGGCGTCTAGGCTCGGCCGAGCGCCGCGATAGCCGTGCGCGTGGCGTCGATATAGGCGGTGCCGCTAAAGCGATAGCTGCCGATGAAATGGACGAAGCGCGCGTCGGCCGGGACGCCTTCATCCCAGAAGTTGAGATAATGATCGTAAGGCAGCAGCAACGGATCGGGTTCGTTGGCGATCACGATGTTCGAAGTCACCTGTTCGCTGCCCCATCGCGCCCAGCGCTCGGCTCCGAGCAGTCGTTCCGCCTCGCGCGAAAATGCCTCTGCGAGCGCGCGGCCATCGCCACCACGTGCGAACCCGGCAAAGCCTGCACACCCGCGCACATAAAGCGGATTGGTGAGCATCGGCAGCGCAACCCGGTCGAGACCGCATTCGATCGCGCCCTGCACATGCGCCTCGGGATTGTGGAGAAACTCGTCGTCATCGGACTTCGCCGCCATTTCGGCAAAGGACAACAGTTGGGAATCCGGATCGCCACGCAGTGTGAAGCTGCGATTTTGCGTGATCGCGGAGGCAATCTCCGGCACGTCGCCCAGCGTTACCGTGTCCGAATCGAGCTGGATCACATAATCATTTGCGCGCATGTCCAGAAGCGCGAGGAGCCGCTCCCAGACCTGGCCGCGCGGACAAGGGGCGGTATCGATATCCGCGATCGAAACAATATGCGGTTTTCCAAGGTGCGCCGCCAGTATCTGTCGGTCGTTGTCGGTAAGCGTGCCATCATCGAGGATAACAATGCGCCCTTTGCCAAGCTGGGCGTGCAGCGTTTTGACCGCGACCAGATAGGGCAGCAGCACCCGCGTGCCGATCATCGAAAACAGGATCAGCCCGTCGTCGGCTGGAACGACCGGCGGTGTATCCAGCACGGCGCGCGCCGCGGCGGCGTGCGCGCGTTCCTTCCACAACCGGTTGAGTTTGTTCGTGATCCTGTTCATGGCGCGGCAGTAACACGCACGACAAGCCATTGGTAGAGGCGAAAATCCACGCTTTTGCGTCCTTTCAGGACGCTTCTCGCGTTAGAATATCGGTCCGAATGGACAAAATAATCCGCGTGCCGCGCTTCGGACTGTTCTGAAGAAGAAAGTGGTGCCCGGGGACGGGGTCGAACCGCCGACACTGCGATTTTCAATCGCATGCTCTACCAACTGAGCTACCCGGGCACGGCCGCTGCGACCGGACGGCCGCGCTGGCGAGCGGCGGCTATAGGCACGGCTTTGTGTCCTGTCCAGAGGCTTTGTGACGCTTGATTTCGGGGTCAGCCTTCGTCGAAACGATCATCGTCGGCGGTGCCGTCGGGTGCCTGATCGGCCGGCACGCGATAGCCTTCGCCGAACCATGTCAAAAGATCGCGGTCGCGGCAGCCGCGGCTGCAAAAGGGTTTGAATTCGGGCTCACGCGGCTTTCCGCAAAGAGGACAGCGCGGTGGTTTACTGGGCATGGCCCACTCCTTTCATTGTCGGGTCGGTCATCAGGCGAACGGGCCGGCCGGTTCGATTCTGCAGCGCGTCGACCCAAGCGGCGTGCGCCGCGATATGATCGATCACGCCGGCGCGCGCCGTCAGGGTCAACGCACCCGTGCCGGCGGCCCGTTCGGCATGCCGAAGCAGCATGGCCGCATCGGTCGCTATCGGATCGAGGCGAACCTGCTCGATCAACGAGGGACGGGCGCGGCGGCGAATAATCTGCATCAGACCAAATCCGTTGACCGCGGTACGCTCGAACGGCTGCGGCAGCGCGGCGTCGACCGCCGCATCGACAACCTGCCGCCCCGCACGATCGGGCAAGGATGGGAAATCGATCCCGATCGACCCACCGATATCGCAGCGGCGGATCACTGCCGCTGCTGCCCGCGCGCCCGATGTGGCGAGCGCCAGCGCATCGCCTTCCCCGTCGATATCGATCAGGACCATCGCGGGGGTTGCATCGACCCAGAGCGCGCCACCCTCGAAGGTCCAATGGCCAGCGCGCACGCAATCGATCAGTTCGGACCATCCCGCCTGTTCAAGACGGTCGGCATCGGTTGATCGCAGTTCGATCACAGGCGCGCCGCTCGCCGCAATGCGCGCGCGCAGATCGGGTCCATCCGTCAGGGCAGCGCCGGCATCCGCGAGCCGTGTCCGCGCCGGCTTGTCACGCCCGCGCTCGCGTAGTGCCATGCGGGTGACTTCAACCGTCAGCCGCGTGCCGATCGAGGTCGCAGATGGCAGATCGGCCAGCGTCGCCTGTGGCTGACTGGGGCAATCGAGCACGACCAGCGCGCCCTTCCCACTCCGTCCCGCCTCGACGAGTTTGGCCGCCACGACGGCGCCCAGACGCGGTCCTTCGCCGTCACGTTCGATCCGTGCTTCGATGATTTCGCCATCCTCGACCAGCGCCGCACGCGCCTCCCCGATCCCGGCCTCGTAAAGCCACTCAGCCAAGCGCGAGGCCCGCGCTGGTCAGCAGCGCGCGCGTTTCGAACAGCGGCAGACCGACGACGTTCGAATGGCTGCCCGACAGGAAATGGACGAAGGTCTCGGCGCGACCCTGAATCGCATAGCCGCCCGCCTTGCCCATGCCTTCGCCCGATTCGATATACCAGTCGATCTCGGCGGCGGTGAGCACCTTGAACGCGACGACCGTATCGACGACGCGCACGCGCGCCTTTCCCTCGGTTCCGACGACGCAGATACCCGAATAGACATGATGACGCCGACCCGAAAGGAGGCCGAGCATGCGGCGGAGATCGGCCTCGTCTGTCGGCTTTTCAAGGATACGGCGTCCGACCGCTACGGTCGTGTCGCCCGCCAGTACGACCTCGTCCGGCGCGCGCTCGACCGCCAGCGCCTTGCCCTTCGCAAGCCGCGCAACATAGTCGCGTGGCAGTTCGGCCTTCAGCGGTGTCTCATCGATTTCCGGGGCGACGATGCGCATCGGTACAAAACCAATCCGCGCCAGCAGTTCGCGCCGGCGCGGCGAGGTCGAAGCCAAAACCAGCGCGGGAGAGTTCGCCGCGCCGCTCACTTGAAGCGATAGGTGATCCGACCCTTGGTCAGGTCATAGGGCGTGAGTTCGACGAGCACTTCGTCGCCGACCAGCACGCGGATGCGGTTCTTGCGCATCTTTCCGGCCGTGTGGCCCAGAATCTCGTGATCATTTTCCAGTTTGACGCGAAACATCGCGTTGGGCAGCAGTTCGACCACTTGGCCGCGCATTTCCAGAAGTTCTTCTTTCGCCATCAGTCCTCTATGGGATCAAAATTCAAGGATGCGGGCCCATAACCGCAAATTGCGCCAATTGAAAGCAATCTGTCACAGGCCGTTTCAGGAGACGAGTTTGATCCTGCGCGCGATCCGCCAAGCGATTGTTTTTGCCCAGGCATAGCTCGGCCAGCGCGGCGGCATCGCGGGGTCGAGCCCCATGCGGCGGAGCGCCGCATTGGCGGCGTGCGCCTCGGATTCGCGATAGCTCCATTTGCTGCGCCACGTGATCGAGAGCGAGATCGACGGAGCATCGCCATTGGCGACGAAATGCGGCGCCATCACCGGCATCAGCACCGCTTCGCCCGGGGCAAGCGGCACCTGCAGTGCATCATCCTTATAGGTTTCCACCCAAGGCAGATTGCGGTGGCCGCCCGTGTGATAACGTTCATGTTCGTGGCGATGCGCAAAGCGTTCGTCGCCCGCCGGCCAGACGTTCATGACCTTTGTACCCCGCAATTGCAGCAGGATATTATGCTCGGGATCAAAGTGGAACGGCGTGATCGAGCCCGGCGAAGATATGAAGATGAAACCCTGCGGCGTCAGCATCGCACCGGTGCGCGGCTCGACGACGGGCTTCAGTTCGCCAAGCAGGTCCATCAGCAGCGCGCGATAGGCATCGACATTCTCGATATTCTTGAGCACCGCCCAACTGCCGTTGCTATCGATCGTGCGGATCGTCTCACCAATCGACAGCCCGTTCGATGGAATATCTTCGGGCAGGATGCCGATCGGCACATCCCCCGGATTATACTCGACCTCGCTAGCGGGCAGGCTTTCGCCCAGCTGCGCCAGTGCTTCGAGCGACAGCAAGGGATGGTCGGGCAGATGATGTTGCAGCAAACCCGCCTTCAGCGGATAAAGTCCTGCCATGTGCTCGAGCGTTTCGGCAGGAAATACCGGGCGGGTGATCGTCTGATGCGCACTCATGACGGGCTTTCTATTTCATTTTCGGGCGCGGCAGCACCCTTCCAGCGCCGCCAGAGCCGTTCGGTCTTGGTCAACAGGGCAAAGCGGAGGCGGTCAGAGGCTGCCGACAACGGAACATTGACCCATACCAGTGCACGGCGCTCGCGCCAGACGCTGTCAATCATCGGGTGGCCGGGGGCGGCGCAGCTATCGACCCACATGATTTGCGGATCGTCGAGCAGATCGAGATTCGCCTGTTGCAGTAAGACGCCGGGCGAGAAGCGGGCGTAATCTTCGTCGAACGCGGTCTTGAATGAAAAGCCGCCCGGCGGGCAGAGGAAATTGACGAGCATCGCAAGCGGACGGTCGTCCAGATCGAGCGAGCGCATGTCGAGCCGGCCCGCATCGCCCGCCGCATGAAGTATCGCACGAAACCAGGCTTGCGTGTCGCTTTGGCTCGCAAGCGCCGATGCACCGCGGCCCTTCCAGCCGCGCGCTTCCAAGTCGAGAAAGGCGTCGATCCACGAAACGACCTCCTCGCCCGCCTGCCAGCTGCGAAATATCACGGTGCCCTGCTCGGCGAGCCGGTTCGCCTGCCGCCGCAATTCCTTTCGCTTTTTTGCGCGCACCGCGGCATCCCAATAGCTTTCCGGCGACAGACTGCTTTCCAGCAGGGCGCGCTCCTCGCGGTGGACGACTTCCGCCTCGCCGCCACGCGCCCGCGCGACGTCGGTGAGCGCGCGGTGGAGCGGGCCGCCCTCGGTGAGGCGCGGCACATGCACCAATGTGCGCGCCCAGGGTGCGGCGTCGCACCATCCCAGAAGGATCGACCAGAACAGGCTTTCAAAGCCCGCGCGAACCAGCGGCGCACCGTGGAAATGATTGTGATGCGTCCAGCCGGTAACGTGACGCAGCGGCAGGCGGCCGTAATGCGTTGCGGGGGCAATCGGCATGACGCCGATGACGGGGCCATCGCTGCCGTCGCGAACCAGCACCAGCCGCGCATGCCGTTCGGGGTCGAGCAGATGCAGCGCCGATTGCAGGCACCAGCGTTCGGCAAATGGGTTGGGCTCGCTCGCCTCGCCCGCGAGCCGGTCCCACGCCGCCGCAAGGTCGGGCGACAGCGACAGCGGATCGACAACGCGCACCGTGAGGGGTGCCGCGCGGGCAGAATTGGCGGCAAAGGCAGGATGGACCGTCATCGGAAGCGAGCCTAGCAGCCAAGCGTTAAGATGGGGTGGTGATTCGACCGTTGCCCGCCACAATCGGACGCCCGAAAAGCCTATATGCCGAACAGCTTGGCCAGCGATTTTTCGAGCATGAAAAATTGCCAGATCAGCCGGCCATGGTCGCGGCGCCCCGATTGATGCGCCGCGACGATGCGTTCGATTTCCGCCATGTCGAACCAGCCCGATCGCGCGAGCGTCGACGAGGTTGCAAGCGCCCTTGCCTGTTCGACCAGCGGTCCGCGGAACCAGTGCGACACCGGCGTAACAAAGCCCATTTTTGGCCGGTAAAGAATGTCATGCGGCAGATAGCGTTCCATCGCCTGTTTCATGATCGCCTTGCCGGTTCCGCGCTTGACGCGCATCGACGCGGGCAGGCTCGCGGCGAATTCGATCAGGCGATAGTCGAGCAGAGGCTCGCGCGCCTCGAGGCTGACCGCCATGCTCATCCGGTCGGTCTTGGTCAGGATATCGCCGGGCAGCCATATCTGAAGGTCGGCATATTGCGCCCGGTCGAGCGGCTCGCGCGCGGGCGCCTCGGCCATTGCCTTCCAGTATCGCGCCTCGGCGACATGATCGCCGAGCGCGCGATGCGCGGCGTCGTTGAACAGGCGCGAACGCTGGCCCTGCCCCGTCACGCCGACTGCCTCGGCATAGCCCTCCGCGCCGCTTTTCGACAGGCTGGCGAGCGTCGCGCGGGCGCGTAGCGGACGTGGCGCCCAATCCATCTGCGGCCAGACGTGCGACAGCGGGCCGAGTACGCCGCGACGCAGGAAGCCGGGGATCAGCCCGCGCAGCTTTTCTTCCTGATGCTGGAACACCAGCCGCCGATATCCGGCAAACGCCTCGTCGGCGCCGTCGCCCGACAGCGCCACCGTCACCTCTTCGCGCGCGAGCTCGCAGACGCGCCAGGTCGGGAGCGCGCTTGCGTCGGCAAAGGGCTCGTCGAAATGGTCGGCGATCTTGTCGACGAGCGCGAAATCGCCCGACGACACGGTCCGCGTGCGATGATCGGTCGCGAAGCGTTCGGCGATCGCCTGCGCATATTGGGTTTCGTCGAGCGCCGCCTGGTCGAAACCGATCGTGCAGGTCTTGACCGCCTTCGCGCTTGCCTCTGCCATCAGCGCGACCACCGCGCTGCTGTCGACCCCGCCCGAGAGGAAGGCGCCGAGCGGCACGTCCGCGACCATCCGGTCGGTCACTGCGGCGCGCATCAGATGGACGAGATGCTCGGCCGCTTCGCCCTCCGAAGCCCGGACGCGCTTCGAGAAATCGGGCGCCCACCAGCGTGTCGGGGCAGGCACCGGCTTGCCGCGTTCGAGCAGGAGAAAATGTCCGGCAGGCAGCTTTTCGACGCCCGCGACGATGCAATTGTCGTCGGGGACATAACCGAAGGCGAGGAAATCCTCGATCGCCGTGAGGTTCGCTTCCTGCCTGAGCAGCGGATTGCGCAGCAGCCCCTTCAACTCGGATGCAAAGGCAACCGAACCGTCGGACAGGCGGACAAAGTGGAGCGGCTTCACCCCCAGCCGGTCGCGCGCGAGGAACAGGCAGCCGCGCCGATGATCGTGGATCGCGAAGGCGAACATGCCATTGAGCCGCGACAGACAGTCGGGGCCCCACTGGCGCCACGCCGCGATGATGACTTCGGTATCGCCCGAGGTACGGAAACGGTGGCCACGATCCTCAAGTTCGGCGCGCAACTCGCGGAAATTATAGATTTCGCCATTGTAGGTGAGCGTGACGATCTCGTCGTCGCTCGCCATCGGTTGCGGACTGCCCTCGATATCGATGATCGAGAGGCGGAGGTGACCAAGCCCGACGCCGGGCGCTGTCCACTCGCCCGAACCATCGGGGCCGCGGTGTTGCATCGGCTGGAGCATCGCGCGCAACCGCGCCGGGTCCACCGGCTTGGCCGTTTCGAGATGATAGATGCCCGCGATCCCACACATATTCTGATCGCTTAGCGGGTTTTGAGGGCGCGGTCAGCCATTGCCTTGGCTCCGCCCGACGCGGAAACGAAATCCTCTATCGCATTGCGTCCGCCTCGCCGCTCTTCGCTCGACAGGATCAGCGACAATGCGCGCGGGTCGCCGCCGAGCAGCCGCGCCTGAAGCCCGGCGAGTTTCGCGCGTCGTGGATCACCCGTGACGGTGCCGCCGACGACATACCAGGTGGCCGCGTCGCGCAGCACCGGCCCGGGATGCAGCAAGCGCTCGGTCTTCGCGCCTTTGACGGCAGGCAGCGAAGCGCTCCACGCCCATTTGCTGTCGGGATCGATTGCACCCTGCCCAAAGGCGACGACTTCGCGGCCCTCGGCCTGTCGTTCGTAACCGCCGATCGCGACGGTCACGACCTGTCCCTTGTCATCGGCAAAGCGGCGCAACAGCCGCCGATCGGCGCCATCGAAGCGCGGGGTCCACGCCGTTCCTTCCGCGCGCGCTTCGCGCCATCCGGCCGGGGCCTCGATCGCTAGCGTGTCGGGAAGGGGCGCACTGCGCCCGCCTACGAGCGCGCCCCAGCCGGCGAAGAGGAGCGGGATTGCGAATGCGGCAGGCAGCACCGCCTTTGCCGTCCCCGTAAAGCGCACCGCGCCGCCCAGCTTGCTCACATCGACCGCGGCATCATTCGCGGGCCGGTCGAACCAGCGGCGGGCCGCGAACATGACGAGCAGGATCACCCCGGCGAAGAAGAACCAGCCGTAAAAGATATGATCGATCCCGCCCGCCGCCTCGATTCCCCATATTTCCGCGGCGACGATCGTGCCGTAGGCGCGCAGCGCATTGGCGAGAATTGTCGTCGCCAGCGCGAGCCCGATGAAGACGATCCGCCGGGTCCAGCTGCGAAAACAGAGATGCGCCGCGAACACCGAATATGCGAGCATCGCGATGAGGAAATTGACCCCTGAGCAGGCTTCGGCAACTTCAAAGAAACCGGCGGGTGTTGTGATGAACACCCCCTCCATCTCGGCCGGGATGCCCGAAAGATGAAGCAAGACCATGCTGATATGTGCGGTGAGCGTCTGAAGCAGCGGCACCAGTTCCTCACCGAACGGCACCAGTAACAACGCATAACCAAGCGGAAAGAGCAAAGCCCGCACAAGCTTTTCGCCGAGCGTCGCGGCGACCGCGCCCTGTAGCATCAGCACCAGCGCGAGTTGCCGGAACAAACCCACGCCCGCCGCCTCGCCGACGAGCCACACCAGCCCCGCGCCGGTCATCCATAGCAGCGCGGGCCACCAATAGACCGGTGTCAGCGGACGCAGCAGCGCTGCGCGCTGCGACACCAGCCAGCCGATCATCGGCACGATCAGCAGGCAGTGGGTGAAGGTGGAGCTGTTCCACCAGATACCCGCGACGTCAGCCGCCTCCCGCCAGAAGACGGCGAAGACGGCCACAGAGAGAAGCGCAAGCGCACCAAGATGACGCTGCCATCGCGTCATGCGGGCAGTCCCAGCATTTCTCCCAGCGGTGCGAGACGGGCGTCCCAGCCGTAGCGTGCAATCATGCGGGCACGGGCCGCCCGGCCCATCGTCGCGGCAGCGTCCGGATCGTCGAAAATCGAACTGACGGCGTCGGCCATCGTCGCAGCATCATCGGCGACCCGCAAATGCTCGCCCGGCACGGCGTCGATGCCGGTGGCAGCCGCCCCGCTTGCGACCACCGGCCGTGCCATCGCCATCGCCTCGAGCAGCTTGTTTTGCACGCCGCGCGCGAGCAGCAGCGGCGCCACGACCGCGTCGGCCGCGGCAAGCCACGGCCGCACATCGGGCACTTCGCCGGTCACCGTCACCCCGGGCAGCTTTTGCAGCGCGCGCACTTCGTCGGTCGGCGCACGGCCGACGATCGCGAAGCGTGCCTGGCGGTGGCGCTCGCGGATCAGCGGCAGGATGTCGGCAGCGAACCAGCGCACCGCGTCGACATTCGGGCGATAGTCCATCTGGCCGGTGAAGATCGCAAGCGGTCCCTCGCCCGCCCCGACGACGTCGAGTTCCAGCACCGGGTCGAAGCGATTGGTGTCGATGCCGTTTTCGACCGCACGCACCTTGTCGGCACCCAGCCCGCTCAGGCTGCGGAACAAGGCGGCTTCGGCTTCGCTGACGAGCAGATTGGCATCGACGCGGCGCGCGACATCGGCCTCATAGGCTCCGAGCACTCGCGCCTCGCGCGCGTGCACCCAGTGTAGCGGCTGACGCCTGTCCTGCTCTGCGTAGGTTGCGAATTTGGCGGAATCGACATCGACGAAGTCCATCAGCACCGGTCCGTCAAAACGCGCCGGAATATATTGCGCCATCTGGCCCGAGAAGGCGACGATATGGGTGATATGACCTTGTCCGATCAGCCCGCTGACGTGATGCGCGAGCGCGGCATTGCGAAACAGCCGGTTCGACACTGGTTCGCCGCGCAAGACCGCCTGTGCCACTGCGAGCGGGCGCGCGACGTTACGCACCTCGATTGCCAGGCTCTTGCAAAGCGGTGCCATCTTCTCGCGCGCTATGGCGGCATCGGCTTCATTGTCGGCGAGCGCCGCGACATGCACCGGCGCCAGCTTCGCCAGCGCTTCGAATATATGCCAGCTGCGGATTCGGTCGCCGCGGTCGGGGGGCCAGGGCGCGCGGTGAACGAGGAACAGGATTTCGGCCATTACCCCAATCCGCGAGCGATCAGCGGGCCGATCCGGTTTGCCGCCCAGAGCGGCAGCTTTTTCCAAAGATCGACTTGCAGCCTGTATTTGGCGCTGTTCGGATTGGTGTCGCGGGCGGTTTCGCCGGGCGCGAGCCAGCGCGCATAGACGAGCGGCTGCGGTTCGAAGTCCCAGTTTTTCTTGTAGGCGAAGGGGCCGGTTCCAACCTTCGATCGGCCGAAATCGAAGCGGGTGCAGCCGCGTGCGCGGGCGTGGCGCATCAGGGCGAAATACATCAGTTCGTTGGCGCGCAGCTTGCGGGCGTCGGTGGTGCCGCCGCCCCAATAGGGCATCACGGTGCCGCGCCAATAGAGGCTGAGGACGCTGGCCACAACTTCTCTATCGTTGCGCACATTGAGGATGTCGGCGTCGTCACCGAAAGCATCAAGTACGCATGAAAACAAGGACTTGGGGAAAACGGGGGTGCCGAGGTTGCGGACGCTGGTCGCGTAGGTGCGATAATGGTCGGCGCGCTCGGCTTCGCCGCGGCCGGTGGTCACGGTGAGGCCGCTTTCGAGCGCCTTGCGGACCTCGGCGCGTTGCTTGCGCGGGATGGCGAGGAGTTCGGAATCGTCGTCGGCGGCGAGGTCGCGCGCGAAGCCCGCGTAGGTGCCTTCATCGACATGCCAGCCCGCAGGCTGCGGTCCACCGCGCAGTTCGACCGACGGGACGCCGAGCGATTGCGCCATGTCCGCCGCGCCCCGCGCGAGTGTGGCGGCAACGGCAGCATCGTCGGCGAGGACGCCGCCGTCCACCGCAAAGCCGCTGGCGACCAGCGCCTGACCGAACAAGGGCGAGCGGACATGGTGGAGCGGGAGGAGACCGGTCAGCGCGCCGGTTGCGTCGCGCGCGGTGACGAGATGGCAGCGGTGGCCGGTGGCTTTGGTGATCGCCTCGCACCATGCGCGCGTGTGGAACGGCGTCGCGTCAGGGTGCGCGGCGACATAGGCGTCCCACGCCGCCGTGTCGGACAGCGGGGCGGCGGTGAAGCTTTGATCGATCGACACCGGCGCGTTCACGCTGCGGCGCGCCATGGCAAAGCGCGCTGCTGCTGTGCGGGGAGCAAGGCATCGGCGCGCGTCCATTCGAAGTCGGCGAGCAGTTTCGTCAGCTTGCCAGCCATGGCCGACAAGCCGCTGTAATGGCGGATTTTCGATTTGATCGGCGCATCGGCAACGCGCGGCTGATCGGGGTCGATTTCCCACGGATGGAAATAGAGGATCGCCGGGTGGCCCTCCGCGTTCATCCGCGCGATCGCCCAGCGCGTGAAGCCATAGGGCAGCATCCGCATGAAACCGCCGCCGCCCGCCGCGAGGGTGCGCCCCGCGAAACGCGCGGTCGTGACCGGCCATTCGACGAGGTCGCTGTCGGCAAGCGGCCGCCATGCATGGCGCGGGCTTTGCGGCCAGCCATAATGATCGTGGACGACGGGGGCGACGCTGCTGGAATAGGCATAGCCCTGTTCGGCGAGCACCGTGTGCGCCCAGGGCGTACGCGTATCGACCGAGAAGCTGGGCGCGCGATAGCCGCGGATCGCGACGCCGCCCAGATCCTCGAGGATCGCCTGCGTCTTTTTAAGGTCGGCGGCGAAGCTCTCGGCGGTCATGTTGAACACGCGCTGATGATCATAGCCGTGGCTGGCGAGTTCGTGCCCCGCCGCAACGATGCGCCTGATCAGCGCCGGATAGCGTTCGGCGACCCAACCGAGGGTGAAGAAAGTGCCCTTTGCGCCCGCAGCGTCGAAAAGCTGCAGCACCGCATCGCAATTCGCCTCGACCCGGCATTCGAGCGTCGGCCAGTCGGCGCGGTCGATCGTGCGCTCAAAGGCGCCGACCTGGAACCAGTCCTCGACATCGACCGACAGGCCGTTCTGCATTTTTCCTCACCTTCATCGGCCCGATAGCGGATTTCTGCTGAAATGTCAGGCAGCCCAGGTCCGCGACGTGGCCGGGTTCGGCGCATTTTCCGGATCGCGTTCGACCCATTCGATCAACAGGTCGAGCACGCGGCGCAGCGCAGCATCCTGTTCGACGAGGCGCGTTTCGAGCGACGCGATCTGCGCCTCGAGTGCGGCGAGATGTTCGGGATCGACCGCCGGGGCAGCGGGTGCCGGGGCTTCGACCGCCGCGGGTGACAGATCGAGCACATCGTCGTCGGCGTCGGGCGGGGTCAGTGGGACCACCTGCGCCGGTGCGGCGGGCGCGGCAAAGGGAGCCGGGCCGTCGGCAGCGGGCACGGCCGCGCGCTGCGGCCATTCGAGCGGCGCCTCGTTCGCGGGCGCCGGTGCGGCGAAGGGCGCGGGGGTCGGCGCGACCGCGTGGGCGGCGGCGGCCACGATCTGATCGACCGGCAGCGGCGCCAGCGTCGATGCGTCGATGCCGCGATCAGCCTCGATCTCGGCGACGACCGAGCGCACATTCTGCGCCGTGATGCGGTGCATCTGTTCAACCGCGCCGTAAAGCAGCAGGCGGCTGACCAGCACGTTGAGCTTGCGCGGCACGCCTTCGCTGTAATCGAAGATTTCTTCGAACGCGTCGGGGCTGAAGCTGGGGTTGCCCGTCCAGCCGACCTTGCCAAGGCGATGGAGGATATAGGGTTCGACCTCCTCGGGCTCCATCGGGTCGAGATGATGCGTCGCGATCACGCGCTGGCGCAGCTGTTCGAGCGTCGGCGAGTGGAACAGCGTCTGGCGAAATTCGGGCTGACCGAGCAGGAAGATCTGGAGCAGCGAATGGCCGCCGAGCTGGAAGTTCGACAGCATGCGCAGTTCTTCGAGCGCCGAAATGGCGAGATTCTGGCCTTCGTCGACGATCAGCAGCGTGCGGCGACCGGCGCGCGCCTGTTCGCGCAGATATTCCTCCATCGAACGCAGCATCTCGGCCTTGCTCTGCCCTTCCCACTCGATGCCGAACTGCTCGGCGACGAGGCGAAGAAGGTCATCGCCTTCGACCTGCGTCGACACCAGCTTGACCGCGGTCAGGCGATTGGGGTCGATCGTGTTCATCAGATGACCGACGAGCGTCGTCTTGCCCGCGCCGACGTCGCCGGTGATGACGATGAAGCCCTCGCCCTGTGCGAGGCCATAGCCAAGGTAGGACATGGCTTTACGGTGCGTGCCGCTTTCGAAATAGAAATGCGGGTCTGGCGTCAGCTGGAAGGGACGCCCGGTGAAACCATAGAACTGATCGTACATCGCAAAAATTCCCGTTGCCTGGTCAGAAGTTGTAACGCAGTCCCACCAAAGCTGAACCGATAAGCTGACTGTTGAAGCCTTCCTGGTCGAAGGCGTTGATGCTGGCGGCGGCGGTCCCGGTCAGGCCGCGCCAGAAGCGCCGCGAATAGGAGGCCGAAAGCCCGGCCGACTGAACATCGCTCGCCTGCGGCGCGCCATTATCGAAATAATTGACATAGCCCGACAGGCTGAGGTCGGAATCGACGTCAAGCTGACGCGCAGCCGAGAGGAAGAGATAATAATTCTCGTCCTTGATGCCGTTGAGGCTGGCGATCGGCGACAGCAAAGGCGCGAGCAGCTTGCGCTGGTCGTAACCGAGGCCGACGCCATAGCTCCATCCGGCGAAGCGCGACGACAGCGTCGCCTGCACGCCGCGGCTGCGATATTGCGCCGAGGTCGCGCTGCCGAGCTGGTTGTTGAGGCAGCCACCGCCCTGCTGGCCAAAGACGCACGGATTGACGTCGCCGCCGATCGGGTTGCGTGTCGGGTCGAACTGCGTCGGCAGCGCCGCGAGACCGCCCGAAAGGCCACGACCCAGACTCGACAAACCGTCGTAGACACCGACCTGGATCGATGTCGCATGATCGGCGCGATAGGCGAAGCTGCCCGTGTAAATGGTGTCGCCATAGCGGCGGCCGACACGCGCGGTCAGCGAGGTGCGGCGGCTGGGCTGCCACATCACGCCGGCGTCCCAGATCAGCCCGTCGGTGTCGAACGACAGCTGGCGCGGGCTCGATTTGTCGGTGATGAACCGGCCGCTGGCATCGCGCACCGGCACCCCATTGACGTCGACAACCGGGTTGCGCTGGCCGATTTCGATATCTTCGTAACCGACGCCGCCGAGCAGCGCCACCGTCGGCCCGATCGGCACCGTCACATCGGCGCGGGCATATTTGCCCTCATACCGCTGGTCGAGCTGGCTGGCATCCTCGCGCTCATAACCGCCCGAAACCTGCCAGCCGAACGGCAGGTCGCCCGGCCGTGCGCCGACGCTGGCCCATGCGACATGGTTCGTCGAGCTGTCGAAAATATCCTGCGGCTGGCTGCCGGGAACAAGGATCGGCGGCTGATCGACGTCGACCTTGGTGTAGCCGAAGCGATAGCCGGCCCCGACATCGAGCCCGCCGATCCGCCGGGCGAATGTCGGCCCCGCGTAAAGCGAATAGAGGTTCGCGGTGTTGCTGGCGTCACCGATGAACAGGCCGCTGTCGGCGCCGCGTCCGTCGGCGCGCGAGCGGGTCGCGAGCGCGCCGCCCTCGAGATTCAATCCGCGCGCGGCCTCGATCCGGCCGCGGGCGAGACCGCTGATCGTGTCGGAATCGCCCAGCCCGCCGTTCCACCCGATACGATGTTCGTAGCGCAATGTGCCCGACAATTCGGCGCGGTTCGTGGCAATCGACGCGTCGACGCCAACCGCGAGATTCGTATAGGTGAGGACGTCGCCGCCATTTTTAAGATCGGCGGTCAGCACCTGGCCAACTTCGAGATAGGGACTGACGTCGACCTGACGCTGCGCGCGGCGCCGTTCGGCGCGATTTTCCGCGCGGCCGCGTTCGGGCGCCGATGTGCCGGCCGATGACGCTTCGCCCGAGCCGGGATCGCCCGAAAACTGGGCGTGCGCGCCCGTCGCGGTTCCGGCGAGCAGCAGGGCCGCCAGCGTCCCCACATGACGCATGGTGGTGATGGTGCGCATCACGCGCCTCCTTGTCCGTAATAGGTGCCGAAACGGCGGCCGCCCGGCGAATATTTCACACCGTTGAGCAGCAACTGGATATGCGGGCATGCGCCCATCAGGCCGATCGCGTCGCGCAGCGCGGATTCGAGCGTTTCATCGGCGCGCACGACCATGATCGTCTGACCGACGTGGCCCGCGAGCACCGCCGCGGGCGATGCCGCGAGGACCGGCGGCGAATCGATAATGAGGATGCGGCCCGGCGCGCCCTGTTCGAGTTGCGCAAGCAGCGCCTCGGTCCGCGCCGAGGCGAGGAGTTCGGTGTCGTGCATATGGCCGGTGCCCGCGGGCATGACCTTCAGCCCCGGAATGTCGGTCTGGATCAGGCAGTCGCCCAGCGGCAGGTGCGGATCGGCGAGCGCGTCCATCAGGCCGGGACCGTCGTCGAGCCCGAGCGCTTCGAGCACGCTCGGCTTTGCGATGTCGGCGTCGATCAGCAGCACGTCATGATCGGCCTCGACCGCAAGGCTGAGCGCGAGGTTGACCGCCGAGAAGGTCTTGCCCTCACCCGGGTTGGCCGAGGCGATCAGCACGCGATGGCCGCGCGGCAGCAGCGGGCGGTTACCGGCGCCGCCGAAATTGCGGATCAGTTCGCGCTTCACGATGCGATATTCTTCGGAGATGCCCGTGACCGCGGTGCCCGGAACGATCATCCCGCGCGACGCGAGGCGTGTCCGGTCGATCGTCCCCTGCCGCGTCGGCACGATCGCAGGCGCTGCCTTGACGACATCCTTGCGCGGCGAGGGCTTGGGCGTGGGCGAAGGCGCGGCTTCGACCGCGGGTGCGGCTTCGACGACGGGATCGAGAATTTCAGGCTGCGCCGCTGCGGCGACGGGCTCGGCCTTTGCCTTCTTCGCCTTTTTTTCGGGCTCGGGCGGCAGGCTCGATACATCGATCGTCGGCGCATTCGCGGCGGGATCGAGGCCGAACATGTCGGCGGCGCGTTCGAGGAGCGAGGGCGGGCGCTTTACTTTGCGTTGGTCGTTCATGTCATCGTCCCCCGTCACGCAACCATGCCGCGCTGGATAAACTCAGCGACCAGCAGCAGGGCATAGAGGCCGACGAGGGCGCCACCGCCACCCATCAGCCAGACGAGCTTTTTGCGCCGGTCGAGATGGCGTTCGGGCGTCACGACTTCGGTGATCGATCCGATCACCGGCAGGCCGCTGGCGCGTTCAAGCTTGGCCGCGGTGGCGTAGCTGGTGCGCACCTGACCGAGGCCGAAGGCCACACCGACCCCGCCGCCAACGCCGGCGAGCAATACGAGCGTCAGGAACAGCGGGCGGTTCGGCGCCGCAGGGCTGGTCGGCTTCGACGGCGGATCGAGCAATTCGACCTTGATCGCGTCGGTTTCGGTCTGGACCTCGCCGCGCATGCGGACCTGTTCGCGCTGGCCAAGCAGCTTGTCATATTGCGCCTTGAATGCCGTATATTCGCCATTGATCCGGTCATATTCGGCGGCGATGCCGGGATTCTGGATCTGCTGTGACGTGATCCTGGCAATGTCGCCGGTCAGCTGCGCCTTGCGCGACGACAGCGCGCTGACCGTCGCCTGACGCTCGGCGCGCATCGCCGACAGCGAGGCATAGGCGGGGTTCTGCGAATTGCCGCCGCCACCGCCGCCCGTGCCTTCGCGGTCGGCCATGGCTTTCAGTGACGCGATCTGGCTTTTCAGCGCGATGACGTCGGGGTGCGCGTCGGTCAGCCCGCGCGCGCGCATCGACGACAGTTCGTTCTGCGCGCCGGCGAGCTGTTGCCGCGCGACGCCGCCGCCGACGCTGCCCATGCCGGGGATATTGATCGTCGCGGGGGTCGAGGAGAGCTGGCCGTTCGCGGCGGCGAGTTGCGCCTGCGCCGATACCAGCTGCGAATCGATCTGGCCGAGTTCGGCGCGCGCGGCTTCGACACGCTGCGCCGGCGATCCGCTGCCGCCCGGGATCAGGCCGATATTCTGCGCTTCGAATGCGCCGCGGCGCGCTTCGACTTCGCGCAGTGCCTTTTCGCGATCGGCGATCTGGGCGTCGAGGAATTTCAGACCCTCGCGCGCGTTCATCCGGCCGCCGCGCAGCTGGTCGTCGCGAAACACGGTGATCAGGCTGTCGAGCACCCCCGACGCGAGCTTCGCATTGTCGGCATCCGACAGGCTGCCGACCGCGACACTCGAGGTCAGTTCGAAGATATTGTCCTGCTGCGGAACGACCTTGATGCTCTTTTGCAGCATCGCGACCGCGCCGGCCTTGTCGCGCTCGCCCGCGCCCGCCGGAAGCAGCCCGGTGGTCGCGGCGACCTTTTCCATATTGCGCGCGCTGGTCAGCGTTTCGCGAATCTGGTCGATCTGCGGACCGCCGCCGCCGCTCTGGACGTCGTCGGGCAGGATTTCGTTGATGTCGACGAGCAGGCGCGCGCGCGAATCATAGCGGTTGGGGATCGAGGCGATCGCCAGCCAGCCGAGGATGCAGATGCCCCATGCGACTGCCAAGACCAGCCACCGGCGCGTCCAGACGCTGTGCAGCGCCACCCGGAATTCGTCGTAAAGGCTGTTCATCGCTCGAAATCGATCCTTGGGAGATGGGTGGTTGGCGGCGGAAACGCGTCAGAACATGCTTTCGGGGATGATGATCACATCGCCGGGCTGCAGCCGCACATTTGCCTTGATATCGCCGCGCTTGATCAGGTCATTAAGCCGCAGGCCGAATTCCTGCTGCTTCCCACTGCCCTTGTCGAAGCGGACGAGTCGCGCCTTGTTTCCAGCGGCATATTCGCCCAGCCCGCCGACTGCAATCATTGCATCGAGCACGGTCATGTTGGCGCGGAAGGGAATCGATGCGGGTTTCTCGGTCGCGCCGACGACACGCACCTGCTGCGAGAAGGTGCTGTTGAAGGTCGTGACGATCACGCTGACGATCGGATCGTTGATATACTGGCTGAGCTGGAGCTTGAGATCCTGCTGCAGCATCGTGGGGGTTTTCCCCACTGCGGGCATGTCGGTGATCAGCGGCGTGGTGATGCGGCCGTCGGGGCGGACCTGGACCTTGCCGCCCAGTTCGGGATTGCGCCACACGAAGATCTGAAGCTCATCGAGCGGGCCGATGATATATTCCTCGCCCGGCCCTTCCTGATTCTGGACAAAGTTCGCGCTGGGCAGCTGCGGCGCGCTGCCGCCGGCGCCCATGCAGCCGGTCAGCGCCGTCGCGGCAATACCCGAAACGAGCGCGGCGCGCGCGATGCGGAGCGAGGGGAACGAAGCCATAATCCATCAACCTTTCGAGCCGTCAGGGGAACCACGGTCCGGAAACTCCGCGGCGACAGCTATTGCGTCAGCTTCCGCCATTGCTCGAAAAGGGTGAACATACGGTTAGTATTGAACTAAGTTTGGACCACGTCGCGAAAAAACTGTCCCGATCAGGCACAGTTTTTGGCGATGTCAGACGAGCATTTCGCGCGCCGGCCCCTGCCCGAGGAAGGTCGCGGGGCTTGCGCTGGCGCCATAGGCGCCGGCGAGGAACAGCGCGATAAGCGCGCCGACGTCCGCGCGCGGCAGCGCGACCTGATCGCCGAGGCGGTCGAGCGGGGTGCACAGGCAGCCGACGACCGAGACGGTTTCGGTGGGCTCGGCGCCGAAGCTGCCCGCGACGGCGATCGGATAGTTGCGGCGGATCACGGTGCCGAAGTTCCCGCTTGCCGCAAGCTGATGGTGGAGGCCGCCATCGGTGACGAGGAAGGTTTCGCCATGGCTGATCTTGCGGTCGACGACGCGGGTCAGATAGACCCCCGCCCCGGCAACGAGCCAGCGGCCGAGTTCCATCGCGAAACGGCTGTCGGCAAGCGCAGGATCGCGCGCGCCAAGCGTCTCGCCCAGCGCGTTGCCGACTGCGGCAACATCGACCGCCGTGTCGCCGGGAAAATAGGGAACGCCCATGCCGCCCCCGAGATTGACGAGCGGCGGCGTGACGCCAATCTCGTTCGCGAGCCTTGCCGCGAGCGCGACGGTCTGTGCTTGGGTATCGGCGATCGCGTTCGCATCCAGTGCCTGCGATCCAGCGAAGATATGGAAGCCCTGCCAATCGGCACCGGAATCGAGAAGGCGGCGGACGAGTGCAGGCACCGCTGCGGAATCGACCCCGAACGGCTTGGCGCCGCCGCCCATCTTCATGCCCGACCCCTTGAGGTCGAAGTCGGGATTGACGCGCACCGCGAGCTTCGGCGTGACGCCAAGGCGCGATGCGATCAACACTGCGCGCTCGGCCTCGCCCGCCGATTCCAGATTAAGCGTCGCGCCGGCCGCGATCGCAGCCTCCAGTTCGCGGTCGCGCTTGCCGGGGCCGGCGAAGCTGATGTGCCCGGCCGCCATCCCGCTGCCCAGTGCCGCCTTGAGTTCGCCGCCCGACGCGACGTCGAACCCGTCGACCAGCCGCGCCATAAAGGCGAGCAAAGGCGCGTAGGGATTGGCCTTCATCGCATAGTGCAGCCGGACCTCGGCGGGCATCGCGGCGCGCCATTCGGCGACCCGCGCGGTGAGCATCGCGCTGTCATAGACGAACAGCGGCGTATCACCCGCCATGTCGGCGAGCGCCTCGGCGCGATCGCCGCCGATCAGCAGCATGCCATCGGGATCGGCGTGGAAGCCGGGCGGGATCGGACCGTGCGGCTTCATGCCGTCACCGCCTTGGCCCAGTCGGCGGCAATTGCCACGCGGTCGAGCTTGCCATTGGGATTGCGCGGCAGTTCGCCGCGCCATTCGATTGCCTGTGGCTGCATGAAATTGGGGAGGTTCTGGCGAAGATATGCCGCGAGCCCTTCCTCGTCCGAAACGCCGTCCTTGCCGCGCACGATCAGCATGATCGCGGCGCCGAGCCGCGGATCGGGGATACCGAAGGCCACGGCTTCATAGATCAGCCCCGACGCGACCGCGACATCCTCGACTTCGGTCGGGCTGACGCGGTTTCCCGCGGTCTTGATCATCGCGTCGTCGCGGCCGACGAAATAAAGGAGGTGATTGGCGTCGCGCCGCACGGTGTCGCCCGACCACACCGCCATCCCGCCATATTCGGACGCGCGCGGCGCGGGTTTGAAGCGCTGCGCCGTACGCTCTTCGTCCTGCCAATAGCCCTTGGCGACAAGCGGCCCGCAATGAACCAGTTCGCCCGGTTCTTCATCCGCGGTGATGGTGCCATCGGACCGGCACACCAGAATCTCGGCATGCGGGATCGCGCGGCCCATCGAGGTCGGATGGTCGGCGACGAATTTCGGGTCGAGGTACGTCGAACGGAAGGCCTCGGTCAGCCCGTACATCGGATAAATATCGGCGTTCGGGAAGGTCCGACGCATCGCATCGATCAGCGACGGGGTCAGCGCGCCACCGCTGTTGGTCAGCCGCTTGAGATACGCCGCGGTTTCGACGGGCCATTCGGTCTCGACGAGCTGCACCCAGAGCGGCGGCACGCCAGCGAGCGTCGTTATGCTGTTCCGCGCCACCGCCTTCACGACGTCGCGCGCGGTCAGATAATCGAGCGGCGCGACCGCAGCGCCTGCATACCAGGTCGAAAGCAGCTGGTTCTGGCCATAATCGAAGCTGAGCGGCAGCACGGCAAGCACGCGGTCTTCGCGCAGGATCTTGAGATAGGAAGCGACGCTTTCGGCGCCGAGCCACAGGTTCGCGTGGCTGAGCATCACGCCTTTGGGCCGCCCGGTCGAACCGCTGGTGTAAAGGATGGCGGCGAGATCGTCGGGTTCGGCGATCGAGAGCGGAAGCCCCTGCCCTCTCGAATCAATCACTTCCTCGCCGATCTTCAGATCCTGCACGACGCATTCGCCGGGCAGACCGTCACCGAGCATGTCGGCGCGCGCGGCGTTGGTGACGAGCAGCTTGGTGCCACTGTCGGAAAGGATATGCGCGACCTGCGGCCCCTTGAGCAGCGGATTGACCGGCACATGGATCAGCCCCGCGCGCGCGGCGGCCAGCGGCATCAGGCACGCAAGCCGCGTTTTCGCGCTCCAGCTTGCGACGCGCTCGCCCGGACCGCCCGCCTGTTCGAGCAGCCATGACGCCAGCCGCCCGACCCCCGCATCGAGTTCGGCAAAGCTTATGACCTTGTCGCCGATCAAAAGCGCAGGCGCGTCGGCGCCGCCGCAGCGGGCCAGATGATCGATCGGTCGCGAAGATGAGTTTTCGGGCTTGGTCATCGGCTGTTAGGACAGGAGTGATAGAGGGCGGCACCATGCAAGGGAACGGTGAAGATCACGCTAATGATGATGCGGCGCATGCCGCAGGCTTCGCCGCGCCCTTCGACCGCGCCCTGTGGTTCGATCTGCTGGCGGCGCACGGCTTTGCCGGTCAGGGCCGCTTCGATGCGCGTGGCAACGCCGGCGCAACGACCGCATGGCTGCCGCTTCGTATCGAAAAGCCGGGCCATCTCGCCGCGCTGACGAACTGGTACAGCTTTGCAATCCGGCCGCTCTATTCGGGCGGAGGCGACCATGACCTCGCGCTCGTGGCGCTTTTTCACAATCTGCGGCGGCAGGCTGCGCGGCTGTCGCTGTATCCGGTTCGCGACGACGAGCAGCAGGACATCGTCGCGGCGCTGCGCCACGCCGGATGGTGGGCGAAGGCGGCGCCCGCGGGCGATCGGCACTGGCTCGATCTGGGCGATATGGATCATGACGCCTGGTGGGCGAGCCGGCCCGGCGCGCTGCGCAATACCGTCCAGCGCAAAGCAAAAAAGGGTATCGTCGATATTCAGCTGCTGACGGACTTCGACCCCGGAAGCTGGGCCGCTTACGAACAAATTTATGCCGCGAGTTGGAAGCCCGAGGAAGGCGACCCCGCATTGCTGCGTGCTTTCGCCGAAACCGAAAGCGCGCGCGGGACGTTCCGCATGGGAATCGCGCGCATCGACGGCATCCCCGTGGCCGCGCAATATTGGACCGTCGAGGATGGCACCGCGTTCATCCACAAGCTGGCGCATGTCGAGGATAGTTTGAAGGCCTCCCCCGGCACCTTGCTTTCGGCCGCGCTGTTTCGCCACGTGATCGAGGTGGACGGCGTGAAGCGCGTCGATTTCGGCACCGGCAACGACGGATACAAGCGCGACTGGATGAACCGCCACGACCCGCTGTGGCGTATCGAGGCTTTCAATCCGTCGCGCGCCGCGGCATGGGGTCCGGCATTGAAGGCATTTGCCCGCTTCGTGCTGAGGAAAGAAAATTGATCGATAGCAGCCCAAAGGCATCTGGCATCGACGCCACCCTTCGCGCCCTGCTGGCCGACGTGCTCGGGCTGGGCGAAGCGCGCGCCGCCGCACTGACGGAAGACAGCGGTTTGTTCGGTGCGCTGCCCGAGTTCGATTCGATGGCGGTCGCGACGGTGCTGACCGAAATGGAAGACCGGTTGGGCATCCTCATCGACGATGACGAGATCGACGGCGAAATCTTTGAAACCTACGGCAATTTGCTCGCCTTTTCGCAGCGCAAAGTGACCGACTGAGTCCGTATGCGCGCATGAACGAACATCGGCTGCGCATCGATCCTGCGGGCGCCCCACGCGCCACCATCCTGATCGTCCCGCCGCTGTTCGACGAAGCGAATCGCATGCGCCGGACGCTGGTGCTCGCGATGCGCGCGCTGGCGGCTGACGGCTTTGCGTCTGTGCTCCCCGACCTGCCGGGGCAGAATGAGAGCCTTGTTCCGCTCGTCGAGGTCGATCTGGAACGTTGGCAAGATGCGCTCGCCGCTGTCGCTGCGGGCATCGATAGTCCAGTGATGATCGCGTCGATGCGCGGCGGGGGTTTGATAGACCATCGCGCGAAGGGTGCCGCATGGTGGCGACTGGCCCCTGTCGGCGGCGCATCTCTGCTCCGCACATTGATGCGTGCACGCGTGAGCGCCGATCGCGAGGCGGGAGTGACGTCATCGCTCGAAAGCTTGCAGGAAGACGCGAAGACCGCCCCCCTGTTACTTGCCGGCAACCTTCTGTCACCCGCCATGGTCGCGCAGCTCGGCGCCAGTGAGGCGCAGGCGGTGGAGCCTTTGCGCAGCATCGGCTTGGGAGCCGAGGGCATAGCGGGAACGCCGCTGTGGCTACGCGCCGAGCCGGGTGAAGATGCGGCGATGGCGGAAGCGATCGCCGCTGACATATCCGCATGGAGCAAGACATGCGGCATCAGCTGAGTTTCGCCTGCGAAGGCGCGGCGCTCGCCGCGAGCCTCGACGCGGCGGGGGGCACGACCGGCCTGTTGATCGTGTCGGGCGGCAACGAAATTCGCAGCGGCGCGCATCGCGGGATGGCAATGCTTGCGCAAAGGATCGCCGCCGAAGGATATCCGGTGTTCCGGTTCGATCGGCGCGGGATCGGCGACAGCGAGGGCGCGAACGGCGGTTTCGAGAGCAGCGGGCCCGACATCGCTGCCGCGGTTGCCGCGTTCCGGGGGGCCGCACCGCATGTTTCGCGTATCGTCGCCTTTGGCAATTGCGACGCAGCGAGCGCGTTGTTGCTGCACCAGCCGCTGGCGTTCGACGCGCTGATCGTGGCGAACCCGTGGACCTATGACAGCGATGCGGAAGACAATGAGGAGCCCGCGCTGCCTCCCGCTGCGGCGATCCGGGCGCGCTATCTGTCGCGGCTAAAGGATCCGAAAAGCCTGCTGCGGCTGATCAGGGGCGAGGTGAATTTCCGCAAATTATTCCGTGGGCTTTCGGCGCTCAACGCGCCGCCCCCCGCCGCTGCGCCCGACAGTCTGGCGGGGCGGATCGACCATGCGATGGCCGGGCTCAGCGCGCCCGCGACGATCCTGCTCGCCACCGGCGATCGGACCGCACAGGCCTTTGTCGAGAACTGCCCCGCCGCGCTGACCCATGTGCCGGTCGAGCGGCTCGCCAGCGCGTCGCACAGTTTTGCGGGGGATGATGGTGCGTGGTTGGCGGAGCGGATTTTGGCGGTTCTAGCTGCTCAGGCCGTCGCCATCGCGTGATATTCGGCCTCGGCGAGGAAGCGTTCGGCGTCGAGCGCGGCCATGCAGCCCATGCCCGCGGCGGTCACCGCCTGGCGATAGACTTTGTCGGTGACGTCGCCCGCCGCGAACACGCCGGGAATCGAGGTCAGCGACGTGCCCGGGGTGACTTCCAGATAACCGTCGGCGTCGAGCGGCAGCTTGCCCTTGAACAGCTCGGTCGAGGGGCTGTGGCCGATCGCGACGAAGCCGCCGTCGGTCGGCTCGTGGCTCGCCTCGCCGGTGACGGTGTCGATCAGGTCGACGCCGACAAGGCCCGAAACGCCCTCGCCCGCGACGAAACGATCGACCTTCTTGTTCCACAAGACCTTGATCTTGGGATTAACCAGCAGCCGGTCCTGCAGGATCTTTTCGGCACGCAGATGGTCGCGGCGATGGATCAGCGTCACATCGTCGCTGTGGTTGGTGAGGTACAGCGCTTCCTCGACCGCGGTGTTGCCGCCGCCGATCACGACGACCTTCTTGCCGCGATAGAAGAAACCGTCGCACGTCGCGCACGCCGAGACGCCCTTGCCACCGAGTTCCTGCTCGCCGGGGACGCCGAGCCATTTGGCCTGTGCGCCGGTCGCGATGACGAGGGTTTCGGCCATATAGACGTCGCCGCCGTCGCCGGTCAGCTTGAACGGGCGGCGCGTCAGGTCGACGTCGACGATCGTGTCCCAGATCATGCTGGTGCCGACATGCATCGCCTGCGCGGTCATCTGTTCCATCAGCCAGGGGCCCTGCACCACCTCGGCAAAGCCGGGGTAGTTTTCGACGTCGGTGGTGATCGTCAGCTGGCCGCCGGGTTGCAGCCCCTGCACCACGATCGGCATCATGCCCGCGCGCGCCGCATAGATCGCGGCCGACAGGCCCGCCGGGCCGGAACCGAGGATGAGCATCTTGGTGTGGTGAACGCTGGGCATGACGATCTTTCTTGGGCTGTGCCGGTACGCACAGATGGGTGTTGCCAACCGCGCTAGCAAGGGTCACCTTCCGCGCCAAGGGGAGTCCGACAAATGGCAAGCTGGTGGGAACGTCATGGGGTGCCGCGGCTGATCAAATGCGCCTGTTCGCAGGGACAGATCATGAAGATCCGCAGCAAAGTGGTGCCGCACGCCTCGGGCGACGTGCTGGAGCTTGGCTGCGGCGGCGGCATCAACATGGAATTTTACGACCCCGCCCGCGTGACCAGCTTCACCGGCCTCGATCCCTCGCCCGAATTGCTGGCGATGAGCCGCGCCGCGGCG
This sequence comes from Sphingopyxis sp., assembly GCA_051861185.1. Taxonomy (GTDB): domain Bacteria; phylum Pseudomonadota; class Alphaproteobacteria; order Sphingomonadales; family Sphingomonadaceae; genus Sphingopyxis. The sequence continues at coordinate 281,418 of JBIMKQ010000002.1, forward strand.
CAGGCGCGCGGAATGATCGCCGATATTCAGGGCGGCGTCGGCGAAGCGATGCCGTTTGAGAGCGCCCGCTTCGACACCATCGTCACCACCTTCACCCTCTGCTCGGTCGCCGATCAGGCCGCGGTCCTCGCCGAAATCCGCCGCGTCCTGAAACCCGGCGGCACCGCGCTGTTCCTCGAACATGGCGCCGCGCCCGATGCCGGGGTCGCGAAATGGCAGCGGCGGATCGAGCCGGTCTGGAAACGCATCGGCGGCAATTGCCACCTGACCCGCCCGATTTCCAGCGCCTATGAGACCGCAGGTTTTGCCGTCGACCGGCAGGCCGCCGCCTATATGCCCAAAACCCCGCGCCCGTTCGGCTGGGTCGAATATGGCGCGGCGCGCGCCGCCTGACACAGAGAGGTTTGCGAGATGATGCGATTCTGGCTGATCACCCTCACCGCGCTGATCCTGTTTGCGCCGACCACCGCCGAAGCGCGCAAGGTCGCGCTGGTGATCGGCAACAGCGACTATGCCAACACCAGCCGCCTCGCCAATCCGGTCAACGACATCAAGATCATCGCCGCCTCGGCGCGGCAGGCGGGCTTCGACGATGTCACCATCGCCGCCGACCTTGCGGTCAATGATTTCCAGAAAGCGATGCGCGATTTTCGCGCCAAGGCCGACGGGGCCGAGGTCGCGATGGTCTATTTCGCGGGGCACGGGATCGAGGCGCAGGGCAAGAACTGGCTGATCCCGACCGACGCGCAGCTGAAATCGGATCTCGACCTGCCCTATGAGGCGATCAACCTCGACCGGTTGATGGAATCGGTATCGGGGGCGCAGATCCGCATGGTCGTGCTCGATTCGTGCCGCAACAATCCGTTTGGCCGATCATGGCGGTCGGGGACGCGCGCGGTGGTGAATGGCCTCGCGGGGGTCGAGGCCGACGATGTGCTGGTGATCTTTGCCGCAGCGCCGGGGCAGACCGCGGCCGACGGGACGAGCGGCAATTCGCCCTTCGCGACCTCGCTCGCGAAACGTCTGCCGCAGCCCGACATGCCGGTGCAGTTGCTCGGCGGCCTGATTCGCGACGATGTGTTGCAGGCCACCGCCGGCAGCCAGCGGCCGTTCGTGAGCGCGAGCATTACGGGGACGCCGGTGTATCTGGTGCCGCGCTCGGCACCTGTCGCTGCCGCGTCGGGGGACCGCTCGGCGCTGGAGGAACTATTGTGGAAGGGGGCTACGGCGGAGAATAGCGTGCGCGCATTCAGCGCCTATCTCGCCGAATTTCCTGCCGGGAAGTTTGCGGGACAGGCCACCGGGAATATCGACCGGTTGATGAAAAGCCCGGCGACGGCGGCGCCGGTGACCTCGATCGCGGCGGCCACCGCGGCACCCGCATCAGCGGCGCGTAGGTTCACCGTGTCGAATGTCCGCGTCGAATGCGTCAAGCTGACCGGGCGGCTGGGGCTCGGCCTGCCCGACCAGCTGTTCCTGCGCTTCAATACCGGGCAGCGCTTTCCCGAAGGCAAGAGCGAGGTTTATTCGATCAAGAAAGGCGAGAACTGGGTGGTGCCGGAGAGTTTCGAGTTCGACCAGCCAGTGAGTTTCCAGCTGCGCGAGTTCGACGATATCGGCGGCAGCGACAATATCGGCACGATCGATATCGGCGACGCGCCGGGGACGTTCACCAGGACGCTCGACGGCGATGCCAGCGACTACAAAGTGACCTATACGCTGACGGTGGCCTGACGGCTCAGTCGGGATCGGACTTGTCGCCGACCTCGATCAGCCCGTGCCCGACGCTGACCCGCTCGTCGAAAACGAAGCAGCTGCCGTGCCAGCGGCTCTCGGCTTCGGGCACCTGTTCGAGATAGGCGAGGATGCCGCCTTTCAGATGGACGACGTCCCCGACGCCCTCGTGACGAAGGAAAGCGGTCGATTTTTCGCAGCGGATGCCGCCGGTGCAGAACATCGCGACGCGCTTGCCCGCGAAACGATCGGCGTTGGCGCGCCACCAGTCGGGGAATTCGCCGAAGCTCTTCGTCGCGGGGTCGACCGCGCCCGCGAAACTGCCGTAACCGACCTCGAACCCGTTGCGCGTGTCGATCAGCACCGTATCCGGATCGTCGACGAGCGCGTTCCAGTCGGCGGGATCGACATAGGGCGCGGCGTCGCGTGCGGGGTCGAGCCCCGGCACCTTCATCGTCACGATTTCCTTTTTCAGCCGCACCTTCATCCGCCGGAACGGCATCTCGGCGGCGGTCGAATATTTGACGTCGAGCTCGGCGCAGTCGGGCAGGCCGCGAATATGGCCGAGCACTGCGGCAATCCCCGCCTCGGTTCCGGCGATCGTCCCGTTGACGCCTTCGCGCGCGAGCAGCAGCGTGCCCATCACCCCTTCGGCCGCGCAAACGTCGAGCAAGGGCTGGCGCAATGCGGCCGGATCGTCGAACGGTGCGAAGCGATAAAGGGCGGCAACCTGGAACATGCGCGCGCCATGTAGGCGGGATTGGGCTTTAGCGAAAGGGATCGTGCCGCCCGGTCGCATATTGCGCCATCGCCATCGTGGTCCATTGCGCGTTGACGCGGATGCAGCTGGGAAAGGTGCTGGCGTCGGTGACGAACACGTTGGTCGTTTCGTGGACGCGGCAGTCGAGGTCGACAACGCCGTGCTGCGGATCTTCGTTGATCGCATTACCGCCGTGCGGGTGGCTGCTCGACAGGGTGACATCATCCTGTTCGCGGATCGCATCGCGGAAGAATGCGTCGACATCCATGCCGCGTGTGATCGTCTGCCCCTTTGCCAGCGCGGGATAGCATTCGATCGCGCCCGCGGCGAAATGAACCTTGGTCAGCGTCGCCATCGCGTCACGCAGCACGGGCAAATCATCGTCGACGTCGAGGCTGAATTTCAGCTTGCCGTCGACGATCTGCCCGCGCCGGTCGGCGGGAAACAAGATACCCGCCGAATGGACGCGGCCGAAATTCTTCATCCGGCTGGCGTGATCGCCGAACCAGCCGGGCATCAGCGAGGCCATCGACATCGGTGGCTGAAAATGGCTTTCGAGCAGGAAGTCGCCGCAATCGACATAGCTCGACATCTGGTCCTCGTCCCACGCATCGCCGCCGGCGCCATCGGGCATCAATGCGACCACCGGCGAGGCGACATTGAGCGACACCTGATAGCCGGTGCGGTCGATATCGCTGCGGTCGAGCAGTTTCGACGAGGCGATCGTGCCCGCCGCAACGACGACCCCGACGCGGGCGCGAACCAGCGTCTTCGATCCATCGGGCAGGACCAGCTTCACCGCCTCGGCCTCGCGACGGCCGTCGTACGCGGTCTGCCACACGATGCGTTCGGCCTTGGTCCCCGGCAGGATGCGCGCGCCGAAATCGCGGCACGCCTCGGGCAGATAGGTTTGCGCGATGCCCATCCGGCGGCCATAGGCGCAGCCCGAATTGCAATAGCCGCAATAGGCGCAGGCGTTGACGGTGTTCGGCGGGCCGAAATTCTTGGCGAACCAGTCGGCAATCGCCCGGCTGTCGCGCGGGTTGGTCGACCCCTGCGCATAGGCGCGCCAGCCCTCGATCAGATGCGGGCCATTATGGCGCCCGCTACGCGGTTCGATCGGCGCAATGCCGAGCTTGTCGCGGACGGCGTCATAGCTGGCGTGAAAGGCGGCGGCATCGACCGGCGCGCCGATGCTCGCCCATTTGGCGAGCACATCTTTTGCGTCGGGGTGGGTGCGCCCCGCCTCGTTCACGCGCAGACAGATGCCGTTGTTGATTGTCGACGACCCGCCGACGCAGCGCCCCTGGAACACCACGAAATCGCGATTGGTCGAGGTTTGCAGCGCACCATGTTTGTATAGGCTGGCGATCATGTCGAGTTCATGGTGGGTGATCGCGTGGCTGGGGTAGAAGGGCCCCGCCTCGACGATCAGAACCTTATAGCCCTGCGCCGCGATATTGTACGCGGCGACCCCGCCGCCGGCGCCCGAGCCGATGACGATCACATCATATTCGTCCTCAAGGGTCGACGCATCGAGGATATGCGCCGGGTCGATCTCGCGGCCGCGGACCGGCGACAGCGGGACGTCGGCGGCGCCGCGCTGGCGAAATTTGGGAAGGGTGAAGCCGATCTGCCGATGCACCGGATTGGCGGCATTGGCGCTCTGGTCACCGGGTTCGAGCCCGGGCTGCCAATGACCATAATAGCAGGCGTAGATAATGCCGCGCAGACGCGCCATGTCCTGAAACAAGTCTATCTGGCTGTTCTGGAACCGATTCTTCAGTTTCAGGGCGCGACCCGCGATATCATCCTCGGTAAAGAATGGGCCGCCGAGCACCGCTTCGGTCGCGACGAGCGAGAACTGAATTTCGTCGAGCTTGGTGCCGCCGACTTTTTCAAACAGGTCGCAGATATTCGCCACGACCTGATCGGGGGTGATCGCCATGTCGGCGCCGTGGAACAGCGCCTCGGTCAGCGCCTTCAAAAATTTGAGCTGCCCGAAATTAAATGGTGCCGTCATCGCCCCGCCCCTAGTTGCCGCGCCTCGCAAATGCCGGGTTATAGCCGATGAAGGCAAGGGCGTATTGTATCGAAACGGCGGCAATCGGATTGCCGCGCACCGGCAAAGAGCCTATTCTCCGCGCGATGCTATGGCTCCGCTTCTTCACGCCCGGGCTGATCCTTTGCGCCATGCTCGCTGTCCCGGCTGCGGATGCGAGCGAGGTCGCCGTGAAAACCGAAGCCGACGGCACGCAGACGATGACGCACGAAGTGCTGGTGCCGGCGCCGATAGCCGACGTCTGGGCCGCGATCTCGACCGCGGAAGGCTGGATGCGCTGGGCCGTGCCGATGGCCCGCCTGTCGGCAAGTGACCCTGACATACTCGAGACCGCTTATGACAAGGCCGCAGCGCCCGGCGGTCCCGCGACAATCCAGCAACGCTTTCTCGTCCGTGTTCCGGGGCGACTTCTGGCGTTCCGGACGATCAAGGCGCCCGAGGGGTTTCCGCACTGGGAAAGCTATCGTCAGGTCAGCAGCGTTTTCGAACTCGAAGCCGCCGGCGGGCAAACGCGCGTCCGGCTGACTTCGACCGGCTACCCCGGCACGCCGGCGGGCCGCGAACTCGTCGCATTTTTCCGCACCGGCAACGCCGACACGCTCGACAAGCTGCGCCGGTTGTTCGAGCCCGCCCCCCGCGGCTGAGTTCAGGCCGCCGCTTTCTTCTTCAGCCGGAATGCGTGCAGCAGCGGTTCGGTGTAGCCCGACGGCTGGGTCACGCCTTCGAAGATCAACGCGCGCGCCGCTTGATATGCGATGCCGTCCGCCGTCAGCTTTTCGTAGAGCGGGTCGCCGGCATTTTGCGCGTCGACCTTCGTCGCCATGCGCGCCAGCGCGGCGTCGACCTGTTCGGGGGTGCAGACGCCGTGGAGCAGCCAGTTGGCGAGCGCCTGGCTGGCGATGCGGAGCGTCGCGCGGTCTTCCATCAGGCCGATATCGTCGATGTCGGGCACCTTCGAGCAGCCGACGCCCTGATCGATCCAGCGCACGACATAACCGAGGATGCCCTGGCAATTATTGTCGAGTTCGCGGGTAATTTCCGCCTCGCTCCAGTTGCGCCCCGTGGCGACGGGGATGTTCAGCAGGCGGTCGAGCGAAGGCACCGCATCGCCCCCGATTTCCTTCTGGCGGGCGAAAACGTCGACCTGATGATAGTGGAGCGCGTGGAGCGTGGCGGCGGTCGGCGACGGCACCCATGCGGTGTTGGCGCCCGATTTCGGATGGCCCACCTTCGCCTCGATCATCGCTTTCATCAGGTCGGGCATCGCCCACATGCCCTTGCCGATCTGCGCCTTGCCGCTGAGGCCGCAGGCAAGGCCAATGCGGACATTGCGATCTTCATAGCTGGCGATCCAGTCGCTCGCCTTCATCTCGCCCTTCGGGATCATCGGGCCGGCGCGCATCGAGGTGTGAATTTCGTCGCCGGTGCGGTCGAGGAAGCCGGTGTTGATGAAGACGATGCGGTCCTTCACCGCGTGGATGCAGGCGGCGAGATTCGCGCTGGTGCGGCGCTCCTCGTCCATCACCCCGACCTTCATCGTATGGCGCGCGAGGCCGAGCATATCTTCGACCGCGTCGAACAGGCGGTCGGTGAAGCCGCATTCCTCGGCGCCGTGCTGCTTGGGCTTCACGATATAGATGCTGCCCGCGCGGCTGTTGGCGAGGGTACCGAGGCCCTTGAGGTCGTGGAGCGAGCAAAGCGCGGTGATGACGGCGTCGCACAGGCCCTCGGGCGCCTCGGCGCCGTTTGGCAGTCTGATCATCGGCGTCGTCATCAGATGGCCGACGTTGCGCACGAACATCACGCTGCGACCGTGGAGGATGAACGGGTCGCCCGATGGCGAGGTCCATTCGCGATCGGCCTCCATCGCGCGGGTGACGGTCTGCCCGCCCTTGGCGAAGCTTTCGGTCAGGTCGCCGCGCATCAGCCCGAGCCAGTTGGTGTAACCGAGCGTCTTGTCCTCGCCATCGACCGCGGCGACGCTGTCTTCGAGGTCGATGATCGTCGTCAGCGCCGATTCGAGCACGACGTCGGCGATACCGGCGGGGTCGGTCTTGCCGATCGCGCTCGCCGAATCGATCACCAGTTCGATGTGCAGGCCGTTATGGCGGAGCAGGATGCCGCCGGGCTTGCTGCCGACCCATTGCGCGGGGTCGGCAAGCGTCAGCTGGCCGCCCTGCCAGTCGGCCCAGCTTCCCGATGCCAGCGGCACCGCTTCGTCAAGGAACGCCTTGGCGCGCGCGATCACCGCCGCACCGCGTTCGCTGTCATAGCCGCCCGGCTTCGCCGCGGGCGCGTCGAGCGCGTCGGTGCCGTAGAGCGCGTCGTAGAGGCTGCCCCAGCGCGCGTTGGCGGCGTTCAATGCAAAGCGCGCATTGAGCGCGGGGACGACAAGCTGCGGTCCCGCCATCGTCGCGATTTCGGGATCGACATTCTGTGTCCCAACCTGAAACGCCGCGGGTTCGGGGACGAGATAGCCGATTTCGCGGAGGAACGCCTGATAGGCGGCGGCGTCATGCGCCTGTCCGGCGCGCGCTTCGTGCCAGGCGTCGATCTGCGCCTGCAAATCCTCGCGCTTCGCCAGCAGCGCCGCGTTTTCGGGGGCGAATTTTGCAAGCAAACCCGCGAAATCATTCCAGAATTTTGCGGCGTCGAGCCCCGTTCCGGGCAGCGCGCGCTGCTCGATGAAATCGGCCAGACGCGTATCGACAGACAGACCGGAACGATCGAGAAATTCAGTCATGACAGCACCCTCTGGTCGGCGCGGCTGCGCCAGTGGACCCGGGGAGGAAAGGGCCGCCGCCCTATGCCGCGATTGGTTTCGATTGGCAATGGGCGCTTTTCAAGCGCGGCCGGGTAGTTTACGTTGCATCGCACAACGAAAAATAATTCTCCCCAAAAAGCGACTCCGGATCGATGGACGACACACGACTGAAACTGATGGAAGCGATCGCCCGCAAACGGCTGGTGACCGCGCACTATAACGGCCAGGTGCTGAAGCTGGCGCCGCACCTTTTGTTCGAGCGGCGCGGCGACCTGTTCATCAGCGCGCTGAATCTCAACAAAAGCTGGCGATCGGACGAGGATCCGCGGCTCGGGCATTTCAAGCTGGGCGGCCTCGCGTCGATCGAACTGAGCGAGGAATCGTTCGATCCCCTGCCCGGGTTCGAAGCCGCCGCACCGCATGAGGAAGATACGCCGCTGCTCGCGGTTTAACGTCCCATTCTCAGGCGACGTCCATGGCGGGCGCGGAAGGCAATTCGCCAAGCGCCACGCGAACCTGATTTCGCCCGCCGGACTTGGCGCGGTAAAGCGCGGCGTCGGCGCGGCGTGACAATTCGAAGAGGGTATCGTCGAAGGTGCGCTGGGCAACCCCGAAGGACGCCGTGAAGCCGCGATCGATCCCCAGTACCGGCAACCGCGCCGAAGCAAAAGCCGCGCGAACGGTTTCGGCGTAGAGGCGGCCGTCCGACAGCAGAGCGCCCGCGATCAGTACGGCAAACTCCTCGCCCCCGATGCGCCCGACGATCGCATTCGGCGGAGCGGCATCGGCCAGCATCGCCGCGAAATGCGCGATGACGCCGTCGCCGGCAGCATGGCCGAAACTGTCGTTTATCTTTTTGAAATCGTCGAGATCGGCCGTGATCAGCACTGCGACGTCGTCGCCGCGCAGCAGCGCCAATTCGGCATGACGTTCAAAGCCGCGCCGATTGAGTACGCTGGAAAGCGGATCGGTTTCGGACCGCACCACCATTTCGGCGGTCGTGTCGCGCATCATCACGAGCAGCAACACGAGCCCGATCGCCATCAGGGAGACGACGCTCCCGCTTTGCGAGATCGCGGCGTAGGTCGTCTCCATATATCCCTGCGGCGCGCTCGCCGTCCCGACCGTCGCTGCGACCAGTGGTTTGGCGAGATAGATGATTGCCGCGGACAATTGCAACGCAACGAGGAGCAGATCAAGCGCCTGACGACGGCCCGTGCGCCAGATCACGACCCCTGCCAGCGCCTGCATTGCAAAATACGGCAGCTGATAGACGATCAGCCGTGGCATCGAGCTATAGGGCATGCTGAAAATCACCGGAACGGCGAGGATTGCAAACACCCATATCACCGCGATGGCGATCCACGGTGGCGGCGCGCGATAATGATAACATGCGCCAATGAGCGCGAAGCTGAGCGCGAGCAGGAAACCGAGGAATATGCCGATGCCGACCGCGGTGGGGTCGGTCTGCCGCGTCAGCAGAAATTCAAGGCCGACGTGGATAATCCCCATTCCGCAGCCAAGCGCGAGCCACCGCGCGCCGCGCGCGGTCCGGTTCGTCGCCGCGACCACAGCGAACGCCACGGCAAAAATGCCGGCAACGGACATGTTGATGCCTAGTACGAAGGCGGCGGTCATCGGCTTACTCACATCGTCGGTTCGACCTGCCTAGCGAGCCGGTTTCGAACTTTCGGTTAATGCACGCGATTCGGGCGGTATTTTTGCGCGTGCTTAGTCGAGCGCGCGGCGCGCGGCAGTGACTTACGGTGTCGCGTCGACAAAATAGCCGGCCGGGGGGTGCAAAAGCCCGTCGCCGCTCGCTATAGCCGCGAGATGGCCACGCTTACCGCAACCGAACACGCCACGCTGGAACGCGCCGCCGACGCGCCGATGCTGGCGCAGGTCGAAAAATGGGCCGCGGTGAACAGCGGCACGGGCAATCTCGCGGGGCTGAAGACCGTTGCGGGCCTGCTCGCCGACGCCTTTGCCGCGCTGCCCGGCGAAGTGCGGCTGGTCGCCGCCGATCCGGTCGAAAGCGTCGACAGCGCGGGCACCGTCAACACGATCCAGCGCGGCGATCATCTGCATGTGCGCGTGCGTCCGGAGGCGCCGGTGCAGTTGCTGCTGACCGGGCATATGGATACCGTCTTCGCCGCCGACCATCCCTTTCAGACGCTGAAATGGCTGGAAGACGGCGTGCTCAACGGTCCGGGCACCGCCGATATGAAGGCGGGGATTTCGGTGATCCTTGCCGCGCTGACCGCATTCGAAGCCTCGCCGCTCGCTGGCCGCGTCGGCTATGACGTGATGATCAACAGCGACGAAGAGACGGGCAGCCAGGCGTCGGCGCGGCTGATCGCCGAACTCGCGAAAGGCAAGACCGCGGCGCTGACCTATGAACCTGCGCTGCCCGACGGCACCCTCGCGGGCGCCCGGCCCGGCAGCGGCAATTTTTCGGTGATCGTCCATGGCCGCGCCGCGCACGCCGGGCGCAATCCGCAGGACGGGCGCAATGCGCTGCTCGCCGCCGCCGACCTCGCGCTGCGGCTGGGTGCGCTGAAGTCCGATACGCTGAAGGTCAATCCGGCGAAGATCGACGGCGGCGGGCCGAACAATATCGTGCCCGACAGCGCGATCCTGCGCGTCAACATGCGCCCGTCGACCCCCGAAGCGATGGCGGCGGCCGAAGCCGCGCTGCGCGATGCGATCGCGGCGGTGTCGCGCGAGCATGATGTCCATTGCCATGTGCACGGCGGGTTCAACCGTCCGCCCAAGCCATTGGATGCCGCCGCGACCCGCCTTTTCGAACTGGTACGCGACTGCGGCGCCGCGCTCGGCCTGCCGCCGATCAGCTGGAACGCCACCGGCGGCGTGTGCGACGGCAATAATATCGCGGCGTGCGGCGTGCCCGTCGTCGATACGATGGGACCGCGCGGCGGCGCGATCCATTCGTCGGACGAGTTTCTGATTACCGGCAGCCTGCCCGAGCGGGCGCAGCTGTCGGCACTGACAATGACAAGAATAGCGGAACGGGGGACTGTGTGAATTATGTGATCCGGGCGGCCAAGCCGGGCGACCTGCAGAGCATTTACGAGATGGCGAAGCTGACCGGCGGTGGCTTCACCAACCTGCCCCCCGACAAGAAAGCGCTGTCCGCCAAGCTCGAGCGCACCGAAGCCTCGTTCGCGAGCGACAAGGAATATCCGTCGGACGAGCTATACTTGCTCGTGCTCGAGGACCTCGACAGCGGCGAAGTGCGCGGCACCTGCCAGATCTTCGGACAGGTCGGCCAGCGCTGGCCCTTCTATTCCTATCGCATCGGCACCGACAGCAAGCATAGCGAGCAGCTCGGCCGCACATTTCAGGCGCAGATCCTGATGCTGAGCAACGACCTCAACGGGTCGAGCGAGGTCGGCGGGCTGTTCCTGCATCCCGCCGCGCGCGCCGGCGGCCTTGGCCTGCTGCTCGCGCGCTCGCGCTATCTGTTCATCGCGCGGCACCGCGCGCGATTTGGCGACCGCATTCTCGCCGAATTGCGCGGGGTGATCGACGAAGCCGGCGGATCGCCCTTTTGGGACGGGGTCGCGGGCAAATTCTTCGGAATGAGCTTTCAGGAAGCCGACCAGTTCAACGCCGTGAACGGCAACCAGTTCATCGCCGACCTGATGCCCAAGCATCCGGTCTATATCGCGATGCTGAGCGACCATGCGCGCAGCGTGATCGGCGTGCCGCACCCCAGCGGCCGCGCCGCGATGCGGATGCTGGAGAACGAGAATTTCGCGTTCGAAAATTATGTCGATATCTTCGACGGCGGCCCGACGATGACGGCACGCACCGATCAGGTCGCGAGCATTGCGGGCGCCAAGCATGTCGAGGTGTCGGGGATCGCCGAAACGGGCGAGGATGCCCTTGTCGCATCGGGCCAACTGGCCGATTTTCGCTGCTGTTTCGGCAAGGTCGGCGGCGGTTCGACGATCGATTCCGAAGCCGCCAAGCTGCTGGGCGTCGGCAAGGGCGGCGAGATCAGCTGGATCGGCCGCTGACATGCTGACGGAAATCAATTTTGACGGGATCATCGGGCCGAGCCACAATTATGCGGGCCTCAGCCGCGGCAATATCGCGTCGGCGAATAACGCCGGCGACGCGTCGCAACCGCGCGCCGCCGCGTTGCAGGGCATCGAGAAGATGCGCCACAATCTCGCGCTCGGCCTGCCCCAAGGCTTTTTCACGCCGCTCGATCGCCCCGACGCACCCTGGCTGGAAACGCTCGGCACCACGCTGGAAGACGCCGAAGGCCATTTGCGCGCGCAGGCCTGGTCGGCGTCGTCGATGTGGGCGGCCAATGCCGCGACCGTGTCGCCCGCGCCCGACAGCGTCGACGGCAAATGCCATTTGACCGTCGCGAACCTCGTCACCATGCCGCACCGCAGCCACGAGTGGCCGGGAACGCTGGCGCAGCTGCGCCTTGCCTTCGCCGACCCCGCCTTTGCCGTGCATGCGCCGATCCCGGCGCCGTTCGGCGACGAGGGCGCGGCAAACCATATGCGGCTGTGCAGCGGGCATGACGCGGCTGGCGTCGAGATCTTCGTCTATGGGCTGAGCGGAGGGCGTTTCCCGGCACGCCAGCATCTCGATGCATCGAAGGCAATCGCACGCCATCACCGGCTCGATCCGAAGCGTACGCTCTTCATTCGTCAGTCGGACACCGCGATCCAAGGTGGCGCGTTCCACAATGACGTCGTTGCGGTCGCGAACGAGCATGTGCTGTTCACCCACGAAACCGCGTTCGAGGATCGCGAGACCGCGCACGCCGAAATCCGCGCCGCCTTTCCCGCGGTCGAGATCGTCGAGGTGCCCGCAAGCGCGGTAAGCCTGCCCGACGCGATCAAATCCTATCTGTTCAACGCGCAGCTCGTCAGCCTGCCCGATGGCGGCGGCATGGGGCTGGTCCTGCCCACCGAAGCGCAGGCGATCCCGGCGGTATGGCAATGGCTGGAAGCCCATGTCGCGGGCAACGGCCCGATCCGCCGGCTGCTGCCGGTCAACGTCCGCCAGTCGATGGCGAACGGCGGTGGCCCGGCGTGCCTGCGGCTGCGCGTCGTTGCCGATCCGGCGACGGTCGATCCGCGCTTCATCGCCGACAAAGCGAAGCTGGACCGGATCGCCGACGTGGTGGCAAAGCACTGGCCCGAGACGATCGCCCCCGGCGACCTCGCGTCGGCGGCGCTGGCGAGCGACGTGCGCCGCGCGCGCGCGGCGCTGCTGGAAACGCTCGATCTGGGCGAGCTGAATTGAAGATGCGCGAGCTGGTCGGCACGGCGGAGGTGCCCGGCGGCGACGAACTGCGCCTGTACCGACGCGGCGACGATTTCATCATCGCGATCGATCGCAACGAGTTGATGAGCAGCCGGATGAGCGGTTCCGAGGAAGCGCTGGCGACGATGACGTGCGACCGGCTGCGCAGCCCGGACAAGGCGCATCTGCTGATCGGCGGCTATGGCATGGGATTTACCCTGCGCGCGGCGCTGGCGACGCTGGGGCCGGACGCGAAAATTACCGTGGCGGAACTGGTTCCCGGCATCATCGATTGGGCGCGCGGACCGATGGCGGAGCTGGCGGCGGGCTGTCTCGACGATCCGCGCGTCGAACTGGTGCTTGGCGACGTATCGCAAGCGATCGGGACGGCGACCCGCCGTTATGATGCGATCCTGCTCGACGTCGACAACGGCCCCGACGGGCTGACGCGCGAGGCCAATGAGGGACTCTATTCGGTGGGCGGCCTTGCAAGGGCCAAGGCGGCGCTTCGGCCCGGCGGCATATTGGCGATATGGTCGGCGGCGCCCGACGCCCGCTTCACCCGCCGCCTGGCGGCCGCGGATTTCCAGGTCGATGAGGTCGGCGTTCGCGCGCGAAGCAATGGCAAGGGGCCGCGGCACGTCATCTGGTTTGCGCGGTCGCACTGAAGCATGAAGGAAGCGCCATGACATCCTGTTCGCACGCGTCCGCGATCCAAGACGTCGTCCCGAGTGCGAAGGGGTGCGAGGCGTGCCTCGCGATCGGCAGCATGTGGGTCCATCTGCGCCTTTGTCGTTCGTGCGGCCATGTCGGATGTTGCGACGATTCGCCGCACCGTCATGCGCGCGCGCATTTTCAGGAAAGCGGACACCCGATCATCGAGGGATATGACCCGCCCGAAGGCTGGGGATGGTGTTATGTCGACGATGTCGAGGTCGCGCTTCCCGATCAGACGCCGCAGGTCGGACCGATTCCGCGCTATTTTTAGGCTCCCGGCCTTCCCATATCTGTCGGATTAACTTACAGTTTACCATAAGCCCGGCGTGCCAAATCCCGTATTTGCGCCAGTGGCACGGCTCTTGCTGGATAGATGGTGATGCTGAAAAAACTCGGACGCCTGTTCGTCATCAAGACCCGCTTCGAGGCGTGCCTCATCATTTATGCGCTGGCGGTCGGGGCGATGGCGCGCGGCGCGGCCTATCTGCACGAATATCCGGGGCTGGGCGGAAAGCTGTTGCTTGTTGCATGCAGCGGGTCGGTATTCCTCGCGGGCGCCAAGATTTTCGACTGTCTGCGCCACGAGCAGGCGGCCGCCGCCGTCCTAAAACAGGCCGCGTAATCCCGCGAGCCTTTCGCGTGTCATCGAAACATGCGAAGGCACAAGCCATGAGCAGGATCAGCGGCCGCCCGGCCATCAGCACCCAGCATGTCTATGGCATCAACCTGCGCGTCGCGCGCTGGCGCGAGGGCGCAGCCGGCACCCCGCTATTGTTCCTCAACGGGATCGGCGCCGATATCGCCGCTGCGGCGCCTTTGCTCGCACAGATCCACGGCCGCGAAGTCTGGACGCTCGACATGCCCGGGGTCGGCGGCTCGCCCGATGCTTTGATGCCTTATGGCGCGCCGACGATCGCGGCGGTGGTGATGGAGATTGCCGACCGTTTTGGGCAAAAGGTCGTCGATGTCGCCGGTTTCAGCTGGGGCGGCGCGCTGGCGCAACAGATCGCGATCCAGTTTCCGGGCCGCGTTCGCCGGCTGGTGCTGATGGCGACGACGCCCGTGATGGGCGCACCCGGAATCGGATGGGCGGCAATGTTCGACGACGACATGCTGGCGAGCGGTCTCAAAATCCAGACCGCCACCCCGCTGGGCATCGCGTACCAGACCGCGGCGATGGCGGGATGGAGCAGCGTGGGGTTCCTGTCAGGCTTGAAGCAGCTTCCGACGCTGGTGCTGATGGGTGAACAGGATGGGGTGATGCCCGCCTGTTACGGCCAGATGCTCGCCGATCAGATCGAGGGGGCGGTGGCGGAGACCGTGCCGGGATCGCACCTCTTCCCCTTCACCCATGCCGCGACGATTTCAGAGCGGATCAGCGCGTTTCTGGATTTGCAGGTGCCGGGACAACAAGCCGCCGCGTAAGGAAATCGGCGATCGCCGCGGCGGTCGCATCGGGCGCTTCCTCCATCGGCAGATGGCCGATTCCGGGCAGGATCACGACCTCCGACCCCTTTATGCGTTCGTTGAACGTCTTTGCCGCGCTGGGATTGATGATCCGGTCCTTGTCGCCGAACAGGATCAACGTCGGCGCCTCGATGTCGCCTACGCGCGCCGCCATCGCAGGTTCGCGGTTCATCCGCGCGCGCAGCACCGTCGCCTCGCGATTGCCGGGGAAATGCAGCAATTCCCAATAGCGGTCGATCATCGCATCATCGACGATCTCCTGTTTTTCGACCGAGCCGCGCAGCGACTGCTCGACCAGCATGCGCGGAGTAATCTGCGTCGCCAGCCAGCGGCCGAACGGATATTCGAGGACGCGGAAGCCGACGTTCGATTCCGGCCGCTTCTCACCCTTGCGCAGCGGCATCCCGCTGGCGTCGATCAGCAGCAGCGCATCGACCCGGCGCGGTTCCGCCAGCGTGTAGCGCCAGCTGACCCAGCCGCCCATCGAATTGCCGCCGAGGACGAAATGGTCGAGCCCGAGCTTGGCGGCGACGACATCGACGGCGTCGATCATGCCCTGCGCCGAATAATCGGTGTCGGGGATCGCACCCGTCAGGCCGTGCCCGGGAAGGTCGAGCGTGACGATGCGCCAGGTGGCGCCGAGGCGCTTTACCAGCGGCTCCCAGGTGTGGAGACTGGCGTTGGAACCATGAATCAGGATGATCGCGGGGCCGTCGCGTTTGCCCTGATCGCGATAGTGAATCTGTTGTCCCGCCGGCCCTGCGACGAAGGTCGCGTTCGCTCCGCCATATTTGGCAATCATTTCGTCGCGATCGGTATCGGGGGTACGCAGCGCGAAGAAGGTCGCCACGACGGCCAGCACCAGCGCGAGCGGGATCAACACCCTCTTGCGCCGGAACAGCGGACGCCGCGGCGGCAATGGTTCGAATTCATCCTCGTCGATATTGGCCATCACAACCCCACCCTTTGTCCGCCGCGACCCTAGTGCACGCGCCTCCGGCGTCAATCGCCCGGCTATTCGTGGATCTTGCGCCGGAATGTTTCGGGCAGGAACAACAGCCCGACGACCAGCGTGATCACCGCAATGATCACCGGATACCAAAGGCCATAATAGATATTGCCCGTCGCCGCGACCATCGCGAACGCCGTCGTGGGCAGGAAACCGCCGAACCAGCCATTGCCGATATGATAGGGCAGCGACATCGCGGTGTAGCGGATGCGGCTGGGGAACAGCTCGACGAGCAGCGCGGCGATCGGGCCGTAGACCATCGTTACGAGCAGCACGAGATAGAAGAGGATCGCGACGACGAGCGGCTTGTTGATCCGCGCGGGATCGGCCTTGGCGGGATATCCGGCGTCGGCGGTCGCGGCTGCCAGTTGCTTCCGGAACGCCTCGGCAGCCCCCGCCCGCTCATTCTCGGCGAGCCGCCAGGGTTCGGGGGCGATCAGCACGCGCTCGCCGATGCGGACCTGCGCGGGCTGTCCGGTGATGCGATCGCGTTCATGGCTGGAATAGCTGACACCCGCCTTGGCCAGCGCCGATTTGGCGATGTCGCAGCCGGTGCTTTCGAACTTCTCCTTGCCGACCGGGTCGAACTGGAACGCACAGGCGCCGGGATCGGCGGTGACCGAGACCGCCGCGCTCGCCTGCGCCTTCGCCATCGCCGGATTGGCGGCGGACGTCAGCATGTGGAATGCCGGGAAATAGGTCAGTGCCGCAAGCGCGCAGCCCGCGAGGATGATCGGCTTGCGGCCGATCTTGTCGCTGAGCCAGCCGAAGACGATGAAGAAGGGCGTGCCGAGCGCGAGCGCGATGGCGATCAGGATGTTGGCGGTCGCGCCGTCGACCTTCAGCGTCTTTTCGAGGAAGAAAAGCGCATAAAATTGTCCGGAATACCAGACGACCGCTTGCCCGGCGACCGCGCCGAACAGCGCGACGATGACCCATTTGAGATTTTCCCAGCGCCCGAACGCTTCGGTCAGCGGCGCCTTCGAGGTCGTGCCTTCCTCCTTCATCTGTTTGAAGACCGGGCTTTCCTCGAGCTGGAGGCGGATCCAGAGGGAAACGCCGAGCAGGATGACCGAGATCAGGAAAGGAATACGCCAGCCCCAATCGGCAAACGCTTCCTCGCCGATGACCGAGCGGATCGCGATGACGACGCCGAGCGCCGCAAAGAGCCCGAGCGTTGCGGTGGTCTGGATGAAACTGGTGAAGAGGCCGCGTTTGCCGTCGGGCGCATGTTCTGCGACGTATGTGGCGGCGCCGCCATATTCGCCGCCGAGCGCGAGGCCCTGGAGCAATCGCAGGACGACGAGCAGAATCGGTGCAGCGACGCCGATCGACGCATAGCTGGGGAGAATGCCGACAAGAAAGGTCGACGCGCCCATGAGCCCCATCGTGACGAGGAAGGTGTTCTTGCGTCCGACGAGATCGCCGATGCGCCCGAAAAACAAGGCACCGAAGGGACGAACGGCAAAGCCCGCCGCAAACGCCGCGAGTGCAAAGATAAAGCCGGTGGTTTCGTTGACGCCCGAAAAGAATTGCGCCGAGATGATCGTGGCGAGCAGGCCGTAGAGGTAGAAATCATACCATTCGAAAACCGTGCCGAGCGACGAGGCGAGGATCACCTTGCGTTCGCTCTGCCGGCTGTCGATGGGTGCCTTGCCTGCTGTTTCGCCGTCCGTCATCCGCTGCCCCTTCGCCCATCATCGTTGGGCGAAGGGTCTAGCGGGTGTCAGCGGCGCGTCAACCGACGCGGGTTACCGCGCCCTTGTGTGCGCCGACGCTTTTGCTGCGCGGGCGGAAGCGGCGCTTGCGCTGGCCTTCGGCCGTCGCATCGCCGGCGGCACCATCGCGGCGCGGACCGCGCTCGCCTTGCGGCTTGCCGCCATTGCGTCCGCGATTGGCGTCCTGACGCTGACGATTGGGGTCACGACCCTGGCTGCCGGTGTCGCGGGGACCCGCAACGGGCTTGGGCAGGTTGCGCACCAGCTCGTTGAAATTCTCGGGCAGCGGCATCGGTTCGGACTTCGACCGCGTGACGCGCTCGATGTCTTTCATGTACGGACGCTCATCGGGAGCGATGAAGCTGATCGCCTTGCCCTCTGCGCCGGCGCGCGCGGTGCGGCCGATACGGTGAACATATTGTTCGGGCACGTTCGGGATTTCGAAGTTGATGACATGCGAAACGCCCGACACGTCGATGCCGCGCGCGGCGATGTCGGTGGCGACGAGCAGCTTGATGTCGCCCGAGCGAAACGCCTGCAGCGCGTGGGTGCGCTGCGACTGGCTCTTGTTGCCATGGATCGCCATCGCCTTGATCCCGGCGCCCGCCAGGTGGCGCACGACGCGGTCGGCGCCATGCTTGGTGCGGGTGAAGATCAGCGCGCGGTCGATCTCTTCGCTGGCGACGATCGAATGAAGAAGCGCCTGCTTTTCCTTCTGTTCGACGAAGGTCGCGAACTGGCTGATCTTTTCGACCGTGGTTGCTGCCGGCGTGACCGACACGGTGACCGGATCGTTGAGAAACTGTTCGGCGAGGTGCGCGATTTCCTTCGGCATCGTGGCCGAGAAGAACAGATTCTGACGGCGCGACGGCAGCAGCTTGGCAACGCGGCGCAGCGAATGGATGAAGCCCATGTCCATCATCTGGTCGGCTTCGTCGAGGACGAAGATTTCGACGTCGTCGAGGCGCAGCGCGCGCTGGTCGATCAGGTCGAGCAGGCGGCCCGGGGTGGCGACGAGGATGTCGACGCCGCTCGACAGGTCGCGGATCTGCTTGTTGATCGGCACCCCGCCGAAGACGGTCGTGACGCTGAGCTTGGTAAAACGGCCATAGTCGCGGCAGCTCTGCGCGATCTGCGCGGCGAGCTCGCGCGTAGGCGCGAGCACCAGCATGCGGCAGCTACGCGGATTGGCGCGATGCGGATAGGTCAGAAGATGGTGGATCGACGGCAGCGAAAAGCCGGCGGTCTTGCCGGTGCCCGTCTGCGCGATGCCGCACAGGTCGCGGCCCTTCATCAGCGGCGGGATCGCCTGGATCTGAATCGGGGTCGGCTGGGTATAATCCTTGGCGGCAAGCGCGCGATTGATGTCGGCGTGCAGGCCAAAGTCGTTAAAAGTCGTCATAAGATACTCACTATGGGCGACGCGCAGGCGCATCCGTTCGGATCGAACGGACGGCGCACGGGCCGCGGGTTCGAAACGACCCGCGTGAAAGGGTGCCTCTGGGGACAATAGCGCGGTTCCGGCTCGTCCCGCGCCTGAGATTGGGCGGGAAAATCACGCTGCCGGTGGCTGCGGCGGGTGGTCCCGCCATGCTGCGCTGCACAATATATGGCATAGCCGCCGCAATTTTGCAAGCCGGATACGAATGTAAGTGTCGTGCAGCTTGTCGGCGCGGCTTTCTTTTTGCATCACAGGCAAAAGAGGGAGAGCGATATGGCCGAGAAAATCATCGTCATCGACGAGGGAACCACGTCGACGCGCACGATGCTTTTCGGTGCCGACGGCATCCCGCTGGGCAGCGCGCAGCGCGAAATCCAGCAACATTACCCTGGCCCCGGCCTCGTCGAACATGATGCCAGCGAGATTTGGGAAGCGACTCTCGCCTGCACGCGCGAGATGATCGCGCAGGCGGGCGGCGCCGACCATGTCGCCGCTATCGGGATCACCAACCAGCGCGAAACGGTGGTGTTCTGGGACCGGACGACCGGCGAGCCGCTCGCGCCCGCGATCGTGTGGCAGGACCGGCGCTCGGCCGCCGACTGTGCGGCGCTGAAAGAGGCGGGCCACGAAACCCGGGTGCAGGCGAAAAGCGGGCTGTTGCTCGATCCCTATTTTTCGGGGACCAAGATCGGCTGGGCGCTGAAAAACTGGCCGCAGCTGAAAGAAGCTGGCGACAAGCTCGCGGTGGGGACGATCGAATCCTATCTGATCTATCGCCTGACCGGCGGGGTGCATGTCAGCGACGCAAGCAACGCATCGCGCACCTTGTTGATGGACATCAACGGCCGCGGCGGCTGGGATACCGACCTGTGCGACCTGCTGGGCGTACCGATGACGCTGCTTCCCGAAATCACCGGCTGCACGACGACGGTCGGCAAGAGCGATCCCGCGCTGTTCGGCGGCGCGATCCCGATTTGCGGCATGGCAGGCGACCAGCAGGCCGCGACGATCGGGCAGGCGTGCCTTTCGCCGGGGCAGACGAAGGCGACCTTTGGCACCGGCGCCTTCATCCTGTCAGCGAGCGGCACAACGCGCCCCATATCGAACCATCGCCTGCTCGCGACGGTGCTGGTGCAGGAAGGCGATGTCCGCTCCTATGCGCTGGAGGGATCGGTGTTCGTCGCGGGGAGCCTGATCAAATGGCTGCGCGACGGGCTCGGCCTGCTCGCGAACGCAGGCGAAAGCGAAGGCCTCGCGCGTTCGGTGACCGACAATGGCGGGGTCTATATGGTCCCCGCCCTCACCGGGCTTGGCGCGCCGCACTGGCGGCCCGATGCGCTCGCGGCGATATCGGGGCTGAATTTTGCGACGGGCAAGGCGCATGTCGCGCGCGCGGCGCTCGAAGCGATGGCCTATCAGGCGCACGACCTGAAATCGGCCTTCGCCGCCGACGGCGTCGACTGGGCCGACCTCCGCATCGACGGCGGCATGGCCGCGAACGACTGGATGGCGCAGGACCTGGCCGACATCCTCGACCTGACGGTCGAGCGGCCCGATTTCGTCGAGAGCACCGCGCTTGGCGCCGCGATGCTCGCCGCGACGGGTGCGGGACTTTATCCCGACCTGTCGAGCGCAGCCAAGGCGATGCGCGGAACCGCGACGCGCTTCACCCCTGCGCTGGATGCCGAGAAACGCAAAACGCGCCTTGCCGGGTGGCAAAGCGCGCTTGCAAAGGTTTTAGGCTAAGGCCCGAAGGCTTAGCGCTTGAGGGTGAGACCACCGAAACGCTTGTTGAACTTGGCGACCTGGCCCGCAGCGTCGAGCATGCGTCCGGTGCCGCCGGTCCATGCCGGGTGCGCGGTGGGGTCGATTTCGAGCGTCATCGTGTCGCCCTCTTTGCCCCAGGTCGAGCGCGTCTGATATTCGGTGCCATCGGTCATCTTGACGGTGATCATGTGGTACGCGGGGTGGATATCTTTTTTCATGTTTCCTGGCTCCTGTGCCGCTGGTTACCGACCAGCTAGCTGTGAGTCTGTGCGTCCGGGGACGCGAAGGTGCGGCCTTTAGTGGCCTATGATGTGAAATGCAACACCCTGCCCTCGTCATGCCGGACTTGATCCCGCATCCATGGCCGCATCGGCGTCATGGACCCCGGATCAGGTCCGGGGTGACGATAGAAAACAGTGGCGGCCTCAGTCGCTCGGCGGATCGGCGATCATGGCGGTGAACTGGCATTCGGCTGCCAGCTGGCCGCCCAGCATCGCCTTGCCTTCGAACTTGCAGATATTCCGCTTCGCCTGAAGGATCGTGACGTGGAGATCGAGCAGCACGCCGGGTTCGACGGGCTTGCGGAACTTCACGCCGTCAATGCCCATGAAATAAACGAGCTTGCCCGAGCCGCCGAGGCCGAGCGATTCGATCGCGAGAATGCCGCCGGCCTGCGCCAGCGCCTCGACGATGAGGACGCCGGGCATGATCGGCCGACCGGGGAAATGGCCCTGAAAGAAGGGCTCGTTCATCGTCACCGCCTTGACCGCGTGGATCGAGGTGTCCTTCACCATCGATTCCACCCGGTCGACGAGCAGCATCGGATACCGATGCGGCAGCAGCGTCAGGATCCGGCGGATATCCACCGGACCCAGTGCGCCGTCAGACTTTTCCCCGTCGGTCATGCGACTTAGCGGGTCGTCGGTGCGGTGCCCGTCGGCGCCGGAGCCGGGGTTGCGGGACGTGCGCCCTGCGTGGCACGCGCCTGATCCATCAGCTGCTGGTTACGCTGCTGGACGAGCTGGCCGGGCTGGTAACCGGCCGGAACCGCGGTCGACACGTTAGGCAGGATGCGGTTGAGTTCGGCGACGACTGCGTCGGTGATGTCGACATTGTTTTCGCGCGCAATCACCGCCTCGGGGTTGACCAGCAGGTCGACCTTCTTTGCGGTCATCGCGGCCTTGATCGCTTCGTTCATGCGAATGCTGATCTGGTCCTCGACATAGGCGATGGCGAGATCGACGGGCGCGCCGATCTGACCGAGTTCAGCCTGCGCGGCGCGCTGCTTGTCCTGCACAGCCTTGCCGGCAGCGGCGACCGCGGTTTCGTTGCGCGGCGTCTTTTTGATTTCTTCGTTATACTTGGCGATCAGGACGTTGACCTCCGCCTGAAGCGTCTGGCCGCGCGACTGCTGCTGATCGATCTGCGCCTTGTAGGTGGTCTCGATCTGCCCGCTGGCAACGGTGAAAGCGTTCGAACGGGCAGCCGCGACGCGGACGTCGGCGACGCCGACCCCCTTTGCCTGGGCGATGGCCGGGGCCGACAGGATGGGCGAAACCGACAGCGTGGCCATGGCCAGCGCCGAAGCGACGAGAATTTTCTTCATTAGAATTGAGTTCCTACATTGAATGAGAAGCGTTTTGTGTCGTCGCCCTCTTCTTTGCGAAGGGCGTAAGCGAAGTCGATCCGGAAGGGACCGAAAGGAGAGTTCCAGTTGACCCCGGCACCGATCGAGACGCGCGGCATCCACGTATCGCCGAAGAAGCGTTCTTCGAACGGATCGAGGCGAGAGAAATCGGTCGGACAGGTCGTATATTGTCCCGTCCCCGTCGGGACGCCGCCCGTCGGCGTCGTTGTCGTCTCCGTCGCGAACTGGGTGACGCCCGTGTTCGCGTTGCGGCAAAGCGACTTGGTGAGGCCGAAACCGGGCGCGTTGGGGTCCGTTTCCCTGAAATTCGCGAGCGTCGTCAACTGCGGCCTGCGAACGCTGAACACCGACCCGACGTCGAGGAAGATCGACGGGCGAAGCCCCATTTCCTTCGCACCGGTGCCGAGCGGAATATCGAGTTCGATCCGGCCCTGATAATAAGCACGCCCGCCGAGCGCGTCGTCGATCTGGCCGCGATCACCGCCGTCGCCGTCCGTGACGACAATCGGGTTGGCGGGATCGAGATTGTTGACCGAATAGCGGATGACGCGCGGGCCGACGCCGCGAATATCGAAACCGCGCATCTGCGGCTCGCCGAGGAAGAAGCGGTCGGTCAGGCGGACTTTGTCGCTCGTCGGGGTCGGACGACCGCCGAACGGGTAGATGTAGCCGCCTTCGGCCGAGACGTTGAGGATGAAGCGGCTGCCGAGGTTGAAGTGCTTCGATCCGTTCAAACGCGTGCGGACATATTTGACGCTGCCGCCAAGGCCCGCGAAATCCTGGCTGAGCGACAGCGACTGGCCGCGCGTCGGGCGGATGCGATTGTCGCGGTCATCATAGGCGAGCGTGTAGCCGAGCAGCGAAGTCGTGCGGTTGCCGATCGCGTCGCACAGATAGCGGCCGGCAACGAGGGGGTCGCACTGGTCGCCGAAATAATAAACCCCCCTGTCGAGCGTCACATCGTCGAAGTTGATGCTGTAGCGCGCAAAGAAGGACATGAATTCGGTGAGCGGCACGCCGGCGTTAAGCTGCAAGCCGGTCGTGACCTGCTGGAACGTCGTCCGGCGGTCATTGTTGATGAAGTTGAACGAGTTCAGATCGCGGCGATAGACGCTGCCGCCCACGGAAATATTGCGGTCGAACAGATAGGGTTCGGTAAACCCGAGTTCGATCGATTTCGAATAGCTCGAATAGTTGACCGATGCCTGGAGCTGCTGCCCAAGGCCGCGGAAGTTGCGCTGGCGGATCGACGCCTGGAGGAGGAAATTCTCGATCGACGAGAAACCGGCCGACAGCGACAGTTCGCCGGTCGGCTTTTCCTCGACATTGGTTTCGAGGATGATGCGATCGGGCGTGCTGCCTTCCTTGCGCTCGATTTCCAGATTTTCCTGGAAATAGCCAAGGCTGTTGATGCGGTTCTCGGTACGCTTGATGCCGAAGCTGTTGAAGGCATCGCCCTCGTTCAGACGGAATTCGCGGCGCACGACCTTGTCGTGGGTCAGCGTATTGCCGTTGACGTCGATCCGCTCGACGTACGTACGCGGGCTTTCGGCGACGTTGAACGTGATCGCCATCGTCCTGGTTTCGGGATCGCGGCGGAATTCGGGATTGATGTCGGCAAAGGCGTAACCGAACAGGCCCGCAGTCTCGCTCAGGCTTTCGACCGTGTCCTCGACCTGCTTGGCATCATACCAGTCGCCCGTGTGCATCGGCAGCAGCTTCTTCAGCATTTCGGGCTGGAAGTCGCGGATTTCGCTCTTCACGTCGATGTCGCCGAACTTGTAGCGCTCGCCTTCCTCGACCACATAGGTGATGATGAAGTCCTGCTTGTTGCTCGTCAGCTCCGCCACCGCCGAAATCACACGGAAATCGGCATAGCCGTTGGTCAGGTAGAAGAGGCGCAGCTTCTGCTGGTCATAGGCGAGGCGATCGGGGTCATAGCTGGTGTTCGACGACAGGATCGTCATCAGGCTCGACTGCTTCGTCGCCATCTCGCCCTTGAGGTCGCCGTCGCTGAACTTCTCGTTGCCGATGATGTTGATCTGGCGGACTTTCGACTTCGGCCCTTCGTTGATTTCGAACACGACATCGACGCGGTTCTGGTCGAGCGACACCATCTTGGGCTCGACCGTCGCGGCAAAGCGACCCTGGCGCTTGTAGAGCTCGATGATACGCGCAACGTCGGCGCGGACCTTCGAGCGCGTGAAGATCTGGCGCGGCGCAAGCTTGATTTCGGGCCGGACCTTGTCTTCCTTCAGGCGCTTGTTGCCTTCGAGGATGACGCGGTTGATCACCGGGTTCTCGGCGACCTGAATCGTCAGCGCACCGGCGTTGTCGCTGATCTGGAAATCCTTGAACAACTCGGTGGCCGCGAGATCCTTCAGTGCCTGATCGAGCACCGAACGGTCATATTGCTGCCCAACGCGCAAACGCAGATACGAGAGGATCGTCTGCGCCTCGAGCCGCTGGTTGCCCACGACGGTGATCGATTGAACCGTCGTTGCGGTCGGCACCGCTTCGCGCGCGGGCGCCGGAACGGCGGGAGCGGGTACGGGCGGCGGCGCAACTTCCTGCGCCATCACCGGCGCGCCAAGCATCGTTCCTGCCATGAGGAGGGCCGACAGCTGTGTCCGCGCCGAGAATTTGTGTGAAGCCACGCTGTTCATCCCGAAAAAATAACTCAAAAGCGACAAACCCGCCTGACCGCGGGCTGCGCGCACTCCTGCCCCAGACTCGCTAGCCAATCAAGCGCGCGATCCCGTCCCACAGGCCCAATGAGCCCAAATCGTTGAAAGTCACGACCAGCATCAGTGTAACGACCGCCGCAAAGCCGAATCGAAAAGCCCATTCCTGCACCTGCGGCGGAGCAGGACGCCGCCGAACCGATTCATAAGCGTAGAATAGCAAATGACCACCATCGAGCATCGGCAATGGCAACAGGTTGATGAACCCCAGATTGATGGAAATAAAGGCGACGAAGAAGATCAGGGCCGCGATGCCGAGCGAAGCCATTTCGCCCGACTGTTTGGCGATCCGGATCGGCCCGCCCATTTCCTTGACCGACCGCTGCCCGGTCAGAAACTGCCCGAGGATATTGCCTGTCAGACGCACCATCGCCCAGGTCTGGGTCGCGCCCGCCTGCACCGCCGTCAACGGACCGACGTCGGTATACACCGGCGCGCCGGGCAGGATGCCGATGATCGCCCGCTCGGCCTTGTTACCGAACGGATCCTTTTCCGAAATGATCCGCGGACGCAGCGTGACTTCGAACCGTTCGGCGCCGCGTTCGATATCCAGCCTTGCCGGTTTGCCGAGGTCGTAGCTGATCGCGAGGCGAATATCGTCGAAGGTTTCCATGGTCCGGCCGTTGATCGCGGCGATGCGATCGCCCGGCTGCAGCCTGGCCTCGGCGGCCGCGCTTTGCGGTGCGACCACGCTCACCACCGGCGGGGTCTGCGGTGCGCCATAGACCATGAAAAATCCGGCGAAGATGGCAATCGCGAACAGGAAGTTGGTGACCGGCCCCGCAGCGACGATCAACGCGCGCTTCCATACCGGCTGAGCCGGAAATGTGTGCGACTTTTCCGCAGCGGGCAGTTGATGCCAGGTCGCGTCGGGCTGGCTGACCGCGTCACGATCGCCCGCGAACTGGACATAGCCGCCAAGCGGCAACCAGCCGATCTTCCATTCGGTGCCGCGCTTGTCGGTCCAGCCGAGGATCTTGCGGCCGAAACCGATCGAGAAGGTTTCGGCCTTCACCCCGCACCAGCGACCGACGATATAGTGCCCATATTCATGAACGAATACGAGCGGGCCGAGGACCGCGAGGAACGCGACCGGATAAAGCCACATAGGAATGTCAGGCAGGTTCATATTGGTCCACAAAATATCGGGCAGCCGCACGCGATGCGGTATCGACGCTGAATATGTCCTGAAGCGATGAGGGGGCCGCAGGTTCCGTAGCCTCGATCACGCGGCGCACGGTATCGACGATCGCGGGAAAGGATATGCGTCCGGCAAGGAAAGCGGCGACCGCCACCTCGTTCGCGGCGTTGAGCTGCGCGGGGCGCGCGCCGCCCTCGGCAATCGCGGCGCGGCAAAGCGCGGTCGCGGGGAAACGCACCTCGTCGGGCGCCTCGAAATCGAGCCGCGCGATGCTCGCGAGGTCGAGCGGCGCGCACGGCGTCGCCATCCGTTGCGGCCAGGCGAGCGCGCTGCTGATCGGGATGCGCATGTCGGGCGAGCCAAGCTGAGCCAAGGTCGAACAATCGATATATTCGACGAGGCTGTGGATCACCGATTGCGGGTGGACGAGGATTTCGATCCGTTCGAGCCCGACGGGGAACAGGTGATGCGCCTCGATCAGTTCAAGACCCTTGTTCATCATCGTCGCCGAATCGACGCTGATCTTGGCGCCCATCGACCAGTTGGGATGCGCGACGGCCTGTTTGGGCGTGACGCCGGCCATGTCGGCGGCGCTCATCGTGCGGAAGGGGCCGCCGCTGGCGGTCAGGATAATACGGCGCACCTGATCGATGCGCCCGCCCGCGAGGCACTGGAAGATCGCATTATGCTCGCTGTCGACCGGCAGGATCGTCGCGCCCGATGTCCGCGCCACGGCGGTCATCAGTTCGCCCGCCGACACCAAAGCTTCCTTGTTGGCGAGCGCGACGTCGTAGCCGGCGGCAAGCGCCGCCATTGTCGGCGCGAGGCCGGCGGTGCCGACAATCGCCGCCATCACGAGATCGGTGGGCCGCTGCGCGGCTTCGACCAGCGCGTCGGCCCCTGCGGCGATTTCGATGCCGGTTCCGGCGAGAGCCTGTTTCAGCGCGCCATAGAGCGTTTCATCGGCAATTACCGCGATGTCGGGTCGGAACTCTTTCGCGAGCTTCGCCAGCTCGGCGACGTCGCTGTTCGCGGTCAGCACCCCGACCTTCCACGCCTCGCCGTCGCGGCGGACGAGATCGAGGGTCGATTGCCCGACCGAACCCGTCGCGCCGAACAGCGAAAGGCGGCGCGTCATGTCAGATCACCGCCCGCACGGCGATATGCCCTGCGAACGCCAGTGCGCCGAGCAGCAGCGCGACCGGCAGCACGCCGTCGACGCGGTCGAACAGCCCGCCGTGACCCGGGATGAGCTTGCCCGAATCCTTGACCCCGGCGCGACGCTTCATCCAGCTTTGTGCGAGATCGCCGAGCTGCGCGAGCAGTCCCATGAAGAGGCCGATCCACAGCGGCACCCCGACGATACCCGCGCGGTCGCCGATGGTGGCGCTGGCGATCAGCGCGGCGACCATGCCGCCGATCAATCCCGACCATGTCTTCGAAGGGCTGATTTTGGGTGCGAGGCGTGCGCCGCCAAAGGCGCGGCCAGCAAAATATGCACCGATGTCGGTCGCCCAGACCATGCCGAAAACCCAAAGCGCGGCGGTCATGCCAAGCGCATCGCGGATGAACCAGAGCCCCGCCATCGCGCCGAGGACGAGGATGGGCCCGAGCGCGCTCAGCGCCGCTTTGGCGCCGCTGCCAAGCGTCATTGCGCGTACGAGCGCGAACCATTCGACGAGGACCAAAGCGCCCCCGACGAGCAGCAACAGACCGAAAGCAAGACCGCCGAACCACAGCGCGGTGCCCGCGATCGCAAACAGCACGATCGCCGATCCCGCCCGCACCCACAGATCCGACTTGCCCGCTGCCGCCATGCCCTAAAGTCCCCCGTAACGACGATCGCGGCGCGCGAAATGATCGAGCGCCGCCTTGAGATCGGCCGGTTTGAAGTCCGGCCAGAGAATGTCGGTGAAATAAAGCTCGGCATAGGCCGACTGCCACAGCAGGAAATTCGACAGCCGGACCTCGCCCGACGTGCGGATGAGCAGGTCGAGCGGCGGCATGTCGGCGGTGTCGAGATGCGCTTCGATCGACGCCTCGCTGACGTCGCCCGATGCCGCCGCGGCCGTTGCCGCGCGCACCAGTTCGTCCTGCGCGCCATAGTTGAGCGCGACCGCGAGCGTGGTGCGCTTGTTTCCGGCGGTGCGCTCGAGCGCATTTTCGATCAGCTTGACGACGTCGGGCGCCAGCGCACGCCAGTTGCCGATCACTTTCAGCTTCACATCGTTCGCGGCGAACTCTTCGAGATCGCTCAGGATGAAGCGTTTCATCAGCCCCATCAGGTCGCTGACCTCTTCCTCGGGCCGTTTCCAGTTTTCGGAGGAGAAGGCATAGAGCGTCATCGCCTCGATGCCGAGATCGCCCGCGGCGCGCACGATCGTCCGCACCGCCTCGACCCCGGCCTTGTGACCGGCGACGCGGGGCAAAAGGCGCTTTTTGGCCCAGCGGCCATTGCCGTCCATGATGATGGCGACATGGCGCGCGCCGTGGCTGGCGGCTGAGGTCGTCATAATCTGCAAAGGGTCCCGAAAGCCGCCCGGTCCACTAGCCCAGGATTTCCTTTTCCTTGGCGGTCGCGGCGGCGTCGAGTTCGGCAATCGTCGCGTCGGTCAGCTTTTGCACCTCGGTCTCATGGCGCTTGCGTTCGTCCTCGCTGATTTCCTTCTTGTTTTCGTCGGCCTTCAAATTGTCCATGCCGTCGCGGCGGACGTTGCGCACCGCGATGCGCGCCGCCTCGGCATATTTGCCGGCGAGCTTCGACAATTCCTTGCGGCGCTCCTGCGTCATTTCGGGGATCGGCAGGCGCAACACCTGACCATCGACGATCGGGTTGAGGCCGAGCCCCGCCGAGCGGATCGCCTTGTCCACCGGGCCGACGTTCGATTTGTCCCAAACCTGAACCGTCAGCATGCGCGCTTCGGGCGCGCTGACCGACGCGACCTGGTTCAACGGCATATGGCTGCCATAGACTTCGACCGTCACCGGATCGAGCAGCGCGGTGTGCGCGCGGCCGGTACGCAGGCCCGCAAGATCGCTCTTCAGCGATTCGACCGCGCCGTGCATGCGGCGCTCAAGGTCGGCCTTGTCATATTTCGCCATCGTCTTTTCCTCTCTTGATTCTTGTCAGGCTGCGTCGCCGACGACAGTGGAAACACCCTCGCCCGCCAGCACGCGCGCCAGATTGCCCGGCTCGCGAATATTGAACACGACGATCGGAATATGATTGTCGCGGCACAGCGCCACCGCGCTGGCGTCCATCACCTTCAGATTGTCGGCGAGCACGCGGTCATAGCTCAATGTGTCGTAACGGACTGCGGTCGGATCCTTCTTGGGATCGGCGTTATAGACGCCGTCGACGCTGGTGCCCTTCAGCAACGCATCGCACTTCATCTCGGCCGCGCGAAGCGCCGCGCCGCTGTCGGTCGTGAAATAGGGGGCGCCGACGCCCGCGGCAAAGATCACGACACGGCCCTTTTCCATATGGCGTTCGGCGCGGCGGCGGATCACGGGTTCGCACACCTTGTCCATCTCGATCGCCGACTGGACGCGCGTTTCGACGCCAAGCTGTTCGAGCGCATTCTGCATTGCGAGCGCGTTCATCACGGTCGCCAGCATGCCCATATAGTCGGCCTGCGCGCGGTCCATGCCCTTGGCGGCGCCCGCCATGCCGCGAAAGATGTTGCCGCCGCCGATGACGAGACAGATTTCGAGCCCGCGATCCTTGGCTTCCTTGACCTCGGCCGCCATGCTCGCAACGGTTTCGGGGTCGATGCCGAAGGCGCTCGAGCCCATCAGCGCCTCGCCCGAAAGTTTCAGCAAGATACGTTTCATGCCGGGCAGAGCCATGATCGGGGGAACCTTATGTAATCGATGAATAAGCGAATGGCGCGCACCCTAGAGCGGGTACGCGCCATTGCCAAGCGGACTGCCGCGCGTTGGACGCAGCAGTCGCGCGTTTCTTTTAAACGCCGGCGACAGCCGCGACTTCCGCCGCGAAATCGCTTTCTTCCTTCTCGATGCCTTCACCGAGCTGGAAGCGGACGAAGCCCTTCAGCGTGATCGTCGCGCCGACATCCTTGCCGGCAGCGGCAACGACTTCGGCGACCGGGGTCTTGCCGTCCATCACGAACAGCTGCGACAGCAGCGCGTTTTCCTTGCGGAACTTCGCGATCGAGCCATCGACCATCTTCGACACGATTTCGGCGGGCTTGCCCGACTGGGCGGCCTTTTCTTCGGCGATCGCACGTTCGCGCGCAACGAGGTCGGCGTCGAGGTCGTCGCCGTTCAGCGCCAGCGGGTTCGCCGCCGCAACGTGCATCGCGAGCTGCTTGCCCAGCGGTTCAAGAACATCGGCACCGGCGGTCGATTCGAGCGCGATAAGCACCCCGATCTTGCCCATGCCGGGGGCGGCGGCGTTGTGGACATAGGCGGTGACGACGCCCGAGTTCACCGAGACGATGACCGAACGGCGCAGCGACTGGTTTTCACCGATCGTCGAGATGTTCTGCGTCAGCTGTTCGGTGACGGTGCCGCCCGACGGATAAGCCGATGCGCCGAGGGCGTCGATGTCCGAGATGTTGCCGGCGAGTGCGACCTGGGTGACGTCGCGAACGAAAGTCTGGAACTGCTCGTTCTTCGCAACGAAGTCGGTTTCGCTGTTCACTTCGACCATCGCGCCGCGATTGCCGTCGGTGGCAACGCCAACGAGGCCTTCGGCGGCAACGCGGCCGGCCTTCTTGGCGGCAGCAGCGAGACCCTTGGTGCGCAGCCAGTCGATCGATGCTTCGATGTCGCCGTTGTTTTCGGCGAGGGCTCTTTTGCAATCCATCATGCCTGCGCCCGTGCGGTCGCGCAGTTCCTTGACGAGAGCGGCCGTAATTTCAGCCATGGGTGATCCTTTCCAGTGTGGAGCAATCCCGTAATCGGGACTGCATGCGCCGCACGCGTGGCGGCGCGACAAGTCAAAACGATGACCAAGGGCGGCGGCTGCCGTTCGCAGCGCGCCGCCCCGTCATTCAGGCGCGCTTAGGCGTCGCTCTGACGTTCGGTTTCGGCAGCGGCTTCGGCCGGGACCTGTTCGTCTTCGGTCACCGGAGCGGTGTCGACAGCCGGAGCGGCTTCGACGGCCGGGACGTCTTCAGCAACCGGAGCGGCTGCTTCTTCGGTCAGTGCCGCTTCGGCGACGGGCTCGACTGCGGCGCCGAGATCTTCGCCGCGGTTCGCACGGGCCTGCTGGCCGCCACGGGTCGCCGCCTGGGCCACCGCGTCGCAATACATGCGGATGGCGCGCGCGGCGTCATCGTTCGCCGGAACCGGGAACGCGATGCCGTCGGGCGAGACGTTCGAATCGAGGATCGCGACGACGGGGATGCCAAGGACATTGGCTTCCTTGATCGCCAGCTCTTCCTTGTTCGCGTCGATCACGAACATCACGTCGGGGCGGCCGGCGTCATATTCGTCGAAGACGAGCGCGGTCGGGGTTTGCAGCGCCCAGGGGAGCAGCCCTTCGCGAAATTCGGTGACCTGCTGGCCGTCACGCAGAACGATCGCGTCGCGGCCGACCAGGTCGATGCGGCTGATATGCGCGTCGAGATTGACGCGGATGCACGGCCATTTGAGGCGCGCCGCAACCTGTTCGATATGCGTCGATTTGCCGGTGCCATGATAGCCCTGCACCATCACGCGGCGATTATATTTGAACCCCGCGAGGATCGCGAGCGTCGTGTCGCCGTCAAAGACATAGGCGGGATCGAGGTCGGGAACGCGTTCGTCGGCTTCGCTGAACGCGGGAACCTTCATGTCGATGTTGACCCCGAACACCTCGCGCGCATCGATCTCGACATCGGGCGCCGAAAGGAGCGTCGATCCGTGATGGTCGGGAAGGCTGTTCGGGATATCGGTCATGTCACAAGGTCCAGCGAAACGATAAGGGGAGAGTCGCCGGTTCCCCGGCGCTTCGCCGTCGCGGTATCGCCATGGGTTGCGGCTTGCAACGCCTTTTCAGAGCAGGCCGAGCGCCTTCATCACGGCCGACTGGTCGTAATAGGGCCGTTCGCAGACGATCTTGTTGCTGCCGGGCGCAAATTCGAAACTGGCGGCCATACGAATGCGGAACGCCTTGCCGGTCGGCTCGATCGTGCGCGGTCCAAGCTTCAGCGGGCCGAGATGCGTGCCAGTGAGCCAGAATTCGACCAGCACCGTGTCGGTCGCTGTGTCGGCGGCGATCGCAATGACTTCGTTCGCCTGATCCGGAAAGGGTTCGCGCGACGCGGCAAAATAGGATCGCACTGCGGTCTCGCCATCGAAGACCGTTCCCGGACCCAGCAATTCATATCGCGGATGGTCAAAGGTCGCGATAACGCCGTCCCAGTCGTGCGTAATTTCCAGCGCCATGTGGCGGCGGACCACGTCGATTCTTGTCTCGTTCAGGTCGGTCATCGCACGTCTCCCTATGCGAACGCCTTTGTCTTGCGGAGCAGCTGGTACGCCGCGACGACTTCGCCCAGCCGCGACTCGAAACTGCGGTCGCCGCCGTTGCGGTCGGGATGATAGCGCCGAACGAGTTCGCTGTAACGCCGCCGCAGCGCCGCGCGGTCGGCATCGGCGGGCAGGGCGAGCAATCGCATCGCGGCATGTTCCTCGCGCGACAGGCCGGGGTTTGCCGCTTCGCGCCGCGCTTCGTCCATCCGCTGGCGGAACCGGGCGCCGAGCGCGTCGATCGGATCCCTGAAATCGGCCCAGCGCGGCGGCAGGTCGGCGCTGCCCGCGGCGCGGAACGTACGGCTTTCGGTTTCCCAGCCCGCGGTCGGCGACTGCGCTTCGATGATCTGGTCGGCGCTCATGCCTTCGAAGAAATTGTAACCCGCGTTGAATTCGCGCACATGGTCGAGGCAGAGCCAGCGATATTGCGGCGGCCCGTCGGGCGATCGCGTCCACGACATCGGCGCGCGAAATTCGCCCGGCTCGCGGCATCCGGGCGCAGCGCAGGATTCCTCACGGGGAACGCGGCCGTGAAAACGGGAGGGGCGGGACGGAGACGGCAAAACAGGCTTTCGGAATCGGGGAATCTGACCTCGGGGAGGCCTTATAATTTGGCGACGAAGCGTTTATGGTCAACCCCATGAGCAACAAAGGCCCCGCACAGCAAGAAATGGAAAGCCTGCTTCGTGCAGCCTTTCCCGACGCAAACTTCACGCTGAACAACGACAGCGCCAGCCATCATGGCCACGCCGGCGACGACGGCAGCGGCGAATCGCACTTCAGCCTGACGATCGAATGGGCGGGCTTTGCCGACCTGAACCGTGTCGCGCGGCAACGCGCGGTGAACAAGGCGCTCGGCGACCTGCCGGGGCAGCGCGTCCACGCGCTCGCGATCAAGGCGACCGCACCGGGAGAATGACGATGCCGGACAAGGTCAACCTCGCCGCCGCCTTCGCGACCTTCCACGATCACTGGAACCCCCGCGTCGCGGGCGACATCAACAATTTCCAGGTCAAGCTGGTGAAGTTCGACGGCAAGTTCGACTGGCATCATCATGATCATGATGATGAATTGTTCCTCGTCGTCGCGGGGCGGATGAGGATGGGGCTGCGCACCGGCGACGTGGTCGTCGAACCCGGCGAATTCATCATCGTACCGCACGGCACCGAACATTGCCCCGAGGCGCTGGATGGCGAATGTCAGGTGCTGCTGCTCGAACCCAATTCGACGCTAAACACCGGCAATGTCGAAAGTGAAAAGACGCGCAAAGCGCTGGAAAGACTGGACTGACCATGGACATCATCACCCCCTCGACCCATGATCTCGGCGCTTTCGAAGTGCGCCGGACGCTGCCGAACAAGGCGCGGACGATGGTCGGCCCGTTCATCTTCGTCGACCAGTTCGGTCCTGCGCATTTCGACATCGGGCGCGGTATGGACGTGCGTCCGCACCCGCATATCAATCTCGCGACGGTCACCTATCTGTTCGAAGGCGCGATCGACCATCGCGACAGCCTTGGTACCCTCGCGACGATCCGACCGGGGGCGTGCAATCTGATGACCGCGGGCAGCGGCATCGTCCATTCGGAGCGCACCCCCGCCGCTGAGCGCGCGACCGGATCGGGCATTTCGGGAATGCAGACCTGGCTCGCGCTGCCCGATGGCAAGGAAGAGATCGACGCGGCGTTCGAACATGTCGCGAAGGACGACCTGCCGTTGATCGAGGATGGGGGTGTATCGGCGCGCGTGATTATGGGCAGCCTGTGGGGGGCGACGTCGCCGATCACGCAGCATGCCGCGACCATCTATGCCGACATATTGATGAACGCCGGCGCGTCGATTCCGATCGAGGCCGAAGCCGATGAGCGCGCGGTGCTGGTAGCGCTTGGCGACGCCAGTCTCGATGGCGAGGCGCTCGACCGTTACAGCCTCTATATATTGAAGCCGGGGCAGGCGATGACGCTGCGCGCCACGACCGACGCGCGCGTGATGCTGCTCGGCGGCGAGGCGTTCAAGACGCCGCGCCACGTCTGGTGGAATTTCGTGAGTTCCAGCCGCGATCGCATCAATCAGGCGAAGCACGACTGGAAAGAACGCAAATTCCCGCTCGTTCCCGGCGACAGCGAGGAGTTTATCCCGATCCCCGAAGTGCCGAAGACGGTCAGCTATCCGTGAGTGTCCTGCTCGCGCTGGCGCTCGCGGCAACGCCCGAACCCGTCTTCGCGTGCAGTTTCGGCGCCAAGCAGCTGACGGTGACACAGCAGGGCGATGCACTCGTCTATCGTTATGGCACGAAGGCGAGGACTGAACTCAGCATCGTCGCCGATGCGCCGAGCAACCGCGTCTTCTATCACCGCACCCTCTATGCGCGTGCCGAGGACCAGACGCTGCGCTTCGTCAGCGGCGCATATAATTATGTCGTCTACGCCCACTGGTCGGCGCCCAGCCTGGGGACGACCGAGGAAAGCCGCACCGGCGAATTCTACTATGGTGGTCTGACCGTGCTGCGCGGCGAAACCGAACTGACCTCGCGTCGTTGTCGCAGCGGCGGCGACATGCGCGAATGGCCGATCTTCAAGACGCTGCCGCAGGACGAAACCAACCTGACCCCGCCGGAATGAGCGGCCCGTCATGTGTTGCAGCTTGCCAGTCGTAACGATCCCAGCCAAATTGGTTTTGAAAAGAAACCAAATGAGCCCTTGGGAGCAATGTCAATGATCGGCGATTTCGAACAACAGCGCGTGAAGCTATCGACCGGGGTCGAACTCGACGTCGTCGACGTCGGCCCGCGCGATGCGCCGGTCCTGATCTTCCTCCACGGCTTCCCCGAATCGCATCGTACCTGGCGCTACCAGTTGCCGCATTTCGCGACCCGCTTCCGCTGCATCGCGCCCGACCAGCGCGGCTATCGCGGATCGTCGAAGCCGCAGGATGCCGAATCCTATACGCCCGACAAGCTGATCGCCGATATCTTCGCGCTCGCCGATGCGCTCGGCGTCGGTGAGTTCACGATCGTCGGCCACGACTGGGGCGGGGCGATCGCGTGGGGCGTTGCGCTCGGCGGCCAGCCGGGCGGGCTCCATCCTGCATGGGCAGGCCGCGTGACGCGCGCGGTGATCGCCAACGCGCCGCACCCCGGCATCTTCCAGCGCCTGCTGGCGATCAACGCGGAACAGCGCGCCGCGAGTCAATATATCCGTACCTTTCGCGATCCCGCGAGCGATGCAATCATCGAGGAGCATGGCATCGCCGGTATTCTGGCGCATGCCTTTGAAGGACGCGTCCCAAGCGGCGGGATTCAGCCGCCCGAGGAGATCGCCCGGCTGCTCAAGGATTGGGAGGACCGCGACACTTGCCGCGCGATGATCAACTGGTATCGCGGCTCGACCGCTGTGGTTCCCGCGATGGACGAGCCCTATGACGAACCAGCCTCTACGCCCTTTCCGAAACTCAACATCCCGACGCTGGTAATCTGGGCGCTCGACGATGTTGCGCTGCCGGTATGCAATCTCGACGGGATGGAAGAGGTGGTGCCCGGGGTGACGATCGTCGAAGTTCCCGATTGCGGCCATTTCGTGCCGTGGGACGCACCCGACGCGGTCAATCTGGCGATGGATGAATTCCTCGGCGAAAAATGAATTAAGGCCCCAGCTTTGCCTGAAAAAAGTGGCGGGCGGCGATCGCGCCGCCCGCCTGGGGGGGGGTCTGTTTATGCGTGTCTGGGGCACGCGAATTTAGTCTCGCCCACACCTCTTTTGTCTCGGCTGCGACTAAGGCCGAGCACTTTGGGTAGGGCGATTTAACCATAGAATTAGGGAATATAGCAGGCTTTCACATTTTCCCATTCTTGCCATACTCATGCGATGGAAGTGGGAGGACTCAGGGTCGCCTCGATCGTTGACCGGATCGATGGACCGTCGAGCTGGACGATCGAACGCGATGTCCATGCGCTGATCCTCTATGAGTCGGGAAGCTATCACTGGCTCGAAACCTGGCAGGGCGATCAGCGGACGTCGCTCGGCGATCCGCTCCCCGGCGAAATGTGGCTGGTACCTGCCGGTCGTACCTATCGCGGCGCGGCGAAGGGCGGCGCGGTCCGCACGATCGAGGTCGAAATCCCGACATCGCTGCTGACGCTCGCACCCGACACGCGCCCGCTGGCGGCGCATCACGATCTGACGCTGGCGGCGCTCGTCCGTGCACTACACGCCGGCGATGCGGCGGCCGCCGACCCGCTGGTCGCGATTCTCGCCAAGACGCTCGACGGGATGGTGGGGCGTCCGGAATCGCCCGCGATCGCGCAGCGCATCAACGATCTTATGGCCTTCATCCAGACCCGGCTCGAAGTGTCGCTGACGGTCGAGGACATGGCGGCCGAGGCGGGCATGTCGGTGAACAGCCTGATCGTCCACTTCGCCCGCGTGACCGGACGCACGCCGGCGCAATATGTGCTGCGCCAGCGACTGCGCCACGCCTGCTGGTTCCTGATGAACCGCCCACTGTCGATTGCCGAGATCGCCTTCGCGACGGGTTTTTCGAGCCATGCGCATCTTTGCGCGATCTTCCGTCGCAAGATCGGCATGTCGCCCGGCGAGTGGCGCCGCCGCCATCGATCGGCTATCCTTCCGGCGGACGGGGAGGAATAGCAATGTCACATACGACGATCATGCTGCTGGCCGGGCTCGCGTTGCTGCTCGTCCTTCGCCTGACGATCAGGGATACGGCGCGCGCGACGCGCCTTTTTCTTGCCGCGTGGCTGATCGTGACGATCTGCAATCTGCTCGTGGGCGTGCTCCACGCGGGATACGGCTGGGCCGAAGAGGCAGGGATCGCATTGCTCGTGTTCGGAATACCTGCCGCGGTCGCGCTGGCGGTCCGACGCTTCTCGCGTTAATTCTCGGGCCGCAGCAAACAGCCGCTCGCCCCCGCATAGCGCGCGCTGCGCGAGGCGAGCAGCGGCACGCTGCCGGTAACGGTCTTCGTGGCCGGATCTTCGCTCAGCGAGACCATCTCCATCCCCGGTTCGAAATCGCTCTGGCAGCTATCGAGGCTGCGACCCTGCACATATCGGCACGAACAGCCGACGCGCGCGGCATAGGCCGAGCCGAGCTCGGCCTGCGCCTTGAACGACGGAAATTTCCAGATCGCGAAGATCGCGAACAGCAAGCCCAGCGCGATCGCCCACGGCAGGCAGCCGCCCCAACGGCTCGGTTTCTTCGGCGGAAGCACGGGCTTCGCGGGCGGCGGCGCGGCCATCGGCGTCTCGCCCGTTGTAGGCCCGGTCGGATTGATGTTATTCACTTGATCCATGATCACGAAAAAAAGGCTGCTGGCAAGTGCCGCCCTCGCGGCGCTCGGCGCCTGGTCGCTGAGCCATGCGGCCGGGCAGGGCAATCTGGCGCCCGCTTCGCCCGCGCCTAAATTCGGCGCGTCGCTCGATGGCGTCGCGGCGGTCGACACGCCCCCGCCGCTCCCCGCGCTTCCCGCCGCGATCCGCGCCCGCGCCGATGCGCTGTTCACCGATGCCGAAGAGGTGGGGCAAACGCGCGCGCTCTATGTGCTGCGCGACGGCGAGCCGATCTACGAACGCTATGCTGCGGGGTTCGGCCCCGAATCGAAGCTGATCAGCTGGTCGATGGCGAAAAGCATCACCGCGGTGCTCACCGGCTTCCTCGTCGCCGACGGGCAATTGTCGCTCGACGGGCCGGCGCCGGTCGGGGCGTGGCAGCGCAGCGGCGATCCGCGCGGCACGATCACGCTGCGGAGCCTCCTCCACATGTCCTCGGGGCTCGAGCATGTCGAAAACGGCGATCCGGTGTGGCAGGGCGATACCGTCGCGATGCTGTTCGGCGGCGGCGCCGCGGACATGGCGGGCTTTGCCGAAGCCAAGCCCGCCGCAGCGCAGCCCGACGAGGTGTTCAACTATAGCTCGGCGACCAGCGTGATCCTGTCGGACATCATCGCCGACACGCTCACTCCGTCGCAAAACCCCGACGCGCGGCGCGATGCGATGCGCGATTTCATCGGCGGCCGGCTGATCGAGCCGCTCGGGATGACCAGCCTCACCCCCGAATATGACGCGAAGGGCACGATGATCGGCGGATCGATCATGCACGCGACCGCGCGCGACTATGCCAGGTTCGGCGAATTTCTGCGCAACCATGGCGTCGTGAACGGTCAGCGGCTGCTTCCCGAAACCTGGATGAAATTCATGCTGTCGCCCTCGGCGAACGATGCGGGATATGGCGGGCATATCTGGCTCAATCGCAAGCGGCCCGCGGGCGTCACCCCGGCGCTATGGCCCGATCGCGGCCCGAACGACTTGTTCGCGTGCATCGGCCATCAGGGGCAATATATCATCGTTTCGCCGTCGCAGCGGCTGACGATCGTGCGGCTGGGCGTCACCAACGATGACCAGTTTCCCGCGCTGCGCCGGCACCTTGCCGACCTGACGGCGGCTTTATAGCAGAAAATCGCCGACCAGCGTCGTGACGCAGGTCCCGGTCAGTTCAACCATGTCGCCGGCGAGGTGGCAACCGACATGGCCGCCGCGCGCGCTCGCCTGATAGGCTGCGAAACGGTCGCGCCCCAGCCTTACTGTCCAATAAGGCGTCAGCACGCTGTGCGCCGATCCGGTGACCGGATCCTCGTCGATCCCGGCGCCGGGGGCGAACGCGCGGCTGACGACCTCGGCACCCGACGGATCGCCGGCGCCCGGCGCGGTCGCGATATAAAGGATGTCGCCGCCCTCTTCCAGCGCGCGCAGATCGGGCGTCAGCGCGCGGACGCTCGCCGCGTCGCGATAGGCGATCAGCGCATAGCCGCCATCGTGCCACATTGTCTCGACCGGATCGCCGCCGAGTGCACGGACGATGTCGGGCATTGCTTTCGGCGCGGGGGTATAGGCGGGCAGCGCCATCTTATAGCCTTCGTCGTCGCCGTTTCGCGCGACGCGCAAGATGCCGGCCTTGCGAGTCCGGAATGTCATGTCGTTCCGCCACTGCGCGGCCGACAGCAGCGCATGACCGCTCGCCAGTGTCGCATGACCGCACAGCGCGACCTCCACACTCGGGGTAAACCAGCGCAGCTCATAATCGGCCTCGCCGCTTTCGTCGGGGATCAGGAAGGCGGTTTCGGCGAGGTTATTCTCGGCTGCGATCGCCTGCAGCACAGCATCGTCGAGCCATTCCTCTAGCGGCATGACCGCGGCCGGGTTGCCCGTGAAGGGACGGTCGGCAAAGGCATCGACCTGGGTGATCGGCAGACGGCGAGGTGCGCTCATGGATAAAGCAATCCTGTGGACCAGCCGTCGCCGGTGCGGGTAAAGACGGTGCGCTCGTGCAGGCGATGCGCACGATCCTGCCAGAACTCGATAGCCGAAGGATTAACGCGCCAGCCCGACCAGCGCGGCGGCCGCGGCACATCCTGTCCTGCGAACTTTTCTTCCATCGCGGCAAAGCGCGCCTCGAACGTCGCGCGGTCGGCGAGCGGTCGCGACTGGTCGCTTGCCCATGCGCCCAGCTGGCTGTCGCGGCTGCGCGTGGCGAAATAGGCGTCGGCTACGCCGTCGTCGACCGGCGTCACGGCGCCTTCGATGCGAATCTGCCGCCGCAGCGATTTCCAGTGAAAGAGCAGCGCGACGTGGCGGTTCGCCGCAAGTTCGCCACCCTTGCGGCTGTCAAGGTTGGTGTAAAAGATGAAGCCGTCGGGCCCATGGCCCTTCAACAGCACCATGCGCAGCGACGGGTGGCCGTCGGGCGTCGTCGTCGCCAGCGCCATCGCATTGGCGTCGTTGGGCTCGCTCGTCCGCGCCTCGGCGAACCAGCTATCGAACAGGTGAAAGGGGTCGGCTGTCATGCGTGGGGTCATAATGCGCCGCGGGCTTATGGTCGAGCGGCATCTATGGAACTTGACCGTTTCGCGGGACATTACCACATCGTCGCGCAATCGGGCCTTCACGGTCAGCCACTTATCGGGTTACAGGAGCAAAATGGCCGATCCCTATTCCACCCTGGGCGTTGCGAAGACTGCAAGCGAAGCGGAGATCAAATCCGCGTATCGCAAGCTCGCCAAGGAACTGCACCCCGACAAGAACAAGGACAACCCGAAGGCGTCGGAGAAATTCTCCGAAGCCGCGAGGGCGTATGACCTGTTGTCGGACAAGACGAAGCGCGCGCAGTTCGATCGCGGCGAGATCGATGGCGAGGGCAATCCCGCGATGCCATATGGCTATGGCGGCGGCGGTTTCCGCGGCGATCAGCGCACGGGTCCGGGCGGTTTCAGCGGTTTCGGAAACGAAAGCGCCGATTTTGGTGATATTTTTGAAGGTCTTTTCGGCGGTCGTGGTGGTGGCAATGCTGGCGGCGGACCGTTCGGCGGTTTCGGCGGGCGCAGCGCGCCGCCGCAAAAGGGCGCCAATGTCGCCTATCGCCTGTCGGTCTCCTTCATCGATGCCGCGACACAGGCGCCACAGCGCATCGCACTCGCCGACGGCGCGACGATCGATCTGAAACTTCCCGCCGGGGTCGAAACCGGCACCCAGATGCGCCTCGCCGGCAAGGGGCAGGCGGGGCCGGGCGGCAACGGCGACGGCATTGTGACGATCACGGTCAAGGATCACCCCTTTTACGAGCGCGAGGGCGCGAACATCCGGCTCGACCTGCCGGTGACGTTGAACGAGGCGGTCAAGGGCGCGAAAATCAAGGTGCCGACCGTCGACGGCCCCGTGATGCTCTCGATCCCCGCGGGTTCCTCTTCGGGCAAGGTTATGCGCCTCAAGGGCAAGGGTTTCAGCCAGAAAGGCGGCAGCCGCGGCGACCAGCTGGTGCGGCTGATGGTCGATCTGCCCGCCGACGACGACGCGCTGGTCAAGCTGCTCAGCGAATGGACCGATCCGCGCGACGTGCGGGCGGAGCTCGGCGTGTGATGCGTGGCTGACGCCACACCCCCCCGCCAAGCGTCAGCCGACGCGGCCGCTATCGACATACTGGCGCGCGAGGTTGCCATCGAGGTCGATCAGGAGTTTCTGGCCGGCGGACATTCGCCGCACTCGCCCGAGGCGCGTGCCGAGCGCGCCAAGCGTTTCGAACTTCGCGCCCATACGAAGGGCCTGCTCCATCGCGGCCGGGAAACGCTTGGTCCGGGCACGCGTGCCTTCAAGATCATGCGCCGCGTCGTCGTGGGCACCTATACTGACGGCTTCATCCACGCGGGCAATCTCGCCTATCTCGCGCTGATTGCGCTCTTCCCCTTCTTCATCCTGCTCGCCGCCGCCTTCTCGATCTTCGGCGGCAGCGTCGGCGGCGAGGCGGCGATCGAAGCGGTCTTCTCGACGATGCCGCCGACGGTCGCCAAGGCGCTCGCAGGGCCGATCCGCGAAGTCATGACTGCGCGCACCGGCATCTTTCTGTGGCTCGGCGCGCTGGTCGCGCTGTGGACCGTGGGCAGTCTGATCGAAACGGTGCGCGACATCTTGCGCCGCGCCTATGGTACGCATTTCAGCAAGGGTTTCTTCCACTACCGCCTGCTGTCGATCGGCATCATCACTGGCGCGGTCGTGCTGATGCTGCTGTCGTTCAGTATGCAGGTGCTGATCGTCGGGATCGAGCAATTCGTCACCCGCGTGCTGCCCGAACAGTTTCAGGCGTGGGGCGTGGTCGCGATCTCGCGCGGGGTCTCCGGCGCTGGCCTGTTCCTCGCGATCTATATGCTCTTCTACAGCCTGACGCCCTCCAAATATCGGAGAAAACAATTCCCCAAATGGCCCGGCGCGTTGTTCACGACCCTGTGGTGGATGGGGGTCACGCTTGCGCTGCCGCCGCTGCTCGCCAGCCTGCTCAGCTATGACGCAACCTACGGCAGCCTCGCGGGTGTGATGGTCGCGCTCTTCTTTTTCTACCTTGTCGGATTGGGGATGGTGATGGGCGCCGAACTCAATGCCGCTTTGGTAGAGGTTGAGGATTTGGGCCATGACGCTATTGGGCGCGTCGACGACGTAATTATAGAAAAGACCGGAGAATAAGAATGACGGGTCTGATGACTGGCAAGCGCGGGCTGATTATGGGCCTCGCAAACGACAAATCGCTTGCATGGGGCATCGCGAAGGCGCTGCACGCGCACGGCGCCGAACTGGCGATTTCCTATCAGGGCGACGTGATGCTGAAGCGCGTCAAACCGCTCGCCGACGAACTCGGGTGCGATTTCCTGATCGATTGCGACGTGTCCGACATGGACAATCTCGATGCCGCGTTCGCCACGCTCTCGGCGCGCTGGCCGACGATCGACTTCGTCGTCCACGCTATCGGCTATACCAATAAGGAGGCGCTGCGCGGCCATTATGCCGATGTGACGCTCGAAGACTTCCTGATGACGATGAATATCAGCGTCTACAGCTTCACCGCGGTCGCCAAGCGCGCCGCCTCGATGATGACGCCGGTCGACCCCGAAACGGGCAAGGGTGGCGGCTCGATGCTGACCCTCAGCTATTATGGCGCCGAAAAGGTGATCCCGCACTATAACGTCATGGGCGTTGCCAAATCGGCGCTCGAAACCAGCGTCAAATATCTCGCGAACGATTATGGGCCGCAGGGCGTGCGCGTGAACGCGATCTCGGCGGGTCCGATCAAGACGCTCGCGGCATCGGGCATCGGCGATTTCCGCCTGATCCTGAAATGGAACGAGCATAACGCCCCGCTGCGCCGCAACGTCACCATTGACGACGTTGGTGGTTCGGCGCTCTATCTGCTCAGCGAGCTTGCGAGCGGCGTCACCGGCGAAACGCACCATGTCGACGCGGGCTATCACACCGTCGGCATGAAACAGGAAGACGCCCCGGACATCGCGCTTGTCTGATGGGCTCGTCATCCGCGCCGCAACGGCGGCGGATGCCGATGCAATCGATGCCATTCATCGCGCCGCCTTCGCCGGGACCGAATATGGGTATCAGGGCGAGGCGGAGCTGGTGCGGATGATCGAAGAAGATTGCGATACGCTGGTGTCGCTCGTCGCCGGGCAGGGCGGCGACATTGTCGGGCATGTCCTGTTCAGCCGCATGAATGTCGAGGCCGACGATAAAGCGATACCGGCGGCAGGGCTCGCGCCGGTGGCGACTTTGCCCGAAAAACAGGGACAAGGTATCGGCGACGCCCTGATCCGCGCCGGGCTGGACGTGCTGCGCGCGCAGGGCGTGACGATCAGCTTCGTCCTTGGGCACGAAGAATATTATCCCCGCTTCGGCTATTCGCCCGAGCTTGCGGCGCGTTTCGCATCGCCCTTTGCCGGTCCGCATTTCATGGCAATGATGCTGGACTCGGGCGCGGCTTGGCCGCTAGGCGGACGGGCGGATTACGCACCCGCGTTCGGCCGGATGGGATAGGGCAATGAGTTTCAACAGCTTCGGACGCATCCTTCGCTTCACGACGTGGGGGGAAAGTCATGGCCCCGCGCTTGGTGCCGTGGTCGACGGCTGCCCGCCGCGCCTGTCGCTGTCCGAAGCCGACATCCAGCCTCATCTCGACAAACGCCGCCCCGGTCAGTCGCGCCACACGACGCAGCGGCAGGAACCCGACCAGGTCCGTATCCTGTCGGGGGTTTTCGAGGGCAAGACGACGGGCACGCCGATCAGCCTGATGATCGAGAATGTCGACCAGCGCTCGAAGGATTATGGCGAGATCGCGCAGGCCTATCGCCCCGGGCACGCCGATTATGCCTATGACGCGAAGTACGGCATTCGCGACTATC
This sequence comes from Sphingopyxis sp., assembly GCA_051861185.1. Taxonomy (GTDB): domain Bacteria; phylum Pseudomonadota; class Alphaproteobacteria; order Sphingomonadales; family Sphingomonadaceae; genus Sphingopyxis. The sequence goes on from JBIMKQ010000002.1 coordinate 325,906, forward strand.
GCGGTGGCGGCCGGTCGAGCGCGCGCGAAACCGCCGCGCGTGTCGCCGCGGGCGGAGTCGCGCGGCTCGTGATTCCCGAGGTACAGATTCACGCATGGGTCGCCGAAATCGGCGGCGACGCGATCGACCCCGCGAACTTCGACCTCGAAGAAATCGACCGCAATCCCTTTTTCTGTCCCGATCCTGCCGCGGCGCAGCGCTGGGAAGGGCTGATGGACGCGGCGCGCAAATCGGGCAGTTCGCTGGGCGCGGTGATCGAATGCGCTGCCAGCGGAGTTCCGGCCGGCTGGGGCGCGCCAATTTATGCCAAGCTCGACAGCGACCTCGCCGCTGCAATGATGGGCATCAACGCGGTAAAGGGCGTCGAAATCGGCGCCGGCTTTCACGCGGCGCGCCTGCGCGGTGAGGAAAATGCCGATCCGATGCGCCCCGCGACCGACGGCAGCAATCGCCCCGACTTTCTGTCGAACAACGCCGGCGGCATTGCGGGCGGCATCTCGACCGGTCAGCCGGTGGTGGTGCGCGTCGCGTTCAAGCCGACCAGCTCGATATTGACCCCCGTACCGACGGTGAACAAGGCAGGCGAGGCGACCGATATCGTCACCAAGGGGCGTCACGATCCGTGCGTCGGCATCCGCGGCGCCCCGGTGGTCGAGGCGATGATGGCGCTCGTCCTCGCCGATCACAAATTGCTCCATCGCGCGCAGTGCGGATAGGCGCCGCATGATCGAGGCGCTGCGAGCTTTCATCGAAGCGCATCAGGCGGTCATAACGCTGCTGATCCTCGCCGCGATGTTCGTCGGTTTTCTGATGGAGCGCCTGCCCGCGACGGTGATCGCGATCCTCGGCGCCTGCACCTGCCTCGCGCTCGGCATCCTGGACGACAAGTCGATCTATTCGGTCTTTTCCAACTCGGCGCCGATCGTCATCGGGGCGATGTTCGTCCTCTCGGGTGCGCTGATCCGCACCGGGGTGATCCAGCGCATCGCCGATCTGATCATGGCACGCGCCGAAAAACATCCGCGCCTCGCGATCGTCGAGGTTCTGCTCGGCGCGCTTGTCGCCTCGGCTTTCCTCAACAACACTCCTGTCGTCGTCGTCCTGATCCCGATCATGATGAAACTCGCGGAGGTCACCGGGGTCAGCGCGAAAAAGCTGCTCATGCCGCTGTCGATCGTCGCGGTGCTGGGCGGGACTCTGACCTTGATCGGAACCTCGACCAACCTGGTGGTCGACGGGATCGTGCGCGAGGCGGGAATGCCGGGATTCGGCATTTTCGAAATTACAAAAATTGGCCTCGTCACCGCTGCCTCGGGCGTGATCGGGCTCGCCTTGATGTGGTGGCTGCTGCCATCGGACAAGCCGGTGAAGGGGCCCGCTGGAACGCATGACGCGCACCAATATCTGACCGAACTGGTGCTGGACGAGGACGACGATCTGGTCGGCATGACGGTCGAGGCGTTTCGCGACCTGCCGCGCTCGGGCCGGGTCGTTGGGGTGCGCCGGGCATCGGCGGTCGTGCGCGGCGCCGACCTCGAGCACTGGACGCTCGCAGCGGGCGACCGTCTCATCGTCCGTGTTGATGGCGCGACGCTGATGACGTGGCGCGAGCAGGGGCGCTTCCGCCTTGGTATCGGCAACGGCGAGCCCGCGGCAAGCGACATGGTTGTCGAGACAATGATCGCGTCGAACCATCCCGGGATCGGCCAGCGGCTGATCGATATCCCGTTCCTGCAAAAAATCCGCGCGCGTATCATCGGCCTCGACCGTCCCGCGCACGAACCTGGCCCCGACCTTGCCAGCGTCCGCATTCGTCCCGCCGACCGCCTGCTCGTCGCCGGCGGTGTGCGCGAGGTCGAGGCGCTGCGCGACAATCCGCACCTTATCGGCGCCGATCTTGCCAAGGTGCGCGCTTTCCGCCGCGGCAAGGCATGGATTGCGATCCTCTGTATGTTGTCCGTGGTAACGCTCGCCGCGTTCGACGTCCTGTCGATCGGGGTCGCCGCGATCATCGCGATCGGCGTGATTCTCATCACCCGCTGCATCGACAATGAGGAAGCGTGGGGAACGATCGACGGCGACGTGCTGATTCTGATCTTTGCGATGCTCGCGGTCGGCCTCGCGCTCGAAAACAGCGGCGCGGTCGCGATGATGGTCGGCTGGGTGAAGCCTTCGCTTGCCGACGCGCCCGCGTGGATGCTCGTTTTCGGCATCTATTTCTTTGCGCTGATTCTGTCCGAATTGCTCAGCAACAATGCGGTGGCGGCCCTGATGACGCCCGTAACGCTGGCGATCGCCGCCGAACTCGGCATCGACCCGCGCCCGCTCGTTATCGCGCTGATGATCGGCGCTTCGGCCTGTTTCGCGACCCCGATCGGTTATCAGACCAACACCATCGTTTATGCCGCGGGCGACTATCGCTTCGTCGATTTCGTAAAGATCGGCGTGCCGCTGAATATCATTACCGGCGTTTCGACCTGCTTCGCGATCGTCTTTTTCATGACCTAGCGTAAGCTTAGGCGTCGGGCGATTGCCCGCGGCGCGTCAGGCTGTTAACCCCCCACCCCACAGACACCGCACCAGCGGGGCAGGGGAGTAAATACATGGGCCATCGCCTGACTTTGTATATTTTGATCGGCATGATCCTCGGGGTCATCACCGGCTATCTGGTCCGGGTCTATGTCCCCGCCGACAGCCAGGCCTTCGAATATTGGCTGCGCAGCTTCAGTACGCTGTCCACGATCTTCCTGAACCTGATCAAGCTGGTCGTCGCGCCGCTGATCCTCGGCACGCTCGTCGCAGGCATCGGTCATATGGGCGACAGCTCGGCGCTCGGACGCATCGGGACGCGTGCGATCACCTGGTTCATCCTCGCCAGCCTGATTTCGATCAGCCTTGGCCTGATCATGGTCAATTTCTTCGAGCCCGGCGCGGGGCTGAATCTCACGGTCGGCGCGCATTCGATCGCCGAGGTGGGCGAGGTCAAGAAACTCGATCTGTTCGAGTTCGTCGAACATGTCTTTCCGAAGAATATCTTTCAGGCGATGGCGGACAACAACGTCCTCCAGATCCTCGTTTTTGCGCTGTTTGCGGGCGTTGGCCTCACCGCCATCGGCGACAAGGGCAAGCCGTTGCTGCGCGGTGCCGAGGCACTCGCCGAACTGATGCTGCAGATCACCGGCTATGTCATGCGTCTCGCGCCGATCGCGGTTTTTGGCGCGCTCGCGGGTGTCGTCGCCAAATACGGTCTCGGCATCCTCGGGACTTACGCCGAACTGGTCACCGAATTCTATCTCTCGCTTGTCGTGTTGTGGGTCATCCTGCTCGGCATCGGCGCGATCTTCCTGCGCCGCCGCATCTTCTCGCTGATCCGCTATATCCGCGAACCGCTGTTGATCGCTTTCTCGACGGCCTCGTCCGAAGCCGCGATGCCGAAGCTGTTCGAACAGCTCGACCGTTTCGGCGTGCCGCGCCGCATTTCCGGGTTCGTGCTGCCGTTGGGGTACAGCTTCAACCTCGACGGCTCTATGATGTACGCCAGCTTCGCGACGCTCTTCATCGCGCAGGCTTATGGCATCGAGCTGTCGATCACACAGCAGATCCTGATCCTGCTGACGCTGATGGTGTCGTCAAAGGGCATCGCCGCGGTGCCGCGTGCCAGCCTCGTCGTGATCACCGCGACGCTCGCGATGTTCGATCTGCCGGTCGAGGGTGTCGCGCTGATCTTCGCGATCGACCAGTTCCTCGACATGGGCCGCACCGCGACCAATGTCGTCGGCAATGCCGTCGCGACCAGCGTCATCACCAAATGGGAAGGCATGCTGGAAGAGCCCGAACCGGCCGATCTCGAACGGCCGCACGCGCCCGCGCATACCGCGCACGGCGGCGCGCGCGGGCTGGAGCTTGCCGAGGATATGGTGACCGACGCCCGGTCGAAACCGGAGGCCTGACGCCGGGATCGCGAACCTAGTCGGGGCGCGCGTTGTTGCCCCGGTCGCTACGCGCGCGGCCGGCTGACGGCGCGGGACGCGGCTCGGGCGCACTGCGCACCACCGGCTCCGACTGCGGCGCGGGCGGGCGATAGGCGGGGGCGGGCCGTTCGGCGCGCGGAGCGCGGTCGGGCATCGCAGAGGGGGCAGGGCGGGTCCGCGGCGGACGGCCGCCTCCACGGTCGCCGCGCGGCGCCGAAAAAACGTCGCCAGGTTCGGTTGCGGGGAGGTTGCGGACCGGACGCGGGCGCCCGGCTGTCCCCTCCTGCGGAACCGGGCGCGGACGGCCCGCGCCCCAGTCGGGTCGACCGGGACGACCGGGATTGTTCGCTCCCGGCGGTGTGCCGTTAACGCCGTCACCCGGTCTGCCGCCCGGGCGCGTGCCGCGCGGTCCGTCATTGTCGCGATCACCGCGGTTCCAGCCGCCGGGCCTGCCCGGGCGGCCATCACCCGGCCGTCCGTCGCCGTCGCCGCGATTCCAGCCACCGGGGCGCCCCGGCTGACCGTCGCCGCGTCCACCATGATGTTTCCACCACGCGCGGCGCCCGCCCCAATAATTCAGATATTGATCGCGCAGCGGGTAACGGTTGCGGGAATTGTCGAACATCCACAGGCCATAACCGGGATAATAATAATCATTGTACCAGCCGCCGCCAAAGCCGATCTGTGCGAAACCGCCGCCATAGTCGGACGCGTCGTAACAGTCATAGCCATAGCCGTCGTCATAGGCATAGCCGTCGCTGTCGTAATAAGCGTCGCCATAGCGCGACGAACAATCGCCGCCCGACGCATAGCTCGATCCATAGACGTCGCCATAATAGCAGCCGCCGAGCGTCGTCGTCGCGAGCGCGCCCAGCGCGATGGAGAGGGGACGCCTGAAACTCTTGGCCATAGCTTGATCCTTTTGGGTCCAACGGATGCGACCCGTCACCTTGGATATCAAGTTGCGCGAGTCGAGTTGAATTTGCGGTGAATAGTGTCCCACGACGCCCGCAGCGTTACTTGCATCGATGTCAGTAGTGCGATACGCATCGGGCAACGCAAGATGGACGAGGATTTGACCCGATGAACGCGCCCACCAATATCCAGCAACCGAGCCAGTGGTCCGAAGCCCGTTTCGGCCCCGAAACGCGGCATTGGCTGCCGCGCAATCCCGACCAGACGCTCGACCATATCCCGGGCGAGGACGGCATGCCGGTGATCGGCAACACCCTAGAACAGCTCGGCGACTATCGCGGGTTCACCAATCGCATGGTTGCCAGATATGGCCGCGTCTATCGCAACAACAGCTTTGGCGGGCGCAGCGTCGCGCTGCACGGGCCGGAGGCGAACGAGCTTGTCATGTTCGACCGCGAGAAGATCTTTTCGTCCGAACAGGGCTGGGGGCCGGTGCTCAACCTGCTCTTCCCGCGCGGGCTGATGCTGATGGATTTCGAAAAGCATCGCGCCGACCGCAAGATACTCTCGGTCGCGTTCAAGCCCGAACCGATGCGCCACTATGCCGATTCGCTGAACGAAGGAATCAAGAGCCGCATCGCTGACTGGAGCGGCAAGACCTTCAAATTCTATCCGGCGATCAAGGAACTGACCCTCGACCTCGCCGCGACCAGCTTCCTCGGTATCCCCTGGGGTCCCGAGGCGGACAAGGTCAACAAGGCCTTCGTCGACATGGTGCAGGCGTCGATCGGCGTCGTGCGTGTGCCGATGCCTTTCACCGCGATGGGCCGCGGCGCCAAGGGCCGCGCCTATCTGGTCGACTATTTCGGCAAGATGGTGCCCGAGCGGCGCGAAGGCACGGGCGAGGACATGTTCAGCCAGATTTGCCGGACCCGCGACGACGCGGGCGAATATCTCTCGGCGGAGGCGATCGTCGACCATATGAACTTCCTGATGATGGCGGCACATGACACGATCACCAGCTCGCTCACGTCGATGGTCTGGGAGCTGGCGAAGCATCCCGAATGGCAGGACAAATTGCGCGAAGAAATGCTCGCGGTGTCGCCGGCGGGCGAGGGCGTCGGCCACAACAGCCTCGGCGAGCTTGAGATGACCGAATGGGCATTCAAGGAATCGCTCCGTCTCGTGCCCCCGGTGCCGAGCTTCCCGCGCCGCGCGCTCAAGGATTTCGAATATGGCGGCTATCGCATTCCGGCTGGCACCTCGGTCGGCGTCAGCCCTGCCTATACGCATATGATGGCGGAGCATTGGCCCGATCCCGAGACGTTCGACCCGATGCGCTTTTCGCCCGAGGTCGCGCGCGAACGGCACAAATATGCGTGGGTTCCCTTCGGCGGCGGCGCGCATATGTGCCTCGGCCTCCACTTCGCCTACATGCAGGCGAAGATCTTTTTCCACCATGTCATCACGACGCACCGCATCGTCGTCGCCGAGGGTTATGAACCGAAATGGCAGGTGCTGCCGATCCCGCGGCCGAAAGACGGGCTGACGGTGAGCTTCGTACCGCTGGCCTGACCCGCCCCGCTCCGCTTGTTTGCGCGGGGCGGCAACCTATCTCCGACCTTTGGAGATAGGGGGGCGGGCGTGGTCTTTGCACTTTTTCTGGCGGGTCTGGTTGCGGTGATGCTGTTTGCGTCCGACACGGCCGTCGCGCGCTGGCTCCACCGCGCGACCGTCGAGGAGCCGCTCCGGCTCGTCGCGCGGCTCGAACGCAAACATATCCTTTTCCTCATCGTCGGACTGTTCGCCATCCAGGCCTATGCCGCCGTGCTCCCCGCCGAACTCGCCGTGGCACTGGCTTGGGACATGACCGCCTATGTCGATGCGATGATCGCGACATGGGCGCTGTCGACCTTTGCGCGCTTCCGGTCGATGCGGGCCTTGATGGCGCTTCGCATGGCCGCGCTGCTCGCGCCGCTCAGGCGTCTCCGTATGCGAGCGCGCCGCAGCCGTCCGCGGCGCCCCGACCTCCGCAAGCCCCCTGCAAACGACGATGACCCATGGCCCGTCGCGATGGCGGCCTGAACCGGCGCCGCGAAGGACCGTTAGGGGTGGGAAGCGGGCGCTTCCTGTTCGTTATCCCGGGCTTGACCCGGGATCCCACAGCGGCGGGGCCGCGAGCAGCTCTGCCATATTCTCGCGCTCGCGGCTCAATTGCCGCCGCGCGCCGATGCCGATCAGGACATGGGTGGCTCGCCCGCGGTCGGTGACGAACACCGGTTCGACCAGCGCGAGCCGTTTCGCCCGGCTGCCGTCCTGATTGCGTTCACGGCTTGTTACGCGCTTCATCAAATGTTCCCGTCGTCGAAATCGAAAGCGGCGACGGGACCAATCGGGGATTTGGTATTGCATGCCTTGCTGTTTCATGTCTCCATCGCGTCGTAAAATGGCAATTGGCGGTTCTATGCGAGTCGCACGATGCCATGGTGGGAAGATGGCAATTGGTATCACATATGTTCGATGAACTGCTGCGCGCTGTCAGTGACGTGATTGGCGCGCATGGTCCGGCGGTGAACGCGGCGCAAAGCTATGCGCCGAGCGATTACAGCATCCATTTCTTCCTCCAGATCGCGGTCATCCTGCTCGTCTGTCGCGTCGTCGGATGGCTCGCGCACCGTTTCATGGGACAGCCGCAGGTCGTGGGCGAAATGATCGCCGGCGTCGTGCTTGGCCCCTCGCTGTTCGGCCTCGTCTTTCCCGAATTTCAGGCCGCGCTGTTCCCGAAGGAGACGCGCAACATGCTGTATGTCGGCGCGCAATTTGGGGTCGGCCTTTACATGTTCCTCGTCGGCACCACCCTGCGCCTCGACCATTTCCAGTCGAAGGCGAAAAGTGCGGTCGGCGTATCGGCTGCGGGCATCGTTGCACCTTTCCTGTTCGCCGCTGCGATCACGCCCTTCCTGCTCGATATCCCCGGGCTGTTTACCCGGGGGCTGGGGCAGGGCAGCGCGACCCTCTTCATGGGCGCGTGCATCGCGCTCACCGCGTTCCCGATGCTCGCACGGATCATCAACGAGCGCGGCCTTGCCAACACCTCGCTCGGTACGCTGACGCTGACCGCGGGCGCGTTTGACGATGCGGTGTCGTGGTGCGTTCTCGCGATCGTGCTTGCCACGTTCGGCGCCGGGCCGGGTGTCGCGCTGCTCGCGATCCTTGGCGGGGTCGGCTTCGCGCTTTTCATGGTCTTTTTCGGCCGCAAGCTGCTGATCCCGCTCGGCCGGGCGGTCGAGGCCGAAGGCGAACTCACCCACGGCCTGCTCGCGGTTGTGCTGATGCTTTATGCGATGTCGGCCTTCTTCATGGACGCGGTCGGTATTCATGCGGTGTTCGGCGGCTTCCTGCTCGGCGCCTGCATGCCGCGTGGGCTGCTGACCGAGGAGATCAAGCGCAAGGTCGAGCCGATGACGGTCGTCTTCCTGCTGCCGATGTTCTTCACCTACTCGGGGCTTAACACCCAGCTCACGACGGTGAACAGCCTGTCGCTGCTCGCAATCGCGGCGGGCATATTGTTGGTCTCGATCGCCGCCAAGTTCGGCGCCTGCTGGCTCGCGGCGCGGCTCGCGGGCGAGGATAATCGCACCGCGATGGGGATCGGCGCGCTGATGAACGCGCGTGGGTTGATGGAACTGATCATCATCAACATCGGCCTGCAAAAGGGCATCATCGGCCCGACGTTGTTCGCGATCATGGTGCTGATGGCGATCGTCACGACCGTGATGGCGGGGCCGCTGTTCGAACTGGTCTATGGCCGCAAGGCACGCGAGCGGGGTGAACTCGGCGCACTGGGTACCGAAGGGCCCGACAACGCCGAGGCCAGCGAAAGGCTGGCGGCGGGGCCTGCCTGAATCAGGTGTTGGTACCGCGGCCGGCCCGCGATCAGGATGAAGCGTTTCTTCAATCCAAACGCCATCGAGCGGCGTAGCTCTTTCAACGAGCAGTAAATTATGCTGTGCGGGACGGGTGACTACACTCCGTCCCTATCTGATCTGGTTCACCGTCGCGGTGCTGCTGACCCTCGGCGCGGTCCTTGGCATGCAATGGGTGCGCGCGCATCCCGAACATATCCCCGGCGCGCGCTTTGAACTGGCGCATCCGCAGGGCTGGGCAACGAACCGCAAGCTGGTGGCGCTGGCAGGTGACGACAGCGCCTGCTTCGCGGCGTTCGATCGCGCCAATGCGGGTTATCTGCGCCGGCCCGCCATCGGCAGCGGCGCCTGCCGCGCGAGCCAGCGCATGATCCTGACCGGCGACAGCTTCGTCCCGACGATGCGCCCCGCGAATGTCGCGCCGGGCTGCGCCGTGACCGCAGCCATGACTTTATGGACCCGCGACGTCGTCCAGCCGCTCGCGCAAAAATATTTCGGGCAAAAGGTGGTCGAACTCGAAAATCTCGGCAGCTATAATTGCCGCAAGATCGCGGGCCAGCCGAACCAGAGCCAGCACTCGACCGCCAATGCGATCGACATCTCGGCCTTTGTCCTCGCCGACGGCACGCGCATCTCGTTGATCAACGACTGGACGCCGGGCGACACGCGCAGCGAATTCCTGCACGAAGTTCGCGACGAAAGCTGCGGCCTGTTCAGCACGATCCTGTCACCCGACTATAACCGCGCGCACGCCGACCATTTCCATCTCGATATGGCGGCGCGGAACGCGGGCTGGACCGTCTGCCGCTAGCCGCGGCGAACGCGCGGGATCAGCATGCCGACGCGCGTTCGATAGCCGACATAGGCCTCGCCAAAGATCGCGACGAGATCGCGCTCCTCCAGCCGGATCGCGATCAGCATATAGATCGACAGGCCGGCGGCGAGCAGCAGATGGCCCGTCGTCATCACCGGTGTCGCCCAGAAGGCGATGAAGAATCCCGAATAGAGCGGATGACGGACGAATTTGTAGAAGAAGGGCTGACGCAGCATCGGCGGCGCGGCGGCGCGCTTACGCAGCGCGAACCAGGCTTGCTGCAGCCCGAACAACTCGAAATGATTGATCAGGAAGGTGCTGGTCAGCACGATCGCCCAGCCGCTCGCGAACAGAACCCAAAGCATCGCGGCGCCCGCGCCGTGGGTGACCGTCCAGACCGGCGCCGGAAGCTGATGCCAGAAGGCCATCAGCACGATCAGCGCCGCGCTGGCGAACAGCACATAGGTGCTGCGTTCGATCGGCGCCGGGACGATGCGCGTCCAGCCCGCCTTGAACCCCGGCCGCGCCATCACGCTATGCTGGATGCCGAACAACGCGATCAGCGCCGTGTCGATCAGCACCGCTTTTCCGGGCGTCGCAACGCGCGCGAAGTCGACCGTCACCGGAACGAGCGACAGATTGCCGACAAAAGCGATCAGGTACAAAAAGGTCGCGAAAAAGATCGCGTAAGCCGCTGCGGCATAAAGCAAATAGAGCGCACGCATTATGACAGCCCCTGCTATTTCGGGGCGTTATAGCATGTTTCGCGCAGAAATGCGCGCTTAGGGTCAGGGCCTGCTAATGGCGCGAACGTGCAATTAGCAGGCCCTGACCCTCAGACGGTAAAGCTCTCGCCGCAGCCGCACGCGCCCTTGGCATTCGGATTTTCGAAGACAAAGCCCGCGGCGAAGTCATCTTCGACCCAGTCCATCGTGCTGCCGATCAGGTACAGCACCGACGCGCCATCAATGTAGAACACCCCGCCCGGCGTCTCGATCTTCTCGTCGAACTTCACCTCTTCGGTAATATAGTCGACCGAATAGGCGAGTCCCGAACAGCCGCGGCGCGGTGTCGACAGGCGGACACCGATCGAACCCTCGGGCGCCGACGCCATCAGCTTCGCGATGCGTTCTTCCGCTCCGGCGGTGAGGGCGACGGCGGCGGGGCGAGCGCGGGTCTTGGTTTCGGTCATTATAACATTCCCAATTCAAGCCGCGCTTCGTCGCTCATATTCTGCGGCGACCACGGCGGATCCCAGACCAGATTGACTTCGGCATCGCCGACGCCGGGAACCGCACCGACGCGCAATTCGACCTCGGCGGGCATCGATTCCGCGACCGGGCAATGCGGCGTCGTCAGCGTCATCGTGACGACGGCGTGCCCTTCGTCGATCTCGACATTGTAGATGAGGCCGAGGTCATAGATGTTCACCGGGATTTCCGGGTCGTAGATGTCTTTCAGCGCGTTGATCACGGCCTCGTACAGGTCGCCGCCGACCGCGCTCGGTTCGACCGCCGCGGGTTTCGCTGCGAGGAAGCCTTCGAGATAGTCGCGCTTGCGCTCGAGCTTCGCGCCCATCGTTTCTGGCGCCGTTTCGACATCCGCGACGCGCGCCTTCGGCGGTGCCTCGACGCTGTCCACTTCCTCGACCCGAATCCCGGTCTCACTCATGCGGTTCTCGCTCATCCGAAAATCCTCTCGACGCGGGCGAGGCCATCGATCAGCGCCGCCACATCGTCGTCATTGCTGTAAACGCCAAAACTCGCGCGCGCGGTCGCCGCGACGCCCAGATGCTCCATCAGCGGCTGTGCGCAATGGTGCCCGGCGCGGATCGCGACCCCGCTTTCATCCAAGATAGTGCCGATATCGTGCGGATGAACCCCCGCCATCGAAAAGCTTACGATTCCGGCGCTGTTTTCGGGGCCGAAAAGCGTGATGCTGTTCTTGCGCGCCAAGGCTTCGCGCAACGTGGCGACCAGCGCGACCTCGTGCGCATGGATCGCATCGATACCGATCGCCTCGACATAATCGACCGCCGCCGCGAGCCCGATCGCCTCGATAATCGCCGGCGTTCCCGCCTCGAAGCGCGTCGGGGCGGGGGCATAGGTGGTCTTTTCGAAGGTCACGCGGTCGATCATCGACCCGCCACCCTGCCACGGCGGCAGCGTATCGAGCTTGTCGCTCCACAACACGCCGATGCCGGTCGGCCCGTAGAGTTTGTGCCCGGAGAAGACATAATAGTCGCAGCCCGATGCCGCGACATCCACGGGAAGCCGCGGCACCGCCTGACAGCCGTCGATCAGCAATTCGGCGCCGACCCGGTGCGCCAGTTCGGCAGCGCGCGCGACGTCGAGCGGGCTGCCGAGCACGTTCGACACATGCGCAAAGGCGACCATCTTGTGTTCGGGGGTCAGCAGCTTTTCGGCGGCATCGAGGTCGATGCAGCCGTCGGCGGTCAGCGGGCACACATCGACCTGCCAGCCCGCAAGCTGCCAGGGCACGATATTGCTGTGATGCTCGAGCATCGACAGCAGCACGCGACCCTTCTTGGGGTGCGAATAAGCGATGAGATTGATCGCCTCGGTCGCCCCGCGCACGAACGCGATCTCATTCTCGCGCGCGCCGATAAAGCCCGCAATCCGCCGCCGTGCCGCCTCATAGGCGAGTGTCATGTCGGCGGAGCGCGCGTAGACGCCGCGGTGCACCGTCGCATAGTCGCGGCCCATCGCATTCACCGTCGCGTTGATCACCGCCTGCGGCTTCTGCGCGGTCGCGGCGGTATCGAGATAGTGCCAGCCGGGCGTCAGGCCGGGGAAGTCGGCGCGGACGTCAGTCAAGGTGCGGAGCGCGGTCGCGATGCTCACACCAGCTCTCCCAGCTTCGCCAGCGCAAGCGCCTGAAGCTTTTCCTCATCCTCGGCACCGTCGAACACGCCGGCGACGAACGCCTGCAGCATCAGCTTCTTCGCTTCGCCGGGCGGCAGTCCGCGCGACTGGAGGTAATAAAGCGCCATTGCATCGAGCTCGCCGATCGCGCAGCCGTGTGCGCACTTCACATCGTCGGCGAAGATTTCGAGTTCGGGTTTGGCGTTGGCGGTCGCGCTGCGGTTCAGCAGCATCGCCTTCACATCCTGCGCGCTGTCGGTCTGCTGCGCATCGCGCGCCACCGCGACCTTGCCCAGATAGGTGCCGGTCGCCGTGCCGCCGAGTACCGATCGCACAACCTGCCGCGACGTCGCGCCGGGCTCGGCGTGGGTCACCGTGGTGACGATCTCGAGATTCTGCTCGCCGCCGCCGATCTGCGCCGCGCCGAGGTGGAAGTCGGCGCCCTCATGCAGCGTAACCGCGAGTTCGATGCGGCCATACGCACCGCCGATATTGAGCACATGGAGCGAAGCCACCGCGCCCTTGCCGAGCACCAGTTCGACCTGCCGGATGTCGCCGGCGTCCTGCACGATTGCGCGTGCAAACTTGCCGCCGGCAGGCACGATGATGCTCTCGGGCGCAGGCAGCGGCCACGCCGCGGTCACCGCGTCGATGTCGCTATAGCGCCATGCTTCGTCGCGGCGCGAGGGGAGAGCGCTTAAGGTCAAGCCGCAATCTCCGCATAACCATGCGCTTCCAGCTCGCGCGCGAGTTCGGGGCCGCCCGACTTCACGATCCGGCCGGCGGCAAGGACATGCACAAAATCGGGCTGCACATAGTCGAGCAGGCGCTGGTAATGCGTGATCAGCAGCACCGCCTTGTCGGGGCGGCGCATGATCGCGTTGATCCCGTCGCCCACGGTGCGCAGTGCGTCGATGTCGAGGCCGCTGTCGGTCTCGTCGAGGATCGCGAGCTTGGGGTCGATGATTCCCATCTGCACCATCTCGTTGCGCTTCTTCTCGCCGCCCGAAAAGCCGACGTTCACGGGGCGCTTGAGCATGTCCATGTCCATCTTGAGCAGCTCCGCCTTCTCGCGCGCCAGCTTCAGGAAATCGCCGCCCGACAGCGGTTCCAGCCCGCGCGCCTTGCGCTGCGCGTTCAGGCTTTCGCGCAGGAACTGGACGTTCGACACGCCAGGAATTTCGACCGGATACTGGAAGCCCAGGAACAGGCCAGCGGCAGCGCGCTCGTGCGGCTCCATATCGAGGAGGTCCTGCCCGTCGAATTGGGCCGAACCTTCGGTAACTTCATAACCGGGCCGCCCGCCGAGCACATAGGACAAAGTCGACTTGCCCGCGCCATTGGGCCCCATGATCGCATGGATTTCGCCCGCATTGATGCTGAGCGACAGCCCCTTCAGGATCGGCTTATCGGCGACGGTGGCGTGGAGGTTTTCAATTTTGAGCATCTTATTCTGTATCCGTTTCAATTGCCTGCGCGCTGCGCTCGGTCTGTCCGAATCTTTTGAAGCAAGTTCAGAAAATTCGGCTTGGCCTGTGCATCAAGCTGAGCTTTGAGGTCACTTGCTTGCGCGGCGGCATATTCCGCGTCGATCGCGGTATAAAGCTGGCTTTTCAGGTCTTTGCAGCCTTCGATCGCGCTCGTGAAAATCTTGTCGTCGGGCGCATCGGTGTTCGTCATGCGAACCGCATAAGTCGTCATGCAGCGATCATTGGCTTGCGCGAGCATCATCGCATTGGGCTGCGTTGATTGGGCGAAGACCGATTGCGACACCAGCGCCACGCCAAAGGTGAAACCTGTCAAAAAAACCGTCTTCATCCCACGCTCCCCTCAAGGCTGATCCCCAGCAATTTCTGGGCCTCGACCGCAAACTCCATCGGCAGCTGCTGCAGCACTTCCTTGGCAAAGCCGTTGACGATCAGCGCCACCGCTTCCTCCGCATTCAGCCCGCGCTGCATCGCGTAGAAGAGCTGGTCGTCGCTGATCTTGCTCGTCGTCGCTTCATGCTCGACGGTCGCGGTCGGGTTGCGGACCTCGATGTAAGGCACAGTGTGCGCCCCGCTGAGCGAACCCAAGAGCAGGCTGTCGCACTGGGTGAAATTGCGCACCCCCTCGGCATTCGGCGCGACGCGGACGATGCCGCGATAGGTGTTGTTCGACTTGCCCGCGCTGATCCCCTTCGACACGATGGTCGACCTTGTGCGCTTGCCGTTGTGGATCATCTTGGTGCCGGTGTCGGCCTGCTGGTAATTGTTCGTCACCGCGACCGAGTAAAATTCGCCGACGCTGTCGTCGCCGTTCAGCACGCAGCTCGGATATTTCCACGTGATCGCAGAGCCGGTTTCGACCTGCGTCCACGACACCTTGCTGCGCTTGCCTTGGCACAAAGCGCGCTTGGTCACGAAATTATAGATGCCGCCGAGGCCCTCGGCATTGCCGGGGTACCAGTTCTGGACCGTCGAATATTTGATCTCGGCATCGTCGAGCGTCACCAGCTCGACCACCGCGGCGTGAAGCTGGTTCTCGTCGCGCATCGGCGCGGTACAGCCTTCGAGGTACGAGACGTAAGCGCCCTTGTCGGCGATGATCAAAGTCCGCTCGAACTGCCCCGTATTTTCGGCATTGATGCGGAAATAGGTACTGAGTTCCATCGGGCAGCGCACGCCCTCGGGCACATAGACGAACGTCCCGTCCGAAAAGACCGCGCAGTTGAGCGTCGCGAAATAATTGTCGTGCATCGGCACGACCTTCCCGAGCCACTTCTTCACCAGCTCGGGATATTCGCGGATCGCCTCGCTGATCGACAGGAAGATCACGCCCGCGCGCTTCAATTCCTCGCGGAACGTCGTCGCTACGGAGACAGAGTCGAACACCGCGTCGACCGCGACCTTGCGCGCGCCCTCGACCCCCGCGAGCACCTTCTGCTCCTCGATCGGGATGCCCAGCTTTTTATAGACCTCGAGGATTTCGGGATCGACCTCGTCTAGGCTGCCAAGCTTGGGCTTCGGCTTCGGCGCGGCATAATAATAAGCGTCCTGATAGTCGATCGGCGGTACGTTGAGCTTCGCCCAGTCGGGCGTCTCCATCGTCTGCCAGTGGCGAAACGCCTTCAGCCGCCAGTCGAGCATCCATTCGGGCTCGTTCTTCTTGGCCGAAATAAAGCGGACCGTATCCTCGGTCAGCCCCTTGGGCGCGAAGTCGGTCTCGATGGTCGAGGACCAGCCGTGCTCATAATCGGCGACCTTCGCCGCGGCATCGTGCGCGGCCTGGTCTTTCACGGGGGTATCGGTGCTGTCGGTCATATTCTGATCTCGTCGCCGGCCAATGCCGGGATCGGCGGAGGGGAGGACTGCTTGGGGGCGACGCTCAGGGTCGCGAGGCTGATCTCTTGTAACGCCCCGCGCACGGCGCCGTTCACGACGCCCCAATGCGGCTGCACTTTGCAGCTGCCCTCAAGCGAGCAATCGTGGCGCCCTTCGGCAACGCATGCGGTCAGCGCGATCGGTCC
This sequence comes from Sphingopyxis sp., assembly GCA_051861185.1. Lineage (GTDB taxonomy): Bacteria > Pseudomonadota > Alphaproteobacteria > Sphingomonadales > Sphingomonadaceae > Sphingopyxis. The sequence goes on from JBIMKQ010000002.1 coordinate 341,925, forward strand.
TTCGACCGCCTCGATGATATCGGCGACGCTGATCGCCGCGGCAGGTCGCGCGAGCCGGACCCCGCCGCCGCTGCCGCGCGAAGCGACGAGCAGGCCGGCGCGGGCGAGCAGGCTCACCAGCTTCTGTGCCGTCGGCCCCGGAATGCCCGTTTGTTCGGCCAGCATGCCCGCATGAATCGGTACCGACCCGCATTGGCGGGCGGCGGCGCTCATCAGCACCACGGCATAATCGGCAAGGTTCGAGAGGCGCATGAAATTGCGAACGATTCTTAACTGGAGTGATTTACTCCACTTATATAGGCAAAGCCGAAGAAGGGTGCAAGGCGCGGTGCCGGGCCAAAAAAAAGGCACCCATCCGGCCAAAGCCAAATGAGTGCCAAGATGAAGGTCTCAAGTCCTCGTCCGAGGATGAGCTCTTCTGGGTCGCAGGGGTGAATTATGCCCCCGCGATGATTCGCGATTGGATGAAAACGCCAAAACGACGGGACAGATAATTTTCGAAGGTTAACGGCCGCTCAGGTTTCGGAAACGAGCGGGCTGACCTTGCCGGCCAGCTGCTTGCGGCCTTTGGTGGTCGCCTCGGTATAGCTGGTCGGCTTGCCAAGCTGGCCGGGAGTCGCCCCGGCAAAGCGCTTGATCTCGCGGATCAGGTGCGACTGGTCGTAAAAGGCGTCGCCGAGTTGCGCGGCGTCGAGCCCTTCGCCGCGTGCCAGCGCCGATGCCGCGCGCACCGCACGATATTTGCGTGCGAGCATGCGCGGTGACAGGCCGTAATAATGTTTCGTCATCCGTTCCACCGAACGGATCGACATGCCCGTCGCCACGACCAGTTCGGGAACCTGCGGCGATGACGATGCGGTCAGCCAGCCATCGACGGTACGGATAAACCACATCGGCGGCTGTTCGTTTCGCGTCAGCACTTCGCGCGCGAAATTATTGCCGATCACCAACCTCTCTTCGACACTCGCTGCATTTTCCAGCGCGACCGCGACCTCGTCCATCCAGGGGCCGAACAGATCGGCGGCGTCCATCGCGCGGTCGGTCAGCTTGTCGGCCTCGTCGCCCATCAGCGCCGCCCAGCCCGCGGGCAGCATGCCGAAACCGAACAATTGCGCCGGACCGCGGTTGATGGCCCGCACGCGCCCGCTTGTCGGCCCTACGATGTTCGCGCGGCAAACGGTCGACTGGTAGCCGTCGGCGAAAATATACTCGCCGTCGGCATTGGTGACGAAGCGGAACTGCGGGCGGTCGGCGCGCTCATATTCGTCGAAGTTCGACATGTTGATGCGCGCGAAATAGAAACTCGACACCATTTCCGCCAGATCGGGATCGGGCGGGAAATAATGCAGTTCGAACGGCACGCTGCCGTCCACGCCCACAGGCGAGGAAGATGATTGCGACATGACAGACCCAGACCTTGGCACCCGTGACCCGGCTGCCTTATTGTTCTGGGTCAAATCATTTGCGTTTCATTCCCGCCCGTCAAGCGGCAATCGTCAATTTTCTTAACCCTTCTGCGCCGCGATCCAGACATCGACGCGTCGTTCTAGCACGTCGAGCGGCACCGGACCCGATTCGAGCACGACGTCGTGAAAGCTACGGAAATCGAACTTGTCGCCGAGCGCCGTCTGCGCGCGGCCGCGCAGTTCCATGATCTTGAGCTTGCCGATCAGATAGGCGGTCGCCTGTCCGGGATAGACGATATAGCGCTCGATCGCCTTTTCGATATCGCCGTCGGGGTTCGGCGTATTGTCCTTCAGATATTGGATCGCCTGCTCGCGGGTCCAGCGCTTGTCGTGGATTCCGGTGTCGACGACGAGGCGGCAAGCGCGCCACAGCTCCATGCCCAACCGCCCGAAATCGCTGTAGGGATCGGTATAGAAGCCCATGTCCTTGCCGAGTTCCTCGGTATAAAGGCCCCAACCCTCGGTATAGGCGGTGAAGCCGCCAAAGCGGCGGAACGGCGGCAGGCCGGTCAGCTCGGTCTGCACCGCACGCTGGAGGTGATGGCCGGGGACACCCTCATGATAGGCAAGCGCCTCGAGCTCGGTCTTCGACATGTCGCGCAGATCGAACAGGTTCACATAATAGATGCCGGGGCGCGATCCGTCGGGCGAGGGCGAGGAATAGAACGCCTTGCCCGCCGATTTCTCCCGAAACGCCTCGACCGCTTTCACCTGCAATGCCGCCTTGGGCAGCGTGTTGAAAAAGGCCGGCAGGCGCGCTTCCATCGCCTTCACCTTGGCGTCGACGTCGGCAAGATAGGCCTCGCGGGTCGTGTAATAATATTGCGGGCTCGTCCGCAGATGCGCGAAGAATTGCTGCAGCGTTCCCTTGAATCCGACCTTCGCCATGATCGTCTTCATCTCGCCGTGGATGCGTGCGACTTCGGACAGGCCAAGATCGTGGATCTGCGCCGCGGTCATATCGGTCGTCGTGTAGTTCGACAGCAGCGCCTCATAATAGGCCTTGCCATCGGGCAGACGCCAGACGCCGTCCTGCGTCGGGGCACTCGCCTGCTGACGCTTCATCTCGGCGAGCAGCCGGCCATAGGCAGGGCCGGCGCTTTCGGTCCACGCCGTCTTCGCCGCGCCGATCAGCCGCGCCTTTTCGGCCGCGTCGATGTCCAGCTTGCCGACCTTCGCAATGATGTCCTCGATCATGGCATTGTCGGGCTTTTGCAGATTGCCGATGTCGGAGATCAGATAGGTATAGACCCACTTCGGCGGCTGGATGCCCTTCGTGGCGCGTTCGGCCGACTGCGCCGACAGCGCGTCGAGGATGGGGCCAAGCCCGCGAATACGCTCGATATAGGCCTCGGCCTCGGCAACATCGGCGACGCGGTGGATGTTGATCAGGAACGCGGGCATCTGGCTTTGCGCGCCATTCATCTGGTCGAAGACATAGCCATGGTCGCGGAACGGGAACAGACGATCGGCGCGCGCGGCCTGCGTGTTGAACAGCTCGAACGACAGCGCTTCGTCGGCGGTCAGCGTCGCGGGATCATAGCTCCCGCGCATCGCGGCGGCGGTCGCCTGCTGCAGCTTGTGGTTCGCGACGGCGGTTTCGTCCGAAACATCGTTCCATTTGCCATAATCGCCATCGCGAATCCCGCGGCGCGCCTTGGATTCGGGCGAGAGCGAAAGCTGCGCCGCATCATAGTTGTCAAAGAATTGCGCGAGGTTCGCACCGGCCGGCACGGCATCGGGCGCGGGCGCCGCAGCGACGGTGACGGGCGCGTCCTGTACCGCGGCCGGCGCACAGCCCGCCACGGCAAGCAGCGCGAGGCCGGTGGACAGGCGAGCGACAATTTTGAGATGCGACACGAATTTCTCCCGGTTTTTCCGATGTGGCAGGGGCTTGCCATAGCGCCATCGCGCGCGCAATGGCGGCGCATGTCGCTCTTCGCTTCGCTCACCGACACCGCCTATGCGCTCGTCCGTCCGGTCGTCCACGCCACCGATGGCGAGGCCGCGCACAATCTGACGCTCAGCGCGCTCCAGCCTTTGCCGCGTGCGCGGCATGCGCTGACCAGCCCTGTGCTTGCCACCGAGTTGGCGGGGCTCCATTTTCCCAACCCGGTCGGTCTTGCGCCGGGCTTCGACAAGGATGCGCGCGTCGCACATGTGATGCCGCATTTCGGTTTCGGCTTCGTCGAGGTCGGCACGCTGACCCCGCTGCCGCAGGACGGCAACCCGCGCCCGCGGCTGTTCCGGCTGGTCGAGGATCAGGCGGTGATCAACCGCATGGGCTTCAACAACGGCGGGCAGGAAAAGGCGGCCGAGCGTATCCAATGCCTGCGCCGCTATGGCCTGCCGGTGCCGCTCGGGATCAACATCGGCGCGAACAAGGACAGCGCCGACCGCATCGCCGACTATGCAAAGGGCACCGCCGCGATGGCGCCGCTTGCCGATTATCTGACGGTCAACATCAGCTCGCCCAACACGCCCGGTCTCCGCGCCTTGCAGGACAAGGGATCGCTCGAAGCCCTGCTCGACGGCGTTGCCGCGGCGCAGCCCGCGGGCGCGGCCAAACCCGTGTTCCTCAAGGTCGCCCCCGATCTCGAACCCGCCGACATCGACGACATCGTCGCGGTGGCGTTCGATAAGGGGCTCGCCGCCGTCATCGTCTCGAACACCACCATCGTGCGCCCGGCGCTCGCGTCGCGCCATGCCGACGAAGCGGGCGGCCTCTCGGGCGCGCCGCTCGCCGAACTGGCGCTGCAGCGGGTGAGGGACTTTCGCGCCGCGAGCGGGGGCAAGCTGCCGCTCGTCGCCGCAGGGGGAATCGCTTCGGCGGATCAGGCGTGGGAGCGTATCCGCGCGGGTGCCAGCCTGGTCCAGATCTATTCGGCGATGGTCTATGAAGGCCCCGGCCTCGCGAGCCGGATTGCGCATGGCCTGGAAAAACTGGCGGCGCGCGACGGTTTTGCCCGCATCGCCGACGCGGTGGGAACCGAATAAGCGGCTCGCCCGTCGGGCAGGCGGTAGGGAACAAGGGTTGCGCTCGCTCACCCTGCGCGCCAATGTCGCGGGCATGTTGAAAAGATTCCTCCCGCTCGCCGCCCTTCTTTCCATCACCGTCTCCTCACCTGCGCTCGCGCAGGGCGTAACCTCGTCCGCCGATCCGCGCGCGACCGAGGCGGGACGCGAGATTTTGCATCAGGGCGGCACCGCCGCCGACGCCGCGGTCGCGATGGTCGCGGTGCTGACCCTTGTCGAACCGCAGTCGAGCGGGATCGGTGGCGGGGGCTTCATGGTCCATCATAATGCCAAGGACGGCAGCATCTCGACGATCGACGGCCGCGAAATGGCGCCCGCGTCGGCGAAGCCCGAACGCTTCCTTGGACCCGACGGCAAGGCGCGCGGCTATATGGACGTCATTCCCGGCGGACTGTCGGTCGGCGTTCCGGGCAATGTGCGCCTGATGGAAATGGCGCACAAGAAATGGGGCAAGCTCGAATGGAAGGCGCTGTTCCAGCCCGCGATCAAGCTCGCCGAAGAAGGCTTCCTCGTCACACCCGCGCTCAACAACTGGCTCGTCCAGTTCGAGCCAATGTGGAAGGAGTTTCCCGCTCCGCAGGCGATCTATTATGTCGATGGCAAGCCGGCTCCGGTCGGCACGCGGATCAAGAACCCCGCTTATGCCAAGCTGCTACGCGATATCGCGGCGCGCGGTCCCGACGCTTTCTATTCGGGCGCCAATGCCAAGGCGATCAGCGACGCGGTCGCAAAGGCGCCGCGCCATCCGAGCCAGCTGACCGTCAAGGATATCGCCGCCTATAAGGCGAAAGAGCGCCCCGCAGTCTGCACGACTTACCGTGTCTACAAGGTTTGCGGCATGGGCCCGCCCTCGTCGGGTGCCACGACCGTCTTCGGTATCCTCGGCATGATCGAGGGCTGGGACATGAAGGCCATGGGCAAGGACAATCCGATGAGCTGGCATCTGCTCTCGGAAGCGATGCAGCTCTCCTACGCCGATCGCGCCGCCTATCTCGGCGACGGCGATTTCGTCGATGTTCCGGTGAAGGGCCTGCTCGACAAGACCTATCTCGCCGAGCGCCGTCAGCTCATCTCGCCCTTCGGCGCCGCTGGCAAATATGAACCGGGCACCCCGCCGGGCGCGAAGCCTCGCGCTGCCGCGCCGCCGGTGCAGGAGCAGGGAACGACGCATTTCGTCACCGTCGACAAGGACGGGAATCTCGTCTCGATGACCTCGACGGTCGAGAGCATCTTCGGCAGCCAGCTGATGGCGAACGGCTATTTCCTCAACAACGAACTCACCGATTTCGACCTTGCGCCGACCGAGGGCGGCGTGCCTACCGCAAACCGCGTCGAAGCCGGAAAGCGTCCCTTGTCCTCGATGTCGCCGACGGTTGTTTACGGCCCCGACGGCAAGGTCGTGCTCGCGGTCGGTTCGGCGGGCGGCAAGCGCATCATCATGCATGTGACGAAGGTGCTCGTCGGCGTCCTCGACTGGGGCCTCGATGCCAAGCAGGCCATGGAGTTGCCGAACCTGTTCTACGGAAAGAACGGCGTGCTGATCGAAAATAACGCGGAAGGGCAGGCGATCGCCGCGAAGATGAAACCTTTCGGCTACAGCTTCACCGCGACCACCCTCGGATCGAAGCTCAACGCGGTCGAGCGTACCACCGACGGCTGGCGCGGCGCCGCCGATCCGCGTGGTCCGGGCAGTTCGTCGATCGACGGCGCACCCGCGCAGAATTAATCAACGATAACAAAACAGACGCAATATAATCTCCCTGGAGAGAGGCAGAATGAAGCTCGCAAACCCCCATCTCGACCATTTTCCGAGTCTGGTCGCGATGTTCTTCGACCGTGCGGTGCGCGGCGGCGAAGATCCCTTCCTGTGGCGCAAGGCCGATCGCGTCTGGCATCCGCTCAGCTGGCGGCAGGTGGCGAACCAGGTGGCGGCGCTTGCGCACAGCCTGCGCGAACTGGGGCTCAAGGACGGCGACCGGGTGGTGCTGGTCAGCGAAAATCGCCCCGAATGGTGCATCGCCGATCTTGCGATCATGGCCGCGGGCTGCATCACCGTGCCGACCTACACCACGAACACCGAACGCGACCACCAGCACATCCTCGACAACAGCGGCGCGAAGGCCGTGATCGTCTCGACTGCCAAGCTGGCACGCACGCTGATGCCCGCGGTGACGCGCTCCGACGCGCATATCGTCATTACGATGGAAAGTCTCCGCGTCGGCCAGCAGGGCGATGTCGCCATCCACGACTGGGACCCGCTCGTCGCGGGCGGCGAGGCCTGGCTGGACGAAACCAGGGCCCGCGCCGCGACGATGACGCGCGACGACACCGCGTGTCTGATCTACACCAGCGGCACCGGCGGCGCCCCGCGAGGGGTCATGCAGCACCATGGCGCGATCCTGCACAACGCCGCGGGCGCGGCGGAAGTGCTCGTCAATGATTTCGGCATCGGCGACGAAGAAGTGTTCCTCTCCTTCCTGCCACTCAGCCACGCCTATGAACATTCGGGGGGCCAGTTTCTGCCGATCATGGTCGGCGCGCAAATCTATTATAGCGAGGGCCTCGAAAAGCTCGTTTCGAACATCGAGGAGACGCGCCCGACGATCATGGTCGTCGTGCCGCGCCTGTTCGAGGTGATCCGCGCCCGGATGATCAAGTCGGTCGAAAAACAGGGCAAGCTCGCCAACTGGATGCTGAACCAGGCGCTCCGCGTCGGCGAAAAGGACTATGAGCGGCGGATGGGGGTGCTCGACCGGCCGGTCGACATCATCCTCGACAAATTGTTCCGCCCCAAGATCCAGAAACGTTTCGGCGGCCGGATGAAGGCCCTGGTCTCGGGCGGCGCGCCGCTCAACCCCGAAATCGGCGTCTTCTTCCACTCGATCGGGCTGACGCTGTTGCAAGGCTATGGCCAGACCGAGGCTGGCCCGGTGATCAGCTGCAACCGGCCGAGCGCCGGCATCAAGATGGACACCGTCGGCCCGCCGCTGATGAACACCGAAGTCCGCATCGCCGACGACGGTGAAATATTGGTGCGCGGCGAGCTGGTGATGAAGGGCTATTGGCGCAACAAGGCCGAAACCGAGCGCGTGCTCGTCGATGGCTGGCTGCACACCGGCGATATCGGCCATATCGACGACAAGGGCCGCATCGTCATCACCGACCGCAAAAAGGACCTGATCGTCAACGACAAGGGCGACAATGTCTCGCCGCAGCGTGTCGAGGGCATGCTGACGCTCCAGCCCGAAATCCTGCAGGCGATGGTTTATGGCGACAAGCGCCCGCACCTCGTCGGCATCCTCGTGCCCGATCCCGAATGGATGGCCGAATGGGCCGAAGTCGAGGGGCTGCCCAAGGACCTTTGCCGCCTGCGCGAACATGAAAAGTTCCGCGCCGCGATCCGCGCCGCCGTCGACCGCGTCAACGGCCAGCTCTCGGTGATCGAAAAGGTCCGCAAATTCGACTTCGCCGACGAAGCCTTCACGATCGAGAATGAGCAAATGACGCCGTCGATGAAGATCCGGCGCCATATCCTGAAGCAGGTTTACGAGGACAAGATCGCGGCCTTGTACAAGGCCTGATGTTTACAGAAGCAGGCGGGGGTGCGACCCGAAGAGCTCGGCGCAAACCGGTCCCCGCCTGCGACTGAACCGATGGTTCAGCCAGCGTCCCCCGCCGGTTTGCGATAGGGGACGAATTCACCGAAAACACATGTCGGCCCGCGGATGCCGCTCGACCGGTCGACCAGATGGAAGAAATCGCCTTCACAGGTCGACGACCCGAACTGGCGCACCACCATGATGTCGCTGTCGCGCGCAAGACCGGGGCAGCTGCTCTTGAGGTCGTTGCGATACACAAGATTGCCGCCCGATCGATAGAGCAGGATGCTGTCCGACACGCGGATCGTGTCGTTGCTGCGATAATTGGGCAGGCAGCGGAGCGGTTCGCCCGGAACCTTGCCCGCAAGTTGCTTGTCGAGCCGTTCGGCCTGTTTCGGGGTCAGCGCTGCAGCACCGGGTTCGCCGGCCCCGGCGGGCGCGCAACTGGCGATCAGCGGCGCGGTCGCTGTCACCAGCAACGCGGCCCATATCAGCTTCAGTTTCGCCACGGGAATCTCCTTTGGAACAGGCAGGATAGCGCCGATAAAATGAATGATGGCTGAAGCGGCGACGTCATGCCGCATCCTTCAGGGCGCGGATCCGTCCGAGTTCGGCGGCGCTTGGTGCGCGCAAAAAGGGATTGGTCGCGCGCTCTTCGCCGATACTCGTCGGCACCGTAGCCTGGCCAGCTGCGCGCGCGGATTCAACCGCTGCAAGCCGCGCCGCGAGGGCAATATTGTCGGGATCGACCGTCACCGCAAAGCGCGCGTTCGAAAGCGTATATTCGTGCGCACAATAAACGCGTGTCGCATCGTCGAGCGTGCCGAGTTTCTGCATATTGGCGAACATCTGCTCGGCGGTGCCCTCGAACAACCGGCCGCAGCCCATCGCGAACATCGTGTCGCCGACAAAAATCGCGGCGTCGGCAGCGAAATGATAAGCGATGTGGCCGGCGGTGTGCGCAGGCACGTCCCACACGTCGGCGATATGCCCGCCCAGCCGCACTCGGTCGCCGCCCTTCACCTGCACATCCAGCGTCGGGATGCGCGCAAACTCTGCGGCGGGACCGGTGATGGTGCAGCCCGTCGCTTCCTTGATCGCCGCATTGCCGCCGGTGTGGTCGGGATGCCAGTGGGTGTTCCAGATATCGGTGATCGCCCAGCCGCGTTCCGCGGCGGCGGCAAGCACGGGATCGGCGACTGCGGGGTCGACGACCATCGTGGCCTTGCTGTCCGGATCATGGACCAGCCAGACATAATTGTCGTTGAGAACGGGGATACGGACAATGTCCAGCGCAGCCATGATATCTCCTTTCCAGCGTCTCGCCCCCTCAAGACGGAGCGGCGGCGCCGGGGCCTTGGTCAGCCTGTTGCGGTCGTTAAGGCGTCATAGCCCTTGTCGTTGAACTCGATCAGGCAGAATCCGTTGCCGAACGGATCGGCGAACATCGCCTTTCTGCCATAGGGCAACTCCAATGTCTCGCCCTCCTGCACCCCGCCCGCGGCAATGGCCTGCCGGACCGCATCATCAAGGTTGGAGACGGAAAAGTCGGGATGCACCGGCGTCCAGTGCCGGTTGTAGCGGCGGAAATCGCCGCCGCCGGGGCCGATCGCGGATCCCGCGGGTTTGACGATCAGATAGATCGGCGCTTCGCACCCGGTCAGTTCGACGATATCGTCATCGAACCGCCGGGCCGCGGTCAGTCCCAGTGCATTTGTATAGAAATGCTCGCCAGTGGCGAGGTCGGGCACGTCGATGTTGATCAACAGGCCCGGCATCGCGCTTCTCTTACCAGACGCCGGTGTTGGGCATCGACGCCCAGGGCTCGGCGGGGGGAAGGTGGCCTTCCTGCAGCAGTTCGACCGAAATGCCGTCGGGCGAGCGCACGAACGCCATATGGCCATCGCGCGGCGGGCGGTTGATCGTCACGCCGGCGTCCATCAGCCGCTGGCACGTCGCGTAAATATCGTCGACGCGATATGCCAGATGCCCGAAATTGCGCCCGCCGCCATATTCTTCGGGCGCGCTGCCATCGGCGGGCGGCCAGTTATAGGTCAGCTCGACCTCGGCGACGTCAGCCTGTCCGGGAGCGGCGAGAAAGATCAGGGTGAAGCGGCCGGCCTCATTGTCGAAACGGCGCACTTCCTCCAGCCCGATCAGCTTGAAGAAATCGACGGTCGCATCGGGATCCGACACGCGGATCATCGTGTGAAGATATTTGGTCATACGCCTATATTAGGCGCGAAGGGCCCGCTCTTCAAATGCTTCGAACAAGAATAGGAATTCTTGCGGCACCGGCGCCGGCGCGCCTTGAGCCTCTGCAACATGGACATAGACCAGCTGTCCGTCGGCGCGCAGATCTTCTTTGCCCGCGGCGTGCAGCTCGAACAAATAGGTCATCGAAGAGTTTCCGACGCGCGCGGCGCGGACGCAAATGTCGATTTCCTCGTCGAGCAGGATCGGCGCGCGATAATTGACCTCGGCACGGGCGACGTGAAATTCGGGGCTGCTATGCGCCGGCCAGCGATCATAGACCCCGACGCCGCGCCAATATTCCGTGATGCCGATATCGAAATATTCGAGGTAGCGGCTGTTGAACACCACCGCTTGCGCATCGATCTCGGCGTAGCGGACACGCTTCTTGACGCTGAATTTGAAGTCGCTGCGAGCCATGACGTTCCTCTAATTTATCGCGAGCCGCGCGATGATGTCTAATTTGTCGCGATACGAGCGACGGTGTCGATCAGCAGCGCGATGTCGGTATCGCGCGACAGCCGGTGGTCGCCGCCCTTGACCAGCGTCACCTGTACATCTTCGCTGGCGAGTGCCGCGGACAGGCGCCGGCTGATATCGGGCGGCACATCGCCATCCTCTTCGCCGTGCAGCAATCGCACGGCACAGGCGAGCGGGATAGTCCCGCCAAGCAACCGGTTCATCTCCCCCGACTGGAAGAAACCGCGCGTCGTCACATAGGGCTGGTCGCTGTACGGCGTTTCCTCGACGAGCGCCCCCTCGGCCAGGATGATCGCCTTCTCGGCGTCGCTGAAGCCCCAGTCGGTGAAATCGGGCGCCGCGGCGATGCCGACGAGTCCCGCAACTCTGCCCGCCCCGTCGCGCTGCACCAGCGCCAGCGCGGTGAGCAGCATCAGCCACCCGCCCATCGACGATCCCACGATGACCACCGGCCCCTCGGCCTTGGCATCGATCAGGTCGAGCACATCGCCGCGCCAGTCGAGCAGGGTCTGATCGGCGAACAAGCCGTCCGACAGCCCGCATCCGGCATAGTCGAGGAGCAGGCACGCATGCCCCTCGGCCGCGGCCCAGTCGAACAGCGCAGTCGCCTTGCCGCCCGCCATGTCGGACATATAGCCCGGCAGGAAAACCGTCGTCGGCCCGGTTCCCGGCGTATGGCGATATGCGAGCCGCGGGCGGCCCGAGCGTTCGAGAAACGAGGGTGCGGGCAATAAATAGGGACTGTCCCTATTTATGGGAGGGGTGCTGCCCGGGGTGGATATGCTGTCGGTCATAAATAGGGACAGTCCCTATTTATTGATCAGGCGGACGGGCATCAGATGACCCAGTCGATCGTGCTCATCTGCATCACGGCCTGCCCCTTGGCGCGCCGCTTTTCGACCATGATATGGTTGAGCCGCTGGATTGTGTCGCTGCCCGTGGTGATGCACCAGCCGGGAACGACCGCGTGGATCAGCGCGCACACTCCGCCATAGATCATCGTGACGCCGAATTTCGACGCGACGCCGAAATGCTCGACGTAATTCTCATCGACGCTCTTCGGGTGGTCGACGAACAGGCGCTTGAACATGGGGAAGGTTCCTTTTTCGGATGCCGGGCCCCTAGCCGTAGACGGTGATTCCCGCAAGGGCGGCGCGGCGGTTTAGCCGATCGACCGGCTCGGCCAGCCGACGCGGACCAGCGTCTCGTCGGGGTCGGACAGGGCGAACTCGTACATGCCCCATGGCTTGTGCGTCGGCGCTTTCTCCGGACCGAGGATTGCCTCGCGCACCCGTTCGGCCAATTCGTCGACGCGCGCGGAATAGAGATATAGGCCGAAGGGGTTCTGATCGCGTTCGGGCCATGTCGGCTGCGATTCATTGGTCAGGTGAAGCCGCCACCCCTTGCCGTCTTCGAGCAGGCGATAGGTGCCATGATCGCTGATGACCGACAGGCCGAGCCTTTCATAGAAAGCGGTGCTGGCTTCCAGATCGCTGCACGGCAGGATCGCGGCGATATGATGGGTGGGTGCGTCGGTCATCCCGGCAGCTTATGCTCACCGCCGCGATGACGCCAGCGCCAGTTGACGAGATGCGCGGTGGCGAGTGTGAGCGCGCCGGCCGATGTCAGCAACCGGTCTGCCGCCTCGGGATCGGCGACGGCGAACCAACCTTCATGCATTGCGAGGCCCATCGCCAGCAGACCCAATCCGGCAACTGCGAGCAGGGCCGGCGTCAGGCGCCGATGCCGTCGCCAACCATCCCGCATCGCGATTGCCGCCGCGGGTAACGCCAGCAGCAGGATCGCAGCATGAACCCCCTCGGGCAGCGCGATCCAGCGGCTGAGTGCGGGGGCCAGAAGAAGAAGCAAGGGCAGGGCAAGGCAATGGATCAGGCAGGTGAACGACAGGGCGATCCCCGTCAGGTCAGCAAGGCGCGGTCGCGCGGCGGGGAGGCACATGAGGTTTCTTTCGCGGGAGGGCTCGCGGTGCCAGATAAGGATACAGTGTATCATTGCAAGGCTTGTTGTGAATCGGCCCCTTGCCGCCCATATCGCATGCTGGCAAAGGGGCGCCGCACTTTTGCGCAAGAAAGGCCAGTTTTTCGATGTCCGACATGATCCGCGTCACCCTTCCCGATGGCTCTGCCCGTGAAGTCGTGCGCGGTACTACCGCGCTGCAGATCGCGGCCGACATCGGACCCGGCCTCGCCAAGGCCGCGCTCGCCGCAAAGATCGACGGCGAGCTGCGCGATATCATGCGCCCGCTGGAGGAAGACACGAACCTGTCGCTGGTGACGAGCCGCGACGAAGCCGACGCGCTCGAACTCTTCCGCCACGATTATGCGCACGTCCTCGCCGAGGCGGTGCAGAATCTATTCCCCGGCACGCAGATCACCTTCGGTCCGTCGACGGGCGATGGCTTCTATTACGACTTCGCGCCGACCGCCGAGCATGGCCCGTTCCGCGACGACGAACTGCCGCTGATCGAAGAAGAGATGCGCAAGATCATCGCCGCCGACCTTCCGCTGACGCGCGAAGTGTGGGACCGCGACAAGCTGATCGCCAAATGGGCGGCCGAGGGCGAGAGCTTCAAAGCCGAATGGGCGGTCGAACTGCCAGAGGGCGAGGAACTCACGGTCTATCGTAGCGGCGATGGCTGGATGGACATGTGCCGCGGCCCGCACCTCGCCTCGACGGGCAAGCTCGACCCCGCCGCGTTCAAACTCACGCGCGTGTCGGGTGCCTATTGGCGCGGCGACCAGAAAAATGCGCAGCTCAGCCGCATCTACGGCACCGGCTGGCTCAACAAGAAGCAGCTCAATGAGCATCTCGTCCGCTTGGAGGAGGCCGCGAAGCGCGACCACCGCAAGATCGGGCGCGAGATGGACCTGTTCCATCTGCAGGAAGAGGCGCATGGCAGCGTATTCTGGCACCCCAAGGGCTATCGCATCTATCGCGAGCTCGAGGCCTATATGCGCCGCGCGATCGACGGCTCGGGCTATCAGGAGGTCAAGACCCCGCAGGTGATGGACGCCAAACAGTGGGAGCAATCGGGCCACTGGGGAAAATATCGCGAGAATATGTTCGTCATCCCCGACGAAGTGCCGAACATCGAGGATGACGGCCCGATCGTCTCCGACGGCGCCGAGTGGATGGCGCTCAAGCCGATGAACTGCCCCGCGCATGTCCTGATCTTCCGTCAGGGCATGAAGTCGTATCGCGACCTGCCGCTGCGCATGGCCGAAATGGGCTGCTGCCACCGCAACGAGCCGCATGGCGCGCTGCACGGTATCATGCGCGTGCGCCAGTTCACGCAGGACGACGGCCATATCTTCTGCCGCGAAGACCAGATCGTCGACGAAGTACGCGATTTCTGCGCGCTGCTCGACCGCGTCTACAAACAGCTCGGGTTCGAGAAATATGCGGTGAAGCTCGCGCTGCGCCCCGACATGCGGTTCGGTACCGACGAAATGTGGGACAAGGCCGAGGCCGAGCTTCGCGAAGCCGTCGAACGCGCCGGCATGGCGAACGACGATTATGGCTGGGAAGAACTGCCCGGCGAGGGTGCTTTCTATGCGCCCAAGCTCGAATTCCACCTGACCGACGCGATCGGCCGCACCTGGCAGTGCGGGACGATCCAGTCCGACCGCGTGATGCCCGAACGCCTCGACGCGAGCTATATCGGCGAAGATGGCGAGCGCCACCGCCCGGTGATGCTCCACCGCGCGATCCTCGGCACCTATGAACGCTTTATCGGCATTTTGATCGAGCATTTCGCTGGCCGCTTCCCGACCTGGCTCGCGCCGGTGCAGGCGGTGGTTGCGACGATCGTGTCGGACGCCGACGACTATGCCAAGGACGCGGTGGCGCAGCTTACCGCTGCGGGCATCCGCGCCGAAATCGACGTTCGCAACGAGAAGATCAACTACAAGGTCCGCGAACACAGCCTGGCAAAGGTTCCGTACCTGCTGGTGGTTGGCAATCGCGAGGCCGAGGAAGGCACCGTCGCGATCCGCACGCTCGGCCAGGACGGCCAGCGCATCATGCCGCTCGCCGAAGCAATCGCGATGCTGAAGGCTGAGGCGACCCCGCCCGACCTGCGCAATTGATCGCGGCCGAGAAGCGTCGCCCGCGCCGGTGGCTGCGCGGGCTGTTGCTGCTGGCATTCGTCGGCGCGGCGCTTCTCGCCAAAGGTTATTGGAACGCGACGCGCGATCCGGTGATCCGGACGGCGGCCGTGGAGGTTTCCGACTGGCCGGCGGGGCAGCCGCCGCTCAAAATCCTGCTGCTCTCGGACATCCATGTTGCGGGTCCCGATATGCCGCCCGCGCGGCTAGCGCGCATCGTCGACAAGCTCAACCGGCTGAAACCCGACCTCGTGCTGATCGCGGGCGACCTCGTCAGTGAAAAGCGCACCGCGACGCATATCTACACTGCCGCCGAAGTCGTCGCGCCGCTCGGCCGCCTTCGCGCGCCGCTGGGTGTGGTCGTCGCTCCGGGCAATCACGACCATTGGTTCAAGCCCGACGCGCTGCGCGGCGAACTCGAAACGCGAGGGCTTCGCGTGCTGCAAAATGAAGCCGTGAAGCTCGGTCCATTGGTCATCGGCGGGGTCGACGACGATTATTCGGGGCATGACGATGTGCCCGCGACGCTCGCCGCGATGGACCGCATCGGTCCCGGCGTGCCGCTGCTGCTGACGCACAGCCCCGATATTGTCCCCGCGGTGAAACGGCCGGTGACGGCAACTTTTGCCGGACACACGCATTGCGGCCAGATCCGCTTCCCGTTCATCGGCGCGCTGACCTATGTCTCGCGCTACGGCGACCGTTTTGCCTGCGGCGACATCACCGACGAAGGCCAGCGCATCTTCGTTGGCGCGGGTCTCGGGACCAGCCTGTTGCCGCTGCGGTTCAACACGCCGCCCGATGCCTGGCTGGTGACGCTCGGTCCGAAGGCAACGGCAAAGTGACCGACCTCGCGCATCTCGTCGGCCTCGCGCCGCTGACCTTCGCCGGCGCCGCGGTGATGACCTTTGGCGCAGCGTTCGTCCGCGGCCTCACCGGCTTCGGCATGGCGATCATCCTCGTGCCGTTGCTCGGACTGATCATGCCGCCGGGCGAGGCGGTCGTGCTCGGCATCCTGCTGCAATTGCTGATCGGCCCGGTCGGTTTCAGGCGCATCGCTGCGGGTGCCGACCGCCGCACCGCGTTCCCGATCGGCCTGCTCGCCATGCTCGCGACGCCGCTCGGCATGCTTGCGCTCAAGGCGGTCACGCCTGACGTTGCGCGGCTGCTGATCGCGGTGATCGCCATCGGCGCCTTCCTGCTGATCCTGATGCCGCAGCACCCCGACGGCCACCGGCCCGGACGGGTATCGATCGGTCTGACGGGGATCGCTTCGGGCATCCTCACAGGCTTTGCGGCAATGCCGGGGCCGCCCGTCGTACCCTTTTACCTGCGCCAGCGGATCTTGCCCGAAGTCGCGCGCGCTTCGATGATGCTCGTCTTTTTCGCGACCGCGATTGCGGGGACGCTGGCCTCATTCTGGCTCGGCCTCGCTACCATGAAGATATTCATCCTGTCGCTGTTGCTGTTCGTGCCGATGGTGCTGGGCGACCATGTCGGGACGCGGCTGTTCGGCCGTGTGCCGGTGCCCGTGTGGCGCGGGATCGTCGCCGTCGTGCTCGGCGTTGCCGGACTGTCGGCGTTGCTCCGTCTCCTGAACTAGAGGCTGCGAAGCGCCTGCGCGGGCTTGGCCGATAGCAAGGGCCAGCTTCCGGCGATCCCGATCAGGAACGACAGGCCCGCCCCGCCAAACAGCGTCAGCCCGACGATCAGTGGATCGGGCGCAAAGGTGAAGTCGAACAGCTCGGTCACGACATACCAGGCACCCGCCAGCCCAAGGCCAAGTGCGAGGAGCGCAAGAATTCCCGCCAGCACCGCATATTCCATCGCCTGCGCCCCCAAAATCTGCCCGCGCGTCGCACCGAGCAATTTCAGGATGACGCTATCGTAAACGCGCCGCTCGCGGCTTGCGGCGATGGCGCCGATCAGCACGGCAATACCGGCGAGGATCGCGATGCTCGCCGCCGCGGCGATCGCCTGGCTCATCTGCGTCAGCAACGTCGTGACCTGCGACACGACATCGCGCACCGCTATCAGCGATGCCGAGGGGAAGGTCCGCGGGATACTGCGCGCCAGTTCGGTTTCGGCCTGCGGATCGACCGCGACCGTGGCGACCATATTGTGCGGCGCGGCGTCGAAGGTCCCCGGTGAGAAGACGAGCACATAGTTCAGCCCGAAATTGTCCCACTGGACGGTGCGTGTCGACGCGACTTTCGCCTGCACCTCGACGCCGAGCACGTTGACGCTCAGCGTGTCGCCGATCTTCAGCCCCAGCGAAGTGGCGACTTCCTCTTCGACGCTGACCAGCGGCGGACCCTTATAGTTGGCGGCCCACCATTGGCCGCTGACAAGCTCGCTGCCGTTGGGCAGGGACGGGCTGTAGGTCAGCCCGCGGTCGCCGCGCAGCACCCAGGCACCCTCGGGCAGTTCGGCCAGCTCATCGACACGTTGCCCACGAAACTCGGTGACGCTGCCGCGCAGTGCGGGGATCATGTTGATCTGCGCATCGGGTGCAGCCTTTGTCACCATCGACCGGAATTGCGGCGCGGCATCGCGCGGGACGTCGAGCACGAAAAAGCTCGGCGCGCGTTGCGGCACGGTCCGGGCAATCTCGGCAGTGATGCTTGTCTGGATCGCGGCGAGCGTGACGAACAATGTCAGTCCAAGACCCAGCGCGACCACCAGCGCGCCCGTCGCAGCACCCGGCCGGTGCAGGTTGGCGAGCGCGAGGCGGAACAGCGGGCGGCGCGGGCGGGGCAGGCGGCTTGCGGTGCGGCGCACCAGCCAGCCGAGCGCGACAAGGATCAGCAACAGGCCGATCGCCGCGCCGATAAAGCCTAGCGCGAACAGCGGCTCGCGCGCGGTGCCGACGGCCAGCGCAATGATCGCCACCAGTGCCGCAGCAACCGCGGCCATCGTCCGCTTGTCGATGCGCGTCGCGCTGCTCACCGTGGCGCGATAAAGCCCGGCGGCAGGCACGTTGCGCGTTGCGGCCAGCGGGGGCAGGGCAAAGGCGGTGGCGATAAGCAAGCCGTACACCGCGCTGACAGCGAGCGGCAGCGGATAGATGGCGACCCCCGGTTTGACCGGCAGGACGTCGCCGGCAATCCAGCCGATTGCGGCGGGCGCGAGCGCCCCGATGACCAGCCCCGCCAAAATCGATACCGCCGCGACCGCCAGGATCTGGAGGCCATAGATGCGGGCGATCGTGCCGCTGTCGGCGCCGAGCACTTTCAGCGTGGCGAGGCCCGGGCGTTTGCCCGCGAGATAGCTGGCGACACCGTTGCCAACGCCGATCCCGGCGATAACCAGCGCGGCAAGCCCGACGAGCGACAGGAATTGCCCCATCCGCTCGATGAAGCGCCGTGTCCCCGGCGCACCGTTGCTGCTGTCCGTAATATCCCAGCCCGCATCGGGGAATTCGGCGGTCAGCGCCTTGCCGACCGCTTCGGGATTTGCGCTGGCCGGCAGGCGGACGCGATATTTGCTTTCATAAAGGCTGCCCGGCTGGATCAATTGCGTCGCGGGAAGATCGGCGATGCCGATGATCGCGACGGGACCCAGCGTAAAGCCTTCGCCCAGCCGGTCGGGCTCTTCGGCGATGACGCCGTCGATCTTGAAACTCTTGTCGCCGAACTTGACGTCGCCCCCGACCTTCAGGTCGAGCCGCGAGGCCAGATCCTTGCCGATCCAGATGCTTCCCACCGGCGGCGGGCCTTTGCGCGAACCACTGTCGAGCCGCATCGTGCCGTAGAGCGGATATGCATTGTCGACGGCCTTGAGCTCGGACAGCAAGGCGTCGCCGCCCGGCGCGTTCGCCATCGCGCGCATCCGCACCGTTGCCGATGGGGTGCCGACGCGGCGGAAACCCGCCATCTCCTCCGCCGTCGCCTCGCGCTGCGGCAGGCCGAATTCGACGTCGCCGCCAAGAATCGTCTGGCCGCGCACTTCAAGTTCGGATGTGATTCCGCGGGTCAGGCTGCCGATGGCGGCAAGCGTCGCGACGCCAAGGAACAGGCAGACCGCGAGCAGGCGTAGCCCGCGGATGCGCGTGGCAAGGTCGCGTCGCGCGATCCGCCAGAGCGTGGCGAGGGGAAGCACCTAGGCCGCCCGCTCTTCGATTTTTCCGTCGTGCATCACGACCACGCGGTCGCAATGTTCCGCCAGTTCGGGGTCGTGGGTGATGATAAGCAAGGTCGCGCCGAGCGCAGCGCGGCGCGCAAAGATCAGCTCGATGATCGCCTGTCCGGTCGCGGTGTCAAGATTGCCCGTCGGTTCGTCGGCAAAGATGATCGCGGGCGAACTCGCCATCGCGCGCGCAATCGCGACGCGCTGCTGCTCGCCGCCTGACAGCTGCGCGGGATAATGCGTCAGCCGGTGACCGAGTCCGACGGCCTCGAGTTCGGCGGCAGCGCGGCCGAACGGGTCGCTTATCCCTGCCAGTTCGAGCGGCACCGCGACATTCTCGAGCGCCGTCATCGTCGGCAGCAGGTGAAAGGCCTGCAACACGATTCCGATGCGCCCGCGTCGTGCGCGTGCCAGATCGTCCTCGTCCATCGTCGTAAAATCGAGCCCCGCAACATGGATGCTCCCGCCATTGGCGCGCTCAAGCCCCGCCAGCACCGCCATCAGCGAGCTTTTTCCCGATCCCGACGGCCCAAGCAGCGCGACCGAGGCGCCCGCGGGGACTTCCAGATCGACGCCGCGCAAAATTTCCACCGGGGCCTTGTCGCTTCCGAGCGTCAGCGTCACATTATGGGCGGCGATCGCCACGCTTGGCGATTGTCGTTGGGCGTCGGGCAAGGAGAGGACCCTTTGAAATGAGAACGGCCGGATGGCGCTCTTTTTTGATATATGGTTGCGCAATCGCGCTTTGCCAACCGCTCGCAGCTTGCGGATCGGCGGAAAACCCTTCGGCTTCGACCAACGACAAGGTCGCGGCGAAAGCCGCCCCCGCAATTCCTGCCGACGCGCCGCTCGTGATCGCGTTCGGGGACAGTCTTTATGCGGGGTATCAGCTGGGCCCGAAGGAAGGGCTGTCGCCGCAATTGCAGACCGCGCTGGCCGACGACGACGTCGTCGCGCGCGTCCAGAATGCCGGCGTCTCGGGTGACACCACCGCGGCGGGACGTCAGCGCCTGACCTATGTGCTCGACAATGCGAAGACCAAACCGGCGCTCGTCGTGCTCGGGCTTGGCGGCAACGACATGCTTCGCGGCATCGGCCCCGATCAGACGCGCGCCAATCTCGACGCGATGCTCGCCGAACTGAAAAGGCGCGAGATTCCGGTGCTGCTCACCGGGATGGTGGCCGCGCCGAATCTCGGCAGCGACTATGCAAAGAAATTCAACCCCATCTATCCCGAACTCGCGTCGAAATATGGGGTGAGCTTCTATCCGTTCATCCTCGACAATGTCGTGACCGACAAGGCGTTGATGCTCGGCGACAATATGCATCCCAATGCCAAGGGGGTGAAGGTCGTCGCCGAAGGCCTCGCACCGCTGGTCGAACAGGCGCTGCCAAACGCGGGTTAGCTCGGGCGCGGCCCGAACAAGATGATTGCTGCGCCGCCAAGGCAAACGGCGGCGCCGATCAGGTCCCAGCGGTCGGGCTTCGCCCCCTCGACCGCCCACAGCCAGATGAGCGCGGAGACGATATAAACCCCGCCGTATGCGGCGTAGGTTCGCCCCGCATGCTCCGCATCGACGAGCGTCAGCAGATACGCGAACAGCACCAGCGATGCGACGCCGGGCACGATCCACCACACCGGCTTGTCCAGGCGCAGCCATGCCCAGAAAGCGAAGCAGCCCGCGATCTCGGCGAGCGCCGCGCCGATATATGCCAATGCCGTCATCGGCCTACCGTGGCCGGGTCGCGCAAAAAAGAAAAGGGGCGACCCGCAGGCCGCCCCTTCTCGTTTGGTTTCGCTGTTCCGAAAGGATCAGAAAGCGAAGCCGACGCCTGCAACGAAGGTGTCGAAGTCGCCGAAGTTGCTGATGAACTGGTGACGATATTCGGCCTTGGCATACAGGTTCTGGCCCAGCTTGTGCTGGTAGCCGGCACCGACATACGGATCGTCGATGTCGGTGAAGGTGTAACCGCCGGTCACATAGGCCTTGCCCGCCGCGCCAACCTTGGCGCCAAGGCGGCCGCCGGCCGAGAACTGGACGTCGGCACCGTCGACGAGCACCTTGTCGGCAGCGACTTCGGCGCCAACGAATGCGGTCGAACCGAGGTCGAAATCATAGCCGGCAGCGGCGCCGATCGTGGCTTCGTCGATACCGTTGCCGGTGATGAGGCCGCCGCGCACTTCGACGCGGCCTTCGCCGCCTTCGGCTGCCATAGTGGGGGTTGCAACGATGGCCGTCAGGAGAGCGGCTGCAACTGCGAATTTCTTCATTTTTGTTTTCCTTCTGCTTTTGATCGGCCACGCCCTTTGGGTCGCGGCACCCCGTAAATGGGACTTGCGGCTGTCGCTGCAATGAACGGATCGTTCAGAATGTGACAATTTTCTTACCTGTGTTATTTTTACCACACGGTATAGAATAGGTATGCGGTCGCGAGCCGCCGAATATGGCGGATAACTGCGGATGTGAGGATGGGTGGTTTCGCCGTTGTGAGGCGGAAACGGGCTGGTCTAGCCCAGCGCTGCCTGTTTTTCCTCGGCGATACGGTCGAGTTCGGCGCGCGTCGGCTTGGTCGCGGCGCTCTTCAGCTGGCCGCACGCCGCCATGATGTCGCGCCCGCGCGGTGTGCGTACCGGAGCCGAAATCCCTGCCTTGAAAATCAGGTTGCTGAACGCGCGCACCCGCTCGGGCGTCGAACATTCATATTGAGCTCCGGGCCAGGGGTTGAAGGGGATCAGATTGACCTTCGCGTGCAGTCCATATTGCTTGATCAGCCGGACGAGCTCGCGCGCATCGTCGTCGCTGTCATTCTTGTCCTTCAGCATCACATATTCGAACGTGATCCGCCGCGAATTGCCGGCACCCGGATAGTCGGCGCACGCTTTCAGCAATTCGTCGATACCATATTTGCGGTTGAGCGGGACGATCTCGTCGCGCACCTCCTTCGACACCGCGTGGAGCGAGACCGCAAGGTTGACCCCGATCTCTTCGCCCGCGCGCGCCATCATCGGCACCACGCCGCTCGTCGACAGCGTGATCCGGCGGCGCGACAGGGCAAGGCCGTCGCCGTCCATGACGATCTTGAGCGCGCCTTTGACTTCGTCGAAATTATACAGCGGCTCGCCCATGCCCATCATCACGATGTTGGTCAGGATGCGGCCGTCGGCGGTATAATGGCCGCCTTCCTCTTCGTCGTCCTCATCGGGATCGGGGCCGAAGCCGGCCATCGTGCCCTTGGGCCATTCGCCCAGTTCGTCGCGCGCCAGCATCACCTGCCCGACGATCTCGCCCGCGGCGAGGTTGCGGACGAGGCGCATCGTGCCGGTATGGCAGAAACGGCAATTGAGCGTGCAGCCGACCTGGCTCGACACGCATAATGTTCCCCGATCGGCGTCGGGGATGAAGACCATTTCATATTCCTGGCCGTCGGCGGCGGCGAGCAGCCATTTGCGCGTCCCGTCGCTCGATACCTGCGCCTCGCGCACCGTCGGGCGGCCGATGATGAAACGGTCGGTCAGCCACGGGCGCATCGACTTCGCGATGTCGGTCATCGCCTCGAAATCGGTGACGCCGCGGTGATACATCCAGTGCCAGATCTGCTTGGCGCGCAGCTTGGCGGCCTTGGCATCGAGACCCGCCTCGACCAGCACTCCGCCGATTGTGTCGCGCGTCAGCCCGACCAGGTCGATGCGGTTGCCCCCGCGCAAGGGAACGGTGCCCGTGGTGACGGGGTCAATATGGCCAGGAATCTGCATGATGGGCGGCCATATAGGGCCAAAGGGCCACTTGCGCCAGTCCCGGCGTCAAGCGGCCCTTTTTAGTCAATTATAGCGAAGCCAGCATATCCAGAACCTGCGGCACATTCCCGTTCGCCTCGGCATTGCGCAGCGGCAGGACGTTCTGCACCAATATCTCCTCGGGCGTCGGCTCGATCGCGAACAAGGACATTACCTCGTCCGCAAACTCATCGAGCGGCATATAGCCCTCGCGGGTCGACTGGCCGGGGGTCAGATCGGTGCGCACCGCGGGCGGCGCCAGTTCGATCACCTCCACCTCGCCCGCCAGCTGGATACGCAGCGCGACCGAATAGCTGTGCATTGCCGCCTTGGTCGCCGAATAGGTCGGCGCCTTGGGCAGAGGCACAAACGCCAGCCCCGAGGTGACGTTGACGATCGCGGCATCGGCCTGCGCCGCCAGATGATCGACCAGCGCGTCGGTCAGGCGGATCGGGCCGAGGATATTGGTGATCACGGTCGCCTCGGCCTCCATCAGGTCGCGCTTCGCGCGGGCATCTTCGGTGCTCATGATGCCGGCGTTATTGACCAGCACGTTCAGGCCGGGGTGATTGGCGACGATATACTTCGCAAAGGCTGCAATCGCGTCCGCATCGGTGACGTCGAGCGCCACCGCCGACATATTCGGCCGCCCCTCAATCGCCGCTTCCAGCTTCGCGGCGTTGCGCCCGGTGACGATGACCTTGTTGCCCGCATCGTGCCAACGCTGCGCGAGCGCCAAGCCGATGCCCGAACCTCCGCCGGTGACGAGGATGGTGTTGCCTGTGGTTTTCATGATTGCCTCCTTTGGGGTGGTGAGAAGGCCTGAATATCCTTATACTCTCCAAAAGAAAGTAGGCACCCCAAAGTGCCATAGTTACCTGAAAGAGAGATTTGGATTTTCCGCCATGCCCACGCCCGAAAAAATTTCTTATGACCCGAATGCGCCGGTCGATCCGCGCGTTGAAACGCTCGTCAACGAACTTATTGGCCGAGTCGCCGACAAATGGACCCTACTCGTTCTCGAGGAGTTGGAGGATCACGGAACGTGCCGCTTCACCGAACTGTCGCGCCGCGTTCCGGGCATCAGCCAGAAGATGCTGACGCAGACCTTGCGCCAGATGGAGCGCGACGGGCTCGTGGTGCGGACGGTTCACCCGGTCGTCCCGCCCAAAGTCGAATATTGCCTGACCGAACTCGGCCATAGTCTCGGCGAAGCCTTTTGCGGCGTGTGGGTCTGGGCGGAGGCCAATCTGGAAAAAGTGGCGAGGGCGCGGATGGCGTTCGACGCGCGGGGGTAAACTTTAACGCGACCGCTAACGACCAATTGCGGACATTTAACGAAGCTCGGCCCCACATGCTTTGTGACGGCACATATGCCATCGCAGAAACCCTACTTTGCACATCTCCAAATGGGCGCCGCCGTTCCTGATTAGGCGTTGACCGCAGTTCCAACAGCGAAGGCGCCAAAGCAGGACCATCCAGACCGGTAGAAACATGATCCAAAACACGAGCAATGCCGACGGACGCAGGACGGCAAGGCCAACGAAAATCCCCACACAAGCGAGCAGCAGAAAACGTAACTGTCGCGCGCGGCGGATGAAGGATTGCTTGGAGCCCATGCCGATCTTGTAACGCGGAAAGCTGTCGGGCAGCAATCCACCCCAAAACCGCCGCTCTCCAAAGCAAGCCGGGACCATGATCGTGCCCGAATCATGGCCCCGGCTTTGACGGGCCCTGCAACTTGGGTCCGCCGATCAGTTGCGGATCGAGCTGACCTGGATCAGCTGGTCGCGTGAGGCATTGGCGACAACCACATCGGCCTGTGCCGAAGCGACGGTTCGCGTATCGCGGCGGCATTGCCGCACGTCATTCTTGCCCGCGATGTCGAAATCGGGCGCGGTGCCGCACACTTCGACGACTGCGCGCCAGATGCGGCGGTCGAGCGCCTTGGTGCCCGCCGCTGTCCGCAGGTCGAGGTCTTTGTGCGCCACGGCGATGCTCGGGTTCGCAGGGGCGGTTTGCGCCGATACGGGCTGGCCGATCGATACGGCAGCGAGGGCGGCGAGGATCAGAAGCTTTTGCATCTTGTATCTCCA
This sequence comes from Sphingopyxis sp., assembly GCA_051861185.1. GTDB lineage: Bacteria > Pseudomonadota > Alphaproteobacteria > Sphingomonadales > Sphingomonadaceae > Sphingopyxis. The sequence goes on from JBIMKQ010000002.1 coordinate 366,885, forward strand.
TCGGCCGGCTGAAGAGGAGGGGAGGAAGCCGGTCGAGAAGCAGATAATCGATCGCTCCGGTCAAAAGGAGCAACGAGTTTGCGCCCCCATTCTGCAAAATTGCAGAATGCTCGGCAGCCCGTTATGACGCACAAGACGCCATGTATGATTGGAACGACCTCAAAGCCTTTCTCGCGGTAGCAGAAACCGGCAGCACCCTGTCGGCCGCGCAATCGTTGCGCGTCAGTCAGACGACCGTCGCGCGGCGCATCGCGGCGCTGGAGGCGGCGACGGGGCTCAATCTGTTCGAGCGGCGGCAGGCGGGCTACGCGCTGACCCCGGTGGGGGAGGCGATGCTGGGCAGCGCCGCAGCGGTGCGCGAAGCCGCCGATCGTTTTGGCGAAGCCGCAGGGGCATCATCGCGCGATGCGGGCGGCACGGTCAGCCTGACGACGATGGAAATCTTCGCGGTAACGATCCTGCCGCCGATCCTGCGCGATCTTCGCGCCGCGCACCCCGGCATTCACATTCATCTCGATACGGCGGATGAGGCGCGCGATCTGGCGGCGGGCGCCGCGGACATTGCGATCCGCAGCAGCAAGCAGCCGACCGGCGCGGGCCTCGTCGGGCGGCGCATCGCCGACAATCCCTGGACCGTCTATTGCAGCCGCGACTATGCCGACCTGCACGGCATTCCGCACAGCCGGGAGGAGCTTGCCGCGCACCCCTTTATCGGCGGTGGCGGCTATGTCTGGGAACCCTATCAGGCGTGGCTGCGGCAATATGGGCTCGAGGAGTCGGTGGTGATGAAATATGATACCGGAGCTGGCCTGCTCGCCGGCGTGCGCTCGGGCATGGGGCTGACGATCCTGCCCGCCTTCATAGCCGACCACGAACCCGATCTGATCCGCTGTATCCCGCCGAAGACTGAGGACACGACAGGTCTTTGGCTGCTGACCCACGAACGGCTGCGCCACGTCCCGCGGGTGCGCCTCGTCCTCGATTTCCTTGCGGCCGCGCTGACGAGGCTCGCGCGCAGCTAAACCAGCGCGGCGTCGACTGCTGCGTCGACGTGCAGCGCCAGCGTGTCGAACAAGGGAACCGCGCTGTCCGCTTCGCCGACCAGCAGCATGATTTCAGTGCAGCCCAGCACGACCGCCTCGGCGCCGTCAGCGATCAGCGAGGCGATGATCCGCCGATATTCGGCGCGCGATGCATCGCGGATCACGCCCTGCACCAGCTCGTCATAGATGATGCGGTGGACGATCGCGCGATCGGCGTCGCCGGGGATCAGCGCCTCGATACCCGCCGCCGCCATCCGTGCGGTATAAAAGGGCTTTTCCATCGTGAAGGCCGTGCCGAGCAGCCCGACGCGCGAAAAGCCCGCCGCCTGGACGGCCGTGATGGTGGGGTCGGCGATGTGAAGAAGCGGTACCGGGGTCGCCGCCTCGACCGCCTCGGCGCACAGGTGCATCGTATTCGCACAGATCAAGAGCAGTTCGGCTCCGCCAGCCGTCAATGATCTGGCGGCGTCCGCCATCTGCGCGTCGAGCATGTCCCAGTCGCCGCTCGCCTGCAATTCGGCGATCGGCGCGAAATCGAGCGACAACAGCAGGACGCGTGCGGAATGCAGCCCACCCAGCCGCGCGCGCACGCCTTCGTTGAGCAGCCGGTAATATTGGGCCGAACTTTCCCAGCTCAAACCCCCGATCAGGCCGATTGTCTTCATTGCGCCCGCCCCGTCCAGAAATTGCTGTCCTACAATATGGCGCCGATCTAGCCTGCGGGGCGATGACCTGCGACACAGCTTTCCTAATAGCCGCTACAGACGCTCTTCGGCGGCCCGCGACGCGCGTGTTAAAAATCGATTTGCGAGTGAAGTTGCGCAGTTTTCCGCCGTTTCGCGAAAACGACTTTTTCTTCTCTTTCGTCATCCCGGGCCTGATCCGGGGTCCAGCTTTCTGTGATGTTGCGCATGGATTCCCGATCCGCTCCGGCATGACGAAGATTTGCGGATCGCGAGTGAAGTTACGGAGAAATACGCCACTTTTGCGAACCGCCTCACCGCAGCTTCGCGCACCCCAGCGCCGCCGCATCGATTGCGGTCGCTGCGCCGCGCAAGCGGTAGGTGTCGGCAATCGCCCGACCGTTCGCGGTCCCGCTCTCGACGCTCATGCTGGGCGCCGATCGCATCGCTGCGACGATCGCGGCGTCCATCCGCGGGTCGCTGGCCCAGCCATGCGCACCATTGCCGGTCAGGATGAAGCGGCGGCTGCCGATCGTCAGTCGGAGTTCGCGGGCCGGGTCGCGCGCTTTCGACAGGCGGACGTAAAACTGGCCACGAATGCGCGACTTCGGCCAATAACCGACGCTGGCATAGGCCTTGACCTGCGGCGTGCCGATCGTCGCCGACGGCGAGGCGAGGGCGTAGCAACGCGGCGTCGCAGGATCACGGAAAGCACCCCAGCCGTCGAAAATCCCGAGCGCGGCTGGTCCGGCGGCGAGCGCCAAGGCTGGCATTGCCGCCAGCATCAGGAAAAGGGAGGCCCAGCGCCGCATCGGCCCTCGTTCGCGCGATTGGGGATGCTTTGCAAGCATGGCTTGCACGCGCCGTTCCGTACGTTAAGGAAGGTGGACATTTTCAGGGGCCGGGAATCGGGGCGACGAATCGTCTCCGACGTCTTCGTGCCCCTTCCGGGACTTCTCCCGCGGAACACAGGGATGGCGGATTTAGAATGAAAGCGACGATCGAACGCGCAGTGTTGTTGAAAAGCCTCGGCCATGTTCAGTCGGTGGTCGAACGGCGCAACACGATCCCGATCCTTTCGAACGTCCTGATCGAAGCCGATGCGTCGGGCCAGCTGAAGCTGATGGCGACCGACCTCGACTTGCAGGTCGTCGAAACGATCGCGGCCAAGGTGGAAACGCCGGGAACCACGACGGTGTCGGCGCACACCCTCTTCGAAATCGCCCGCAAGCTGCCCGAGGGCGCCGAGGTCAGCCTCGCCGCTGCCGAGGGCAAGATGCAGGTCAAGGCCGGCCGCTCGAACTTTAACCTGCCGACGCTGCCGCGCGACGATTTTCCGGTGATCGCCGAGGGCGACCTGCCGACCAATTTCGAACTGCCCGTCGCCGAGCTGATCCAGATCATCGACAAGACGCGCTTTGCGATCTCCACAGAAGAAACGCGCTACTACCTCAATGGCATTTTCCTGCACGTCGCGGAGGATGCGTCGGGTCCGGTGCTCAAGGCCGCGGCGACCGACGGCCACCGCCTTGCCCGCTACACCGTCACGCGCCCCGACGGAGCGTCGTCGATGCCCGACATCATCGTGCCGCGTAAGTGCGTCACCGAAATCCGCAAGCTGCTCGACGAGGCCGAAGGCAATGTCGAAATCAGCCTGTCGGCAAGCAAGATCCGCTTCCAGCTTGGCAACGCGATTCTCACCTCGAAGCTGATCGACGGCACCTTCCCCGACTACAGCCGCGTCATCCCGACCGCGAACGACAAGCTGCTCAAGGTCGACCCGAAGAGCCTGTATCAGGGCGTTGACCGCGTCTCGACGATCGCCAGCGAAAAGACCCGCGCGGTCAAGGTCGGGCTCGACAAGGACCGTATCACGCTGTCGGTCACAAGCCCCGAAAATGGCACCGCGGCCGAAGAGGTTGCGGCGGTGTATGACAGCGATGCGATGGAGATCGGCTTCAACGCCCGTTACCTCAGCGACATTCTCGGGCAGGTCGATGGCGATACGGTGGAACTCCACCTCGCCGACGCCAACGCCCCGACGCTGATCCGCGAGAGCGAGAAGAGCCCGGCGCTCTATGTGCTGATGCCGATGCGGGTCTGACGACCTGCTACAGCCGAAACGAAAAAGGCCCCGCGATTGCGGGGCCTTTTCTTATCCGCCCTTCGCGACCCGCCAGATCACACCGCCGGTATCGTCGGCGACCAGCGCGCTGCCGTCCTTCGCCACCTTTACATCGGCCGGGCGGCCACGCGTGGTCTTGCCGTCCTTGGCGAGGAACTGGTCCAGCAGCGTGACGGGCAGTGCATCGACCGGCTTGCCGTTGGCGCCGAACTTGACGAACACGACGCTGTAACCAGCGACGGGCTCGCGGTTCCACGACCCGTGCAGCGCGATCAGCGCGCCATTCGCCCAGCGATCGCCAAGGTCGAGGCCTTGGGTAAAGGTGAAGCCGAGCGGTGCGGTGTGCGCGCCCAGCCCATAGTCGGGGCGCTTGACATATTGGCGGCGATCCTCGCCCTCGGGCTCGACACGCGGGTCGATGTAGCCGCCCCAATAATACCAGGGCCAGCCATAAAAATCGCCTTCGTCGATATCGGTCAGATAGTCGGGGACGAGGTCGCTGCCGAGCATGTCGCGCTCGTTGACGACGGTCCACAATTGTTCGCTGCCAGGGTAAAAGCCCAGCCCGACCGGGTTACGGATGCCGGCTGCGAAGGTGCGGATATATTTCTGTTCGGGGCGCACCTCGAGCACGCTGGCGCGGCGGAACTCACGGTTCATGCCCTTTTCGCCGATATTACTGTCGGCACCGACGCCGATGTAGAGCCAGCCATTCGGCGCCGCGGCCAGGCTCTTGGTCCAGTGGCGGTTGGTGCCTTTTGCGGGCAGATCGACGATTTTCGTCGCCTTGCCACTCATCTTCGTCTCGCCCGCCACATAGGGGAAAGCGAGCAGCGCGTCGGTGTTCGCAACGTAAAGCGTGCTGCCGATCAGCGCCATGCCATAAGGCGAATTCAGCCCGCTGATATACGCGGTTTTCACCTCGGCCTTGCCGTCGCCGTCTGCATCGCGGAGCAGCGTGATGCGGTTGGCCGACGGCCGACGGCCGGTGCCGCCCTTGCCCATCAGGCTGCTCATCACCTTGCCTTCGACCCCCGAGGTGTCGCGCGGCGGGCTCTGGGCTTCGGCGACGAGAACGTCGCCATTCGGCAGCACGAGCATGTTGCGCGGATGGTCGAGACCTTCGGCAAAGCGGGCGACGGCCAGGCCCTGCGCGGCGCGCGGCGCCTGTCCGGCGGGCCAGCTAGTCGCCTCGGGAACATTCATTGTCGGGAAGCTCTCGGTCTTTTGCGACGCCATCACGGGAACCCGGCCGCTGAGTTCGGCGGTCGAGAACCGCGCCACATCGGGGCGCGACATGATGTATAGGGTGATGCCGCCGACGATCAGCAGCAGCAACAGGGCGAGGGCGACATATTTCAGGATCTTGCGCATGACGCCTGTCTACACGGGCAAAGCGCGGCGTCAAAGGGGGTTGCGCCGGCGATTAGAGGGTTAACCGACGCGGGCCCGAAATTAACCTTACCCGATTGTTCATCACGGTTGGGAACGGCGCGGTGAGGGGCGGGGTATAGAAGGCTGGCTCACCATAACGGACCAGGAATTCGATGCACCTGCCAGCACCTTTTCTCACCGATCGCGATGCGGTCGAGGATGCCCATGCGCTGATTAGCATGCATGGCGAAGAAGCGGGCTTTGCCGCGGCCGCGCGCGCCGAGCAATATCGTGTGCTGGGAAATCACGTCCATTTCGCCCGCTGGCGCCAGATCGAGCGACTGATCACTTATCTGTCGGTCGAGGATATCCTGGACACGGTCCACTAGGCCTTACAGTCGCAGGCCCGCGGTTTCGGGCAATTCCGCCATGATGTTGAGGTTCTGGACGCAGGCGCCGCTTGCGCCCTTGCCCAGATTGTCGAGCCGCGCGACAAGGCGGAGCTGACAGTCGGCGGGGTCGGAAAAGAGCGTCAGCTCCATCCGGTCGGTCGCTTCGTCCTTTTGGCTGAGCAGCAATTCGCTCTCGTCGCCGCGGCGCACCGATACGAGCGGCGATCCCTCGAAATGCGCCGCAAGCGCGTCGAACACCGCGTCGGCGGTTGGCGCATCGAAACTCAACGGGACCTCGACCAACATGCCGCGATAGACTGGGACGACTGCAGGCGCGAACAGCGGCGGATATGCAAGGCGTGCGCCCTGCTGCATTTCGGGCACATGCTTATGGTTCAATGACAGGCCATAGCTGCGAAACCCGATATCGCGCTCGGCCTCGAACCGCGCGATGAGCTCCTTGCCGCCGCCCGAATAGCCCGACACAGCATTGACGCTGAGCCGCGCGTCGTCCGGCACGATTCCTGCCGCGACCAGCGGCGCGACCAGCGCAAGAAAGCCCGTCGGATAGCAACCCGGATTGCTGACGCGTGTCGAGGCGGCGATGATGTCGCGCTGCGCCGCATTGAGTTCGGGAAAGCCATAGGCCCAGCCGGGCGCGATGCGATGCGCGGTCGATGCGTCGATAACCTTCGTGCGGTCGTTGCGGATCATCGCGACCGCCTCGATCGCCGCGGCATCGGGCAGACAAAGGATGACGAAATCGGCGGCGTTCAGCGCTTCCGCGCGCCGCCCCGCATCCTTGCGCTCGGCCTCGTGCAGGGTGATCAGGGCGAACTCGCTCCGCCCGGCAAGCCGCTCGGCGATTTCCAGGCCCGTCGTTCCCGCCGCGCCGTCGATGAAGACCGTATGTGTCATGATTTTACCGCAGTCGTTTATAGCCGGTGACCGGCACTTCATTCCCTTTGGCGGCCGAGCGCGCGATGACGTCGGCCAGCGGTTCGCTATTCACCGCCATCCATCGTCGGCTGGCGTGAATGATAGTCCGATCGTCGGCCATGATACCGACATGTCCCGGAAAGAAGACGACATCGCCGCGCGCGAGCACAGCCGGGTCGACATCCTTGTCGGGCCCGAGCGACGCAAACTGCAGGTCGCTGTCGCGTGGCAACGGGACGCCGGCGGCGCCCCATACCAGCTGGACAAGCCCAGAACAGTCGATCCCCTTTGCGGTGCGGCCGCCCCAGACATAAGGCGTGCCGATCATCTGCTCGGCCAGTTCGGCAGGATCGTCGTCGTATGCGCCGACTTCGACAAGCGAGGCGAGCGGCAGATAGCCGTGCGATGTCGCGAGCCATTCGCCCTCGGTCACGCCCATCACCAGTGCGCCGCGCGGCAAGACTGCGGGTCCTCCGCTGGCGGCATCGGGCGCGCTATGAAGCATCGCTTCTATCATCGCGACGCGGTGCGTCGGCGCGATCGGTGCGGCAAGAGCCTCGGCGGCCAGATAGCCCACATAATGATCGGCGAGGCAGTACCCCCACGCCCAGCCGCCGGTGAGGTCGAGCAGCGCAAAACCTTCGCCGAACAACAACTCGCTCGTCTGGTCGGCATCGACCGATGGCGAAGCGCGCAGCGATGCCGCGGGCAGCACGCCGCTGCGCATCATCGGTGCTGCATAATGCGGCGCGAAATGCTGGCCGGCGACGGCAATATCGGCGAGGTCGGGCCGGATCGCGACGATGCGCGGATCATAAGTCTGCGACGTTCCCGTCAGGCCAAAGCGATCGCGGCCCGCGCCTGCGGCGCCGGGGCGCCCCATGCGCACGCGGTTGGCCGCTGAATTATCGCCACTTTCTGCTGTCACTTGCCGTCCTGTAAAAAACCGTGCCCCGCGCGGTGCGGACAATCGCGCGCCATTAGACCAGCAGACCCCTCTTTATCAAGAATGTTCAAGCTTTCCCGCGCCGGTCGTATCGTGCCTGCAGCATCGCCCAGGCGGCGCGTAGCCCCAGCGCCGCGCCACCTTTGGGACGTCCCGGTTTCGCCGTCGGGCGCCAGGCAAAGGTATCGAGATGCGCCCACGCAACCCCGTCGGGCACAAAGCGCTTCAGGAACAGCGCCGCGGTGATCGTCCCAGCGAACGGCGAACTGCCAGCATTTCCAAGGTCGGCAATGTCGGTTTCAAGCAGGTCGGCATAACCGTCCCACAGCGGCATCCGCCACAACGGATCGTCGCGATCGATGCCGCCGTGCAGCATCGCCTCGGCCAGCGCATCATCGTTGGCGAAGAGCGGCGGCAGGTCGGGCCCGAGCGCGACGCGAGCGGCGCCGGTCAAGGTCGCGAAATCGACGATCAGTTCGGGCTTGGCCTCGCCAGCCTTGGTCAGCGCATCGCCCAGAACCAGACGGCCTTCGGCATCGGTGTTTCCGATCTCAACCGTCAGGCCGAGCCGGCTTTTCAGCACATCGCCGGGACGGAAGGCGTCCGCCGAAATCGCGTTTTCGGCCGCGGCGACGAGGCAGTGCAACCGCACCGGCAATCCGCTGGCCATCACCAGTTCGGCAAGCGCCAGCACATGCGCGGCGCCGCCCATATCCTTCTTCATCAACCGCATGCCCGCCGCAGGCTTGATGTCGAGCCCGCCACTGTCGAAGCTGATCCCCTTGCCGACCAACGCGACGCGTGGATGATCTTCCTTGCCCCATTCGATCTCGATCAGGCGCGGCGCGTGATGCTTTGCCGCTGCGCGTCCGACCGCATGGATCATCGGATAGCCCTGTTCAAGCGCCTCACCCTTGGTGACCGTCAGCTTTCCGCCATGCGCCTTGGCGATGCGTTCGGCCGCTTTCTCGATCGCTGCGGGCCCCATGTCGGCGGCGGGGGTGTTGACGAGGTCGCGAACGAGCGCGGTGGCGCGCATTTCGGCGACCATTGGCGCGATTGCGCCGACCTCGGTCGTCAACAGGACGCGCGGGCCTTTGGTCGGCGGGTTCGATTTATAGGTGTCGAAGCGATATTGCGCGCTCATCCAGCCGAACAATGCCTTGCCCGGCTGCTGGCCCTCAAGACGATAGCGGCCTTCGGGAAGGATTTGTCCCAGCTTGCCAAGGCACCATGCGGACAGGCCGTCGACCTTGCCAACGGTGGTGACGACCGCCCATTTTTCAGGATCGTCGCCCGGCAGGATTGCGTGGACGAAGGCATCGGGTTTGAAACCGACTGCTGCGAGGTGCGCGCGTTCGCGCGCGCTGCGGCCCTTCAGCCATTCGTCGTAGCCCTTCTTGTCGACGAGATGAATTGAGCGGGCGTCCTGCCCTTTGTCGGGTTGGATCAGGTCGGAATAATCAGTCATGCCGCCGGTGCTAGGCCGCCGGGGATATTTTGTCGATTCCCGGCGTTATGTATGCATGACGCGCACAAAGTCTTGGCGAAACGCCATTCCCCTTCTCGCCGGCACCCTATTGCTCGCGGGCTGTTCCGAAGAAAAGCCGACGCCGGCGGAAAAGGTTGCCGCGGCGACGGTGCCCGGCGCGCCTCCGGGCGGATCCGCCGACGTTGTTACGAAAAATGCCCCTGCGTCCACCGTCAAGGAAAGCAATGATCTGATCGAGTTCGCCTATTCCTATCCGAAAGAGGCGGCGGCGATCCCCGAACTCGCAGGCGCGCTCGATAGCGATCGGTCGGCCAGGCGCGAGGCGTTGGTCGCGGCGGCGCAGCGCGACAAGGCGGCGGCAGAGAAGGGTGATTTTCCCTATCGTCCGCACAGCCATCGGCAGGCATGGCAGCGGGTTACCGGCACGCCGCGTTTCCTGAGCCTCTCGGCCGAGATCGACAGCTATGCTGGCGGCGCACACGGCATGGAAAGCTTCGACACGCTGATCTGGGACCGCAACCGGCGCAAGCAACTGAAACCGCTCGACCTGTTCGAGAGCGGCGAGGCGTTCGATGCCGCGATCCGCGATCCGTTCTGCGCCGGGATCCAGCGCGCAAAGGCGGCGAAAGGGATCATGGCCGACCAGACTCCCGATGGGCCTTTCTCCAAATGCCCGCCGGCGTCGGCTCAGACTGTTTGGCTCGGCTCGTCCGACGGGCGCTTTCTCGATCGCATGACGATCGCGATCGGCCCCTATGAAATCGGTCCCTATGCCGAAGGCTCGTACAGGATCAACGTGCCGGTGACCGGGGCGCTCGTCAAAGCCGTGAAAGACGAATTCGCCCGCGACTTCCTCCCCATCAACTGAACAACAAGGACAAGGTCATGGCGAAGCAGCCCAAAGCCGGCAAGGTCGGCGAAAGTGCGAAGGACAAGAAGGGAAAGCGAACCGCAGCGGCGAAGCTGCGCCGCGATGTGGGGGGCGCCAAGACGATCGCCAAGCCGCCGTCCGACCGCGAAGCCGACCTTGATCGCGCACCGAAATGGCAGCCGCGCTATCCGGGTTCGGGGCGTCTTGAAGGAAAGGTCGCGATCGTGACCGGCGGCGACAGCGGCATCGGCCGTGCGGTGTGCGCCCTGTTTGCGCGTGAGGGGGCCGACGTGGCTATCGTCTATCTCGACAACAGGGCTGACGCCGCCGACACCGTCGCGATCGTCGAAGGCGAGGGGCGGCGCGGGATCATGATCAAGGCCGATGTCGGCAAGGCCAAGGCGAGCGAAAAGATCGTCGCCGAGACCATCGACAAGCTCGGCCGCCTCGACGTCCTCGTCAACAACGCCGGCGAACAGCATCCGGCCGAAGATATCCGCGACATCAGCGAGGATCAGCTGCAACGCACCTTTGCCACCAATATCTTCGGCATGTTCTTTCTGGTCCAAGCTGCGCTGCCGCATCTCAAAAAGGGCGCCGCGATCGTCAATTGCACCAGCATCACCATGTATCAGGGGTCGAAAGGCCTGCTGGACTACAGCGCGACCAAGGGCGCGATCACGGCCTTCACCCGGTCGCTTAGCGAAAATCTGGTCGAAAAGGGTATCCGCGTGAACGGTGTTGCTCCCGGCCCGATCTGGACGCCGCTCAACCCGCGCGGCGGGGCGCCGGCAGAGAAGGTCGAGAGCTTTGGCGAAGACACGCCGATGAAGCGTCCGGGCGAACCCAACGAGGTGGCGCCCGCCTTCCTGTTCCTCGCTTGCGACGACAGCAGCTATATGTCGGGCCAAGTGTTGCATCCCAACGGCGGGACCGTCGTTAATGGATAGCGGGAGCAGACAGGAGACCCATCATGCCTGCCAAATCCAAGGCGCAACAGAAAGCCGCTGGCGCCGCGCTCAGCTCCAAGCGCGGAGATACACCAAAATCGAAGCTTAAAGGCGCTTCGAGACAGATGGCCGACAGCATGAGCGAGCGGCAGCTTGAGGATTTCGCCAAGGGCTCGGTCAAGGTTAAGCCCGAACATGCCAATTAGCTGTCGTTCATAAGGCTGGATTGTCGCAATCGAATCCATCATCCTTCGCGCGAGATCATCGACGGGGGGAAGGTAATGCGACGCTTTTATATCTCTGCTTGCGCGGCGACGATGCTCGCTATGCTTGGCGGATGCAGCTTTCAGACGGCGCTCGACAAGATGGTGTCGCCCGAACGGCAAAAGGAGCTGGTCGCGATCGGCGAGCGTTTCTGCACCGACCCGGCGAGTATGACGAACCAGTTGCATCCCGAAATTTCCGGATCTGCCAAGGCGGCGGCGCAGGCATTGCCGCGCGAATGCCCCGACGGGAAGGCGACATGGCAGCTGGCGTCCTATAATTGGAAGACCAATCTCACGCCCGGCCTGAAGCAGCGCCAGGAAGAAGTCGTCGTTGTTGCGACCGGGAAGGGCAAATGGACGACGGTCTCGCTGCGCTTCTATGCCGAGAATGAGGCGCCGTTGCAGATCACCGAATGGAATGTGCTCGGCAGCGCGACCAAGCCGCCCGCGCTCGAATTTATCGAGCAATATGAGGCCGGTGCAAAGGCTATACGGATCGCGGGTCCGATCGTGCTGATCGTTATCGGCGCGCTGATCTTCTGGTTGGTGCGGCGGCGGCGCGCCAAACGCGCCGCCTGATCGTCACTCGGCTGCTTCGAGTTCAGCTGGCGCCGCCGACACCGCCGCGCGCGCGTTGCCAAACGCCAGCACGCCATCCTCGATCGCCCCCGTTTTCATGTCGATGCGGTCCTGAATATAATTCTGGTTGAGCCGCCACGGCAGCTTGTCGGCATTTTTGGGCATGATGTGCAGCGCGCGCTGGATATAACCCGACGAGAAGTCGAAGATATTCTCTTCGGTCAGCGTCACCGGGTCGGCGAGCGCGGGGATCGCGACATTTGTGTCGGTCGATTTCATATGGTTCAGGACGCGGCAGACATATTCGGCGACGATATCGGCGCGGAGCGTCCAGCTGGCGTTGAGATAGCCGAACACCGCCGAAAAGTTCGGCACGTTCGAGAACATGCACGCCTTGTAATAAAAATGTTCGCTCCAGTCGACGAGAGCGCCATCAACACGCACCGGAATCTTGCCCGCGACCGCGAGGTTCAGACCGGTGGCCGTCACGATGATATCGGCGTCCAGATGCTTGCCCGACTTGAGCTGAATACCGTTGGCGTCAAATCGCTCGATATGGTCGGTGACCACCGACGCCTTGTCGGCTTTGATCGCTTCAAAGAAATCGGCGTCGGGGACGAGGCAGAGCCGCTGTTCCCAAGGGTTGTAAGGCGGGGTGAAGGCTTCGGCATCATAGCGGTCGCCGAGGTTCTTCTTGATCTGCTTGGTCAGGAACTCGCGCACCTTTTCAGGTTTCTCGCGCGCTTTGCGAAAGACGATGTCCTGCATCTTCACATTTTTGAAGCGCGTGATTTTATACGCCAGTTTCTCGGGCAGGATCTTGCGCAGGAAATTGGCCAGGCCGTCCTTGGCCGGACGGATCGCAAACCAGGTCGGGGTGCGTTGCAGCATCGTCACATGCGCCGCCTTATCCGACATAGCGGGAACGATCGTTACCGCGGTCGCGCCCGACCCGACGACGACGATCTTTTTGCCTGTATAGTCGAGATCCTTCGGCCAGAATTGCGGATGAAGAATCTGACCTTTGAAATCGTCGCGGCCGGTGAAATTGGCGTCGAAGGCCTCGTCATAGTCGTAATAGCCGGCACCGAGGTAGAGCCAGCGCGCGGTGGTCGTCGAGATGCCGCCCTTTTCATCTTCCAGCGTCACCGTCCAGCGGGCGGTCGCGCTGTCCCAATCGGCGCCGACGACCTTGCGGTCGAAACGGATGCGCTCGCGAATGTGGCGTTCGTCGACGATGCGGTTCAGATAGTCGAGGATCGCGGGGCCGTCGGCGATTGTCTTTTCATGCTTCCACGGTTCGAAGACAAACCCCAGTGTGTGCATGTCGCTGTCCGAACGGATGCCGGGATAACGGAACAGGTCCCAGGTCCCGCCTAGGTTGGCCCGGCGTTCGACAAGGGTAAAGCTGCGGTCGGAGCTGTACTGCTGCAAATGCACCGCCATGCCGATGCCCGAAATTCCGGCGCCGACGATCAGTACATCCTGATCGACCGGAGCCGCTTTCGCGTCCGCTGGGCGTTCCATCGTCGCCGTGCCTGCCATCATCCTGTCTCCCGACTATGTTTGGTTATAGCTTACGCACCGCGTTTCATTTTGCAATCGAATTGACGTTTACGGAAAGCGCGGCGGCGATGAAGTGTCCTTGTCGCTGTCACATTATTGTCATAGGGGCGTAACCTCTTTGTCACCCGGTTGCCGCGCGCCCGAAATCATAGGAACGGATGAAAACCCGATGCGTCAGATCGCTGTCCTTCCCTATCGATTCGGGGGTCCTGCGCAGGACGGGCCGACCGAAATCCTGCTGATCACGTCGCGCGAAACGAAGCGCTGGGTTGTGCCCAAGGGTAATCCGCTGACCGGCATCACGCGTCATGCCGCCGCCGCGATCGAAGCGGAAGAAGAGGCGGGAGTGATCGGCGCAGTCTGCCCGACCCCGATCGGCAGCTATGAGTATCGCAAGCGCCGGGCGAATGGCGCGTCGATCATGTACAATGTCGAAGTCTTCCCGCTCGCCGTGACGAACGAGCTCGACGACTGGAAGGAAATGGACGAACGCGACCGCAAATGGTTCTCGTTCCGCGAAGCCGCGTCGGCGGTCGAGGAACCGGATCTGCAGGCGCTGATCCGCTCGTTCGGCGATGGCGGTTTTCGCGCCGTCGCCCAGCCGCGCGGGGTCGTCGAAAATGTAGCAGACAAGACAGGGGTTAGCTGGATGTTCGCATGGTTTCAGCGTTTGCTGCCGCGACAGGGAAATTTCTTTGAATTGTTCGAAAGCCATGCTGCGACGCTCGTCGCCGGGGCCAACGCCTTGTCGCGCATGCTTCAGGGCGGCGAGGGCATGGCCGACCATGTCCAGGAAATCATCGAGCGCGAGCATGACGCCGACGCGATCACCCGCGAAGTGCTGCAGACCGTTCGCCGCACCTTTCTGACGCCGTTCGACCGCAGCGCGATCACCGATCTGATCGCCTCGATGGACGACGCCATCGACGAGATGCAGAAAACCGCAGGCGCGGTTGACCTGTACGACGTCACCGAATTCGAACCCGAGATGCGCGACATCGGCGGCATCATCGTCGATGCCGCGCGGCTGACCGCCGAGGCGCTGCCGTTGCTCCGCAACATCGGCGCCAACGGTCCGCGGCTTCACGAACTGACCGAACGGCTGGTGCGGATGGAAGGCCATGCCGACGAAATCCACGCCGCCGGGCTCAAGCGTTTGTTCCGCGAACATGGCGAAGCGAATCCCACGCAATTCCTGATCGCACGCGAACTTTTCCGCCATCTCGAGCGCGTCACCGACAGTTTCGAGGATGTCGCGAACGAGATCGACGGTCTGGTCATCGACCACGCATAAGCGGGGGCGCGAACCATGCACGAACTCGCTTTTCCGCTCCTCGTCGGCCTCGTTCTCCTCGCGCTTGCGTTCGACTTTCTGAACGGCCTGCACGATGCCGCGAACAGCATCGCCACCGTCGTCGCGACGCGGTTGCTGCGACCGGTTCAGGCCGTGCTGTTCGCCGCCTTCTTCAACTTCGCCGCCTATTTCCTGTCGGTCATCTTTCCCGAACTGCACAAGGTTGCCGAAACGATCGGCAAGGGGATCATCGACAAGGACCTGGTGACTCCCGCGGTCGTGTTCGGTGCGCTTGTCGGCGCGATGTTCTGGAATGTCGTCACCTGGCTGAAGGGCATTCCCTCGTCGTCGAGCCACGCGCTCGTCGGCGGGATCGTCGGGGCGGGTGTTGCGCATGCCGGGTTTGAGGGGATCGAGTGGACCGGGCTCAACAAGACCGTGATCGCGATCTTCCTGTCGCCGCTGCTCGGGATGATGCTCGCGATGCTGGTGATGCTGCTCAGCAGCTGGGCGCTGCGCCGTGCGACCGCCAGTTTTGCAGAAAAGACCTTCCGCCGTCTCCACCTTCTGTCCTCCGCGGCTTATTCGATCAGCCACGGGCTGAACGATGCGCAAAAGACGATGGGGATCATCACGGTGCTCCTCTATTCGACCGGCTATCTGGGGGGCGAATTCCACATCCCGCACTGGGTCGCGTTCAGCTGTTATGTCGCGATTGCGCTTGGCACGCTGTCGGGCGGGTGGAAGATCATCGAGACGATGGGCGGCCGGATCACCAAGCTGTCGCATCATCAGGGCTTCGCCGCCTCGACCGGCGGTTCGATCATGGTATTCACTGCCAGCCTGCTTGGTATTCCAGTGTCGACGACGCACACGATCACCGGCAGCATCATCGGCGCCGGCGTCGCGCGCCGGGCGAGCGCGGTGCGCTGGGGCGTTGCGGGCAATGTGGTCGCGGCGTGGTTCATCACCATCCCGGCGAGCGCGATTGTCGCGGCAGCTTTCTATGGGATTACCCGCCTGTTCTGATCTGGACCGGGTTGCGTTCGGGTGGGAACGTAATAAGAACATTCCTATTGATATTGGGAGCGTTCGTCATGGCCGGTGATTTCGATTTTCAGATTGGCAGCTGGCAGGTTCGACATCGCCGCCTCAAAGAGCGGCTTGCAGGCTCCGACGCGTGGGAGGAATTCGACGGAACCTCCGACATGCGACCGATCCTTGGCGGCGAGGGTAATGTCGAGGACAATGTCCTGCATATTCCGGGCGGAACCTATCGGGCGATTGCCTTGCGGTCCTTTGATCCCGCCGCGAACAGCTGGGCGATCTGGTGGCTCGATGCGCGCAGCCCGCATGCGCTCGACGTCCCGGTTATCGGTCGGTTCGAGGATGGCGTGGGCCAATTCTATGCCGATGACACCTTCGACGGCCGGCCGATCCGCCTCCGCTTCATCTGGAGCCGCACTGATACCCAATCGCCGCGCTGGGAGCAGGCGATGTCGGCCGATGGCGGGCAGACATGGGAAGTGAACTGGATGATGGACTTCACCCGCGCCTGACTTCACCGCGCCGGGCGGTAATCGACGCTCGCCCCGCCGACCATTCGCACGGGCAGATACAGACCATTGCCATAGGCCTTGATCTCGCCGATTTCGAAACCCTCGACGCGCGTGCGGATCACGAAGGCGCCTTCGCGCCGTTGATCGACCGCGCGCTTGATCTTGCCCTGCAGCTTGCCGAGATCGTTCGCGAAATTCTGCGTCAGCGCGTCGGCAATCAGCGGGGCGAAACCCGCGCTTTGCCCAAGGACGATGAGCAAATCTCCCCCAACGCCATCGGTGTCGCCGTTGATAACGAGGTCGGTGAAATGCACCTCGGCCGATCCCGGTTTGTTGACCGGGATCGCGGTCATCCAGATACGCCCGCGTGTCGGATCGCCGGTACGAGCGGCCAGCCGCATATCGACGTCGACCCCCAACGCAATGCGACCGCCCGGCGAACCATAGATGGTGGATTTACCGAACTTCACCGTCATCGCGCCAACCTTTGGCAGCACGAACGGACGCGCCGACCGTTTCGCCAGCGCGCGATCGACGACGGGCTGGAGCACCGCATAATCGGCGATCACCGGCACGCGCACATCGAGATGCGGCTTTGGTATTTCACGCAAGAGGCGTGGCAACGGGGTGGGTTTCGGATCGGCCGGGCGGCCCGACACGAAGGTTTCGGTGATCGCCTCCAGCCCGAGATTGAGGTTCATGCGATCGCCCTCTATCCGGTAGCCGCCGTAGAGGATGCGCTGCGGCGTGACGCGCATCCACACCGGCGGGTTCTCGCGGTTGAGTTCGAGCCCGGTGAAGCTCTGGCGCCAGACATCGGCGGCTTGTTTACGGATATCGAGCTTGGCGATCTCGCGGTTCACCTCGCGCTC
The DNA here is from genome assembly GCA_051861185.1 of Sphingopyxis sp. GTDB lineage: Bacteria > Pseudomonadota > Alphaproteobacteria > Sphingomonadales > Sphingomonadaceae > Sphingopyxis. The sequence goes on from JBIMKQ010000002.1 coordinate 383,836, forward strand.
GACATCGCGCACGACGGGTCTCAGCTTGGCATCGGCCTCGTCGGTGAAGGTGATGCGTTTGCCGAGGAAGTCGATCCCGGGAGCCCTGGTCCAGCCATAGCTGATGCGTGCCTTGCCTTGCGTGCGCCAATCGGGGGTGAGTTCGATCTTGATCCGCGCATGCGCCATGGCGGTGCCGGTTGCCGTCTCGCCCTTCAACACCCCGCCGACGTCGCGCGCGCTGATGTTGGCGTGGATCGGGACGTCAACGACGATCTCGTCGCCTTCGCCGCGCAGTCGCAACGGCCCGCGCGTCACCTGTCCGACGATCGTGCAGGCGATCGGCGGGGTCACCTTGACCTTTTTGCCGAAGACCTTGACCTGCTGCGGCTGGACACAGCGCGGCTCGCGCCGGTTGATCGTCCACAGCGTCTTCGGCACCGCGCGTTCGAGCGCCACTTTGAGCGAGGCGGTGCTGGCGTTGATCGGCACCGCGATCAACGATGTCTGCGTCGGGGAGGGGGCCTTGTCGGTCGCGCGCGGCGGGGCTTCGACGTCGGTCTTGCGGTCGCAGGCGGTGAGGGCGGCGCTCAACAGAAGGGTGGCGGTCGCCAGTTGGATTATGCGCATGTGGTGCCCCTGATGCGGTCTTTGCCTTTTATAACATCGGAGGGATGAAGGCGTTCCTTACGCGGAAAATCGGCGCGAGAATGAACGGAAATCCGCGCAACTTCACTCTGGAACGGCATTTCGTACGCAAGATACGGACTATCGTCGTCACCCCTAACTTGATTCGGGGGCCAAGAGCCGGTGGCGGCAAAAATGGATCCCGGATCGAGCCAGGGATGACGAAAGATCGGAGTGGAGCCCGTTTCCGAAACGGCAGAAAACTCGGCAACTTCACTCTGAATTCGCTGTTGCAGGCGCATGCAGAAGTCATTTCGCAAGGCTATCCGGCCCGCGCAATGTAGGACAGCGGTTTTTAGGGCTGACGCTAGGCCACGACCCCGAACAGGTCATGCTCGTCGGCGTCCTCGATCGCGACGTCGACGATATCGCCCGCCTTCAGCGTCGCCGCGACGTCGCGCAGATAGACATGCCCGTCGATCTCGGGCGCATCGGCCTGTGACCGCCCGGTCGCACCGATGCTGCCGTCTTCGTCGGCTTCCCCGACTTCGTCGATGATCACCGGCATGGTACGGCCGATCTTGGCTTCGAGCTTCGCGGCGCTGATCGCGGCGGTCTTGTCCATGATGCGCTGGTAGCGCTCTTCCTTGAGCTCTTCGGGCACCTGATCGTCGAGCGCGTTCGCTTGCGCGCCCGCCACGGGTTCGAAGCGGAAGGCGCCGACGCGGTCGAGCTGGGCTTCGTCGAGCCAGTCGAGGAGGTACTGGAAATCGGCCTCGGTCTCGCCCGGAAAGCCGACGACGAAGCTGGATCGGATCGCGATGTCGGGGGCGATCGCGCGCCAGTTCTTGAGGCGTTCGAGCACTTTCGCTTCGTTCGCGGGGCGCTTCATGCGCTTGAGCACGCTCGGGCTCGCGTGCTGGAAGGGGATGTCGAGATAGGGGGTCAGCAGCCCCTCGGCCATCAGCGGGATCACCGCATCGACATGCGGGTAGGGATAGACATAGTGGAGGCGCACCCACGGGGCGTGGCCTTCGCTGGTCTGGAGCTGGCCAAGTTCGCGCGCGAGGTCGGTCATGTGGGCGCGGACTTCGCGGCCCTTCCATTGGCGCGGATCGTGACGGGTATCGACGCCGTAAGCTGAGGTGTCCTGACTGATCACCAGCAACTCTTTCGTCCCCGCGGCGACGAGCTTTTCGGCCTCGCGCAGCACCGCGTCGATGCGGCGGCTGACAAGTTTACCGCGCAGATCGGGGATGATGCAGAAGGAACAGCTATGGTTGCAGCCTTCGCTGATCTTCAGATAGCTGTAGTGGCGCGGCGTCAGCTTGAGTCCGCCCTCGGGCACGAGATCGACGAACGGGCCCTGCGTCGGCGGCGCGGCTTCGTGGACCGCATCGACGACCTGCTCATATTGATGTGCGCCCGTGACTGCGAGGACGTTGGGGAAGCGCGCGCGGATCACGTCGGCTTCATTGCCCATGCAGCCGGTGACGATGACGCGGCCATTCTCGGCCATCGCTTCGCCGATCGCCTCGAGGCTTTCTTCTTTCGCCGAGTCGAGGAAGCCGCAGGTGTTGACGAGCACGACGTCGGCGCCCGCATAATCGGGCGACAGGCCATAGCCGTCGGCGCGCAGTTTGGTCAGAATCCGTTCGCTATCAACGAGTGCCTTGGGGCAGCCGAGCGAAACCATGCCGACCTTCGGCTGGGAGGGGAGGGTTTTGACTGTCATGATTGGCGCGGCGCATAGGCGATTTTTTGCGGTTTGTCACGGGGGCTGTGCTTGGGGTGGTCCATGCTTCTCTTCGTCATCCCGGGCTTGATCCGGGATCCATCGCAGCGCCGACGTCATGGACCCTGGATCAAGTCCGGGATGACGATAGGAAGAATGGCACCGGCTAGGACTTCCCCGCCAGCGTATCCGCCACGATCCGCCATACTTTAGGATTGATCCCAAGCCCCAGATGCGTGCTGTCGACTTTGATATTCCGCGCCTGCGGATTGTAAATGTCGACCGCAATATCCGGCCCGACGATGCCATCGCGGTCCGAGTAGATCACGGTCAGCGGCTGGGTCAGGCCCTTGAGGTTGCGCGCGTGGATCTCGCGCTCGATCGCATCGAAGTCGCGGCCGGCGAAGCGCTGCGCGAGCGCGGTATATTTGGGGCCGCCGATAATCGGCGTTCCCATCGTGATGATCTCGCGGACGAGGCGAGGGTAAGCGCGCGCTGTTTCGCGCGCGATGACGCCGCCGAGGCTCCAGCCGATGAGGGTGAGCGGGGCGCCGTCGGCCTTGACCCATTCGGTCGCCTGCGCCGCGAGGCGGTCGACATCGGCGGCAACGCGGCCCTGATTGCGGCCCATGCCCCAGTCGCGGACATGATAGCCAAGGTGGCGGAGATACGCCTCGAGCGGGCGCATCGAGAGTTCGCTGGCGCCGTAGCCGGGCAGGAGCACGACCGCGCGCCCGTCGCCGCGCGGAGCGCCGATGAGGTGATAACCCGACAGGCCGTAGCGCAGCATGTCGAGCGGCAGCGCCAACTCGCCGAGCGTCGCAAGCCGGCTCGGCGGCTTCAAGTCCGTGGGAAGCGGGGTGTCGCGGGGCATCGCCTTCTCCCTCCTGTCGGCCTATAGCTCGCCGCATCGGCACGGCATTGCAAGGGTGGTAAACATGATTGGCGTATTTGCGGCGATTTCGGCGGCGGTTGCGGTGGCGGCGGGCGCGTTCGGCGCGCATGGCGCGTCGGGGCCGCAGGAAGCCGAATGGCTGCGCACCGGCGGGCTGTACCAACTGATCCACGCGGTCGCCGCGCTCGCGATCATGGGCATCGCGCGCGGGCCGGCGATCATGCTGCTCGTCGGCGCGGCGCTGTTTGCCGTCACCCTTTACGCGATGGCGCTCGGCGCGCCGCGATGGTTGGGCGCCGTGACGCCGATCGGCGGCGGGTTGCTGATCATCGGCTGGCTGTGGGCGGGTTGGCTTTACTGGCGGGGCTAACCGCCGGGCACGCTTGCTTCGCATTCTTCGCAGCGGATGACCTCGACGATCATGTCGCCCGGGGCGAGGCTTTGGGCTTCGGGCTCCCAAAAGCCGAAGGGTTTGCCGCCGCGATAGATGCGCAGTCCGCGACCTTCGCTGGCAAGCTGGTCGATGCTGCGCCCGATCTCGGCGTCTGTAACCGGCCGTTCGCGCAGCTGCACGCGACCGCCGATGCTGGCGAGGTCTGCCATATAATCGGCAACATGCGCGCCCTGTGCCGATCCGGCGAGGAGCAGTCCGGTGAAGCTGACCGGGTTGATGACATTGTTCGCGCCCGCCTGCCGTGCGAGCAGTTCATTGTCCTGCGCGCGGATCACGACGCTGATCGGCACCTTGGGCGACAGGTGGCGGACGGTCAGGACCATGAGGATCGACGTGTCGTCGCGCCCCGCCGACACCAGCACCGCCTGCGCCCGCGCAATATGGACGTCGATCAGCGTATCGTCGTTCGACGCGTCGCCCTGCAGCACGTTGCAGCCCATCGCCTCGGCCTCTTCGATCCGCGATGCCGACTGGTCGATGACGACGATGCAGGTGGGGTCCGTGCCGCGCGCGATCAGCTCGCGAACCGCTTCGCTGCCGCTGATGCCGAAGCCGAGAACGACGATATGGTCGGTGAGCTTTGCCTGGATGCGGGCCATGCGCCATTTTTCCCATGTGCGTTTGAGGACGAAATTATAGGCAGTGCCCACGAATATAAAGAGCACCGCGATGCGGATCGGGGTAACTATGACCGCCTCGATCAGCCGCGAGCGGTCGGACACCGGGGCGATGTCGCCAAAGCCGGTGGTCGTCACCGAGATCATCGTGAAATAGACAACGTCGAGGAAGCTGATCTGGCCGTCGTGGCTGTCCTTCAGTCCCGCGCGGTCGATCCAGTGGACCAACACCACAATGCCGATCAGGAAAAAGGCGAGGCTGAGCCGCGCGAGGACGTCGGCCCACACGGGCCATTTGCTTGCGCGCTTCAGCGGCTGAAAGCGGTGCTGGAGCTTGAGCTTTTGCACGGGGCGTTTGCTCATCGGGGCGGCAATTGCTTCATCGGATCGACGGGTATGCGATTTTTGCGCAACTGGAAATGGAGTTGCGACGTCTGGACCTGACCCGTCGCCCCGGCGCGGCCGATGACGTCGCCAATCCGGACGCTTTGTCCGCGCTTCACGTCGATGCGGCCGGCGTGGCCATAGGCGCTGACCCAGCCGCCGCCATGGTTGATCAGGATCAGTCCGCCATAGACGCCGATCTGATCGCCGGCATAAGCGACGACGCCGTTTGCTGTCGCGCGGATCGGGGTGCCGACGGCGGCGGCGATGTTGATGCCGTCGCTAACCTTGCCCGGTGCGATCGGGCCAAAGCGCGCGAGGATCGGCCCGTTGAGCGGCCATTCGAAGCGGCCGGTAAAGAAAGCGGGGTCCGCGATCGCGGTGGTTACCGGCTGACGCGGGGTCGCGGTGCCGGCGATGGGGCGGCCGCTGGCAGCGAGCGCGGGCTGGCTGCCGGTCAGAATGTCGTCGATGTCGAGGCGGAAGGCGGCAGCGCGCGCGCCGACATCGACCGGACCGCGCGGAAGGGCGCGCGCGTCGGACGGCAGGCGGAGCCGCTGGCCGACGCGCAGAATATAGGGTTCGGACAGCGCGTTGATCGTGATGATCTCGCCCCAGTCCGCGCCATAGGCCGCTGCGATCCCGATCCCGGTCTCGCCTGCGCCGACGCGATGATAAAGACCGGCGGGGACGCGGAGCTCTTGCCCGAAGCGCAGCGTATAGGGCGACACAAGGTCGTTCTCGATCGCGAGCGCTTCGGACCCCGCGCCGGTCTTCTCGCCGACCGCGCGGAGCGTGTCGCCGGGGCGGACCGAATAGACTCCCGCGTTCACGAGCATGGCGTTGGTTGTGACGGACTTGAGCGTCCAGGTCGGGCGTTCATAGACGCCGTCTGCTTCGCCGAGCGGGCGGCGTTCGAAGTCCGGCCTCTGTTGAACGGGCGGTGCCGGAGCGGGCCGCGATGCCGGTGCAGGCGCCGCCGGAATGCAACCCGCGAGCGATACGGCGCACAGTAACGCCGCGATATGATGTCGGAATTCCCCCATGCGCTCCCTTTGCCAAAGCAAAGCGGCGGTGGGAAGACTTCTGTCTCGTTACGAGACGGAATTGGGCATTTGGCCGCTATAGGCGCCGCGCAGCGCAGCGAGCGACGCGTCGTGGGTCAGGTCGAGCTGGAGCGGGGTGACCGAGATATATTTGTCGTCGATCGCCTCGAGGTCGCTGTCGTGGCCGGGGCTGTGCTCGATGCCGTGGAGCCCGAACCAGTAATAGCGATAGCCGCGCGGGTCGGTGCCCTCGACGATCGAGCCGCGGCCGTAATCGTGGAAGCCCTGGCGCGTGACGCGGATGCCCTGCACCTCGTCAGCGGGGATCGCCGGGAAGTTGATGTTGATCAGCGTGCGCGGCGCCATCGCCATCGCGAGCAGCGGGCGCAGCACTTTCGCGCCCCACGCTGCGGCGGCTTCGAAGGGGACGCTGTCGCCCATGCCTTCCTTGGCATAAACCTGGCTGAGCGCGATCGACGGGATGCCTGCGAGCGCGCCCTCGATCGCTGCCGACACGGTGCCTGAGTAAGTGACATCGTCGCCGAGGTTGGCGCCGCGATTGACCCCCGACAGGATCAGGTCGGGCTTTTCAGGCATCAGCTTGCCGATCGCCATCATCACCGAATCGGTCGGGGTGCCGCTGCACGACCAGCGGCGCTCTTCATGCTGGCGGATGCGCACGGGACGCGAGAGGGTGAGCGAGTGACCGGCGCCCGACTGTTCCTCGGCGGGGGCGCAGACCCAGATGTCGTCCGAAAGTTCGCGCGCGATCGCCTCGAGCACCGCCATGCCGGGGGCGTAATAGCCGTCGTCGTTGGTGAGGAGGATGCGCACTTTTGGTGTCCTTCATTTTCGTCATGCGGGCTTGACCCGGCACCCGCCTTTTTCTTCAAGACAAGGCAGGCCCCGGGTCAAGCCCGGGGTGACGGTTGGTTAGTTAGCGGGCGTGAGGCGCGTGATCCCGCCCATATAGGGAAGCAACGCGTCGGGAACGATGACGCTGCCGTCGGCTTGCTGGTAATTTTCCAGCACCGCCACCAGCGTTCGCCCGACCGCAAGGCCGGAGCCGTTGAGCGTGTGGACGAACTCGTTGCCCTTGCCGCCTTCACGTCGGAAGCGGGCGTTCATGCGGCGCGCCTGAAAGTCGCCGCAGGTCGAACAGCTCGAAATCTCGCGATAGGCATTTTGCCCCGGCAGCCAGACCTCGAGGTCGTAGGTCTTGCGCGCCGAAAAACCCATGTCGCCGCTGCACAGCAGCATCTTGCGATAGGGAAGCTCGAGCGCTTCGAGGATCGCCTCGGCCGCGCGGGTCTTACGCTCCAGCTCGGTATCGCTGTCCTCGGGGCGCACGATCGAGACGAGCTCGACCTTCCAGAACTGATGCTGGCGGATATAGCCGCGCGTGTCGCGCCCCGCCGACCCCGCTTCGGAGCGGAAGCAGGGGGTGAGGGCGGTCATGCGGATCGGCAGGTCGGCCTCGGGCAGGATTTCCTCGCGCACCGCATTGGTCAGGCTCATCTCCGATGTCGAAATCAGCCAGCGGCCATCGGTGGTCTGGAACAGATCCTCGCGAAACTTGGGGAGCTGCGTCGTGCCATAGGCGGCTTCGTCGCGGACCATCAGCGGGGTTGCGCATTCGGTATAGCCGGCATCGATCGTCTGCCGGTCGATCATGAACTGCCCGAGCGCACGCTCGAGCCGCGCCATCTGCCCCTTCAGGAAGGCGAAGCGCGCGCCCGACATCTTCGCCGCGGTCTCGAAATCGAGACCGAGCGCGGGCGCGAAGTCGGCGTGCTCCTGCGGCGCGAAGTCGAATGTCCGCGGCGTGCCCCAGCGCGCGATCTCGACATTGCCCGCTTCGTCTTCACCCTCGGGGACGTCCGCAAGCGGGATGTTCGGGATCGCGGCGAGGATGTCCTGCAGCGCGGCGAGTTGCTCGCGTTCGGCGTCTTCCTTGGCGGGAAGCGCCGTTTTGAGATCGGCGACCTCGGCCTTCAGCGCCTCGGCCTTGTCCTTTTCGCCCTGCGCCATCGCCTGCCCGATCAGCTTCGACGCTTCGTTGCGGCGCGCGAGCGACCCCTGAATCTCGGTCTGCAACGCGCGCAGCGAGGCGTCGGCCGCGACAATCTGGGCGGACAGGGGTTCGAGACCGCGGCGCGCGAGGCCGGCGTCGAACGCTTCGGGATTTTCCCGGATAAAGCGGATATCGTGCATGCGCGCGCTATGACGTTGCTGAGCGGGGGGTGCAAGCCCGTGTTAGCGTTCTACCAACCCCGCCAGCTGGCCGATCGCAGTGCCCCAGCCCTGCTGGAAGCCCATCTCGTCATGCTTGGCGCTGTCCTCGGGTGTTTTGTGGAGCACGTGCGCCGAATAGAGGGTGCCGCCGTCCTGCGCTTCGAAGGTAAGGATTGCGGTCAACGCGAGCCATGGCTCGGCGGGCTGCCATCCCTCAGTCAGCACGGTCGTAAAGACGAGCTTCTTTTCGGGAATTATTTCGAGGAAACAGCCGTCGACATGCGGCTGGAAATCGGCAGCGCCTTCGTCGCGCATCCGGGTCACAAATCCGCCGCCGGGTCTGAGGTCGAGTGTGACGACCTGGCATTCGATTGGCGCGGGGATCCACCATTTGGCGAGATTCTCCGGCACGCTCCACGCATTCCATACCGCCGACGGCGGCGCGGCGATCAGACGGGCGATGGTGAGAGTCGTGTCGTTGGTCATCATTTTTCCTTCGCGGGCGTTTGTGATTCGACGAAGTCGGCGAGGCGGTCGGTGCGACCCTGCCAGATCGCACGTTGCTGCGAGAGCCAGCCCTCCGCCGCCGCGAGCCGTTCGGCATCAACGCGGCAGGTGCGGACGCGGCCCTGTTTTTCGGTGCGGATCAGCCCCGATGCCTCGAGCACCGTCAAATGTTTGAGGAAGGCGGGGAGGCCCATTTCGAACGGTTCGGACAGCCGCTTTACCGGCGCGGGGCCTTTGAGCAGGTGGCTGACGACCGCGCGGCGCGTCGGGTCGGCGAGCGCGTGGAAGAGCGAATCGAGCGAGATTTGTTGGTTCACCATGTGGGAAACTATATAGATGGTTTTCCGGATGGCAAACTAATTGAGGCTAGACATAAAAAAGGGCCGTCCCGAAGGGCGGCCCTTAGGTCGGTGGTCCGGGTTAGCCCCCCAAACCGCCAGTGGATCTCTTAAGCCGCTTTGGCGTCGCTGTCGTTGCGGTTCGCGGCACGGCGACGCGCGACAAGCGCAGCGGCTGCAGCGCCGAACAATAGCATCATCGGCGGCGCGGGAACAGGGGTCGGATCGCCCGACGACCCGCCATGGCTGCTGCTGCCGCCCGAACTTGATGAGGACGAGCTGGAAGACGAGCTGCTGCTCGACGACGAAGAAGAGGTGCTGCCGGTCGAACCGAAGCTGCTGCTGCCGCCGGTCGCGCCCGACGAGGTCGCGCCGCTCGACGTGCTGCTGCTCGACGAGGACGAGCTGCTGGAAGACGAACTGCCGCCCGAGCTGCTGCTCGAACCGCCCGAGCTACCCGAGCTGCCGCCGCGCGACGAGCTGCCCCAGCCCGAGCTGCCATGCGACGAACCGCCCTTTGACGAGCTGCCGCCCGACGACGACGAGCTGGACGAGGAGGAAGACGAGGACGAGCTCGAAGACGAGCTGCTGCTCGACGACGAGGTGCTGACGTTGCCCGACGAGGTCGAGACGTTACCCGAAGAGGTCGAAGTGCTGACGCTGCCGGTCGAGGTCGAGACGCCGCCCGTCGAAGTCGACGTCGAAACGCCGCCGGTCGATGTGGACACGCCGCCGGTGGAGGTCGAAACGCCGCCCGTTGATGTGCTGACGCCGCCGGTCGATGTCGAAACGCCGCCCGTCGAGGTCGATACGCCCGACGATGTGCTCGACGTGGTGCTGAGACCGCCGGTGGTCGTCGAGGTGACGACGATGGAGCCGCTGCTGCCGCCACCGCTGCTGCCGCCGAAGAAGCCGCCAAAGAAGCCTCCGCCGAATCCGCCGCCAAAGCCGCCGCCGACCACGGTAACGCCGCCGCCGCTGCTGCCGCCTTCAAAACCGCCGCGCGGGAAGGGGGCGTAGGGAATCGGGGGTAGCGGGATTGTCTGCGTCACGACCTGCGTCTGCGGGGTCGCGGTACGAATGATGCGCTTGGTCGTGACGACGCGGCGCACGCGCTTCACCGGCTTGCGCGCGGCGTGGCGTTTGCGAACGACCTTCTTGCCAACGCAGGGCGAGCAGGACTGGACTGTCTGGGCGCGTGCCTTCGGGACGTCCGTGATCTGCATTGCGCCGCTACCGATAATCGCGCCGCCGCAGGTGCAGGCGCAAAGCTTGGCGAGGGCCATTCGGACAGACATAGGTTTCTCTTTCTTTCCCGTTGCAGGTGCGAAGCGCCATCGACCGACACCCAATTTCGGCTTCGCTATAACCCAAAAGGCCAAAGCTTTATGAACGCGGCAATTGTGTTAACCGCGTTTGCCTGTCCGAGAGCGGGAAAAGGCACGCGGAATCAATCAAAATCCCGGTATCTGTCCCAAAACAGAACGGATACTGCAACAATTCTATGCGATTGGTTAATCTTCGGACCTAAATTGCCCCCGCGAGGCTGCGTCCGGCTTGTCCGGATCGGGTGTCAGAATCACTCCCGCGCTGTCCGCGGTTCATCCCCGCTTCACGGGTCGTCGCTATCGCCAGCTTCGGCGCTTGTATCGTCGCCAGCGGCTGGTTATAGGCGCGCCACTCCCTGCACCGCTTGGCGGCCCGCAGGGTGACAGGAAAGGACGCGAGGGCCCCTCATGCCGACCAAGATTGCCGACGTTGGCGCTGACGCGCTTCGCGAAGCCAAATCCAATCTCGATTCGGACTATGTCCCCACCGACGACGAAGAGTTTATGAACGAGCGGCAGCAGGATTATTTCCGCGGCCTGCTCCTCGCCTGGAAAAAATCGATCCTCTCTGAATCCGAATCGACGCTGGCGCATCTTCAGGATGGCCCGCTGCGCGAACCCGATCTCGCCGACCGCGCATCGAGCGAGACCGACTGGGCGATCGAACTGCGCACCCGCGACCGCCAGCGCAAGCTGATCGCCAAGATCGATTCGGCGATTCGCCGCATCGAAGAGGGCGAATATGGCTATTGCGCGGTGACCGGCGAGCCGATTTCGCTGGCCCGCCTGCAGGCGCGTCCGATCGCGACAATGACGCTGGAAGCGCAGGAGCGCCATGAGCGCAACGAACGGATTTCACGCGAAGATTAATCGTTGAATCGGTAGGACGGCTCGTCCTCATTTACGATTCCGCAACGACCAAGGCCTAGATTCCGCTCCTCGATAATATGAGGAACGGGGCGCCAATGGATTCGCAAGGACCGACATCGGTGGACGAGGAAGTCGCGGCACTGTCGCGCGGCGCCGATCGCGATAGCCTGTTCATGCAGGCTGGCCTGATCCTGGCCGGCCACAGTGACCCGATTGTCGTGCGCGTGCGCAACCTGTCGCCCGGCGGCATGTTGGCAGAAGCCAAGATCCAGATCGCGCAGGGCGCGGCGGTCGAGGTCGACCTGCGCAACGTCGGCCCGGTTGCGGGCCGGGTGATCTGGGCGGGTGAAGGCAAGTTCGGAATTGCGTTCGACCGGCCGGTCGATCCGCAGGCGGTTCGTCGTCAGGTGGTTTCACAATCCGATTTGCCGCCGCATTTGCGGCGCACGGGCCTCAATACGGGCCCACTCTACCGCCGGCGCTGATGCGTCCTGCATAGGGCTGCATCAGCGGGGCGATAGCGCTGGCGATCCTCAACCGATCGCGAGCATTTCTTCCTTCAGTTTGAGTTTCCGCTTTTTGAGCAGCGCGACCAGTCCGGTATCAGGGGCGGGACGGCGCTCTTCATTCGCAAGTTTCGCATCGATGTCCGCGTGGCGGGACTTCAAGGTGGAAAGGTGCGACGTGCTCATTGGCATTCTCCTTTTCGACTCGATGGGCAGGGCGAATTAAATCACGAAATCGCTCCCATGTCGTGCCGATTCGGCCAAGCGGTCGCCGTTGCGGACCAGTTGTGAACGTGGCAGGGAGGCGATGTGAGCCCCGAAGAAATTACCCAACGCTTGGAACTGCTTCGTATCGAGCATCGCGACCTCGATGCGGCGATCATTGCGCTTGGCACCGCGGCGATCCCCGACCAGCTGCAGCTGGCACGGCTCAAGAAGCGCAAGCTGCGGCTGCGCGACGAGATCGCCTGGTGCGAGGACCAGCTGGTTCCCGATATCATCGCTTGAGCGCCCAGCTAACGGCCTGAATTAAAACGGGACGAGGCATCGCCGAAATTTCATGGTTACCACCATTGCGGACCTCGCCGAAGGCGTGGCATCTCGCATTCATGGTCGGTGGGCGAACGAACATGATGGCAATCGATGTGCCGGTGCAGCGCGCACAGGTCGAAAATCTCTATGTCGAAGCGATGTTGCTCGCCGACGAGGCGCATGCCGCCTTTTCCGCGCAGCGCGATCTGGGCAAATCGCATGGCGACGCGATGGCGCAGATCGGCCTCGCGTGCGAATCGCTGAAGACGACGACGCGCCTGATGCACATCATCGCCTGGCTGCTCCACCGGCGCGCGATGTTCGCGGGCGATCCGGGGGCGGGGCCACGCGACAGCGCAGCGCGGATCGGCGAGGCGGTGGCTGCCGACTGGGATGCGTGTGCAGGGTTCGACGCGTCGGTTCGCCGGATCATATCGGCGAGCGAGCGCCTGTTCGAACGGATCGCGGCGATCGAGGCGGGGTGGGACGCTCCGCCCGCAGTCACTCCGGTGCGGGCGCTGCTCGCGCAGCTCGAAGCACGGCTCTAGCTAGGCCAGCCACTCGATCCACGCGCCATGCGCATGGGCATGCGCCAGCTTGTGCGGTTCGCCGCCGTCCGGCCAATAGCGCACGACCAGTTCATGATGATGGACCGTCCGGTTCGCCTCCAGCGCGATCCACGCCAGCGGGCGGTCGGCGGTCGCCCGCTTACCGGCTTCCTCCATCGCCGCGGTGACGCGGGCCTGTTGGTCGGCGGGGACATATTGCCAGACGATCGAGTGCATCAGTGCGCGCGTCGTGCCTGCGGCTTGCGGTTTCGCCAGCTCGGCCTCGATGAAATCGGCGGCATTGGCGCGGACGAGGTTCGGCCCCGCCTCGTGCGCTTCGGCGATAGCCGCTTCCATTCGGGCGAAGCGGATCATGTGTTCGGGCCAGATATAGGCTTTGAGCCGCAGCGCCTGCGCCGGGTCGGTCAGATCGACCGGCGCGACGTCGCAGCCCTTCAGCCCGACGAATTCGATTCCATGTTGCGGCGGGTGCACGCCGCGCCAGTCGGGGGTGAACGCCATCGCGCCGGGCTGCGGCCCGACATGCACGCCGCCAAGGTCGTAATGATAGCGGTCGAGCATCAAATTGATCCCGGCGCTCGATCCGATCTCAAGGCAGTCGAAGCGGGGAGGAAGGCCCTGGTCGGCAAGCCACAGCATCGCCGCGATAAAATTCGACGAGCGGCCCGCCTCGTTGGTCTGCGGCGGGCCATCGAGCCACGGCAACAGCGTCGTCTCGTGCCGGGCAACGACCCCGGCGACAATCGCCGTATCGTTGATATCTTCGGCGTCGGCATAGATTGGTGCAAGTTCATGCGCGGTGCCGGACAGGTGCAGGGCGTGGACGCCCCCGGCGGCGCGGAGGGGCAAGGCATCGGACAGCGGGGCACCCTGCCAGTCGGCGATGCGGCGGGCGAATTCGCTCGCCGGCTTGTCGAGAAGCGCGTTCAGGGCCGCGACGACGCGCGCGGTGACGCGGGCATCATTGGCGCGGCAATAGGCGACCTGATTGGCAAAAGCGGTGCGCACGGCCTTGGGCCCGGTCTCAGCCATGTCGACCATTTGGTAGCGCTCGCTCATTGCCCTTTTTCCCTTCAATGCTTATGGGCGCGAGCTTATGCCCGAACCGATCATCTTTGCTATCCCGAAAGGGCGCATCCTCGACGAGGCGCTGCCGCTGCTGGCGCGCGTCGGGATCGAGCCGGCGGCGGATTTTTTCGACAAGAAGAGCCGCGCGCTGGTGTTCGGGACGAACCAGCCGCATATCTCGCTGATCCGGGTGCGCGCGTTCGACGTCGCGACCTTTGTCGCGCATGGCGCGGCGCAGCTCGGCATCGTCGGATCGGATGTCGTCGACGAGTTCGATTATAGCGAGCTCTACGCCCCCGTTGACCTTGGCATCGGCCATTGCCGCCTGTCGCTGGCCGGACCGGAGGGCAGTGCGCCGCCGGGACTGGGCGAAAGCCATATCCGCGTCGCGACCAAATATCCCGGGACGACGCGCCGCTGGTTCGAGGCGCAGGGCATCCAGGCCGAATGCATCAAGCTGAACGGCGCCATGGAAATCGCGCCGAAGCTGGGCCTCGCCTCGCACATCGTCGATCTGGTTTCGACCGGGCGTACGCTCGTCGAAAATGCACTCGCCGAACAGACGATCATCAGCGAAGTGTCGGCGCGGCTGATCGTCAATCGCGCGGCGTTCAAGCTGCGTTCGGCCGAAGTCCCCGCGCTGGTCGAGCGATTCCGTCAGGCTGTAGGGCAGGGCGATGCGGCGGCTTGATGCTTCCGAACCCGGCTTCGCGGCCGAGTTCGACGCGCTGGTCAATGATCGGCGCGAGAGCGATTCCGATGTTTCCACCGACGTTGCGGCTATCATCGCGCGGGTGAAGGCCGAGGGCGACGCGGCGCTCGCCGATTATACCGCGAAGTTCGACCGCTTCGATCTCGACGCGAGCGGGTGGAGCATCTCGAAAGAAGAGTGCGCCGCTGCCTATGCAGCGCTGGCGCCCGATCTTCGCGATGCGCTCAACCTCGCCGCCGACCGCATCCGCGCCTATCACGCCGCGCAGTTGCCGGAGAACCGCGACTATCGCGACGCCACGGGCGCCCGGCTCGGCGCGCGCTGGAATGCCGTCGATGCCGCAGGGGTCTATGTTCCGGGTGGCCGTGCCGCTTATCCCTCGTCAGTCTTGATGAACATCCTGCCCGCGAAGGTCGCGGGGGTCGAACGCATCGTGATGATGACCCCGACGCCCGGCGGCGAGACGAACCCGGTCGTGATGGCTGCGGCGCATATCGGCGGGGTCGACGAAATCTGGCGCATCGGCGGCGCGCAGGCGGTGGCCGCGCTGGCTTATGGCACCGACCGCATCGCCCCGGTCGATGTCGTCACCGGCCCGGGCAACGCATGGGTCGCCGAGGCGAAGCGGCAGGTCTATGGCGTCGTCGGGATCGACATGGTCGCGGGGCCGAGCGAGATCGTCGTTGTCGCCGATGCGAAGAACGCGCCGCACGTTATCGCCGCCGACCTCCTCAGCCAGGCCGAGCATGACCCGACGAGCCAGTCGATCCTGTTCACCGACGATATCGCCTTTGCCGACGCCGTCGCACAAGCGGTCGACGCCATCATCCCGACGCTGACCACCGCTGCAACGATGCGCGAAAGCTGGGACGCCAATGGCGCCATCGTCATCGTCCCCACGCTCGCCGATGCGATCCCCCTTTGCGACCGGCTCGCGCCCGAACATCTCGAACTCGCGGTCGATGCCGCGGATGCCGATGCGCTCTTTGCCAAGGTGCGCCACGCCGGGTCGGTGTTCCTCGGCCGCCAGACTCCCGAGGCGATCGGTGATTATGTTGCCGGTCCCAACCATGTGCTGCCGACCGGCCGCCGCGCCCGTTTTTCGAGCGGGCTGTCGGTCGGCGACTTCATGAAACGCACCAGTTTCCTCGCGCTCGACGAAGCCAGCCTTGCCGCGATCGGTCCGGCCGCGGTCGCGCTGGCGGGGGCGGAAGGGCTTCCCGCCCACGCGCTTTCGGTCAGCCAGCGTCTCAGATAAGAAAAGAACCATGAACAAACGCTCCCAGTCCCGCTCCGCCGCCCGTCTCGCCGCCGTCCAGGCGCTCTATCAGCACGAGATGGAGGGCACGCCCGTGCCCAAGCTGATCCACGAATTCCATCAGCACCGCATCGGCGCGACGATCGAAGACGAGGAATATGCCGATGCCGACACCGAATTTTTCGACGATATCGTGAAGGGAACGCTCGCGCGTCTGCCCGAAATCGACGCGGCGATCATCGGGCGGCTCGCGAGCGGTTGGTCGATGGAACGGCTCGACCGCACGATGAAGGCGATCCTGCGTGCGGGCTCTTATGAATTGATGGCGCGCGGCGATGTGCCGGTGGGCGCGGTTGTCAGCGAATATGTAGACGTCGCAAAAGCGTTCTTCGACGCGCGCGAGGCTGGTTTCGCCAACGGCCTGCTCGACGCGATCGGCAAGGATGCGCGGGCGAAGTAACTGGCCATTGATAGCGGGCGTGTCCCACCAAGGCTGTGATCCAGAGCTATGAGATATAAGCGTCAGGGTTAAATCACGCTGGATCGCCGCCTTCGCGGGGACACAGGCATATTTAACTAGCTGTATATTTTGCACCGCAGGCTCACTACGATTTTCGTATGAGCGAAGCCGATTTCATAACCCGCTTGCGCGCCATCGCGACCGATCCGGCCGCACGCGGGCTCGTCGACGATGCGGCCGAGTGGGAGGGTCTGATCCTGACCCACGACATGATCGTCGAGGGTATCCACTTCCTGCCCGACGACACGCCGCAGGACATCGCGTGGAAACTTGTCGCAGTGAATCTGTCGGATCTCGCCGCGAAAGGCGCGGCGCCGATCGGCGTGCTCGTCGGTTACAGCCTGGGCGACGAGGCGTGGGATGCCGCGTTCGTCGAAGGGCTCGATCTTGCGCTGCGCCGCTTCGGCGCCATCCTGCTCGGCGGCGACACGGTGCGCGTGCCGGCGGGCGCACCGCGCAGTTTCGGGCTGACCGCGATCGGGCGCGCGCCGCCCGGCGGGGCGCCTTCGCGCAGCGGCGCCCGGCCGGGCGACCAGATCTGGGTCACCGGATCGATCGGCAACGCCGGGCTCGGCCTCGCGATGCGGCTGGGGCAAGAGGATGCGAACGAGACCTGCCTTGCAGCCTATAAGCGGCCGCAACCACAACTGACCTTTGGCCAGGCGGTTGTGCCGCACGTTCATGCGATGATGGATGTGTCCGACGGATTGCTGATCGACGCACAGCGCATGGCGCAGGCGAGCGGATGCGAGTTTGGTATCATGCTCGAATCGATCCCGCTGTCGGCCGCGCTGCTCGCGGTGCGGCCCGATGTGCTCGACACCCGGCTCGCGGCGGCAACCGCGGGCGACGATTATCAACTGCTGTTTGCTGCCGATCCGGGCGCCGCTGCGGCAATTCGCGATATCGCCGCGGGACTGAACATCATGGTCACGCCGATCGGCCATGCCGGGGTGGGCGAGGGGCTTATGCTCACCCACCGGGCGCAGCGCATCGCGTTGCCCGCCAGCCTTGGCTTCATGCACTAGCCGATCCTGCACGTCCGCAGTTCGAGAATTTCTCTTTGAAATCTGATCGATGGCGGGGCACAAGGCCTCAATAGCGGCTTTCCGCTTGGCAATCCCGGCGAAGCAGAAGGACGCACACATGATCGACCGAACAGGCGCGAGCGGCGGCGTTGCTCGCGTGATATGGGCGATTTGTCTGGCGTCGCTTTGCTGCATGTCACCACCCGCTCAGGCGGCCAGCGAACCCGAGGCGCCCGCCGAAACGATCCCGGAGGTGACGATCGATCTCGATCAATCGCCCGAAGATCGCACCGCAGTCCTCGCTGCCGAATGCGAGGCGGACGACGCCGATGCGTGCACGCGGCTCGGGTCCATCTATAATGAAGGCGACGGCGTTCCCCTGGACGATACACGCGCGACCCCGCTTTTCGCGCGCGCCTGCCATTTGGGCGATATGTCGGGCTGCACGATGGCGGGATATGCTTATGGCGAGGGAAGGGGTGTCGCGCGTTCGGCCGAGCGGGCGGCATCCTATTATGCGTTTGCATGTCAGGCGGCAGAGGCGACGGCCTGCTCGAACCTCGGCCTCTCCTATATTGGCGGCGACGGGGTTCCGAAGGACGCAAAGCGATCCGCGCGACTGTTCAAACAGGCCTGCGATCTGGGCAGCATGTCGGGATGCGCGAACCTTGGCGCCTCCTATTCGCTCGGGAAGGGCGTTGCCCCGAACCAGCGACAGGCGGCGCGACTTTTCAGGCGCGCCTGCGACGCCGACGATCAACATGCCTGCTATAATCTGGGCGTGCTCCACCGCGACGGCCTGGGCATGCCGCGGGATTATAAACGCGCTTTTGCGCTGTTCCAGCAAAGCTGCGGGGTCGACGAGCCGGCCGCGTGCGGAAATCTTGCGATGCTGGTGAACGACGGACGCGGTGTTCGCAAGGATCGCCAACGGGCACTCGAATTGTTCGACCGGGCGTGTCAATTTGGCGAGTCCGAAAGCTGCTTCACGCTCGGTCGGGCCTATCAGACAGGCAATGGCATCGACCCTGACAATGCGCGAGCGATCGAACTGCTCGAGCGGGCGCTCGCGCTCGATCCAGAGACCGAATCCGCGGATGAAGCGCGAAAGGCGCTGGACGCGGCGCGCGGCGTGAACGCCGGGCCCCCATCTCCGGACGCAGGGCAGAAATCACAGGAAACCGCCGAATAACCGGGCTTGCCCTTGGCTTTCTTTCTTCCCATAACTCGGCGTCCAAATTTGGGGCGGTCGCATCAGGGGAGAGAGCGAGCCGGCAACAATAAGTCGGACGTTCGACTGTTATCTCTGCGTTCGCCCTTCTCAATGGGGAAGGAATAGACACGCATGAATCCGGTTTTGATCGCGATAGCGTGCGGCCTAGTGGCCGTACTCTATGGGTTCATTACCTCGCGGCAGGTGCTCAGCGCATCGGCGGGTAATGAAAAAATGCAAGAAATCGCCGCCGCCATTCAGGAGGGCGCCAAGGC
This sequence comes from Sphingopyxis sp., assembly GCA_051861185.1. Classification (GTDB taxonomy): domain Bacteria; phylum Pseudomonadota; class Alphaproteobacteria; order Sphingomonadales; family Sphingomonadaceae; genus Sphingopyxis. The sequence goes on from JBIMKQ010000002.1 coordinate 402,531, forward strand.
CTATCTCGGCCGTCAATATCGCACCATCGCCATCGTTGGCGTCGTCGTCGCCGTTCTGGTCGGGTTTTTCCTCGGCCCGATTTCGGCAACGGGCTTTGTCATCGGCGCCGTTCTGTCGGGGGTCGCCGGCTTTGTCGGCATGAACATCTCGGTGAAGGCGAACGTCCGCACCGCGGCTGCGGCCCAGACCAGCCTTCAGGCCGGCCTGACCATGGCATTCCGCGCCGGCGCAATCACCGGGCTGCTCGTGGCGGGGCTTGCGCTGCTCGCGATCTCGGTCTTCTTCTGGTATCTGATCGGCCCCGGTGGTTTCACTGTTGGCGGTGACGATCGCACCGTCGTCGACGCGCTCGTCGCGCTCGCTTTCGGCGCCTCGCTGATCTCGATCTTCGCGCGCCTCGGCGGCGGTATCTTCACCAAGGCCGCCGACGTCGGCGCCGACCTTGTCGGCAAGGTCGAGGCTGGCATCCCCGAAGACGATCCGCGCAACCCCGCGGTGATCGCCGATAACGTCGGCGATAACGTCGGCGACTGCGCCGGCATGGCGGCCGATCTGTTCGAAACCTATGTCGTCACCGTCGGCGCCACGATGGTGCTGATGGCGCTGTTGCTGAAGGGCGCGGGCGACCAGCTCCTGCCGCTGATGAGCCTGCCGCTGTTGATGGGCGGCGTCTGCATCATCACCTCGATCATCGGAACCTATTTTGTCCGTCTCGGTGGCGGCAAAAATGTCATGGGCGCGATGTACAAGGGCTTCCTTGTCACCGCGGTTCTGTCGGTTCCGGCGATCTGGTTCTCGACCAGCTATGTCCTGAAAGGCGACATGGCGACCGACATCACGGGTCAGACATTCAATGGCTGGGACCTCTTCTATTGCTCGCTGCTCGGCCTGGTCATCACCGGGCTGATCATCTGGATCACCGAATATTACACGGGCACCAATTATCGTCCGGTGCGCTCGATCGCCAAGGCTTCGGAAACGGGTCATGGCACCAACGTGATCCAGGGCCTCGCTATCAGCCTTGAATCGACCGCGGCTCCGACGCTGGTGATCTGCGCCGGCATCATCGCCGCGTTCCAGATCGCGGGCATAGTCGGCATCGCCTTTGCCGCCACCGCAATGCTCGCGCTGGCCGGGATGGTCGTCGCTCTCGACGCTTATGGTCCGGTCACTGACAACGCAGGCGGCATTGCCGAAATGGCGGGCCTCGATGACAGCGTTCGCGAGAAGACCGATCTGCTCGACGCCGTGGGCAACACGACCAAAGCGGTGACCAAGGGCTATGCGATCGGGTCTGCGGGTCTCGCGGCGCTGGTGCTGTTCGGTACTTATACGGCCGACATCACCGAATATTCGGCCAAGCTCGGGCTGACCGAGCCGCTGACCTTCTCGCTGTCGTCGCCCTATGTCATCGTCGGGCTGCTGCTCGGCGCGCTCTTGCCGTACCTCTTCGGTGCGTTCGGCATGACCGCAGTCGGCCGCGCGGCGGGTGAGGTCGTCAAGGATGTTCGCGACCAGTTCAAGAACAACCCCGGCATCATGACCTATGAGTCGAAGCCTGACTATGCGCGTACGGTCGATCTGGTGACCAAGGCGGCGATCAAGGAAATGATCATCCCGTCGCTGCTCCCCGTGCTCGCACCGATCGTCGTGTTCTTCGTGATCCGCGGCGTGGCTGGCCCCGCGGCGGCGCTCGAAGCGCTCGGCGCACTCCTCCTCGGCGTCATCGTCAGCGGGCTGTTTGTGGCCATCTCGATGACCTCGGGCGGCGGCGCATGGGATAACGCCAAGAAATATATCGAAGACGGCAACCACGGCGGCAAAGGCAGCGAGGCCCACAAGGCCGCGGTGACCGGCGACACCGTCGGCGATCCGTACAAGGATACCGCGGGTCCGGCGGTGAACCCGATGATCAAGATCACCAACATCGTGGCGATCCTGCTCCTCGCGGCACTGGCGCACGGCGCGGTCTAAGGCCGCACCGCCTGCGGGCAAAAGACAAGCCCCGCCGGAGCGATCCGGCGGGGCTTTTTCTATCCGCGTTGTAACAGCTTAGCGCTGCGCCTTCATCTGCGCCGCATAACCCGCCTGAACCATCGCGCTCATCCGGTCGAACAGCGCGTCGGGGTCGCTGCGGCGCAGGCCGGCAATCATTGCTTCGGCGCCCTCGGCGAGGATCAGTTCACGCGTTCCGGCATCGATTGCCGAGAGCATCTGCGCCGCGGCCTCATCGGGCGACAGGCCGTTTTCGATTGCGGCATCGCTTTCCCCGCGCGTGCTGCCGTCGGCGTTCAGCGCGTTGCGGCTGACATTGGTGCGAACCGATCCGGGCGCGACCACCAGCACCTTGAGCCCCAGATGCTCATTTTCGGCGCGGACGCTGTCATGGTACCCGATGATGCCATGCTTCGCCGCCGAATAGGCGCTGCGCAGCGGCACGCCAGCGATCCCCGCGACGCTCGATATCGCAATGATCTGTCCGCCGCCCGCGCCGACCATGCGCGGCAGCAAGGCCTGCGTCAGTGCGATGGGGGCGAGCAGGTCGACGGCGATAATCCGTTGATAGACCGCAAAATCGGTCTCGATCGCGAGGCTGCGCTGCGAGATGCCGGCGTTGTTGACCAGGCCGTCGATGTGCCCCTGCCACGCCCAGGCTTGATCGGCGATGGCGGGAATCGCATCATAGTCGGTCGCCTCGAACGGCAGGATCGACGTCTCTGTGCCGCAGTCGGCGGCGACGGCTTCCAGAGCCGCGACATTCCGGCCCGACAGGATCAGCTTCGCCCCGCGCGCGCCGAGCGCACGCGCCAACGCTGCACCGATTCCCGAAGAGGCGCCCGTAATCCACCAGACTTGATCGCTCATATCTTCATTCCCATCCGCCTCTTTGTCCCAGCGTGAAACGGCTGTCAGACGGCGTCAAGGCGCCATCCCGCGGATTTCCGCGCAGGGGTGGCAATTTTGTTGCGAATCTGTTATAATAAATATCAACGCGCCGACACTCTGCCTCTTCCCGTCGCTGGGCTGGGGCGCTTTCCGGCGTTCCGATGGAGCCATATCCCTTGTCACTCTGAACTGGCTAGTGCCGCCCGAATGTAGATCCCCCTCCACGAGAGGGCGGGATGCACGGGTGTTGTCGCACTTTCAGATCGGGGTCAAGGCACAACAAAAGGAATTTGCATGTCCGTAAGCACGCTCTTGTTCGAAGTCGGTGATTATGTCGTTTATCCGAAACATGGCGTGGGGCGCGTCATCGAATTGCAGCGGTCGGAAATCGCCGGCATGCAGCTCGAACTCTATGTCCTGCGCTTCGAAAAGGAAAAAATGACGCTTCGCGTGCCGACGAACAAGGCCGAAGGCGTCGGGATGCGCAAGCTGTCGTCGGACAAGACGCTGAAGGAAGCGTTGCAGGTGCTGACGACCAAGCCGAAGGTCAAGCGCACCATGTGGTCGCGCCGCGCGCAGGAATATGAAGCGAAGATCAATTCGGGCGACCTTGTGTCGATCGCCGAAGTGACCCGCGACCTGTTCCGTGCCGACGACCAGCCCGAGCAGAGCTATTCGGAACGCCAGATCTTCGAAGCGGCCTCGAGCCGCCTCGCGCGCGAACTGGGCGCGATGGAAGAAAGCGACGAAAAGACCGCGCAGGCGAAGATCCTCCAGATTCTCAACGAGCATGCGCCGCTTTATTACGCCGAAAAGGTGTAAGCGCGTCGGTCAGCGATAAAGGGAAGGGCGGTCCGAAAAGGGCCGCCCTTTTTCGTTCGTCCCTCTCCCTCTAGGGGAGAGGGAGTTCAGGGATAGGTCGCGCTCACGAAATACAGCCCGTCGGGTGGGGCATTCAGCCCCAGCGCGTTACGATCCGCCGCGTCCAGCGCGCCCTTCAGGTCGCGCGCTGACCATTTACCATAGCCGACCATCGCGAGGCATCCGACCATTGAGCGCACCTGATGATGGAGGAAGCTGCGCGCGGCCGCCTCGATAACCAGCTCGTCGCCGTGGCGACTGACCGCCAGTCTGTCGAGCGTCTTCACCGGACTTTGCGACTGGCAATGCGCCGAGCGGAAGGTGGTGAAATCATGAAGCCCGATCAACTGCTGCGCTGCGGCATGCATTGCGTCGGCATCGAGCGGCCGGGCAACCTGCCACGACAGCCCCTTGTCCCACGTCAGCGGCGCGCGGCGGTTGACGATGCGATATTCATAGGCGCGCCCGACGCAGGCAAAGCGCGCGTGCCAGTCGTCGGGGACGATCTCGCAGCCGACCACGGCAATCGGCGCGGGGCGAAGCTGGGCGTTCAGCGCCTCGGTCAGCTTGAACGGCGTCAGCGGCTTTTCGATATCGACATGCGCGCGCATCGCGATGGCATGCACCCCGGCGTCGGTGCGCCCCGCGCTGAACACCGAAACGGTTTCGGCGGTAAAGCGATGGATGGCTTCCTCGATCGCCTGCTGGACGCTGGGGCCATGCACCTGCCGCTGCCAGCCCATATAGGGGCGGCCGTCATATTCGATGGTGAGGGCGAAACGCGTCATGCGAGGCGTGTGCCAGCTGCGATCGGACGCCCGCGAAGCAGTTCCGCCGCCTCCATCGCGGGCTTGCCGGCGCGCTGGACGCGGACCGCGCGGATCGCGCCGGGATTGCAGGCGATGGCAAAGCTGTCGTCGAGCGTTACGCCGGGGGTGGCGCCCGCAATGGTCTCGGCGGGATGAACGACCTCGGCTGCCAGTATCTTGTAACGCTCGCCTTCGAGTTCGAAGAAGGCGCCCGGCATCGGATTGAATGCGCGAATTTGCCGCTCGACCTGCACCGCACTGGTCAGGAAATCGAGCCGCGCTTCGCTCTTGTCGATCTTCGCGGCATAGGTGATGCCTTCGCCCGGCTGGGCTTCGGGCGCAAAGGCGGGAAGATCGCTCAGCACCTTCACCATCATCAACGCGCCCATTTCGGCGAGTTCTTCGGTAAGCTGTCCGGCGGTCTTGGTCGCAATCGGCGTTGTTTCAATCAGCCGCATCGCGCCGGTGTCGAGTCCGACGTCCATCTGCATGATCGTCACGCCGGTCTCGGCATCGCCCGACAGGATCGCGCGCTGCACCGGCGCCGCGCCGCGCCAGCGCGGCAGGATCGAGCCATGGACGTTGAGGCAGCCTTCGCGCGGGGCATCGAGGATCGCGGAGGGAAGGATCAGGCCATAGGCCGCGACCACCGCGATATCGAGGTCGAGCGCGGTGAATTCGGCCTGTTCGTCGGCGCTTCTCAGGCTCTTTGGCGTACGCACGGGCAGACCATGCTCTTCGGCCCAGACATGCACCGCGCTCTGCTGCACTTTCTTGCCGCGCTGCGCCGGGCGCGGCGGCTGCGTGTAAACAGCCACGATTTCATGCCCCGCCGCGTGGAGCGCGGCGAGCGTCGGTACCGCAAAGGGCGGTGTTCCCATAAAGGCGATGCGCATTGTCATTTCTTGCGCGCCGCTTAAGACCATCCGTCATGGCATCGCAAGAGATAGAGGCACTCGTCCAGCAACTCGCCCGCCTGCCGGGGCTCGGCCCGCGCTCGGCGCGGCGCGCCGTGTTGCACCTGATGAAGAAGCGCGAGAGTGCATTCGTGCCGCTGCTCGCGGCGCTGCAGACGGTGTCCGAGCGGCTCGTGACCTGCGGCATTTGCGGCAATGTCGACACGCACGATCCCTGCGCGATCTGCGCCGACCCCCGCCGCGATTCCCGCAGCCTGTGCGTCGTCGAGGAAGTGTCGGACCTGTGGGCGCTCGATAAATCGCGGCTCTTTCCCGGCAAATATCATGTCCTCGGCGGCCGGTTGTCGGCGCTGGAAGGCATTCGCCCGCAGGATCTTGCGATCGATGCGCTGGTCGCGCGCGTCGCCGCAGGCGGCATCGACGAGGTGGTCCTCGCGATGAACGCGACGCTGGAGGGCCAGACGACCGCGCATTATCTCGCCGAGCGGCTCGAGGGTTATCCGGTGCGGCTGACGCAGCTGGCGCATGGTTTGCCGGTCGGCGGCGAACTCGATTATCTAGACGAGGGAACGCTGGCGCAGGCTTTGAGGGCACGGCGGCCGGTGGGTTGACGGCGGGCGTTTGAATTCATACCTGACCCCCATGGCCATCCTACCTATCATAGAGACCCCGGATCCCCGGCTGCGCGTCATTTCGAAGCCCGTCGAAACCTTCGATGCCGAGCTCAAGACGCTCATCGCCGACATGTTCGAGACGATGTACGACGCCCCCGGTATCGGACTGGCGGCTATTCAGGTCGGGGTAGCGAAGCGCATCCTCGTCATCGACCTGCAGGAACTCGATCCCGAGGATGAGGAGGGCAAAAGGTTGATCCGCGAGCCGCGGGTGTTCATCAACCCTGTCTTTTCGGACGAGAGCGAAGAACATAGTGTCTATTCCGAAGGCTGTTTGTCGGTCCCCGAGCAATATGCCGATGTGACACGCCCCGCCGAAGTCACCGTCGACTGGCAGGATGAAGACGGAAAGCCGCATCGGGAACGCATGACCGGGCTGATGGCGACGTGCATCCAGCACGAGCATGACCATCTGGAAGGCATTCTCTTCATCGACCATCTGTCGCGGATGAAACGCGACATGGTGCTGAAAAAGCTGCTGAAGATGCGCAAGGCGGCGTAATCGGTAATCGCAGACAAAAAGAAACCCCGGCTTTCACCGGGGTTTCTTTTTGTCTGCGATTTGCGGTCGGATTACCCGGCCTTCGCCACCGCCACCATCGCGGGGCGCAGAAGGCGGTCCTTCAGCATATAGCCGGCCTGCATTTCCTGCACGATCGTGCCCGGTGTCTGATCGCTCGGGATTTCGAGCATCGCCTGGTGCTGGTTGGGGTCGAGCGGCAGGCCAATTGCAGCGATGCGGGTAATGCCGTTGCGTTCGAAGACGCTGAGCAACTCGCGCTCGGTGGCTTCGAGGCCGGTGATCAACGGTTTGATCGCATCGTCGGCGCGCTGTTCTTCACTGAGCGCGGCGAGCGCGCGGCCAAGATTGTCGGCGACCGACAGGATGTCGCGCGCAAATTTGGTCGCAGCATAGGCGTGCGCGTCGGCGATTTCCTTGTCCTTGCGGCGCGTGACATTCTGCGTCTCGGCGCGGGCGTAGAGCAGATCCTGCTGGAGCGCCGCGACTTGGTCGGCGAGCTGTGCCAGCTCCTCATTCTCGCTGGTTGCGGGGGCTGCTGCCTCGGCAGCTTCGGGGTTCGCGCCGTCGTCGACCGGCGTGTCGTTTTCAATGTTCGTCATAAACCTATCGTATCAGTCTGGAGAGCGATTGTGCGGTGAAATCCACCATGGGAACGATCCGGGCATAGTTCAAGCGCGTCGGGCCGATGACCCCGACAACGCCGACCACGCGCCCGTCCGATCCGCGATAGGGTGCCGCTATCACGGACGAGCCCGAAAGCGAGAATAATTTATTTTCCGAGCCGATGAAAATCCGGGTGGCTGCGCCGTCGCGCGCGCTGTCGAGCAGCTGCGCGATATCCTGTTTCGTTTCGAGCTCGTCGAGCAGCTGGCGCACGCGGTCGAGGTCGCCGACCGCGCTCTCGTCGAGCAGATTCGCCTGTCCGCGCACGATCAGCACGGGGCGGTCGGTACCGTCGGACGACCATATGGCAAGCCCGCGGCTGACGAGGTCCTGCGCTGCGCGGTCGATCGCGATCCGCTCGGCCTCGATCTCGTGCCGCACCCGCGCCATCGCTTCGGCGAGCGTCAACCCGCTGAGGGTCGCCGAGATATAATTGCCCGCCTCGACCAGCGCCGAGGGATTGAGCCCAGGCGGAATATCGATAACGCGATTCTCGACCGCGCCATCGCCGGCGACGAGGATGACGAGCGACTGACTGGCGGACAGCGGCACGAAGGCGAGCTGTTTCAGCACGCGCTCATGCTTCGGAACAAGAACGAGACCGGCGCATGCCGATAGCCCCGACAGCGCCGAGGTCGCCTGCGCCAGCGCGCTTTCGATCGGGCCGGCGTCGGACAGGCTCGCCTCGATCTGCGCGCGATCCTCGGCGCTGGGTTCGGCGACCTGCATCATCCCGTCGACGAAAAGGCGCAGGCCCTGTTCGGTGGGAAGCCGGCCAGCGCTGGTGTGCGGGCTGGCGAGCAGGCCATATTCCTCGAGATCCTGCATGACGTTGCGGATCGACGCGGGTGAGAGATTGAGCGCCGCGAGCTTTGACAGGGTGCGCGATCCGACCGGTTGGCCGGTTTCCAGATAAGCGTCGACCACCATGCGGAACACGTCGCGCGCGCGCGTGGTCAATTCGGTGATCGGGGGAGTCGTCATAATGGGGATTTAGGGACGGGGAGGGGTCTGGGCAAGCTTTGCTGGCCAGTGCGCGCAAGTCGCGTTAGCCTTTGGCGGGGAGACCATCATGACGACACTGCCACTCGACCGCGACGATCCGCTCGACGATTTCGACCATCGCGAGATCGCACTGCTAGGCCGCAAGCATCTGGTCTACACGATGGGCAGCGGCCCCGCAGTGATCGTGATGACCGAAATGCCCGGCATCAGCCCGCATGTCGCGCGGTTCGCGCGTTGGGTCCGCGATGCCGGCTTCACCGTCTATATGCCGCATATTTTCGGCAAGGACGGCGCGGTGCCGCGGGCGCCTCGCATGTTGTTCACGATGATCGGTGGATGCATCAGCCGCCAGTTCCGCGCCTTTCAGGCGAACGAAAGCTCCCCCGCGACGCAGTGGCTCGGCGCGCTCGCGGCGCTGGGCGCACAAGGAATGCGGCGGCAGGGGCGTCGGGGCGATCGGTATGTGCTTCACCGGCAATTTTGCGCTGTCGATGATGCTTGAGCCTTCGGTGATCGCGCCGGTGCTGGCGCAGCCGTCACTGCCGCTGAACGATCCGGCGGGGATGCACATCGCGCCGGACGAGCTCGCGACCGTCAAGGCGCGGATGGAGGCAGAGGATCTGACCGTGCTCGCCTACCGCTTCGAAGGCGACAAATATTGCAAGGCGGCACGCTTTGCCGCCTATGAAGATGCGCTCGGCGACCGTTTCATCGGCAAGGTGTTGCCCGACGTGGCGGCGAATCCCGACAGCCCGATGAAGAACCCGCACAGTGTCGTCACCATCCACCTGATCGACGAAGCCGGGCAACCGACCGTCCAGGCGCGCGACGAAATCCTCGAATTCTTCAAGATGCGGTTGAGCGAATGAGGGCAGCGGCCTAAGGGCCACCGCAATCACCAATCGAAAGGACATTCTATGCGCCCCTCAGGCCGCGCGCCCGATCAGATGCGCCCCATCGCGATCGAAACCGAATTCACCATCCATGCCGAGGGCAGCGTCCTCGTCAGCTTTGGCAACACCAAGGTGCTGGTCACGGCCAGTGTCGATGAAAAGGTGCCGCCATGGATGCGCGGCAAGGGCGCGGGTTGGGTCACGGCCGAATATGGCATGCTGCCCCGCGCAACGCATACGCGCGGCAGCCGCGAAGCGACGAAAGGTAAGCAGTCGGGAAGGACGCAGGAAATTCAGCGGCTTATCGGGCGTAGCTTGCGCGCCGTCGTCGACATGAAGAAGCTCGGCGAGCGCCAGATCATCATCGATTGCGACGTCATCCAGGCCGACGGCGGTACCCGCACCGCATCGATTTCGGGCGCGTGGGTCGCGCTGCGCATCGCGATCGACAAGCTGCTCGCGGCGAAGACGATTGCCGAAGATCCGATCGTCGACAAGGTCGGCGCGATCTCGTGCGGCATCTATAATGGAACGCCGGTGCTCGACCTCGATTATGACGAGGATTCGGTCGCCGAAGCCGACGGCAATTTCGTGCTGACCGCGAAGGGCCAGATCGTCGAAGTGCAGGCGAGCGCCGAGGGCGCGACCTATGACGAAGAGGGCCTGCTGCGCCTGCTGCGCCTCGCGCGCATCGGCTGCGCCGAGATTTTCGCGGCGCAGGACAAGGCGACGGGTCGCTGAGATGACGCGCAGGCTCGCCCCCGGCAGGCTGGTGATCGCCAGCCATAATGCAGGCAAGGTGCGCGAGATTCGCGCGCTGCTCCAACCTTTCGGGATCGAGCCGGTGTCGGCGGGCGACCTCGGGCTACCCGAGCCCGAGGAGACGGGGACGACCTTCCGCGAGAATGCACTGCTGAAGGCGCATGCAAGCGCTTCGGCGGCGGGTCTTCCGGCGCTGGCCGACGACAGCGGCCTCGAGGTCGCGGCGCTCGGCGGACGTCCCGGCGTCTACACCGCCGACTGGGCCGAAAGACAGGCGTTCGAGGGCGATCCCGGCCGCGACTGGTATATGGCGATGGGCAAGGTCGAAGGCCTGCTCGCCGAGCAGGGACCGGATGTCGACCGCAGCGCCTGCTTCGTCTGCACCCTCGCGCTCGCCTGGCCCGACGGCCATGCCGAGGTATTCGAGGGCCGCGCGCAGGGCAGCCTGACCTGGCCGCCGCGCGGGCGGCTCGGTTTCGGTTATGACCCGGTATTTGTGCCGGTCGGTAACACACTGACTTATGCGGAAATCGATCCGGCGGAGAAGCATGCGGTCAGCCACCGCGCCGATGCGTTTGCGAAACTGGTCGCCGGGGCTTTCGAGCCCGCCGGGTAAGGTGGGTTGCGGGAAATGCCGGCCCGCGCCATTCTTGACCGATGATCGTCGAACTCAACGGCCTTGCCGGCGTTGGCAAGCTGACCATAGGCCGGATACTGGCGCGGTCGCTCGACGCGCGGCTGCTCGATAACCACACCATCTATGATCCTGCTTTTGCGACCACCATCTTTGGGTCCGTCGCGTTTCGCGAGACTGTCCGGGCAGTGCGTGACATCGTGTTTGACCGTGCATTGAAGCTGCCGGTCGGTACGCCGATCGTGCTGACCATCGCACCGGGCCGTGACCGCGGCTGGGGGGAGGAATGGCAAGACGCGATCCGTCAGCTTGCCGATGCACGCGGCGTTTCGTTGGCCGGTGTGCATCTGCATTGTGCGCCCGACGAAATCGCCCGGCGGATTACCGATCCCGGCCGCGCCATGACGCGAAAGCTGACCGATCCGGCGGTGCTTGCCGACGGGGCGGACAGACCCGTCCTGCTCGAGCATTGCGACCGGCGCCTCGACCTTGATGTCACCGCTCTGTCAGCGGCGGAAGCCGCCGCGGCGATATCGGTCTGGATGCGGTAATATGCGGCTGACTTTCCGGGGCGATGCCCTATATCGCCCCCCGTGGCCGAACCGCTCGCCCTTTATGTCCATTGGCCATTTTGCGTGTCGAAATGCCCCTATTGCGACTTCAACAGCCATGTGCGTGAGAGTGTCGATCAGGCGATGTGGCGCGACGCGTTGCTTGCCGATCTGCGGCATGAGGCGGGCTTGCTGCCCGATCGCCGCGTCGGGTCGATTTTCTTCGGGGGTGGTACGCCCAGCCTGATGCCGCCCGAAACCGTTGCGGCGGTGATCGCGGCGACCGAAGCCCAATGGGGGCTGACCGACGACGTCGAGATCACGCTGGAGGCCAATCCCAATTCGGTCGAGGTCGCCAATTTCGCCGATCTTGCCGCAGCGGGCGTGAACCGCGTTTCGATAGGCGTTCAGAGCTTCGATTCCGAAGTGCTTGAATTTCTTGGCCGCGCACACAGCGAGGATGAGGCGCGGCGCGCCATCGCGATGGCGCAGGAGCATTTTGCGCGCGTCAGTTTCGACCTGATCTATGCGCGCCCCGGCCAGTCGATGACGGCGTGGGAAAGCGAACTGGCCGCCGCGCTTGCCTTTGGCACCGATCATCTTTCGCTCTACCAGCTTACGATCGAGCCGGGCACGCGCTTTGCGACGCTCGCCGCGAAGGGCGATCTCACTATTCCTGACGGGGATGCTGCCGCCGACCTGTTCGACACGACGCAAGCGATGACGCAGTCTGCGGGCCTGCCGCGCTATGAGGTGTCGAACCATGCGCGCATCGGGCAGGAAAGCCGCCACAATCTCGCTTACTGGCGCTATGCCGATTACGCCGGGGTCGGCCCCGGCGCGCACGGCCGGCGTCTGGGGCAAGCGACCGAGCGGCACAAAAAGCCCGAGAACTTCATTTCGGCGGTGGAGCGCAATGGCCATGGGTTGAAGGTCGAAAGCGACCTTCCCGCGCATGAACGCGCGACCGAGGCAATGCTGATGGGATTGCGGCTGACCGAAGGGATTGATTTGGCGCGGATCGAGGCCCGAAGCGGACTGGCGCGCGCGGCGTTCGTCGATGCGGGCGCGGTGGCGCGGCTCGCGGGGCAGGGGCTGATGCGGCAGAACGGCGACCGGCTCATGGTGACCGATGACGGCATCCTCTTGCTCGACAGCATACTTTCCGAGGTGGTCAAAACCCACTAGGGTTGCGGTTCTTCGTTCGCTGCGCGAGCCAATTAAATAGGGACAGTCCCTATTTAATTCGACGGGCATTTGCCGGCGTGAGACAGGTGCCAATTAAATAGGGACTGTCCCTATTTAATGGCGGTGGGATCGACGTTTGGCACAGGATCTGATCCGCGACTGGGAGGCCCATCTGGCGCATGAGAAGCGCCGGGCGGAGCATACGCGCCGCGCCTATATCGCGACCGCCGAGCGTTTCTGCGCCTTTCTGTCGCGGCATCGTGGCGGGGCGGTCGATGCAGGCATGTTGAAGGCGCTGACCCCCAACGATCTGCGCTCCTATCTCGCGACGCGCCGCGCCGAAGGCCTCGGCAATGCGTCGGCCGCACGCGAGCTTTCGGCGTTACGGGGTTTCCTGCGTTTCGTGGGCGGGTCAAACGCCAGCGTGCCGCAAATGCGCGGCCCTCGCGTCAAGAACGGCCTGCCGCGGCCGGTCTCGCCCGCCGAAGCGATCGCACTGGCGCAGGATGTCGAGGACAATGCGCGGCAGGGATGGGTCGGTGCGCGTGATTTTGCGCTGCTGCTGCTGCTCTATGGCGCGGGGCTGCGCATTGGCGAAGCCCTGTCGCTGACTGGTGCGGCGCTGCCGCTCGGCGAGACGCTGCGCGTGACCGGCAAGCGCAACAAGACGCGGATCGTGCCGATCCTGCCCGCGGTACAGAAGGCCGTAGCGCGATATGTCGATGCCTGCCCTTATCCGATCGCGAAGGATCGGGCGTTGTTTGTAGGCGCGCGCGGAGGACCGCTCGCGCCCGGGGTGATCCGCGCGAGCGTGAGGTCGGCGCGGCGCGCTTTGGGGCTTCCCGAACGGACGACGCCGCATGCGCTGCGACATAGTTTTGCGACGCATCTGCTCGCGGGTGGGGCGGATCTGCGCAGCCTGCAGGAATTGCTCGGTCACGCGAGCCTCGCCTCGACGCAGGTCTATACCGCGGTCGATGCCGCGCATTTGCTCGACATCTATCGCAGCGCGCATCCGCGGGCCTAGCCGGTCTGCCTCGGCTTCCAGGTAATCACGCGGTAGATATAAACGACCACGAGCGATCCGATCGCGACCAGCGCGACGGGGCCGACAAAGGCGTCCAGATTGGCGAACTTCCCGCCGAACCAGTTGCCCGCGCCCGCAAGCGCCGCAATCCAGATCGTCGAACCGGCGGCGGTCCAGAGCAGGAACTTCGCCTGGTTCATCTTCACCATGCCCGCGGGCAGCGACACCATCGTCCGCGCGACGGGCATGAAGCGTGCGACGAAAACGATCGCGGGGCCATATTTCAGGAAGAAGGCGTGCAGCCGCTCGACCTCGCCCCAATCGAGCGTCAGCCAGCGCCCATGGCGATCGATGAAGGGTTTCAGCCGTTCATAACCGATCCAGCGGCCGATGCCGTACCAGATCCAGTTGCCCGCGGTCGTCCCCGCGACCGCGACCGCGACGAGCGTCCAGAAATCGAAATGGCCCTTGGACACTGCGATGCCGCCGAGCCCCATGATCACCTCGGACGGAATCGGCGGGAACACATTTTCGAGGAACATGAGGATGAAAATCCCCATATAGCCCCAGCTCTGGATCAGGTTCAGGATGAAGTCGGTCATGGCAGAAGAACGCGCGGAGGCGTCAGCCGATCCGCCGTGTTATCGCGTCCCAGATCATTCCCGCCGTATCGCTGTTGTTGAAACGGTCGATCGCGACGATTCCGGTCGGCGAAGTGACATTGATTTCGGTCAGCCACTCGCCGCCGATCACGTCGATGCCGACGAACACGAGCCCGCGTTCGCGCAGCTGCGGCCCCAAGACGTCACAAATCTCCTGCTCGCGCGGCGTGAGCTCGGCCGCCTCGGCATAGCCGCCGACCGCTAGGTTCGAGCGGAATTCGCCCTCGCCGGGCTTGCGGTTGATCGCGCCCGCGACCTCGCCGTCGACCAGCACGATGCGCTTGTCGCCCTTCGCCACGCTCGGCAGGAACTGCTGGACCATGAAGGGTTCGGGCCACACCTGCCCGAACAGCTCGACCAGCGCGCCGAGATTGCCGCCATCGGCATCGATCTTGAACACGGCCTTGCCGCCATTGCCGTGGAGCGGCTTGATCACCACCGCGCCGTGGCGCGCCTGAAAATCCTTCACCGCGTCGAGGCTGCGCGTCACCATCGTCGGCGGCATGAACTCGGGGAAATCGAGCACGAACACCTTTTCGGGCGCGTTGCGCACCGAAACCGGGTCGTTCACGACGAGCGTCTCGTTCGCAATGCGCTCGAGCAGCCAGGTACCGGTGAGATAGCCAAGGTCGAAGGGCGGATCCTGCCGCATCAGCACGACGTCGATGTCGCGGCCGAGATCGAGCAGTATTTCATCGCCGAATTTATAGTGGGCGCCCGGATCGCGTTGCGCCTCAAGGATGCGGTTCGCCTTCGTCGTCAGCCGCCCGGCCTCCCACGTCAGGCCGCGCACGTCGTAATGGTACAGTTCGTAGCCCCGCTCGAGTGCCTTCAGGATCAGGTGGAAACTGCTGTCGCCCCCGATGTTGATATCATCCATCGGGTCCATTTGTACCGCGGCGCGCAGGGTCATTTTATCTTCCTCAGGGTTGCCAGACGTGGACCAGATGGCGCGGCAGGCGCCTTGGCGCAAGGAGCATCACGTCGATCCTGATGTCATCGCGCGGCCCGGCGAAGCGTGGGCGCAGCATTTCGGCCGCGGCGGCGACGCGGCGCAGGCGATAATGGTCAATCGCGAGGTCGAGGTCGGCGGCGCGGTCGCGCCACTTGACCTCGATGAAGGCGACAGTGCGGCCGCGCCGCGCGACAAGATCGACCTCGCCGACGGGAACGCGCAGCCTTTCGCCGAGGATGCGCCAGCCGTGGAGGCGCAGCCACCAGGCGGCGCGGCGTTCGGCGCGGCGCCCGCGCGCTTCGGCGGCGGCGCGCTTCAAGCCTGCTCTTTCAGCGTGAGCGCGCGCGCGTAGACGTCATGGCGGTCGAGCCCGAAGCGTTTGGCGACCGACTTTGCTGCCTGTGCGACGGGCTTCTCTGCCATCGCCTCGCGCAGTGCGGCGTCGAGCGTTGCATCGTCCGCTTCCTCGGTGGCCGCTTCGCCGGGCGGGCCGACGATGACGACAATCTCGCCTTTTGGCGGTGCGTCGGCGTAGCGCGCGGAAAGCTCGGTCAGCGTGCCTGTCACGCATTCCTCGAACATCTTGCTGATCTCGCGCGCTACGGCGGCCTCGCGATTACCCAGCCCTTCAGCCATGGCCGCGAGCGACGCCGATAGCCGCGGCCCGCTTTCGTAGAATACCAATGTCGCGCGCAGCCCGGCGAATTCTGCCAGCGTGTCGGCGCGCGCCTTGGCCTTGTTCGGCAGGAACCCCGCGAACAGGAATCGGTCGCTCGGCAATCCCGACAGCGTGATCGCGGCGATCGCGGCGCACGGGCCGGGCAGGGTGGTGACATGCCGGCCCGCCGCCCTTGCGTCGCGAACGAGCTTATAGCCGGGGTCCGAAATCAGCGGGGTTCCCGCATCCGACACCAAAACGACAATTTCGCCCTCCATACGCGCAACCAGCGCGGCGCGGGTGCGTTCGTCGCTATGATCATGATAGGGGGTCATCGGCACACGCAAACCCAGATGCGACAGCAATTTCGCGGTCACGCGCGTATCCTCTGCGGCAATTACGCCGGCGGAGGCGAGCGCCGTCGCGGCGCGCGCAGAGATGTCGCCAAGGTTGCCGATGGGCGTTGCAACGATATAGAGACCGGGCAAGGGAGAATCTGAGATGTTCGAATCTGGCATGACGCCGAAAATGGCAGAAACTGCCGTCCAGCGCCAAGTTAATGCATCGCCGCGTCGGCAAATGTTGCGCGGTCTCGGTGCGGTGGCGATGGCAGGGGTGCTCGCGGCGTGTCAGGTGGTGCCAAAGTCGAACGGCCCCGCAACCCCGCCGCCGCCGACCAGGCCCGACGACAATGTCGGCCCCGGCCTTCCGACCGATACCGATCGTCACCGCGTCGCGCTGCTCGTCCCGCAGACGGGCCCCAACGCCGACGTCGGCATGGCGATCGCCAATGCGACGACGCTCGCATTGCTCGATTCGCGCACCGAGCGCGTCCGCATCACAACCTATGATACCGCGCTTGGCGCCGCAGCGGCGGCGCGGCAGGCGGTCGCCGACGGCAACAAGCTGATCCTCGGCCCGCTGCTGAGCGAAGACGTCACCGCCGTCGCGCCGATCGCGCGCGATGCGAAGGTGCCGGTGCTCAGCTTCTCGAACGACAGCGGCGTCGCCGGCAACGGCGTCTTCATCATGGGTTTTGTCCCCGGCCAGTCGGTCGAGCGCGTGGTCGCTTTCTCGCGCGCGAAGGGGCATCAGCGTTTCGGCGCTCTGGTGCCGAAGAATGTCTATGGCGACCGCTCGGCCGCTGCTTTTCGTGCCGCCGTGGCCGAGGCGGGCGGCACGCTCGTCGCGGTCGAAAGCTATGACCGCAGCGCGACCGCGCTGACCGGTGCGGCGCGGCGGATCGCCAACGCCGGTGCAATCGACGCGGTGTTAGTTGCCGACAGCGGTGGCAACGCCATCCGCGCGGTGCCCGTCATCAAGAGCGCGGGCGCGCGGCAAATCCTGGGCACCGAACTTTGGAACACCGACGCGGCGCTCGGCGGCAACGCGGTGATGCGCGGGTCTTGGTTTGCCAGCGTTTCCGACGGTCTCTATGGTCAACTCGCGACCAAATATCGTACCCGTTTCGGCAAGGCGCCGTACCGGCTGGCTAGCCTGGGGTATGATTCGGTGTTGCTGACGGTGCGCATTGCGCGCGACTGGAAACCCGGGACCAATTTCCCTGCGGCGCGGCTGCTCGCGGCCGACGGTTTCGGCGGCATCGACGGCATCTTCCGCTTCAACAACCGCGGCATCGCGGTTCGCGCGCTCGAGGTCAGCGAGATTGGCGCGGGTGGTTTCCGTGTCGTCGATCCCGCACCGACCAAATGGTAGTGGCAGACTAGCCACAGTTGAGCCGAAAATCGGTGCCGAATGCGCGGGGCGGCCTTTACGACGGCGCCGCGATCACTATATGACCACAACGCGTGTTTTTGCGTCGATGCTGCACGCCCATTTTTGACGAACGCCTTTGTGTAAATGATTCAGGAGATACAGCTATACCACCGCCCATGACCCGTCGCCCAATGGCACCGATGCCGCCTAAAAACGGCCCGCGTTACAATGAATTTATCGCCTCCCCCAAAGTCCGCGTGATCGACGAGGAAGGCGAAAATCTGGGCGTGATGCTGACGGCCGAAGCGATTGAGCAGGCGGCTTCCGTCGGCATGGACCTGGTGGAAGTATCTCCCAACGCCGATCCGCCGGTGTGCAAATTCCTCGACGTCGGCAAGTTCAAGTACGAGGCGCAGAAAAAGGCGAACCTCGCACGCAAGAGCCAGAAGACGCAGGAAATCAAAGAGATCAAGATGCGTCCGAATATCGACGATCATGATTTCGACACCAAGATGAAGAAGGTCTTCGATTTCCTCGGCGAAGGCGACAAGGTCAAGATGACCATGCGCTTCCGCGGCCGCGAAATGAGTCACACGCAGCTCGGCCTCAACGTGCTCCAGCGCGTCGCCGAACTGACCTCGGAAATCGCGAAGGTCGAGGCGCATCCGCGTACCGAAGGCCGTCAGATGCTGATGGTGATTGCGCCGAAATAAGGCGCGCCCGGCTCAGCCGATCCGAAATTCGAGGGCGGTCGTTCCGATGGAGCGGCCGCCCGCTTCGTATCGGCGTTCGGTCATCTGTACCATGCCGTCGACGGATACCGTCACGAGCGTCGAGGCCCGGGTGCCATAGACATCGCCGCGCAGGAACAGCGCGGGGCCGTCCTCGGCCATCAGCATGTCGAGCAGGGTTTCGGGGGCCGCATCGGCTGTCACAACAGCCGTAAGGGCTGCACGCAGCCGTTCGGCGCGCGGGCACGGCGCGCCCACGGGTTCATTGGCGAGCGCATGGACGCCGGGCGCGAGCGCGGCGATCAGCGGTTCGGGCCGGTTGGTCAGCAATCGCGCGCCATCGTCGCCTGCAGTGAACAGGTTGAACGCGTTGAACCGATCAAGATCGGCCGCCGCCGGATTTGCAAAGCGGCCGTCGCCGCGCAGCATGTCGACGACGAGCGCACCGCGCGATTCCTTTGCGGGATCGGGCGCCGCGCCGCGGACGTTAGTCACCACCACGATCCGTCCGCTGGGCCGGTGACCCCCAAGCCAGGTGCCGCCCGCCTGCAGGTCGCGTCCGCCCACAATGCCGCTGTTGTCATCCCATTCCGCGAGGGGCGCTGCTGGGCGCGCGTGAAACTCGTCGCGATTTCCGATCAGGATGAGCGGCCAGCGGGGATGAACCTGCCGGGCAAGAGCGACGACACACATGACGGTGCATATCGCGATTTGGCGGTGACTTGCCAAGCGTCTTCGCCGGTCCTCGGCGTCGTCAGTGATTCATCCGCGCGATGGGTGTGTTATATTTATATATCACCTAGCTTGCCGTAGCGGTAAAAACTGGTAATCTTGTGCGATCTTTCTGGAGGGGGAGACGAATATGACCGAAGCCGTGAAAACGCCGTGGCACCTGTGGGTCGTCGGCATCGCATCGTTCCTGTGGCATTGCATACCGGTCTCCGACTATGTCGGTTTCAAAACCAAAGCGGCTTGGTATCTCGAAGGCGCGGCGCTGAAATCCGAGCAGATCGCCTGGGTCGATGCCTATCCGCTGTGGGCCGATACGGGCTGGGCGCTTGGCGTATGGGGGGCGATGGCGGGATCGCTGTTGCTGCTGCTTCGCAGCCGGTATGCCGTTTCCGCTTTTGCCCTGTCGCTGGTCGGCCTCGCGATCATGAGCCTTTATCAGGTCGGCATGCAGGCGAAAGAATATCAGGCGCTGTTCGGTGAAGGCGTGCTGATGTTCCTCGGCGTCATCTGGATCGTGGCCATCGCGCTCTTCTTCTACGCGCGCGCAATGAAGGCGAGGGGCGTTCTGCGCTGAAAAACAAAAGGGGCGCCCGTAGGCGCCCCTGACCCCGTTACCGCGAACGAATGAAGGCGCGGATGTCGGCGGACAATTTGTGGCGATCCTCGTCGCGGATATACATCATGTGGCCCGCGCCATAATAGGTATAGCTGATGCGATCCTGCGGAATACCGGTGCGTGACAGCGCATATTCGGCCGCGAAAAAGGGCGTAGCAAAATCATAATAGCCTTGCGCGACCAGCACCTTCAGCCCCGAATTCTCGCGCAACGCCTGCCCGATATAGGGCGCGACGTTCAGATAAGAGTTGGTGTCGCGGTCGCCGATCCGCCAGTCCCACTGCCCGCCGATCCGGCCGATCGACTGATATTCGCGGTCGGTCTTGAACCCCAGCCCGTCGCGGCTCCAGCTGTTGATCGCGGCGGTATAGCTCGCATCGATGCCATAAAAGCTCGGATCATTGTCGGGGCCTTCGCCCGCGCTGTCATAATCCTTGCCCGTATAACGGCTGTCGAGCCGCCCGACGGTCAACCCGCGGTCGCGGAGCAGTTCCTTGTAGAAACGGTTCGGCGTGACGCGCAGGTCGGCACTGTCGAGATAGGTTTCGCTGAGCCCGGTGAAGCGCGCGAGCTCGCGGCGGATGGCGGCGCGCTCTTCGCCCTGCAACTTCTGACCCTTGAGCAGCGCCGTCGCATAAGGCCCGATCGCCCATTGCCGCGCTTCCTCGACGAACGCCTCGACCGACGGCGCACTTGCCTTGCCGTGATAGAGCGCGGTCGCGGCCATCGAGGGCAGGTTGGTGATCGGCGACAGCTCGTTGCCGGGCGTGTCGGCGCCTGCGGCGAAATCGAGGACGGTCGAGATCAGGATGATGCCGTTCAAGGCGACGTCGTTGTACGTCTCGTTCATCAGCTGGTTGGCGACCGCGGCGGAGCGCGTCGTGCCATAGCTTTCGCCGCCCAGATATTTGGGGCTGTTCCAGCGACTATTGTCGTTGAGCCAGCGACGGATCACCTCGGCGACCAGCTTCGCATCCTGCGTCACGCCGTAATAATCCTTGGGGTCGGCCTTGCCGATGAGGTGCGAGAAACCCGTGCCCGGCGGATCGATAAAGACCACGTCGGTGACGTCCATCAACGCATCGGGATTGTCGACGATCGGATAGGGCGGGGCACCATCGTCGACGCCGGTGCCGGGGATTGCGACGCGCTTCGGCCCGAACGCGCCCATCATCAGCCACACGGTGCCCGACCCCGGGCCGCCGTTGAACAGGAAGGTAATCGGCCGGCCAGGGTCGCGCGGTTCCTTGATGTAGGAAGTCGTGACGACAGCGACTTCGGGTACGCCATCCTTGTTCTTGATGATCGTCTCGCCGATCGTCGCGGCATAGTTGATCCGCTGGCCGCCAAAGGTTCCCGACAGCTTGGTGGTGCGGACCTGGGGTTCGTAATCGGCGGGCTTTTCGGCCTTCGCCTTGTCGTCAGGCTTGTCCTGCGCGTGCAGCGCAGCAGGCGCGGTAGCGGCAAGCGCCAAGGCGATGAGCGACAGACCCGATTTCATGCATATATCTCCCCGATTGCGGCGCAACCCTATGCAGCGCGCGGCGAGGCGGCAAGGCTACTTGTCGGTTACAAAGGGGCTTTTGTCGAAGGGGCGGCTAACGCCCCCACTTCGTCTTGCTCTGCTTGCCAAACCGCCCCTTGCGCGTCCCGGGCTTGCCCTCGTTCGATCTCCCAACCCGCGGCGCGACCTGTTCGCCCGCCGGCAGCCCAAGCTCGTCCGCCTCCAGCTTGCGGATTTCGTCGCGCAGCCGCCCCGCTTCCTCGAACTCCAAGTCGGCGGCGGCGTCGCGCATCTTCTTTTCGAGGTCCTGAATGTACGCGCGCAGATTGTGCCCGACCATATGCGCGGGCTTGTCGTCGCCGATGTTGATCGTCACCTGATCCTTCGATGCAACATGCGCGATGATGTCGCCGATGTTGCGCTTGATCGTCGTCGGGGTGATGCCATGCTCGACATTATATTCGGTCTGCTTTTCGCGGCGGCGATCGGTTTCGCGCATCGCGCGTTCCATGCTGCCGGTTATGCGGTCGGCGTAGAGGATAACGCGGCCGTCGACGTTGCGCGCGGCGCGGCCGATGGTCTGGACGAGGCTGGTTTCGCTACGCAGGAACCCCTCCTTGTCGGCGTCGAGGATCGCGACGAGCCCGCATTCGGGAATATCGAGCCCCTCGCGCAGCAGGTTGATGCCGATCAGCACGTCGAACACCCCGAGCCGGAGGTCGCGAATGATCTCGATGCGCTCCAGCGTCTCGACGTCCGAGTGCATGTAGCGGACCTTGAGTCCCGCCTCGTGGAGGAATTCGGTCAGATCCTCGGCCATCCGCTTGGTGAGCGTGGTGACGAGCGTGCGATACCCCGCCGCCGCGGTCTTTTTCGCCTCGACGATCAGATCATCGACCTGTTCTTCGACGGGCTTGATCTCGACCGGCGGGTCGATCAGCCCGGTGGGGCGGATGATCTGCTCGGCAAACACGCCTTGCGTGCGGTCCATCTCCCATGTGCCCGGCGTCGCCGACACGCTCACCGTCTGCGGGCGCATCATGTCCCATTCGGCAAAGCGCAAGGGACGATTGTCGATGCAGCTCGGCAGGCGGAAGCCATATTCGGCCAGCGTGATCTTTCGGCGGTGATCGCCCTTTGACATCGCGCCGATCTGCGGGATCGTCTGGTGGCTTTCGTCGACGAAGAGCAAAGCATTGTCGGGCAGATATTCGAACAAGGTTGGCGGCGGTTCACCCGGCAGGCGGCCGGTCAGGAAGCGGCTGTAATTCTCGATGCCGGCGCAGCTGCCCGTCGCCGCGATCATCTCGAGGTCGAAATTGGTGCGCTGTTCGAGCCGCTGCGCTTCGAGCAGGCGGCCTTCGGCTTCGAGTTCCTTGAGCCGTTCGGTCAACTCGTGCCGGATCGCTTCACTCGCTTGCTTCAGCGTCGGACCGGGCGTCACATAGTGGCTGTTCGCATAGACGCGGACATGGTTGAGATTGGCGATCTTCTTGCCGGTCAGCGGGTCGAACTCGGTGATCTCCTCAATTTCGTCGCCGAAAAAGCTGATTCGCCACGCCATATCTTCATAGTGCGACGGGAAGATTTCGAGGTTGTCGCCGCGCACGCGGAAATTGCCGCGCGCAAACGCCTGGTCGTTGCGCTTGTACTGGAGCGCGACGAGCTTGCGGATGATTTCGCGATTGTCGGCGACCTGACCCTTTTTCAGATCAAAGATCATCGCCGAATAGGTCTCGACCGACCCGATGCCGTAAAGGCACGACACCGAAGCGACGATGATCACATCGTCGCGTTCGAGCAGCGCGCGCGTCGCCGAATGGCGCATCCGGTCGATCGCTTCGTTTACCGAGCTTTCCTTCTCGATATAGGTGTCCGACCGCGGCACATAGGCCTCTGGCTGGTAATAGTCGTAATAGCTGACGAAATATTCGACCGCATTGTTTGGGAAAAAGCTCTTGAACTCGCCATAGAGCTGCGCCGCGAGGATCTTGTTCGGGGCGAGGATGAGGGCAGGGCGCTGCAGCTCGTCGATCACCTTCGCCATCGTGAAGGTCTTGCCCGATCCGGTGACCCCCAACAGCACCTGATCGCGCTCGCCATCGAGCGCGGTCGAGACGAGTTCCTTGATCGCCGTCGGCTGATCGCCCGCGGGCTCATATTCGCTAACTAGTTCGAATCGCTTGCCGCCTTCGACCTTGTCGGGGCGCGCGGGGCGGTGGGGGACGTAGCCCTCCGCCGTGTCGATTTCATCGAGCGATGTACGAATCTGAATTGCCATTGCTGCCAATATGGTATCGATGGGGCGGGTCCACAATCGCAATGAATCAAAACAGAACCCCCAAATGAATAGTCACAGGAGACAGGGTATGAAGAAATTTCTGACGGTCGCCGCCATCGGCGCCCTCATCGCAGTATCGGGTTGCGGAAAGAGCGAAAACGCCAGCGGCCCGGTGAAGCGCGAAGCCGGCAACTGGAAAACCGACGTCAAGCTGGTGAAGTTCGAAGTTCCCGGCATGCCCGCCGAAATGAAGGACGGCATGGCAAAGATGATGGAAGGCGCCAGCGGCATGGAGCAGTGCTTCACGCAGGAGCAGGTCGACAAGGAAGACATCGCGGCCGAACTCGCCAAGGGTCCCGGCAATGGCGGTGAGTGCACCTGGTCGAAAAAGGACATCGCGGGCGGCAAGATCGATATCGCCGGAACCTGCAAAGCCAACGGCCAGACGGTCGATATGACGATGGCAGGCACGATGGAAGCCAAGAAGAGCGATGTCACCATCACCACCAAGGGCAAGGTCCCGACTGGCGGCGACATGGAAATGGTCATGCAGATGACCAGCAGCCACACCGGTCCGTGCAAGGCACCGGCGGCGACCTGAGCCTTCGCGCTTTTCGAAAAATGGCGAGGGGCGTCAGTGAAAACTGGCGCCCCTTTTTATATGTGCGGCGCAGACGGAGGCGATGCGCGGCTATGTCGCCGCTCGGCAATGCCCCTTGAGCGGAGCGTCGTTCTGCATGATGGGAAGGTCGACTTGCCGGGCGACAAAACAGGTGGGGCTGTCGGGCCGCCCGGCGAAGTCTAAAAATGAAGCCTGAGGGGGATCGAAGGGTGCCAGGGACCAGCTCGCACCTTTCGCCTTTTGGCTTCACGCCGCGCCATCGTAGGAATGCCGCGACGCTTGAAAGAATGACAGAGTTTCGTCGGCGGGGCAGTTACAAGGGGTCACATGGCCAAATGTTGCCGTTTGATAACCAATCCTTAACCTGATTTCGCCTTTTTCCTTGCGGATTGGCGAGGCGCTTTTCTTCTGATATGGTCTAAGGCTTCCTTGTTACCGTTACGTCAAAGTAACAATGGGTGGCCGTGCTGGCTGATTGGCGTATCTACCGCACCGCCCGTCAGGGGCATTTGAGGGTAGCATGGACCAGGCGAAAGCGAACGAGACACAGGACCCCGGCGAGATCGACCGGATCATTGCCGGGGAGCTTGGATCGCTGCTCGATTCGCCGATGTTCATCCGGTCGCCGGTGCTGTCGCGCCTGCTGCAATTCCTTGTGGAGCATCGCCTTCGCGGGGGCCGCAGCTCACCCAAGGCCTATGCGATCGCAACCGAGGCGCTGGGCCGCAGCGAAGATTTCGACCCTGCGGTGGACAGCTATCCGCGCGTCATGGTGGGGCGGCTGCGCAGCCTGCTCGATCGCTATTATGCCGATACACCATGGGTGCATCGCCTCCGTGTCCCGCAGGGCAGCTATGAAGTCGTCGTCCAATATCGCTCCGCGCCGCCTTCGGCGCGATCGGTCGACGAGGCGACGGGCGATGGTGACGTCAAGGCCGCAACAGTAGCGGCGGGCGGCGGCCACCCGACAGCGCCCGGCGGCGTGCGACGGCCGCGCGATCGCGGCCCCCGCTTTGGCCGATGGGTGGTCGTGCTCGTCCTCCTTGCGGTTGCGCTTTTTACCCTCTGGACGCTTCGTGGCGGTTCAGGCCAATTGTTCGGCGGTGATCCGGTGCCGGTCCCGCTGGTCGAGGTCAGTGCGCCCGTTGCCGGGAATTTGCCTGAGTCACGTGCTCTTGCGCGCGCGCTCGACGGCAAGCTGCGCGACGGGCTGCGGCGCTTCGATCTCGTCGACCTGTTGAGTTCGAAGGCACCCGGCAGCGCGGCCATCGGCACCAGCGACTATCGGCTCGACACCTCGCTGGTCCGGACGGTCGAGGGCAATACAGACGTCACGCTTGTCCTCAACCGCGTCGCCGACCAGCGCGCTATCTGGTCGCAGCAGCTCCGCCTGACCAGCGACGAAACACCGGAGTTTGCGGCGATCGAGCCGCTGATCGCCCAGCTGGCCGGGGATTATGGTGTGATCGTGCGCGATCAGGTCCAGCGTCAGCCCGACAATTTTTCACCGGGTTTCCCGTGCCTCGCGCAGTTCAACCGGATGCGGCAGATGCGCAGCACGGCGACGGCAAAACAGGTCGACACATGTCTTCGCGCGACGATCAAGGCCGACCCGCGCGATCCCGTCGCACTCACGGCGCTGTCGCTCGTCCGCTTTGGCGACTGGCAACCGCAGCGTATGACCCCGGCGGGCCGCGAGGCGCTGGGCGAAGCGCGCGCGCTGGCGCAGCGCTCCTATGAAAGCAGCCCGAATTCGGCGGCGGGCCTGTTCGCGATGGCGCGTTCCAATTTCTATGCGGGCAATTGTGCGGGCGGCAGCGCGATGGGCGACGCCGCGATTGCGCTCAATCCCTATGACCCCGACATGTCGGGCTTTCTCGGACTGTTCAAACTGACGTGCGGAAAAGGGCCCGAGGGAGAGGTTTTGCTCCGCCGGTCGCTGCAGCTCGATTCGTCCTACCCCGGCGTTCCGGCGGTCACGCTGGCGTTCACCCTGTCGCAGCGCGGCGAACAGGAAGAAGCGCTGGGGATTCTCGACCGCATGCCGTCGCCGAGCAATATGGAGCCGCAATATATGATGGTGCGCGCGATCGTGCTGGCGCGGCAGGGGCAGGTCGCCGAAGGGCGCGCGCAGTGGCAGCGCCTGCTCGCTTATACGCGGCAGCCCGCCGATGCGACGCCCGAAAGGGTGCTCGGCCGTTTCATCATCACGCCGGTGGTGATCCAGCGCGCCTCGGCGGCGCTCCGCGATTCCGGGGTTATTCCGGTCAAACCTGCGCCCTGAGTGCCTCGACATGTCGCAATCCGGGCCGTTCGACCTTGAACCGGGCGATTGCATTGCCTATCTCCGCGATCAGGTGCCGGAGGGGCAGAAAGGGACGCATTCAGCCTATATCGCTGCGGAAGACGGACTGGCCGATGCCAGCCCTCTTGCCAGTCCCGCCCACGGGCACTAGGGCAATTTTCAACATTCACGACATAGTCAGAAAAAGGAACTGTGCATGAGCGATTCGGCCGAAAAGGTAAAAAAGATCGTCGTCGAACATCTGGGCGTCGAAGCCGACAAGGTGACCGAGGAAGCAAGCTTCATCGATGATCTGGGCGCCGACAGCCTCGACATCGTCGAACTGGTGATGGCGTTCGAAGAAGAATTCGGCGTTGAAATCCCCGACGACGCGGCGGAAAAGATCGCCACCGTCAAGGACGCGATCGACTATATCGAAGCGAACAAGGGATAATTGGGCCCGGTCCGGCATAGCCGGACGCGGCGGCGACGCCGCCCACGCGTTTCCGGCTTCCCGGTTCCGAGCGCTCGCGTGCAGGGGCCGGGAAGCTTTTTTTATGGCCCGGCGTTGTCGAGAAGCACGCCAACAGATGTGATGCGGGTACCTGCCGGGGCAGGCGCCGACGAAAGGACAGACTATGCGCCGGGTTGTGGTGACGGGATTGGGTTTGGTGACGCCGCTGGGCGCCGATGTGGAAACCACATGGGCCAATTTGCTCGCGAGCAAATCGGGCGCGGGGACGATCACCCATTTCGACGCGTCGGACCAGAAATGCACGATCGCGTGCGAGGTCAAGGGCCCAACCCATGAATATGGCTTCGACCCCGGCAAGCGTGTCGACCACAAGGTGCAGCGCCAGGTCGATCCCTTCATCATCTATGGCATCGACGCGGCCGGTCAGGCGATCGAAGACGCGGGTCTCGAGGATATGTCCGACGAGATGAAGTTGCGTGCGGGCTGCTCGATCGGTTCGGGCATCGGCGGCCTGCCGGGCATCGAAAGCGAAAGCCTGCTGCTCGCCGAAAAGGGCCCGGGCCGCGTGTCGCCGCATTTCGTCCATGGCCGGCTGATCAACCTGATCTCGGGCCAGGTCAGCATCAAATATGGCTTGCAAGGCCCTAACCACGCCGTCGTGACCGCCTGCTCGACCGGTGCGCATTCGATCGGAGACGCGGCGCGGATGATCCGCGACGACGATGCCGACATCATGCTCGCGGGCGGCGCCGAGGCGACGATCTGCCCGATCGGCATCGCCGGCTTCGCGCAGGCGCGCGCGCTGAACATGAGCTATAACGACCGTCCCGAGCAGGCGAGCCGCCCCTATGACAAGGATCGCGACGGCTTTGTGATGGGCGAGGGCGCCGGTGTCGTCGTGCTCGAGGAATATGAACATGCCAAGGCGCGCGGCGCCAAGATTTACGCCGAAGTCGTCGGCTATGGCCTGTCGGGCGACGCCTATCACGTCACTGCGCCGCATCCCGATGGTTCGGGCGCTTTCCGCTCGATGGAAATGGCGCTGAAAAAGGCAGGGATGACCCCCGCCGACATCGACTATATCAACGCCCACGGCACCTCGACGATGGCCGACACGATCGAACTCGGCGCTGTGAAGCGCCTGTTCGGCGATGCGATCAGCACTGTGTCGATGAGCTCGACGAAGTCCGCCATAGGCCATCTGCTCGGCGGCGCGGGCGCGGTCGAGACGATTTTCTGCATCCTCGCGATCCGCGACCAGATCGTCCCGCCGACGCTCAACCTCGACAATCCCGACGAGGGCACAGAGGGTGTCGACCTGGTCCCGCACACGGCAAAGAAGCGCAAGGTCAAGGCCGCGCTTAACAACAGCTTCGGCTTCGGCGGCACCAACGCCAGCGTCATCGTCAAGGCGATCGACTGATATACAGATCCTCCCTGTGCCGAAGGCATGGGGAGGGGGGGCGCCCGCAAAGCGGGTGGTGGAGGGGCTGCGACGCCGCGTCATAATGTCCTCCGTCAGCGCTTCGCGCTGCCACCTCCCCATCGCTGCGCGACAGGGAGGATGAAAACCTCTTTCCTACATTTCAACGTCATGCTCTATCACCCTGTCGCCGGGCACCGGCCTAAAGCGACAAAAGAGACATTCTGAGCGCGTATATGCGTATCTTTTGTCTCCTTACGGGCGAGTTTGGGAGAAACTGGTGCATCCGTTCCGCTGGCTAACGATCACAATCATGGCTTTGCTGCTCGCCGCCTGTTCGGGCGGCTCGCCGAAGGAGGCCGAGGTTGTCGTGCCGCCGGGCGCGAGCATCGCGAAGGCAGGGGACATCCTCGAAAAGGCTGGCCTCGTTTCGGCGTCGAGCTTCCGCAACGAGGCGCGCTTCTTCGGCTCGGATGATCCGATCAAGCCCGGCGAATACAAGATTGAAAAGGGGATGGACGCAGGCGACATCCTCGAGCTGTTCCAGTCGGGCAAGACGATCCAGCGCCTTGTCATGATCCCCGAAGGCATGCCGTCGATCATGGTGTGGGAACGGCTGAACGCCGAAAAGCGGCTGAAGGGCGAAATCCCCGTTCCGGCCGAAGGCAGCATCCTGCCCGACAGCTATGCCTTCACGACGGGCGAGAGCCGCGCCGCCGTCGTCACGCGGATGCAGGCGGCGATGGACAAGGCGTTCAACGAATTGTGGGCGAAGCGCACCCCGCGCACTGCGGTCAAGGATCGCAATCAGGCGATGACGCTCGCCTCGATCGTCGAAAAGGAAACCGGCGTCGCCGCCGAGCGCCGCACCGTTGCGGGCGTGTACACCAACCGGCTGGGCGTCGGCATGCGGCTTCAGGCTGACCCGACGATCATCTATCCGATCACCAAGGGCAAGCCGCTCGGGCGCCGTATCTTGCGCTCCGAAATCCAGGCGGTGAACGACTACAACACCTACAGCATGATCGGCCTGCCCAAGGGGCCCATTGCCAACCCCGGCAAAGCGTCGATCGCCGCGGTGCTTGACCCGGAAGCCAATGATTATCTGTTTTTCGTTGCAAAGGGCGATGGCGGTCACATCTTCGCGCGCACCCTCGCCGACCATAATGCGAATGTGCAGAAATGGTATCAGCTGCGGCGCGATCGCGGGGAGATGGAATGACGACCGCCAAACTCTTCCTCCACGGCGTTCCCGACAGCCCCGCTATCTGGCGTCCGCTGCTCGCTGCGCTCGACCTCGGTGATACGCCCGTCGCCGTTCCCGCTCTCCCCGGCTTTACCGCGCCATTACCGACCGGCTTTCCTGCAACAAAGGAGGCCTATGCCGACTGGGCGGTGGGGCAGGCGGAGGCGCTGTTCGTGCTTCATGGCCCCATCGATATTATCGGCCACGACTGGGGCGCGTTGATTGCACAGCGCGTTGCGATGCTGCGCCCCGATCTGCTCCGGAGCTGGGCGATTTCGAACGCGGTGATCGATCCGCATTATCGCGGTCACCGGGTCGCCCGAATCTGGAACACCCCCGTGCTCGGCGAGATCTTCATGGCGCTGAGCAAACCGGCAAAGCTGGCCGAAGGTCTTGCCGCGCAAGGCATGCCCGCCGACATCGCGCGCGAAGAAGCGGCCCAGTGGGCGAATAAGGACAAGCGCCGCGCTATCCTGCGCCTGTACCGTTCGGCAAAGGGGCTGAGCTTCGAGCATGACTGGGCACGCGATATTCCGAAATTGCCCGCGAATGGTGCGCTGATCTGGGGCGAGGGCGACCCCTATGTCGATCTCTCCGTCGCGCAGCGTTATGCCGCCAGCGCGGGCACGCCGCTGACGGTGATCGAAGGGGCAGGGCATTGGGCGATTGCCCAGCGGCCCGTCGAAGTCGCCGCAGCGCTGAAGGCTTTCTGGAAATATTTGTAATCATGATGGTTTTGACCTGATCGTTATTGCCGATCATTCTAAGCCAATTAATCGATTGGATCGCATGGGCGATTTCGACCATTGCTCGTGCATCGAGAAAGGGCGTCCCATGGACGACGGCAAGACTCCCCCGAAACTGCCTCGTCCATCCCCTCTCGGATCAGCCGGGCCGGGCTTTCCCCCTCCCTACCGGGCCGCTGGCGCCGTACCCATTATCGTGACCGCGACGATGGGTGCGGCGGACCAGCATTATTTCAACAATCTACGCGCGGCGCACTTCCCGCCCGACCGCAATCATCTGGCGGCGCATATCACCTTGTTCCACCAGTTGCCGCCGTCGTGTCTCGATGAACTCGATCGGCTGATCCGCCGCATCGCCGCCGACACCCCGCCGCCCGTCGCCAGCCTGCGCGAAATCTATTCGCTTGGCGGCGGCGTTGCCTTTCGTATCGACAGCCCTGACCTGATCGAGATCCGCGAGCGCATCGCCGATCATTTTACCGGTATGCTGACCGCGCAGGACCAGGGGCAGCCACGGCTCCATATCACGGTCCAGAACAAGGTGGCGCCATCCGAGGCGCGGGCGCTGCTCGCCGAACTGGTCGCCGACTTCCGGCCGCGTGCGCTCACCATCTCGGGTCTGGCGGCGCATCATTATCTCGGCGGGCCGTGGCAATCGGCATTTGCGCGCAATTTTCGCGGAGTGCGTGCATGATATTGACCAAGGGCGATGCCCTGCCTATAGGCGCTGCTCGCCCGTCGCGGCGACCCTTCGGGGCGGAGTAGCTCAGCTGGTTAGAGCAGCGGAATCATAATCCGCGTGTCGGGGGTTCGAGTCCCTCCTCCGCTACCAAAACCCTAAATCACTGAAATAATTAGGTAAGTTCCACCCTGAGTGGCTGCCATACTCGCAGGCTGCCTAGATAACCTATTGAAATTCCAAGGACATATTCGGCCAGCTGCCTGTGAAGCGCGGTCTAATCCTTCACTGCAGGCGTATCATTGTTCGTACCAGATGACGGCTTTGCGCCTGAAGTCGGCCATTTTGACCTTTATCGGTGTCTACACAAAAGCGGTCGTTCGATCGACACACGGACCAGCGGCTTGGCGCCCCAAGTCCGTCATCCGACTTGAGGAATTTCGATCTCGAAGGCGGTCGTACATTCATCGGCAAACAGATCGTTGAAGTTCCGCAGGCGCAACTTGATCCTCGGCACGACGAAGAGTCGCCGCGGCATTAATCGAGCGGGGGGAGGCGCTAGAACGCCTCGTTACCTTCTCGAAATGCCCTGATACGTCCAAGATCGTCACCGAATGCGACGCGGCCCTCAGCTACGACACGCCGGGCGATGACGTCTCGGCTCATGCAGAACCTCCCGGTTATTCCAAAGATGACGTCAGAAGCCGGCCGCGATAGTTTTACTTTCATTTCCCTCGCTTTTACCAGTTCTCGGGATGCGCTATGCCACCTCTGGTGAGCTATGGAGGGGAAAACGATGTACCCAGTCAGTCTAGGTTACGGGGTCGCCAAACAACGCATCAATAGCCTTTTGGGTAACGGGCACGATGCAGAGGCGCTTGTCACAACAGCGTTCACGGTCGAGAAGACGCTCCGAAGGACTTTGCGCCAGATCATCGTTTCGGCTGGATTCAAATCCATCATCGCAGACAAAGTTATCAGAGGCCACGGGGGGCTGCAAAAGCTCAAAGAAGCGTGGGAGCTCTACGATCCGAAACACCGGCCCCTGTTGTCGATCATAGCCGTTGCCGACTGGAGTATCTTTCAGACAGCCTCAACCATGCGTAATAAGATGGTTCACGGTGAGCGCGTGTACAATCTCGCCGATTGCCGAAAACAGGCCATCGATGCATTGGCTGCGCTGGACAGGGTAAAGGCAGCATTCGATGTCGAGTACGGCTACAGCGGTTGGAACACCCACTCCGCACGCCGGTCTAGTCATCTCCATAAAGACCCCAAAATCACCTGGACCTTGTAGTGACACTATCTGTCGCTAATCGACCGTATAAAAGTTCCGACTTACCCGCCAGTCGTGAATCCCTCCGGCAAGTCCTCAATTGAACGTGAAGATTAGTCCACGATTTGCATCACTTGTGTCGCCATCGGCAGTGTTTTTTTGAGTGCCTCTAATGTCAATCCTTCGGCTTCCAACTGTTGTTGAGCCTCCGCGCGCCACGCCAGATCACCCTCACCGGGAAATACACCCTTGAGCGTCCGAAGTACGGGTATCGCTTTGTTCGTCCAAGTCACAAAATCGGTGAGTGACCAAAGACGCACCCCATCCAGTTGTGGGGCCGCTCCTTTTTTTGCCTGAACGCAGGGAGTCACAAGTATGGGCACCAGGTCCATCGCTTCTGTGCCGGCGACGTTGGCCTTAATCCACTTCGGATGACTCGCTGCCTGCCGAGCCTTGGTGGCTCCAAAGATGGTCGTGTCCTGACCATCGGCATGGTCCTCAAAAACCACTCCGAGCTTTTCGCCGAGCCACCAAGGGTCGGGCGCGGCATCACTGTTGTCATTGCCGGCTGTAAATCCGAGTAGAGTGCCAAGATCAACGTGGGCAGATTCAAAAGTGTTGGACTGCGCTAGGTCGTGTTGACAAAAGGGATTCCCAAACGCGCGTCGTTCTGATTCAAGACTGCTTTTTGAGGAGCAGTCATGGGTCGCGGGGATTTATCGGACGCGGAGTGGGAGCTGATCGGGCCGCTGCTGCCGCCTGAGCGCGGTCGTTGGGCGCGGCCAGCGGGCGATAACCGGCTCTTCCTCAATGGAATGCTTCACGTACTGCGGGTCGGCTGTCCCTGGCGCGACATGCATGAGCGATACGGTAAGTGGAACTCGGTCTATGTGCGCTTCCGCCGCTGGGCCGAGCAGGGTGTCTGGGATGCCCTGCTGCAAACACTGGTCGACCTGGGTCTGACCGACGACTGGCAGCACATGATCGACAGCACCAGCGTTCGCGGCCACGTCTCGGCAGCGGGCGGAAAAGGGGGGCTTGTGCGAACGCTCTTGGTCGATCACGCGGCGGTTTTACGAGCAAAATCCACGCCCGCTGCGACAATCAAGGACTGCCTGTCGGCTTCATCCTGACCGGCGGCGAGGCCTCCGATTACACCGCTGCCGAACCGCTGATGGCGATCCCTGTCGCCACACCCAAGGCGCTGCTCGCGGACAAGGGCTATGATGGTGATCGCTTCCGCGAAATCCTGCTGACCCGGGGCATCCTGCCGATCATCCCGCCACGCTCGAACCGCAAGGTGCCAGAGCATCCCGACTATCGCCGCTACAAGGACCGAAACCGCGTCGAGCGCATGTTCGGCAAACTCAAACAGCAACGACGCATCGCCACCCGATACGACAAGACCCTTCTCTCGTTCGAGAGCTTCCTCAACCTCGCCGCCACGCGGCTATGGCTGAAGTCTTTTGTCAACACAGCCTAGCTTTGCCGTGATAGTCGGACCCATGCGGTTGATGACCGGGAGGAGCGTCCGCTCGATGAAATCGAACGGAGGCGCGGCCAGCGCATGGGTGCCGCCCTCGATCACGAGACGCGAGGGGGCATTGGCGAGCATCAGCGGCACCATGACCGTCTGAAGCACGAGGCCGGTGCTGCCAGCCGTGCCGACCGCAAAATGATAGTTGCCGGGCGTGACGGCGCCAGGCCGAAAACTGACGCTGGTCGACCCGACCGCAAGCCCCGAACATTCGGCGTTGCCGATTACGCACGCGGCTTCGATTGCAGTCACGTGCTGACGCATGAGCCCCGGCTTTTCGCGCCTGCCGCGAATATTCTCGATTGTGAAGGGCTCACCAGTGAGGAGTGACAGAGCGCAAGCGTAGCGCAGCACCTGTCCTCCGCCTTCGCCTTCGGAGCCGTCGATGGTGATCATTATTCTTCTATCCATTTTGTATGCGCCGGATCAGGGACGAACAGATGAGGTGTCCAGCAATCGGTGCGCAGCGTGCCAATCTCCGCGCCGCAGCCACATATCTGATTGGGACCGCCGATGCCGGCAATCCCGCAACATCCACTAAGGCGGTCCTTCTTCCGCGTGTTGCCTACAGTCTGGGCGAGATCGTCCGGGTTCAACCAGTATTGCGGAACAAACTCCAGCAGCGCGGGCTCGTCGGCGAAGGATTTTTCGATCGGCTCCCAGCTTTTGAACGCGACCCCGCGCGCAATGAGCTGCTTGCCGCGGACCTGTTCGGGCAGAACGATGCCGGGCGCCTTGCTCGACATGACCGTCAGCGCAGGCGTCAGGCGGGCTTCGCAGGCAGTGCAGTGCAGAATCTTCGTCACGGCGCGTCCCCATGGATGGCGGCGTGAAGGGTCACCCCTTCACGCACACCACCTGCTTTAGCGTATGGACGATCTCAACGAGGTCGGCCTGCGCCGCCATCACCGCCTCGATCGGCTTGTAGGCCTTGGGCGTCTCGTCGATCACGCCTTCGTCCTTGCGGCATTCGACGCCCGCGGTGTCGGCGATATGTTCGTCGAGGGTAACGAGCTTCTTCGCCGCGGTGCGGCTCATGACACGGCCCGCGCCATGGCTGCAGCTGTCGAACGACTCCGGGTTACCCAGCCCACGCACGATGAACGATTTCGCGCCCATTGATCCCGGGATGATCCCCATCGTGCCCTTGGCTGCACGCACCGCCCCCTTGCGGGTGACAAGCACATTCTCGCCGAAGTGGTTTTCGCGCGTCACATAATTGTGATGGCAGTTCACCGCCTCGGCTTCAGCCTCGAAAGGCTTGGCGATCTGCTGGCGCAGCGCGGCGATGACGTTCGCCATCATCATGCGCCGGTTCAGCGCCGCAAAGTCCTGCGCCCAACCGACAGCTTCGACATACTCGTCGAAATGGTCGGTCCCTTCCGGAAAATAGGCGAGATCTTCATCGGGCAATTTGATGAACCACTTGCGCATATCCTTCTTTGCCAGCTCGATGAAGTAGGAACCGATGGCATTGCCGACGCCGCGGGACCCCGAATGCAGCATAACCCACACGCGCGCGTCTTGGTCGAGGCAGAGCTCGATAAAATGGTTGCCCGTTCCAAGCGTCCCCAGATGCGTTAGGTTGTTGGTGTTCTTCAGCCGCGGATGCTTGGCGACGATATGACCGAACCGCTCCGCGAGGGTCGCCCAGGCGTCGACGATGGCCTGCGGCGGATCTCCCCACGAACCATGATCGCGCCGACCGCGCCCAACCGACCGCCCGTGCGGCACCGCTGCCTCAATTGCCGAACGGATTGCTTCCAGATTGTCAGGCAGATCGTGCGCCATCAGCGAGGTGCGCGCCGCCATCATGCCGCAGCCGATGTCGACGCCGACCGCTGCCGGGATCACCGCGCCTTTGGTCGGGATCACCGATCCGACCGTCGCGCCAATGCCGACATGGACATCGGGCATTGCGGCGACATGCTTGAACACGAACGGCATCTGCGCCGCCTTGCGAAGCTGCGCACGCGCCATGTCCTCCACGGGGACACCGCGAGTCCACATCTTGACCGGGCTTCCGCCCTCGACATTCAGCACTTCGTAGGTCGTCTGGGTCATGGCTGACCTCCTGCTTTCTCTTTGCGGCAAGCTTCGCTTCGTGGCGAGCCTTGCCGAGCATTCTTCACGTCGCCTCAAATGCGTTCTGGGGCGGTCGGCCTATTCCGGCCGCCCCATCGCTTCGTCCTGTCGGGAGACGTGAACCCCGACGCCCATATCGTTGCAGAAGCCGTGCCAAATGGATCTGCAAAACGCGATTTCTCCATAATACGTTGTTATATAATGGGAGTTTTGATTATAGCTTTCGGTGTCGCCCGCACCTATTTTACCGAAATGAGAGATGTCTGTATCGCGAGTTATATTGCTGTATAATATTGAATCATGAAACCGCTCACCGTCATCGGCTTTCTCGGCTCGACACTCGACGCCGCTAAGTTCGGGCCTTCCCGCTGGAACAAGTGGCGGCCGACGGTCAGCATCTGCATGCAGGAAGATCTACGCGTCGATCGCTTTGTCATGCTGCACGGCACCCATCACCGCCGCCTCGCGGAATATGTCGCCGATGATATCCGCGATGTATCCCCCGAGACTGAAGTAGCGCCGCATCTCCTCGACTTTGACGATCCTTGGGACTTCGAAGAGGTTTATGGAAAGCTTCTCGACTTCGCGCGCAGCTTTCCGTTCGATCCCGACAACCAGGATTATCTGATCCACATTACAACCGGGACGCACGTTGCGCAGATCTGCCTCTTCCTGCTGACCGAGGCGCGCTACTTGCCCGGCAGGCTGCTCCAGACCCAGCCGCAACGAGGTGTGCCGCAGCCCGTGGGGACGTGGGGCGCCATCGATCTCGACCTCTCGCGTTATGATAGCATCGCAACACGCTTTGCCGAGGCGAGCGCCGAAAGCGCGAGCTTCCTCAAAAACGGCATCGACACCCGCAACGCCGCATTCAACCGCATGATCGACGAGATTGAGCAGGTCGCAGTGCGCAGCCGTGCGCCGATCCTTTTGATGGGCCCAACCGGCGCGGGGAAAAGCCAGCTCGCGCGCAAAATCTATGAGCTTAAGAAACTGCGGCACCAGATCGGCGGCGCTTTCGTCGAGGTCAACTGTGCGACCCTGAAGGGCGACAGCGCGATGTCGGCGCTGTTTGGGCATCGCAAGGGCGCTTTCACCGGCGCGGTCCAGGACCGTCCGGGCCTGCTCAAGACGGCTGACAAGGGCTTGCTCTTCCTCGACGAAATCGGCGAACTTGGCCTCGACGAGCAGGCGATGATCCTGCGCGCAATCGAAGACGGGCTCTTCCTACCGGTCGGCTCCGACCAGGAAACTGCGAGCGCGTTTCAGCTTATTGCCGGCACCAATCGCGACCTCATCGATGAGATCGCGGCGGGGCGATTCCGCGAAGACCTGTTCGCGCGTCTCAACCTTTGGACATTCAGCCTTCCGGGGCTTGCCGAGCGCCGCGAGGATATCGCGCCCAACCTCGAATATGAGCTTGAGCGGTTTGCCGAGCGCGAGGGCACGCGGGTGACCTTCAACAAGGAAGCCCGCGATCGCTATCTGCACTTCGCTGAAAATCCCGCCGCCCGCTGGCGCGGTAATTTTCGCGATCTCGCCGCCAGCATCACGCGCATGGCGACGCTCAGCTCAACGGGCCGCATCGACGTCGACACCGTCGCCTTGGAAACGTCCCGGCTTCATTCGCTTTGGTCGGGCGACAAGAAAGTGGGGGATGGGCTCGACATATTATTGTCGCCCGATCGGCTCACGCAAATCGATCCGTTCGACCGCGTCCAGCTCGCCTATGTCGTCGGGGTCTGTCGCAGCTGCGGCAGCCTGTCCGCCGCTGGGCGGCAGTTATTCTCGGCCTCACGGGAGCAGCGCAAATCGACCAACGACGCGGATAGACTGCGCAAATATCTTGCGCGTTTCGAGCTCGATTGGAGCAGCGTTACCGGCAAAGCGTAACGCCATGGCTTGCCGGACGAAACCGCGTTCAACGGACATGTCCCTGCGGGGGAAGAACGTCCGCTATCTGCATTTGCCGCTGTAAAGCTGCCTGACCGCAAACGGCCAACTGACGCCTTAGCAGCAACTTGCACTACGATGCATCGCGTTCATTTGGCGTTTCTGTCCAAGCCGGGGCAATCGGGCCGCCTTATAAACCCCTTGCGACCCAGGAGAGCTCTATCTCTTTGAGGATAGATATCTTCATCTGGCGCCGGTCCGATCTTGATTGGGCGGGCGCTATTTTTTTGGCAATGCCAGCCGCTTTCAAGCCCATTCATAAATTCGGCAAATCAACTGCTCGATTTCCCGTGAAAAGTCGATGTCGCCTTCGCTCGCTCGAAAACTCTCTTTCAGTGCTTCGATGCGGAGAAGCGAGGCTGAGTTCGCCGTCCTGTTCTGGACGTCGAGGTCCGCGCGGTAAGCGAGTTCGAGCACGAACAGCCTGACGAACTCGGCAAGCGCCGGGAAGCCCATTTCATTGAACCCGGCCCGGGCTGCGCCCCAACTTAGTACCCTTGCATCCGACGGCACGGTAATCCTGCGATCTCCGGTCATGAAGGAGATCACAACGGCGGTGTTCCAAATGAGCTTTTCAGATTCGGTCAGCGCGTCCTGGCCATGTCTCGCGATTGTGTGCGCAATGGCACGCAGGGCCGCATTCGGTGCCTCTGGATGAGTTCGTGCAACCGGGATACGTGGCCCGGCGTCGCGAGGCAAAGGTTTCGCCAGCTTTCGGACCAGGAGACCTAGCAGCATAGCGGCAGCGTCGGCACGGGCATGCCGGGAAGGACCGGCGGAGCGTTGGCCGGTCGCCGCACCAGCGCATTGGCCTCAGCAAGCCGCGCCTGGCCCGATGCATCCTGTCGATCGCTGACTTCGACGCCTCTGAGGGATGTCGCCGCGCACAGGAAAGCCTCGCGCGGCCCATTGGCTTCGATGGGCCCGAGGGCCGGGAGCAGCTGCCAAGGCAGGGCGTCTGCTATGTCGCCGCCCAGAAGACGGGCGATCAGAGGTGACAGGAACAGGCGGGCGGTCGTGAGGGCCGCGGTGGGATTTCCGGGGAGCCCGAGCACATGCCGCGCTCCAACTTTTCCATACCAGACCGGCTTGCCGGGTTTCATGGCGACGTCGGCGAAAGCGATTTCCATGCCGAGCGGAGCAAATGCGGCGCGGCCATGATCTCGATCGCCGCGGGATGCGCCGCCGAGGATGACGATGATGTCGGCCGATGCGGATTCCATGGCTCGGGCAATCACGTCCGGGTCGTCCGGGAGCCGGGCTCTCGATATCACCGTCGCTCCTGCGGAATGGCAGAGCAGCTCAATCGCAGCGCTCAGGCTGTCCGGGATGACGAATGCGCTGCCCGCTGCGGCGCCGGGCGCAACAATCTCGTCGCCGGTCGCGAGGAGCTGAATGCGCGGGCGCGGCGATACGAAAAGTTCGCGATGGTCGGCCGCCGCGGCTGAAACAGCCACTGCCGGCGTAACTTTCGTGCCCTTGGGAATGAGAAGCTGACCCAAACCAAAATCCGACCCGCGCAGCCTGATATGCGGTTTTCCGAGCGGCGGGTTCTCGATTCTGACACCGCCTTCGCCATGGCGGCAATATTCGAACATGACGACGCGATCGGCGCCGCGGGGCACCGGAGCGCCCGTCATCACGCGCATCGTCTCGCCCGGTCCGATTTCCCCGGCGTCGTGGCTGCCAGCATAGCTGACGCCGATCGACCGGAACGTCGCGGCACCCGTGAAAAGATCGCAATCGCGCACTGCATAGCCGTCCATCGCGGCGCAGGCGTGCCGCGGAGAGTCGAGGAGGGCGTGGATAGGCGCCGCCAGATGGCACCCGCCTGCGTCGGATATCGAAACGGCCACCGGGTCCCGCGGCTTGGCAAGGGCGGACAGCACGGCCAGCGCTGAGTCGAAATCAATCGAGGCGGTGCACGCGGTGAGCGCGGTCATTTCACTCGGCTTACCCATGGGTCGACCGCGCGACATACGGCAATCCGGCACGCGCGACATGGGCTTGGGTCACCGCTGCACCGACGACGATCAGAGTGGGTGCGTCAGCGGCGAATGATCGGGTCGCCAGTTCGAGCAGGTCGAGTCGCGTCGTCAGGCGCTGCTCGGCGGGATCGCTGACGTGACATGCAATCAACACCGACGTGTCGCCGGCCATCCCCGCACGCATGAGGCCGCGCATGATTTCTCCCGCCGCCTCGCGTCCCATGTAAAACGCCAGGGTCGATCCACCGCCGGCGAGTGAATTCCAATCGACATCGAGCGCTGCACCGCGCTGGCTGTGCGCGGTGACGAAGCGGACATCGCGGGCGACGCCGCGAAGCGTGAGCGATATTCCGGCCGAAGCGGCGGCGGCGCACGCGGTTGTGATGCCCGGGCAGATGGAGACCGGATATCCAGCTTTGCGCAGCGCACTAAGCTCTTCCGCCGAACGGCCGAAGATGGAAGGGTCGCCTCCCTTGAGACGAACGACCCTTTTGCCGGCGGCCGCCGCCTCGACGAGCATCGCATCGATCGTCCGCTGGTCTTTGGAATGCCGTCCCGATCTTTTGCCGACGCTCACCGTCTCGGTCTTGGAAGGGATAAGGCTCAGGATGCCGGCTCCTACAAGCGCATCGTGAAAGACGATGTCGGCGCACTCGATCAGCTTCACTGCCTTCATGGTCAGCAGGTCCGGATCACCGGGGCCCGCGCCGACCAGCCACACAGTCCCCGGGGCGAAATCGTCACGCTGCATCGCTTGTCTCCTCGGCCAATATCCTTGCAAGTGCCGGGCGGCACGACCCGCAATTGGTGCCCGCCCCGATTGCCGCGCCGATTGCGGTTACGTCGGCGAGTGCCTGCTCGCGGATTGCGGCGGCGATCGTCTTCAGCCCGATGTCGAAACAGACGCAGATGACGGGTCCGCGGTCGGCTTGGACCCCCGGCGCACGACCCGCGAGCAGGGTTGGCGCGACCTGCGGGGCGGAAAGCTGCGCGATCAGCCAGTCGCGCGGCGGCAACTCGCCGCTTTCGGTGACGAACAGCGCGGCGGCGAGGCGCCCGTCTGCGACCACAGCGATCCGGCGGGTGCCGCGCGCGGCGTCCTGCGCTTCGATGCGCTCGCCCTTGGGCAGCAGCGCCTCGATGGCGCGCAGGTCGCCGTTACCGGCAAGCTCCCACAGCACGCCCGACGGCACCGCGACGCGCGTCGCCCACAGGCAGCGGGGCGTGTCGGCGAGCTCTCCGGCAAGGAGCAGGAAGCCGCGCCATTTCGGCGTAATCGCCGCGATCGCCGCGGGGGTGCGTTTGAATCCCGGCTGCCCCGACACGGGATCGACGAGCGGTCGCGAGAGCAGGCCGGTGCGCCCCCCGCTGCTCGTCCGGTCGGTCCAGTGGATAGGCACGAAAGCTTCGCCCCGCCGCTGGCCCGCGTGGAACGCAACGCGGAAGATGCTGTCGCCCTGCGGCGTATCAACGCGCGCGAGGCCTCCGTCACTGAGGCCAAGCCGTGCACCATCGTCGGGGTGTACCTCGACCAGCGGTTCTTCGCGGTGGCGCGCGAG
Organism: Sphingopyxis sp.; assembly: GCA_051861185.1. Lineage (GTDB taxonomy): Bacteria > Pseudomonadota > Alphaproteobacteria > Sphingomonadales > Sphingomonadaceae > Sphingopyxis. Next base: position 443,653 of record JBIMKQ010000002.1, read on the forward strand.
CTTTGGGGCGAGCCCAGTGCGAGTCATACTATGCCATTGGTCGCGGTAGCGTCCGGTGTTGAGCGTTAGCGGCCATTTGGCGAGCGGTTCGGGCAAGTCCTTCTGAACAACCGCGACCAGCCGCGCGCGGCGGTCTTCGGTCGAAAAGCGGCCGTCGGCAAAGGGGTGAGCGCCGCCCCAACGGAACGGCGCCATATCGTCATAAGCCGTGTTGCCGCCCTGCGCCGCACCGGGCAGCGCGAACAGCCGATCGCCTTCATTCTCATAGGTCGACAGGCGGCAATGCTCGCGCCAGATGTCGGCGGGGCGATCATAGCTGAAGGCGGTTTTCCACCCCATGCGCCGCGCGACTTCCTTGATGATCCACCAGTCGGGCATCGCCTCGCCGGGCAGCGGAAACAGCGCGCGCTGGCGGCTGACCATCCGGTCGCTGTTGGTGACGGTGCCGTCCTTTTCGCCCCAGGCGGCGGCGGGCAGACGGACATGCGCAAAGGCGCCGGTGTCGGTATGTTCGATCACGTCGCTGACGACGACGAACGGGCAGTCGGCGAGCGCCGCGCGCACCCGGCCCGCGTCGGGCATCGAGACGGCGGGGTTGGTCGCCATCACCCATACGGCCTTGATGCGGCCTTCGCCGATCGCGCGGAACATATCGACCGCCTTGAGTCCCGGTTTTTCGGCGATTGTCGGCGCGGCCCAGAAACGCTGGACGCGGGCGCGGTTTTCGGGAGCGAAATCCATATGCGCGGCGAGCGTGGTCGCGAGTCCGCCGACTTCGCGCCCGCCCATCGCATTGGGCTGGCCAGTGATCGAGAAGGGCGCTGCGCCGGGTTTGCCGATTCTCCCCGTGGCGAGATGGAGATTGAGGATCGCATTGACCTGGTCGGTCCCGGCGGTCGCCTGATTGATCCCCTGGCTGAACATCGTGACGGTGCGCGGGTGCGCGGCGAACAGGTCAAAGAAACGCCTGAGGTCGGTAGCACTGACGTCGCACGTCCGCGCCACCGACCACAGGTCGTTCCCCCCTCCAAGCTCGTTCCAGAAATCGTCGGGCACCGCGACGTGCGCAGCGAGATACGCCTCATCGACGATGCCGGCTTCGCGGCAATGCTGCAGCAGTCCGTTCATCAGCGCGACGTCGCTGCCGGGGCGGATTGCGAGATGCAGGTCGGCCTCTTCGGCGGTCTCGGTGCGGCGCGGATCGATGACGACCAGCTTGGCGCCTGCCTCGCAGCGCGCGCGGATACGCTGATAGACTATCGGGTGACACCAGGCGGTATTGCTGCCGACAAGGACGATCAGATCAGCGGCCTCGAGATCGTCATAGGTGGCGGGAACAATGTCCTCGCCGAACGCGCGCATATGCCCCGCGACCGCGCTCGACATGCAGAGGCGCGAGTTGGTGTCGATGTTGGCGGTGCCGATGAAGCCCTTCATCAGCTTGTTCGCGACATAATAATCTTCGGTCAGCAATTGGCCCGAGACGTAAAAAGCGACGCTGCCTGGACCGTGACGCGCGATCGTTTCCTTGAAGCGCTTTGCGACGAGGTCGAGCGCCTTGTCCCAGCTTGCGCGTTTCTTGCCGATCATGGGGTGGAAGAGACGCCCCTCAAGTCCCACAGTTTCGCCGAGATGCGTGCCCTTTGAGCATAGCTTGCCGCGGTTGGCGGGATGGTCGGGGTCGCCTTCGATCCGAACCTCGCGCTCGGCGGTTACCGTCGCGCTTATGCCGCAGCCGACGCCGCAATAGGCGCAGGTGGTGCGGACCGCCTCGGCCATCAGGCCGCGGCCTTAAGCGTGCTCGCGCGGCAGATGAGGACACGGCCGGCGTCGATCTTGACCGGCACCGTCGGAGTGCAGCCCTTGTCGTCGCCCAGCGCCTCGCCGGTCGACAGGCTGATCCGCCAATTGTGCAGCGGGCAGGCGACCGCCCCGCCATGGACAATCCCCTGGCTCAGCCGCCCATGCTTGTGCGGGCAGCGGTCGAGGAGGGCGAACACCTTACCCTCCGCGGTGCGGAAGACGGCGATGTCGTCGCCGCCCGCCACTTGCACGGTGCGGCTCCCGCGAACGGGGATTTCATCGACCCAGCCAATGTCGAGCCAGTCGCCGGTCATGCCATTTCCTCCTGCGGGGTGAAGCGCGCCATTGGCGCATGATGCTCCCGCTCGGCGCCCTCGGCGCGCTGCGCCCAGGGATCGTCCTGCGAGAAGCTTTGCGCGTAGAGGAAGCGCGCGCGCAGCGCCTCGCGGCCCGCTGCGTCGTCGACAATCCGCGCCTTGATCTGCTCGACCCCGACGCGCTCGATCCACGGCGCGGTACGCTCAAGATAGCGGGCCTCCTCGCGGTAAAGCTGGATGAAGGCAGCGCAATAATCCATCGCCTCCTGCTCGGTCGCGACCTTGCAGAGCAGGTCGGTGACGCGGACGTGAATGCCCCCATTGCCGCCGACATGCAGCTCGTATCCGCTGTCGACGCAGACGATGCCGAAGTCCTTGATCGTCGCCTCGGCGCAGTTGCGCGGACAGCCTGACACGGCGATCTTGAACTTGTGCGGCATCCAGCTGCCCCAGCTCATCCGCTCGATCTTGACCCCGAGCCCGGTCGAATCCTGCGTGCCGAAGCGGCACCATTCGGACCCGACGCACGTCTTTACGGTGCGCAGCGCCTTGCCATAGGCGTGGCCCGAAACCATCCCCGCGGCGTTGAGGTCGGCCCACACCGCGGGCAGATCCTCTTTCTTGATCCCGAAGATGTCGAGCCGCTGGCCGCCGGTCACCTTGACCATCGGCGCTTCATATTTCTCGACCACGTCGGCGATCGCGCGGAGCTCGGTCGGGTTGGTCAGCCCGCCCCACATGCGCGGGACGACCGAATAGGTGCCGTCCTTCTGGATATTCGCATGCAGCCGTTCGTTGACGAAACGGCTCTGCTGGTCGTCGACATAGTCGCCGGGGAGCGCACAGAGGAGGTAATAGTTAAGGGCAGGGCGGCACGAGGAACAGCCGTCGGGGGTGGTCCAGTGCAGTTTCTGCATCACCTCGGGGATCGAGCGCATGTCCTGCGCGACGACTTCGCGGCGGACGTCGTCGTGGCCGAAGCTGGTGCATTTGCACATCGTCTTGGGTCCGGCCTGCACCTCGTCGCCCAAGGCGAGCGCGAGCAGATTTTCGACGAGGCCGGTGCAGCTGCCGCAGCTCGCCGACGCCTTGCAGGTGCCGCGCACCGCGTCGAGGCTGTGCGCCCCCTTGGCGATGCACGCGACGACCTGGCCCTTGGTAACGCCGTTGCAGCCGCAAATCTCGGCATCGTCCGAGAGCGCCGCAACGGCCGCCTTAGGGTCCGCGGCGCCTCCTCCCGAGGCGAAGGACTGGCCGAAGATCAGGAGGTCGCGGAGATCGGAGACATCCTCCTGCTTCTTGAGGAGGTCGAAATACCAGCTGCCGTCGGCGGTATCGCCATAGAGCACGGCGCCGACGATGCGGTCGTCCTTGACGATCACCCGCTTGTAGACGCCGCGGCTGGCGTCGCGGAGCACGATGTCTTCGCACCCATCGCCACCCGAAAAGTCGCCCGCCGAAAACACGTCGATCCCCGACACCTTGAGCTTGGTCGAGGTCACCGAGCCGCGATAGCCGCTGGGCTTCTCGACCAGCCCGTCGGCGAGGCTGCGGCACATGTCCCACAAGGGCGCGACAAGGCCGTAAACCTGCCCATCATGCTCGACGCATTCGCCGACCGCGAGCACGGCGGGATCGCTCGTGACCATATGGTCGTCGACCTGAATGCCGCGCCCGACCGCAAGGCCCGCGTCGCGGGCGAGCGCCACCGAGGGGCGGATGCCGACCGCCATGACGACCAGACTGGCGGGGATCAGCGTTCCGTCTTTCAGCTTCACCCCTTCGACCTTGCCGTCGCCGACGATCTCAGCGGTGTCGGCGCCGGTCAGAATGGTCTGACCGCGCGCTTCGAGCGCGTTTTTCAGGAGCCAGCCCGCAGCTTCGTCGAGCTGGCGTTCCATCAGCGTCGGCATCAGGTGGATGACGGTGACCTTCATGCCGCGCAGCGAAAGCCCGTGCGCGGCCTCGAGCCCGAGCAGGCCGCCGCCGATGACCACTGCGTCGCCGCCAGCATCGGCCGCCGCGAGCATCGTGTCGACATCGTCCATGTCGCGGAACGCGATCACCCCGGGCAAATCCTTGCCCGGCACCGGGATGATGAAGGGGTCGGAGCCGGTCGCGATCAGCAGGCGGTCATAGCATTCGGTGGTGCCGCCGCGCGTCGTTACCGTTTTCGCCGCCCGGTCGATCGCGGCGACCGGATCGCCCGCGACCAGTGCGATGCCGTTCGCCGCATACCAGCCGGCATCGTTGATCACGATGTCGTCGAAGCTTTTTTCGCCCGCCAGCACGGGCGAGAGCATGATGCGGTTGTAATTGACCCGCGGTTCGGCGCCGAAAATTGTCACGCGATACCGGTCGGCGTCGCGCGCGAGCAGTTCCTCGACCGCGCGGCAGCCGGCCATGCCGTTGCCGATCACGACCAGATGCTCGCGCGTGTCGGCCTTGGGCTTGAGGGGTGTGTGTTCCATCAGAGCATCCAGTCCAGTTGAAGCCAAAATTTGTCGGTGTCGGTGGCGAAGCCGTCGGCGTTGTAGTGGGCGTAGCGCACCGAGCCGGTCACCTTGCCGAGCTTGGCGCTGGCGAGGAGGTCGATCTCGTCGCCATATGATCTCACGGCGCGGTCGCTGCGATAGTCGTGATACACCGCCTGGAGGGTGACGGCTTTCAGCGGGCCAACCGCCTTCCAGCTCCATCCCGCGCTCGCATACAGGTCGCGGACCCCATCGGGCGGGGTGACGAGAAATTTGTCGGCCCAGCCCTGGAATTTGAACCCGGTCGCGAGCGGGGTCTGGAAGCTGGTGAGCGATACCCCGTTGTCGGCGCCGAGTATTTCGTACCCGACGCCGACCCGGGGGCCACCAAGATCGACTGCAACGTCGGCCAGATAATAGTCGGCGCTATAGTCGTTGGGGTTGCGGTGCCAGTCCGACTGGCGGGCATAGCTCAGCTGCCAGACGATCTTCGCCTTGCCGAGCGGCTTCGATCCGTCGAGCCGGGCGCCATAGCTCTGGCTCGACATGCGGAAACCCTGCATCACGGCTTCGTCCTGATCGACGAGATAGGCGAAGCCGCTGAGCTTGCCGATGGGGGTCGGGGCGCCGATGTTGGCAAAGACATTGTCGCCCGACACTGCCTGCTGCCGCGCCCCCGCGCCGTCGATGCCCCAGATCGTCCGCACGCTCCACGCATAGGCCAAGTCGACCTTGACGCCCTTCACCGGCGTCACCTCGGCGCGCACCGCGTCATAGCTCTGGCCGTTTTGACGAAAACCGACGCCGCCGACGAAACGCTCGTCGTCGAAACCGATCCGCTGCCGCCCCGCGGTCACCGTGAAGGCGGGCGAGGCGTAGCGCAGCTGGGCGCGGGTGAGGGCGATGTTTTCGGGATCGGCGATGATCGGCCGGGTCGCGGCACCGTGGAGACCGTCGAAATACTGATCGACAAGCGCTAGATTGCCTTGCCCCTCTACCAGCACCGACCAGCGCCCCGCCCTGGCCTCGACCCCGGCGCGCAGGCGCAGGGTCAGGGCTTCGGCATCGGCCGCCAGACCGTCCTGATCGACCGTTTCATGGCGGAGGCGGGCTTCGCCGAGCGGCTTGATCTGGACGGCTTGGGCATGCGCCGCCCCGGCCGACGCGAGCGCCAGCAAGAAAATGAGGGTGCGGGTCATGGCTAGATCCGCACGCCTTCGGCGGCGCCCCAGGCCCTGCGCCACTGGCTTTTCACGAACAGCAGGCCGATCAGCGCGACGACGGCAAGCCCGGCGAAGATGTAAAAGCCCGGCGCGAAGCTGCCCGTCCATTGCTTGGCAAAGCCGAGCGAGGAGGCGAGGTAGAAACCGCCGATGCCGCCCGCCATGCCGACCAGCCCGGTCATCACGCCGATCTCGGCCGAAAAGCGCTGCGGGACGAGCTGGAACACCGATCCATTGCCGGTGCCGAGCGCGAGCATTGCGATCACGAACAGGCCGAGCGCGGCGGACAGGCTGCCCGCCTGCGGCACCCCGGCGAGCGCCAGCGCGGCGACGACATAGACCATCATCAGCGCCTTGACGCCGCCGATGCGGTCGGCGAGCGCGCCGCCCATCGGGCGGACCAGCGACCCGGCAAAGACGCAGGCCGCGGTGCAATAACCCGCCATCACCGGGGTCAGGTGGAACTGGTCGGTGAAATAGATGGGGAGCGACGCGGCGAGCCCGACGAAACCGCCGAAGGTCACCGAATAAAAGGCCATCAGCCACCAGGCGTCGGCGGTCTTGAGCGGTTCAAAATAATGCGCCAGCTTCTTGGGCGCAGGCGCGTTCGGCGCGTCCTTCGCCATGAACAGATAGATGAAGAACACGATGGTCAGCGGGATGCAGGCGAGGCCGAGCACCGCGTTCCACCCAAACATCACCGCGAGCCCCGGGGCGAACAGCGCCGCGAGCACGGTGCCCGAATTGCCCATTCCGGCAAGCCCCATCGCCTTGCCCTGATGCTCGGGCGGATACCAGCGGCTGGCGAGCGGCAGCGCGATCGCAAAGCTGGCGCCCGCAAAGCCGAGCACCACGCCCAGCGCGAGCGTGCCGGTGAAGCTGGTCACCCCCATCAACCATGCGAGGAACAGCCCGGCGATCACGATCACCTGGCTGATCGCGCCGGCGCGCTTGGGACCGATGCGATCGACAAGCAGGCCGTTGACGACGCGCAGCAGCGCCCCGGCGAGCGTCGGCACCGCGACCATCAGCCCCTTTTGCGCCGGGCTGAGCCCCAGGTCGGCGGAGATCGCGGGCGCGAGTGGGCCGAGGATGACCCACACCATGAAGGCGAGGTCGAAGTACAGGAAGGCTGCGACCAGCGTCGGCCAGTGGCCGCTGGACCAGAAATTCGATTTGGGCGCCGTAGCCGTTCCCGTTTTTGCCGTCGTCATCGTCCGTCCCCTTCGTGTGACGGGCAATAAAAAAGCCGCCAGGACGACGGCCACGCGGGCGCATCCTGACGGCTTCATTGCCTGTTGGATTACGGGAAAAGGCTTCCCGTCTGCCGCGCGGACCGGCCCCGTCGTTGGAGCCGTAGCCGCTTTATCCTGCCCCGGCAGCCTTGCCGAGTGCCCATAAGCTGCCTGATTCGCGGCCCGACCGCAAGCGGTTATTTCGCAGGTGCAGCATAAACTGAAACTCAGGGAAGATCAGCAAGATAGCCCTGAATATCGTCGGGATCGAAGGCGCGGCCGTCGAAAAAGCGGTCGCTGCCCAGCAGCAGGCGCCCCTGCACCGACCCGGCGCCGAGCGGGGTGTCGATGCCGCCCTCCAGCTTCGAACTCGCCCCCGGCAGCGGCGCGCCTGAGCCCGCCAGCGCGGCGCGATAGATGTCGGGGCGGAACACCGCGGTCGCGGTGGCGGCGTCGGCGGCCGCGTAAGATGCAGCGTCCCAGCGCAGCATCTGCGAATAGAGCCACGCGGCCTGACTGCGCCACGGGAAGTTGGCGGCTTCGCGGTGCTGGAACATGAAATCGGGATAGTGGATCGGTTCGCCGCCCGGGGTCAGCCGGATGCGATCGGTGATCGCGCGCAGCACGGCATCGCGGGGCGCGTCCAGATATTCGGGGCGCGCCAATATGTCGGCGCTGTCCTCGGCGGTGCCGGGTTCGACGAAGTGCGCGGCGGCGGCGTGGAGAGCGCGCAGCAGCGCCTCGACCGCGCCCCGCCGTTCGTCGACCACCGCCTCGCGCAGCGCCAGCACCTTTTCGACGCCGCGGCGCCAGATCTGCGCGGTGGCGAGCGCGATATGGCCGACGCCGCGCTCGACCGCGATCGAGTTCCACGGTTCGCCGACGCAGATGCCGTCGACCTCGCCGGCGGCCAGCGCGTCGGCGGCAAAGGGCGGGCTGGTGACAACGATGTCGACATGAATATCGGGGCGGATACCGACTCCCGCGAGCCAGTATCGCAGCATATAATTATGGCTGGAGTAGCGATGCACGACGCCGAAGCGCAGCGGCTTGCCCGCAATTTTACGCGCCGCGGCGACGCGCTGCAGCGCCGCGCCAATTGTTGCGGGATCTCCCAGCGTTTCGCCCAGTCCGACATCCTTGGCGAGCTCGGTCGAAAAGGTCACGGCATTACCGTTGAGCCCCAGCACGAACGGCACCGCCATCGGCACCGCCGGGCGGTCGCGGCCGAGCGCCGTCGCGATCGCCAGCGGCGCGATCATGTGCGCGGCGTCGGTATGGCCATAGAGCAGCCGGTCGCGCACCGTCGCCCAGGTCATGTCGCGGACCAGCTCGATCTGCACGCCTTCGCGCGCCGCAAAGCCCAGCTCGTGCGCCAGGATCGGCAGCGCGGCATCGACCAGCGGCAGAAAGCCGATGCGGAACGTCTCGGCGCTCATTCCATGTCTCCCAGCAGCGCGTCGCTGGTCACGATCGCTTCCGCTATTTCCGAAATGCGGCGGTTGGTGCGCATCGCCTGACCGCGCAGCAAGGCGTAGGCAGCGGGTTCGTCGATCGCGCGCCGTTTCATCAGGATCGCCTTGGCACGATCGATTGTCGCGCGTTCGACGAGCGCATTTTTCGCCTCGTCGAGCTCGCGTTGCAGCCGCGAAAAGGCCTGGAAGCGGCGGATCGCAAGGTCGATCACGGGCTTGATTCGCTGTTTCGACAGCCCGTCGACGACATAGGCTGACACCCCGGCGTCGATCGCGGCGCCGGTCGCCTCGGCATCGCTCTGGTCGACGAACATCGCGATCGGTCGCGCCAGCGCGCGCGACATGGCGAAGAAATCCTCGAGCAGGTCGCGGCTGGGATTTTCGAGGTTGATCAGGACGACTTCGGGCTGAGCCGCCTCGATCTGGGCCGCTAGCGGCCTCGCCGTGTCGATCACGACCAAATCGTCGAGCCCGGCCTCGCGCAGCCCATCGGAAATGATGGCAGCGCGCGTCGTGCTGGTGTCGATGATCGCGATCCTCATCGTCGCGCCTTTACGCTGCGGCGCACAAATCTGCTAGCTGGTTTAAGCTTCGCGATGGATATCCGTTGCCGGATGGCCGCTATTTGATATTTTTAGCTGAAAGCCGACAAGCGGCTATCGGCCATAACCGCTTAGCTGCGGCCGAGCTTTCGGGACCAAGCAGATTTGGCAACTGGGATAGGGCTTCTTGCCTTCACGTCCCTGATGATCACCAGCGTCTTGAAGCTCCGCACGCGCTCGTCCGCTGCGAACAACTCCCGAACGAGAGCGTCATAGCCTTCCATGTCTTCTGCCACCATGCGAACCGCGATGTCATGGTCGCCAGTCACGTTCCAAGCTTCGATAACTTCGGGGACGTGTTCTAGCACGGATATCATTTCGTCTACGGTGTGCGGGCCCTCGCGCTCGAGCGTGACCAGGACAATCATCGAAAGCGGCCAACCGAGGGCGCGTGCGCCGACGACTGCCACCTCGCGCTGAATCGCCCCGGACGTTCGGAGTTGCCGGATCCGGCGATAACAGGCGGGGACAGAGAGTCCGACTTCAGCCGCGATCTCTGGAATTGGGCGCGCAGAATCTTCCTGAACCAGCCGCAACAGTTTGAGATCGAAATTGTCCATTCGCCAATCCTTATCGCCAAGACGGGTTCGCCGATAATATTTATCGAGATTTCGTTAAACTCGATCACCCTTATCAGGATGAAAATTGTAGTTCTCGCGCACATGCTACTGAGGATGCGATGACTGCTATTCCGATGATTTCCAGTTCCCGCGCGCGCCCGGATTGGCCAGCGCTTGGCGCGCTGTTCCTGTCGCTGTTATCCGTGACCGTGGGCGCAAGCTTCGCCAAGGGCCTGTTTCCGGCGATCGGGCCCGAAGGAACGACGGCGCTGCGTTTGATCTTCGGCGCGCTACTCCTGTCGGCTGTACTCCGGCCTTGGCGGCTGCGCCTTCATTCGGGCGGATGGCGATCGCTCCTTGCCTATGGCGTCGTCCTGGGCGCGATGAACCTCAGCTTCTATAATGCGCTCTCCTACATCCCTCTCGGCATCGCGATCGCGATCGAGTTCATCGGCCCGCTTAGCGTGGCCGTGATCACGTCCCGTCGGCGCAGCGATTTCTTCTGGATCGCAATAGCGGTGATCGGGCTTCTCCTCCTGCTCCCGATAAGGGGCGGCGCAGCGGAGCTGGATTGGCGAGGCGTCGCGCTCGCTTTGTTTGCAGGGCTCTGTTGGGCGTCCTATATTCTGATCGGCAAACGCGCAGGGGGGCAACATGGGTCCGCCGCCGCGGCCGGTGGGATGATCGTTGCCGCCGTGATCGCAGCACCCGTGGGCATCGTCCATGCGGGAACAGCCCTCCTCAAACCCGAGATTCTGGCGCTTGGCCTTGGTGTCGGCATTCTGTCGAGTGCAATACCCTACGGTTTGGAGATGATTGCACTTCGGCGTCTGCCGTCGAACACATTCGGCACATTACTCAGTGCTGAGCCAGCAGTTGGTGCATTGATGGGAATGTTGATCCTCGGCGAGTTGCTGTCGCCGATGCAATGGTTTGCGATAGCACTGATCGTATGTTCGTCGGTGGGCGCAGCTTCGAGTACCAAAAGCTACACGCCAGCCGAACCGCCCTTTGAGAGCGAGACCGCGAAATGATCGCCGGGCCAATCATTGACAGCCAGGTTCGGTTGTTGGCTCCCGGCTTTCGGGCAATCAGCCTGACAGTAGAAGGAGGCGGCATGGCTGGAGTGCAGGACTCCTCAATCCTGCCCGACACCTGTGGTCTGGTTCGAGCCGGCGGTCCAGATTGGGCCGATGCCCATCTTGCGACTTGGGATCTTGTCTACGAACGGTTCGGAGCCAAGCCCGGTCGAACGCCCAATTCCGCAGCGGCCCTCAGAAAACGCGTGCTGAAAGATGGAGAAATCCCTTCCATCAATCCCGTTGTCGACCTCTACAATGCAGTCAGTTTGAGCTTTGCGGTGCCGGTCGGTGGCGAAAGCCTCGCCGCCTATGTCGGGCCGCCACGGCTGACGATTGCCAATGGCAGCGAACCGTTCGAGACTATGTCCACTGGCGAGCAGGTCACGGAATATCCCGCCGCAGGTGAAATCATCTGGCGGGACGATCTCGGAGTGACCTGTCGTCGCTGGAACTGGCGCCAAGGAATACGGACCCGATTGGAGCCGGGCTGCAGCAGCATGTGGTTTATTCTCGAAGCTCTCGAAACAATGCCGAAAAGCGCTTTAGCTGATGCGGGCCAGATGCTCGCGAGTGGGTTGGAACGGATCATGCCGGGATGCACAGTCCAGCGGGACTACCTATCCTAAGCTTTTCCCGTCAGCTTTTGATTTCTCCCGCCGCAAAGCCGACTGTCTCCAAACGGCCAAGCGGCGCCGCGAGAAACGCAGTTCGTTCGATGACGGCGAAATGCCGTCGCGCTCATCGTCCGCTGTAAGGCTCATCTCTTTGGGTTCGTGCGCCGATCAGCACCCGGGACATGTTTCCTCGTTCACGAACTGTGAGAAAGACGAGGTAGGGAAGCAGGAAACCCGCGCCTCCGAAAAAGGCGATGAGCGCGAGGAGCAGGGCGATCGCCGTGAATCCATTCCGCCAAGCCGTCCAAAGCGCAGAGAGGATGAGAAAGCAGAGAAAATCGAGGTTGAACTGTCCGGGCCACCCCAGCTTCGCCATGTCTCCGAAAAAGATCGGCAACAATCCAAGGCCGTGGCGGGAAATGACTACAGCGGTGTAGGCGGCCAGCGCCAGCCAAAGGATGATCAATAAAGTACGAAACGGCCCCATCGACGACAATCTGCCACGAGAATGCTGCGGCTGCAATCGCGGCTTTGAGTCCGCGACTGGATCATGCCAAATTTCTACTTTCATGTGATGATGGCTTACGCGCTGCTGCGCAACGCAGGTCTTGCCATCGGCAAGATGGATTTCATGCCGTACATGGCCCGTCACCAACTCGCGCCCGAATAACGACCGTCGAGCAGGCTCCGGCCTGTGACCGCGGGCTACCCCGTTATAGCGGCGATTGCCCGTTCGAGCTCGGCAATCCTGAAAGGTTTGCGAAGAACTGGCCGGCCATCAAACCCGGCCGCCATGATCGTCGCATCTCCGCTCGTCGCTATGAACGCCTTCCCGGCATCGCTCAACGCCGCAGCGACCGTCTCGCTCGTTTTGCCATCGGCAAGGTGAACATCCAATATGGTGAGGTCGAAATCTCGCTTCGCGACGAGCTCCAGCGCCTCCGCAACGGTCGCTGCGGTTGCCACGATCTCGTGTCCAAGCACATCGAGATACCCCTCGAGCATCATCGCGACCAGCGGATCGTCTTCTACAAGAAACACCCTTATCGTCATCCGTCCCTCATAGATCCGAAATCTGTAGCGCCAGTGTCTTCGATCACACGTTCAGTGCCCCGACCTTTAGTAGCGCTCAAAGTTCCACGCCGAGATGTTCGGCCACGGAGAATATGTCCTTGTCCCCTCGTCCGCACATGTTGACGATGATGATACTATCTTTCGGCATCGTCGGCGCGATCCTGGCAACGGCGGCGACGGCGTGACTGGGCTCAAGCGCCGGGATGATACCCTCTGTTCTGCAAAGAAGCTGGAACGCCTCGAGCGCTTCGGCGTCGGTCGCGGAGGTATAGTCGACCCGTCCGATGTCCTTGAGCCATGCATGCTCGGGGCCGATGCCGGGGTAATCGAGGCCAGCGCTGATCGAATGCCCTTCGACGATCTGCCCGTCGTCATCCTGCAGCAGATAGGTCTTGTTGCCGTGAAGAATGCCGGGACGCCCACCGGCCAGTGACGCGGCGTGTGCCTTGTCGAGGCCATGGCCGGCCGCCTCGACGCCGAGCATCTTGACCATCGGGTCGTCGAGAAACGGGTGGAAGAGACCGATCGCATTCGATCCGCCGCCGATCGCGGCGACCAGGAGATCGGGCAGGCGGCCGGCACGGGCCAGCATCTGGGCCCGCGCTTCCCTTCCGATCACGCTCTGGAAATCACGCACAAGCTCCGGATAGGGGTGGGGACCGGCTGCGGTGCCGATGATGTAGAAGGTGTCCTCGACATGGGCGACCCAGTCGCGCAGCGCCTCGTTCATCGCGTCCTTGAGGGTCGCGGCGCCGGCCGTGACGGGCACGACTTCGGCGCCCAGCAGTTTCATGCGAAAGACATTGGGCGCCTGGCGCGCGATGTCGGCGGCGCCCATATAGACGACACAGGGCAGGCCAAAGCGCGCGCAGACCGTAGCCGTCGCCACCCCGTGCTGGCCCGCGCCCGTTTCCGCGATGATGCGGGTCTTGCCCATCCGGATCGCCAGCAGGATCTGGCCAACGCAATTGTTGATCTTGTGGGCGCCGGTGTGATTAAGTTCGTCGCGCTTGGACCAGATCTGCGCGCCGCCAAGCGCGGACGTCAGGCGCGGCGCGAAATAGAGCGGGCTGGGACGGCCGACATAATGTTCGAGCAGATCGTCGAACTCGGCCTGGAAGGCCGGGTCCCGTTTTGCCGCTCGATATTCGCGTTCCAGATCGAGGATGAGCGGCATGAGCGTCTCGGGCACGAAGCGGCCACCGAACCGTCGGAAATGACCCCCGTCGTCCGGCTGCCTGCGCAAGCTGTTCGGAAGATGGCCAGGATCGTCGGAGGGTTGCGGACCCCTGAGTCATGTCGGTGCAACCCCGGCAGGAGACCGGCGCGAGGCGGGGGCGCACAGGATTCCGGCGCGCGCCTCACGCAGGCAGATAAAGTCCGCAAGACCGTTCCGCATCATGGACCGGTGCATTAATAGCCCATCAGTGCGAGCACTTCCTTGCGGCTCCGCTGGTCATCGAGGAAGCAGCCGAGGAGCCGGCTCGTAACCATGCCGACGCCGGGCGTGCGCACGCCGCGCCCGGTCATGCAGCCATGCTGCGCGTCGATCACCACGGCGACGCCGTGCGGACGGAGATTGTCCCAGATGCATCGGGCGACCTCGGCGGTCAGCCGCTCCTGCACCTGCAGCCGGCGCGCATAGCCGTTCAGCACGCGCGCGAGTTTGGAGATGCCGACGACGCGGTCGCGGGGGAGGTAGGCGATCGACGCCTTTCCGGTGATCGGCGCCATATGATGCTCGCAATGCGACTGGAACGGGATGTCGCGCAGCAAGACGATCTCGTCATAGCCGCCGACCTCTTCGAAGGTGCGCGAGAGATGCACCGCCGGATCCTCGTAATAACCCTGGCAATAATCCTTCCAGGCACGCGCGACGCGCTTCGGTGTGTCGAGCAGGCCTTCGCGATGAGGATCCTCGCCGACCCAGCGCAGCAGCGTCTCCACCGACGCGAGAACCTCGGGGGGTATCGCGCCGTCAACTGTGGGGCTGGAAGGGGTCACGTGAAGCATGGTCCTGGCCTCCTGACGGCGAAGGGTTGGCGGTCCGGAGGGGAGGGAGGTGGACCGCCAGATCGGCGCATGCCCGAGCGCAGCATGGCGTCGCAACATGTCCCTTGGGGCAGATCGCCGGTGGGAAGCGCTTTTCGTGCACGGACCTGGGATGAGCCCCGGAACGCAGAAATGCCCTTCGCTCGCTTGACGAGGCGTGGCGCGGTGCGCCGTGGTTGGGTGAATAGGCGGGTATGGAAATGCGGGGGCGGCGGTGGCCCCGCCGCCCCCGGCCTGTCAGAAGTCCATCGCCGGCATCGGCGCGGCCTTCTCCTCCTTCGGCAGCTCGGCGACGAGCGCCTCGGTCGTGATCAGCAGCGACGCGACCGACGCGGCATCCTGGAGCGCGGTGCGCACAACCTTCGCCGGGTCGATCACGCCGGCCTTGACGAGGTCCTGATATTCGCCGGTGGCCGCATTGAAGCCCCAGCTGTAGTCCTCGCTTTCGAGGAGCTTACCGACGATCCAGGCGCCGTCCTCGCCGGCATTGTCGGCGATCTGGCGCGCCGGGGCGCGGAGCGCGCGGCGGACGATGTCGATGCCCGACTGCTGGTCGTCGTTCGCCGCCTTCAGGCCTTCGAGCGCCTTCAGCGAGCGGAGCAGCGCGATGCCGCCGCCCGGAAGAATGCCTTCTTCCACGGCCGCGCGCGTCGCGTGGAGCGCGTCGTCGACGCGGTCCTTCTTCTCCTTCACCTCGACCTCGGTCGCGCCGCCGACACGGATCACGGCGACACCGCCCGCGAGCTTGGCAAGCCGCTCCTGCAGCTTCTCGCGGTCATAGTCGCTGGTCGTCGTCTCGATCTGCTGGCGGATCTGCACGATACGGCCGTCGATATCCGACCTCAAACCGACGCCATCGACGATCGTCGTATTATCCTTGTCGATGACGACCTTCTTCGCGCGCCCGAGCATGTTGATCGTGACGCTCTCGAGCTTGATGCCGAGTTCCTCGCTGACGACATTGCCGCCGGTGAGTACCGCGATATCCTCAAGCATTGCCTTGCGGCGATCGCCAAAGCCCGGCGCCTTGACGGCGGCGACCTTGCGCCGCGCAGGCGATTGACAACGAGGGTTGCGAGCGCGTCACCCTCGACATCCTCGGCGATGATCAGCAGCGGGCGGCCCGACTGCACGACGCTTTCGAGCAGCGGCAGCATCGCCTGCAGGTTCGAGAGCTTCTTTTCGTGGATGAGGATATAGGGGTCGTCGAGTTCGACCTTCAGCTTCTCGGCATTGGTGATGAAATAGGGCGAGAGGTAGCCGCGATCGAACTGCATGCCCTCGACCGTCTCGAGCTCGGTGGCGAGGCTCTTCGCTTCCTCGACGGTGATCACGCCCTCATTGCCGACCTTCTCCATCGCTTCCGCGAGGATCTTGCCGACCTCTTCGTCGCCGTTCGCCGAGATCGTCGCGACCTGCGCGATCTCGCTGTTGGCGCCGACCTTCTTGGCATGGGCCTCGAGGTCCTTGACCACCGCGTTCACCGCGAGGTCGATGCCGCGCTTGACGTCCATCGGGTTCATGCCCGCGGCGACCGCCTTCGAGCCTTCGCGGACGATTGCCTGCGCGAGCACGGTCGCAGTCGTCGTGCCGTCGCCGGCCTTGTCGTTCTGCTTCGACGCAACTTCGCGCAGCATCTGCGCGCCCATATTCTCGAACTTGTCGGCAAGCTCGATCTCCTTGGCGACGGTGACGCCGTCCTTGGTGATGCGCGGCGCGCCGAAGCTTTTGTCGATCACGACGTTGCGGCCCTTCGGCCCCAGCGTGACCTTCACTGCATTCGCAAGCGTATCCACGCCGCGCAGCATGCGATCACGCGCGTCCGACGCAAATTTCACTTCCTTGGCAGCCATTTTAACCTCCTTATTGCTGTCCTTTCAGTGGGTGATAAATTGGCGTTACGCCGCCTGCTTGAGCGCCTCGGCCTGCTCGATGACGCCGAGGATGTCGCTCTCCTTCATGATGAGGAGCTCCTCGCCGCCGATGCGGACCTCGGTGCCCGACCATTTGCCGAACAGGATCCTGTCGCCGGCCTTGACGTCGAGCGCGGTGACCGTGCCGTCCTCGGCGCGGGCGCCCGGGCCGACGGCGACGACTTCGCGCTCCTGCGGCTTTTCCTTGGCGGTGTCGGGGATGATGATGCCGCCCGAGGTCTTCTCCTCGGCTTCGACGCGGCGGACGACCACACGGTCGTGCAAGGGACGGAAATGCATGCATAACCTCCATGTTGCATAACGATATGACAAGCCGGCGCGCCTGTCCGGGACGCGCGGCGCCGGTGAGCTAGGAAGCGGAATTTTTTGCTTCAAGAGGGTCGACGAAATTTTTTCGCCTTCTCGCCAGCGCAAAACAAGTGGTCCTTATCAAGGGGCTGAGACCTCTTGACTCGACTCGCTTCCTTTCCAAAATCTGTGGTCGCGGCACCCTGCCGCACGACGAGAAAGGAAAGGCTACAAGGAAGGAGGCACGATCATGTCCGAGCCATTTTCCCGTTTTCTGCACCCCTTCGACGTGGCGCGTCACCCGTGCCTCGAGCCCGAGGTCAAGCGCGCGCTCCTCGCATCCTGGGCGTCGGATCGCGCGGCGGTCCGCAACAAGCCCGCGCTTCGCAAGCCGCCCGGCGCGCGCCGCGTCGTGCCGGTCGACGATGTGCTTGCAGCGCTTCGGTCGATCGACGGCGGCGAGGCGCGCGCGCCATGACCGACCGGGCGCTGATCGCCCAGCTGGACGGCTATGGGCTGACGACCGCCGAGATCCATTATTACCGGCCCGATCATCCCTCGCTGCTCCAGCTCTTCGTCTGGCAGGATTATGACCTGCCGCCGGATTTCCCGGTGCTGTTCGATTTTCTGAGCCTTTGGCGCCGCCAGATCGAAGCCGCGCTCCACTCGGTCCGCATCGCGCACGACGCGCTGATCGGGCCCGCCGAGTGGCGCGCAGCGGATATCATCAGATCGCTCGATTAGCAGCAGATTTGGGCGCTTGCGGCGCGCGGAAGCGGTCGTCGGGTATCGCGCCCTCCATGAAAAAAGGAAGGCACGCTCTTGGCGTGCCTCCCTTGTCGAGCTCAGGCGTTTTCGAGCGCCTTATCCTTCGGCGCTTCGATCCGCTGCGGCTTGTCGGCACTGCTGCCGATCTCGATCTTGCGCGGCTTCATCGCCTCGGGGACGACGCGGCTCAGTTCGATCGCGAGCAGGCCGTCGGCGAAGCTCGCGTTTCCGACCTCGATATAGTCGGCGAGCTGAAAGCGCCGCTCGAACGCGCGGCGGGCGATGCCGCGGTGGAGATAGGCGCGTGTCGCATCCTCCTCGGCGGGCTTGCCGGTAACGCTGAGCTGGTTCTGCTGCGCGACGATCTCGATCTCGTCGGACTTGAACCCGGGGACGGCCAAGGTGACACGGAAGCGGTCGTCGGCGTCGCGCACGATGTCGAAGGCGGGAAAGCCGTCGGACGTCTCGATGCGCTGCCCCTTCTCGAGCAGGTCGAAGAGATGATCGAAGCCCACCGTCGAGCGGCGGTAGGGGGTGAAGTCAAAGTCGGTTCTCATTTCCAAATCCTCCTGATTGAAGCAATTCGGGCATGAGATGCGCCGGGACTTAGAGCCGGCGCTCTCTATGTCCTAAGGACGGGGAAAATCCCGCGTCCGGGGATGAGTTAGGAAAGCCATTTTGCCGTTTCAAGAGCCTGCGAGCAGCCGTCAATATCGACCGATTTGCTGCAACTACTCAGGCTAATTGGACTCCGGAGCACCTGCCGGCGGGCGGGAAAGGGGGAGATGCTGCCGTTCGGCTCAATGGTGGCGCGGCGAAACCGGGAGAAGGAGATCAACGGCACGCGGCAGGGTCCCCGCCCGCAATCATGCCTGCGGAGATCGCAATGGGTTTCGAACAGCCATTGGCGCTCGCTGAAATGCTGGACAGTCCTGCAATGGAACGGGGCTGCGACGCGCCGACAAGCGCCGCGCAGCCCCGACAGGTCATTAGACGGGAAGCAGCACGCCGTCGATGACGTGGATCACGCCGTTCGACTGAAGAACGTCGGCGGGGCCGATCTTCGCCGTGCCGCCCTTGGCGTCGCTCACATACCAGCTGCCATCCTTCTCCCAGACGGTGAGCTTGGCGCCCTGCACCGTGGTGAGCACGGCCTTGCCGCCATTGGCCTTGGCCTGCGCCGCAATATCGGTCGCGGTCAGGCGGCCCGGCACGACATGGTAGGTCAATATGCCCGTCAGCATCGCCTTGTTCTCGGGCTTGAGCAGCGTGTCGACGGTGCCGGCGGGAAGTTTGGCAAAGGCGGCGTTGGTCGGCGCAAAGACCGTGAACGGGCCTGCTCCCGAAAGTGTCTCGGCGAGGCCGGCGGCCTTGACCGCCGCGACGAGCGTCGTGTGGTCCTTCGAATTGGCGGCATTTTCGACGATGGTCTTGGTCTCGTACATGGCGGCGCCGCCGACCATCGGGTTCTTGGCGGCTGCAATGCCGCCGGCAAGAGCGAGCGCCGCGGCGGCGAGCGAAAGAGAGATACGGGAAATAGCCATTGGTCATTCCTTTTCGAATATTCGTCCCGGGGGGAGGGGGGATAGGACAGGCATGAAATTAGGCGCGCCGCCCCGCCGGGGCGACCTGTCCTTTGGGGCGGAACCTCCGGTCCGGACGCGGTGGCCCTTCGCCGCTAGCGATATCGGCAGTTCTCCCTCCGATCCGCTGCAGGCAAACCGGCGGCAGGCTGGACCCTCGATCCGCATGTGGCGACGCGCATCCACGTGTTCGAGGAATGGGACGGGGAAGCTGCGCTCGCAGCGCATCTGGCCGGGCCGCAATACAGGGGAATGCTGGGGCATATCGGCGCATTTGGCGTGCGCGCGTCGTCGAGCCGCAAATTCTCGGTGTCGCGCGAAGGGCCCGTCTATAACAGCCACGGCGTGGCAAGTGCCGCTTTCGACTAGCGCCGTGGGCCTCGTTCGCTAGCCGCGCAGGGCTTCCCAGGCAGCGAGGGCCCGCGCCCGCGCCGCCTCATGTCCGACAAGCGGTTCCGAATAGGCGGGCACCCGGGCATCCTGACCATGGGCTGCGGTGATCTCGGCGTCGGACAGATGTGCAAGCTCCGGAACATAAGTGCGGACATAATCGCCCATCGCGAACCGCTCGCTCTGGAGCAGCGGCGACATGATGCGCGAGAAGACCGGCGCGTCTACGCCGGTGCCCGCGACATATTGCCAGTTCATTGCATTCGACCCGAGATCGGCGTCGAGCAGCGTGTCCCAGAACCAGCGCTCACCGCGGCGCCAGTCGATCAGCAGATGTTTGACGAGGAAAGAGGCGGTGACCATCCGGACGCGGTTGTGCATCCAGCCTGTGTTCCACAGCTCGCGCATGCCCGCGTCGACGACCGGGTAGCCGGTCCGCCCCCGGGTCCAGGCGGTGAAGTCCCGGTCGGCTTCGGGGCCGCTCCGCCAGCCGAAATTATCGAAGGAGGGGCGCCCGTTCCGATCGCCATAATCGGGTATCTGGTCGACGAGATTGATGCCATGTTCGCGCCAGCCAAGCTCCGACCGAAAGGTTTCGGCGCCCGCATCGTCGCGCTCGCCGAGCGCATGCCAGACCGACCGGGGGCTGATTTCGCCGAAATGAAGATGCGGCGACAGCCGCGATGTCGCGGGGAGCGAGGGAAAATCGCGGCGGGCCTTATAGTCGCCGGCGATCGGCAGCCAGTCGCGCAGCGCCCGCCAGGCGCCTTTCTCGCCGGGACGCCAGCCGCCAAATCCTGCGGCCCAGTCGGGGCTGGTCGGGGTCAGGCCCCAATCGGCAAGATTGTCCGACGCGGGCCAGACGTCAGGCGCCGGAATATCATCGGGCGCCGCACAGGGAAGGGCGGGGGGCATGCGCCCCAGGAGCGCGCGATACCATGGTGTGAAGACGCGGTAGCGGGCGCCTTGCGCATTGGTGATACTCTCCGGCGGCGCAAGATAATTGCCGTCGTGGAGCCGCAGTTCAAGCCTGGCGTCCAGCGCTTCTTCGCAGCGCCGCCACCAGGGCTCGTAGCAGCGGGTCGCGTGAACCCTTGTGCTCCCGGCTTCCGCCGCGACGCGTTCGACTATTTCGGCGGCGGGGCCGCGGCGCAGGACGAGCCGGCTGCCCCGTTTGCGAAGGCTCGCATCGAGCGCGGCGAGGCTGTGATGGAGCCACCAGCGCTGCGCGGCGCCGATCGCGCGCGTTTCGGGGCTCTCGTCGTCCAATATGTAGAGCGGAATGACCGGACCTTCGGCGATCGCCGCGACGAGCGCCGGATGGTCGGTGGTGCGGAGGTCCTGACGGAGCCACAAGATGGCGGGCGGCATGGCGGCGGTTCCCTTTTTGGCGGGCTGTGGTGCGGGCGAGCGCGGGGTTCCTCATCTGGCAGGCTCCGACCTCCGCAAAAGATGACCTTTCGGGAAGTCCACGCAATGAAGAGCCGCTTTGCGATCGCGAGCAAGGGGAAGGTTGGGCGGTGCGACATGGCGTCGCACCGCCCGGCGATGAGCAATCACCGCCCCCCGCCGCGGCCAGGCGTGGGTCGCAAGGCGCTGGCCGCCGGCAGAACCGGAATGTCCGTGCGATCAGCTGGAAATGGCATCTCCTGCCGCGTCATCGGGCCCGGAGAATGTTCGGTCGCGAGCGCCCGGATCGCGGGATGCCGCAGTCCTGATGCCGAAGTCGCCGAGAATGAGGCTCGCCGTCGCCTTCGCGCTCGCGACGACCCCCGGAATACCAGCGCCGGGGTGCGTGCCCGCGCCGGTAAAATAGAGGTTCTCGATGCGCGCGTCGCGGTTGTGCCCGCGAAAATAGGCGCTCTGCAGCAGCGTGGGCGTGAGGCTGAAGGCGCTGCCAAGATGCGCGGCGAGATCCTGTTCGAAGTCCGGCGGCGCATATTGGATTTGCGTGACGATCCGCGCGCCAAGGTCCGGGATCAGGCGCCGCTCGATCTCGGCGATGATGCGCTTCGTCAGTTTCGGTCCTTCGACCTCCCAGTCGAGCGGCGCATGACCGCGATGGGGAACCGGCGCAAGCGCGTAGAAGCTGCTGTGGCCCGCCGGCGCAACGCCCGGATCGCTTGCGCTCGGGTGATGAACGTAAAGCGAGAAATCCTCGGCGAGCGTCCCGTTCCGATAGATGTCGTCGAGAAGCCCGCGATAGCGCGGACCGAACAATATCATATGATGAGGTATGGCGGGGAAGGTACCGCGAACCCCCAGATGGAGGACGAAGAGGCTCGGCGACCAGTTCTTGCGCGCAAGGCGCTTCGCCTCACGCGTCCCGCGCGGATGCGCGAGCAGGTCGCGGTAGCTGTGCATGAGATCGGCGTTCGAGGCGACAAGATCGGCGCGCGCCGTAAACCCGCTTCGCGTCACGATGCCGGTCACGCGGTCGCCCTCGGTTTCGATGCGGGCGACCGGATCGCCGAGCCGCAGCGAGCCGCCGAGGCGCGCGAACAGCGCAGCCATGCCGGCGACGAGCCGGTTGGTGCCGCCGCGCGCATACCAGACTCCGCCATCCTGCTCGAGTTTGTGGATGAGCGCATAGATGCTGCTCGTCGCCATCGGGTTGCCGCCAACGAGCAAGGTATGGAAGGATAGCGCCTCGCGCAGCTTCTCGCTGCGCACATAACTCGCGACGGTCTTATAGACCGAGCGCCAGGCACGGTGCCGCAAAAGAGCGGGCGCCGCTTTCAGCATCGAACGAAAATCGAGAAAGGGCACCGCGCCGAGCTTCACATAGCCTTCCTCGAAAACCGACGCGGAATAGCCAAGAAACCGCTCATATCCCGCCACATCGGCAGGATCGAGCGCGGCGATCTGACGGGCGAGCGCCTCCTTGTCATTGCCATAATCGAAAGTCGATCCGTCGGGCCAGCTCAGCCGGTAAAAGGGCGAGACCGGAACGAGATCGACATCGCGCTCGAGCCGCTGGCCGCTCAGTTCCCAAAGCTCGGCAAGACAGGCCGGATCGGTGATCACCGTCGGCCCGGCATCGAAAGTGAAGCCGTCCTTCTCGAAGACATAGGCGCGACCGCCCGGCCGGTCGCGCGCTTCGACGAGCAGCGTATCGAGGCCCGCCGACTGGAGACGGATGGCAAGGGCGAGGCCGCCGATGCCGGCTCCGATCACGATCGCGCGCGTCATCGCGGCGCCTCTGCCGCAATCGCCGCGCCGAGTACATGGCCCGACAGCCACGCATATTCGGCAAAGCCGTGATAGAGCCAGTCGCCGCAGGCGCCGAGACCAATGGCAGGGTTCCAGAGCAGCTTCAGATCCTGTCCCGAGGGCTGCGAGAATAGCCAGCGATGGGCCGCGATATGGCTTGGGGTGGGCAAGTCGCGTCCGGCGATCTTGCCCAGTTCTGCGAGAAGCGCTGGCGCCACGCTCGCGCCGTCGCAGGCGAGATGTGCCTCCGACCAGGTCCAGTCGGCTTGCACGACCCACCGCTCGCCCGGCGCGCGGCCGGGCTTCGCGCTGTCGCGCGCAGCGGTCACAAGCGAGCCGGCGCCGCGGAGGAAATCGGGAAGCTCCTCGATCCGCTCATCGAAGGCGAACATCGCGGTCCAGCAGGGATTGTAGCGCACCGCCATGGCGGCGCGCGCCATCTCGAAATCGTGAAGCGACAGAAGCGGCGCTGCCTGCTCGGCGGGGATGGCGATCACCGCCGCATCATATTTTCCGAGCCGTTTTGCCTCGCTGTGAAGTGTCCAGCCCGCGCGAGATTTGGTCAAGGCCGTGACCGGTCGCGACAGGCGGACATCGAGATCGTCCGCGAGAGCTTTCAGCGGTGCGGTCATGGTCGGCGTGCCGACCCAGCTGTGCGCCCCCGCAGCCGGCCAACGAGCGGCGAGGCCTGCCTTCTCCCACGCTGCTACCAGCCTGGTAAAGCCTTCTGAGCGTGCCGTGAAATGCGTTGCGCCATGATCGAATGCGACCTCGGGATTGCCGGGATCCGCGCGGCGGGTCGCGAGGCGGCCGCCGACGCCGCGGGATTTGTCAAACAGTGTCGCCTCAAGCCCGGCATCGCGCAGTCGCCTGGCGCAGGCGAGCCCCGCAATACCGGCTCCGATGATCGCGACCCGCATCAGACCATGACCTCGCGGTCACCAAGGTGGCACGGACGACGTCCGACGGCCGCCCGTGAGCATGTCTTTGCCGTCAATCTGCGAAGCATCATGCGCAATTTTTTCCGGTTCGTCGCAATTCCCATCGACGCAGGCTTGCATGAGCGAGGGGAAGTGTCGCAACATGTCCCTTGGGGCACCCAGGGGAGAGCAGGCAGATAATATGTCATTGAAGACAATGATCGCGGCCAGCCCGATCGCCGCGGTGATCAGCGACCCGCGCCTGCCTGACAATCCGATCGTCGAGTGCAATGCTGCCTTCTCGGCGCTCACCGGCTATGGGCCGGAGGAAATTCTTGGACGCAATTGCCGCTTTCTCGCCGGGCAGGGCACCGAGCCCGAACTGACCGAGACCTTGCGGGCCGCCATCCGGGAGCAGAGGCCGGCGCTCGTCGAGATCCTCAACTACCGGAAAGACGGAACGCCATTCCGCAATGCCGTGCTGGTGGCGCCCATCTTCGGCCCCGGAGGGACCCTCGAATATTTTCTCGGCTCGCAAATCGAGGTCGACGAGGCCGGCGAGGCGGTCGGAGGACGGAGCGCGCGGGCGCGCGCCCAAATCGAGGCGCTTTCGCCGCGGCAGCGCGAGGTGTTGAAGCTGATGGCGAGCGGACAGCTCAACAAGCAGATCGCCTTCACACTTTCCCTGTCGGAGCGGACGATCAAGATGCACCGCGCTGCGCTGCTGCGCGCGCTCGGCGTCGAAACCACGGCCGATGCGATCCGGCTCGCGGTCGAGGCCGGTTTCTAGCCACCGCTCCACCTTCCCTTTGAGGCATATGGGATATCGCGCTGCCGCCGATTAAGAGCGTCGGGGTGCCGGACCGACGTCATGGCCGGGAGGAGCAGCATTTGAGCGTCAAGCGCGCCTTGGTGATCGGAAGCAGCGGCGGTATCGGTGCCGCGCTTGTGAATCAACTCGTGGCGTCGGGGCGATTTGACCGCATCTATGCCGGGAGCAGGCGGCCCCATGCGGCGCACCATTCCAATGTAACTAGGCTGACGATCGACATATTGGACGACGACACGCTTGCCGAGGCAGGTCGCCAGATTGCCCAAGATGGCGCTCTCGACCTGTTGATCGTGGCGACGGGGCTGCTGCATCGCAGGACTGACATCCGTCCTGAAAAAAGCCTCCGGCAGCTTGAAGCATCGGTGATGGCCGAGGTCTTCGCTGTGAACAGCATCGGGCCCGCGCTCGTCGCAAAACATTTTCTTCCCTTGCTTGCCCGGCGGCAACGAGCGGTCGCGATATTTCTTTCTGCTCGCGTTGGTTCGATTGCGGATAACAGACTTGGCGGATGGCACAGCTACCGCGCTTCCAAGGCGGCGCTCAATGCTCTGGTGCGATGCTTCGCGATAGAGCTCGGCCGCAGCAATCCGGAAGCGATCGTCGCGGCAATGCACCCCGGAACAGTCGACACGCCGCTCTCGGAGCCGTTTCAGGCGCGAGTAGCTGAATCATCGCTCTTTAGTGCGGATAATAGCGCGATGCACATTCTGGGCGTCATCGATCAGCTATCGTCAACGGATAGCGGCGGATTCTACGGCTGGGATGGAAGGCCTATCCCGTATTGACGAGCCAGCAGGCGCTTCAAGAGTCTCCGCCTCTTTGCCTGTCCGCTTTAGCGAACATTGTGCCAGAAGCAGACCGACGGCTATCGGCCAATCGTCGCCGCGAAGCGGCTGCCTTGGTCGCTAAAATATTCCGGTAGCCGATCTTTGATGTGAAGCGACTGGAGCGCCGCGCCTGATATGCTAAGGGCTTCCTATGCTTCACATGCACGGCCGCGGCGGCACCGTCCAAATCGATGGTGTCAAATATGACTGGGAACTCCTGAGCGAACCCCAAATGTCCTCTTCCGAAGGCTGGAGGGGCATGAGGGTCGCCTTGCGCCAGAGAGATATGCCACGCGAAGCCGTGCTGGAATTTCCGACGCCAAAGCGCCTGCTGAAAGGTTTGCCGAAAGGGCGTTCACACATCAACGACGCGGTAGCCTCGCGAGGGGTGCGAGCGGCATTGTCGGCAGGATGGGATCCGGCATCTCGCGGCAAGCCCACGGTCTTCATGGTTGATGCCAACGGCGACTAATCGCAATCGCCCAACCAATCGGTTGTGATCTCTCCTCTATGCCCCTCCGGCGCCAGCGCGGCGCGCAGAGCTTCGAGTAGAGGCGGCAGCGCCTGCGTGAAGGCGTAGGGCGGGTTGACGATGAAAAGGCCCGCGCCGTTATAAATGTCGGGCTGATCGCGATCGTACAACCAATGCTCGACCACCAGAAACTTCGGGACGCCGAGTTTCCGCAACTGCTGCTTCCACCGCGTATGCGTCTCGCGATCTTTCAGCGGATACCAGACCACGGTCACACCATGCGCCCATTTGCGGCGGGCGGCTGCGAGGGTGGCGGTGATACGGGCGCGTTCATCGGTCTGCTCGTACGGCGGGTCGACCACCACCACGCCGCGCGCGGTGCGGGGCGGCAGCATCGCCAGCCAAAGCTCGTAGGCGTCGCGCTGATGCACGGCGGCGGAGGTGTCGCGCATGGCGCCGCGCAGGGCGTAGGCGTCGTCGGGATGTTTTTCGTTCAGGATCAGAAAATCCTGCGGACGCAGAAGCTGCGCCAGAACTCGCGGCGATCCGGGGTAGAAGCGAGGCTCGGCCCCGGCATTCACCGCCTGTACGGCGGCGCGGTAGTCGTCCAGCAAGGGGTTCGCGTCGGCGAAGGTCCGCAGCACGCCCTGTGTGGCCTCGCCGGTGCGCCTCGCCTCCTCGCCGCCAAGGTCGTACAGCCCGCAACCGGCATGGGTGTCGATCAGGGTCAGCGCGCCCGGTTTTTGCTGCAAGGCCCGCACGAGGGCGATCAGCAGGCTGTGCTTTACGACATCGGCACTGTTGCCAGCATGGAAGGAATGGCGATAATTCATTGTAGTCAAAATCCTGGCGATCTGCCTTTACACGAACGGCTGGGTGCGGAAGCCGAGCGCGAGGCGATGGAAGCAACCAATCCGGTGCCCGTATAGAGTCGGGCGGAAACCTTCAAAACATTCTGCACAAGGCCTCAAGTCCGCGTTAGCGATCGTCACCAGAGGCGGAGGCACAGGCCTCCGGGGCGCATGGGAATGTTCGATTATCGAGGAGCCGGATGCGATCGGCATTGCCGCGAAGCGCCCGGTCGCCAGTTGGCGAACGCCGTCCCCATCCTTGTAAGCATCGCGGTTCACATGGACGTAGGAGGCAAGGATGCCGATGTCGCCGGCGAGGCGGCCATAGACGGTGCCGCTCAGTTTATAGCCATCGTTGCTGAACCAGCCCGCCTTGGCGATCCCGCCGATGTCGCGGCCGTCCTGCAGCATATCGACCGCGTTGCGGGTACGAAAGCGGATCGCGCCGCCGACCGCGCCGAAGCCCGCGGTCGCTTCGCCCGGGCCGGCCTGCATGTCGACGGTTTCGAGTATTTCGGGCTCCATCGTCACGTGGCCGATATGGTGGAACAGCGTACCGCGTTGCGGCGTGCCGTCGATCGTGACGTTGAGCAGCGAATCCTCGAGACCGGTGTTATGAGGGTGCCGGCTCGTGTATGGGATCGAAGGCTGGTCATCACTCGGGGGGCGCCGATGTCTGCTTTGATGCCGCCCTATCCGAAAGCCGACCGTCCGACTCCACCGTTCAACCCGTGATCTTCTGCCCGTCCAGTGGGAAAAGCACGGGAAAAAGCGGCAGGCTGGGAAAATCCAAGTAGATACGCCGTTTCGTTCACCGGGACTTTCGTCCCGGTCAGGTCGTGTTTGGCGAGCGTTTGACGCAAGTCGTCCAAAGTCTTTTCAAACGTGGTGCCTTCGGCCGGGAGCTTCCGATAGGGCGTCTGCTTGCTCGGTCCTACCTCCGTGCGAGCTTGTCGACAGGCTGGGCTTTGGTTTCACGGTCAGCAAAATTGAAGGCGAAAATGTGCGCCTTGCTCACCCTTGCTGCCGCCAAAAGTCAGGCCGATCCCCGCCGCATCGCAAAGACGCCGGGAAATGTCGAGGCCCAGGCCGCTCCCTTTGCTGGTGTCGCCCTTCGCAAATGGTGTGAACGGGTCGATGCCCGCTTGGAAGCCGGGCCCATCGTCCGAGATCGACAGACAGTTGCCTTGGAAGTCGACCGCCAGCTGTCCGGTCCCAACATGCTGAAAACAATTTCCAATCAGATTGTTGAGCACCAGCTGTAACGAGGTCGGATGGACGGAGACTGCAGCGTCGTTGTCGACTTTGGTCGAGACCGCGATCAGGCAATTGGGATAACGCACTTTCGCCCACGATACGGCTTTGTCGATCATAGGCCGGAGCGCCACCGGCTCTTTGAGTACGCCTTCGCTCTCACGGGCCAAGGCGAGCAACTGATCGAGAGCGAGTGCCATATCCGTGGTTGCCGTTTCGATACGACGCAGCGGTTCGGCCATGTGTGACGGAAGGTCGCGGTTGAGCCCTATGACCTCTGCTGCGCCGCGAACCACGGCGAGCGGCGTTCGCAATTCGTGACTGGCATCACGGGTGAATGTCCGCTCCCTGTCAACAAATCCGCGGATACGCGCAAAGGCTTGCTCCAAAGCTTCCGCCAGCATCCCGATTTCATTGGCCGGATAATCCTTCGCATAAAGGATAGGGATCGCGGACTCGGCGTTGGCAACGTCTTGTGCAAGGACGCTAAGCGGCTTCATTGCCCGGTTGACGAGCCACCAGCTTAATGCCGCCATAAAGATCGCGATAAAGAGGCCTATCGCGACGAGTAGCGCGATAATCGAATCCCGGTAGGGGCGAACCAGCAAGTCTCGGCTGACTTCAATCACCGCGACCGCTCGTGTCGACCCAGCGTCTGACCGGCCATCGTCCAGTTCAAAGCGCCGGATATGATAATGGCGGCCTTCGCGACCGTAAAATTCGGTCTGCGCGTGATTCTCTGCGAATTCCTTCCGGATGTCCGGGGGCAGCGCCTGATTGCCCCGATAAATACTAACGTCAGAATTCTCTGGAGCCGCGAGCGCTCCGATGCGCTGCCAAGAGGATTTCTGATGCGCAACTTCGTCCTCCAGCGCGCGCTGGAACAAGCGGTCTTCCATTATATAGGCGATGCCAAAGGCCGCGAGACCAAAGACAAGGCTGGTTGCAATCACGCTGCCGATGATCGTGAGAACAATCCGCCCCCGCAGGCTATGACGCCTCGACGTCATTGCTCGACTTTCAAACGAAACCCAACGCTGTGCACGGTTTCGATCAAAGGAAGGTGAAACGGTTTGTCCACCACCTGGCGCAGCAGGTGCAAATGCGCGCGGAGGGAATCAGAAGCGGGCGGCTCATCGCCCCATAGCCGCAACGTCGCTTCGCCGCGGCTAACGGGATGCGGCCACGCTTCAGCCAGCATCAAGAGCAATTCCCAGAGAAGCGGCGTCAAACGAAGCTGCTGCCCCTCTCTCGTTGCCACGCGAGCCTGCCGGTCTATGGTCAAGGGGCCGACCGAAAAACGATATAGCTGCCCCAAATGGGTGCGCTGGGCGAGCGCCACGACCCGCGCGGCAAGCTCTGCCAGCGAAAAAGGTTTGACCAGATAATCGTCGGCGCCGCTGGCAAAACCAGCCAGCTTGTCATCAAGGGTATCGCGCGCGGTTAACATCAATATCGGTACGCGACGGTCTGCGCGGCGGCGTATCTCGGCACAGACGTTCAATCCATCGCGGTTGGGCAAGGCAAGATCGAGAAGTATGATGTCGACCGGGTTGACCAGAGCTTCCCGCAATCCGGACTCTCCATCCGCAGCGTAGTGCAGCCGATGCCCAAGCGCCTCGAGATAATCGACAATATTGCAGGCAAGATCCGCATTGTCCTCCACCAGCAATATATCAAAGCTGTTGCTCAAAAGGCATTTCCTGGATGTCACCGCCGCAATCTGACGTGCTCATTGTCAAACAAACGTCAAATGGAACTTTACATTCGCATGACGCGCCCCGTGCGACAGCCTCCGGCATTGTCAAACATATGAAAGGTTAGAAGATGCAGTTCCGGATAACAACGATGCTGACGAGCGTGCTGGGTTTGCTTATCTTGGCGCCCGTAAATGCTGCGCCGAATGCCAACGATCGCGTGCTGCTCGTCATCAGCAGCAATGGCTTGGATGATGGCAAGACGCGCCCCGGTTTTGAAATGGACGAGCTGTCACAAGCTTATTTCGTCTTCACCGATAATGGCCTGCAGGTTGATATTGCAAGCCCGTCCGGCGGGACCGCCGTGGCCGACCAATTCAATCCCGCCAAGCCCTATAATAGTCGCTTTCTGGCCGACCCCAAGGCCGTTGAGAAACTGACCAGCAGCCGCGCCCTCGCGAGCGTCAGGGACGAAGAATATGCCGCGATCTTTATCATTGGCGGAAAAGGCGCGATGTTCGATTTGCCGATCAACGCCAATCTGAAAACGATGCTGGCCGCAACATATCAGGCTGGCGGGGTCATCGGCGCGGTTTGCCATGGCCCTGCCGTGTTCATGAATTTGCCGCTCAAAGGCGGCGCCTCATTCCTTGAAGGGCGTTCCGTAACCGGGTTTTCGAACGAGGAAGAGGCCCTGTTCGGCAAGGGCTGGGCTCCTTCGTTTCCCGTGCTTCTGGAAAGCGGATTGCGCGGCTCGGGCGCGAAATTCAGCGAGGCCCCGATGATGCTAAGCCATGTCGTGACCGACGGCAGGCTGGTGACCGGACAAAACCCCTCGTCCACGGCGGCGGCGGCAGAGGCCGTGGTCAAGGCGATGGGGCGCCCGCTTGCGCCGCGCCAGCCATGGGTCGATGAGCGGAGCATGGCGCTGCTTTCCCAGATGCTGAGCGGCGACAAGGCGGAAGCGCGGGCGTCGTTTAACGCGGACCCCAAATTATACGATGTCCCGCTCATTGCCATGTGGGGTTTCTACCGGGCCCAATCGGCGGGGTCGGACCGCAACGCGCTGGCGAACGGGTTGGAAGTGATGGAATTGGCCTCGCCGCATTTCAAAAGGCCGGAATTGGCGTCCGCAATCGCCGAGGCCCGCAGCAAACTGGCAACGATGCAGTGATGTCATGATTAGCCGGTGTTGAGTGAGCGCCCGGCGGCTTGCCGTTTGACGAATGTTTGACGTTCGCCGCGGTACGAGCACCCCTCGAAGCAAGCCGGGCTTCCTCCCATCCGTTTTCGGCCGCTCGCGTCGCAGCTTCAGCGACTGTTGGCGCGCCCACTTTCACCTTCGTTTGCCATTGCCGTCGGTGACGGCGCGAGCATCGACAGGAGCAGATTATGCCGGATACCATCGAGTTAAACAGGATCAGCCATCATTTCGATACGACCAGCGAACGGATCGAGCTGTTCCAAAGCCTTTCCTGCACGATCCGGGCGGACGAAACGCTGGCCATCATCGGCCCTTCGGGAGCGGGAAAGTCCAGCCTGCTGTCGATTGCCGCGGGGCTGGAGATCCCTGCGGGCGGCGACGTGCGCTTTACTATCGATGGCGCCCAAGTGGACGCGCTGACGATGCGTGCCAGTTCCGGCTTCATTTTCCAGCAATTTCATCTGATGCCGGAGCTCGATGCCATCGGCAATCTGGCGTTACCGCTGCGCCTGAAGGGCAACCGGGATGCGTTCGACATTGCCGCCCTTTGGCTCGAAAGGGTGGGACTGAAAGATCGTGCCCGGCACCGGCCGCACCAGTTGAGCGGCGGTGAACAACAGCGGATTGCGGTGGCGCGGGCCTTTGTTACCGCGCCGCGCTTTATCTTCGCCGATGAGCCCACCGGCAATCTCGATAGGCACACATCCGAAAGCGTGGCCAGGCTGATGTTCGACTGCGCCCGCGAGACGGGGTGCGGCCTGGTGATCGTGACCCACAGCAGACAATTGGCCATGCGTGCCGACGCAAGCCTGCTTCTCGACGCCGGACAGCTGAAGGTCGCGGCATGAACCGATTCAAACTGATCCTTGAGAACAGCTTTCGCGACCTCAAAGGCGGCGACGGGCGCATCAGCATGGCGACGCAAACCGCACTGCTGTTTTTCCTGATGACGCTGACGCTCACCAGCGCGTCGATCCAAAATTATCTGGCCGGCAACCTCGACCAGATGCTTGGCTCCGACCTCGTGATTGAGAGCCATTCGCCACTGACGGAAAGGGATGAAGCCACATTCAAATCCATGGCGGCGGGCCTGTCGGTCACACAATTGGCCGACATCACCCTCACGCACAAGAATGAATGGGCCCGCGTGCAACTGAAGCTGGTCGATGAGGCCTATCCGTTGCAGGGCAATCTTCAGATCGGCGACACCCCGGTGGCCACGCAGCGCGCCGTCAGCCGAGGCCCGGGGGTCGGCGAGATCTGGATCGATTCGCGACTTGCCACGAAGCTGGGGACGCAGGTCGGCGACAATCTCACCATCGGCGGCACAGATTTACGGCTCAGCGCCATCCTGTTTCACGAACCCGACCGCATTATGGAAGGGCATAGCGTGGCCATGCGCGCCATGGTGTACGCCAAAAGCCTCGATATCGCATCGATCAAGAGCAGCAAGGGCCGCATGCGTTATCTCGTCACGGCGGATGAGAACCAGCAACAGGCGATTGAAAAATGGTCGCGTGGGACTCTGCCCGGCGCCAGCGTGATCAAGAAATTCGGCGGCCAGCACCCGCTCGCCAGCTTCTGGCAACGCACCGAAAATTTCCTCGGGCTGGCATCGGTGATCCTGTTTTTCATGGGTGCCGTCGCGCTCGATATGACCAATCGCCGGTGGCTTGCCAAGATGCGCTATCGGCTTGCGATTTATGCGAGCTTTGGCGTCCGCACGCGCACCGCCATGTTGATGGCGCTGGGCGAATGGCTGGCAGGTTTCATTCTGTCCATCGCCGTCGCCAGCGCCTTGGCCATATTCGCGTACGGCGTGATCGTCGCCGAACTGCAGGGATATTTCCCCGGCCTTCGCGCCACATGGCATGCGGCGCCTGCCTTGAAGACGATCGGCCTTTTCTTTCTGTTGCTGCTCTCGCTTCAGGTTCCCAGCTTCATCCAGCTGTCCCGCGCGTCATTGCTTTCGCTCATCCGCAATCCGGCCGAAAGCAGCTATGTGTGGCATCGGCTGTTCTGGAGCATCACGTCGGTCACGCTGCTGGCCGCCGCCTATTCGGACAATTGGCTGCTGACCGGCATGACGCTCACGGCCATCGCTGCAGCGCTCATCCTGATGGTGGTGCTGACCTGGTCCGTCATCCGCGTGGGAGATGTTTGGGGCCGCCGACGCGCCGGCCTGCTGCCCTTCGCATTTTTTATGATGCGGCAGCGCCTGTTTGCCAAATCGGCGCAGGTGATGGGCCTCGGATTGTGCGGGCTTCTCCTGCTATTCTCGCTGATGCTGATGCGTGACCTGGGCACGACGATGGAAGGCTATGGCCGGAGCCATGACGGCAATCTCATGATTGCCGAAGCCCAGACCGACCAGGTTGACGCCATCCGTCGTTGGGCGGGGGAGACGGGCAGCAGCATACGCTCCCTGCGCCCGTTTATGTCTGCACAGCTTATTGCCGTGAACGGCAAAGCGCTTTCAGACATCCAGAAACCCAGCGACACACTCGCCACACTCAAAGATCCGATCCGGCTGAGCTGGACCGACGCCATGCCCAGAAACAACCGTCTCGTCGGCGGCAACTGGTGGCCGGCCGGCACGGACAACTGGCGGCAGATTTCCGCCGAACCCGAAGTCATGACAGACATGGGGTTCAGCTATGGCGACACGCTCACTTATCAGATCGGCGGCAATCCCTACGACTTCACGCTGGTGGCAAGCCACGCGTACAAACCGGGCGGCGAGTCGATCACCTTCTGGTTCCAGGTGCCGTTGGCGGCCAGAGCGCATATCGACGCCCCGACCCGCTACATGGGCAGCATGGAATTGCCCGAACCGGCGTGGGATGCGCTGGCTGGCCTGTGGCAACGACACCCCACCCTCTCGCTTGTCCCGCTTCAGGAACTGACCGAACGGTTTGACCGGACGCTCGGGATCGTGACGAAAGTAACGAGCGGCTATGCGGCCATGGTGCTGTTGCTGGCGCTCTTTGTGCTCGCTGCGTCGGTGAGCGGCTTCAGCGCCGATGACCGCCAGAAAAATGGTCTGCTGATGAGCATGGGGCTTAGGGAGGGGGATTGCCTGAAGCTCAATTTCTATGATTGGAGCGTTACGGCCCTGATCGCCGCCACTGGCGCTATCGCGGGTACTTGGAGCGCGGGATTGCTAATCTACCAGGCCCAGTTCAATCTGACCTACAATCCGGACATTCTTTGGGCGGCTGGGATGGTCTTTGCCATGGTGGCGACTGTGTGCCTTGTAGGCTACCTCGCCTGCCGTCAGAGCCTCAAAGTCTCGGTTCGGAACCTGATGGCGACTTAGACTTGAACTTCTTGTGCGCATGTGTGGGGCAAATCGACTTCAATGCTCTGACTTGATCTGCCGCCCTTTTTGCGTGGTCCCCGCCACCGACTGGCGATGACAGACGGCGCTTCAAGATCGAAGCGGATACCCGAGCTCTGTGACAAGATATCTGCACCGGGGTCTCTGGCCGGGCTTCGCTCTTCCTGCGCGGTGCGGTCGCGACGCAGCCCGATGCCTGGGCCGATACTCCGTACGACCAGGCACAATCCGATTTCCCGGGAGATTGCATCATGAACATCATTCTTGCCTTGCTCCCGGCAGGCAATCAACTGATGCCGATGGTTGTCATCGATGAAGCGGACGCGGTGCTGGGAGGGCCCGCGCCCCACAGGACGGGCATGTAATGGTCGACCAGAAATGAGACGACTTGGGGCGCCAGGCGAAACTTAGCGGCGAGCGGCGGGTTGAGGACTCATACTTCCTCCGACCCAAGGAATCGATCATGGCCAAAAAGCCCACGCCGTCTCCCGCGACAGATCACGCCCTTCGCGACCATCAGCCGGGGCAGGGGCGTATCGCGTCGACCGAACGGCGGGGTAATGGCGATGAACTGCACCAGGAAGTCGGAGATGAGGTCGCGGATGCCGCGGGCTATCTCACCGACAATTTCGGCCATCGTATTTCCGACAATCAGAATTCGCTCCGCGCTGGCGAGCGCGGGCCGACGCTGCTCGAGGATTTTGTCCTCCGCGAGAAGATCTTTCACTTCGACCACGAACGCATCCCCGAGCGGATCGTCCACGCACGCGGTTCGGGTGCGCATGGCGTGTTCGAATGCACCAAGGCGATACCTGCGCTGACCAAGGCGTCGATCTTGCAGAAGGCGGGCGCAACCTGTCCGGTGTTTGTCCGCTTCTCGACCGTCGCCGGCGGCGCCGGCTCGGTCGATACCCCGCGCGACGTGCGCGGGTTCGCGGTCAAGCTCTATACCGACAGCGGCAACTGGGATCTTGTCGGCAACAATATCCCGGTCTTCTTCATCCAGGACGCGATGAAATTCCCCGACCTCGTCCACGCGGTGAAGATGGAGGCCGACCGTGGCTATCCGCAGGCCGCCAGCGCGCACGACACCTTCTGGGACTTCATCGGCCTGATGCCCGAGGCAATGCATATGATCATGTGGGCGATGTCCGACCGCACGATTCCACGCAGCCTGCGCATGATCGAGGGTTTCGGCGTTCACACCTTCCGGTTCGTCAATGAAAAGGGCGAGGGCAAGTTCGTCAAATTCCACTGGAAGCCCGTGCTCGGCATCCAGTCGACGACATGGGACGAAGCAGTCAAGATCGCCGGCGCCGATCCCGACTTCCATCGCCGAGACCTGTTCGAGGCGATCGATGCCGGCGACTTCCCGGCCTGGGATCTCGGCGTTCAGGTGTTCGACGAGGGGTTCGCCAAAAAGCAGCCCTATGATGTGCTCGACGCGACGAAGTTGATCCCCGAAGAGGATATCCCCGTCGAGATCGTCGGGCGGATGACTCTCAACCGCAACGTCGACAATTTCTTCGCGGAGACCGAGCAAGTCGCTTTCCTGCCGTCGAACATCATACCCGGCATCGATTTCAGCAACGATCCGCTGCTGCAGGGTCGGCTCTTCTCTTATCTCGACACGCAAAAATCGCGGCTCGGCACGACCAATTTCCACCAGATTCCGATCAACGCTCCCAAATGCCCGTTCCACAATTTTCAGCGCGACGGGATGATGCAGACGCTCGTTCCTACAGGGCGCGCCAATTACGAGCCCAACAGTCTTGCCGAGGCGGGCGAGAATGGCGGACCGCGCGCGAGCGCCGCGACGGGCTTCACGACATTTGCGACCAACGACGAGCGCAACGATCCCGCGCAGAAGCTGCGCGTTCGCGCCGAGCTTTTCGCCGACCATTTCAGCCAGGCGCGACTCTTCTACTTGTCGCAAACCGGGAATGAGCAGGCGCATATCGCCTCGGCGCTGGTGTTCGAACTCTCGAAGGTGACGCTCGACCATATCCGCGCGCGCGTCGTTGGCCAGCTTCGCAACATCGATGAGGATCTGGCGAAGCGCGTGGCCGCGGGCCTTGCGATCGACCTGCCTGCGAAGGAAAAGGCGGCTCGTGCGCCGGTCGATCTCAAACCCTCCGACGCATTGTCGATCCAGAAGAATGCCGACGACATGATGGAAGGCCGCAAGGTCGCGATCCTTTTCTCCGAAGGTTCGGACAAGGCCGCGATCGACAAGCTGAAAGGCGGTATCGAAAGCGCCGGTGGCACGGTCTTCCTCGTCGCGCCCAAGGTCGGGGGGATCAAGGTCAAGGGCGGCACCCTCAAGGCCGACGGCCAGTTGGCAGGCTCGCCGTCGGTGCTGTTCGATGCCGTCGCGTCGATCCTGACTGACGAACAGGCCATGGCGCTGTCTTCGCAAGGCGCCGCTGTCCAGTGGTTCATGGACGCCTATGGGCATTGCAAGACAATCGCCTATGACGAGGCGACGCAGCTGCTGCTCGACAAGGCAGGGATCGAAAAGGACGGCGGTATCGTTGCGATCGACAAGTTCGAAAGCGTGGGCCCACGGCGTCATTGGGCGCGTGAAGCCAAGGTGCGCGATCTTGCCTGATCGCTTCCCGTGGTGCGCCCGGCATCGCCTACCCATCATCGCGATCTCAGAACCGTGCAGTGGGCCAACGCGCTGCGCTAGCGAACCGCCGCCGACCCGACAGCAAACGAACCGGCATATACGATTGACACTGTCTATCAGATAGCCGTAATTGACAGTGTCAATTACGGAGTTGCCCCATGCGTCTACCTCTTCTTCTCACCGTGTGTCTCGTTCCGGCGGGCCTGCTTACGCCCATCCTGGAAATCGGACCCACGCATGTCTTCAATCCCGACTGGCCGGGCCACGCGCGTTTGCACGAGGTCTGGCAACTTGCTGCAAACAGTGGTCTGTCCCTTCTCTGCCTGTGGCTCGCCTGGGGAGCCGGCCGTGTCCGGCTCGCGGCGGTGATAGGGCTCGTGCTGACCGGGAGCTTTCTCTTCTCTTTTTTGCTGGCGCCACTCTACGGCGGTACGATGCGGCACAGCGACGGCAGCGAGCTGGTCGTCGCGGGCGTCAATTCGGCCGTCGCGATCATGGTGCTTGCCAGTGCGGGCCTGCTCTCCATTCTGTGGGCGACGCACGGCCGGTCAGCGCAGGAGCGCGTCGACGATCGCCTGATGTCTTGACTTGCCGCTGATCTCGTCGGTGGCAGCCGAGAAATTTCCATCGATCCGCATCGACGCATAGCCGTGGATGACCGAGCCCAGCGCAATGACGATCATAGTCGAACGTCCCGACATCGTCGGGCCGAGCGCCTGCACATCCTCTTCGAGATCTGCATAGAGGCGCTCGACGAGTGCGGTCAGTCGCCCGTCCCCCTGGTCGAGCATGTCCATCCGCCACATGAGCCGATAGCGATGCGGATGCCGGAGGGCATAAGCGAGATAGGCGTCGATCGACGCGTCGATACGCGCGCGCGCCGAGCCGCTGACGGATCTGGCGCGGAGAAGTTCCGCCAGAAGCGTTTCGAAGCAGTCGATGGCAATGCCCGTCAATAGGGCGCGCCGGTCGACGAAATGATTGGCCGGCGCGGCGTGCGATACCTGCGCCGACCGCGCGACCGCGCGGATCGTGACGGCTTCGCTTCCCTTCGCGTCGAGGAGCGCGAGCGCCGCTTCGATCAGCGCTTCGCGCAGTGCACCATGATGTTCGCCCCGTTTCACGCTGGCTTCGTGGCATCAACCGCAGGCAAAATCAAATCCGCCGTCACCGTCGCCGAACCGATCGCCGGTGCTGATCCTGCCTGTCGTTCAGGCTGCTAGATTGCGATCCGGGAACTGCCCGCCATATCAGGGGTGCCCGGACGGAACAGCGGGACAGGTGCGCTGCTCGTCCGTGGTTCGCTGCGCCGAAGGAACGAGTTTGCAAAGCAGATCGCGCGCCTGCCAGTCGCCGGGAAAGAGCCGGAGGGCTTCGCGTACATCGGCGAGCGCTTTCGTATGCGCGCCGATCCGCTCATAGGCGGCGGCGCGGCCCGAATGGTTGCGCGGAATTTTCGGGGCAAGGGCGATGGCAACCGTATAGTCGGCGATTGCCTTTTTCACGGCACCAAGCTCGATCAACGTGTCGCCACGCTTGCTGCGATAGCTGGATTCGGAGGGATCCAGCTCGACCGCCCGGCTGTAGTCGGAAAGCGCGCCCTTGTGGTCGCCTCGCCGCGTGAGGATATGCGCCCGATTGTTATAATAGGTCGCCCGAGGTGCAATCCGGATCGCTTCGCTGATGTCGGCGAGCGCCTTTTCTTCGTCAGGCTGGATCAGCGAACGGTTGTTGAAGGCGCGGTCATGACGGGGGTCGAGCCGGATCGCCGCGTCGAAATCGGCGAGTGCGGGTTCGCCGGGCACCGACATTCCCATATGGACGACGCCGCGGCCGAAATGGGCATCCGCCATGCCGGGCGCAATCGCGATTGCCGCATCATAGTCGGCCAGAGCAAGCGTGAGTCGGCGCTTGGTGAGATTGGCTTCGGCGCGCCGAAAGAAGGCCAGCGAGCGGTCGGCGTCGCGGAGGGTGCGAAAGGCGATTACCGACGTGCAGGCAAGGATGATCCGGTCGGGCTGCTCGGTCTCGTCGTGCTCGAGGCAGATGCTTTTTTCCTTGTCTATCGTCTGGGCGCCAGTCGGGACAGCCGCTGCGGCGAAGCCGATCGCGGCCGCGCGCCCGAACAGCCGCGCCGACGGCCAGCGCCGGTAGCGGGCGTGGCGCGAGGTAGAAACATTCATGCTTTGTCCATCCTCGTTTCGTCCTCGCCGCCCATGGATAGCAGCAGCGCCTTGTGGCCGCTGTCGGGCTCGCGCGAGTGTTGGTTTTGTGGGGTGCGCCGGCGCCTTTTGGGAAATGTGGTCATGCCTCCGCGATGTGGTTCGAAATCGTGGAGAATAACGCCCATTGGCGCACCCTTGAATTCAGGAGATGACGCCGGGGTGATTGGCGCCACGTCCTGCATTTGCGACGGAACCGGCGACCGTCGGTTCCGTCGCGTTAGATGCAGCACGCGCCGCGACCCGGAACGCTGCCTGCCTATTCACCGTGCCGTCCGCGATCGGAGCGGACAAGCCGATGCGGTGTACTGGGACATCGGCGCCCGCGGCGATGAAGGCGCGCGCGGCGACCCGCGGGACTGAAAGAGCGGAAGGTCGGGATGCCGGGCCGGTGCGCTTATGGCTGGAAGGCAGGTCGGCGGTCATGGTCGTCGGCGATGACGATCAGCAGAAGGACGATCAGAGCGACGCTGTATTCGCTCCCGCCCGTGCCATGCTCGCCGACGAACCAGCCGAAATGCCGGTGGATGAGAAGGATGCCAACCGCCGCGATGGCAAGGAGGGCGCTCGCCGCGATACGCACCTGCCGTCCCGCGACAAGCAGGACGCCCGCGACAATCTCGGTGACGGTAATCGCCCAGACCCAGGCCTCGGGAGCGGGAAAGCCCTGCGAGTCCATAAACAGGGTGAATTGCGGGATGGTGCCCAGAACGATGCGGGTTACAGCATGGGCGGTGAAAAAGCCCGCCACGGCGATACGGGTCAGCCAGAGCATCGGCGGCAGAAGCGGGCGCCGGACGGCGCCGCGGGATGTCATGTCGGTCATCCCGAAGTTTGACCATGGCGGGGCCAGCTGATGCAAGGGAGCGAGTGCACCGGTTCATCGCCGCCAATTGCTTTCGGTCGGCGAAATACGATGGTTGTACGGTGCATCCGCAGGCTATTTGAGAGACATGAATATGGCGAGACATCGGCGGGGGCTGCAGGCATGGGCCGGGGCAGGCCTTGCGGTCGCCGCGGTTTCGCTCTCCGCTTGCGGCTATGCGCGCAGTCCTGTTGTCCGTCCTGCGGTCGAGGTCCGGAGCTATGCCGCGCCGCACTGGGACCTGTCCTCGGTGACGGTCGCGAAGCTCGGTTCTATGATCGACGGCGGCTTCGACCCGCTTTTTCGCGATGAGGCCGGCGATACGGTGCTTCACTGGGCGGCGGCGGCGCGCAATCCGGCCTATCTCGAATTGCTGCTTCAGCGCGGCTACGACCGCGAGTTGGTGAACCACCTGACAGGGCGTACGCTTCTCGTCGCCGCGATGTTTGCGGAACGCGATGCGCAGGTCCGGATGCTGATCGCGGCCGGGGCCGATCTGGCGCGCGGCGATGCGATGGACAATAGCCCCCTTCACGTTGCGGCGCAGATCAACGAGCCCCATTATGTGCTCGGCCTTCTCGAAGCGGGGGCTCCGGCCGGGGCGCGGAACCGGCAGAACCAGACTTTCCAGCCCTATCTCTTCATGGCTCCCGATCGGCTGCTCAATGCCGAAACGCGCCGGGAACTGAAACGAGTGGAGGACTGGCTGACGCGGCACGGAATCGCGATCGAACGGCGAACCCCATAGAGCCGGTGTGGGCCGTGGAATCGATGACGAAGGAGGTGACGGGGTGCGATATCTTGCGGTGTTTTTCCTTGCGCTGATGACGGCGGCGCCCGCATCGGGCCAGACGTCCGACCCGACGGGAAGGGCCGAAACGTCCGACGCGGCGGATATGATTGCCTATTCGGAGACCGGTCCGAACGGCGACGGGCTGGTGCATTGGTATCTCCGGCCGGGCGGTGAAGGCCGCTATCAGAGCAAGGCGCGGGCGCGCAAAGACGTCGATATCGTGCTGTCTGTCAGCCCGGCAGGCTTTCGAAAAATTGCGACCTTGCTTGCTCCGCTCGAGAATAGGCGCGAAACGCGCTGCCGCGAGAGCATCGACGATCGCGCGACGGGCAAGCTCAGCTGGACCCGCGGGGACCAGAGTGTGACGCTCCATCTCGATCAGGGATGCATCGCCGATCCCGGCGAGACGGCCCTTATGGCGCTCGACGAGGCGAACAGTCTGATCCTTTTCTGGGCGAGGACGGGGCGATGGGACGCCGACACGCGGTTCGAACGGATCATCACCTGCGGGCCGCGACAGCGATGATATGCGCTATGTGGCTGGGGGCTCACCAAAAAACGCTGATCGCTGCGGTTGTCCCGCACGAGCTGCCAGCGTAGGCGCCTTCTTCTTCTGTACCGGTTCATGAATATACGCGCAGCCGGTTTCCCATGGCGCTATGGCAGGTTCGCGGCGCCAGCGCTCGGCGCGCTTGGCGACCCTATCGTTCGGCGAGTGCCTCGCGCATGTCGCGACGGCAATGAAAATCGAGAAGGCGCAATATGTTCGAGACATGGTTGCGCACGGTGAAGTGGGACAGGTGAAGCTGGCGACCGATTTC
The DNA here is from genome assembly GCA_051861185.1 of Sphingopyxis sp. Lineage (GTDB taxonomy): Bacteria > Pseudomonadota > Alphaproteobacteria > Sphingomonadales > Sphingomonadaceae > Sphingopyxis. Next base: position 485,070 of record JBIMKQ010000002.1, read on the forward strand.
CTTGTTGGACAGACCCTGTACCAGAAGCGCAAGCACGTCCTGCTGGCGGTCGGTGAGGGCAGCGCGGCCGCTTGCGCCGACGTCGATTTTCCCGGTTCGATCCGGCAACGCCCCTTCGCGGATGGGAAAGATGCTGACGATCGATGCGCCGGGAAAGGCCGATCGGATCCGCGACGCTGCTTCGTCATTGCGAAATTGCGAGATTCGGACGACGAAGAGGCTTTCATTCGCTGCCGCGCGTTGGCCGCGGTGGGGAGGGACGATCATGCCGGGAAGCGATCGTTCGGAAAGTGGCGGGTTCATCTGATTCATGGCGCGTACGAGGCTATCCGCCAGAAATCGAAGCGTTAGAGGGTAAATGATGGCTGGCGTGTGAGCAGTCTCGAACGGGCGGGTTTTTCTGCGAATGGCTTGCGAACGATGACGAATGTCGATGATGATAACAGATCGCACGCGACGGCCGCGGATTCGGCGCCGCGGGTATTGCGAGCATTTTCGGCAACGACCCTTAAACTCGCCGCCGTCTTCTGGCTGTGCGTCCTCGTCACCGACAGCTTTTTGTGGAGCCTTGCGGGTGTCGATCCGCTGGCCTCGGCGCTCGGCAAGGTCATTCTGAACCTCTTCGGCGCAATGCTTACCCTCGTCGTCACCGTCCTGCTGTTCAGGCTCCGGGCGGCGTCGTTGCTGATAAAGGTCGCGATCGCGTTCGCCTTTTCGGTCGTGGCTGCCGCGATCTATTGCGGTGCCGACATCCTCATCTGCCTCTGGATGGCGCCGCCCGGCAGCTGTAAGTTCGACAGCATCGTCTATGGCTATACGATGATTTCGAGCACCGCGATGTTCTTTGGCTGGTCGTGCTTATACATCGCCCTGATCTATAATGATGAAATACGCGATCGCGAGCGCCGGCTTGCGATCGCTCGCGAGGAGGCGGTGACCGCGCAGATGCGCGCCCTGCGTTACCAGATCCAGCCGCATTTTCTTTTCAACACGATCAATTCGGCTGTCGGGCTGATGGAGGAGGGGGCATCGGTGCGCGCGCAGCGAATGATGCTGTCGCTATCCGCCTTTCTTCGCCAGACCCTCGACCTCGATCCGTTGAAGGACGTCAGGCTCGCAGAGGAACTGCAACTCCAGGAAGATTATCTCGAAATCGAACGCGAACGCTTTCCCGATCGCATGCAGTTCACGATCGATGTCGAAGAAGATGCGCTCGTCGCGTTTGTTCCCAACCTGATCCTGCAGCCGCTGATCGAGAATGCGGTCAAGCATGGACTGGAGCCCAGCACCGGGAAAGTCGCCATCCGCATCTCGGCGTGGCGCGGCAATGGTCAACTGGCCCTCCTCGTGGAAAATGATCTTGGCGCCGCGGCCAGGTCCCGGCCGCCCGACGAGAACCCGATCGGTCTCCGTAATGTCGCGCAGCGACTTTCGGCACGTTTCGGAAACGATGCGTCCTTCGACGCCCGGCGGACCGACCGTCACTTCCGGGCTGAGATCCGCTTGCCCTGGTCGGTTTGATGGACCGGCTGAACATTCTTGTCGTCGACGACGAACCACTCGCGCGTCGACGGGCGGTGCGGCTGGCCCAGCAGCTTCCTTGGGTCGGCAGGGTGGAGGAGGCAGGAAATGTCGCCGAGGCGGCTCGTCGTATCGCGAGCTTCGTCTGTCATATCGTCCTGCTCGATATCCGGATGCCGGGTGGCAGCGGGTTCGAACTGCTCGACCACTTCGCCGACCCCGCTCCGGCTGTAATCTTCGTGACCGCCTTCAACGACCAGGCGCTGAGGGCCTTCGACGCCAATGCGGTCGACTATGTCACCAAGCCGATCGAGCCAGGGCGCTTCCAGATGGCGATGGAACGGGCCCGCGCCGCCGCCGAACGGCTTGCGAGTTCGGATCGTGTCCGCGAACTCGAAGAAGTCATTGCCAATCTGCGTGCGGCCGAGGGCTCGGGGGCGGGCCATCCGGAAATCTGGGTCCGTTCGGGCGGGGACTATGTGCGGATCCGTCCCGATGCGATTTCGCATGTCACCGCCGATCGCGACTATGTCCGCATTCATGCCGACGGTCAGGGCTTTCTCTATCACGAGAATCTCGCTTCGCTCGAACGATTGCTGCCACGCGATGCATTCGTAAGGATTCATCGAAGCACGATGGTGCGCATCGATGCGGTCGAGCGGGTAAAGGCGGGGCCGTTCCACGCGCTGATCGCCGTCCTCGCCGATGGCACTGAACTCCGGATCGGGCGAACCTACACCGCTGCCATTCGGGCGCGCCTCCTCGGCCGCATCTGATCCGAACCCGGCCGAGAGGTGGCGTCAGGTCGCTTTTGCCCAATCGTGCGGCGAGGGGCGTGTCGAACATCGTGCTACGATCGGGAGAACTCTTGGTCGGGGCATCGTCGGGAAGTCGAACCCGGAAGGCCCTCACGGATTTCCGCGCGGCCCTCGCCCGTAAGTGTGCCGCTGCTGTTGTCAGCTCGGGACAATTGTCAGTTCGAGGCGATCGGTATCAAATCCGTTTTCGCCAGGAACCGCTGCTATCATCCGTTCCATTATCCGGGGACCCGTGGAACGACTGAGAACCGCGCGCCCCGAGCCGTTCAGCACAATTTCATCGTTTCCGGCGATCACGCGGGCGCCCTCCATCGATCCGGGGGCATAGTTGATGACGAGATCATAGCCCGTCGGGGCATTGCAATATTCGCGGAACGTACCGAGCGACACCGCATTGCCACTGATCGCGCCGAATCCGGTCGGCTGATGCTGGACCGTGCAGTGCACCGGAACCATCAGGCTGAGGTTAAAACCGAACGTGGCCGCCATCGCAGCCGTCGGCGCAACCGCCAGTACAACAGCCGCCATCCCGAGCGAGAATTTCCTGATCATCCGCAACCTTTCTGCCCTTTGGCAAAGCTTCGGATGATTATTTATCCCCCCACATCTAATATGGAGTTAAGCACTGGTTTGCTCTCCGCTAACCATAAAGCGGACGCAAGCGATGCGGGGAATTCAGCGCGCCGTGACCGAAATCGAGATGACGTCGCTGTATGTTCCCGCACGACGATCAGAGGTATCGCCGATCAGGAACTGGATCGGCAGTGAGTCACGACGATAGCCACTGCCGGTCGGTCCCGAAAGGCGGCTGGCGCCCGACAGATTGACCGAGTTGCCACCAATCGCGACAGAATAGGGAACCGTCCAGTCGCTGGCGCCAAGACGCAGCTTGCCCGAGTTGGCCGATGTCACCTGCAGATCATATTGCCCTGTGCTGCTTACACGCAATTGCAGCGGCACCGGCACGATGCCTGGGCGCAAGTCGCCCAAGTCGACGACGGCGTGGCCGTCGGCCATCGAATATGCACCCGCCAGCCCCATGCGCGCCGAGGGCAGGACTTCGAGTCCCAGCACGACCTGAGTTCCGCCGAGCGAACGGAAGCTTCGATCCTGCGCTTCGATCCTGATATCCTGCGTAAAGATACCCGAATCGCGAACATCATCGGGATTGGCAACGAGCTTGTAGAGAAACGTCTTGGACTCATTGGGCGCCAGCACCAGTTCGCGCTGCGATGCCGTACGAAGCGAGCGCCCCGCGCGCGGCGTCACATCCTGCGAGTCGGTAAGGTTGAGAAGCGCATAGCCGACCGGCCTGCCGGTCCCTTTCGACAAGCCAAAGGGCTGCTGGTTCGTCTCAAACGACGGCGTGAAACGGCATTCCGCGCCACCATCGTTGATGAAAGTGACATTGAACGTGGCCTGCGGCGTCTCGCCGCCAAATGGATCATACCCGCGGAGCATCCACGCCGCCGGCGCAGCGGTCATGCGGACAAGGCAGTCCATTTGCATCGGCGTCTGCGCAGGGTTCGCCTGCGCCAATGCCGACGTGGCCGTCAGTGCCGTTGCAAAAGTCAAGAAATGGCGAAGCATCATGGCCTCCTAATTTTTCGAACCGCGAAGAACGGTGCCGAGTTTTACCAGACCGTCGGTGTCGGCTGGCACGGTAAATTCGAACGCCTTGTCGATCGTCCCGTTGGGGCCGTAGGTCTCCACCAGATAACGGCGTCCCGGCGTAAGGCTTGGCACGGCGAAACGTCCCACCGAGTTGGTGAAGAACGGAATCGGCTTCGGCGCATCCTTTTCCTGGACGTCGAGCATAGTGACCCGGCCGCCGATAAGCGAGACCGGTTTGCCGTCGCCCAATTCGAGAGTGCCCATCGCCGTGGCAAAAGCGTCGGTGCCGATGCGTGCGACATACCCACTCTTGTAAGGCGGATTGACGCGCACAACGCCTGTGCCGACATCATATCCCGGCGGCGCGTCCTCGACATCATATTGGACCGATTGCGGAACATAAGAGCCGAGGAAATTGTACAAGGCCGGTCCCATGGCACCGCTGCGGGCGACATAGTCGTTCTTTGCCAGCGACTGCCCGACGACGACGCTGCGTTTGCCAAGATTATCATAAGGTTTCAACAGCATGAAGCTGTCGTTGACCCGTCGGCCTATGCCGAACATGCCGTCGGCATAGGCGATCGTCGTTCCAACGCGGACGGTCGTCGCGTTGACGTCGGCGAAGCGCGAGACGCTGGGGCCGAATGTCGCGTGACTGACAGCGGCATCGAAACGATTGGCTGAATAAGTGGCGTAGCCCTGCGCGCGCGTCTGCCCGTCTTCATAAGCGGCCACGCCGCCGAAGCCGAGGCTGTTCATCAGATTTTCGCTGCTCTGATTATAGGAAAGTTCGGCCAGCTTGTCGCGGCTCTCATAACGGGCCTCAGCGCGACGCAGGTAACTGGGCTGGAAGACCACCCCAATCGTGAAGCTGACGCCGTTCCGGGTCCCCAGTCCGCTGGGAAAGCGCGTATAGTCGACACCGCCGCGCATGGTCCATTGCCGGTCGAAACGATAATATGCTGTCGACCCGACCCGATAGGTCTTGCCATATCCGTTGCGGCCCTGAATGTACGACGCATTGGATGACACCATCAGCTTCTGGCTGAACATGCGCGTATATTGCGCTGTGAGCGTGAGTGCCGAAGTATTGATCGCATCGACATTGCCCAAGGTGGCGTAGCGGGGCGAGAAATAATCGCCGCGGACGGTCAGAGTGTCCGACGTAGCACCATTGTCAAAATAATGTTCGTAGCTAACGCCACCCGCAAAGCCGCCGCCGGCGGACTTTGCATGGCTGGCCCCTGCGTCCAGCAACACGCGTCCACCGTTGCCGAGGACAAACTGGGTCTGCCCCGTCAGCGTCTGGACGTCCTTGCTTGCCTGGACACCCACGCCGATCGCCGGGGCGTCGAAAAACGCCTTGCGGAAAAAACCCGAGAAAGCCATCGATCCCCGATAATCGGGTGCACCGTCAAAGGTTCGGCTCGTCGGACCGAGATAGGCACCATATTCGAAATCGCCGGGATCGAGATCGATCGGGTCGAGATATTGCTGATATGCAAGATTCTGCACCGCCCCGCTGTTGTCGGTGACCTGAATCTGAATATCGTTGCTGCCTGCAATCAGCGGCAGTGAGCTGAAATCATAGCGGCCCGGCTGAAGGCGCATTTCACGGTACAGCGTACCGTTGCGCAGGAAGCGCACGGTCGATTCGCGCTGCACCACAAGCTGGCGATCGGCCTGAAGCACGGCGGAGCGAAACGTATTGAAGCGGCGGCGCTGACGCAAAACCCCGACGCCGCCCATCTGGACAAAGGATTGCAGCCCGCGTGTTTCGGTATCGAGATCGCCCAGATACCAGCGACGATAATCCTCGGGCTCGTCAAAGACGAGCCGCGCATAGTTGCGCGTGAAGCGGTATTTACTGTCGCTCAGGCCGACACGCTCGCCAACCTGTGCGTCACCTTCGAACACGAAACGCCCAAGGCGTATCGCACCGTCGAAATTGACCGTCGGGGGCTGGCGCTCCCTGGCTTCCCAGACATGGGTTCCGATGACGTTGAGATTCAGGAACGCTGAAAATCCCGCTGGCTGTATCGAGACATCGCTCAAATCGGCTCGGGGGGGAGCAAACAGGTCTTCAACCGAACGCTGGTCGGCGTCGACTTGCACGACCACCACGGCGAGCGTGCTAGGGTCATAGGTCAATTGTACGCCGGTGCGATCAAGGTCGTCCGGGCCAAATTGTTCAAGCCCCTGCAGGCGGCCCGCCAGCGATGCCTGCGCCTCGTCATTGAGGACCGGCTTCATCAAGCTGATGAAAACCGCCGCGTCGAGCAGGAATCGATCGTCGGCGGTCAGTCGCAGTGGGATATCGCCCAGCGTTCTGTTCAGAAACGTCAGCGGCGCCGTCATGTCGATGTCGCGATTGTACGGGTTGATATCGGGCCGACCGTTCGGACCGATTGGCAATTGCGGGACCAGCGGCGACGGTGCGGGCGCCGGCGTCGGCTGGGGGGGCGGTCCGCCGGGAAGCGGAATGGGAGTCTGCGACCCCGCCGCCGGAGGTTTTGGCGGCAAGGGAATCGAGACCTGCGCTGTCGCGCCAACCGTCCAGATCGCCGACAGCGCAACCGAACCAAGAAGTCTGCCAATCCTCACTGGATGAAGGACATCTTGATCGGCTCGGGCCCGAAACCCGGTATGGGAAGGCGAAAGGTCCGCTCGCCGAGCGCGGGAACATAACCGGTGCCGATGGACTGGATCAGTTCGTCGGACGAGACGTCGACGCGAAGATACTGGCCGTCGCGACCCTTGCCCTCGAGCCGCCAGCCGAAATTCGACATCATGGCGTGACGGCGGCCCGCGTTGCTGAGCGTAACCTCGACCCCGTCCTGCATCGGCGGCAGGTCGGTGGCGCCCGGCAGCGCCGGCGGCTGATAATTCAGCTGGCGAGCGGACGCCGGACTGACATCCGGTTTCGCGCCGGGAGGCGCGACGACAAGCAGCGCGCGCATATTGTAAAGCACCTGCACCTGCGCGTCCAAATTGTCCTTGGACCCCGGTTCGAGCGGCACGGGAAGTTGCTCGACGGCAACATAATAGGCTTCGGAGGTCGCGATTTCGGCATCGCCGACCCATTGCAGACGGATCACTTGGCGTCCGCCCGGCGGCAGGGCGCCCTGCGGCGGAAAGACAAGGAACTTGTCGTCGGCCGGCGTTTCGATGATGCTGCCGTCCTTGCCGAATTCAAGGTGAAGGATGCGAACCTGATAGGGCATATTGCCCTTGTTGAGATTCTGGACCTCTATTCGCGCCGCGGCGTTCGCGCCGCGTGAATCGATTTCGAGTACCATGGGCGTAACGCGCATCGCGAGTGCCGAGGGTGCCAACATGAAGACCGCTACCAGAATCGCGAGCATAGCCCGCCATTGGCGCTTCAGCGCGAACACGATCTTCATGTTTCCCCCATTCCCCTGCGAAGGGTCGGATAATTGCATTCATTCATAAAGAAAGGGGAAAGATCGCTCTTTCCCCTTTCTCCAAATTTACCCGCTTGCTCTTAGAGCGCGGTGAGCGTCAGGTTGGTCGTACCCTGATACGTGCCCGCGACGAGCGCCTTGGAGGCGACCGGAGCGGTGAAGGTCAGGATCATGCCCGAACGCCATGCACCCTGCGCATTGGTATTGTTGAGCGCGGTTTCCGAGACGCTGAGCGACTGCGGCGTTCCGGCAACGGCGCCCGCACCATCGGCAACACCGGTCCAGGCGGCATTGACGCGATAGGGAATGTTGGCCTGGAACTGGTTGCTGTCATACGACAGGCTCGGGTTGGTGTTGACCATGCCCGCAGCGCTGCTCTTTTCGATCTTGACGACGTTGCTGAAGTTGCAACCGGCGGTCGCCGAGGTCACGACAGCAGCAGCCGGGCCAGTCATTTCGAAGGCGTCGGTGACGTTGACATTGTTACCGGCCTGGATGCCGATCGTGCCAAAGTTGAGGTTGGTGGCGCTGCTGTTGTTGCCGGCGTAGAACGAGCAATCCTTGCTTACGGTGCCCGACAGGTTGAACGCGACGTTGACGTTGCCGACGGTGCCGACATTGCCCGAAGCGCCAGCGTTGGCGGTGTAGCGCGTGCCGATACCGGCAAGGAGCGACAGTTCGCCGCCGAGATTCAGGCTCGAACCGTTGATCGTGCCGACGAACGGAATGCCAGCATATTGAACGACGTCGGTCTGCGCAGCAGCCGGCGTTGCAACGGCGGCGAGTGCGATGGCGGCAACGGCGCCGCTAAGGATCTTCTTCATAATCTTCTTCCCTCTATTATCGCCGCCGCCCGGAACGCCGGGCGAAGGCAGCTATTGCACCGGCTGGTCGGAGAAACCGGGAGGGCATCGGTGCCTGCCCTTCCGGTCTAATTCCGCCCGCGACGAAGGCCGCAGGCGAATTCTTCAAATCGTGGCCACGGTGATCGTAATCGTCTCCGAATACTCGCCCGCGAGCAGCCCGGCCTCTCCCGAGGGCTGGCCGAGTTCGACTGACAGCCGCATGCCGTCGGTTGCGATGCCGCCATTGCTGGAAATAACGCCGCCGGAGAGCAGCTGACGGCTGTTGAACGAGCGGCTGATGATCTGCTGCGCCGGATATCGAACCGGCATTTCGACGGCGAGGCTGTACGGCAGCACACCGCTATACGGGCCCTGTCCGCCCGGCATCGTGGAATGCGTCAGGCCACCGCGCGCGCCCTTGATCGTCATTGTGAAGGGCACGTTGCAATCGAGCGAAACCTGCGTTTCGACGCCCAAGCCGCGGCGCTCCAGATTGCCGAAGTCCATGTTGCCGATGCTGCCTATCGCGCAATGCTGCCGGACGGACCCGCTCACCGCGATGTCGAGCGATTTGACGCTCCGGATTTCTTCTGCGTTCGCGGGCACAGCAAAAGCCGCCGCGGCGAGCGCAAAAAGCATGAACCTCATGACACGAACCCCCAAAAAACCGAACGGTTCAAGGTCCCGCTTTTGCGGATAACCTTTGGCACTCCCCATGCCCGACAAGCCGCGACCCGACTCGTCCCCGTCTGTTAAGAAAAACTTAGTACCTAAATTAAGACAACTTAGCACCCCCAATTTCGGTGCGGGGAAAATTGGACGCATGGGATGTCGTTCAAGTTCAACAGGAACTGTCGCTTTTCTGCGTCTATCGAGGGTTAATCATGCCACAGTCACAAGGGCGGCCGAGCGACTGGCGTTCGGAATCGGGACAGCGCCGCCTCGAAAATTAACAAAAAAATTAGCTATAAGTTGATCTGGGCTATGGAAATCACAGAAAATCCGCAGCGCATCACCGATTCACCCGCCGCAACCCGCACACAGTTCGACCCGGGGAAGGCGAACGCATCTTGTTGCCGACCAGCGGGCGGCGCATGTGCCGCGCGATGCGGCTCGCCCCCTTAACCACTCGACAACCGATCGCCGCGCATAGGGCTGGTCCATGCCCATTCATGCGATGATCGAAAAGCAAGGCACCGCCGGAAGCGCGCGCGGTGCGCCACGCATGCACCTGCGGTTTGAAGCGCCGGGATCGGTCGACGGCAGCCAGGGCACGGTGGTGGTGATCCATAACCTGTCTGCGACCGGCATGCTGATTGAAACCGCGTCCGATCTGGCCATCGGTCAGCGGATCACGGTGGCCTTGCCCGAAGCGCCCGATTGCGCCGCGACTATCGTGTGGCGCAGCGAGATGCTCGCCGGTTGCCGTTTCGATCAGCCGTTGTCACGCGCGATGCTTAGCGCGGCGCAATTGCGCAATTCGCTACCAACGGACTTCGACCCCGCCGCGGCCACGGGAGACGCGGCAGAAAACACCGGATCTGCCCTGTTCCTGTCGGATCGGTTGCATCGACTGCGTCGGGAACGCGGCCTGAGTCGGGCGGCGCTTTCGGCGCGCACGGGGTTGAGCAGGCCGAGCATCTGGGCCTGGGAGACTGGCAAGACGATCCCGCGGAAGAGCAGTATAGTCGCCCTTGCTCAGGCGTTCGGGATTTCGGCGCGTGAGATTGTGACTGGCGGCCTCGAACCCGTAGCAAACGAGAGCCCTGAACTTCGGGGCACGGCCGAACAGATCCAATCCCTGATCGATGACAGCAAGCAACGGATTGCGGCATTGGCCGGGGTCGAGGCCGCCAGCGTCAAGATTATCATCGAGTTTTGAACGACCGTTTCGCCCGATTGCCTAGGTTCGCAGGCGATCGGGAAGCAGATGCCGCGGATGAACACCGCGGCTCGCGAGTTCCTCGGGCCAACCCAGACCGAACATCAGTGCCTCGACCGCCATCGCCATCGCCGGTGCCGTCTGCAGACCATAGCCGCCTTGACCGGCCAGCCAGAAGAAATCCGGACAGTCGGTCGCAAAGCCGGCGGTGGGGACCTTGTCCGCCGTAAATGTCCTCAGTCCCGCCCAGCGCGCGCTGATCCGATCGACCGTCAGCGTGGTGGCTTCCTCGACCCGCCATGCGGCGAGCGCCATTTCATATTCTTCCGGCTGGACATCGCAGGGCATCGACGGCGTCGTATCCATGGGCGAGGCAAGCAGGCGCCCGGCATCAGGCAGCATGTAGAAGCCGTCATCCTGGACGGTCTTGGTGAAGGGCCAGGCCGAGACGTCCAGCCCCGGCGGTGGTGCGAAGCCGATGATCGTGCGGCGAAGCGGCTGGAGCCCGAGGGGTTTGACGCCCGCGAGAAGCGCGATCTCGTCGGCCCATGCGCCGCCCGCGTTGACGACCGTCTTTGCGAAGAAGCGCTCGCCCCCGGCGTCGCAGTTCCAGCCGCCATCGGCGCGGCTGATCGCGGTCACGGCGGCGTCGAAGACGATCGTTCCCCCGGCATGACGGAATGCGCGGGCATTCGCCTGAAGCAGCGCGTCGGCATCGAGCTTGCGCCCGCCCGTATCGATCAGGCCGGCGACGATGCCGCCCGCGCCGGTCTTGAGCACCGGGACGAGATCGAGCATATCGCGCTCGCTGGCGCGGAAGACGGTGCTGGTAAAGCGGTCCATTTCCGCGTGCAGCGCTTCGAGTTGCGGAACCGTCTGCTCGTCGGCGATAAATAGCGCCGGCTTGCTGGCCCAGAGGGCGGCATCTCCATATTCCGCGGGCGGGGAGGCGAAGAAGTCGCTGCTGGCGGCGGTCATGCCGCGCACCGCGTCTTCGCCGATGCCGAAATGATAGAAGGTCGCGCTCCGCCCGGACGAGTGATAGCCGAGCGCCGATTCCCGCTCCAGCACGACCGTCTCGGCATGACGGGCGATACGCGCCGCGGCCGACATGCCCGCGATACCGCCACCGATCACGATCACATCAACCTGCCTGCGCATTTTGAAAATCTTCTCCCCCGGCTTTGTGCCTATCCAGCCTGTCGGGCTGGGGTGCGCAAGCGATTTTGCTTTCATCCCAATAGACGCAAGCCGCTCGATCGAGCGAACCGCGCGTCGGTTCAATATTCGGTTATGCCTTTGACAATGGCGCACCGACCAGACCAGAGAGTTCGATCGCACAATCAGCAAAGATTGCCCAACTCGCATGGATCTTAAGCATCTCGAAGACTTTGTCAGCCTGTGCGAGACGCGCAGCTTTTCGCGGTCGGCCGATATTCGCAACGTGACGCAGTCGGCCTTTAGCCGCAGGATTCAGGCGCTGGAACTTTGGCTGGGGACGCCGCTGGTCGATCGCAGCACCTTTCCCACCTCGCTGACCGCGGAAGGACGGCTGTTTCGCGAAACGGCCGACGAGGTGCTCAACATGCTCGAAGAAGCGCGGACCGATGTCCAGGCGCGGCAGCGTCAGTCGCGCAAGACGATCAGCTTTGCTGCGCTTCACACCCTCGCGCTCAGTGTCTTCCCCGACTGGCTCAAAAATGTCGAACGCCTTACCGGGCCGCTCAAGACCGATGTGCTCGCCGACAATGCCCATAATTGCTTTCAGTCGCTCGTCGAGGGGAAGAGCGATTTCCTTTTGACCTTCCACCATGAAGCGGTTCCGATGTCGCTCGATCCGGAGCGGTTTCCTTATGTGGTGCTCGGAACCGACCGGCTGTTGGCGACAACGCGCATCGAGAGCGGGCAGCCGTTGTTCCAGCTCGATACCAGCGCACCGTTGCTCGCTTATGGCCAGGATTCCTTCCTCGGCCGGCTCAGTTCCTATGCCGCGCGCGTATCGGGGATCGATCAGCCGCCGAGCCATGTGAACGACAATGCCGTCGCGGAGATATTGAAGGCGATGGTGCTTGCGGGCCACGGGATCGCCTGGCTGCCCGAAAGCCTGATCCGGCGCGATCTGGAGAGTGGCCAGTTGCATGATCTGGGCGCTGGCGTGCCGATGGAAATCCGCATGTACCGGTCCGCCGAGCGGACGCGCAAATCGGTCGTCAAGGTCTGGGAAGCCGCGAATGCCCTGCCGACGATGGGCGGGGCATAACGGTTATTTCTTCGCGTCCGCGACCCTGATCAGGCCAATGCCGTCCTTGATCTCGATTGTCGTCCCCAACGGCTTGGAAAGCCGGCGAAGGCGATCGAGGATCTTCGTTCCATGCTCGCGGCTCGCCATGCGCGGGACACCGCGATCGGCGCCCTTGACGTCGACGCCCAGATCGATCGGGTAGAGACGGATTTCGGCCAGTTCGCCTTTGCTGTATCGCGACACAGCAATCACCGATTCATAGAAGTCGGGATTCGAAAAAGTGCGCGTGTTGCGCGCTTGGAGCAACTCGGGAACCGTCGCGCTGTCGGGGTCGACGCCGAACTGGCCGTACATGTCGGCTGGCACGGCATCGAGCGAGTTGTTCATCATCGCGAAGTTGCCCAGCGAATAGAAAATGGGCTTGCCCTTATATATCTCGATCCCGCGCAGCTGGTGCGGGCCATGGCCCATATAGGCGTCCGCACCCGCGTCGATCACGGCGTGCGCGAGCTCGATCGCGAAATCGGCTGGTTCCTGGAACGCGTTGCCGGGCTCGTGATTATGGACCGAATAGATCACGAAATTGCCATTCTGCCGCGCTTGCCGGATCGCCCGCATATTGTCGGCGAGATCACCCGCATGGATGCGATAGCGAAAGTCGAGATGTTTGCCGCCGGTGTCGCCGGGGGCGAAGCGGTTTCCAAACAGCGTCGCCGCCTCGTCCGTCCGGCTATCGGTGGCCAGCGGCGATTTTGCGGCGAGATCGCCAATTGCTGCGAACTGCTCGGGCGTCACCAGCGTCGTGCGTACGGTGCGGATCGTGTTGGCGCCGGGACGGCCCGCTACCTCGCCGACGGGATCGCTGGCTCGCGACATCGGGGTGAATGTCGAGGTCGCGGAGACGATGGCCACGCGCCCTTTGGCAACGTCGAGATAGCGCGGCGCACGGGCACCGCTCATCGTCGTGCCGGTCCCCGACCAGACGATATTCGCGTCGGTCAGGCGCCGCCCGGTTTCGATCATCCCCTCGACGCCCCAGTCGGTCGAATGATTGTTGGCGTGGCTGACCATGTCGAAGCCAAGCTTCGCTATGTCGTCGGGCACGCGGGGATCGGCGAGCATCCAGGTGCCGCCCGATTCCGCCTGCGCGACAGCCTTTGTGTCGGCAAGATCGAGCACGGTGGTCTCGAAATTGCCAAAGGTTACGTCGGCCTCACGAAGCAACCGGACCATGTCGGGGCTTCGCGCTTCCAGCGTCGCAAGCATCGGCCGCAGATAGATCAGGTCCCCGGCGGCGGCGAGCGTGAAGTCATCACCGATCGGGGCGGTTGGCACAGGCGTAGTGACGAGCGGGTGTTGGGCCGTGGCGGCCGCCAGCGGCATGACGGCCGCGGCAATCGCGAGAATGCTATGTCGGGCGGTCATTTCGTGCCTGCGGCGGCGAGAAGGATCGCAAGGCCGATCGACATGCCGCGGACGCTGTCACCGCGTTCGACGTCGATCCATTCGTCCAGCGAGTGCGCCCGGCCGCCCGTGCCGCCCGACCCGATGGTGATCGCGGGGATGCCAAGGCTCATAGGCAAGTTGGAATCGGTCGACGAAGAGGCGAGGTTCGGCTTGAGGCCCTTCTTTTCGATCACGCCCGACGCGATGCGGACGATAGCGGCGGTGGCGGGCGTGCTGCCGGCCGGGCGGTCGCCGATCGGTTTTATATCCGCCTCGACCTTGCCCTCGCGCGTGCTGCGTGCCTTGTTTTCGCCTTCGACGCTCGCGTGGACGATGGCGAGAAATGCCTTCTCCACCTTGGCCAGCTCGCCGGGGTCTTCGGATCGCATGTCGAACTCCATGAAGACCTCGTTGGGGATGGAGTTGACCGACGTGCCGCCGCTGACCACGCTCGCGGAATAGGTCGTCTTGGGCGTGGATGGCACCTGCAGCTTGTAAAAATCAACCACGGTCTGGCTCATCGCCGCCATCGGATTGACGAGACCGAAAGCCGAATAGCTGTGCCCGCCGGGGCCCTTGAACGTGATACGGTAGCGTTTCGACCCGACGCCGCCGTTGACCACACGCTGAGGTTCGAGACCGTCCATCGAGATGAACGTTCCGATCCGCTGGCGATATTTGCCCTGCGTGAACATGTAACGGACCCCGCGCAGATCGCCCGGCCCCTCTTCGCCGACATTGCCCACGAACAGGATGTCCTGCTTCGTCCGGACTTTGTTGGCTTTCAGCGCGCGCGCATAGGCCAGCAGCACCGCAAGGCTGCGGCTGTTGTCACCGATGCCGGGTGCGTGGAGGCGATTGCCGTCGCGGCGCACCTTGACGTCGGTCTCGGCGGCGAAGACCGTGTCGAGATGCGCGGCAAGCATGACGAGTTTGCCGCCCGGTGCGCCGGTGCCCCGATACAGGCCCATCACATTGCCCTCGGCGTCGATCTCCACATTCTCCAGACCGGCCTGTTTCAGCCTTTCGAGATAGGCCGCAGCCCTCTTGGTCTCGGCGAAGGGAGGGGCGGGGATTTCGGTGAGCGTGACAATGTCGTCGACAATCCGGTCATGCTCGCGGTCCAGCTGAGATACGGCGGCGTTATAGGACGGGCTCGCGAGAACATCTTTCACGGCGCGGTCGTCGGCCGGCGCGGCGGCCAAAGCGAGCATGGAGAGCAGGGGGACAGCGAACATCGGCAGGCCTCTTTATCTAGGGGTGACGCACGTCGAGCATGCACGCCCGTCTGTAGACGCGAAGTCGCGTCTCACGCGAATGGAGAAAGGGAAGAGATCGCTATAATTATCACGCATCCAACCTGCGCCAGCTTGGCCGCTGCCACGAACCGCCGCCGCTCGGGCGCCGCACAGGCGCATGCGATCCACAATCGGACATCTGGGAGAGGCTGTCGTCGTCGAGAAAGGGGCGCAAGCGATCCTGAAGATGCTCCATTGCGGCCATCATATGCTTTTGGACCATGCGCGGTGTAATCGACAGCGTCTCGGCAACCTCCGGGGTGAGCATGCATTCCTGGCGGCGAAGCCGGAAAACTTCCCGGCGACGGGGTGGAAGCTCGGCGAGTGCCGCTTCATAGGCTGTCTGGAGATCCGACAGCAGGCGTCCATCTTCCTGCTGCGGTTCCGCTTGCAAAAGATCTTCGGATACCGAACTTATTTCGATGGAGTTTGAAAGAAGAGATTTCTTTCTTCCGCGATCATGAATCAGGTTGCTGGCAATCCTGAGCAAATATCCTATCGGAGATTCAATCATCATGTCCGAATTGTACGAGTGATACCTTATAAAAGTATCCTGTATTATATCATCGACGTCGCTCTTATTGTTCAGTCGAGGTACGATATATTTGCGCAGGCTATCACGATATCCGTCAACAAGGTGATGTTCCAATTGCATGACGGAATGGTGACTATGGCTGGGCGTGCTGTCCAATGCCAATGCCGAACGCGTCATTCCAAATTTGCATAACCTGGTTTCAAGCGCGAACCTGCCTAGCCTGGAACGCGAAGATCTGGCTTTGGCCGCTAATCCGGCATCCGCGAGAAGGCCACTTTACGCGCGCGCTCCACGCCGACGGTGAGCCCCGTAATATGGCCCCTTGTGTCGCGCGTGAACCTTATGATCGCATTGTCCCCCTGAAATGCGTCGTGGTAGATCGGTTTCAGTATCTGCATGAAATCCGGGCGATCCTGAATGCGCCAGATCAGGCCATCGGTCCCGGCGCCGAGGGTATAGACCGCGCCGACCTCGTCGCTTTCATATCGGCCCGGAAATTCCGCCAGCCTGACCGACGCCGGCGTGACCGCCGGCGTGCGCAAATAGACTGCGATATTTCCGTCCCGGCCGACAAGTTCGATCCGGTCTTTCGAAACCACGCGGCTTTCGGTTGACTGATATTCTTCCAACCCCAGCGGCGCGCCCGTGGCCTGGCTCACGAACAGGCCGTCCAGTTCCTTCTTCACCGGCTTTGGCGGCGTGAACATGGGCAGGAATTTCGCGGCCACCTGACGCCCGAGGGTCGTCGGCGCGTTGCTGGCGTTGCAAAGCATCGCAACCGAAAGCTTCTGCGTGGAATAGCGGCCCAGCCAGGCGCGATAACCGGCGGTCGATCCCGAATGCGCAATCTCCGGCACGCCGTGAAAGCTGTAATTGAACAGGCCGCGACCATAGGTCAGCGTCCGCCCGTCGCGAAGCGTGCTGCGCTCGGACAGTTTCCGGGTAACCAGCGCGCCGACCGCGCCCCTGTCGAGCGCCCGGTTCCAGATCAGAAGATCGCCGACCGTGGTGAGGAGGCCGCCATTGCCATAGGTGTTCTCAAACGGCATTTCCTGTTGGTAGACTTTGCCCGTCCATTCATAGGCTTGCGCGCGGTTGGGCACGATCCGGCGGAAATCATCGCGCCACTGGGTATGAACCATGCCAAGCGGCCGGAAAAAGACCTCCTGACTGAAATCCGCCAGCGACTGTCCGCTCACCCGCTGCACGATCTCGGTCAGCAGATTATAGCCGGTGTTCGAATAGCTCGATTCGGCACCCGGCTCGAAATTGAGCGCCTTCTGCTTCGCCGCGACGCCGAGGAAATCCTTTTGCGTGAAAACCCGCGTCGTGCGCGGCCAGCCCGCCAGCCCCACGACGGCGCCCCAGTCGCGCAGGCCGCTGGTGTGGTTCATCAACTGATCGACGGTGATAACCTGTCCGTAATCGGGCAATTCGGGAATGATCGTTTGGACGTCGGTATCGAGTTTGAGCTTACCGGTCTCGACCAGCTTGAGTATCGCGGCGGCGGTGAACTGCTTGGAAACCGATCCGGCTTCGAAGACGGTATCGGGTGTGATCCGGATATCGTGCTCGAGGTCGGCCATGCCATAGCCAAGCGCCAGCACGGGCTGGCCCGGACGATCGACCGCGATCGCACAGCCCGGCGATTTGGCACTATTCCACTGGGCAAAGATCGGGTCGATATCCGGTGCGGCCGGACCGGTCCGGGCTTGCGCCAGCCCGGGAGAGGACAGGATGGCGGCTGCAGCCAATATATATCGACGGCGCGACCTGGCGGGGAGGGGAGAAACACGGTCCGGCTTCATGTCATTACTCCCATATCACCCCGCGAAGGATCAGAATTTCAGCTTTGCCGAGGTCGAAAAATAGCGGCCGATCTGGTCATAGTGGATCTGGCCTGTCGTGGTAAGCGGCGGACCGCGGTCGAACACATTGTTGACGCTCACCGCCAGCGTCAGCTTGTCGATCCTCACCCGAGCGCCGATGTCGAGATACGTCCGCGCAGAGATGTCGTTGTTTTCGATATCCAGAAGATGGTTCCACTTGCCGCCGCCGACGTAGCGGACGCGGGCATCGGCGCTTAGCGGACCCTGATCGTAGGTCATGCTAAACGTGCCGCGCCACTTCGGCGTGCCGAAAGGAACCGCCTCGCCAACATCGCCGACATATTCGATCTTGCTGATGCCATCGTCGGTGGTCAGGCTGTCGACATAGGTCGCAAGCGCGCGAAAGCGCAACGTGCCGGGGACCGATGCCGCGACATTGTTGAGCGGCAACGTATAGGACGCCTCGAAATCGATGCCGTTCGTCTTGTATTCCGCCAGGTTGACGAAGGTTGCAAAGACGGTCGTGATCAGACCGTTCTGGCGCACGATCTGATCGCACAGCGCCGTATTCCCGTTGGCGCAGCGGGTCACGATGTCCTGACCACTCAGCGTGGCGATCGCGCCTTTGATCCTGATGTCGAAATAGTCGATCGACAGATTCAGGCCGGGGATGAACGGCGGCGCATAGGTGCCGCCGATCGTAGTCGTCGTCCCGATTTCGGGGTCGAGCGCGGGATTGCCGCCGCCGAAGGTCACGATCTGATAGGTCGTCTGGGTGATCGGATCGGCGATGTTCGACTGCGTCGTCGAGCGGGTGTTGTAGAGTTCGGACAGGCTGCCTGAACGAATGTCGCGCGACCGCGAAACGCGGAGCAGCAAATTGTCATAGATGCGGTTGGTCGCGCCGAGCTTCCACGACCAGACGCTGCCCGTGTTGCTGTAATGGCTGTAACGGGCGGCGCCGCTGAACTCCAGCTCGCTGAAATCCTGCTTCAGCAGCGGGATCGCGACTTCGGCGAAACCCTCTTTGACATTGAAGCCGCCGTTGATCTCGGAAAAGTTGAAGGTCGAGAAGGCCTGGGCGCGCGACAGGGGGTCCAGACCGCTCGATCCGATCGACTCCCAGCGCGCTTCGGCGCCGACCGCGATCGAAACGGGGCCGGCCCAAAGCGCGAAGGGGTCGCCGCGTAGACTGACGCTGGCGGTATCCAATTTGGTCGTGTTGCGCACATGCGCCGCGTTCGAGAAGGCATAGGCGACCGCAGCCGGGTCGGCATTGCCCTCGCCGAACAGGTTGAGCGGACGGCAGGCCGTCGAGGGGTTGGTGAGGGCCACGCGGCAGACGGGCTGGCCGGTAACCGGGCTGGTGACCACATCGATCGCCTGATTGAAGGGCACGGTGACCTTCTGGTTCAGATAACCGCGATCGTCCGACAGCTCACCATGGCCGTAATAGGCGCTGTAGCGCCATTTGCCGTCGGCGAACGAGCCGTCGACACCAATCGCTGCATCGATCGTCTCGCGCACATAACCGAACGTGCGATAGCCATAATCTTCGAACACGCGGCCCATGCGGAAACTGGTCTGGTTGGCCGCGATGAGCCGGTCGCGTACGGCGGTCGGCAGGAACGGATTGTCGCGCGAGACCGTGATATTGTCGCGATTGCTTTCGGCGTAGAAGCGATATTCCGCGGACATTCGAGAATAGCTGCCGTCCACCCAGAATTTGGCATCGCCAAGTTCATAGCTGGCGCGCGCATAAGCCGTGATGCGCTCATAGGGGGCGGCGAGCGCCGTCTCGTCGCGCAGGCTGGTGCCTTCGCCGCCGACCATCACCTGCGCCCCGCGCGGGCTGCCATATTTGAAGGCACGCAGGGTGCCGTCGGTGTTGAACGTCTGCCCGGCGAGCACACCCGTGGTGATCAGGCCGCCGATGCTGGCATTGGAATAATTGACATCGCGCGCGATGACGAAGGCATGCGCCGAGCCGGCCGGGTTGGTGTAAAGCGTCGTGCTGCCAAGGTTCTTGCGCGAATCGCGGTCGAGGACGCCTTCGTCGTTCAGATATTGGCCGCCAATCATGAAATGCCCGGCGCCGTCGGCGAATTTCACGCCGAAGGTCCCGTCGAAACCATAACGGAAGGCGTCGCGGCGCGACGAGATGCCGCCCTGTGCGCCGAGTTCGAGTCCCTCCAGCGAATCGTTGAGCAGGATATTGACCACGCCGCCGACCGCGCCCGAGCCCCAGGCCGCGGAGGCGCCGCCGGTGACGACCTCGACGCGCTGGATCAGACCCTGCGGGACCGTGTTGAGATCGCCCGCGCCGGTAAAGCGCCGCCCGTTCAGCAAGGTCAGCGTGCGCGAGGTGCCGAGGCCGCGAAGATCCGCCGGCGACGAACCCGATGCGGTCCCGGAGAAGTTGGTGACCGGCGACGTCGTCGCGCGGAACTGGGGCAGGTCGTTGAGGACCTGAGCAATGCTGGGCCGGGCACCCTGAAGCAGGTCGCCTCCGCTGATGACCGTCGTGGGAGTCGGCGCCCGGAAGCCCGCCTTGTCGATGCGCGATCCCGTTACCACGATTGCATCGCCCTCTGCGGGGGTGTCGCTCTCGTCCGCGGCTTCGACGGCATCGTCCTGCCCGGCCGCGGCTGCTGCGACAGGCGTGAGTGTCATCGCCATGGCGCCTGCCGCCGCCGTGAGCATCAACCGGTACTGAAGATCCGAGCGCGTCATGTCTTTCCCCCTTTTGGCCGCGTAAATATACGCTGCGTCCACAGGGAAGACGTCGGACCTTGACGGAGCCGAACGGTCAGATGGATTTTTTGCAACGGGGGCGGGCTGGTCCCGTTAATTGATGCCAGCGTCGTCAGTGGGCGACCGACGAAGAGAAGCCGTTCATGATCACCACGCCGGTGACGATGAACGCCATCCCGACCATCGCGGGCGTATCGAGCTTCTGACCCTGAAACAGCCACGCGATCGTCGCGATCAGTACGACACCGACAGCGGACCAGATGGCGTAAGCGATGCCGGTAGGGATGGTGCGGAGAGTCAGCGAAAGAAAATAGAATGCGACGATATAGCCGGCACCCGTGACAAGCGACGGGACCAGCTTTGTGAAACCGTCAGACTGTTTCATGAAGGAAGTGGCAATCACCTCTGCGATGATAGCGATGATCAGATACACATAAGACATAGAGCGCTCCTCCATTGGTCGGCGGTGCGGCATCCAGTCGTTGACCAGCGCCACCCCACCATTTTCGGGTGGTTGACGCCGCGGCGTTGAAGAACCCACTGGGACGGGCGCAGGGACTACCAACCTGCAATTCTATTCTCGGCATGCGCGACATAGTCAGGCAGCCGCCGATTTGCACGTATTTTCATTGCTTGGCGATCGGGTGTCTGCACGGTCTGCCGAAGAGAAACGCTCAGCTTGTCCTTGCAATGCTCGTCGGGTGTAGCGCAAATCCGCACAACGGTTATAGCGGCGCTCTGGCCCGGGGTTGTCCCGGCCGTACCTATGGAGATAGATATGAACCACGCCGAACTGTCGGACAGCGTCGCAGCATCGCTCGGGCTGAACAAGGCCGACGCGAAAAAGGCGGTCGATGCCGTCTTCGCCGCAATTACCGATGCCGCCGCCAAGGGCGACGAAGTTTCGGTCAACGGCTTCGGCAAGTTCAAGGTCAAGGCGACGCCGGCCCGCGAAGGCCGCAATCCCTCGACCGGCGAAACGATCCAGATCAAGGCAGCAAAGAAGCTGACCTTTGGTCCGGCCAAGGCCGTCAAGGATCGCCTGAACGGCTGATCGCAAAAGCTCGTGTCCCGTCGGCATCGGCCGGCGGGACCTTGCGACCAAACTAATCTTTACCGGTGTTCCGGCTGTCGCCCCGCCGAACGGGTGGCCGCACTGTCCGCCATGCGAAACTCGCGGGCTTTCCCGGCGCCAGGCTGCACGCGGCCCGGCGTGTGTCGGTGACGCGCGCGACCGCGGCGAAGCCTTGCCCCTTCAATTGAGCGCCGGGTGCGCTATTCGCTCCCTCTCTCCTTCCGGCTGGCGTAGGGGGATCTTATATATACTAGCGCCGGCATGCCGCCCAATTGAGCGGTGCATCCGAAGCCGTTGGTCAATCAAGGAAAGCTGTGTTTCGCGTTATGACATCGCCTGATGAAACCCTCGAGGAGCTCGGCTGGCGAACCTGGTTCGGCGAGCAGGTCGATGAGGAGGAGGCGCTGCATTGCCTTCCGGTCAGGGTAATGGCCGTTCACCGCGGCAAGATCGCGGTGGCCGGCGCGGGTCTCCAGCGCCTTGTCTCGCCCTATATCGCCGGCGCCGCACCCTCCGACGACCATCCGACCGTCGGGGACTGGCTGCTTATCGATGCCGTCACCTTTGAGCCCGTGCGGGTTCTGCGCCGGATGAATCTGTTCAAGCGGCGCTCGCCCGCCGATCCGCGCAAGGAGCAGATGATCGCCGCGAATGTCGACACGCTCTTCATCGTCGCATCGTGCAATCAGGATTTCAGCGTCGGGCGGATCGAGCGCTATCTGGTACTGGCTCGAGAGGTCGGGGTGCATCCCGTCGTGGTTCTCACCAAGACCGACCTCACCGACGCGAAGGAGACTTTCGCGGCCGCGGTGCGCGCGATCGAGCCCGGCTTGCGCGTCGAAACCGTCAACGGCCGCGATCCCGCGAGCGTCGCCAGCCTCGCATCATGGTGCGGCAGGGGGCAGACCGTCGCGCTGCTTGGATCCTCGGGCGTTGGCAAATCGACGCTGGTCAACACATTGCGCGGGTCCGACAGCATCGCCACGCAGGCGATCCGTGCCGGCGATGACACCGGACGGCACACAACCACGGTTCGCGAAATGCATCGGCTCGATCGCGGCGGCTGGCTTCTCGATACGCCCGGCATGCGCGAACTTCAGCTGGCCGACGCGTCCGAGGGATTATCGGAAGTGTTCGATGATTTTATCGCGGCGGCACGCGATTGCCGCTTCTCGAACTGCGCGCATGCCGGCGAACCGGACTGCGCGGTTCAACGTGGGATTGCCGAAGGCGCGATGACGGTGGAGCGCTTTGAACGCTGGCGCAAATTGGCTGCCGAAGAGGGCAGTAACGCTGAACGTTATCCGAAGCGGCGCCGATAGCGGACGAGGTCAGGAATTCGCGCCGGTTCAGGCGGTGGCTTCGCGGCCGCGCATCTTGGTCGGGGCCATGCCGAAGCGGCGAGCGAAAGCACGGGTAAAGCTGGCATTGCTCATATAGCCGCAATTATAGCCGATGCTCGATATCGGGAGATCGCTCTGCGCCAGCAGCTGACGCGCGCGCTGCAATCGCCGTTCGCTCACCGCCTCGGCGACGCTGCATTGATAAAGTTCGCGAAAGCCCCGCGTCAGCTTGGCCTTGCTGAGGCCGCAGCGGCGCGCGACATTTCCTACCGTCAGCTTCTCTTGCCAGCGCTCGTTGACCAGCTGGTGCGCCGCCGCGACCCGCGTGATGTCGAGCTCGCTCAACGATGTCCGACCCCCGACTTCGACCATGCGCTCGGCGGCGAGTTCGGCGAAAAGCTGGCAAAGCAGTTCCTGGCTGCGCGCGCTGCGCAACATATCGTCGACTTCACTGTCGCCTTCGACCGCGACGACCGCGCGGCCGAGGCCGCGAAGATTGGCGGGCAGATACCATCGTCCGTCCGCCTTGGGACGGAGTGCGAACAGCCGGTCGCAAGCGGTGCGGCTGATCGCGAGCACTACCAGATGATCGTCGGCGGGGCCCACGACATCACCGGGCAAAAGCATCGAGACGGCAGGCTCGCCAATGTCGCCAAAGCCGAAGATGAGGGCGTCGGGCGGCAAAACCGCGGGGTCGCAGGGGCCGCGACCGACGAAGCTCGTAAATTCCGGAGAAATGCGAATGGATAGCTTGTTTGTCATCCTGTCATCCCAGCGAATCGGGGAACCAGTGGCGGCGGAAACTGCGGTGTGCAACAATCTTGGTAGCACCCAATGCGCAAATTTCTTTGCCGATTGTGATGACGCATGTTGCTGTCCGGCTTGATCGGCGCGATAAATGAGCAAATATGTGCCAGATAAGAAAATCGAGTGAAAGGACGCAGATGCCGGCAACGCGCCATCCCAGCCCAACCGGTAGCGATCGGCGGACCGCCATCGACGGTAATCCGGGGATATTCCTGCGGGAGCTCCGCACCGAAAAGGGCTGGACCCTTGCCGAAGTCAGCGAGCGGACGCGGATCCCTGTTTCAACTTTGTCAAAGATTGAAACAGGCAAGATGTCGCTTAGCTATGAAAAGCTGCTGCGGCTGAGCCAAGGGCTTGAAATCGACATCACGCAGCTGTTCGCCGCCGCCGCCTCGCTCCCCGCCGCCGCGCATACGGCCACCGGGCGACGCAGTATTACGCCGGCAGGTGAGGGGCCGTCGATCCAGACGGCGACCTATAACTACACCTATCCTTCGGCGGATCTGCTCAACAAGACGCTCAATCCGATGATTATCGATATCAAGGTGCGCTCGATCGATGAGTTCGGCGATCTGATGCGCCATTCGGGCGAGGAATATGTGCTCGTGCTCGAAGGCGAGTGCGAATTTCACAGCGACATCTATGCGCCCTCCCTTCTGAAAACGGGCGATTCTGTCTATTTCGACGCGTCTATGGGCCATGGCTATGTCGCCGTTGGCGAAGGACCATGCCGTATCCTGTCGGTCTGCTCGGCCGCCGACGCCGACTTGAAATCGGCGCTTCATCCGGTCGCTGCCTGAAGCCAGCGCCTGGCTGACGGGCAAATTGGCCTGAGGACTGGCTGCCAAGTAGGGCCTGCCTCCGCCGATCCTGGAAAGCTCAAATCTTGTGATCTTTTGCCGCATGGGATGGGGCGGGCGGGGGATTGCGTCGACCGTTGACAAATTTCCAATCAGGATGTCTATATCCAGAATTGAAAATATTTCAAAAAGAGAAATTTTTGAAATTCGGCCGCCATAGCGGTCTGGTTGGAGGGGGAGGGCGAATGCGGTTCTTACGTTCATGCGCAATGCTGGCTGCGGCATTTGCCGGAGTTATAGTTCCTGTGACCACGTCCGTGGCGCAACCGGCCGCAAAACCGTTGGCGGAGAATAGCGGTGGCCCTGGCTCGCGGCCCGCCGCGGCGATGGTGAAGAGCGACGTCGACGCCTGGCTCGACGGCTATATGCCTTATGCGCTCAAGCGTGGCGATGCCGCGGGAGCGGTTGTGGTCGTGGTCAAGGACGGAAAAGTGCTGACGCAGCGGGGGTTCGGCTATGCCGATGTCGAAGCACGCCGCCCGGTCGATCCCGAAACCACGCTTTTTCGCCAGGCATCGGTGTCCAAGCTGATGACCTGGACGGCCGTGATGCAGCAGGTCGAGGCGGGGAAGATCGATCTCGACCGCGATGTGAACGCCTATCTCGATTTCAAGATACCCGCCTATGGTGGCAAGCCGGTGACGATGCGCAATCTCATGACGCACACTGCGGGCTTCGAAGAGGTGCAGCGCGGGCTCAACAGCTATGACCCCAAAGGGGTTCCGCCCCTCGGCGTCGTCATCAAGCGCCAGGTGCCGCACCGGATTTTCGCGCCGGGTACGACGCCCGCCTATTCGAACTATGGCACCTCGCTCGCGGCCTATATCGTCGAACGCGTCTCGGGCATTCCCTATAATATATATGTCGAGCAGCGCATCTTTGCGCCCGCGGGAATGACCCGATCGAGTTTCCGGCAACCCTTGCCGACTGCGCTGCGGCCGCTGGTGGCGAGCGGCTATATGCTGGGTTCGGGCAAACCGGGGAAGTTCGAGATGAACAGCTTGGCGCCCTCCGGCGGCCTGACCGCGTCGGGGGCCGACATGGGGCGTTTCATGCTCGCGCATCTCGGCGACGGCGGGTCGCTGATGAAGCCCGCGACCGCGGCGCAGATGCACACGACCATTCTGCGGCTGGTCCCCCCGCTGAACGGGATGGCGCTCGGTTTCTACGAGCAGAATATCAATGGTCGCAAGGCGCTGTCGCACGCTGGCGACAGCCTCAATTTCCATAGCCAGCTCTGGCTCTTCCCCGAGGAAAAGGTCGGCATCTATATGTCGATGAATGCCGCGGGCACCCAGAATGTTTCGGGACCGATCCGCAGCTATTTGTTCGAGGCCTTCGCCGATCGCTATTTCCCGTTCGAGCAGCGCGACGGCCGGGTCGATGCCGCAACCGCGCGCGAGCATGCGCGGATGATGGTCGGCACCTACAACAAGACTCGCCGGCTGGAGTCGAGCTTTTTGAAAGCGATGGAATTGACCGGGGGACAGGTCAAGGTGACGCTCGACAGCGACGGGGGCATCCGGCTGAGCCTCGCGTCGGGGTTGGGCGGTCAGGTTCGCAAATGGGTTGAGATCGAACCTTTTGTGTGGCGCGAGCAGGGGGGCAAGATGCGCCTCGCCGCCAAGGTGGAAAATGGCCGCGTCGTGCGCTTCAGTCTCGATTCGGCGTCGCCCTATCTCGCATTCGAACCGGTGCCTTGGTATCAATCGAGCGCGTGGATCACGCCAGCCCTGCTTGCCAGCCTTGGCGCGCTCCTGCTGACCGCGATCGCCTGGCCCGCCTCGGCGCTTGCGCGCCGCCGCTATGGCGTGAAATCCGACCTCGCCCCCGCCGCGCTGAAAAGCTACCGGCTCACGCGCGGCTTTGCGGCGCTGGCCGTGGCGGTCATGGCGGGATGGCTGTTGTTCGCCAGCAAGCTGTTGTCCGATTTTTCGTCACTCAGCGGCGAACTCGACGCGGCGCTGATTGCGCTGCAGATCGCGACCCCCCTCATTTTCCTGGGCCTGCTGGCCGGCGCGATGTGGAATATCCGGCATGTCTGGACATCCAGACGCGGGCGGTTTGCGAAATTCTGGAGCATCATATTGTTGATGAGCGCCGTCATCCTTCTGTGGGTGGGGCTGGGTTTCCACCTGATCGGCTTCGGCACGCGCTTCTAGTGATTGGCAGGCGCGCCGTAGGGCGCGTCTGCCAATCAAAGAAACTTCTCTATCTGTATTGCTTTTATCCAAATTTGAAAATAGTGTCCTATATAGGTCAACAGGGACGGACGAGGAGCTCGGCGTGATAAACGATGCCGGGTTCGGGCTTCCCTTCCGATTTTGGTGAGAGACGTGAACATTCAAACCTCCCTCGATACCGCCGCCGGCGCATTGCAATTGCCCCAGCCCTATCTGCTGTTCCTTGGGGACACGACGGTGCGCGGCTATGCGAAGACCGCCTTCGGTCTTCGCGACTGGGCGCCCGAGAAATGCGTCGGTGAATATGCCTTGCCTGGCGCAACGGTCAGTGCGGGGCTGAAGCAGCTTACGCCGGCCGAGGCGCAGGCGCAGGGTGCGCGTTCGCTGCTTATCGGCGTCGCGAACAGCGGCGGTGTGATACCCGATAACTGGATGCCCGCGCTTTTTGAAGCGCTCGATGCGGGGCTCGATATCATCAGCGGTATGCACATGCGGCTGGCCGATATGCCCGAACTCGCGGCGCGGGCGCAGCGCCTCGGTCGCCAGTTGATTGATGTTCGCCATCCGCCCAGCGGCCTGCCGGTCGGCACAGGGCGGAAGCGGAGCGGCAAGCGGCTGCTCACCGTCGGAACCGACTGCGCACTGGGCAAGAAATATACGGCGCTTGCTCTCGCGCGCGCTTTTACCGACCGCGGCGTCGACGCCGATTTCCGCGCGACGGGACAGACCGGCATCATGATTGCCGGCGGCGGTGTGCCGATGGACGCAGTGGTCTCGGATTTCGAGGCCGGCGCGGCAGAGACGGTAAGTCCCGACGCGGCGGATGATCATTGGGATCTCGTCGAAGGGCAGGGGTCATTGTTTCATCCCGCCTACGCCGCGGTATCGCTGGGCCTGCTCCACGGAAGCCAGCCCGACGTGATCGTCGTGTGTCACGAGCCCGGCCGCGAAGAGATATTGGGTTCCCCGGGCTATCGCTTGCCGAGCATTGAAGAGACGATCGATCTCAACCTGCGGCTCGGCGCGCGGACCAACCCCGCAATCCGCTGCGCGGGCATCTCCTATAATACTGCGCATATGGCGGAGGATGAGGCTATCGCGCTGATGGCGGCCGATAGCGAACGGCTCGGACTGCCCGTTGCCGATCCCATCCGCGGCGGCGCCGCTTTCGACCGTCTGGTGGATAGCTGCCTCGCATGAGCGCAGCGGCCGCCCCGGCAACTGCTGCTGGATCCTCGTGGTTCCAGCGTTTCCTGCTGCCGGGTTTTGCCTTCAAGGCTGTCGTGATCGGGGGCGGTTATGCCACCGGGCGCGAGCTCGCGGAATTTTTCCTGCCGAGCGGCCCGTGGGGCGGATTGGCGGCGATGGTGCTGGCGATGCTGCTGTGGAGCGTCATCTGTGCCACGACCTTTGCATTCGCCCGCGCGATTGGCGCCTTCGACTATCGCAGCTTTTTCGAAGGGCTGCTTGGGCGCGGCTGGATCCTGTTCGAGGTCGGCTATGTCCTCCTCGTGACGCTCGTGCTTGCGGTGTTCGGCGCAGCGGCGGGCGAGATCGGTGCATCGATATTCGGCTGGCCGCCGCTCGCGGGCACCGCATTCCTCGCCGCATCGATCGCGCTTTTCGTGACGTTCGGCAACGCCTCGGTCGAGGGACTGTTCAAATATGTCTCCTTCCTCCTCTATGGCGTCTACGCGCTGTTCATGATCTTTGCGCTCGGCAGTTTCGGTGACGAGATTGCAGCGCGTTTTGCCATTCCGGCGCCTTCGGAAGGCTGGCTCCTCGGCGGGCTGACCTACACCGGTTACAACGTCATCGGCGCGGTCGTGATCCTTCCGGTGATCCGACATCTGACCAGCCAGCGCGACGCGGTCGTCTCGGGCCTGATTGCAGGGCCGCTGGCGATGGCGCCCGCCATTCTGTTCTTTGTTGCAATGATCGCCTTTTATCCGGACATCATGGGCGAGACGCTGCCGTCCGATTTCATGCTGCGGCAACTCGAAATGCCGCTGTTCCACCTGCTGTTCCAGTTCATGATCTTTGCCGCGTTGCTCGAAAGCGGGGCAGGATCGGTGCATGCGATCAACGAACGTGTCGACGCGGCGCGTCAGTCGCGCGGCCATGCGCCGCTCGGCAAACGCGCCCGCGCCGCCATCGCCGGGGCACTGCTCGTCGGCTGCATGTTCCTCGCCGATCGCTTCGGCCTCGTGACGCTGATCGCCAGCGGGTACCGCGCGCTCTCTTATGTGTTTCTCGCAGTCTATGTCCTGCCGCTGCTGACGGTCGGATTGTTCAGGCTGGTTCGCGGCCGCGCCGCCAGCGAGGAACAGGAATTTCAATCCGCCGTTCAGGGGAATGTGACATGACGAAACTGACTGGTTGGCGGCGGGTTCGGCGCTGGATCAAGCGCATATTGCTGGGTCTGCTCGCGCTGCTGATCCTCGTCACCGCGATAGGCGCGATCTATGAGGCGCTGGGGCGCAAGAATGCGCGCGAGAAATATCCGCCGCCAGGAAAGCTGGTCGATGTCGGCGGGCGCAAGATGCACATCGATTGCCGCGGCACCGGGTCGCCGACGGTCATCCTGGAATCGGGCCTCGGCACCGGCGGAACGCTCGACTGGACGCTGGTCCACGACGAGCTCGCGAGCTTTACCCGCACCTGCGCCTATGACCGCGCCGGCATCATGTGGAGCGATCCCAAGGACACACCGCAGGACGCCGCAGCTGTCACCGAGGATCTGCATGCGCTGCTGAAAGGCGCAGGAATTACGGATTCGCTCGTCCTCGTCGGCCACTCGATCGGCGGTCCGTACACGCGGACCTATACCGGGAAATATGGCGATCAGGTTGCCGGTCTGGTGATGGTCGATCCGTCGCAGCCCGACCAGGTTATACGGCTCGGGAAAGCGACAGGGCTGGATGTGCACCCGAAGCAGGCGTCGACCCTGATGCACACGGCAAAGGCGCTGGCGTGGACGGGCCTTGTCCGCTTCGTGATCGCGCAAAGTGACAAACCGAAGCTTCGGAATGCGGCCGAGACCAAAAGGCTTGGCGATTCGCTGGCCATATCGGGCGCCTACACCAGCAGCTCGATCCGCGGCTCGACGTCCGAACTCGATGGCTATGATCGCACCCAGAAGCAGGCGCGCGCGGTTCAGACTTTCGGCAACCGGCCGCTGATCGTGCTGACCGCTATGGCACCGTTCAAACCCGAGCAGCTGAAAGGGTTGAAGATGAAGGCGGAGCAAGGCGCGCGCTTCAAACAGGAATGGAAGGCGCTCCATGCCGAACAGGCGGCCTTTTCGACCCGCGGGCGCCAGCAGCTCGTTCCCGATGCGACCCATTATATCCAGGTCGATCGCCCCGAAGTCGTGATCGCCGCGGTTCGCGAGGTCGTCGATACGGTGCGCGCCGATGCGCAGGTTACCGCAAAGAAATGAAAGCAGAAGTCGTCAGTCCCCACGGCTGACGACAGGGAGATGAATGATGAAGCGTAAGATCCTCTTTGGTGCCTTGTCGATGCTGCCGTTGCTGCTCGCCGCGAACACCCCGGCGCCAGAATATGACATCGTGATCCGTGGCGGCCGCGTCCTCGACGGCGCGGGCAGTCCGTGGGTCAGCGCCGATGTTGCGGTCAAGGACGGTCGGGTCGTGCGCATCGGCCGCGTTTCGGGTCGCGGCGCCAAGGAAATCGACGCGAAGGGCCGCTATGTCTCCCCGGGCTTTATCGACATGATGGACCAGTCGGGCCGGGTGCTGCTCAAAAATGGTGCGGCGGAGAACAAACTGTTGATGGGGGTGACCACGGTCATTGCCGGCGAAGGCGGGCCGCCGGCCGCGGCGGCCGAGATTCCGGCGCATTTCAAAACGCTCGAACAGCAGGGCATTTCGGTCAATTACGGCACCTATTATTCGGCGACGCAGGCGCGCGTGAAAGTCATGGGCGACGGTGCGGGGCAGCCTACCGCGGCGCAGCTCGAGGAAATGGGCCGCGAGGTCAAGATCGCGATGGAGAACGGCGCGTTCGGCATCACCAGCGCGCTGATCTACGCGCCGAGCAGCTTCCAGACCACGTCCGACCTTGTCACGCTGGCGAAGGTCGCGGCGCAGTGCGACGGCTTCTACGCCACCCACATGCGCGACGAGAGCGAAGGGCTGGTCAAGGCGATCGAGGAAGCGATCGAGATCGGCGAAAAGGGCGGGGTGAAGGTCGAAATCTTCCACCTGAAGGCCGCCTATGCGCCCGGCTGGGGCAAGCTGATGCCGCAGGCGGTGGCGACGATCAACGCGGCGCGCGCGCGCGGTGTCGATGTTGCGGCGGACCTTTATCCCTATACTGCGGGCGGCACCGGGCTTGAAATCATCGCGCCGAGCTGGGTGTGGGCCGACGGCCTGCAGAAGGGTATCGAACGGCTTCGCGATCCCAAAGTGCGCGAGCGGATGAAAAAGGAAGTCGCCGCGGGCTCGATGCCCGGCTGGTCGAACCTCGTCCACGCATCGGGCGGCTTTGCGAATGTGCGGCTCGCCAATGGCTTCAGCAAGAAATATGAGCGTTTTCACGGAAAAAGCCTGGCCGAAATTGGCGCTGCGCTGAATATCGACCCGGCGGACGCCGCTTGGGATATCGCGCTCGAAGGGCTGCCAAACCGTTCGGTCGCGCTCTATTTTATGATGAGCGAGCAGGACATCGAGACGGCGCTCAAGCAGCCGTGGGTCAGCATTGGCAGCGATGCGGCGGCCTCCGAAAAGCCGGGTGCAATGGATGCACTGGGGCTTCCGCATCCGCGCGCCTACGGGACCTTCCCGCGCATCATCGCCGAATATGTGAAGCGCCGTCCGGTGCTGTCGCTCGAGGATGCGGTGCGCAAGATGACCGGCTGGCCCGCGCAGCGCATGGGGCTGACCGACCGCGGGCTGATCCGCGACGGGATGCGCGCCGATATCGTCGTCTTCGACCTCGACAAGCTCGACGATGTCGCGAGCTGGGAAAAGCCGACGGCCTCGCCGACGGGCATTGAAACGGTGATCGTCAACGGCGTCGTCACGATTGCCGGCGGCAAGCACACCGGCGCCAAGGCCGGCGCCGTGCTGCGCCATAGCTGCGGGGTCTGAGGATATGACCCGGCACATTTCCAGCCTTTGCCTCACCGGCCTTGCACTCGTCGTCGCAGCGCCGGCCTTGGCCGCCGCTCCGGCGATTTCGACCCCAGAAGATCTCGGCACCGCCGTGTCCGCGCAGATCGCGTGCGCCAGCATCTTCGTGGCCGAGCGCGCGGAGGCCGATGTCCTGCGCGATGATATTCATGCGTTCGCGCCGTTCACGAAGGCGATAACCCTGACGGTAGACCGCAACGCGCGCACCGTCACCGCATCGGCGCCCGGCGCGGCGACGCGTACCGCGCTGTATCGCCCGGTCGCGGGGTGCACGCTGCTGACCGGCGATGTTTCGACCGCGGCGCTCGACGCGCAGGCGGCGCGGCTCAAGCCGACGCGGGGGAACGCCGCGAAGCCGTGGCCGATCGGCGATGCCCCGGTGCGCAAGCTCGCGGCCGCGGCCGAGGCGAAGCTCGACCGTCCC
The DNA here is from genome assembly GCA_051861185.1 of Sphingopyxis sp. Lineage (GTDB taxonomy): Bacteria > Pseudomonadota > Alphaproteobacteria > Sphingomonadales > Sphingomonadaceae > Sphingopyxis. The sequence goes on from JBIMKQ010000002.1 coordinate 517,127, forward strand.
GCGCTCGACAAGGCCGTAACCGCCGCGTTCGAGGAACAGAATAAGGGCGGCTATCCCGACACGCGCGCGATCGTCGTTGTGCAGGGCGGCGCGATCGTCGCCGAACATTATGCACCCGGCTTCGACCGGAACACCGAACTGCTCGGCTGGTCGGCGTCGAAAAGCATCATGGGGACGCTCGTCGGCCTGCTGGTCGATGATGGCGTGCTCAAATTAGACGAACCGGCGCCTGTTCCCGAGTGGAAGGGCGAGGGCGATCCGCGCGCGAAAATCACGCTGCGCCAGTTGCTGACGATGTCGAGCGGCCTGACGTTCAGCGAAAGCTACGTGCCCGGCAATGACTCGATCAAGATGCTGTTCGAGGCGGGCGACATGGGCGCCCTTGCGGCGGCCAAGCCGCTGAGCCACGAGCCCGGTACGAACTGGAGCTATTCGTCGGGCACGACCAATATCCTTTCGCGCATCGTGTTTCAGGCGACGGGCGGGACGCTCGAGGGCATGACGCGCTTCGCGCAAAAGCGTCTGTTCGAGCCGACGGGCATGACCAGCGCGCTGATCGAACCCGATGAAGCGGGCGTGCAGGTCGGCAGCTCCTATGCCTATGCCACCGCGCGCGACTGGGCACGCTACGGGCTGTTGTACCTCAACAAGGGCAAGGCGGGGGGCAAGCAATTGCTTTCGCAGCAATGGCTCGATTTTGCCGTAACCCCGACCAAGGCCGCGCCGCGGCCCGTCTATGGCGCGCAGCTCTGGCTGAACCATGCCGAGGCAGAGGGCGAACGCCGGAAGCTCTATCCGGACTTGCCCGAAGATACCGTGATGGCGCGCGGTCATAGTTTCCAGATCGTCGCGGCGATCCCGTCGCAGGATGCGGTGATCGTCCGCCTCGGTTGGACACCCGAGGGTCAGGCCTTCGACTGGAACAAATATCTGTCGCAGATCGCAGCGGCGCTCGCGCCCGCGGCCAAAGCGCCCTGAACCGACTGAAGGACAAATTTCGATGACGACCAACACCCCCCTCTCGCTCGACCTCGCGATCGAAGCGCTCCCGCTTTCCAAGCCGTTCCGTATCTCGGGGCATGTCTTCACCGACACCCCGGTCGTCCTCGTCACGCTTTCGGACGGCGAGCATGAAGGGCGCGGCGAGGCATCGGGCGTCTATTATCTCGGCGACGATGTTCCCGCGATGGCTGCTGCCATCGAAGGCGTACGCGGCGCGGTCGAGGCGGGGGTGACTCGCGAGCAATTGCAGGCCCTGTTGCCGGCAGGCGGCGCGCGCAACGCGATCGATTGTGCGCTGTGGGAACTCGAAGCCCGGCGCAGCGGTGTGCCGGTCTGGGACCTCGCTGGCCTCGCCGAACCGCGTCCGCTCCGCACGACCTTCACACTCGGCGCCGACGATCCTGACGTGATGGCCGAGGGCGCACGCCGCTATGCACAGGCGCGCGCGCTCAAACTCAAGCTCACCGGCCACCTCGACGTCGATATCGCCCGGGTACAGGCGGTGCGCGCAGCGCGGCCCGAATGCTGGATCGGCGTCGATGCCAATCAGGGTTTCGCAATCGGCGATCTCGATGCGCTCGTCGCCGCGCTGGTCGCGGCCGACGTCAAGCTGCTCGAACAGCCTCTGGCGCGCGGCCGCGAAGCCGACCTGACCGGATATCAATGCCCGATACCGATTGCGGCGGACGAAAGCATCCTCACACTGGCTGACGTCGACGGGCTGGTCGGCCGGTTCGACGTCGTCAACATCAAGCTCGATAAATGCGGCGGGCTTACCGAAGGGCTGGCGATCGCAAAGCGCGCCCGCGAACTCGGGCTGGGCGTGATGGTCGGCAATATGGTCGGATCGAGCCTCGCGATGGCGCCAGCGTTCATCCTTGGACAGCTCTGCGACATCGTCGATCTCGACGGCCCGATCTTCCTCGCCGACGATCGCACGCCGTCGATTGAATATGCCGACGGCGATGCATGGTGCGGCGAAGCGATATGGGGCCGCGAAGGGCGTTGATCGTCAGGGCAGGGTTTGGGAGAAGCAGGATGAAAAAGACGATATTCGCAGGTCTCGCGCTGGTGGCGCTGATCCAGCCGGCTGCGGCGCAAGAGAAGTCGGCGCCAACGACGACCTATATCCACGCAGGACGGTTGCTGGCGGACCCCGCGAACGGCCGTGTCGAAACGAACAAGACGATCGTCGTCGAAGGCGGAAAGATCGCCGCCATCCGCGACGGTTTCGTCGGCGAGGGCAGGATCGTCGACCTGCGCGACCAGTTCGTCATGCCGGGCTTCATCGACAGCCATGTCCACCTGACCTTTGAATCGAGCCCGACGAGCCGCCTTGATGCGGTGACCAAATCGACCGTCGATCAGGCGTTCGACGGCGTTGTCTTTGCGAAGCGTACGGTGCGCGCCGGGTTCACGACCGTCGTCGACCTCGGTTCCGATCCGCAAGCGATCAACGCGCTGCGCGATGCGACCGCGACGGGCAAGATCGTCGGCCCGCGCATCATCGCCGCAGGCGGCGTCGCGGCGCATGGCGGCCATGGCGACGTCCATGGTTATCGTCAGGAAATCATCGACCTGTTTCGTTCGCCGACATTATGTTCGGGCGCCGATGATTGCGCGCGCGCGGTCCGTCTGGCGGTGCAGCAGGGCGCCGACGTCATCAAGACCGCCTCGACCGGCGGCGTGATGTCGAACACCGCGGCAGGGCTGGGTCAGCAGATGAGCGACGCCGAACTGATCGCGATCGTCGACACCGCGCACCGCCTCGGCCGCAAGGTTGCGGCGCACGCGCACGGCACCGACGGCGTCAACGCCGCGCTGCGCGCCGGCGTCGATTCGGTCGAGCATGGCACTTATCTGGACGCGGAATCGATCCGGCTGTTCAAGGCGAAGGGCAGCTATCTGGTTCCCACCCTGCTCGCCGGCGATACCGTCGCGCGTCAGGCCGAAACCGCCGAGTGGATGCCCGCGCCGGTTCGCGCCAAGGCGCGCACGGTCGGCCCGCTGATGGTCGACGCCCTCCGCCGTGCGCATGACGGTGGGGTCCGCATCGCGTTCGGGACCGATAGTGCCGTGTCGGCGCATGGCGAAAATGCCCGCGAATTTGCGCTGATGGTGAAGGCGGGGCTCACCCCGCTCGAGACGATCAAGTCCGCGACCGTCTGGGGCGCCGCGCATACGGGCCTCGAAACCGAAATCGGAACGATCGCCGCCGGCAAGTCGGCCGATATCGTGGCGGTGAAAGGCGACCCGCTGACCGATGTGCGCAGCCTCGAGACCATGGGCTTCGTCATGGCGCGCGGCGTCGTGGCGCGGGAGGCAGGGGAATGACGATGCGATCGATCAAGCTGTTTGCACTGCTGCCGCTCGTCATGATGCTCGGCACTGCGGCAACGAAGCCGGCCACACCGCTGGCGCCGATCGTCGCACCTGCCCCCGCTTCGGAGGCGCAAAAACCCTTGTCGTCCGCTCCAGCCGTGTTCCCGACATCGGCAACGCTGACCAAGCAGGACGTCGACAGCTGGCTCGACGGAATGATGCCCTTCGCGCTGCGGCGCGGCGATCTCGCTGGCGCGGTGATCGTTGTGGTCAAGGACGGGCAGGTGCTGACACAGCGCGGCTTTGGCTATGCCGATGCGGCGAAGCGCACGCCGGTCGATCCCGCGCGCACCTTGTTCCGCCCCGGATCGGTGTCGAAACTGTTCACCTGGACCGCAGTGATGCAGCAGGTCGAGGCCGGAAAGATCGACCTCGACGCCGACGTCAACACCTACCTCGATTTCAGAATCCCGCTCAAAGACGGCAAGCCGGTCACGATGCGCCAGCTCATGACGCACACGGCCGGGTTCGAGGAGCATGGCAAGCTGACCATGTTCGACGATCCGAAATTCCAGATTTCGCTGGGCGATCTGGTAAAAGGCGGGATTCCGAACCGCATCTACGCCGCAGGAACGACGCCCTCCTATTCGAATTATGGCACCGCGCTGGCGGGCTATATCGTCGAGCGCGTGTCGAAACTGTCGTTCGAGGATTATGTCGAGCAGCGGATTTTCCAGCCGCTGGGCATGACGCAATCGACCTTCCGCCAGCCGCTTCCCAAGGCGTTCGCGCCGTTCATGGCCACGGGCTATCGCCAGCTTTCGACGGGGCCGTACAAGTTTGAAATCGTCGGTCCGTCGCCCGCGGGCGGCCTCTCGTCGACCGGCGCCGACATGGCGAAATTCATGCTTTCGCACCTCAACCAGGGGGCGGGGCTGATGAAGCCCGAAACCGCGCGGCTGATGCACGACACGCCGCTGACGATCCTGCCGCCGCTCAACCGGATGGAGCTGGGTTTCTTTGAAACCAACATCAATGGCCGGCAGGTAATCGGTCATCTGGGTGATACGCAGGCCTTTCACACCGCACTCCACCTGTTCACGAAAGAAAATATCGGCATCTATATGTCGTTCAACGCCACGGGGGAGCAGGGCTCGGTCGGTCCGGTGCGCCGCGCGCTGTTCGAGGATTTCGCCGATCGCTATTTGCCCGGCAACGAAATGCCGAGCACCCGCGTCGATGCGAAGACCTCGGCTGAGCATGCGAAAATGCTGGCCGGCAATTGGCTCAACAGCCGCCGCGCGGAGACCAATTTCTACGCGATCGCCTCGCTCTTCGGTCAGGTGAAGATCAGTGTCGGTCCGAAGGGCGAGCTCATCGTTCCGGCAGGACGCGACCTCAGCGGAAAGCCCGCGAAATGGGTCGAGACGTCACCGTTCGTCTGGCACAACGCCGATGGTCACGGCCGGCTCGCCGCGCAGGTCGTCGATGGCAAGGTCGTGCGCTGGAGCATCGACGGGATCTCGCCCTTCATGGTGTTCGACCGCGCACCGGCGTCGAAGTCGGCGGCGTGGATCATGCCCGCGATGTACATCAGCCTGGGCGTCTTGTTGATAACGCTGCTCCAGTGGCCCGCTTCGGCCTTGATCCGCCGTCATTACAAGGCGCCGCTGACGCTTCAGCGTCGTTCGCTGCGCGTCTATCGCGGTGTCCGCGTCGGCGCGGGTCTTGTGCTCGCACTGGTTGCTGCGTGGGTCATCAGTATGTCGACACTGAAGGCTTTGCCGTCCTACGATCCGTGGCTGTGGTTCCTCCAGATCGCCGGGCTTATTATCCTCGTCGGCTGCATCCTGCTCGCGGCGTGGAACCTCTGGATTGTCCGCCAGGAAAAGCGCGGCTGGTTCCGCACGCTCTGGGCCTTGCTTGTGCTGTTCGCCGTCCTCATGCCCTTCCATGTCGCATGGACCTTCGGCCTGATCGCGATGACGGTGAACTACTGATGTCACGCCTGAAAATGGGGGTCTCGGTCGAGCCGCTCCGGCTCGCCGAACCCTTCCGTATCTCGGGCCATGTGTTCGATAGCCGCAATGCTGTCATCGTCACGCTCGACGACGGCACGCATGTCGGGCGGGGCGAGGCGTCGGGGGTCTATTATATCGGCGACGACCTCGAACAGATGCTCGCGGCGCTTGGCGGCGCGCGCGATGCGATCGAGGCGCATCCGTCGCGGGGCGAATTGCGGTCGATCCTGCCGGCCGGCGGGGCTCGCAATGCGGTTGACGCGGCTTTGTGGGAGCTGGAATCGAAACAGACGGGCAAGCCGGTCTGGGCACTCGCCGGGCTCGACGCGCCGCGGCCGCTGCGCACGACCTTCACGCTCGGCGCGGACGAACCCGCTACGATGGCGGACAAGGCCATCGCCTGGCGCGAGGCGCGCTCGATCAAGGTCAAGCTGACCGGCGAACTCGATCTCGACATCGCGCGCGTCAACGCGATCCGCGCGGCGCGTCCCGATGTGTGGTTGGGGGTCGACGCCAATCAGGGCTTTGCGATCGGCGACCTCGATGCGCTGGTCGCCGCGATGGCCGCGGCCGATGTCTCGCTGATCGAGCAGCCGCTGGCGCGCGGGCGCGAGGCCGATCTCGACGGCTATGATGCGCCGATTCCGCTCGCGGCAGACGAGAGCGCGCTCACGCTGGGCGATGTTGCCGGGCTGAAGGGCCGCTTCGACGTCTTCAATATCAAGCTCGACAAGTGCGGCGGGCTGACCGAAGCTTTGATGATCGCTGCGGCATCGCGCGAGGCCGGGCTGGGTATCATGGTCGGCTGCATGGTGTGCAGCAGCCTCGGCGCGGCGCCGGGCTTTGTCGTCGGCCAGCTTTGCGATCTCGTCGATCTCGACGGGCCTACCTTCCTCAAACAGGATCGGACGCCCGCCGTCGCCTATCGGGACGGTACGATCTGGTGCGACGAAGCGGTTTGGGGTGCGCGGGCGGTCGTCGACGCATGACACAAACAAGCGCGCCGACATGGTTCGGTCAGCCGCGCGGGCTGACCGTCCTGTTCCTGACCAATATGTGGGAGCAATTCTCCTACTATGGGATGCGTGCGCTGCTGGTCTATTATATGACCAAGGAGCTGTTGATGACGCAGGGGCACAGCTCCTTCGTCTATGGCGCCTATACCGCCTGCGCCTATTTTACCCCGATCGTCGGGGGCGTGATCGCTGACCGGCTGCTAGGCAAAAGGCGCGCCGTGGTTTTGGGCGCCAGCATCATGGCGATCGGCCATTTCATGATGGCGTTCGAGCCGCTGTTCTATTTCGCGCTCGCGACGATCGCGCTCGGCAACGGGCTGTTCCTTCCCAGCCTGCCTAGCCAGATCAACGACCTGTACAAGGCGGGCGATCCGCGGCGGGGGTGGGCGTATAATGTCTATTATGTCGGCATCAACATCGGCGGTTTCCTGGCGCCGCTGATCTGCGGCACGCTGGGCGAGCTGTACGGCTGGCACTATGGATTTGGTGCCGCGGGCATCGGCATGTTCGTCGGCCTCGTCATCTATCTGTGGGGACAGCGCTACCTGCCGCCCGAACCGCCGCGCATGCCGACCGGCGACGTGCCGCCGATGCGCTGGGCCGATCACAAGGGCACTTTCATGGTGCTGCTCGCCGTCGCTCTTTCGGTCACGGTCTTCCGCGGCGCCTATGAACAGGTCGGCAATACGGTCGCGCTGTGGGCCGACACGGGCCTCGATCGCGCGGCCGGCGCCTTCACGATCCCGATGACCTGGTTCCAGTCGCTCAACCCACTTCTCGTCATGCTGATGACGCCGCCGCTGCTCGCCTATTGGCACCGCCGCGCCGACGCGGGGAAGGACACGTCGCCGGCGCGGCGCATGGCGCTCGGCGCCGTCGTCGTCGCCTGCGCCTATCTCCTGCTCGCGGCGGTCGAGTGGGGCAGCGGCGAGGCGAAAGCATCATGGCTGTGGTTCGCGATGTTCTTTGCCATCTTTACCTTTGGCGAGCTGCTGGTCCTGCCGACCGGCCTCGGGCTGTTCGCCCGCCTCGCGCCGCCGCGGCTCGGCGCGACGACGGTCGCGGCCTGGTATCTGGCGATCTTCACCGGCAGCCTGTCGGCTGGCCTCGTCGGGATGCTGTGGAGCTATGTCGACCACGCAGGCTTCTTTGCCATGCTCGCGCTGATCGCGCTGGCCGCGGCGGGGCTGTTGCGGTCGCTAGACGGCGCGGTGCGGCGTGTCGATCCGACGTGGGCACCAAAGGGCGACTGACCGACCGCAAGCGCGCGGGGAGGGAGATACAAGCGCAATCGACCGGATAGGTTTATGTAGGCCTTCCTCGCGTGACCGCTAACGACCAATACTCGCCGTTCCCATGATGTCAGGCCAACGACAAAACCAGACGTTCTGCTGTGGATCTGCCAATAGATGTTAGGTTCCGGAGAATATCCACTGCTCTCCCGTGACGCGATTGCTCACCCGGATCGGCAGAGGCAGGTCATGGACGATTTCAGTCAGAAGGGAGCTAACGACGCACTGCCCCTTTTCGGTAAATACGACTAAGTAGCTGCGATCCTCACCGACATATCCTGTCTGCTGAGTTCCGTCTGGAAAGGTCGCAGTGACTGCGTAAAGCTTACCGCGCATCCAATCTGACTGGAGAGCTTCCGCTGGAAGAGGAAAATAATGATCGTCTTCCCACCCCACCCGGTCGAGTGCGGCGCGAACGTCAGCTTCGGGAACTCCCCAGCGAACTATCTCACCAATGTCGTCAGGCTCGTAATATCCTGCCCAAAGAGGCTTCTGGTCGAAATCGCTGCCGCTGAGCGAAGCCAATGGCTTTAGATGAAATTGCTCAAGTTCCATCAATCTACGTTATCGCACTGGGCGACTGCTTTCCAGTCTTTGCCGCCAGAAGCTGACTAACTCTAATCCACCCCAAAAGCGGCCTTAAACCGATCTCCCAAAAATCGCTGGCCTACTATATCGCACCGCCAGCCTTCGTCCAAAGTCGAAGCATCCTCTCCCGACAAAACAGCCGTCCCGTCAGCAAACGAAAAAGGGCGGCGGTATCGTCGATACCGCCGCCCCCCGGGACTACCTGTCATGAAAAGGTTTAGAAGTTCAGCTTCACACCGGCCGACATATAACGACCCATCACGTCATAATTGGGATTGGTATAGGGCGTGATCGGCGGGTCGCGGTCGAACAGATTGTTGACCTGGCCGAACAGGGTGAACGGTCCGGTTTTGAACTGAGCGCCGAGATCGATGTAAGTGCGGCTGCCGATCTTGTTGTTGATGATCGGCAGGGTGCTGCTGTAAACCCCGCCATCGACATAGCGGAAACGGATGTTCGCGCCGAAACTGTCGTTGTCGAAAGCGATCGTGCCCGTTCCGCGCCATTTCGGTGTCGAGAAGGCGGTGTCGCCGCCGACGACGCCCGAAACTTCCGCGCCGTTGATTTTCAGGTTGAACACATGGTTTGCCAGCGCGCGGAAACTCAGCTTTCCGTCGCCCAATGCGACCCGGTACGACGCCTCGATGTCGAGGCCCTGCGTCTGGTAATTGGCCAGATTGCGAAACCCGTTCGTGATCGAAGCAATGGTGCCATTGGCTTCGCGGGCGATGGTGCCCTTGCACGTCGGGTCGTTTGGCGCGGCCCGGTAACATTGCAGAATAATGTCGTTCGCGGTCACCGTCGTGATCACATTGTCGATATCGATATCGTAATAATCGACCGACAGGCGCAGCCCCGGGACATAATTGGGGGAGTAGGACCCGCCAAGCGTCAGGGTATGCGAGATTTCGGGCGTCAGGTTGGCGTTGCCGCCGCCATAGACCACGACATTGTTCTGCGTCATCCCGTTGGTTCCCTGGAACCGATCGAAGACATTGCCGATGCTCGTCGAGCGGTTAAGGAAATATTCGGTGATGCTCGGCGAGCGGATGTCGCGCGAATAGACGGCACGCAGCAGCAGGTCATTCATGACGCGCAGGGTGCCACCGGTCTTCCACGACCAGATCCCGCCGCTCGTGCTATAGTCCGAATAGCGCGCTGCGCCGTTGATTTCGAGCTTCAGCGCGTCGGTGATGTCGAGCAGCGGCACGTTGACTTCGGCGAAGACTTCCTTGACGTCGAAGCCCCCGTTCGTTGCCGACGAGTTCAGCGTGCCGAGCGCGTTCGCGAGCGACAGCGGATCGACATATTGCGTCGACTGTTCTTCCCAACGGAAGTCGGTGCCGACGGCGATGTCGACCGGACCAGCCCAGGTCGAGAAGGGCTGACCCGAGAGGCTGGCGCCCGCGGCGTCGAGTTTGATCGTGTAAATGATCTGCGATCCGCCAAAGGCATAAGCGGCCGCCTTGTCGGAAATGCTGCCGTTGCCGAACAGGTTGATCGGTACGCAATTGGGATCGTCATTCGCCGTCGATGCGTCGGTGTTGACGCGGCACGTCGGGGTGCCATTGACGAGGATGGAATCGACACCATTGTTGAAGCGCGATTTGATCCGCTGGTTGTTGAGTCCCTGATTCAGACGGATTTCGCCATGGTTATAATAGGCGTTATAGCTCCAGCCGTCGCCGAACGTGCCGTCGAGCCCGATCGAGCCCTCCAGATTGCGGCGGTTGTACTTGAACGTCATGATCTTGTCGGCGCCGACATCGTCCATAACGCGGCCAAGAAGGAACGGACCGACGACGCCGGCGGCGGCCAGCTGGTTGCGGTTTGCCTGGGTCAGAAACGCATTGTCGGGCATGATCACTGCGGCTGGCGTTTCGGGGAAGAAGCCATAGTTCGCCGTCATGCGGTGATAGCTGAAATTGGCCCAGACCTTCAGCGAGTCGGTGAGGTCATAGTCGGCGCGGGTAAAGACGTTGATGCGTTCATAGGGCGTGCTGACCGCGACATAGTCGAAGATGTTCTGGCCGCCGCCACCGACGGTCGTCGCGCCTTGCGTCACGCTGCCAAGAGGGAACGCGCCGATATTTCCATCGGGGTTGAATACCAGATTGCGCGGGGCGCCGGTGAGGGCGAGGATCGATCCGCCGTTGTAGAGCTGGGTCGAATTGGGGTCGCGCACCAGTTCCAGCTTGCTGTCGGGGCGCTGGAACACGCCCGCTTCCAGATTGGGCCGATCGTCGCGGCTCAATGCGCCGCGCTCGTTCATATATTCGCCCGCCACCATGAAATGGCCGCGGCCGCCCGCGAAATCGGTGCCCCACGCGATGTCGGCGCCATAGCGCGCCGCATCGCCGCGCGACGAGATGCCGGTCTGCAGGCCCATGCGCCAGCCGGTAAAGTCGTCGTCAAGAATGATGTTGACCACACCCGCGACGGCGCCCGAACCCCAGGCTGCCGATGCGCCGCCCGTGACGATGTCGATCCGCTTGACCAGGCTTTGCGGTACGATGTTGAGGTCATTGGCGCCGGCAAAGCGGTGACCGTTGAGCAGCGTGAGCGTGCGGACCGCGCCCAGGCCGCGCATGTCGGCAGTTGAAACGCCGCTGCTCGTGTTCCCGGGCGTGGTTGATGGCGTCTGGGTGGCCCGGAATTGCGGGGTGTCGTTCAGGACCTGCGCGATGCTGGGGCGGTTGCCGAGCGAGAGTTCGGCCTCGCCGATCACGGTGGTCGGGGTGGGCGCGTCGAAACCTTCGCGTTGGATACGCGATCCGCTGACCACGATCTCTTCGTCGGAAGCGGCCTCGGCCGCGGCAACGCTTGATTGCGCATAAGCCGGATTCAGGCTGACCAGCATCGATAATGCGGTGCCTGCGTACCAGCAGGATTGAACGACCTTCATAGAAATCCCCTTGCCAATGGACGGCAAAATGCTGCTGCCCGGTGTCCGCCTGTGTTCTACGTTGAGGCTCTTGCGGCCTTCTCGTATGCGAATTTCTATAAAGTCGGAATTTTCGGAAAAATCAACCCCAATCAAGACATAATTTTCAATAATAGAAAATACGATGCCACGGAGGCGGGCGATTCGATCAGATTGCGCTGAGAATCAAGGCATTTTACCCATGTTTCACAATTCGGATTTTGCCAACCAAAGATGCTATCGAAAAATCTGCGAACGCTGATTTCCGTCTGCCGCGCCATTTTGCCCGGCTTTCGCCGTCAACACGCCATGGACCGGCGCGAGTCGATGGGCCGGCGCATCGGGCCGGGCGCGGACGCGCATTTTTTTGGGATACACCGCTAGCGAGTTGTCCGCGTCAAAACGAAGCCGCGCCTTGCCCGTCTTGCAAGCAGGGCGCGTCCGACACAGCGCATATCGTCCAGCCGCCACCTATTGCCTGATACAATTGGATGCGCGCAGAGAGCGCGTCGGCGCGGAGCTGGATCAGCGATAGCTCGGCTCCGAGCAGGCCGCGCTGGGCGTCGAGTTGCTCCAGATAGGGCGAATAGCCTTCGCGGTAGCGATTGGTCGCGAGGCGCAGTCCCTCCGCCAGCGCATCGCGCTGCGATTGCGCGAACAGGATTTGCCGGTCGATCAGCCTCACCGCGGCGAGGGCGTCCTCGACCTCGCGGAAGGCGGTCAATGCGGTACGGCGATAGGCGAAGGCCGCCTGGTCGCGCTGCGCCGCCGCGGCATCGGCCTGCGCCGTCAGCCGACCGCCCTGGAAGATGGGCGCGAGGATACTGCCACCGACCGACCAGATCGTGATCGGATCGCCGAGCAACGTCGAGAAGGCCGCGCCCGCGGCCGAGGTGAGCCGCACCTGCGGGAGGAAACGCTTGCGCGCCGCCGACAGATTTTTGTCGGTTGCCGCGAGTTGATATTCGGCCTGCGCGATGTCAGGCCGACGGCGCAGCAGATCCGATGGCAGGCCGTCCGGAACCAAGGGCACGGTCAGCCGATCGAGTGCTTCACCTCGGCCGATCGCTTGCGGAGTCTCGCCGACGAGCAGGCTCAGAACGTCTTCGGTGCGGGCAATGCCCAGTTCGATCTGCGGAACGATCTGGGCTGTGGCGTCATATTCGGCTTGCGCCTGCTCTAGCTCGAGCTTTGGCGAGTAACCCGACCCGACTCGCGATTTCGCGATCCGCAGCGATTCCGCTCGTGCACCTACGGTTTCACGCGCCACCGCCAGCCGCGAGTCGAGGCTGCGCAGCGTGACATAGTTGGCGGCGACTGCGGCGGCGACCGAGAGCTGAACCGTATCGCGTGCGGCTTCACTCGCGAAATATGAATCGCGGGCGGCGGATTTCTGGTCGGCAAGGCGGCCGAACAGGTCGATCTCATAGGCGATCTGAACTTGCGGCTGCGCGAAATTCTGTTCGGACGGCTGGCCGAACGCGCTCACCGACCGCGAGCGGCCGCCACCCAGCGTCGCGTCGATCGTCGGCAGCGTTTGCGCCCGCGCGAGCGCGACATTGGCACGGGCCTCACGCACGCGCGCTGCGGCAATCCCAATGTCGCTGTTATTGGCGAGCGCCTTGTCGACAAGAGTTTCCAGAACCGGGTCGCCGAACGATCGCCACCAGTCGCGTTGTATCGCCGCCGTGGGGCCGGCATCGGTCCGCCATGCGGCCGCAGGCGCGACAGGCGTTACTGCCGTCGTAGCAACGTCGGGGCCGGCGCAAGCGGCTAGGACGACCGCCAGCACGGGCATCAGTGCAAGGTGCGAAATTTTCACCGCCGCGATCCACCGCTGGTGTCGATATGGACCTCGACTGACATGCCGGGACGAAGCCGCTTCGCGGCCGCCTGATTGCGATCGATCGCGATCCGCACAGCGATCCGCTGCGCCACCTTGACGAAATTGCCCGTCGCATTGTCTGCCTTCAGCACCGCGAATTCGGACCCTGCGGCGGGCGACAGATTTTCGATCCGACCGGTCAGTTCGGTGCCGCCCAGGGCGTCGACGCTGAACCGCGCTCGCTGGCCGATCGCCATGTTGCCGGTCTGCGCTTCCTTGAAGTTCGCGATGACCCAGACATGGTGCGGGACGATCGACAGCAATTGGGTTCCCGCGGTGACATAGGCGCCCTGACGCACGCCGACCTCGGACAATTGGCCGTCGGTGGGTGCGCGGATAATCGTATTGTCGAGGTCGATCTGCGCGAGGCGGAGTTGCGCCTTTGCCGAAGCGACTGCGGCTTCGAGGCCGGCACGCCCGACGACGACGGTGCGGACATCCTGTGACCCGATCGCGCGGCTGGCGCGGGCCTGTTGCAGCGTTGCCTGCGCCGCGAGCAGCGCCGCGCGGGTCTGGTCGAACTCGCGGGTCGAGATCGAGCCGTCGGCGACGAGCGTGCGGGCGCGGCGCATGTCGGCCTCGGCTCGGGTCAGCTGAGCCTGCGCATTGGCGATGCCGGCGTTCTGGCTGTCGGTCGCGACTTCGCGTGAGCGCTGCGCCTGCGCCGAATTGGCGAGCGATGCTTCTTGCGCCGCCACATTGGCCTCAGCCTGCGCGACGCGCGCGCGATAGATGCGGTCGTCGATCGTCGCGAGAATCTGGCCAGCCTTCACCTCCGCGAAATCCTGGACGGGCACACGGGTGACATAGCCGCTGACCTGCGGGCTGATGATCGTCACGCGCCCGCGCACATAGGCGTTGTCGGTCTTCTCGGCTCCGCCAGCAAAGGGCGGCAGCCCCCATGCGTAAAGGATTGCGAGGATCGCAAACAAGGCGGCGGCGATGATGATGATCACGGTCGTGCGCGTCTTGTCCGGCGGCCGCCAGCCCGACGGCGGCGCGTCGACCTGTGGATCGGGCGGGGTTACGGCTTCGGGCGCGGTCGGCGGGATTGGCGACGCGGCCACCGCTTCGGATTCAGGTTTCGGCGCGTTCGCCTTTAGCTGGTCGCTCATTCTATTGCCCTTGCCCTGCTTGCGCCTGCAGGCGCTGTATCAATAATATAACGGGTGACGGCTCGCCACGCCGCCGGATTCCCCGGCTGATCATGAAGCCCCAGAATGTTGCCAGGATCGCGAGCACCCCGACCAGCAGGAACACGTCGTTATAGGCGAGGATATGCGCCTCGCGCGTGACTTGCTGGCTGAGCAGCGCGGTGCCCTCTGCGCTGCGCAGTACCGGATCGCCGACCGTCCCTGCAACGGCCCGGCTGCCCGCGCCCAATCGCGCGGCGACCAGCGGATTGGTCGCCACGATGTTCTGGACCAGTTCGTGCGAATGATATTTCTCGCGGACCGTCTGAAAGGTTCCGAGTAAAGTGCCGCCGGCGAGGCCACCGATGCTCTGGCTCATGCTGAACAGCACGACAAAACTGACGAAGTTTTTCCCGCCGGCGAGCAAGGTCCGCGCGATGCCGATCACCATCGCCTGTGCGAGGAAGAGCAATGATGCAAAGCCGATCAGCGCCTGGCTGAGATAGAATTGGCTCGGCCGCGTCAGGTTGGTCGCATTGGCGTCCATGAACGATCCGATGACGATCAGCACGACCGCGATGATGATCGGCCGCGACAGATTGTCGGGACGGAAAGTCAGCACCGCGGTGGCGAGGCCGGCGATCGACGCGAACAAGACAATCAGGTTCAACGTCACCATCTGGTCGTTGATCAGGCCGATGGTGCTGAGGAAGCCGACCGACCCGAACGCCTGTTCAGACAGCAGGATGCGGATCGAGGCCGCGACCGCAATCAACCGGAGCATCTCGCGCGTGCCCAGCCAGCGGGTGTTGATCAGCGGGTTCTTGCGATGATGCTCGACCAGTATGGCGGCGGCGATCAGCGCGACGCTCGCGGCGAGCGACCAGCCGATCCATGGACGCTCGGTCCACCACTGGATACGCCCCTGCGAAAGGACCGCGATCAACAGCCACAGCCCCGGCGCGAAGAGGCTGAAGGTCAGGAAATCGAGCGGCTCGAATACTTTTTCGCGCTCGCTGGGCGGCAACGGCTGCGCCATCACGGCGGCCAGCGTCGCCAGCGCGAGCCCCAATTCGAACCAATAGAGATTATGCCAGTCGCCCCATATGAGCAGGCCTGGCGACAGGACGCGCGCGAGCGGCGTCGCAATCTGCGGGATACAGATGCCGATCATTACCGCCGCAAGACGCTTGGGGGCGGGCAACGCCTGAAAGAAATAGAGAATGGTGAGTGTTGACAGGCCGCTGGCCGCGACGCCGCTCATCGCGCGGACTGCGACCGAGGTCCAGAAATCGTGGATGAACAGATGCATCAGCGTCGTCACCGCATAGGCAACGAGCGTGTAGCGGATGAACGGTTGCAGCCCGAATTGCTGGCGATATTTGACCAGCAGCAAATTCGCCGTGACGTTGGTCATGAAATAGGCGGCGGTCAGCCACGCCGCCTCGTCGCTGTTGAGGCCCAGCGTCCCCTGCGCGAAATTGAGGTTCGCCGTGACCAAGGCGTTGCCAAGCCCGCCGGTGATCCCGATCAGGCATCCGATCAGGAAATGGCGGACCATGCGCGAGGTCGGATGCTCCGGATTGGCTGGTGACCCGGGTAGCGTTGGCCGTTCGTGGGGCTTGAAGACATAGTCCGCCATGGCGTCAGAGCGGGGAAGCGGTCATGGACGCGCGGCGTCCTGCATCTCCGCTTGGACGAGCCCGTCCGGCAGGCCAAAGCGAATCGGTTCGATGGACATAATTTTCCTTACCGCATCAGAGACACGGGTGCAGCACCCGTCGGTGCGCCTCGCCGATCATGGGGGGCATCAGCCGCTCGATCGCGCTGCGCCTTCCACAGAAAGGCCGCGCAGGCCAGATCCTGCACGATTGAGCCCAGCGATTTATAGATGGTGACGTCCGATCCGGTCAGGCGGCATGGCGTGGACCCTGAAAAGACATGCCCGATTTCGGGCAGGACATGCTCTTGGGTGACGAGCCCCGCATCGCGTGCGCGCAGATATTCCGCGCCCTGCGCCAGTACGCCTTCGCGATGATCGGGCACGAACCGTGCGCGTGCGACAAGCGCCTCGTCTATCTCGGACGGACCGGCACGGCTCGAGCCGACGGCATTGATATGCGCCCCGTCCGCGACGTCTGCGTCGAACAGGATGGGCTCGGCCGTGCCTGTGAGCGTGCATATGATATCCGCCGCGTTCGCCGCCTCGGCCGCGGTGGTCGTCGTGTGCGCGGTCAGGCCAAGCTCATGGCTGACACGATGGGCAAGGCTGGACGCTTTTTCCGGTGAGCGCCCCCATACCCGGACCTCGTCCAGCGCGCGGACGTGGCGGATGGCCGCAACATGGTGCCATGCCTGCTCGCCGGTCCCCAATATTGCGAGACGGCGGGCGTCGGGACGCGCGAGCGCGTCGGTCGCGGCCGCAGAGGCCGCAGCGGTCCGGATCGCGGTGACTTCGCCGGCGTCGATAACGCACACCGGAGCGCCGCTGGCGCGATCGAAGAGGATGATGACACCCTGATGTGAGGCGCCATGTTCGGCGGCGGCGGGAAAGATGCTGATGATCTTCGCGCCAAAGCCCGCGCCGTCGAGCGCGCCGGGCATGACGCCGAACAGGTCGCCCTCGCCAAGGTCGATGATGCCGCGCAGCAACTGCTGGCTGCGCCCTTCGGCGAGTGCGATCATCGCGTGGCGCATCAGGTCGATGCACGTTCGGTGGTCGAGCCGCTCGCGGACTTCGTCCGCATCGATGAAGCGGATCGGATCAGCCACCCCAGACGCCTTCGGCGTGGCGCAGGAAGTTGAGCCCCATGATCTTCTCGATCCGGCGGCTCGAATAGCCGCGCGCGGAGAGCAGACCGATGAGTTTGCGGAACTGGTCGGGTCCGCGGAGGTCGACGATGAAGGGATAGGTGTCCGGCCGCTCGCCCGCCGCGCTGATCCCCGCCGCCCGCCGGTCGGCAATCTCCTTGGCGAGAACGGCTTCATAGGCCTTCAGATCGTCGATCTGGCCGACATGGCCGTCGGTGCCGATCCCGACATGATCCTCTCCGCAGATGTTTACCGCATGGTCGATATGGCGGACGACGTCCTCGGCGCGGGCGTGGCCGGAAATGTTGAGGAAGGGCATGAAATAGATGCCGACAAAGCCGCCTTTTTCGGCAACCAGCCGCAACTCGGCGTCGGTCTTGTTGCGCGGCAGATCGGTGACGGCGCGGCAGCCGGTGTGGTTGATCGAGATCGGGGCTTTCGATGCGCGTGCGGCTTCGAGACAGGTCTTCTCGCCGCTGTGCGACAGGTCGACGATCATCTTCTGCGCATTGAGCCGCTCGATCACTTCGCGCCCGAAGGGGGTAAGACCGCGATTGTCGGGCGCCATCGATCCGTCGCCGAGCTGGTTTGCGGGATTGTAGGTGATCTGGAAGATGCGCACGCCCATGTTGGCGAAGATGTCGACGCGGCCGGCGTCCTTGCCCATCATCGCGCCGTTCTGGAAGCCGTAGATGATGCCGATCTTCTTTTCGGCCTTGGCGCGGCGGATGTCGGCGACGCTCAATATCTTGATCAGGTCGCGCGGATAGCGGCGCAGCAGCATGTCCATCTCGGCGACGTCGGCGACGCTCTTTTCGAACGGCTCGGCCGGGCCCGCGACATAGCCGAGGGTGCAGTTGATCGCGGTGATGCCCGACGCATGGGCTTCGGCGAGCACGCGCGGCGAAAAGGGGTCGGGGGCATCGCGGATATTCGGGTCGGCGAGGCCGCCCAGCGCGTTGACGATCACCCATTTTCGGCTGTCGGGGGCGGCGGCGGCGAATGCGGCGGAGGGCAGCAGCGACGTGGCGGCCAGCCCCGCGGCGCCCGCGATCATCGCGCGTCGGTCAATCGTCATTCCCAAGCTCCTTTGCCGTCGGCGCGATATAATCGGCGCGGCGATATTCGCGGCCGCGTTTCACGGTCATTTCGATCTTTTCGATATTCTCGATGTCGGCGAGCGGGTCCGCCGCAAGGATGACGAAATTCGCCAGCTTGCCGGGCTCGATCGATCCCATATCCTGGTCCTGCCCCGCGGCGCGCGCGCCGACGAGCGTCGCCGAATGGATGACCGAGAGCGGCGGCATGCCGACGTCGTGCGCCATATATCGAAGCTCGGCATGAACCTCGGGCCAGGGGTTGCTGGCCGGATCGACGAAATCGGTCCCGGTTGAAATCGGGATACCCGCGCGCCACGCCTGCTGTGTCAGGCGGATCGTGCGGGCACCACTGCAACGCAGCGGCTTGGCTCCCGGATCGGCTTTGCGCGCGGCCTCGAACTTAACGAACAGGCTGCC
This sequence comes from Sphingopyxis sp., assembly GCA_051861185.1. GTDB lineage: Bacteria > Pseudomonadota > Alphaproteobacteria > Sphingomonadales > Sphingomonadaceae > Sphingopyxis. The sequence goes on from JBIMKQ010000002.1 coordinate 535,637, forward strand.
GGTCGCGTCGAGGATCGTGCCCTTCTTTCGCATCGCCCCATAAAGGCCGGCAACGACGGGATCGTCGCCATTCGGCGCCAGCAAGGCATCGTCGATCGGCGTCCGGTCTTCATAGGCAGCGAGCATTTTCGGCTGCGCCTCATACCCCAGATAACAGACATGGCTGACCGAATCGACGCCGGCGGCGATCACTTCGGCCGGACGTGCGGGAAAGACCGCGCTATGCGCCCAGACCATCAGCTTCTGGCGGTGCGCCTCGGCGGTGATCGCCGCGACGCGCTCGCCGGGCAGATTGGCGTAAATCTTGATCGCGCTTGCCGAGGTTCCGCGCGCTAGCGTGACCGCGGTGCGCAGGTCGGTCTTCTTGTCGATCGCCTGCATCCATGGCGCGGTCCCCGGCGTGAAGCCGCGGCTGACCGACACAACCCGCGGATCGGCAAAGAAGGACGGTCCCGCCATCAGTGCGGCATAATAGATATCGGGTGCGGGAATCTCGCCGACCAGCGACGCGCGCGCCAGATCGCCCACCGCGCGCAGGTCGTCGGCCATGTCGCGCACGGCGGTGACGCCGCCATAGAGCTGGCGGCGCAAGATCGCCTCGGCGCGTACCCGGTTCGGGGGGGTGGCAAGATGGACGTGGCTGTCGATCAACCCGGGAATGACGAAGCGCCCCGACAGGTCGATGCGGCGTGCCGCCGCCGCTTGCGAGTCCAGGCTGTCGTGCACCCCGATCGCCACGATGCGTTCGCCGTCGACCAATATGTCCTGGTTGGGTCGGGGCGGGGCACCCGTCCCGTCGATCAGCGTCACGCCCTTATAAAGAACCGGCTCGGCCGCGCTGGACGGCGCGGCCGCCATCAACAACGCTGCAAGAGCAAGAGATGGAAGGGCTGCGAGCAGGCCGGGCGGGCGCGGGCGGACGGAAGTCATGCGAGCGTGGCTAGCCGCCTCGCCGCATGTCCGCAATCACCGGACGCTCGCGTCCACCCGTTTTTATCATAAGGCGTATTTCAGGATCAGTCGCGCGTTTCCGGGTTAGACATAAACGAAACCGGGGAAGCACACATTGCCGCTGAAGAAGCGCTTGTCGAAGGGATTGTCGACATTGGCCTGTAACGACAAAGCGTCGGTCAGATTGTAGCGCGCCATGACGTTGACAATGGCATATGTCGGCTGACCGATCGGTTCGGCGACCCCGTGCGGGGGTTGTGGGCCGTAACCGGAGGCCGACTTTCCCATTTAAATGCCCCGCCAACGCTCAGCCTGTCGAGCGTTCCCATGAAGTCATATCGCGTGGAGAAATTGAACACCCGGCGCGGCTGGTGGGCGAGCACCTGTGCGCCATCGGCATCCTTTGCGCTATAATCGCTCCATCCGACGCTGACCTCCCATTGCAGCGTGATCTTGCCGACAACTTCGAGTGCATAGCCTTTGGCGACAGGTCTCTTTGCGGCGCGATAGGGGGGATTCGACGTGCCCCGCACGACCTGCCCGGGATCGGGAACAGCCAGATTATCCTGCTCGATGCGACAGACCGTGGCGGTCGCGAGAATCTGGCCATCGAGCCGCAACGCCTTCAAGCCAGTCTCGTCGCATTTGCAATATGCAGGCCGTCGCTATTTTTTTGAATTGCGGTGGCGGTGATGCCGGATTGCCCCTTCTCGCTGTTGGCGTCGTTATCTTGGTAAGAACGCTGATAACCAATAATTTTTTGGCGCGCGCTTGGCACGACTTGCCGCACACCGCTTGCGGTTTTTCTGATCGGGGCGCTCCTTCGGTTTCATAAAAATATCGGGCTCGCATTTCTTTCCGACGACTTGGGAGGAGCGTGCCTGATGGCTAGGGATGTCAGCAAGAAGCGGCGTGTTGGAGCAGCCTCGACTGGGGCAGCTGGAGCGCGCGCTCCCAAAGCAAAGACCAAAGCGAAGACCGGCACAGCGATCCTGAAGCCCGACTGGCTCGGCGAGATCGAGGTTGGTCCGCTCTTTCCCTTTCCATGGTTTCAGGATCATATCCGCAATCTCTTCGAGGCAAGCCGCCCTGGCCGACCGGCGATCCGGTCCGAAGATCTCGTCGCGCTGCGGATCGAAACCCGCAATCTCGACATCGTGCCCGGCCAGCCGCCGCGCCTGAAGAAATCGGGGCAGGGGACCGCCTATCTGATCCTGCATTTCCCGCCGCAGTCGTTCGCCGAAGAGACGTTTTTCGAACAGACCGCCGACCCGAGCCAATCGGATGAATTGCGGCCGCCCCCGGTCCGCGCCCGGATCGCCAATGAGTCGCGCCTCGTGTTCACGGTGCCGAACGGTTTCGATATCGAATATTCGCTCGCGTCGGTGCTCGCCGCCTGCCGCGACCTGCCGCTGAAGGTTGCGGCGAATGCCAAGCCGCGTGTTACCAAACCCGGTCGCTTTCATTTCGAGGAACTGCTGGATCTCGATTTTGTACGCGGATTGACGGTCAAGCGCCGCGCCGCACTGGCCAGCGCCGCAGCCAGCACCTTGCGGATCGGCGCCGAGGGCGGGGGCGGCGACATGGCGACGGTGCGTGCGCGGCAGCTCTCGCTCGGCGGGGGGTTCTCGATGGAGGCAACGTTGCCCGGCGGCGTTATCGTCGATCCGGGGATCGTGCTGGCGCCCGCTAAACCGGGGCCTCCCAACGCCACGACCACGTCGATCGAAATGCCCTGGCGACTGATCCTGTCGCCGCACAGTGGCGGGCGCTGGCGTCACACGACGGGCCTTGTGACCTCGCCGGCCACGCAGCGCACCGAGCTTTGGCATTCGCGGCTCGTCGTTCCGCGCGCAGACGGCACCGAGATCGAACCGCCTTATCCCGACCCCGGCCGGACGACGCGTGCGATCTGGGCGCTTTCGGGCGAGGGCGGCGAGGCGATGCGCCCCGCGATGCAAAGCAATTGGCCCGACAGCAGCGCCTTGCCTCCGACCGACGGCCAGAATCCCTTCCGCACGACCCTCAGCAATTTCGACCGCTACCAGATCCCGCACCTGTCATCGAACTTCGATGTTCCCGGCTATAGCCCCGAACCGCTCGATACCAACATGATGATGCTGACCGCGCTGGGCGGCTGGCTGGACTCGCGTGGGGCGTGGGACCCGCCGGGGTTGAGTGTCGAGGAATGGGTGCACCGCGCGACGATGGGCCGCGATCATTATGTTCGGGTTGTCTATCGCGGCTTCCTGTTTCCGTTCGGCCATCGCGTCGCGCTGGTGAAGGTGAGCGAGCGCAAGTTTCACAATGGCAAGGCGACCGCCGAACAGGCGCCCGGCAACGTCGCCTATTTGCGTCAACGCATGTTCATCGTCATCCGCGAAAAGGAACGCACCTATGACGAGGCATCGTATCTGAATGCCCAGTCGAGCGACGGCATTCGCCTCGCGCGCCAATTTCCCTTCTCACGCATCAAGTTGCTGACCGAAACGACCCCCGACATCGATATGCCCGAAAATTCGGAAATCGACGACAAGGGACAGCAGATGTTCTGGCCGCGGGTCGGCGGCAAGCCATTCCGCTTTCAGTGCGCAGGTACCGACCTCGACGGGCGGCGGGTGCTTTTCGACCTGCCGATGATCTTCGTCGACAATACGCTTGCCGCACCCCGCAAACAGAATCCGGCGACGGGCAAGCTCGACCCGATCTATGCGGACGCGGAGAAGGAGGCCCTGATCGCCGCCAATGCGTATCGAACGGCGCCACCCGACTATAACAGCGCGCCGCTCGACTGGCAGCGCGTGGCACTCGCGCCCAGCCTGAAATCGGGCGACACGTCGGTGCAGGTCGACCTGATGGAATTCGGCGGCTTTGCGCAGTCGGGCAACCAGAGCCTGCGGACCTATAGCAACCGGCTGACTCGTCCCGTCTGGGTGCCGCGCATGGAGGAGGCCAGCGCGCGCATCGGACCCATCGCGCATCTTTCGGGCAATCAGGGTGCGCACCGGCTCATCTTCAACCAGCAGTTTCTGCGCGCCGGCTTCGACCCAGCGCCGTCGGGAAATCGCGGCGAAGTGTTTGTCGACGTGATCCCCGGCACGGGACCGAACCTCGATTTCTCGTCGCAAGGCGACAAGTCCGGCGGCTTCATGCAGCCGAACCTGAAACCCGCCGCGCTGTCGCGGCTCGCGGGGCCGGTGATGAGCGACCCGGCGCAATTCATTCAGGGCAAGATGCCCGCGGGGGCGGGATTCCCAACGTCGATTTCGGACCTGCCGCTGCCGTTGCTGTTCGGCTGCATCCCGCTGGGGTCGATCATCGAGGCGGTGACCGACCTCGCCGACAGCCCCGACAAGGTGCCCAAGTTTGTCAGCGAGGCGAGCACCAAGGTCGAAAGTTTCGTCAACGGGCTCGTTCGCCTGTTCGAGTTCGTGACGGATATTGCGTCGCAGCCTGCGGGGATTGCCAACGCAGCGATGACCGCCTTCAAAGCGACGCTCACCGATCTGGTCGCACAGGCGCAGGCCTATGCCGCGGTGCAGGTTCAGCCGGTGGTCGCGGCGGCCGATACGGTGCGCGACCGCGTCGAGGATGTCGCAGACAAGCTTGCGGCGCTGGTGGACAAGCTGCTGGACGAGGCTGCGAGCAGTCCGGATCTTGCGAGCCTTCCCACGAGCATCACCGCCGCGCGGGCCGCCGTCGCCGATTTGCGGGCCGCCGCCAATGCCGCCCCGGGGGGCGTCTCGCTTCCCGCGGGTTTCCGCCAGAGCGCGCTCAACGCAGCGCAAAAGCTCGATGCTCTGCTCGCCGATCTCGAACAGCTTCAGGCGCTCGTCACCGCCAGCAAGGAATTGTGGGATGCGCTCGATGGCATCGTCGGCGATCCCGGCGCGCTGTCTTCGCTGCTCGGCGATCCCGCCGCGCTGCGGGTCAGGGTCGAGGCGCTGTCGGATGCGATCGGGCCGTTCCGCGCCGCGCTCGAGAATTTCAATCTGCTGAGCGGCGCTCCGCGCAACGCCATCGTCAATGCGCTCGGCGTGGTCGAGGAGATATTGGACGGCGCCGAGGATCTGCTCCGTCTGGTCGAGATGCTCACCGGCGACGAATTGACGATCCGGTTCGACTGGAACCCCGAAATCAACAACTGGTCGCCGACCGGCAGCACTGCGCCGGGCGATGCTTTGTTCCGCGCCAACGACAAGCGCGGGCTGCTCGTCGCGGTGGTTGCGAAGGTCAAGAAGAACGGATCGTCGAGCCCGTCGATCAGCGTGACGTGCGGCCTCAAACATTTCGACCTCGTGCTGATCGCGCCGGCGAGCTTCATCGAACTCAATTTCGAGAAGATCGAATTTTCGATCGACAGCGCGGCGAAGATGGATGTCGACGTGCTGCTGTCCGACATCAAGTTCGTCGGGCCGCTAAGCTTCGTCGAAACGCTGCGCGACCTGATCCCGCTCGACGGCTTTTCGGATCCTCCCTATCTCGACATCACCCCGCAGGGGATCGACGCCGGGTTCGACATCTCGCTGCCGTCGATCACCTGCGGCGTCCTCAACCTGTCCAACGTCAGCCTTGGCGCGGGTTTCACCGTGCCCTTTATCGGCCAGCCGCTCAGCGTGCGCTTCAATTTCTGCCGCCGCGACCAGCCCTTTCTGCTGACCGTCTATATCTTCGGCGGTGGCGGCTTCTTCGGCGTGACGCTCGACCCCGGCGGGGTGCAGATCCTCGAAGCGTCGTTCGAATTCGGGGCGGCCTTCTCGATCGACTTCGGCGTTGCTTCGGGCGGCGTGCATGTCATGGCGGGCATCTATTACCGCATGGAGGCCGACGACGCGTCGCTCACCGGCTATTTCCGGCTTGGCGGCCATGTCGATGTGCTGGGGCTGATCACCGCGTCGATCGAGCTTTATCTCGAGCTTCGATATGAATTCAGCTCGGGCAAATGCGTCGGCAAGGCGCAGCTGACGATCGAAATATCGGTCTTCATCTTTTCGGGCAGCGTGACGATCACCTGCGAACGCAAGTTCGCGGGATCGAACGGCGACCCGACATTGCGGCAGATGCTGGGCCATGCGCCCGACCTGCCGCTCGCGCAGGAGCTCCAGCAGATCGGCGAAGACGTCGAATATGCCTGGCGCGACCATCTCGAAGCTTTCGCCTGAAGGGGACTGGATCATGGCCACGTCACAGATCGTCTGGACCATCTTGCCCTATGGCGCCACCGGCGCGCCGGGCGAACGCGGCACGCGCCGGCGAGTCAGTGTCGTCGTCTCGCCGCGGCTGACGCCAGAAAGCGCCGATGAGCAGATCCTCGGGAAATTTCCGGCGTTCGTGAAATGGCCCGATGTGCTGGGCGGCGCCAAATTCTCGGCGATCAGCGGCGGCAAGCAGATCGGGCTCGAACTGATTTCAAAGATCGACCCCGACCTCTGGCGCGAGTTCTTCACCGAAGACACGCCCGTCGCGGGCTTTCAATATATGGACATGAGCGCCGTCAACCTGCGCAGCTATTCGGTTCGCAATATGCTCGGCTATGTGAAGCGCCATTATGGCAAACTCGCCGTGCAGGCCGCTTCGAACCATCCAAGCCTCCTGCCGTGGCGCGACGCGCATCCGGATCTCAAGAAGATGCTCAGCGATGCCGGGACGCGCACGACCGTGATCCCGTTCGGGCGCGATAAGGTCGAGGCGGCGCTGCCCGGCTTCGGGCGCTTCTTCGACGAAAGCTTCGAAGCGGTCATCGATCGCCAAGTGTTCGGGCCGAAGGGGATTTACCGCGGCGAGGTCCCCGGACCTGCGGCGAAGGATGAGGGCGGTCCGGCCTCGGCGGGACGGAAGACGCGCCGCGCGATGAACCCCGACTGGTATAATCCGCGCCCCGGTGGACCGGATAGTCCGCTCGTGGCGCAGGCCGATGCGGCGCTGATGGACCAGTTCCGCTCGGCCGATGAATATAATCTCTATCAGGCCGACCGTTTCTATCGCCGCGAACGCCCGAGCGATGCCGAACGCCGTATGCGCCGCCCGACGTTCGAGAATATCGCGCCGCCGCCGGCCGTGCCAGATTATGACTTCCACCGCATCGTCGCCTCGCTCGCCAATTATCCCGATCTGTTGCGGCGCCTCGGCCTGATCCTCGACTTCGTGTTCGAGGATGAAAGCTGGCTCGAAGAACGCATTGCCGCAGCACCCGACGGCTCGGCCGAAGGGCGTTTGCAACTGCGCGTCGACTGGCGCGAGAATCCGGGCGTAAGCGACGTGACGCCGCATACCGCCTTCGCCGCCGACAAGGAGCGTTTCGTTGCGCGGCCGCGCGGCGAAGACAATGAGCGCGGGCTGCTGCGCCTGCAATATTCGGACGATAGCCATCGAGCGTCGAAAGGGCTGTTCGACATCTATCAGGTCGACCCCGACGGCGCGGCGCTGAAGACGGTCAATTTCACGCTGACGGCGCAGAATTTGGTGACCCGGCACCTCAGCCTGCGCCAGAAGCATGGCGAAGTGACCTATACGACCGGGGATCGGCAGGGTGTAGCGGCGCTGCGCAGCGGCGGGCTGGGCATATCGCGCCACGGCCGCGCGGTGGATGTCGCGACAGCCGCGGCGGCGGCGACGGCAAAGAACGATGCGATCGCGAATGGCTCGGGAAACGATATCACCCTCTTTGCCGAGGATGTGCATCGCGGCTACCGCGTCGATGTCGCACCCGTCCCCGATTTCAACGAGGCCGGGCCATGGCACACGCTCTGTGCCCGCGTCGGCGAATACCGGCTGATAAACAGCCGTACGGCGATCGATCTTGCGCCCGACGAGGGTTATGTTTCGGGCGCGTCGACGACTTCGGGCGGACCCGAAAGCGATCGCCCCGACGACCATTATCTGCATGAATCGATGTTCCGCTGGTCGGGCTGGAGCCTGTGCGCGCCGCGCCCCGGCCTCGCGATCAAGGCCGAGAAGGTCGAGGGCAGCGAGATTCAGGCCGAAGTGCCAAGCGCAGGGGGCGAGGTGGCAGAGAAGGGGAGCGGCCTTGTCGCCACCTTCAAGACGCAGAAGGGGACGCTTCCGCGGCTGCGCTTTGGTCAGCTATACCGATTCCGCGCGCGCATCGTCGATCTGGCGGGTAATAGCCTGACGGTCGACGACCCGACGCTCGGCAAGCTCGAACAGGCCAGCAACGCGGTCGGCTATTGGCGCTTCGAACCGATCGACCCGCCAGTGATCGTGCATCGCACGCGTGTTTCCGAAGGGGAATCGCTCGAACGGATGGTGATCCGGTCGAACCATGATGTTTCGGCAAAGGCGTATCTCGACACCCAGCCGTTCAAGGACGCCATCGCGCTGCCGCCGTCGCAGGACTTCGGTTATGGCGCGGTGAACGAGCGGCATCTAGTGCCGCCCAAATCCTCACAGCAACAATGCGAAACGCATGGCCTGTTCGATCCGTGGTTCGGCGACTGGGAGAGGATCAAGGAAGGATATGCGATCGCCGCGCGCGAAGCCGGCACGCTCTATGACGCCTTACCCGGCGCCGAGGTGGAACTCGTCACGCCCGCCATCCTCGATGGCGTTGCCACCACCGACAGCGTCCCGCCGGCGATGCCCGATGCGACCAACCCGGTCGGCGATCGGCTCGCCGGCGGCCAATATGTCATCCACGCCGAAAAGCAGGTCGCGACGCCCTGGCTGCCCGACGGCGCCGCGGGTGGGACGGCGATCCGCCCGGCGCCCGGACATGCGCTACCCGGCGTGACGGAGGAGAAAGAGCTTGGGCCGTCGTGCGTCATCCGCATGACGCCGTCGGAGCAGTTCGTCATCCTGATCCGCAACGGCGAAAAATGGCCCGACAGTACGGGCTGTCGCCTGATACTTGCCGAACGCGAAGCCGCTATCACATCGCTGCCCTGCAATGAGGAATTCCCCGACGACGGCGCGCCGGTGTGGGACGAGGAGGCGCGCACGCTCACCTTCTTCGTACCCAAGGGGCGCGTCGTCCGCCTCGTCTATGCGAGTTTTGCCGATCCTGATTTCATCAAGGGCTTCGGTATCCCGCAATGGACCGACGCCGGGGCGAACCGCAATTTCGTTTATCGCACCGCGATGCTCGGTGCGAACTGGCTGATCACGCCGTTCCGCGATCTGGTGCTGGTTCATGCGACACAGGCGCCGGTATGCGAACCCGAGTTCGTCCTGATGACCCCGAACCGTCAATTGGGCTCGCACGACACGAAACTTTTTACTCGCGGCATCCGCCTCCACGGACCTTCAACGGGCAAATTCGAGATCGAGGCCGAGTGGAGCGAATGGGTCGATGACCTCGCCAAGCCCGGGCCCGAACGTGTCGTGCACAAGGGGCAGCTTGGCGAAATCAAGCTCGCCGAAAACCACCGCAACGAATTCCCGCTGCAACAGGCTGTGGCCGCACAGATGGTCGATCCGCAGGCACAGCGCGGCGACGTCCATGCGCTTGGCGACACGCGTTTCCGCCTCATCCGCTATCGCATCCGCGCGACGACGCGCTTCCGCGAATATCTGCCGCCGGCCGTCTATGCGCAGCGCGATGCGGTCACCCGGCTGGGGCCCGTCGCCATCGGCCGCGCGATGGCGCTGCCGCCCGAGGATGACGCGGGCGCGCCAGTGCTCGAGGATCAGAATGGCAGCGATCAGCAGTCCTTCGTTCCGGCGAGCGCGCCGCCGCGCGATCCGCGGGTCCTCTATGTCGTTCCGACCTTTCAGTGGCAGGCGGCGAACAACAACAGCGCCAAAAATCGCAGCGTGACGCGCTATGGCAATGGCCTGCGCGTCTGGCTCGACCGGCCGTGGTTTTCGTCGGGCGACGGCGAACTGCTTGGCGTCGTGATCTTCAAGGACGGCGGACGCTTCACCGATATTCCCAACGCATATCAGCCGCTCGTGACGCAATGGGGCGTCGATCCCTTCTGGGACAGCAGCCTGCCGAAGACCCAGACGAAGGTCAGTGATTTCCCGTCGCGTGTGATCTCGGAACGGGTCCATCTTCAGGAAAAATCGGGGGGCGGCGATCCGCAGGTCGAAGTCGTCGGCCACCGCGTCCATTGGGATGAGGCGCGCAGCCTGTGGTACTGCGATATCGAGATCGAGCCGGGCACGACCTATACGCCCTTCGTCCGCCTCGCACTGGTGCGTTACCAGCCCAACGCCCTGTCCGAAGCGAAGATTTCGAAGGTGGTGCTGGCCGATTTCGCACAGCTCCTGCCGCGCCGCCGTGCGGTGGTGAAGCTGACAGGCAGTCGCGTCGAGGCGGCGCTGCGCGGCCCCAACCCGCGCTCGGGTCCGATGCTATTTCCGGTCGACAGCGAATATCAGGATATTTCGATTATACCGGGGCCGCACGAAACCGGCCGCAATCGCGTCGAGCTGGTTCTGCAGACGCGCGATCCGTCGATCGACAGCGACCTGGCGTGGGAGGACAGCAGCATCCTTGCCAGCCATGTCGTCGGGGCCGAGGCCAAGGCATCCTCCAATGGACTCCTGCTCGAACCGATCGACCTTGGGGCCAGCATGCGCGAACGGACCGCAATCCGGACGCGCATGGTCAAGGCGGTGCGGGAAGCCGCAGTAAAAACGTTCGAAACCCGTTCCGGTGGAACCGTTCGGCTCGACCCGTCGATCGAACTCGAGCGCATTCCGGGCATCGATATTCCGACTTTCGAGCTTGATCCGCCTTTCTGGGAGGCCAGTGTCACGCTGGCGCCGGCGGGCGACCGGCCGCGCCGGTTGATGCTTCGCGAGTTCGAGCGCTTCTATTCGGATCATATCCAGCCCCAGCAGGCGGCCGGGGCGACCCGCCAACGCCGGGTCATCGAGGAACGTCTGGTCTTCGCCGACATCATCGCGCTTTAGGCACCCTGAAACGGTCGACGGGCGCGATGCTTGTTCGACCACTTGTTATTATGATACCACTGCATCAGAAATCCGAATTTTCTGTGCCGACGCGGTCCATATAAGCCGTGCGGTATCGACTGCCTGAACCTTCCCGTGGGCCTCCACGCCCATTGGCAACAGAACAGAAACGGACGAGCGATGCAGACTCCAGAAGAATATGAGCTGTCGCGGCGCGGCGTGCTCGTGGGCGGCGCAGCGTCGGTTGCGACGGTAACACTGGTTCCCATTGGAACGGCGGCAACGGCGGCCCGCCCCGCCGCCAAGGCTCCGCCGACGGCAAAAGTGGCTTTCGAGGTAAACGGCACGGCGCGCGAACTCGAACTCGACACACGGACCTCGTTGCTCGACGCGCTGCGCGAACATCTCCAACTGACCGGGACGAAGAAGGGGTGCGACCACGGCCAGTGCGGCGCGTGCACCGTCATCGTCGACGGGCGGCGGATCAACAGCTGCCTGACCTTGGCGGTGATGCACGACGGCGACAAGATCACAACGATCGAAGGCCTCGGTACGCCCGACAAGATGCATGCGATGCAGGATGCGTTCGTGACGCACGACGGCTTCCAGTGCGGTTATTGCACGCCGGGCCAGATCTGTTCGGCGGTCGCGGTCCTCGACGAGATCAAGGCCGGGATCCCGAGCCATGTCACCGCCGACCTCGGCGCTGCGCCGACGGTGACGAAGGTCGAGCTGCGCGAGCGGATGAGCGGCAATATCTGCCGCTGCGGCGCCTATTCGAACATCATCGACGCGATCACCGATGTTGCGGGAGTGAAGGCATGAAAAGCTTCACCTATGAACGCGTCGACAGCGCTGCCGCCGCGACGGCGGCCTTTGCGCGGATGCCCGGCGCGCGCTTCATCGCGGGGGGCACCAATCTGCTCGACCTGATGAAGCTCGAGATCGAGACGCCCCAGCATCTGATCGACGTCAGCCGCGTCGCACTCGACAAGATCGAGCCGACGGCGGAAGGCGGCCTGCGTATCGGCGCGATGGTCCGCAACACCGATCTGGCAAGCGATGCGCGTGTGCGGCGTGACTATGGTCTGCTGACCCGCGCGCTGGTCGCCGGGGCGTCGGGACAGCTCCGCAACAAGGCAACGACGGCGGGCAATCTGCTCCAGCGCACGCGCTGCCCCTATTTTTACGACACCAACCAGCCATGTAACAAGCGCAAGCCCGGCAGCGGCTGCGCCGCGATCGGCGGCTTCAATCGGCTGCATGCGGTGGTCGGCGCGAGCGATGCGTGTATCGCGACGCACCCCAGCGACATGGCGGTGGCGATGCGCGCGCTCGATGCCGCGATCGAGACGGTCGACGCATCGGGCAAAGTGCGCGCGATACCCATCGCCGATTTCTATCGGGCGCCGGGCAAGACCCCGCATCTGGAGACGGTGCTGGCGCCGGGCGAGCTGATCACGGCGGTCACATTGCCGAAGCCCGTCGGCGGCACGCATATCTATCACAAGGTTCGCGACCGCGCGTCTTATGCCTTTGCGCTGATTTCGGTCGGCGTGATCGTTCAGCGCGACGGAAGCGGACGCGTTGCGCTTGGCGGGGTCGGCTACAAGCCGTGGCGCGTCGAGGCGGCTGAGGCGGCGCTGCCGCGTGGCGCCAAGCCGGTCGCCGACGGATTGCTCGCGGGCGCCAGGACCACGCACGAAAACGCCTATAAGCTGCCCCTTGTCGAGCGCACGCTCGCCGGGGTGCTGGCACAAGCGAAGGGCTGAGCCATGAAATTCGACACGCCCGCAACGACCAACCCGATCGATCAGATGAAGATCATCGGCAAACCCACCAACCGCATCGAGGGGCCGCTCAAGACGACGGGCACCGCGCCTTATGCCTATGAACGCCACGATGTCGCGGCGAACCAGGCCTATGGTTATGTCGTCGGGTCGGCGATCGCCAAGGGGCGCATCGCCTCGATCAACCTCGACGAAGCCAAAGCGGCGCCGGGCGTCATCGCGGTGGTCACTGCGGACAATGCCGGCAAGCTGGCGAAAGGCGATTTCAACACCGCCAAATTGCTCGGCGGCCCCGCGATCGACCATTATCATCAGGCGATCGCGCTCGTCGTCGCCGACAGCTTCGAACAGGCACGCGCCGCGGCTTCGCTGGTCCGCGTGGAATATGCACGCGGCAAGGGCGCGTACGACCTTGCCGCCGCGATCGATACCGCGATCAAACCGAAAGCGTCCTTCGGCACCGAGCCCGATACCAGCGTTGGCGATTTTGCCACCGCTTTCGCCGCCGCGCCCGTTCAGCTCGATGCGCGCTATACGACCCCCGACCACAGCCACGCGATGATGGAACCCCATGCGACGATCGCCGCGTGGGAGGGTGAAAAGCTGACGGTGTGGACGTCGAACCAGATGATCGCCTGGTCGGTTGGCGACATGGCCAAGACGCTGGGCATCCCAAAGGAGAATATCCGCTTCGACTCGCCCTATATTGGTGGGGGTTTTGGCGGGAAATTGTTCAATCGCGCCGATGTGCTGCTGGCCGCGCTGGGTGCAAAGGCGGCGAAGCGCCCGGTCAAGGTGGCGTTGCCCCGCCCGCTGATGATCAACAACACGACGCACCGCCCGGCGACGATCCAGCGCGTTCGTCTTGGCGCGACCGCGGATGGCAAGCTGACTGCGGTCGGGCATGAAAGCTGGTCGGGCGACTTGCCCGGCGGCGGCCCCGAAACCGCAGTGGCGCAGACGCGCCTGCTCTATGCCGGTGAAAATCGCATGACCGCGATGCGGCTTGCAGTGCTAGACCTGCCCGAAGGCAATGCGATGCGCGCGCCCGGCGAAGCGCCGGGATTGATGGCGCTCGAAATTGCGGTCGACGAGCTGGCCGAAAAGCTGGGCATGGATCCGATCGCGTTGCGTGTGCTGAACGACACGCAGGTCGACCCCGAAAAGCCGAGCCGGCCCTTTTCGCAGCGCCAGCTCAACAAGTGCATGGAGACGGGCGCGGAGAAATTCGGCTGGGCGAAGCGCAATCCGAAGCCGGGCGTGACGCGCGACGGGCGCTGGCTGGTCGGGATGGGGATGGCCGCCGCCTTTCGCAACAACCTCAACGGTGCGTCGGCGGCGCGCGTTCGCCTTGCCAAATCGGGGATCGTGACGGTCGAGACCGACATGACCGACATCGGCACCGGCAGCTATACTATCATCGCGCAGACCGCCGCTGAAATGATGGGCGTGCCGCTCGACAAGGTCGTCGTGAAGCTCGGCGATTCCGCCTTTCCGGTGTCGGCGGGTTCGGGCGGTCAGTGGGGCGCGAACAGCTCGACCGCGGGCGTCTATGCCGCGTGCGTCAAGCTGCGCGAGGCGGTTGTGCAAAAGCTGGGCCTGACGTCCGACGCGGTCTTTGCAGGCGGCAAGGTCAAATCTGGGCGGCGCAGCGTCGCGCTCGGCGAGGCCGCGGCCGACGGCGAACTCGTTGCCGAGGACAATATGGAGTATGGCGACCTGGCCGAGAAATTTCAGCAATCGACCTTTGGTGCGCATTTCGTCGAGGTCGGCGTCGACGCGATGACGGGCGAGATTCGCGTCCGCCGGATGCTTGCGGTGTGCGCTGCGGGGCGCATCCTCAACCCGAAGGCGGCGCGCAGCCAGGTGATCGGCGCGATGACGATGGGCGCGGGCGCGGCGCTGATGGAAGAACTCGCGGTCGACAAGCGCTTCGGCTTTTTTGTCAATCACGATCTCGCGGGTTATGAAGTCCCCGTCCACGCCGACATTCCGCATCAGGATGTCATCTTTCTCGACGAAGCCGATCCGACAACGTCGCCGATGAAGGCGAAGGGCGTTGGCGAACTCGGCATTTGCGGCGTCGCGGCGGCGGTCGCAAATGCGGTCTATAATGCGACGGGTGCGCGCGTGCGTAACTATCCGATCACGCTCGACAAGCTGCTGGACAAGCTGCCGGACATGGTGTGATCGCCGGAGTGAGGACGAGGGTTCAACCCGGAATATCACCCGGCCGGTCGATGTCCGCCAGTTCGTCGGCACCGGCATGGACGAGTGCGGCGTCGGCCAGCAGGGTCTTGCCTCCGCGGTCGCCTTCGCCGCCGCGCAGGGTTTCGAACAGCGAGCGCGCAAACAGCGCGGGCGGCATTGCCGCTTCGCCGTTTGTCGAAGCAACGATCGGTGCGTTCCTGACATCGAAACGGTCGATCAGGTTGCGCAGGTGGCCGGCGCTGACGAAGGGCATGTCGGCGAGACAGATCAGCGCCGCCGCTTCCGGGCCCGGCGTCGCCGCGCTGATGCCGCACGACAGGGATTGGGAGAGCCCGCGTTCGGGGTGCGGATTGGCGACGATCTCGAAACCGAGTTCCGCCAGCGCCCGTGCGAGCATGCCATGGTCATCGGGGCAGATTGCGATCCGGCGCCCCGGCGCCAGTTCGACGATGCGCCGCGCCGCATGCAAAGCCAGCGGTGCGCCATCGAGCGGCGCCAGAAGCTTGTCATCGGCGCCGAACCGCCGCGATGTGCCCGCGGCGAGCAGGATGGCGGCGATGTTCGTGGCGTCGATCATGACTCTCATCCTTTCGGCGGCCGTTTGCGCGTTCGTCACTTTCAAAGCAAATTACGCATGATAGCAACGACGCCGGCTGACATATTGCGCTTTGCCCTCGACCGGAGCCGGGAGGGCGTCCGAACAATCCTTGTCACCCTGACCGCGATCGAAGGATCGTCGCCGCGGGCCGTCGGCGCGCAGATGGCGGTGGCCGATGACGGTCGCTATGTCGGTTCCTTCTCCGGCGGATGCATCGAAGCCGCCGTCGTCGCCGAGGCCATGGCCGCGCTATCCGACGGGCGTGCCAGGCTGGTGCGGTTCGGCGCCGGGTCGCCCTATCTCGATATCCGGCTCCCCTGCGGCGGCGGGATCGACCTGCTGTTCAATCCCTCGCCCGATCCGCAGGTTATCGCGGAGGCATTGACGCGGCATGATCGCCGCGAGCCGGCCGTCTTGCGGCTGGCGGACGACGGCGTGTTTGCGGAAAGCGCCACCGATCAGGGCGAGCTTCCGGGCTGGCGCGATGGCAGCTTCCGGCTCTGCTATCCGCCGACGCTTCGAGTCGTCGCGATAGGGCAGGGTGAAGAGCTTACGGCGCTAGCGCGGCTGGCAGCGAGTTTTGGCGCCGACGTCAGCGTGCTTTCGCCCGACGAGCGCGCGTTGGCCGATCTGGATGCCGAGGGTTTCGCCACCGTGCCGCTGACCGCACGCACGATCCTGCCGCTGGTGAGCACCGATCCGTGGACCGCGATCATTTCGGTGTTTCACGACCGCGACTGGGAGGAGGAGTTGCTGCCCCGCGCGCTGCGTCTTCCCTGCTTTTACATCGGGGCGATCGGAAGCCGCCGAACGCAGGCTATCCGCCTCGACGCCTTGCGCGACGCCGGGGTGCCGGAGGATTTTCGCCGCAAGCTCCGGACGTCGGTGGGTCTCATCCCCGCGACGCGCGATCCGGCAACGCTGGCGCTCTCGGCGCTGTCGCAGATCGTGCAGGATTATCACCGCATCGGCAGCAGGTCGGTGGGGCAACGCGACGAACTTTCGCCGGAGCAGGGCGGTTACGCAATAAGTGGCGTCGCCATGGATCAAGGGCTTTAGTCCGAGCCCGGTGCCGCCTGATATCTGGGGTCGAGGTTCGTCGCGCGCCGTTCATCGAGGTCGGCGCGCCGCGTGTCGCCCTGTTTCCGAAGAATAAGGCTGCGATTATAATATGCGCGCGCCGACTGCGGTGCATGCTGGATGGCCCGGTCGAGATCGGCGATGGCGCGTGCGCTCTCGCCCTGACGATCGTATGTGAGGCCGCGGTTGAGGTAGGCGACGGACAGGTTCGGCGCGACGGCGATCGCCTGATCGAATGCGACGATCGCCTCATCCAGATCGCCCTCCCACGCATGTTTCAGCCCGTCGGAAAGATGGGTGTCGGCCTGCAACCGGACGTCCTTCGCCCCCTTGTTCGCCAGCCGCCTGCATTGGGATAATTTCTGGCTCGGGTCATTGACCGTGCAGGCGTTCCAATCGCCCCGCCTTGGAGGGGTGCGTGGGGAGATGCGCGTGCCGGTAACGACGACGTCATTGCCCTCGGATCGCTCGTCCGACGAAAACACGGAGATAGGGGTCGCGGACTCCATGGCGGGGAGCGCCGCCAACCGTCCCTGAACGACGATGGGTTCGGATTGCTCGGCTTTTGCCGCCGAGGCCGTGGTTTCCGCCTGCGCGAATTCGACCCGTTTCGTCGCCGGCGGGCTGGCTGCCGAACGGGGCGGGCTCTCGTTCGCATCGGCTGGCCCGGCGTCGCGGGTCGGGGGCTCGGTCGCCAGAGTGGAAATGGGCGTCTTCGCGTCGCGCGGCACGGCGACCTGTTGATCGGCCGCAGGCAGGTGAGGGCCAAGGGCCGTCCAGGCAACCGGCAGGCTGATCGCGGCGACCAGCGCGGCGGTGGCGAGCAGCCCGGCCTGCGGATGGCGAAGGGCCTTCCACCAAGGCGCCTTTTCCTGTCGAGGTCGGGCTGGCGCCGCCGCTGCCCGGTCGAAGCGCGCGAGCGCTTCGACGATCGCCATTTCGCGCCGCTTCGGCGCAGGCGGCGGTGGATCGGGCAGGAACGCCTTGAGATCGTCGTCCCCTGTCATCGCCATCCTCTAACCGTCCGGAGGCGCCGGCACGATGTCGAACGATGTCGAGATGGCAGACGCGAGGGAAGGGGCATGAGCATTGTCTTGCCTTATACGCAGAATTGGGCGGCGGTCGAATATCTCGATTGAGGCTGGAATGCGCAAGCGATGCGGCGGCGCTAAACTGGCAACGCCGCCGCACCATCGTCACCGCTGCAATCTGGCGATCGATCCGGCCGTCTTGGCGGCGCGGACCATCTGGACCAGTTCCATGCGATATCCAAAATCGTCGGCGCCGCGCGCTGCGCCGACGATCTGCAGCACATCGTCATAGGTCATCGATCCGCTATATTTCCCGCCACGGAGCAGTTCGGCGAACGCCGCGACCCCCGTCGCGAACCGCGCATCCTGCGGCGCGTCGGCGAAGCGCGCGAATTCGACGCGGCGGTCGATCGGGGTCGATATCAGCTGGCTGCGGTCCGATTTCGGCAATTTGTAACGGATCTTCACAAAGCCATATTCGCTTGCCCCCGCCACGACATGGCGCGGTGCGGGCTTGGTATAGCGCAGGTCGCCTATCGTGCGCGGCCCGCCGACCGGGACGATCTCGTACAGCGCTGTGACCGTCTGGCCCGAACCGACATCGCCAGCATCGACCTTGTCATTGTCGAAATCGTCGCGGTTCAGCATGCGCGTTTCATAGCCGATCAGCCGATATTCGGCGACGGTAGCCGGGTTGAACTCGACCTGGATTTTTACATCCTTTGCGATCGGGAACAAGGTCGAGGTCGCTTCGTCGACCAGCGTTTTTCGCGCTTCGCCGAGCGTGTCGATATAGGCCGCCGCGCCATTGCCGTTCTGCGCGAGCGTCTGCATCAGCGCGTCGTTGTAATTGCCCATGCCAAATCCGAGCACCGACAGGAAAATCCCTTTGCCGCGCTCGCGCTCGATATAGCCTTTCAGCTCGTTCTGGTCGGTGATGCCGACGTTGAAATCGCCATCGGTGGCAAGGACGACGCGATTGACGCCATTCGGGTCG
Organism: Sphingopyxis sp.; assembly: GCA_051861185.1. Taxonomy (GTDB): domain Bacteria; phylum Pseudomonadota; class Alphaproteobacteria; order Sphingomonadales; family Sphingomonadaceae; genus Sphingopyxis. The sequence goes on from JBIMKQ010000002.1 coordinate 554,174, forward strand.
AGATTGCGCTGCGCCAGCGCATAAGCTTGGCGGATGCCCTCGGCTCCTGCCGTGCTCCCCCCCGCGCCGAGCTGGTCGATCACCGCCAGAATCTTGTCCTTCTGGCTCGCCGACGTCGGCTCGAGCGCCGTACCGGCACTGCCTGCATAGGTCACGATCGCCACGCTATCGTTGCGATCGAGTTGGTCGAGGAGAAGGCCCAGCGATTTCTTGACGAGCGGCAGCTTGTTCTCGGAATTCATCGATCCCGAGGTGTCGATCAGGAAGACGAGGTTCGCGCGCGGGCGCGTTGCGCGCTCGATGGCATAGCCCTTGATGCCGATACGCACGAGTTTGCGTCCTGCGGTGAACGGGCTGGGGAAGACCGCAACATTCGAGGTGAAGGGCTGTTGCGCGCTGCGCGGCGCAGCATAATCATAGGGGAAATAATTGATCAATTCCTCGGTCCGCACCGCCGCCGGCTGGGGCAGACTATTGCTGTTCAGCGACGCGCGAACAAAGGAATAGGATGCGGTGTCGACATCGATCGAAAAGGTCGACACCGGCTCGTCGCGCGCGATCTTGAATATATTTTCCGCGGTCGAGGTGAATTTGTCGCGGCCGACATCCTGATAATAGGATGCCGTCTGATCGGCGCGGCGCGGCGCGATAATGGTCCCCGACACGACCGCCGAGCGGGTCTGTGGGGCCGCCGGGCCGATCCGTTCGGAGCTGACGACCGAAATCGGCATCGCGCTCTCCATGAGAGGGAGATTCACTCTTTGGGCCGTGACGATGATCTCCGAAGCATCCTCGTTGAGCTCGGCCTTCGGTGCGACGGCCTCCGACGAGGGTGATGCAATGTCGGCGTCGTTCGATTGCGAGCAGGCGGTGACGAGCGTGATCGACAGCCCGGCGGTTAGCATCAGATGGAAACGGGACATGACATGCCTCCCTGGCAACAGCGGCGCACAATCGCCCGCATATCACTGGGACGCCGGGGCGCCGGAAATCCTTGGCGGCCTGTCGAATTTTTTCCCGAAGCCTTGCAATCAGTCGTGGGAGCCCGAATTTGCCGCAAGTTGGCGCCGGATTTCGTGCATTCGCCAGGACACCGTCGTCTCGGCGATCCCCAGGATTTGCGCGGCTTCGGCATGGGTCAGCTGCTGTCCCGCGATCAGCACCGCGGTTTCGCGCAGTTCGGGCTTCAACCGGGCGATCGCGCTCTCGATCCAGATTGCGTCGTAAAAATCGCGGCCGTCGGGGCCGCGCGCCAGCCCCGCCATGACGCTCAGGCGCCCGGTGAAACGCGTCAGCGCCGAGCGTCGCCGGTGAAAATCGCGGCAGGCGTTGAAGACGATGCTGCACAGCCATGTCGTGAATTTGGCATCGCCACGAAAGGCGGAAAGCTTTTCCACGAGGATGCAGCAGACGTCCTGTGCGATATCGTCGGCATCGGCGCGCGATCCGGTCAATTGCCAGGCGAGGCCGTGGATGCGGTCATAATGGCGCCGCAACAGCGCGGCGAATGCGTCACGGTCACCGGCAACAGCCGCCGTGACGATATCCGCGTCTTCGGCGTCGGCCATGCGTCAGTATCTGTCGGCGGACAGAAGGTCGCTCACCGGCCCAATTGATCCCCCGCATCCTGCCATCGCGGCTGGTTGTGCCTCATTCGCCGCGCGAAGGCCATCGCTGACTTTGGTGGGAGGTCCCGCGGCCAGATCGCAGGCGTCGCGCTTGTCGATACGCGGCGGAGCGAATGGCGAGGAAGCTTGCGGGCAGGCACGCTGCGATATTCGGGACGGGACGAGCTGCGTCGAGGTTACTTGCCGCGAAAAGATTCCTGTCATATAGTTAGCATACTAAGTAAAAGAGCAGATGCGAAGGGATGGCGATGCAGGGCGTTTGTGCGAGACAATTTTGGCGTGCCGCCACCCCCCGGACACGCGTCGCATGACCGATTTGTCAGCCTTGCTTCCGCCTTTCATGGCCCGTGTTTCTGGTGGTGGCGCGTTGTCGGGTCTTGA
>JBIMKQ010000003.1:0-362673 GCA_051861185.1 Sphingopyxis sp.
TTGCCATAGCCTTGCGAAAAGACGACATCGTCGACGCGCGACGGGTCGATCTTCGTCCGCTCCACCAACGCCTTCAGGATCACCGCGCCAAGCTCGCCAGCCGTCATCGACGAAAGCGAACCCCCGAACTTGCCGACGGCAGTACGAATCGGGGCGACAATGGCGGCGCGGCGCAGGGGCATGTCTTGGGGTCTCCGGTTAGACAGAAGGGGACGGGCCGGCGTCGATCAATTCGTCGCCGCAAATTCGCGCAGCATATGCTTGGCGATCTGGAGTTGCAGAATCTGCGTCGTGCCTTCGTAGATGCGATAGATGCGCGCATCGCGGAAGAACCGTTCGGCATCATATTCGGCCAGATAGCCCGCGCCGCCATAGACCTGCACGCACGCATCGACGACCCGGCCGCACATTTCCGACGCGAAAACCTTGAACGCGGCGGCTTTGCGCAGGACATTCTCGCCCGCATCAGCGCGGCGGGTGACGTCGGTCATCATGCACTCGGCGGCGTAGATATCGATCTCGCTCTGCGCCAGCATCTGCTGGATCAGCTGGAAGTTGGCGATCGGTTCGCCGAACGCCTTGCGCTCGGTCGCGTAGCGGATCGCGCTGTCGAGCGCGCGGCGGGCGTAGGCGGTCGCCGCGGCGCCGACCGACATGCGGCCGTTGTCGAGGCTCATCATCGCATAGGCAAAACCCTTGCCAAGCTCGCCGCCGAGCAACGCCTCGCCGCCGACGCGGACGTCGTCCATCACGATGTCGGCGATATGGCTGCCCGACTGGCCCATCTTCTTGTCCGATTTGCCGATCGATATGCCGGGCGTATCCATCGGCACGACGAAGGCCGAGACATGCGCATTCTTGGGCAGATTTTCCTTGCTCGTCCGCGCCATGATCAGGCCGATTTTCGCGAAGGGCGAGTTGGTGATGTAGCGTTTGGTGCCGTTGAGCACCCAGCCATTGTCGGTCGGCACCGCGGTCGCCTGAAGCCCCGCCGAATCCGACCCCGAACCCGGTTCGGTCAGCCCGAAACAGGCGATCTCGCCCGCCGCGATGCGCGGCAGCCATTCGGCTTTCTGCGCATCGGTGCCGCCGTTCTTGAGCGCCGAGGCGACCATGCCGATGTTGATCGAGATGATCGAGCGGAACGCCGGCATCGCGTAGGACAAGGTGTGGATGGTGCGGACATATTGGCTGACGTTCATGCCCGCGCCGCCGAACTCCTCGGGGATCGTCAGCCCGAACAGCCCCATGTCGCGCATTTCGGCGAGGATGTCGGCGGGGATCTGGTCGGTCGCGATGATGCCCTGTTCGGCCGGGATCAGCCGGTCGCGCACATAGCGTTCCAGCTGTTCGATGAACTGGTCGAAGATGTCGGCGTCCATGCCGGGATTGTGCATCACATTGTCCTCAAATCGGGTCGTACGGAAAGACATCTGCCGACACCTCGTCGGCGCGCGCGAAAGCGGGGCGGAACGCGGGAATCAGCTCGTCGGCGATCGCCTCGGCGGTCCAGCCTTCGCATTTCGTCATCGAACGGATCGGGCGCGGTTTCGAGAACAGCAGGATCTCGTTCTTGCGGACGCTGAAAATCTGGTTGCTAACGTCGTGCGCGCGATCGGAGGCCAGAAAGGCGACCAGCGGCGCGATCTTGTCGGCCGACATTTCCTGAAGCCGCTTCACCCGTTCCTGCTGCGCGGGCGTATCGGCGGGGATCGACGAGGTCATCCGGCTCCACGCAAAGGGCGCGATGCAGTTCGAGCGCACCCCGACGCGCGCCATGTCGAGCGCGATCGATTGCGACAGCGCGACGACGCCCAGCTTGGCCGCCGAATAATTGGCCTGCCCCAGATTGCCGATCAGCCCGCTGGTCGAGGTGAAGTGGATGAAGCTGCCCGATTGCTGCTCGCGAAACCAGGGCGTCGCGGCCTTCGACACGTTGAAGACGCCGGTGAGGTTGACCTCGATGACGCTCTTCCAGTCCTCATAGCTCATCTTGTGCCAGATGGTGTCGCGCAGGATGCCGGCGTTGTTCACGACCGCGTCGATCCGGCCGAAGCGCTGCACCGCATCCTCGATGATGCCCGCCGCCTCCCGTGGATCGGCGACATTGCCGAAGTTCGCGGCCGCCTGGCCACCCGCCGCGACGATATCGTCGGCGGTCTGCTGGGCCGGCGCCGCATCCCCGCCTTCGCCGGCCTGTGCTACACCCGGATCATTGACGATGATCGCCGCACCCTCGGCCGCGCAATGCAGCGCGAGTTCACGCCCGATCCCGCGGCCCGCGCCGGTGATCGCGACAACCTTGCCATCCAAAATCCCGCCCATGCGACTCTCCGTCAAATTCTTGCGACGGCAATAAACTCTCTTGGTAAAGACTTCAACATTTGGAATTGTAATTTCATATATATGAAATATGATCACAATCATGACCGGCCCGATACGTTCCGTCTCGCAAGCCTTTGCAATCCTTCGTTTGCTTGCGGATGAGGATGCGCTCACGCTGTCGGACATTGGAAGACTGATCGGAACCAGTCCGTCCAGTTGCTTCAACCTACTGAAAACGCTCGAGGCAGAGCGTGTTATCGAACGCGATCGGTACACGAAGCGGTATCGCCTCGCCCCGCTATGGCGGCATGCTGATGCCCTGCACGATACCTCGGCGGCGCGGCTGGTAGACCGGTCAGTTCCCCTGCTTGGCCACTTCGCCCAGACGAACGAGGTCGCCGTAGGCCTATGGAAAATTGTCTCCCGCGACCGCATGCAACTCGCCGCTCGCGCGGAAAGCGACGCGGGCGTAAGGCTTATTCTTGCCAATGATCAGCGCCAACCGCTCGGAGCTGGCGCGGCCGGACGAGCGCTTGCAGCGGCTCAGCATGTCGACAAGGTCGAACTCGCCCGACGCTTCGGATCGGTGCGGTGGCAATCTGAACTCGCGATCGAAATCTATGCGAGCCAGGTGGACGAAGCGAAGACGAAAGGATTTGCGGTCGACCGTGGTTATGCACATCGCGGCGTCATCACGGTCGCAACGGCGCTCGCCGATATCGCGCCCGGCTTTTGCATAACTGCTTCTTTTGTCGCCGGATCGCGAAGCGAGCGCGAATTGGAAACCCTCGGCGCCGCTCTTTCCAAACTCGGCGTAGAAATAATCCTCCGGTCGGCATGATGCCACCATCGACCAGCAATGTTGGCGCACAAGCGGCTGTCGCCGGCCGAAGAATGTCGTTCCCTGCCGAATTTCGGCTTAGAGCCCAGCAAGCAAGTTCCTGAATTGGCTCTCATTCAGCGGTCCATCCTCCGTCGATCACGAGACTGGTGCCAGTCATCAGAGCGGATGCATCGGACGCAAGAAAGAGAACTGCACCCATCAAATCCTCGACCGAGCCGATCCGGCCCAATGCTATCTTCGAAAGAACAGATTCTCGAAACGCCGCGCTTTCGAACATCGGGTGCGTCATCGGCGTTTCAATAAACGTCGGCGCGATGGTGTTAGACCGGATACCATGCAGCGCGAGATCGAGGGCGAATGCTTTGTTCATCCCCTCCATTGCCCATTTGGACGCGCAATAGAGCGACCGATTGGGGCCGCCCACATGTCCCATCTGGCTGCTCATGTGAATCAGGCTTCCGCGGATACCCTGATCGATCATCGCGCGTGCGCAGTGCTGCGCTACGAAGAAAGCAGATTTGACGTTGAGGCCGAGCACGGCGTCATAATCGGCTTCGCTCACCTCCCACATCGGCATCGGCCGGTTGGTGCCAGCATTGTTGACGAGAATATGAAAGGCTGGACGCAACGAGAAGAAAGCTGCCACTGCATCCAGATCGCTAACGTCGAGCTGCGACGCAGCGGCGCCACCGCCGATTTGCGCGGCTGCCGCATCGATTTCGTCTGACGTCCGCGCGAGCAGGACGACTTCGGCACCCGCGTCAGCGAGCGCCGTTGCAGCCGCCAAGCCGATCCCTCTGCCCGCGCCCGTCACGAGCGCGCGCCGGCCATCGAGGCGAAAACTCGGTGTCTTGGGCAGCATCACGCGACGGGCTCGGCCCGGCCCGCATAAGGGACGTCGCGACCGCCGAAGCGGCGTACCCGGATGTTCGCCTGCTCGCCGTGCCCTGCAAAGCCCTCAAGCGCACAAAGGCGGCTGCAATATTCGCCGATCATCGCCGACGCCTCGTCGGTGAGGACCTTCTGATAGGTACAGGTCTTGAGAAATTTCCCGACCCAGAGACCGCCGGTATAACGCGATGCCTTCTTCGTGGGCAGCGTATGGTTGGTACCGATCACCTTGTCGCCGAAGGACACGTTGGTCCGCTTGCCGAGGAACAAGGCGCCATAGTTGGTCATATTGGCGAGGAAATAATCGGGATCGGCAGTCATGACCTGCACATGCTCGGATGCTATCTCGTCGGCGATGCGCACCATCTCGGCGTCGTCTTCGGCGATGATGACTTCGCCGAAGCTTTCCCAGGCGCGCCGCGCGATCTCGGCGGTCGGCAAGATACCGAGCAAGCGTTCGACTTCGCGCATCGTTTCTTCGGCGAGCGCGCGGCTGGTGGTCAGCAGCACGGCCGGCGAGTCCGGCCCGTGCTCGGCCTGGCCCAACAGATCGGTCGCGGCGAGCTCGGCATCGCAGCCGACTTCGTCGCAGATCACGAGCGTTTCGGTCGGGCCGGCGAACAGATCGATGCCGACGCGCCCGTAAAGCTGTCGCTTCGCTTCGGCGACAAAGGCATTGCCCGGGCCGACCAGGATATCGACGCCGGCAATCGAGCGGGTTCCAATACCCATCGCGCCAACCGCCTGAATCCCTCCGAGGCAATATATTTCGTCAGCGCCCGCGAGCGCCTGCGCCGCGACGATGGCCGGCGCGGGCTTACCGCCGAATGGCGGTGCGCAAGTAATAACGCGGGGCACGCCCGCCACCTTTGCGGTGATGACGCTCATATGCGCCGACGCGAGCAGCGGATATTTCCCGCCCGGGACATAACAGCCGGCGCCGCTGACCGGCAGATGCTTGTGCCCAAGCACGACACCGGGGAGCGTCTCGGCCTCGACGTCGAGCATGCTGTTGCGCTGGATTTGCGCGAAATTGCGCACCTGCGTCTGTGCGAATTCGATGTCCTCGAGATCCTGCCCGGTCAGCTGGTCGATGCAGGCCTGGATTTCGTCACTGGTCAGCCGATAGCTGTCGCGGTCCCAGCCGTCGAACTTGATCGACAGCTCGCGCACCGCATCGTCGCCGCGCGCCTCGATATCGGCCAGGATCGCCTCGACGGTGTCGCGCACCTTGCGATCGGCATCCGCCTTTGCTTCCGCGGTCGACCCGCGCTTCAACCATATCGCCATGCTCAGCTCCTGTCGTTTAGCGCAGCCATGCGGGCAAAGACATCGATGCCCATCTGCTGCAAAAGGTCGGGAATATCGATCATCACCCAGTTTTCGGCGAGGCGATCGCCGTCGCGACGCCAGAAATCCATGACGCGCATCGTGACCTTGCGTCCCGTGGGCGCCAGACCGAGCCATCCGCCTCCCGCATGGGTGGCGTGGATGCTCGGCCAGCCGGTTGAGGCGATGAAATCGCCCTGCGCGAAACGCGCGCGGTGATTGCCGCCGACGCGATCGGGGAAAGCGGTGAGGAAGGGCTGTTGATGGCCGCGCTCATAGTCGCGGTGCCCCTGGAAACTGCCAATCGGATCGGGACCGAACCACCAGAAATCATCGTGCCAGAAATCGCGCATTCCCATGCTGCGGAGCGAGCCGTCGAACTGCTTGAGGCCGCCGATCATTGCTTCCACCAGCGCAAGGCTGCGCTTGGTCTCGGCGGTATCGGCAGTCGGGAAAAAAGCGTCAGCCGCCGCCGGCGGCGGCGCCATCGGCGCTGGCCCGATCGCTGGTGCCAGCGGCCAAACACCCGCCTGCATCATCAGCGAGGGCAAGTCGAGCAAGAGCAATGTCTCGGCAATCAGGTCGCCATCGAGCCGCTCGAACACGCCGAAGCGGACATGCGCGATGCGGCCGGTCGGCGGAATGCCGAATAACGGCGCGACAAAACGGCCGTGGATGTGACCGCTATAGGTCTTCCATCCATTGCCTTCGAATTCACCGGAAAGGGCAATCGACGTTCGAATCCAGCGATCGGGAAAGGATGCAGCGAGCGGATCCAGCAGCCGTTCGCGGACTTCCGCCACGCTCTTGCACATCTCCACAGGATGGCAGGAGTGCAGGATATGCCCCGCACTCCAGTCCTTATCGCCCGGTTTAAACAGTGATGGGATAGCTGTCATCAATTCCTCCGTCAAAGTTATTGACTGCGAATGCAACAAAAGGCAAGAGAGAATGCATCACAAACGATAAACCCATGACATTCGAGGCGAGCCAAAGATGAATCATCAGGAAATTGAAGCGCGGATCGTTCGCTATGCCGACCTGAGGCCCTGCTTCAACGCCTTCATCGACACACGGTCGCCGGGCTCCGAAGCCAAAGAAAATTTCACGATCATTGGCCCGGGGGTATCGGAGAATCCGGATCAGTTCGTCCACATCGCCGAGCCGCACGGCTTCAATATCGGCGGCGCACGCCAGCCTCCCGAGTGCGTGAACTCGCAGCACAGCCACGACACCGCCGAAGTCTTTGTTGCCCATAGCGGCACCTGGCGTTTCGATCTCGGCGAACATGGCGATGACGCGCAGGTCGTGCTCTATCCCGGCGACACGATTTCGCTTCCCACCGGCGCCTTTCGCGGTTTTACGAATGTCGGCAAGGATACGGGCTTTCTGTGGGCCGTATTGGGCGGAGACGATCCCGGGCGAGTGCTTTGGGCGCCGCACGTGTTCGAAATGGCCAAGGACTATGGCCTTGTCCTGATGGATGACGGCTCACTCGTCGACACCGCGGCGGGCGAGACGATCCCGGCCGGTGCCAAGCCGATGCCCGTCACAACCCACGCGCAGGTCGAGGCGCTTCGGCGACTGACCGCCGACGAGGCCGAGAAGCTGGTCGTTCGTGCGGCTTCGAACGAGGCCGCGATCATCGGCCCCGGCGCGCCGCTCGGGTGGCCGCACGGTTTCACGCTCGAACGGCTTCATGTCGAGGGCGAATGCCGCTTCGACGATGGCGCCTCGGTCATCTTCGTACATAGCGGCGCGGTGACGATCGGCGGAGACAGCGGCGAAGCCAAGCTCGGCGCGGGCGACACGATGACCGTGCCGGCCGATTTCGGAGCCTATGTCCTCCGCAGCGAGGCGGCGATCCTCTTCAAAGTCAAACGCACCGACTAGGTGCGGATCGCGGCGTCCAGCGCCCGCGCGCCGTCCAGCAGGAATTCCTGATCCGAACGCAGAAGGAAAAGGCTGGCGCCCTTTTCACGCCATAGCGGAACGTCACCCGGGCGCGCGAGGAACATGCCGACGGTGCGCCCGGCGGCCCGCCCGGCCGCGCAGATGCGCTCGACCGCTGCGACAACGGCTTCGTCGTCTGACGTCTCGGCACCGAGCGACAGCGTCAGGTCAGCGCGGCCGATGAAGAGCGCATCGATGCCATCGACAGCGGCGATCGCATCAATCTCGTCCAGCGCTTCGGCATCCTCGATCTGAGCGACAATCGCCACGTGGCGCGCGGCCGCGCGATGCGCCGCCATCCCTTTGGTCGTATAGCCGGCGGCACGGGTGCTACCGGCAAAGCCCCGCCCCCCGGGTCCATAATGGCAAGAGGCAACGAGCGCCTCGGCCTCGACGCGCGACCGGATATGCGGCGCGAGGACCCCGTCAGCACCGCAATCGAGCGCGTTCAATATCTGCTCCGCGCTGCCCGACGCCGGACGAACCAGCACGGGCTTGCCCGCGACGCGCGCCGCGAGAATGCACAGGTCGAGCGCTCCGCGATCGAACGGCGCGTGTTCGGCATCGAGCACAAGGCAGTCGAGCGCCGATAGTCCCAGCACCTCGACGACATGCGGATGCGGCGTCTTGACGAACGTACCCGCAAGCGTTTCGCCGGCGCGGAGACGCTCCTTGAACGGCGTCACGGCCGATCACTCGCAAGCGCAGCGCCGTCGGCCAGTGCAGCGAGCTTTGCCCACACGATGTCGGGATCGACCGCGCCAAACCCGGCGAAGGTCGAAAATCCGCAGTCGGTTCCCGCAATTACCCGGTCACTCCCGAAAATATCGGTGAATTTCCATATCCGTTCGGCCACGACGCGCGGATGCTCGATGAAGTTGGTGGTCGAATCGATGACGCCCGGAATCAATATCTTGTCGTCCGGGATCTGCCCCCGCATCTCGACGAAATAATTCCAGTCGTGCTGGTGACGCGGGTTCGACGTTTCGAAAAGCAGCCCGGCGGGCTTTGCTTTCATCAGCGTCGGCAGGATCACGCCCATTTCGACATCGCAGTGGTGCGGCCCTTCATAATTGCCCCAGCAGACATGCATCCGAACCTTGTCGGCGGGCACGTTGCGAAGCGCATGGTTCAGAACGTCGACATGCTTGCCGATCAGTTCGAGATAGGCACTGTCCGGCTCGTCCTTGTACATCATATGCCGGCCAAGGCCGAGATCGGGACTGTCGAGTTGCAGGACCAGCCCCGCGCCGACGATCGCTTCATATTCGGGGCGCATCGCCTCTGCGATCGCTTCGAGATAATCGTCCTGCGTCACATAATATTCGTTAGGCTGAAAGAGCGCGATGACGCCGGGCGATGCCGCATTCATGAATGCGCCGTGCGGCGCATGCGCATCGACCGCCGCTTGCAGGCGGGCAATGTCCTGCCGAAGCGGATCGAGCGTCAGCAGTGCGATGGCGCCAACGCATTTCGGGCGGCGATAGGACGGCGTTCCGCCGGCCCTCGCCTGCCGATCGAGGAAACCGGGAAAAGCCTCGAGGTCGGCCGGCGGATTGCGCGGACTGTCGCCAGCGAACCCGCTGATGCGATCCTTGATATAGGTCGCATAGCTGATCTTCGACATTTCGCCATCGGAGACGAGGTCGATTCCCAACGCGACCTGCCGTGCAACTGCCGCATCGACGGCCGCGCCTACGGTGACCGCAAAACTGTCGGCATCGACCGGTTCACCGCGCTCGGCAGCGAAAATCAGGTCGGTGACCGCTTTCGACCGCGGGAGTGATCCCACGTGCGTGGTCAAAATGCGGGAGGTCATCGATGTAAATCCTCGTCCTCGATCCAGCGCAATAAGGCGGCGGCGAATGCTTCGGGTTGCTCGAGCGGCAGCATGTGTCCGGCATCGGGGAATATCCGCAAATGAGCATTGCGGGCCCGCTCGGCCCACTCGCAGTGCCAGGCGGGCGGGCACAGCGCATCTTCTTCACCGCACGCCAGGAGGACGGGGACACGGAGTGCGTCCAGTACGGGGCGCAGGTCGGCACGCAGGCGCAGCGCTTCGCTCTGGGCGACAAAGACCGTGGTGCCGAGCGCGAGCCCCATGTCGCGCAGGAGAGCGCGAAGCTCCTCGTCGCCGCGGTTGGCGCGCGCCAGATAGTTGGGCTTCAATTCCTCGACGATCACCCGTTCCAGCCCGCCGGCTTTCACTTCTGTCTGCTGGCGGATGCGCGCGGCCGAACGCTCGGGAAGGTCGGCGCCCGCGTTCAGTCCAAACAGCGCGAGTCCTGCGATCCGTTCCGGTGCCTGCCGCGCCATCTCCAGCGCCACGATCGCGCCCATAGAAAATCCGACGACGAGCAGCGGTCCGGCCGCGGCGTCCAGTCCGCGCGCAGCCATGGCCGTGATGCTGTCATCGCGTCCCGTATCGGCATCGAGGCAAAGAAGCTGCCGCGCCGCAAAGGCTTCGCGGAGCAGGTTGCCGCCGCCGCCCCACAGGCGCCCATCGCACATATTGCCCGGCACAAGGATGATCGTCGGGGGCATCAGCCGATGCGCGGCTGCCACGGCGCCAGGCGCCGTGCCATCTCGCCGGCACCGTCGCGGATGACGGTGATCGCTTCGGCGCCGACGACGGCCGCCGCATGGACGAAACCGGCATGGCGCGCGCCGGTGCCGTCGACGACATGAACGGCGAACAAGGCCACGACGGTTTCGTCAGCCGAGAAGGCGCGAATGCAAAAGGGGCGAACGTGCGCCGCTGGCTGGTTATCGGCGTCCCGCCATTCGGCGGCCAGCGCGGTACCGGAAGCGAGGACGGCGTCGACGTCGCGCGGCGCCAGCGCCGGGTGGTCGGACGCGGCAAAGGCCACCGATGCTGGCATTTGGGACAGGTCGGCGTCGAATGGAACGCTGACCGCCGGTTCGCGCTCGACGGGGGAGCCGGGTCCGAGACGCCAAAGCCGCGCGACATGTTCGCCTGCGATATCAGCGATCAGCACGCGATCCGCCCAAAGCAGCGCGGCATGCCCTGCGCTTGATACAAAAACCGCTTCGCCGTCGATCGGCTGGCGCCGAAACGCCTCGACGATCGCCTCGGCGCCGTAAAAATCGGCGCCAAAGGCGGCAGCGCGACAGGTTTGGAGGAGGCCATCGGCCGCGATCGGCGCCCCGGCGGCGAGTGCACGCAAAATCGATTCGACGTTCATGCGCCCAGTCCTCCATGAACCTGGCGGAGGATCGCAAGCTCGTCGAACACGGTGGTATCCTCCACGATCAGGCCACCGCGGAGCCGGTAGTGCGACACGGCAAGGATATAGATGTCGCGTCCGCTCGCCGGTCCCCAAATGCCGGCACCGAGGTGCCGTCCCGCCAGCGACCAGCGCAACGCGACGGCGATGTCACCCTCGGGAAGCGGCCGCGCCGCGACATGTTCGAGCCGCCAGGCCACATCGTGGAGTGCAGCGCCAATCTGGGTCAGGCAGCCGATCCAAAGGCCGCGGCCATAGCCGCTGCGGTTCGACGGCCAGCGCAGCTCGACTGCGGGGGACAGCGCCTCTGCCGCTTCGCCATAAAGCGCGCCGCGAAAGGCCTTGGCCAGCATGGCTGCGGGGATAGCGGCAGGATGATCATCCGGAACCGTGCAATCGGCTTCGTTCCGCGTGCGCGCCAGCGCTTGCGTGCGCCATTCGTGACGCCGCTGGTCGCCTTCAAGGTCGGCTTCGGCCTGCGCCCTCACGACCGCCAATGGATCGGCGCCAACTTGCCACACCGCGCGCAGATTGTCGCGAACCAGCCATTCTTCGACGATCCGGTTTTCGCTGCATGCGCAGTCGGCGATCGTCATGACGCCCGCCGATCGCATCGTCGCCGTACCGAGCAAAGCGTCGTCGCCGAAATGCGTCGAACGGCTCATGATCCGGTGCGAGCTGTAGAGACGGCCGTCGTCGTCCGCGCTCCAGATCACATCCTCGCCAATGATCTTGCGGTCGGGCGACGATCCAAGCGTGGTGATCGTGTTTTGAACCACCGCTTCGACACCGACGACGGGGCCGGCCAGGGTGTGAACCTCGCAATCCTCGCCATAATGGGTCCGGCATAGCCCGACATTTTTCTCTTCCCAGATGCGGTGCGTACAGCGGATGATATAGTCCACGAAATCGCGATAGACAGGATCGTACCCCGGCAACTCCTGTCGCTGCGGTCCCGGAGCGAGCAGGTCTGCGACCGGACGTCCCACGGGCGAGATCACTTCGGGCAAGTCGTCCCAGCGCATCATGGCCGATACGCCTGCACAAGCATTCCGAGCTCGTCGAAGATCATCCACTCCTCGACGATCTTGCCGCCCTGGAAGCGTAGATGGCTCGATGCCATCATGAAGACGGGCCGGCCCGCCGGGCAGTCACCGAGCACGCCGCCCTGCGCGCTGGACCCTTCGAACAGCCAGCGGATCGCAAGGATGACGCCGTCATTCTCGTCCGAATGGCAGACATGCTGGACGCGCGCGATCGCGTCGGGGAGCGCCGCCTGGATGCTCACGAGCAACGAACTGATGCCGCGCAGCCCCAGCGCCTCGCGCTCGCCCGCGGCGTGGATTACGGCATCAGGCGCGTAATAGCGCTCGAGCCAGTCGAAGCGCTTGAGATTCCAAAGATCGTGGATGAAGTGGCGCGCCCAGCCTTCGAGGGTGTCGCCGGGCTCTTCGAGCCGAACGCGCGGCGGCTGGGTACTCGCCAGCGTTGCCGGCGCCGTGACGATGATGCCAGATGCGTCGTCGCCCGACAGGTCGCGCGCGAGCGCCTGGATGTCAAAGCCAAGCTGACGAACCGCCGCGCCGCTGTCGCGCACCAGCCATTCGGTGTGGATCCGGTTGTCCTTCGAAATACAGTCGGCCACGAAAAAGCGCGCGCTGCGCTTGCCTGTGGCGGGCCCCCAGCCGCTGCGCCCGAGGTTCGTGGACCGCGCGAAGCCGAGATGGGAGGTGTAGAAGCCGGCGTCTTCGTCGCCGCTCCACGCCACATTCAAATGCTGTGTTTCATATTCCGGATAGGCATTGAGCGTCGCGAGCGTACCCGCCACCACCTCTTCGACCGAGCGAACGATGCCGGTCGAGGAATAAACGGTGCAGGCCGCATCATAGGTGTCATAAATCCGGCCCACTGCCCGGTCGCCCCAGATTTCGTCGGTGATGCCGACGATATAATCGACGATATCGGTATATTGGGGATCGAAACCGCGCATCGGCTGGGTGCGCTTGGCTGGCCGCGTCGCCGCGGCATCGACTTGCCGGATGCGCCGCACAGGCGGCCGGTCGGGAAGAAAGAAGGGAGTATCGCTCATGCAGCTTTATCCTTGCGCGCTACAGTTTCGGGAAGCATCAGCCAGACGACGCCGCCCAGTGTAAAGGCGACCGCGGAGAGCAGCATCGCGCTCTCGAGGCCATAAGCGTCAGCGATGGCGCCGGTGACGAGAGGCGACGTCATCGAGATGATACGGCCCCAGTTGAAGATCGACATCGCGGTCGAGCGGAGATGTGCCGGGAAGAGTTCAGACATCCAGGGCGCCCATGCGACCGATGCCGTAATCATGAACCCCCACAGCGCGCCGCCGAGCTGAAGCGACAGTGGATCGCGGAACAGGGTCAGATAAGCCACGACCGCGGCGCCGGCGATGAAAAAGCCGATCCCGCAGAGCCGCCGGCCGTAGCGGTCGCTAAACCAGCCCCAGAAAAACCCGCCGATCACGGCGCCGAGGAACTGCCAGTAGATGATTTTAGAGATCAGCTCGGGCGTGAACTGCTTCAGATCCTTAAGGTAGGTCGTCACCCAACCGGCAAAGGCCTGGTAGCCGAAGAAATTCAGGCTGGTGAGCAGGAAGAGCAGCAAGGTCGTCCGCGCCAGCGTCCCGTGAAACAGTTCGAGGATCGGCAGCTTCCCCGCCGGAGCGCGATATTCGTCGGCGCCCCACGCGAGCATCTTGCGATCGTCCGGAACGAACAGAAAAACAAAGGGAGCCGCGATCAGTGGCGGAATGGCGCCCCACAGCAACAGGCTATGCCAATCGCCCTGCCCCGCCTCGGTGCCATAGGCCCAGCCGAGCGCGACCACCGACAGATTGTAGGTTCCCTGGCCAAGCGCCGAGAGCTTGCCACGCCAGGTGTTCGGGAACAGCCCCATATAGGTGGCGATCAGGACCGGAAAGATGGCGCCGAGGAAGAAGCCCAGCAGCGCGCGCTGTGCCAGCAGCTGGACGAAACTGCCGACGATCGTGCCGGCGGCCGCCATGATCGCATAACCCGAGATGACGAAGAAGAGCGTCCTGCGGCGCCCGAAATGGTCGGCGACCTGTCCCAGGACGATGGCGCCGACGAGAGCGCCCAGGCTTTGCGCGGTGTAGGCAGAGCCTGCTTGGGTCAGTGTAAGGCCAAGCGATTCGCGAATCTGCGGGCGCAGCACATCGACGGTGTTCCAGCTCCAGCCATAAAAAAACTCCGCAACCATCAGAAAAGCGAACGCCGTCCAGCGCCGGGCGAGCGATAGATCTTCAGCGCGTGTCATCTCTGGCTGCATGGCATCCCCCGTCATTTTTTCGGCATATGAATGGTATCGAATGCAAAAGCAATAGTCCAATAAATCTGCGAAAAATACGCAACTTTCATTCGTGTAAATGACATTTTTCGAAATTATTTATGACTGCGATTGCAAAAATGCAAAAGCCGGCCTATCGAGAGGCTTCCCAGTCGTCTTACGTACAGAATCAAATAGGGGGGATTATGCACCATCGAACCAAGGACGCCGTTTCCGCGATCGCTCTCGTCAGCAGCCTCGTCGCCGCGCCATCATTCGCACAAGAGGCCGCGCCTGAGAGCGTCAGCGCCGAGCAAGGCATCGGCGAGATCGTCGTGACGGCGCAGCGCCGCGAAGAAAGCCTGCAACGCGTGCCGCTGTCGATCACCGCCGTGACCGGTGACCAGCTCAGGGCGGCGAACGTCACCGACGTGACGCGCATCGAACAGATCGCGCCCGGTGTGCGTATCGGTCGCTCGGGCTCCGACGCGCGCCCGGCGATTCGCGGCGTGTTTACCGAGGCAATTGGCGCCAACTCCGACCCGCGTATCGGCTTTTACGTCGACGATATCTACCAGTCGCGCACGAGCCAGGCGCTTGCGGCGTTCGTCGATCTCGAGCGGGTCGAGGTTCAAAAGGGCCCGCAAGGCACGCTGTACGGCCGCAACAGCCTCGGCGGGAACATCGCCATTTTTTCTGCGACACCGAAGGACGAGTTCGCCGCCGGCGCGGACGTGCTCTATGGCCGGTTCAACCGTGCCCGCATCGACGGGTTCGTGAACGTACCGCTCGGCGGCGACTTGGCATTTCGCCTTGCGGGTAGCTACGAACGCCAGGACGGCTATGTGAAGAACACGTCGACCGGTTCGGATCTCGGCGACGAGGATGCGGGCTTCGTGCGCGGCATCCTGCGCTATTCACCAAGCGGTTCGGGGCTCGATATCCAACTGCGTGCGTCCTATTACAAGCAGGGCGGTGCGGGCATCTCGGCGTTCGGATACAAATCGATTGGCACCCTCGTCGCGCCGGATCTCGTGCGCGCGCCGGGCGGAACGATCACGCTGCCCGGCGGCCGGGTGCTTACCTTCGCGCAGGGCTTCAATGGCCAAGCGTTCCCGACCGCGCTGGGCCGCACCGAGTCCGCGCCCTTTAACTCGCGCTTCCGCGACGGCATCGCAGACATTGGCGGCGCCGACGTCGGCGTACCGATCGAGGCGAACCCCTATCGCGTCAACTTCGACGCGGTCGTTCACCGCGATACGGAGCAGAAGCAGTTTTCGGGCGTGGTGAACTATGACCTCGGCCCCGTTCGCCTGCGATCGATCAGCAGCTACACGGATTTTTACGCGAACCGGCAGTCGGACAATGACTTCTCCCCTGCCCCGATCGCGATCGATTCCAACCTGACCAAGGTGAAGACCTTCACCCAGGAACTGCAGCTGCTTTCGAACGACAAGTCGAGCCCGTTCCAGTGGATCGTCGGTGGCTATTATTATGACGACAAGGTCGAGGAAGTCTTCTTCTCCGACAACTTCCCCAATTATCCGGTGGCCGGGCAGCCTTCGCTGTCCGCGTTCGGGATCAGCTACCTCCCTGGCGCGGCTTCACCTGGCAATACGCGGCTCAGCAACATTCGGTCGGACAATTTCGCGCCGGTGCTGCTGAAGACCAAATCCTATGCGGGCTTCGTGCAGGCTTCCTACACCTTCTTCGAGAAGCTCCGCCTCACGGGCGGCTATCGCTATACGAGCGACCAGAAGCGTTATGCAGCGGGCATCACCTCGGCTGCAGCGGGTGGCGGCTATCTGGCCTACGACCTCAACCAGCCCGTCGATTACACCTGTCCACCCGCAGGATCGACCACACCGCTGTTCGGCAACAACCCCGCCTCATCGTCATCGACCGCGACCAACGCCGCGAACGCGCTTGGCATCCAGTGCGGTCAGCGCGATTTCAACTTCTCGACCTGGCGCGGGGCCGTCGACTTCCAGTTCAGCCGCGATCACATGGTCTATGGCAGCGTGTCGCGCGGCGTCCGGTCGGGCGGGTTTAACAATGTCCTCAACACGCTCACCGGATCGGTGCTGGCGTTCGAGCCCGAAGTGGTGACGGCTTATGAGGCCGGTACGAAGAACCGTTTTGCCAACGACTCGGTGCAGCTAAACGGCGCAGTCTTCTACAACGACTTCACCGATCTGCAGGTCCAGAACTCGCTCCCGGCGCCGAACGGGCTGACGACGGTGTCGATCATCACCAATGCGGGCAAAAGCCGCGCTTATGGTGTCGAACTCGATGCCATCTTCAAGCCGGTTCCGCGGATGACGTTCCAGATATCCTACAACTATCTGAACGCCAAGGACACCGACCTGGTCTTCGGCACGCAGGCCAACGGGCTCTGCAACGCGGGCGTCCTTTCGACCGGCGGCTGCGTCGCGGTTCCGGGTTATGCCAACCCGGCAGCCCCGACCGCAGCTGAAATTGCAGCCGTGCAGACCGCGCTGATGAACAACGCGATCGGCGTTGGTCCGCAGGGCGCCGCCTTCCCGAACGTCGCCAGCGATCCGAACCGCTTTCAGCAGGTCTTCCTGACCGCCCCCAATGGCGCGCTGATCCCGGCCACCCAGGTCTCGGGCGGAGTAACGCTGCCGGTCTATAATTATGTTCTGGGCGGACGCGGCGCCGACGGTCGCAAATATGTGTCCGAAACGCCGCTCTCGCCAAAGCATGTGATCCAGCTTGGCCTCGCCTATGATTTCGACGTCGGCGGTGGGACGCTAACGCCGAGCGTCCAGAGCTACTTCTCGTCAAGCTATATCAATACGCCGTTCACGCCGCGCTTCGGTCGGCAGGAAGCCTTCACCCGCACCGACCTCCGGGTTAGCTGGATGTCGGGCGACGAACGGGTCAACCTCCAGGCCTATGTCGAGAATATCGAGAACAAGGCGGTGCTGAACCGCGTCGCATATGGCGCCAACCGCAGCCTGAACGGCGTGTTTGGCTTGCCGCGCACCTACGGTATCAAGGCGGGATACCGTTTCTGATATCATCGATTCCCGGAGCGCTTTCTCGCGATGGCGCTCCGGAACACCGGAGAATTGAACAATGACCAACGTGGTGCTGCATCCGGCCGACCGCGACGATCCTGCCAAGAAGATCACGCAGGTTCGCCACCAGGCGATCAACGACCTTCTCCAGCCGCGCGACTGGCGCGCGCAGCCGCTCGATGGCTTCGACGACGTCTATTCGGATATCGTCCATTATATCGCCTATTGCACGCACCGCATCTGGGCCGAGAAATCGATCGGGCTGATCTATACCCACTACGACCCGGCCGTCGTCGTCATCTCGCCCGGCGGGACGACCAATTCGGTCGAGCAGGTCATGGCGGGCACCTTGTCGACGATGCAGGCCTTTCCCGATCGCGAGAGCCGCCTGATCAACGTCGCCTGGACGGGCGATGCCCGCGAAGGCTTTTACACATCGCACCTTGGCATGAGCCAGATGACAAACCTTGGTCCGACAGTTTACGGACCTGCGACCGGCAAGCGGGTGAAGATTCGCCACTGCGCCGATTGCCGGATCAAGGATAACCGCATTTTCTACGAGTGGCTGATCCGCGACAATGGCGCGCTGGTCCGTCAACTCGGGTTCGATCCGCACGAGGTCGCGCGGCGGGCAGCCGAAGTGCTTGGCCGCAGCGGCCAAGGCGCTGCCGTCGCCGGGATACCCGAGCGAACGCAGGGGCAGCGCTTGCCCGAACCGCTCGACCTGCCCCGCGAGACGACCGAGCAAAAGCTGCGCCACATGATCCATGATGTGTGGAACCAGCGCATGCTCGACCGGCTGGCGACACATTACACGCCCGACTGCGTCGTGCACACATCGCCCGGCCGCGAGCTCGAGGGCGTCAATGGCCTCACCTGGTGGGTGATCCGCATGCTCGCATCTTTCCCCGACGCGATGATGTCGGTGGAACATTATTGCGATGTCGAGGAAGCCGACGGGCTGATCGCGGCGGTTCGCTGGACGCTGAATGGTACCCATCGCGGCGATGGGCTGTTCGGTCCGCCGACGCACAAGCCTGCGACGATCATGGGTGTTTCGCATTTCCGCTTCGAGGGCGAGCGGATTGCCGAGGAGTGGACGGTCTTCGACGAGATCGCGGTGCTGACGCAGCTTTATGCTGAGAATAATGCGCTGGCGGTGTGAGCAACGCGGCGGGTGAGTGGCGCGAGGGCTGGCGTGTCGTCGCGGGCGCCGCGCTCGCGCTCGGGACAGCACTACCGATCTGGAATTATGTCTCCAGCCTGTTCGTCGTCCATCTGACGGGCGAGTTCGGGTGGACGCGCGGGCAACTTGCCAGCGCGACTGCCGCCGCCTTCATCGGCTCGCTGGCCGGGCCGTTCGTCGGAAAGCTCGCCGACAATCTTGGCGTGCGACCGGTGCTGGGTTTCGGGCTCGTCGGCTATGCGGGCATGTTCGTCGCGCTCGCGCTCCAGCCGGGGACCCTCCTCGCCTATACCGTCATTATCATGCTCCACACGATGATCGGGGTCGCGTGCGGAGGTGCGATCTTCAGCCGCGCCGTCGCAAGCTGGTTCGATCGCAGCCGAGGTTTCGCGCTCGGACTGACAATGACCGGCGTCCCGCTCTCGGCCGCATTGGTCGCACCGGCGGTGCAAGGGATGATCGACGGCTACGGCTGGCGCTCGGGTTATCTTTTGCTTGCGGCGCTCGCACTGTGCGTCGGACTGCCGCTGGTTCTTGCGCTCGTCCGCGAACGCCCGCGCCCCACGATAGATGCGCCGCAACAAGGCGCCGAATGGGCTCAAATCGTGCGCAGCGGAGGCTTCTGGCTGCTCGCGCTTTCGCTATTGCCGGTCAATGCAGCGGGCACCGGTATCATGAGCGCGATGGCCCCGATGCTGACCGACCAAGGGATCAGCGCCGGGCTCGCCGCCACGATGGTTTCGACCTTTGCTGTCGCTGTGATCGTCGCGCGGCTCGCCGCGGGCTGGTCGATCGACCGTTTTCCCCCGCATATCGTCGCTGCAGTGGTCACCGGCATCCCGGCGCTCGGCTGCGCATTATTATTCTTCGCCGATGGTTCACCCCTCCGGGCCACTCTCGCCTTGCTCCTGATCGGCGTGCAGCAGGGTGCCGAAATCGATCTCGTCGGCTATCTGCTTGCACGGCTCTTCGGTATGCGAAACTTTGCGAGCGCCTATGGTGTGTGCGTCGCATTTCTCGGCCTTTCGGGCGCCGCCGGGGTCGCCTGGTTCGGCCGCAGTTTCGACGCATCGGGCAGCTATGCCAGCGTCATTGCGCTAGCGGTTCCGGCCTATCTTCTGGGCGCCGGCCTGCTGTTCGCGCTCGGCCGGCGCGTTGCGCATCAGGCGGAGTGAAGCCGCGCGGTCGCACCGCGAACAAATTGTCCGGTGAAACTTCTGACTTCCGGCGGCAGGTCCGGATTCTCGATGCGTTCGAGCAACATATGGACTGCCGCCTCGGTCATCCGGCGCACCGGCTGCCGCACCGTGGTAAGGCGGTAGCTGCTCCACTGTCCCGGTCCCACGCCATCGAAGCCAACGATCGAAATGTCGCCGGGCACATCGAGACCCAGATCGCTGCGCGCGCCGTCGACCGCGCCGATCGCCATCAGATCATTTGCGCAGAGCACCGCATCGAGCCGGCCCTTCGCCATCCCATGTAGTGTGCCCAGGCCCGCCTTGCCGCTGTCGTAATCGAACGCACCCGACACGACCGTGCACTCCAGCCCATGCTCTTCGACCGCCGCCCTTGCGGCGGCGATGCGATCCCGGCTGACCGTATTGTCGTCGGGGCCGCTGATCAGGCCGAAAGATTTGTGACCCGACTGGACGAGCTGGTCGACGATCTGCCGCTCGCCCGATACAGGGTCGCAGCAGACGCTCGGAACCGGCTCGGCCTCGCCTTGCCTGTTGTAGAGCACGACGGGAACACGGTTCTCCTGGAATTGCTCGAGCTGACCGGGCGAGAGCCGCGCCGCCGCTATCGCCCCGTCGACGCGAAACCGCCAGACATGGTCGAGCACCGCATCGACATCGCTCTCTGCATCGAGCGTGAAGAGCAGGACACGATATTCGCGATCCGACAGCCGGCGCGTGAGTTCGGAGAGCACCTCGGGGTAATGAAGATTGGTCAGATTGGAAATGATCACTGCGATCAGTCCCGAACGCCGCGTTATCAAGCTCGAAGCAATGGCATTCGGTTTGTAGTTCAGCTCTTTCGCCGCGGCGAGAACCTTGGCCCGCGTCGCAGCCGCAATGCTCGAGCCGGGCCGGAAACATCTCGAAACCGCCGATTGCGACACACCCGCCAGCATGGCGACGTCGTAGGATGTGGGGGGACGGTCGTTTCGCTTCATTGCCTCGTCAATAGACGGCAAGCGCTGGGTCGCACAAGCCATGTGTCGGATAGCCACGCCTTGTGGAAATTCCGTCCTACTGCAACGATGAATGGTCGCAGGAATATCGAAAGAGAAGGTAGATCTGGCCGATAGCGGCCAGTCAGCTTTCGGTAGGAATGCTTCGAAAACGGACGAAAACCGCATAGGGACGAGTTGAAGAAGGCCAATCAGCGTTAATTCGCGGCCCTCGATGCCAGCGCGAGCGATCCGCAAGGCCCGGCGCGTTCGCCGAGACCCGGAGCCACGATCAGATCTTCGACGCCATCGGTTCGGCCATAGCCGGCAAGGCTCGTGCTCAGATGGTGACGCACCGCCGTCAGCAACTGCGGCTGACCGATCGCGACGCCTCCCCCGATCAAAATGCGCTGCGGCAGCGTGGTGAGCACAAGATTGTGGCACAGCATCGCGATGGCGTGTGCGGCGTATGTCCACGCGTCGTCGTCGGGCGCGATCTCCCGGCCGTCTTTGCCCGCCCTTGCCGCGACCGCAGGACCGCTCGCCAAGCCTTCAACGCAATCGCCGTGATAAATGCAGCATCCTTGAAATCGGTCTCCGGGCAGCTTCGGCACCCGCTGATGCCCCGCCTCGCTATGCCCCGCTCCGCGCAAAATCTGGCCTGCCGAAACCGAACCGACGCCGACCCCGGTCCCGATCGTGATATAGGCCCAGCTCTCCAATCCCCGTGCCGCGCCCCAGAGGCCTTCGGCCAGCGCCGCGCCATTCACGTCGGTGTCGATGGCGAAAGGGCGCCCTCGCGCGAGCGATGTCAGGTCCGCCCCGCTCCACCCAGGCTTGGTCGTCGGCAAGATGCTGCCAAAATTTACCGCTGTGCGATCGAGCTCAAGCGGTCCAAAACTGGCGATGCCGAGCGACTGGAAACTACGCGCATCGAGGAAGCTTGCGATCGCGGCCAGTGTCGCCTCGGGACAGGCGGTCGGAATCTCCACCTGCTCCCGCACATCGTCCGGCCCCATGCCCAACGTGCAAATGCATTTCGTGCCGCCCAGTTCAACCCCCGCCAACATCGGCTCAGAACTGATCCTTGAGCATTTCGCCGATCGAATTGTTGAAATGGCTGTCCATCGCAGCACGCGCCCGCACCGGATCGCGCGCCGCGATCGCCTCGGCCACCTCGCGGTGCAGCGCCAGCGTCTCGTCGCGCTCCTCGCGCGTGGTGCGCCCGGCCCAGGCGCGCGGGATCGCGACCGCCATCAACTGCTCGAACGACCGCACGATCTGCAGGAACAGCTGATTGCCGCTGGCGGCGGCGATCGTCTGGTGAAAGCGCGTGTCCGCCGCGGTCCGCGCCGCCTCGTCATGCTCGACCGACAGCCCGTGCGCGGCGGTCAGGATCGCCTGGGCCTGTTCCTCGCTGCGGTTGACCGCGGCCAGTTCGGCGGTGCGCAGCTCCAGCGTCCGGCGCACCTCCCACACATCGGCGAGCGACACCTGCGCGGTGTTGACGGCATGGCCCATCGACGCCGCCATCACCGATCCGTCGATCGCCGCTACGCGCGGCTTGCGGCCGTTGCCGACGTCGACGAGGCGCAGCGCCGTGAGCGCGCCGAACGCCTCGCGCATCACCGGACGGCTGACGCCCAGTTGCGTCGCAAAGCTCCCCTCGCCGGGCAGCGTGTCGCCGACCTTCAGGTCATGGGTTCGGATATAGTCGCGCACCGCATCGACCGCGCGATCGACGAGCGAGCCGCGGCCGAGGTCGATCACTCCGCTCATGCTGCGACCCCCAGCCGCCGCATCGCGGTCGGTGCCATGCCGAATCGACGCGAAAAGGCGCGCGTGAAGCTGGCATTGTTGAGATAGCCGCAACGATAACCGATGCTCGCCACCGGCAAGTCGCTCGCCGCAAGCAGTGTCCGTGCCTGCCGCAATCGCCGCTCGCTCAACGCCTCGCCGACGCTACAATGGTAGAGTTCGCGAAAGCCGCGGGTCAGCTTGTCGCGATTGATCCCGCAACTGCGCGCAATATTGTCGATCGTCAGCTTCTCGTGCCAGCGGGTGTCGACGATCCGCCGTGCCGCCGCGATCCGGGAAATGTCGCCCTCGCTCAAGCTAGGCTGACCTTCGACGGCGACCAGGCGGCCCGTCCGCAGCGCGGCAAAAAACTGGCAGAGCATCTCGATGCTCCGCGCCAGCCGCAGCGTATCGGCGGCGGCGTCGTCACATCCAGGTGCGATAATCGATTGGCCGAGCGCGCGTAGGTCCGATGGCAAATACCAGCGCCCCCCGGGGTCGGGGAGTTCTTGGAACAGACGACGGCAAGCCCCGCGCGACACCGCGAACACCAGCAAATGCGCTTCGCTTTCCAGCTCGCGAAACGCCAGTGTACGGACCACCGGCTCGCCGACATCGCCAAAGCCGAGCAGCAGCGCGTCAGGGGGCAGCAGCAGGCGGTCGCACGCGCCCGGACCAACGAAAGTCGTCATTTCGGACGAGACGATGACGCTATGTTTGATGGACATGGACGGAACTCCTCGCTGCCCCGTGTAAACCTATCTTACAGCTTTGGCAATAGCTGTATGATAGGTTCGGGTGCGCGCCGCATCGCAAGCATGAAGGCAAAGAAGGACAGCGCACTGACGATCACCCCGACCAGTGCCAGCGCCTCGGCTAGCATCGCCTCGCCGCCCATCAGCCCGCTAACCTGCGTGACGATCCACGGCGCCAGCCCGAACCCGATCAGCCCGGCGATCGCAATGAACGCCCCGATGCACAGCCCGCGCAACTCATTGGGCAAAAGTACGGTGAGCGCGACCGAAACGACCAGCCCGGTCACCGCGCCGCACATCGACATCACGCCGAGCGCGACCGCCAGGCCCGCGACGCTGGGCATCAGCGGAAACAGGGCGGCCGGAACGCCGATACCCGCCGCGATCACTGCACCCAGCAAAATGCCGCCGCGCCGCTGGCTCTTCTGGCCGATATCGGCCGACAAGCCTCCGAGCACCGCGCCCGCCACACCAGTGCCGAACATCAGCGCGCCGACCCACCCCGCAAACTGCTGCGGCTGAAGTCCGAAGTCGCGCGACAATACCGGCGCGACCCACACCGTCGCGGCGACGTCAGCCATGACGACGGCAACCTGCCCCGCGAAGAGCGGGCCGAGGAATGAGCGCCGCGACCACAGTTCGGCGGCAACGATGCGGAACGGCGCATTGGGGCTCGCCTCGACCTCCTGGCGTTCAGGTTCGCGCAACAACAGCAAAGGCAGCAGGCACAGCGCGCTGATCGCGGCGAGCAGCACATGCGTGCTCCGCCACGGCGCGAGATCGGCAAGCCAGCCCGGGGCGCTGAAATCGGTCAGCAACCCAAACAGCCAGCCGGTGAGCGCAAAGCCAAGCGCGACGCCGAGCGCCTTGCCCAGATTGACGATCAGCATCGCGCGGCCGCGCTGCGCGGGCGCGCAAAAATCGGCGCACAGCGACAATGCCGCGGTCAGCGAACCCGTCGAGCCGATCCCTACAAGCATCCGCGCCGCGGTGAGCCACCCCGCGCTCGGCGCAAAGGCGGTGAGCAACGTCCCGAGCGTCCACAACAGCGCCAGCCCGATCGTCAGCCGTACCCGATTCCGGCGGTCCACCAAAACGCCGATCGGGATCGAAAACAGCACCATCGGCACCGCGGCGCCGAGCCCCTGAATCAGTGCCAGACTGTCGTCGCTCAGCCCCAGTTCGGCCTTGGCGCTTTCCTGAATCGTGCCAAAGCTGCCGAGCGCGGTGAAACCCATCGTCGCGACCAGCGCGAGCAGCAACAGCGGGACAAGCGTCGCGGGCGCGGTCAGCCGCGCGTGGGGCGACGCGAGCGGTTCAGCCTGCGTCGCCATCACAGCGCGAAGATCTTGCCGGGGTTGAGCAGATTCTGCGGATCGAGCGCGCGCTTGATCATCCGCATCTGCTCGACCGCGTCGCCCAGCTCGGCGACCAGCCATTCCTGCTTGCCGATGCCGATGCCATGTTCGCCGGTGCACGTCCCATCCATCGCCAGCGCGCGCTCGACGAGCCGCGCGTTGATCGCCTCGACCTCCGCCATCTCTTCGGGCGCATTCGGGTCGATTGAGAAGATGACATGAAAATTGCCGTCGCCGACATGGCCCAGGATCGTCGCGGGGACCGATGACGTGTCCAGATCGACATGCGTTTCGGCGATACATTCTGCCAGGCGACTGATCGGCACGCACACATCGGTCGCCCAGCCGATCGCCCCGGCGCGCATGTTGACCGCGGCATAATAGGCCTCATGCCGCGCGCGCCACAATTTGCTGCGTTCTTCGGGCAGGTTCGACCAGTTGAACGCGCTGCCGCCATTGGCCTCGGCGAGCGCCTTCACCGTCTCCACCTGTTCGGCGACATTCATCGCGCTGCCGTGAAATTCGAAGAACAGCGTCGGTGCTTCGGGATAATCGAGCTTCGACCAGCGGTTGACCGCGATCATCTGTTTGGTGTCGAGGATTTCGACCCGCGCCAGCGGTACCGCGCACTGGATCGACTGGACCACGGTATCGA
Organism: Sphingopyxis sp.; assembly: GCA_051861185.1. Taxonomy (GTDB): domain Bacteria; phylum Pseudomonadota; class Alphaproteobacteria; order Sphingomonadales; family Sphingomonadaceae; genus Sphingopyxis. Next base: position 24,874 of record JBIMKQ010000003.1, read on the forward strand.
CCGCGCCGCCCAACGTATCGAAGCTGCACACCGCCGCCGAAATCGTGTCGGGAACGGGGTGCAGGCGCAGCGTCACCTCGGTGATGATGCCCAGCGTGCCTTCGGAGCCGACATACAGCCGGGTCAGATCATAGCCCGCCGCCGACTTGCGCGCGCGGCGCGCGGTGCGGATCACCGTCCCTTGCGGCGTCACGATTTGAAGGCTGAGCACCCCATCCTTCATTGTGCCATAGCGCACCGCGTTGGTGCCCGACGCCCGCGTCGATGCCATGCCGCCGATCGTCGCATTGGCGCCGGGATCGATCGGAAAGAACAGTCCCTGATCGCGCAAATGGACGTTCAGCTCCTCGCGGCGCACCCCGGGCTGGACGACGCAGTCGAAATCCTCGGCATTCACCGCGAGCACTTTGTCCATCTGGCTCATGTCGAGCGAAATGCCGCCATTGATCGCCAGCGCGTTGCCCTCGATCGACGTCCCGGCCCCGAACGGCACGATCGGAATGTCGGCCGCCGCACACAGTTTCACCAGCGCGACGACATCGTCGGTCGAATGCGCAAATACAACGGCGTCGGGCAGCACGGTGGCGAAATGGGACTCGCTCGATCCATGCTGCCCGAGCACCGCGTCTCCCCGCTGGAAACGGTCCCCAAACCGCTCCTCCAGCGCCCCTACCAGCCTGGCGGGGAGCAGCTTGCGTTCCCCCGAATGCGACCCCGACATGGTCAGAACTTCAGGCTGGCGCGTACGCCGTAACGGCGGCGGTCGCCCGTGATGCCAAGGTCGGAGGCGGGCAGCCCCGCGAGCGCCAGCGTCGTCTTTTCGATATAGCTTTCGAAATATTCGGTGTTGAACAGGTTGTTCGCGAACAGCGCGATCTCGACCGGACCAGTGCGATAGGCGATCGACGCATTGGTCAGCCAATAGCTGTCGAGGAACGTCGGCGTCGTCTCATTCAGCGTCGCCGCCAGCCGCTTGCCCTTGCCGAACAAGCCCGCGCTCAGCACGACTTCGTCGTCGCCCCCCATCTCGATCCGGTAGTCGGTCGAGATGTTGGCGAGCCAGTCGGGCTGGAAGGTCAGCCGGTCGGACGACAGCTGGCGCCCGGTCGTGGCGACATAGGCGCTGTCGTCGGTGATCCGCGCATGCATATAGGTAAAGCCGCCGCGGATCGTCCACGCCGATACCGGCCGCACCATCGCTTCGAGTTCGATGCCATAGCTTTCGACGTCGCCGCTGTTGAGATCAACCGTGACCAACCCGCCGCCTGCCGCCGGTGCGATCGAGTTGAGGCCGATGTAGTCTTTATAGTCGTTGTAGAAAACCGCGCCCGACAGCATCAGCCTGGGCGTCGCATATTTCGCACCCGCTTCATACGTCCATGCCGAATCGCCTTCATAGGTGCGCGTCGGCGCCGTCGGCGCGTTGAACCCGCCGCCGCGATAGCCGCGCGCGATCGACACATAGGTCATCAGGTCCGGGGTCCATTTGCGCGACACGGTCAGCTTGGGCTGCCACTCGCTCGATTTCAGCTTCGCGATCGGCAGGATAGTGCCCGAAATCGCGCTGCGCGAAACGCGGTTTTCCCGGTCGTAGCGCAGTCCCAGCGCGACTTCCCAATCGGAATTGGGCTTCCAGAACATGGTGCCGAACGCCGCATAGGTGTCGGCGACATTTTTCGCCACCGTGTTCCGCACGATGCTGATCGGACCAAGGATCGGGTGGACGAGCGAAATTGTATCGGTGACGTTCGCGCGCGTCGCCTCATTGCTATAGAATAGCCCGACCAGCGTCGAAATCTGATCGGTCCATTCGCTGTCGAGCCGCGTTTCCAGCGTCATCGTGCGCAGGCTGTCGCGGCCGACGGTACGGACCGCATTGGTCGGGCCAAAATCGCCGTCGTTATCGGGCGCGAAGCTGTTGCGCATATCATAGGCGCCGATAACGCTCAGCTTCGACCCGCCGCCCAGATCGGCTTCGGCGCGTGCGTTGATGCCGCGATATTTGTACGAAATTTCGTTCAGGGCATTGAACTGAATATCGCGGCGATAATCCTTCGGCCCGCTGACGCGCGAATAGGGCGTGTTCACCCCGTCGACCCAGTCATAATAGCCTTTGATCGTCAGCGAAAAGCCGTCCGACGGTGCGAGGCGCAGCGTCGCGTTGATCGAATCGGTGTTGAAGCGGTTGGCGTCAGCGTTCAGCAGCGTGTTGGTCAGGAAACCGTCCTGCTGACGGTGCGACGCGGCAATCCGAAAGCCGAGCACATCGCCCGCGATCGGCCCGCTCACCGCGCCCGACACCAGCCAGCTGTTGTCGGGGCCGGCATAGCTGCCATTGGCGCGCACCTCGAACACGTCGCTCGGGGCGCGGGTGATGACGTTGATCGCGCCGCCCAGCGTGTTCTTGCCATAGAGCGTACCCTGCGGCCCGCGCAGGACCTCGATGCGCTCGACATCGAGCAGCGGATTATTGAGGTAAGCGGTATTCGGCTGATAAATCCCGTCGATGAACAGGCCGACCCCCGGCTGCACCGATTGTACCAGCGTCACGCCCACGCCGCGGATCGCAACGAACGCGCGGCCGCTGCCGTCGCTGTTGATGTTGAGCCCCGGCGACAACACCGCCGCCTCACGCACCGAATTGATTCCGCGAGCGGTCAGCGTGTCGCCGTCGATCGCGGTCACCGCGATCGGCACGTCGGACAATGTTTCGTCGCGCTTACGTGCGGTCACCACGATGACGCCGTCGTCCTCGGCGTCGGTCGCCGCAGGCCCGGTCGCATCCTGCGCATAGGCGGGCGCCGCGGCGAGCAGGGTCGCCAGCACGGCGGTGGAAACAGCAAAATTCAGCTTGGTCATCAGACATCCCCAAAAACGGCGGTCTGAGCCGCCCGTCGGAACCTATCTGACAGCTTTTGAACCTATATGAAAGGTCGCCGATTGTGCCGATCCGCAGACGGGGTTTGCAGAGCGTGGGGGTCCCATCCCGTCATCGCGAGCGAAGCGAAGCAATCCAGAGAGGCGGTAACCGCCCTGGATTGCTTCGCTTCGCTCGCAATGACGATAATTTCTGGCGCTGCTACCAGCAACTATACCCGCCGTCGGCCATTACCACACTCCCGGTCATCAGACTCGCCATGTCCGACGCCAGGAACAGGATGACCGCTGCAACCTCCTCGGGCTCACCCAGCCGCGCCATCGGCGTGCCGTCGATCCAGCGGCGATACATCTCGCCCTCCTGCTCGGCAAAGGCGTTGAGCGGCGTCGCGATGTAGGTCGGCGCCACCGCATTCACCCGCACACCCCGCCCCGCCCATTCGGAGGCCAAGCTTTTGGTCAGCTGATGCACCGCCGCTTTCGACGCGTTGTAATAGCTTTGCGGTTGCGGTCGGTTGACGATGAAGCCCGACATCGACCCGACATTGACGATACTCCCCCGCCCCGCCGTCAGCATGTGCCGCCCGAACGCTCGCGCGCACCAGAAGCTGCCGTTGAGGTTGACGTCGATCACATTCAGCCAATGTTCGTCGGCCACATCCTCGGCCGCGGTCTCGCTGCGCGCGATCCCGGCATTGTTGATCAGGATGTCGATCCGCCCGTCGCGCGCGAGCATTGCCGCCGCGGCGGCATCGACCGCCGCGCTGTCGGTCACGTCGAGCGTCTCTCCGAAAACCGCATATCCTTTATCAGCAAGGGCAGCGACCGCGCGTTCAAGTGCCACGTCATCACGGTCGGCGATCGTCACCCGCGCGCCGACCTCGGACAGCGCTTCGACCACCGCCAGCCCGATCCCCTGCGCGCCGCCCGTCACAAAGGCGGTGCGCCCATCGAGGCGCAGCTTCTCCAGATACATAGCCTACTCCGGTACGAAGGCAGCGGCAGGCATCACCGGTTCATGGACCGCTTCGCCGCGCGTCATGTGATACACCATTCGATCAGCGTCGAACTCGGGCCAGGGCATCGATCCGCTGCGCGCAAAGCCCGCCCACAGATTATGGACGTGCTCAGCCAGTGCCTGCGGCGGGTCCATTCCCGCCAGCCCGCGCGGCCCCGTGACGGTCGGCAGCGTCTTGAACACGAACGGCATTTCGATCCCGTGGCACGCGCCCAGTTCGCCGCCGCACGCGGGCGAGCGCCAGTCGAATTCGTACAGCCACGTCTTGCCCTGATGCGCCGCGGCATATTGCCGCGCGGGCCAGCGGAACACCAGGTCGGTCATCGCGCGCGTCATCGCATCGCCCGGCCGCACCCCCTTCTGCTTGTAACCATAGGCCATCAGCGCCGCCTTCGCCTGCGGGTGCGAGCGCCCGAGCAGCCAGCGCGCGAGCAGCCCGCCGATCTTTTTGCGGATCCCGGTCGGCACGAAATACAGGTTCATTTCCTCGGCATTGCTGCCGATGACAACTTCCACATCGCGCCCGGCGCCTTTGCGCAGCGCATCGATCGGCTTGTCGGGCAGCACATCGTCGCCATAGACCGGAATGAACCGGCTGATCCCATACACCGGTTCGCGCCCGTCCTTGTCGCGCAAGTCGATCGCCCACGGCTTCGCCACCTTCTCGACCGCGTCCATCGCATCCTTGTTGGACACCGGTGTAAATCCATTCGCATCGGGCACGATACGCAGCACTTTCGCCAACTTCCGCACCAGTCGCTGCGCCACCTCAATCTCACGCACCATCGCGCCATGCCCACTCTGGATGATCGCCCGCGCGAACAGTCCCTCGGCGAGCGGCGATGTCACAAGATCGGCAATCGCCATCGCCCCCGCGCTCTCGCCAAACACCGTCACATTCGCCGGATCTCCCCCAAAAGCCGAGATATTGCGCTGCACCCACGCCAACGCGAACAAGATGTCGCGCAAACCCAAGTTGGTCGGCGCGCCCGGCACTGGCAGGAAACCGTCGATCCCCATGCGGTAATTGATCGCGACGCAGATGACGCCCGAAGCCGCGAACGCGCTGCCATCATGAACCGACGCATCCTTGCTCCCGACGACAAAACCGCCGCCGTGGACGAACACCATGACCGGCGCGCTTTTGGCATCGCGTGGCGCCCAGATGTTCAGGCGCAGATAATCGCCATCACTGTCGTCACTACCACTGCCGATCAGGGGCGACGGATCGATCTCGGGGAAGGCCTTGATCCGGTGCGGTGCCGGCGGACCGGGATCGTCCATGTCACGAACACCGTCCCACGCGGCCGGCGCGCGCGGCAGTTGGAAGCGCACAGGAGGCGCGGCATAGGGTATACCAAGATAGCGAATAATCGCGCCGTCAAGACAACCGCGGACAAGTCTGCCGTCGATCGCGATTGCTGCACCAGCCAGGTCCGAAGTCTTCATCATGACGACATAGCATCCGCGCCGCTGCGCAACATCGTCTGTCGATGTGCCGATCGTAGGAACTGATATGCCCTGATACTGGCAACGCCTGCTGATTGAAGACTGGCAGTTTTTGGATACTGGCAGCCAAAAAGCCGACCTATTCCTCAATAATAAGGTTCGCCCAGTGCGTCACGGCGCAATCCTCTTCTGCTTGGCGGAGTGCCTGACGCTTGCGGGTTTCGAGCGAAACTGCGAGATATGATCGACATCGTCGGCGGTAATGTCGGCAATGCGCGTGCGGCCCATCAGCCCCATGTCGCGTTCAATCTCGGTGCGGAAAATCGATAGCACGCGCGCCACCCCCGCTTCACCGCCGGCTGCAAGCCCGTACAGATAGGGCCGGCCGATAGAGCAGCCGTCAGCGCCGAGCGCGATTGCCTTCAGCACGTCGGTGCCGCGTCGTATGCCTCCGTCGGCAATCAGCTGCGCATCATCCTGGATCCGGTCGCGGATCGCGGGAAGATAGTCGATCGGCGCCGCCGTGGTATCGAGCTGGCGACCGCCATGGTTGGACACCATGATTGCATCAACGCCGCAAGCGACGGCACTCGCGCAATTCCCGGGAATCATCGCGCCCTTGATCACCAGCTTTCCGGACCATTGCGCGCGCAACCATTCGACATCTTTCCAGCTCGCCGACCGATCAAATTGCGCGTTCACATAGTCGATGACACTGGTGCCCGCGCTGCCGATATCGCCAACATGGTCGACGACATTGGCGAGTTGGAAGGAACGATTCTTCAGCGCGCCGAGCGACCATCGCGGATGCATCGCAAAGCTCATCAGACTGCCGAGCGTGAAGCGTGGTGGCATGATCATGCCGCTGCGCCGGTCTCGCTCGCGATTGCCCGCGATCGCGGTGTCGACGGTCAGGCACAGCGCGCCATAGCCGTTCGCCGCGGCGCGATCGAGCAGTGCTTTCGTCAATCCGCGGTCGCGAAAGAGATAGAGCTGGAAATAGCGGTTCGCTCCCGTTGCCGCGATCGCCTCGATCGAGGTCGTTGCCATTGTCGACAGGCCATAGGGCACGCCCGCCGCGGCCGCCGCACGCGCGACTGCCGCTTCCCCCGATGCATGGAACAGCTGCGACATGCCGGTCGGCGACAGCATAAGCGGCATTGCGCTCGGGTACCCGAGCAGGTCGGCGCCAGCATCGACGTTGCTCACATCGACGAGCGTGCGCTGTGCGAGTACCCATTCGTTAAACACCGAACGATTGCGCGCCAGAGTCCACTCGTCGTCAGCACCGCCCTCCAGATAATCACGGATCGGCAGCGGCAAAGCGCGTCCGGCGAGCGCAGCCATATCGGCAATGCTAAAGGCTTTTGCGAGCGAGGCCATTCAATTGCCTCTGATTGCATTCGCGGCGGCTATTTGCCGTGCGCTGTTTTCAGGGCGAGATCGCCAAGCGACAGTTCCGCCGCCAGCGGTCCCGCTCTCGACTGTCGCAGCATAGTGATTTGTAGCTGTCATTGTGGAAGATTATCACCTGTAGCAGGCGTGAGGCTATGCCCGCGGATATGCCGATCAAAGACAGCGGTGTGCCGCGACAGAATTCTGGCGGCGCGACCGAAATGCTACTAACCTCTTTATGTCGAAACCGGCCGGTAGCGGTCAGGCAGCTTTTGCTGTCAAACCGGCGGAAGCTCACATGGGCTTCCCGAATGTCACTTGAGCATCTCGTCGATCTTGGCTGCCAGCGCCTGTATCTGAAACGGTTTTGCGATCATTTGCGCGTTGGCGCCCAGAAAATCGGTGCGGGTTTCGGCATTCTGCGCATAGGCAGTGATGAACAGGACCGGGAGGTTGGGGAGATGCTGGCGCGCGATGTCTGCAAGCTGGCGGCCGTTCATGCTGGGCAAACCGACGTCGGTAATCATGAGGTCAAACCGCGCCCCGCTCTCGAGAAGGCGGATCGCAGCATAGGGCTCAGCCGCTTCCACCGCCTTGTAACCAAGTTCGCCAAGAACGTCGCTGACGAGCATGCGTACTGACGCATCATCTTCAACGAGCAGGACGGTCTCGCCGTCTCCATAATGAACTGCCGCCGGCGCCGCCTCCTCGGATGTTGCCGCCGATCCCGCAACAGGCAGAAAGATGCTGACGGCCGTCCCCTCGCCTTCCTTGGACTCGATCGTCACACAGCCTTTCGATTGATTGACGAAACCATAGACCATGGACAGGCCCAGCCCGGTGCCTTGCCCGATCGGCTTGGTCGTGAAGAAAGGCTCGAACACCTTGCCGAGCGTTGCAGCATCCATCCCGATGCCCGTATCGGACACAGTCACCGTGACATAGTCCCCGGGCTCCAGGTCAGGCTGACTCGCGCAGGCACCGTGGTCGAGATGCGCAAAGCCTGTCTCGACATGTACCGTGCCGCCGTCGGGCATCGCATCGCGCGCATTGATAGCCAGGTTGAGCACTGCGCTTTCCAGCTGGTTCATATCAACGATCGCCGCCGGCAGATTGTCGGCCAAGCTGGTCGACACGACAATCCGCTCGCTCATGGTGCGGCGGAGAAGATCTTCGAGCGACGCGATAAGCATATTGATGTCGGTTGCCCGGCTGTCGAGCGATTGCCGCCGGGAGAAAGCGAGCAGGCGCGAGGTGAGCCCCGCCGCGCGCTGTGCCGAATTGCTGGCGGCATCCATGAAGCGTTCGAGGTCGTCAAGGCGCCCCGTCGCAATGCGGCGCCTGAGGACATCGATCGCACCGGTGACGCCGGTGAGCATATTGTTGAAGTCATGCGCGATGCCTCCCGTCAATTGACCGACCGCTTCCATCTTGTGCGACTGGCGCAACGCCTCTTCGGCGCGGGCGCGTTCTTCCGCCTCGGCTTCGAGCCGCGCGAGCGCATCGGTTAGTTCGGCCGTGCGTTCCGCGACAAGCGCTTCGAGCTTCTGCGCGGCGTCTGCGAGCGCCGCCTGCCCACGCTTCTGATCGTCGATGTCGACAATGACCGAGATCGCGCCGGTTACGTGGCCTGAGCCATCGCGCAGCGGAATTCCACTTACCCGCGTCCAGACGCTGTCGCCCCCGGCCGGGTGATGCAGGAATTCGATACCTTGAATGCTCTCGCCTGAAAGGGCACGTGGGGTGACGAAGCGGTCACGCCGGATGCGGCTACCGTCCTCCTCGTACCCCTCCCAGCGCATCTCGCCGTCGGCGAGGCGCGACGGCGTAATACCAGTCGGCAGGAAGCGGAGGAACTCCGGGTTAGCTAGCCTCGTCGCGCCGTCGGAATTTATAAAGGCGATCCCGACGGGCAGCGCATCTAGCAAAGTGGAAAGTTGCGTACGTTCTTTGGCAAGTTCGGACAATTGGTCGCGGATTTCGAACTGCTTCTGCCGCGCGCGCATGGCCGAGGCGATCGCGCTGGTCAGCGATTCGGCGCTGAGCGGCCGCTCGAGCAAGACAACGTTTAGCGCGCTGTCCGGGAGCCGCCGGCGAAGGGTTTCATGGCCCATCGCGCGGCCAGCTTGGCGACCAGTCAGCAGGACGAATGGGATATCGGACCAGGCCGGCTGCGCTTCGAGCGCCCGGTGAAGCGGCCCAAGGTCGGCGCGTAGAGCCTCCTCGGTAACCAAGATGACACCGGCTTCGCCGTCGATGGCCTCCGCGACATCCTCCAGCGCAGGGCATATGGCGGTGTGATAGCCATGCTGACCAAGCAAGGTTGCAACGCTCGATGCATCATTCCCATAAGGAGCGCTGATGAGCACCCGGTGGCCTTCGGAGGCGGACCTGTGCACCTAGCGACGATCTTCCATTAGCGGCGTACTAGATCCGACATATTCGGGGGTGCCCGTCAAAACGCCCCGGAATTGGGAGAGCGGTTCGCCGACGCGGACGCCCTTCGCATCGATCCGCAGTTCGCGGATCGCATCCTCATGATGACCACTGCGATTTTTGACAATCGAGATCGCCTTCCGAATCCGCCCCTCACTTTCAAAGAAACGCAGCAGAACGACGATGTCGGCAATGTAAGACACGTCGAGACCATTGGTACTCATCGTTCCGAAGAAGCCGTGCTGCGGATTGATGAGGATCGAGACCACTCCCGCCTGATTCAGATAGGACAGCAGTTCGTGCAGTTGAAGGATCAATTGCCGTTCTTGCGGCATCGCCGTCACATAGCCATTCAAGCTGTCGATCAGCGCGAACCGAGCGTTGCGTTCCTCGACCTCGGATCGGACCATCGCGGCAAATTGCCCGGGCGCGATCTCGGCAGGGTCCATTTGGCGAATGGTCAGCGTGCCGCTGTCGATATGGCGCTGGAGATTGATGCCGAAGGCGCTCGCCCGTGTAATCATCGTGCCGATGCGCTCATCGAATTCGTAGATCACCGACACCTCGCCGCGCTCGCACGCCGCGTCGAGATATTGGAGCGCGAGCGAAGTTTTGCCCGACCCGGCGGGGCCGGTGACGAGCATCGACGTTCCGCGCTGGGGGCCGCCCGCGAGCATGGCATCGAGCTCGCCGACGCCGCTCGGCACCGGTTCGCCGATGAAGGGCGCATGATGTTCGGACGCGATAAGGCGCGGAAATATGTCGATGCCGCCCTTGCGAAGGACCATGTCGTGATATCCGGCGACAAAAGCGACGCCGCGCATTTTCTGGACCTGCATGCGCCGCCGCGCCGCCCCGAAATCGAGCGTCAACCGCTCGAGCGTAATCACGCCGTGACACAGGCTATGCAAATGATTGTCGCGCTCGCCGCTGCCTCCGGTCATGTCGTCGACGAGCAGTACGGTTGTATCGAGCTTCGAAAAGAATTGCTTCAGATGCAGAAGCTGGCGGCGATAGCGGAGTGAATCCTGTGCCAGCAGGCGCAACTCGGACAGGCTGTCGAAAACGACACGCTTCGGCTTCACGCGCTCGACTTGCTCACGGATCAACTCGATCGTGCGACCAAGCTCCATTTCCCAACTGTGGAGGATCGACTGATCACGCCCCGGCCCAAGGGTTTCCTCGACTGAAGCAAGTTCGAAGAGTTCGACGTCGTCCAGCGACCAGCCATGCGATCCTGCGACGATCGACAGCTCTTCGCTCGTCTCGGACAGCGTGATATAGAGCACCGATTCTCCGTGCTCGGCTCCCTCGAGCAGAAACTGGAGCGCAAGCGTCGTTTTACCGGACCCGGGTATGCCCTCGACAAGATAGAGACGGCTGGCAGGGAGACCGCCGCGCAAGATCAGGTCGAGACCCGGGTTTCCGGAAGTGATGCGTTTATCGTTTGCCGTCATGTGTGGATGCGCCTCGAATCCGTTGATCGCATGCTCTTCGGGCCGATCTGCAAGCTCACGTGCAGCATCGGATGGTCCTGGGAACAATGTGTTCGATCTTGCTTTCATGACAGACAGAACGTGGCCGGGTGCAATTCGGTTTCATCGCCGGACGATGACCCGTGCCACCTGACGAGAAAAAATACAGGATTTCAGCTGTGTGCCCGTCCGACTGCGGCTTCAAGTTCAGCGAAGCTGTAAGGCTTGTTCAGCCGGGTCAGCCCGCGCGCCCGGACGACATCGTCGCCGCTGAAGCCGGTCGCGAGAATAACCGAGAGCTCGGGACGCAGCGCTCGCGCCGCATCGATGAGTTCGCTTCCGGTCATGCCAGGCATTGCATGGTCGGTGATGAGGAGATCAATCTCGGGACGGCACGAGAGCTGGTAGAGCGCCTCTTGCCCCGAACCGGCTTCGAATACCTGATGGCCGAGGTCTTCGAGAAGGGCGGCTGTGTTCATCAATATGATCGGGTCATCGTCGACTGCGAGGATCGTGCGCGCGTTCGGCGACGCTTTGCCTGCGCTTGCTGCCTCTACCTCCGATGCATGGGTCAGTCTCGTCTGATCGCTTCGCACTGCATATCCTTTCAGCTCCTATACGAGGCTAAGGACCTGCAAGTTCCGTTCGCGGAGCAGGCTAACTCGCGGCATACAAAACTAAGCTCTGTCAGTTGGAGCGAAGGTTCAGTTTTTCTTCCCACAAGGCTCAGCATGCACTGCAATCGGGCACAACGCTTCAGTCGCCTTTTGGCCGTTAGCCGACAGACAGCTTCCGGCGACGAGCTTGCGAAAGCAGATGTTACCCTCTGCCAACGTCAGTGCATCTTCCAAGTCAACGCCAAGATGGCGGACGGAGTTTTCAATCTTTGTATGGCCCAATAGGATTTGAACGGCACGCAAGTTTCCAGTGGCCCTATATTTGATTGGGGCTTTTGTCCTTCTCAGCGAATGTGTCCCATAGTCCTCGCTTCGGAGGCCAATCGCAGTGACTCATTCATCTACCAGTCGAGAATTTTGCTGAGTGCTCATGTGGGTTGAGTGGTCGATACGGCTGGGGAATGCATAGTCCCCGACCGAACCGCACCGTCTCTCCAGCCAAGCTAGCAGGCTTCCCCGAGCATCCGACGTCAACTCGAACTGGACGAGCCGTCCTGTTTTTTGCTGTGTCACAATGGCCCGCGTGCGCAACTCGCCCACAGCGACCATGTCGCAAACCCTGATTTTCACCAGATCGCATCCACGCAACTTGCTGTCGATCGCAAGGTCGAACAAAGCGCGGTCGCGAAGCCGAGGCTCCCGATCCAGATGAAACCGTATTGCCATATCTGTCGCGGCTTCAGCGGAAGCATGGAAACCACCCTTCTGCCGGCATCCCAGGCGGGGCGTGGGACGAATAGTCAAATTCAGACCTTCCCATGATCGTTCTCATTTGGCCGAAATGGCCAAGAGAGAAACGAGCAAACAGCACCCAGTGATTTGATCCCGCAATCGTGGTGCTTTGGAGCGGGTTCGCCGCTGTTGGTGAACTCCGCCGATATGATGATGGCGCGCTTGTCTATCATCGATCCTGCCAAGCTCCCCCGCGCGCCCTGGGGTTAAGAGAGAAACGCGTCCAGCTCAGATAGCAACAGTCCGGGCACCTCTTCTTGCGGACTGTGGCCGCAGGGCAGCGCACGGCCGCGCGTATCCACGGCCTTCGATTGCCAGCATGCCATGACGTCGAAGAGGGTCCCTACCGTGCCATATTCGCCCCAAAGCAGGAGCAGCGGCGCTTCGACACGGCGGTCGGCGTCGGCCGCGTCATGCTCGAGGTCGATGCTCGCCGCGGCGCGGTAATCTTCACAGATCGCGTGTCGCGTTGCAGGATCGCGGTAACAGCGGCGGTACTCGGCAACCACCCGCGGATCGAGCGAACCTTCGACCTTGACCTGGCCCGCGAGATGACGATCGAGGAAATGGTCAGGGTCGGACGCGATCATTCGTTCTGGCAGGTCGAACGGCTGGATCAAGAAGAACCACCAGAAATAGCGCGTCGCGAACTCGCGGTTGGTCGCGGCATACATCGTCGCCGTCGGCGCGATGTCGATCAGGACGAGGCGGCCGACGCGGTCGGCATGGTCAAGCGCCATCCGGTGCGCCACACGCGCGCCGCGGTCATGGGCCACAACGTCGAACCGGCCGAAACCTAGCGCCGTCATGACGGCGACTTGGTCGGCCGCCATGGCGCGCTTCGAATAGTTGAGATGCGCGGGATCGCTGGGCGGCTTTTGGCTGTCGCCATAACCCCTTAGGTCGGTTGCGACGACCGTGAAGCGCTTCGCCAGCTCCGGGGCCACCTTGTGCCACGTCAAGTGCGTCTGCGGATGACCATGGAGCAGCAGCAGCGGCGGGCCCGACCCGCCGATGGCCGCGCGAATGCGCACGCCTGCCGCGTCCACGTCCTGCCAGCGGAAACCCGGCATGAGTTCGGGATAATCGGGCCTAGTGCTCATCGCTACCTGCCGGCATAAAGCCAGGGCCTGCGGCCGAGATAGGCGGTCTCGAATGCGCGGATACGATCGGCCTGGGTCAATGTTTCTCCAATGCGATCGAGCCCGAGCATCAGCGCCTGCCGCGTCGCGGCATCGATGTCGAAGCTGGCCGCATAGCCGCCCATCTCGATGCGCTGCGCATCGAGGTCCACGGTCATCTCCCCCGCGCCCTCGTCGAGCTCGGCCATGAGCGCTGCGATCTCCGAGGCAGGCAGCGACAGCAGGAGCAGGCCGTTGTTCGCGGCGTTGTCGGCGAAAATCGCGCCATAGGAAGTACCGATGATGCCGCGGATGCCATATTGCAGCATACCCCATACCGCGTGTTCCCGCGACGAGCCGCAGCCAAAATTCGGTCCGACGAGCAGGAAGCGCGTCTCGGCGCGATTGAGGATGAAATCGCCGCGCTGCTCGCCGCTTTCTTCGAAGCGAAGATCGTGGAAAAGACCGACCGCCAAGCCCGAACGGTCGATCCCCTTGAGAAACGCCTTTGGCATGATGACATCGGTATCGATATTGGCGGCAGGCATCGCGGCGGCGCGGCCCGACATGCGGATGAAGCGTTCCATCAAGGGAGCTCCTCCGCCGCGAGCGTTCGCACGTCGGCCAGCCTCCCCGTGACAGCAGCCGCCGCGACCATCGCGGGGCTCATCAGGTGGGTGCGCCCGCCAATGCCCTGCCTGCCCTCGAAATTGCGGTTGGTGCTGGAGGCGCAGCGTTCGCCCGGGGCGAGGCTGTCATCGTTCATCGCGAGGCAGAGCGAGCAGCCCGAGCGCCGCCATTCGAACCCCGCGTCGATGAAGACGCGGTCGATCCCCTCCGCCTCTGCGGCGCGGCGGACAGCGCTACTACCCGGCGAAATCATTGCGCGCACGCCCGGCGCGACCGTGCGACCCTTCAATATCCGCGCGGCATCCCGCAGGTCCGAGAGGCGCGCGTTGGTGCACGAGCCAATGAAAGCGCGATCGATGGCGATGTCCTGCAACGGCGTGTGCGGCGCAAGGTCCATATAGGCCATTGCGCGCACCGCGTCCGCGCGCCGTGACGCGGGCAGCTCCCGCGGATCGGGGACCATGCCTGTGATCGCGAGCGATTGGTCGGGACTGGTGCCCCAACTCACCATCGGCGGGATATCGCTGGCTTCGAGCGCGATTTCTTTGTCGAAGGACACGCCGGGGTCGCTGCAAAGCGCCTGCCATTCGGCGCGCGCGCATGCGAGCAGTTCGGCCGACGGCGCGCGCGGACAGCCGGCTATATAGTCGATGACCTTGTCGTCGGGCGCCACCAAAGCGACCCGCGCACCGCATTCGACGGCCATGTTGCAGATCGTCATGCGCGCCTCGACCCCGAGCGCATCGATTGCCTGGCCTGCGAATTCGACCGCGTGCCCCGCAGCGCCGTCGGCGCCAATCCGGCGGATAACCTCCATGATCAGGTCCTTCGCAGTGACACCGGGCGCAAGCGTCCCGTCGATCGTGATCCGCATCGTCTTGAGGCGGCGATAGACGAGCGTCTGCGTCGCCAGCAGGTGTTCGATATCCGACGTGCCGATCCCAAAGCCGACGACACCGAATGCGCCATAGGTCGTCGAATGACTGTCGCCAGCAGCGATGACCATGCCTGGCAGCACGAGGCCGAGTTCGGGCATAACAACATGCTCGATCCCCTGCCGCGGATCGAAAAGGTCGAAAATCTCGATTCCGAAATCCCGTCCATTCTCGCCGAGGTACTCGATCTGCCGCCGTGCACCGTCATCAAGCTCACCCGCCGCTCGGTCGGGGTTGGTCGAATTGACATGATCGACGACGCCCAGCGACGCGGCCGGGCGCCAGGCCGCTCGCCCGGCGGCGCGCAAGCCGCTGAACGCCTGGGGGCTTGTATATTCGTTCAGCACCGTCCTATCGATATAGAGCAACAATCTTTCACCGGTGCCGCCGGGTTCGTCGAAAGATAATATGCGGTGTTCGTCGACGATCTTGTCATAGAGCGTTCTTGGCGCCGACATTCTTCATATCCTTCCTGCGGTTTCGCGGGCAGGGATTACCGTCAGCGGTTCGGACGAAGCCAATGCCGGGACAGTATCAATTGATGCGACGAGTGGAATCAAATGGATATCATGTGGCTCGAAGACTTCATCAAGCTCGCTGATGAAGGCAATTTCTCCCGCGCAGCCGAAGCGCGTAACCTCACGCAGCCGGCGTTCAGCCGCCGCATTCGTGCGCTCGAGGACTGGGTCGGCGCGACGCTCGTCGACCGCGACACGCATCGAATTGCCCTGACCGAAGCTGGCCAGGCATTCCGCGTGCTTGCCGAAGATATCATGCGGCGGCTGACCCTCGGCCGCGACCATGTCCGTGAAATCGGCGGAACCCTGAGCAACGAAATCCGGTTCGCGTCGACGCACGCGCTGTCGACGACTTTTTTTCCCGCCTGGCTCCGCAGCCTGCACGATGGGCAGGAAGCGGGCACGATCACGCTGATCGCCGACCACATGGTCGCGTGCGAACGCTTCATGCTCGAGGGCAAGGCGGATTTTCTGCTCTGCCATCATCATACCGCCGCGCAGCATCGGCTCGACCCGGCGGGCTTTGCCTCGCTGGCACTCGGGGATGATATATTGATGCCGGTGACCGCGCCGCTCGGCAACGGGGCGCCAACGCACCTGCTGCCTGGTAGCAGCGACAAACCGCTCCCCTACCTGGAGTTCGAAGAAAAGTCGGGGATGGGTCGCATTCTTCAGGCGGCGCAAGTTATCTCGGCAGGCTCGGCATCGCTCCGCACAGTGTTTCGTTCACATATGGCGACGGCGCTGCTGTCGATGGCGCGCGACGGTCGCGGCGTCTGCTGGGCGCCGCTCAGCGTCGCCGCCGCCGACCTCGAGAGCGGCCGCCTCGTCGCCGCCGGCGACGCGCGCTGGCACGTCCCGATCGAGATCCGCATTTACAAGCCGATTGCGCGGCGCAGCCCGAGCGTCGAGGCGTTCTGGACGATGCTGAAACATCGTCTGAAAGCCGAGACCTCGTAACGGGTCGACCACGGGTACCGGGGCACGCCGCGTCCAGGCACAGAGCCTCGCCGCGCAATAATGCTGCGCAGATGCCGCTCACACCGCACGAATGATTCTATGTCGAACCGGCATTGGGCACGATGCCTGCATGCCCATAGACAGGCTGGACCCTAGCACTAGCCGACGAACGGACGGCTCTGGCAGGGCCCAGGGCGGAGAAAAAAATGATCAAGGGACCGGCAGCCGCGAGCGGCAAGCTCAAAATTTCCACCTCGCTTTTCGCGATCTCCCTTTGCGCAGGTTTGACCGGCGCGGCAGGCACCGCGCATGCGCAGGAGGAGGTCGCACCGACCGAGGACCAGGCGATAACCGGCGGCGACGACATTATCGTGACAGGATCGCGCATCGGCCGCCCTGTCCTCGACTTGCCAACGCCCGTCGGCGTCGTGACCTCCGAGGCGCTCGACAATAACAATGCCCAGTTCGACATTGGCCGCGCGCTCGCGCAGCAGCCGTCGATCGGCTTTTCGGGCAGCATGCAGCAAAGCCAGCAGACCGGCGCTTCGGGTTCGCGCGGCGAGAACAGCGGCGGCCTTGCCCTCGTCGACCTGCGCAGCCTCGGGTCGAACCGCACGCTCGTGCTTGTCAACGGCAAGCGCCGCGTTGCGGGTGCTACCGACAGCACGGCGATCGATCTCAATTCGATCAACCCCAACCTGATCGAGCGCATCGAGGTGATCACCGGCGGCGCATCGGCGATTTATGGCTCGGACGCGGTATCGGGCGTCGTCAACATCATCACCAAGGACGATTTCGACGGCTTTCGTCTGTCGTTTAACGGCTCGCAGCCCTCGCGCGGTTCAGAAGGCCTGACCTATGGCGCCAGCCTTGTCGCCGGCATGAATTTCGGCGGCGGCCGCGGCAACATCACTGTGGCCGGCGATTATACGAAGGTGAAGGAACTCACGCCGCGCCAAGCCGACATGACAAACAATGTCGCGATGATCAATCCCGCCGATACCGGCCCCAACGACGGTATCCCCGACATGATCGTAGTCCCGGGCGGCGAGGCGCTTCGCTTCTCGGGTTATGGGGTCGTTGGCTTTGGCAATGATACCGGGGGGCTCGGGCGCTTCGTCTTCAACGACGACGGGACCGCCCGTCCCTTCCCGGCGCCCAGCCTGACCGACGGCAGCCTCTTCGGGATTTTCGACAATTGCGGCGTCGCCTGCTTCCGCTTCGACGATTCGATCTCGATCGTTCCGGACATCGAGCGTTACAATCTCAACCTCAGCGCACATTATGACTTCAGCGATAGTGTCCGTGGCTATTTCGGCGTCGATTACAACAACACGTCGAGCTACGGGCGCGGCCAGCCGGTGATCCGCTCGGGCGCCGCGATCAATGTCGCGCAGAACGCCTTCCTGAACGAAGATTTTCGGCAGCGCCTTCTCAACGCCGGCGCAACCACCCTGCGCCTCGACCGCCTCTATACCGATGTTGGCCTTCGTTTCAGCCAGGTCGACCGCAACAGTCTGTCGTTCGTCGGCGGCTTCAAGGGTGAGTTCGAGACGGGCTTTGCCGACCTTCGCTACGATGTTTACGGCACCTATGGCCGCACCAAGGCGAAGTTCATCGGTTACAATCGCCTGGTCGTTCCGAACCTGCTCGCCGCGCTCGATGCCGTGGTCGATCCGTCAAGCGGGCAGATCCGGTGCCGGATAGACGTCCCCGCGCTGCAGCCCGTCGGTTATGTTCGCCCCAACGTCCAGGGCAGCGCCCCTTGCTCACCGTTCAACCCGTTCGGCTCGAACTCCAGTTCGGAAGACGCGCGCAATTTCGTGAAGACCACCACGGTGTCCGAAGCGTTTATCCGCCAGACCACTGCTGGCTTCTCGCTCGCCGGTGATACCGAGAAATTCCTGACGATGCCCGGCGGCGGCACGGTCGGCTTCGCGCTCGGAGCGGAGTATCGCAAGGAACGCAACGGGCGCACGACTGACCCGCTGGTCAAGGCAGGCCTGACCAACCAGGCGGCAACGCAGGATTACGAGGGCGGCTATCATGTCACCGAGTTTTTCGGCGAGCTCAGCATCCCGGTCCTGACCGACATGGCGTTCTTCAAATTGCTGTCGATCGAGGGCGCTGTCCGTCACGCCGATTATAGCCATGCCGGCCAGGCCACGTCGTGGAAAGCAGGGGCGATCTGGGAACCGACCGATGGCCTGCGCCTCCGGGCAACGATCAGCCGCGCCATCCGCGCCCCGAACATCTTCGAGGCCTTCCGTCCGAGCGAAGGGCAGACGACCAACGTCAACGACCCCTGCGCCCAGAACAACCTCGGGCTCAATCCAAACCGCGCCGCCAACTGCGCCGCGCTCGGCCGTCCGGCGGGCTTCACACCGCTGAACGGCGGCGTCGGGGTACCCTTTATCGTTTCCGGCAACCAGGATCTTCGCCCCGAAGTGTCGGACAGTTGGACCGCGGGCATCGTCCTGACACCGAGCTTCCTGCCCGGCCTCCAGATCTCGGCGGATTGGTTCAACATCGAGATCGACGATGCAATCAGTTTCCTGAGCCCCCAGCAGATCGCCGAGAACTGCGTTGACCGCGCCGGCGGCCCCGATCTCGATCTTTGCTCGCTGATCACGCGCGAGACCAACACGGCCAGCCCGAACTTCTTCGGGATCACGACGGGCAACAGCACCTATGTGAACACGTCGAAACTGGAAACGTCAGGGCTCGACACGCAGCTGTTCTATGCGCTCCCGCTCGGTAGCGGCCGGATATCGACGAACGTCGCCTTCACCTATCTGCACCGCCTCCGTACCTACACCTTCCAGTCGCGGCCGGACCTGTTTACGGTGCTCGAAGGCTTTTACGGATACCCCAAGTACAAGGGCGTCGTCGGGCTGACCTATTCGAACGGCCCGCTGACGCTCGGCTGGCAGGGACGTTATCAGTCGAGCCAGGCGCTGACCGACATCTCGCCGGGGATCAGCCGCGAACTTCTGTCGCCCGATCGCACGGGGTCGCGCTTCTACAACGACATCTCGGCGTCCTATACGCTCTCGATGAACGGGAAGCAGGAAGCCAAATTCTCGTTCGGCGTGACCAACCTCTTCAACGAAAAGCTGCCGGTGATGGAATCGGTTCAGGTCATCGATCCGTCGGGGGGCGGTTTCGAACAATTTGGTCCGGTCATCCGTGCCGGCCTCGAAGTGAACTTCTGATCCGGGTCCCGGCAGATGAGGCCCGCGTGACATTCGCGCACGCGGGCCTCGTGTCGTTTTCGAAGGAGAATCCACCTTGCCCGGTCCGGAAGCCGCGATCATGAGTGCCGAAACCGTCCGCCCCGCGCGCCAGCGGGGCTTTCTCGGCGTCGTCGAGCGCGTCGGCAATCTGCTGCCCGATCCGACGATCATTTTCCTCTATCTGATCGCCGTGCTGATGATCGTGTCGGCGATCGGCGCGGCCCTGGGGTGGAGCGCGTCTTTGCCCTATTCGGGCAAGGAAGCGCCCGCAGGCGCCGAACTCGCCGGCGGGGTGCTGACCTATCGCGCGTCGAGCCTCTTCTCCGCCGACAATATCGCGCGGTTGTTTACCGAGATGCCGCGCACTTATGCCAGCTTCACCCCGCTCGGCATCATCCTGACGATCATGATGGGCGCCGCGGTCGCCGAGCGGTCGGGGCTGTTCTTCGCGCTGATCCGCGGTTCGCTCCGCAATACGCCGCGTCGCTACATGACCCCGATCATCGCGGTGGTGGGCATGGTGTCGCATCATGCTGCCGACGCCGCCTATGTCGTGCTCATCCCGATGGCGGCAGTGCTGTTCGCATCGGTCGGTCGCCACCCGCTCGCCGGGATCGCAGCCGCGCTCGCCGCCGTGTCGGGCGGCTATGCCGGCAATATCATGCCCGGCCAGCTCGACGTTCTATTGTTCGGCTTCACGCAGGAAGCCGCGCGGATCGTCGAGCCAGGCTGGACGATGAACCCCCTCGGCAACTGGTATTTCATCTTGGGGATCGTCGTCTTTTTCACCCCGATCATCTGGCTCGTCACCGACCGGATCGTCGAACCGCGGCTCGGCGCATGGAACGAGACGATCGACGACGAACTGCGCGCCGATCTCGAAAAGGGCGACCTCAGCGATGACGAGCGGCGGGGGCTTCGCCGCGCGGGCGTTGCCGCCTTGTTTGTGGTCGCGCTATTCGCCGCGCTCTGCCTCTGGCCGGGATACACGCCGTTTATCGACCAGGATGCCACCGGCCCGATCCGGTTGCAGCCGCTCTATGGCTCGATGATCGCCGCATTGTTCCTGCTGTTCCTGTTCACCGGCGTCGTCTTCGGTCGCGCCGTAGGCACCGTCCAAAATTCGAATGACGTGATCGCGATGATGCGCGAGGGGGTAAAGACGATCGCGCCCTACCTCGTCTTCGTCTTTTTCGCCGCGCATTTCGTCGCTATGTTCAATTGGTCGGGCATCGGCCCGATCATCGCGATCAGCGGCGCCGAAAAGCTGCAGGGCATGGGGCTCCCGGCGCCGCTTCTGCTCGTCTGTGTTCTGCTCCTCTCGTCGGTGATGGACCTGTTCATCGGGTCGGCAACGGCGAAATGGAGCGTCCTGTCGTCGGTCGTCGTGCCGATGTTCATGCTGCTCGGCATCAGCCCCGAAATGACGACCGCCGCCTATCGCATGGGCGACAGCTACACCAATATCATGACCCCGCTGATGAGTTATTTCCCCCTCGTCCTCGTTTTTTGCCAGCGTTGGGACAAATCGATGGGGGTCGGATCGCTGCTCGCGCTGATGCTGCCCTATGCTCTGTGCTTCATGGCCACGGGAATCACCATGGTCGTTGCGTGGGTCGCGTTCGACCTCCCTCTCGGCCCGCACGCGCAGGTCTTTTATCAGGTCGCGGCGCACGCCGCGCCGTGAGGGAGCCGATGATGAAACGCGCCGCCGAATATGCAACCATGTCCAATAAGCATTGGGACCGCGCGCGCGCCGTCCCTAGCCTGACTTCGCCGCTGCGCCAGGAGGTGCGTCCCCATGTCCGTTGACCTGACACCACTCGAAGCTGACATGACCGCCTGGCGCCGGCATATCCACCAGCACCCTGAACTCGGTTTTCACGAACAGAACACGGTTCGCTTCATCCTCGACCTGCTCGAAAGCTTCGGGGTCGACGAGGTCGCGACCGGCATCGGCGGGACCGGCATCGTCGCGACGATCCGCGCCGGGGAGTCGGACCGCGCGATCGGCATCCGCGCCGACATCGACGCCCTGCCGATGAGCGAACTGACCGAGTCCGATCATAAATCCTGCACACCGGGCGTCATGCACGCCTGCGGCCACGACGGGCATACGACGATGTTGCTCGGCGCCGCGAAACATATCGCCGCGACGCGCAATTTCGACGGCGCGGTCCACCTGATCTTCCAGCCCGCCGAGGAATCCCTGGGCTATCAGGGGCCGGGCGGCGATCCCGACGGCGGCGCCAGCGCGATGATCCGCGACGGGCTGTTCGATCGCTTCCCGATGGAGGCAATTTTCGGCATCCACAACCGGCCGGGCATCGCCGCGGGCAAGCTCGCCGGACGCGCGGGCGCGCTCTATGCCGCCGCCGACAAGTTCGAGATTGTCGTGTCGGGCAAGGGCGGCCACGCCGCGCGCCCGCACCTGACGGTCGATCCCGTCCTCGTCGCGGCGCAGATCATCGTCGCGGTGCAGAGCATCGTCGCGCGCAATACCGACCCGATGGACGCCGCCGTGGTGTCGATCTGCAAAGTCGAAGCAGGCACCGCCTTCAACATCATCGCCGACGAGGCGCGCATGGGCGGCACCGTTCGCACCTTGTCGCGCGCGAGCCAGGACGCGACCGAGCAGCGGCTGCGCGAGATTGTGACCGGCGTCGCGGCATCCTTCGGCGCCACCGCCGAATTGCATTATGAGCGCGGCTACCCTGCCCTGCACAATCCGGCCGATCTTTATGCCAGGGTCCGCGAGATCGCGATCGGCATCGTCGGGCCCGACCGCTTCGTCGACCTCGACGCGCCGGGCATGGGGGGGGAGGATTTCGCACGCTACCTCGACGTCGTCCCCGGCTGCTTCCTCCTTCTCGGCAACGGCGACGAGGGGCCGGGGTCGGTGATGCTCCACAATTCGCACTATGCCTATGACGACAGCATTTCGCCGACCGGCGCGGCGCTGTGGATCGCCTTGGCCGAGACATTTCTGCCGAAGTAACCAATCCGGGGAGACGCTTTGATGCGCCGTTCGACTGCCAACTTGCTCCATGCTTCGACGATCCTGCTCCTCGCAGCGGCGACGCCCGCGAGCGCCGCGGAGACAGTCAGCATCTACCGCGACGATTTCGGCGTGCCGCATGTAAAGGCGGAAACCTCAGACGCGGTGATGTTCGGCGCGGGCTATGCCATCGCGTCGGACCGCCTCGCCGCGATGGAACTCGCCCGGTACAATACGCAGGGCCGCCGCGCCGAATTGCTGGGTGCATCGGCGCTCGAAGGCGACAAGATGATGCGCGGTCGGCGGCTTTCCGACGCGGTACTGATGCAGCGCTACAAGGCGCTGGCGCCCGAGCATCGCCAGATGATCCAAGCGATGATCGACGGGATCAACAAGCGCGTCGACGAAGTGAATGCCGACCCTGCGAGGCTGACCCCGCTCGAATTCATTCGCTGGGGAATCAGGCCAACGCGCTGGAGCCTCACCGAATATCTCGCACTGATCAGTGCCGCGCCGCTCGGCCGCGAAAGCTACGAGATCCAGAACCTCAAATTCCTGAAGGACATGACCGCGCGCTACGGGCAGGAAAAGGCGTGGCAGATCTTCAACGACGTCGTGCCGATTTCCGATCCCGATTCGCCGACAACGATCCCGGCGGGCGACGACCTCGCCCCTGCCCGACCCATGCCCACGCCGACGCTAGCCCCGGTCCAGCTGCCGTCCGGCGGCGTCGCGGCGGCCGCCTCGCAGGTGGCGCCGCTCCAGCCGGTGAAAGGCGCGAGCCGCTGCATGGTCGTCGGCCCCGGGAAGTCCGCGAGCGGCAAGGTGCTGATGCTCGAGGCGACCGCCGACGGCCCCGAAATCCACCTGCACGGCGGCGGCTTCGACAATGCCGGGTTCGGCTCGACCGGCTGGGGTGTGCCGACGATGGGACGCGGGGCGCAGCATGGCTGGCTGCTCGTATCGGGAAGCAGCGAAGCCGGCACCATGTTCGCCGAAAAGCTCAACCCGAAGAACCGGTATGAATATTGGTACAAGGGCGCGTGGAAGCCGATGGAACATCGCACCGAGACCTTCAAGGTCAGGGACGGCGCCACGGTGATGCACGACGTCGCATGGACGATCCACGGGCCGGTGATCGCGTGGGATGCCGAAAACGGCACCGCCTATGCGCAGCAGATGGGCGTGCACGGCCGAGAACTCGACACATGGGTTGCCTTTGCCGAAATGGGTCGCGCCAAAAGCCTCGCCGAGTTTCGCGAAAAGGGCGTCGACCGGCTCGGCTGGAACGTCGGCGCCTGCTATGGCGGTGAAGACGGCACGATCGCCTATTTCGAGGCCGGCGCGCTGCCGAAAAAGGCGGCCGGGGTCGACCCGCGACTGCCGACGCCGGGCACCGGCGAATATGAATGGACCGGCTTTCTGACACGCGACGAAAAGCCGCACATGATCAACCCGCGGCAGGGCTATCTTTTCTCGTGGAACAGCAAGGCGACGGGCTGGTCGCAGGAGGGCGACAGTGCCCGGATCGGCGCGACCTTCCGTACCTGGCTCGGCGACCGGCTTGCGAAGGAGGGCCAGTCGCTGACCTTGCTCGACATGCGCGAATTCAACGGCAAGATTTTCAACGCGCTCGGCGCTGTCGACCGCAATCAGGCGGCGCCGGACTTTTTCGCGCCATATATCCGGCGCGCGATCGAGGCGAGCGACGATCCCGAGGTAAAGCGCGCGGGCGGATATATGATGGGGTTCAACGGGCTCTATCAGGACCGCGATGGCGACCACAAATATGACGATCCCGGCCTGACGCTCTATCGCGCCTGGCTGCAGGTCGCGCCGCGCGTCATATTCGGCGACGATATGGGCGACTGGTGGAAGGCGATCGATGAAGGCCGCTACCTCACCTATCAATCGAGCCTGTTGCTGCGCGCCTTCCAGGGTGATGCCGCCAGCGCGCCGCTGGGCATCGATTATTTCAACGGGCGCGATCGCACCGCAGTAATGATCGAAACGATCAAGGCGACATTGGCCGAGGTCAAACCGCGCTTCCCCGGCACGGACATGGCCGAGTGGAAGCAGCCGATCTTCTGGAAATATTTCGACGCCGCGCTCGAAACCCCCGGGCGTCCGCAGATGGCCGAGGATGCGCCCGAAAAACGCCTGTCTGCGGTGCTGCGGCTCGGCCCGACGATGGCGCCGCACAATGGCGGCGAAAGCTGGGTCGGGCTGATGGAAATCGGCGCCGACCGGCGGGCGCTCTATTCGGTCGTCGATGCGGGCGGGCAGAATCTGTTCATCGGGCCCGACGGCAAGGGCAACCCGCACCTCACCGACCAGACGATGATGCACGAGACCAACGAGCTCAAGAGGATTGAGCTTTCGCCCGACCGTATCCGCAAGGCGGCGCGATCGACAACGACGATCGAATATCGGCGGCAGACCCGTTAGCGCGGCAGCGGCGATGATCCAGCACCCACAACCGGTGGCAAGGCCGATTCAGCGATGGACGATGCCCGGGATGATCGGGATGATCGCGGGATCGCCACTGACTGCCTGCTAGCGCACAACGCGCGCTCCGAATGAGCTGTCGGTCGGCTCATCGCGGACCGGGGTTCCTTTCAGCTTGGTCGATCCGGCGAAAAACGAGCGGACCGGCGCGATGATCAACATCGCCAAGTCGGTGCTGGACGCGCTAGGCCTTGTCGGCGACTATCGCGCCGCGCCTTTCTCTGGGCTGATCCCGTCGCTGACGACGGGCCGCATCGACATTATCACCGCCGCAATGCAGCGAACACCCATCGCGCGCAGACATCGGCAGCTATTGGCTCGCGAGCTGTAACGACGATCTGACGCCGCGGCCTGCCGTTTCGGCAAACGAGACCTTGATGTTGCGATTAGGGCGGCGGCTTCTCCGGACTTTGGACCGTCTATCATTTGCTGGAAAACGATATCTTTCGATCGCGATCGTCGAGCGGCCCATCGAATGGTGGCCATCGCTCGACAGCATCGAGTTCAGCCACCGATGGGCTGGCTATCTCGGCATCCCGCGCGACTGGCTGCCCACCGTCCATTTTGATGCGGAGCGGCGGATCGGCCATACACCAGCGCGATATGCGCGCGGGCGTTGGCGGGGCTGGTCACCGGCCCCGCGCCCGATTCGCATGCCCCATATATCCGCGAGCGAGCGCCGACGGGGGAGTCGAACCGCTGCGCTGGGCGGGCATCCGCTATGTCCAGAACGCCTTTCTACGGATGGACGTGGCTGAAGCCCCGGGACGCGCGCCACCGCCTGACGCACGCCTCGCGAAATATCCGGGCGAACCCTAGCCTTGTGGGCCTAATTCCCTGTTGCTGTGAGCGCCTGTTCAAGCCCCGGGATCAACCCGGCACCGGCCTTCAATTCAACCCGCGATCCGGCAAGATCGTCGCCGTAGGGCTCTGCTGGCCCGCCCAGGCATTGCGACAGAAAATGTTCGGCGATTGCGGCAAACGAAATGTTGGTGCCGTCCTTGGCATAGACATGCCCTTCGTCGGGATAAAAGGCATAGGTCACCGGCTTTGCGCGCGCCTTCAAAGCCTCGACGATCTCTTCAGACTGGCTGGGGAAGATGCGCGGATCGTTGGCCCCATTAGTCACCAGCAACGGCTTGGAAATTGCATCGACGCGCGCGATCGGCGAGCGACGCATCAGATCTGCCGCCCCCTCTGGCGTCGTCGGATCGCCGACGCGGTTGACGAACTGCGGACGCTGCCAGGTCCACCAGTCGGGCATCAACGCAACTTGCCGCACCAGATTGCTCGGCCCGGCCAGATCGACGCCGCACTGGAAGGCATCGGGCGTGAAACTTAGCCCTACGAGCGTCGAATAGCCGCCATAGGATAGGCCCATGATGGCGACACGATCCTTCGCCGTCACCCCCTTGTCGATCGCCCATTTCACCCCGTCGAGCAGGTCGTCGTGCATCGTTTCCGACCATTTCCGGTCGCCCTTCGCCATGAAATCGCTGCCGAAGCCCCCCGACGCGCGAAAATTCACCGACAGCACCGCATAGCCGCGATCGGCCAGCCATGCGTGCTGCGGGTCGAAAGCCAGATCGTCGCGAAGCCAGGGGCCGCCGTGAACGAGCAGCACCATCGGGACGGGCGTCACCGGCATCCCGTCGGCCCCGAGTTTCGCATCGATCGGAAGCGTCAGATAGCTGGGCAGCGTCAGGCCATCGCGCGACGCGATCGTGACCGGGATACGGCGGGCCAGCGCTTGTTTGTCGAGGTCGGGCCGCGTCGACACGAGCGGCGCCAGCGTCCTGCTCTTGCGATCCCACCAGCTATAGCGGTCGGGGCGGTTCGGAACCGTTTCGAGGAGCAGCCAGCGCACATTGTCCGCGGTCTGATCGACGATCTTGAACGGCCCCGTGACGGCTGCTTCGAGCGCCGCAAACTCGGCACGCACGCCCTCCGATCGCACCGTCCATTCGCTGACCAGCGGGTCCTCGCGCGTTGCGAGCAGCGTGCCGCTGGCTTCGTCGAACAGCGGATCGACGATATCGGCACGTTCCGATGCAGCGAGCAAGACCTGCTGGCCTGTGGCGAGATCGACCGAGACGAGGTTCGCTTTGTCGCTGGTCCGGCTGTCGAACATCAACAACTTGCCATTGCCGTCGAGACTCAAAATTCTGGAATTGCGTAGCGAGGCGAGCGGGATCGTCATGAGCTCGCTTGGCCCAGCGGGGTCGACCCGGAGATAGGTCGACGAGCCGTCGACATTGCCACGAACGAGCAGCCGGATGTTGAAATCGGGATCGGCAACGACGTCGATATAGTTTTTCTCGTTGCGGAACACCTCGGTCCGCCGCCCCGTCGCGAGGTCGATCCGGTAGACGTCGCGATAGCGGCGATCGCGAATGTTCATGCCAACCAGGATTTCGCCCGGGCGGCGCTTTGAAAGCTTCACGATCTTCGTCTGCACGGCCGGATCGGCGGTCATATTGGTGACCGTTCGTTTTTCAAGGTTCGCGACCCAGAGCTGGCTATGCTCCTCGCCGCCGACATCCTTGAGCACCACTATGTACCGCCCGTCGGGGCTCCACTGGAAACTGTCGGGCGGCCTTGTATCGAAACGGGTTACGGGGGTTGCCGACTTGGGATCGTCGAGCGGCGCGACCCAGACGTTCAGGACGCCATTCAGTGGGTGGAGAAAAGCGAGCTGCCTGCCGTCAGGGCTGATTTGCAGTTCGGAATAGGTAAGCGAAGCAAAAAGCGCATCGCGCGGGACGAGCGCGGCCGTCTGCGTCGACCCCGGTTCGGCGCCGATCACCGGCAGAGCGCTGAGGAGGATCGCTGCGCCAAGCATCGCGGCCGTCAGGACCGTCGCTCGACTGGCCCGATGTCGTCGTTCCTGCCGCAGAATGAAACCCATCACTTACTCCCTCAATCAGCCTGTCTTCGCAACCATCGTCGCCGATGGTCGCAGCGTTGGACACAACCTGCCAATCGGGCGAACGCAGCTCCAATGCACAATATGGATCAATCCATGCTGATCAGGAGGGGTAGGCACAGCTTGTTCGGGCATTACAAGTTCCAGGCGGCCAAAGGAACATGAACAATGGAACTGGCATGGCTTGAGGATTTCGGCGCCCTGATACTCGCGGGCAATTTTTCGCGCGCAGCCGCGGCGCGCTGCGTTACGCAGCCGGCCTTCAGCCGTCGTATTCGCGCTCTCGAAGAATGGCTCGGCGCCGAACTTGTCGACCGAAGCACGCACCAGATGGTGCTGACGCCGGCCGGAAAACGCTTTGCCAGCATCGCAGAAACTGTTCTGCGTGATATCGAGCATGGCCGGCGCGAGGTGCAGGAAATTGCCGGCACTTCGGCGACGATGGTCAAGATACTGGTCACGCACGCCTTGGCGCTGAACTTTTTTCCGCAGTGGCTCGCGGCGCTGCAGGCAAAAACCGATACCGAGATTCCGATTCAGCTCACCGCCGATAACATGGGCACCTCCGAGCAGATGATGTTGAGCGGAAAGGCACATTTCTGCCTGTGCTATTTCCACTCCGACGCTCCGTCGGTCCTCGACGGCGCAGGTTTCCAGTCGATTTCGCTCAAGTCCGATGCGTTGGTACCGGTCAGCGCTCCACGAGGAACCGGCAGCGCTCCCCTGCACGCGCTGACCGACGATGACGCTTATCCGGTCAATTTGCTGGCCTATGGCGCTGAATCGGGGATGGATCGTATCGTGTCGGCGATGCTGGATGCAACCGCAACGCGAGGGCGTTTTACTCCGGTGTTCACATCGCACACGCTGATCCTTGCACGCATGGCAAAGGACGCAAAAGGACTGGCCTGGTTGCCGCTGAGCATCGTCGCTGATGATCTGCAACAGGGTGCGCTGGTGAGGGCGGGCGATGCACACTGGGACATTCCGGTCGATGTCAGGCTGTATCGACCGCGCGGCCGCCAATCCCCATCCGCCGAAATATTCTGGAGACTGGCGAAGGCGTAGGGAAGCATCGCGGATTCAAAAGATACCGCGATCGCCCGAGCGGATTTTTGAACGCCATGTTCATACGGGGCGGCATGAAACCATCAGCAATGGGCATTTGCCGGCCGAACCGTGCGATTGCTAATCGCTTCTTGCCGCACAGCAGCATCCTGCCGTCCGGGGAGCCGCTTGGCGGTAGTTCTTGGCCATCGTGCTAAATTGGGATCTCGATCGATGAAACAACTAGCTCCCGTCGAAGCCGTGGTCTTCGATCTTCTGACGGCCCTTCTCGATTCATGGTCGGTCTGGAACCGTGCGGCGGGGTCCGAAACCGACGGCCTGCGCTGGCGCCAAGCGTATCTCCAGCTGACCTATGGCTGCGGCGCCTATCGCCCCTATGAGAATCTTGTCCGAGAGGCGGCCGTCGAGGCTGGCGTAGCCGCATCAGCCCCCGCCGCGTTGGTTGCGGAATGGCACACGCTCCAGCCTTGGCCGGAGGCACCGCAAGTGCTCGCCGAGGTCGCGGCGCGCAATATCCCGCTCGGCGTCATAACAAATTGTTCCGCAGCTCTGGGGCGGCAGGCTGCAAAGCGGGTCGGGGCGGCCTTTTCCGTTATCCTGACCTCCGAAGAAACGGGATATTACAAGCCACGCCCTGAATCGTACCGTGCAGTCCTCGACCGGCTCGGCACCGATCCCGCAAGGACACTCTTCGTGGCCGGCTCGCCCGCGGATATTCCCGGCGCTGCGGGCGTCGGCATGCCGGTTTTCTGGCATAACCGGGCCAGACTGCCATTTATCGCTGACGCAGCGCGGCCGTTCCTGATTGCCGACACGCTCGATCCGTTGCGGGAGCTGGCACGATGAGCGCGGCCACCATGTTCGCCGGGTTGAATACCCCATCCCTGATCCTTGATGCGGACCGGCTGGAGCGCAACGCGGCGCGCATGCGCAGTCGCTGCGATGCGCTGGGGGTCACCTTGCGCCCGCACTTAAAGACGGCCAAGTCGACCGACGTGGCGCGTGTCGCGGCAAACGGCGGGAGAGGGCCGATCAGCGTTTCGACGCTAGCCGAAGCCGAGTATTTCGCAGCGGCGGGCTGGCGCGATATCCTCTACACGACGGCCATCGCGCCCGCGAAACTGTCCCGCGCCCACCATATCCAAAACGAACATGGCGCAAGGCTGCTGCTTGTGCTCGATAGTCGAGAAGCGGCCGCCGCCATGGGGGAAGCCGCAGCAGCGCTCGGAGCGCGCTTCGGTATCCTTATAGAGGTTGATTGCGGCGAACATCGCAGCGGCACCGAACCGGCGTCGGAAGAACTGGTCGCGATCGCGCTCGCGATAGCGGCCTGGTCTCCGCAACTCGACCTGTTGGGCGTGATGACCCACGCCGGGCATTCCTACGCCTTTGACGACCCTGCGCCCGTTCGTGCGCTGGCCGAAGTTGAACGGCATGCAGCCGTTGCATCGGCGGACCTGCTGCGCGAGCACGGCTATGCTTGCCCCATAGTCAGCGTTGGTTCGACCCCTACGCTTATGTTCGCCGAACATCTGGTCGGCGTTACGGAAGTTCGGGCAGGCATTTACCTCTTCGGTGATCTTTCCCAATTGTCGCGAGCCGTTTGTACGCAAGACGATATTGCGGTCTCGGTGCTGGCCACAGTGATCGGCCACCAACGACGCGGTCCCAACCCCAGCCTGATTCTCGACGCCGGCGCTCTCGCGTTATCCAAGGACATCGGAGCAAATCGCTTCATGCCGAACGCGGGCTATGGCCTGGTGTGCGATGCAGTCACGCTCGAGCCTCTGGATGCGCTGTCCGTCGCGATCGTCCATCAGGAACATGGTGGTGTCCCGTTACCGGACGAGAGCTGGTTCGAACGCCTGCCGATCGGCAGCTTCGTCCGCATTCTTCCCGGTCACGCCTGCCTGACCTGCGCCGCATACACCTCCTACGCAGTGCTGCGCGGCGGAAAGTTGGTCGAAGAATGGCCGCGAATTGCTGGCTGGTAGAGCGTTTGGGAGACCGGGATGACGATTCAGAAAACGACAGAGATACGCTGCAGCGCGGCGCCGCCGCCCGGCGGTCACTATGCCCAAGCCGTACTGCAACGCGACACTCTGTACGTGTCGGGGCAACTTGGTGTGACTGGCGAGACGACCGATGCCGCGGATATTTCCGTCAGCGAACAGGTCAATTTCGCGCTGGCCAATATCCAAGCCATCATTCGCGTGGTTGGTGCTTCGCTCGAAGACGTCGTCCGGTGCACCATATATGTCACTGACGTCGCGCATTGGGGCGAAGTCAACCGGGCCTATTCCACCTTCTTTGGTACGCACCGCCCCGCCCGATCGATTGTTCCCTGCGGTCCGCTGCATCATCAGGCTCTGGTGGAGATAGAAGCCGTCGTAGCGTTAACTCCGGGCGACGGACACAAGTCATAGCGGGGAGAACTATCGCCTTGGGCTTCTCGAATTCCAGCATCTCGACAACGCTTCGCCCCCTATTGGAAACTTGGGCAGGCCGCTTTGCTCCCAGCAGGTTCTTTCGAAACACCTGCTCCGGCTTAGTCTAAAACGGCCCATCGCGACGCGGTGCGGGACGCTGGCGCGTATTTCTTGACGGAGAGAATGGGCATGGCATCGGATTGGAGTTTCTCCAAGTTGGTTCCGCACCCACGCTACGCAGTTATATGCGAATCAAATGCTCAAACAGTTGTAAGCGAACTAAATATATAGCGCTTTTTGTAGCCAGGACCGTTCAATCGACGCCTTCCTATCGCTGTTACGCGGATTGAAGCTCAAGGAAAGCCAGGGGCAGGTTAGAACCAGCATGAGTGCCAGCATGATGAAGGGGCCGATCAGCAATCCCCAATTGCCGTAATCCTCAATCATTACGCCCGCTCCATAAGCGCCTACGGCGCTACTGAGCGCGGTAATCGGAACCGACGCAGCCGTGAGTTCCGGTGCGGCATTGATCAATGCCACATAGAGATAGCAGCATAAAAAGGTCCACCCCGCTTGCAATACAGAGATATAGACGAGAAAAAGCCACGGGTCGTAATGCGTCATTAGCAATAATATGAGGGCGCTCCCCTGGATGGGAACGGAGCCTGCAATAGGCAGACCAACGCCGACCCGACGATCGAGCAGATAAGCAGCGATAGGTCCAAAGGCACCCCCGATGACGGAAAAGCCGATCGCCTGTTAGACGGCATGGGCGTCGACCCTGCTCCCTGGGCTTCGAACAGTCCGAAGAAGGTAAAAAGGCCAGCCTGAAACGCCCCAATGGGATAAACGACAGAAGAAATGGCAACCGCGGTCTTTGCTCTCCCACTAGTGTTTCCCCGGGAACGTCCATGCTCTCCGACGGCCAGCCAGAGGGCAGTAACCGCAAACCAAACAGGCATAATCCGGTTGCGGCCGCCATCAGCGAATAAAGCCCCGCAACGCCGACTGCGTCGGCCAGGGGCTGGGCGAGCACGCTAAGCGGCCAGCCCGGCCGCACGCGCAACGTCGGCTGGACATCGAGGTTGCGCGCGGCGAACCTCGTCGCCGGCCCGCGCCCCGCCCTGTTGGGCGCTCTCCCGGATGGCGCGCAAGAGATCGCTCTCGGCGCGGCCGAAACTCGACTCGCTGCCAACTCCCAGCAGGGTGGAAAGTGCGACGCCTTTCAAGAGCTGCTCCGTATGGCGATCGATCCGGTCGGAGAGCCCGCATAGCCCTAGGTGTCGGTCGCCGGGCGCTGGCAATAAAGGCGCGGCGTGAGGAAAATGCGAAATGGAAGCAGGAATGGGCCGAGCAAGAACGGCAAAGGCAGGACCGGTAGCGACAGGTCCGAGCGGAAGGTTACCGGATTACTTTTTTACAACGCCAGATCAAACGAAAGCGGGAGATCGACGGGCTCTCCGGCTCATAGGGGCATCGCCTTCTCGAAAAGGCGAAATCGATACCCATCAGGATGCCCTATTTGTTCCCGATTGGTGCCGTATCCGCCCGGATTTGACCGGACGGCTATAACACAAAAAACGGCCGAAATATCCCGTTTTCGGGACGTTTTCGGACGCCCCCGGAAGAACAAATGGTGCCCAGAAGAGGACTCGAACCTCCACGACCTTGCGATCGCCAGCACCTGAAGCTGGTGCGTCTACCAATTCCGCCATCTGGGCACGGGGTAGGAGCGGGCGCTTAGCGGGGCGTCTATCGGCTTGTCAACTGCAGTGCGGAGGCCGGCGCGCATTTTATCGCAAAGCTGCGGGTTTCGCGCCCGAAAGCCGCCTTCGCCCCTTGCCCCCCTTTCCGCTTCGCGGCATGGGGAAGGCGTGCGGCGCGCCCTGCGCCCGCGAAAGAATCGATCACAGGCGGATGCAAATGCAGAAATTCGACGGACAATTGATCACGGTGCTGGGCGGCGGCGGCTTCCTCGGCCGCTATGTCGTGCAGCGACTGCTCGCGCGCGGCGCCCGGGTCCGTATCGCGCAGCGCGAACCCCGCGCCGCGACCTTCCTGAAACCGCTCGGCGGGCTCGGCCAGACACAGTTCGTTGCCGTCGACGTCCGCGATCCCGCCAGCGTGGCGCGTGCGGTGCAGGGCAGCGACGCCGTGATCAACCTCGTCGGGGCATTCGACAATATGCAAGCGGTGCAGGCCGACGGCGCGGGCCATGTCGCCGCAGCGGCCAAAGCCGCCGGGGTCGCTACGCTCGTCCATGTCTCGGCGATCGGCGCCGACCGCGAAAGCGCCTCGGCCTATGGCCGTAGCAAGGGCGATGGCGAGGCGGCGGTGCGCGGCGCCTTTGCCGACGCCGCGATCCTGCGTCCCTCGATCATCTTTGGCCGCGAGGATCAGTTCATCAACCGCTTCGCCGCGATGATCCGCATGGCCCCTGTCGTTCCCGTGATCGCGCCCAACGCGAAGTTCCAGCCGGTGTATGTCGGGGATGTCGCCGATGCCGTCGTTGCGGCGCTGGGCCGCGATGCCGCGGGCAAGATTTTCGAGGTCGGCGGACCGCAGGTGCTGACGATGGGCGAACTGCTCCGCTGGATCGCCAATGCGACCGGCCGTTCGCCGCTGTTCGTCGACGTACCCGACTTCGTTGCTTCAACGCTTGCTTCGGGCTTCGGCTGGGCGCCCGGGGCGCCGATCACCAAGGATCAATGGCTGATGCTGCAGCATGACAATGTCGTCGCCGGCGGTTCGCCCGGTCTGGCCGACCTCGGCATCACGCCAACCTCGCTCGCCTCGGTCGCCGATGGCTGGCTCGTCCAGTACCGGCGCCACGGCCGCTTCGCCCAGACCGCCTGATTCCGCATCATGGGTATCTGGCTGACCGCGATCATCCTCGGCATTGTCGAGGGATTGACCGAATTCCTGCCTGTCTCGTCGACGGGCCACCTCATCCTCGCGACCGAGCTGCTCGGCTATGACGCGTCGCGCTGGGCGATTTTCAACATCGCAATCCAGCCCGGCGCGATCCTCGCGATCGTCGTGCTGTACCGGAAATTATTCTGGGAGATGTTCACCGGATTTTTCCGTCGCGATCCGGTCGCGATCGCCTTTGTCCGCAATCTGCTCCTCGCCTTCTTTCCGGCAGTGATCCTCGGCCTCGCCTTTGGCGATTATATCGAACTCCTGCTGGAGAATGCGGTCGTCGTCGCGTGGGCGCTGATCATCGGCGGTTTTGCCATCCTGCTCGTCGAGCGTTTCGCCAAGACGACGGACGTTGGCGGGGTGGCGAATGTATCGGCGCGGCAATCGATCCTCGTCGGGCTCGTCCAGTGCATCGCGATGATCCCGGGGGTCAGCCGGTCAGGCGCGACGATCCTCGGCGCGATGTCGTTCGGGGTCGATCGCAAGACCGCGGCCGAGTTCAGCTTCTTCCTCGCGCTCCCCACGCTGACCGGCGCGACGGTGCTCCAGCTGTTCAAGCATCGCGATGCGATTACGACGAATGACCTCGGCCTGATCGCTGTCGGCTCGCTCGTGTCTTTTGTCGTGGCATGGGCGGTGATCAAGGCGTTCCTCGCCGTCGTCACGCGCTACGGCTTTGCACCCTTCGCCTGGTATCGAATCATCGCAGGCGTCGCCGCGCTGATCTGGCTCGGCATGAGATAGGGCCGAAAAGATACTAATCGACGAAAGATAATTGCGCGAACCCATTTTGATCCAGATTTGACCTGCATTTTAGGTTAGTAATTCTGTCCTATCTCGCAATTTGCTCGTGACACGCCGATTTGGCCCATGCAATCCGCCCTTCCAGAAGGGGATATTGCATGGCTTCCGATCGCATGCTCCAGTTTGTGGAGCGTGAACAATCCTATCCGGACAAGCGCTCCGCCGAAGAACGCGCGCACGACTTTCGCGAGATCGCCGAGCGCTATGCCGCGCCCGACGCCGACGCGCAGGCGGCGCGCTGCTCGCAATGCGGCGTCCCCTATTGCTCGGTGCATTGCCCACTGCACAACCATATCCCCGACTGGTTGCGCCTGACCGCCGAAGGCCGGCTGCGCGAAGCCTATGAGCTGAGCAACGCAACCTCAACGATGCCCGAGATCTGCGGCCGCATCTGCCCGCAGGACCGTTTGTGCGAAGGCAATTGCGTCATAGAATTTTCGGGCCATGGCGCGGTAACGATCGGCAGCGTCGAGAAATACATCACCGACACTGCGTGGGCCGAGGGCTGGGTCGAGCCGCTGCATCCGGGCGCCGCGACCGGCCAGTCGGTCGGCATCATCGGCGCCGGCCCCGCAGGGCTGACGGCAGCCGAATATCTGCGCGTCGCGGGGCATGAAGTCCATGTCTATGATCGCCACGATCGCGCCGGCGGGCTGCTGACCTATGGCATCCCCGGTTTCAAGCTGGAGAAGGAAGTGGTGATGCGCCGCATCGACCGTCTGGTCGAAGGCGGCATCCAGTTCCACCTCGGCTTCGATGTCGGCGGCGACGCAACGCTCGACGCGCTGCGCCAGAAGCATGACGCGCTGTTGATCGCGACCGGCGTGTACAAGGCGCGCGAAATCAATGTTCCGGGCAATGGCGCCGAGGGCGTGATCGCCGCGCTCGACTATCTGATCGCATCGAACCGCAAGAGCTTTGGCGACGCGGTTCCCGCGTTCGACGATGGCCGCCTCAATGCCGAGGGCAAACATGTCGTCGTCGTCGGCGGCGGCGACACCGCGATGGATTGCGTGCGCACCGCGGTGCGGCAGGGCGCAAAGTCGGTGAAATGCCTCTATCGCCGCGACCGCGAGAATATGCCGGGGTCGCTACGCGAAGTGTCGAACGCCGAGGAAGAAGGCGTCGAGTTCGTCTGGCTGTCGGCGCCCGAAAGCTTCACCGCCGATAAGAGCATCAAAGAGGTCGCGGTTGCGGGCATGCGCCTCGGCGCCCCCGACGCGAGCGGCCGACGTAGCCCCGAAGCCGACCCGGGCCGCAAATTCGATGTGCCCGCCGACATGGTGATCAAGGCGCTGGGCTTCGATCCCGAGGAGTTGCCGCACCTGTTCGGTTCGCCCGACCTGTCGGTGACGCGCTGGGGCACTTTGCGCGTCGATCACCAGACGATGATGACCAGCCTGCCGGGGGTTTTCGCCGCCGGCGACATCGTCCGCGGCGCCAGCCTGGTCGTCTGGGGCATCCGCGACGGCCGCGATGTCAGCGAACAAATGGCAAAGTGGTTGAAAGCCAAGGCGAAAAGCGAAAAGAAGGCGGCATGACCAACAGGGAAGGAATTTTCATGACGCCGACGTTCAAATCGATTCTGCTCGCTGGAGCGATCGCGATCGCACCTGCACACGCTTTTGCCGCGCCGAAGGAAGCTCCGGTGGCAGAAACGGTCTCCGCGCCCGCCGAAGAGGAGGCATCGAGCGAGTATGACAGCGAAGCCTCTGCCGAAGCCGCAAAGGCCAAGATGCAGAAGGAAATGGACGAGGCGATCGCGCTTGTCGAAAAGATGTTCGACACGAGCAGCCTGCCGCCGATCGAGCCGGGGCGCCTGACGCTGGCGCAAAAGACGATGAGTGCGTTGATCCCTGCCGGCAGCCTCGAGAAGATGATCGATAATCTGTACGGCAAGATGTTTAAAACGATCATGGGCGAGTTCGGCGGCCAATCCGACCTGATGCTCTCGATCCAGACCGGCGTTGAAAGCGACCAGATCGCAAAGCTGGACGAAGCGACCAAGGGCAAGGTCGCAGATATGTTCGACCCGCACCGCAAGGAACGCGAAGACCAGATCACCAAGGTGATCAAGCCGCTGATCAGCGAGGTGCTCGGCGACATGGAACCGCCGATGCGCGAAGGCATGTCGAAAGCCTATGCGCGCAGATTCACCGCGGCGCAGCTCACCGACCTCAACGGCTTCCTCGCGACCCCGACCGGGACGCTCTATGCCAATGAATGGATGGCGTTGCAGGCCGACCCCGAAGTCATGATTGCCGTGGTCAAGGCGGTTCCGCCGCTGATCACAAAATTCATCGACCGCGCGCCCGAACTCGAGAAAGATTTCAAGGACCTGCCGAAGGAAAAGCAGCTTTCCGACTTCGACGACAAGGAACTCGCCAAGCTCGCCAAGCTGATGAAGGTCGATGTGAAAGTGCTGAAGGAACAGCGCGACATGTGGAAGACCGACAGCGTCGAAGCAACCGACGCGGTCGCGGTCGAGGCCGCTGATGATTATGCGATCGACGCAGCGGCCGATGCGGCGACGGCAGCAGCGGACGCAGCCGACTACGCCACCGACGCGGTTGCCGATCCTGCCTATGACCGCAGCAACTGGTCGGCCGCCGATGTGAAGCGCGTCGAAGACCTCGAGACCGCGTATGAAAACGCTTCGCTCGCTGCGCAGCAAGCCGCCGAGGAGGCCGCAACCAACGCGCGCGAGCGGCTGGGCCGGCCCGACATAACCGAATGAACAAGTGGCACCCCTTAGTGGCGTCAGCCGCCCTCGCGCTGGTATTTGCGTCGCCGTCCTTTGCTTTGGCAAAAGAGGGCGACGTGACTGTGGGGATCGACAAGAAGCAGGCGCTCGCGGATCGTCTGGCAGTAATATTGAACAGCGAAAAGGCAATGATCGGCGATAGCGGCGATGACGCGAAAGCCCGTCAATTCGCGCTCGATCTTTTCGGTAGTCACGCGGAAATGGCGGAGATGGAAGCCAGCGCGCCGGGCGTAACGACGGAACTGATCGACAAGTTGATGCCGATCATCAACCATTCGCTGCGCGTCAGATTACCCGAACTTCAACGTCGTCAGTCGGCGCTTTATGCCGAAACCTTCGACGAAGCCGATCTGGCCTTCCTGATCCGCTTTTACGAATCTTCGACGGGGCGCAAACTGGTCGCGCTGACCATCGATAACCTGCAGACCCAGAATATGGTCAAGTCAGCGAAACAGTCAGATGACTTCACGATTGCATCAGACGCGGTGGTCGCCGACCTTCAATCGACCGCGCGTGCAATCACGCCTCAGTTCGATGAATCGGACAAAGCCATGTTGCTCGAACTCGGACGATCGAGCGTCGCGCCAAAGCTGCAGGCGATAGCAAAGCGCACGCAGCAAATCGGCCTCGACTGGCAGAATGAATACCTTCCCGAAGAAGAAGAACAGATCATGGCCCTGATGGAATCTATTGTAGCGCGGCGATTGGAAGCAACGGAATGACCCACTACCCCACCCCCGAACACGCGCGGCTCGAAGCCGACGGCATGTATCGCCCCGACATGGAATCCGATGCCTGCGGCGTCGGCATGGTCGCGGCGACCGATGGCAAGGCCTCGCGCCGCGTCGTCGAGGCGGCGATCGAAGCGTTGCGGGCCGTCTGGCACCGCGGCGCGGTCGATGCCGACGGCAAGACGGGGGATGGGGCGGGCATCCATGTCGATCTTCCGGTCCGCTTCTTCGACGATGCGATCGCCGCGTCGGGGCACAAGGTGCGCCCGAACCGCCTCGCCGTCGGCATGGTCTTCCTGCCGCGCACCGATCTGGGCGCGCAGGAAGAATGCCGCACGATCGTCGAGGCCGAAATCATCGATGCGGGCTTTACCATCTATGGCTGGCGTCAGGTTCCGGTCGATGTGTCGGTGATCGGCGACAAGGCGCAGCGCACGCGCCCCGAGATCGAGCAGATCATGATCGCCGGCCCCCTGCCCGACGAACAGTCGCTCGCAGAGTTCGAAAAGCAGCTCTATCTCGTCCGCCGCCGCATCGAGAAAAAAGTGATCGCGGCGCAGATCGCCGACTTTTATATTTGCAGCCTGTCGGCGCGCTCGATCATCTACAAGGGCCTGTTTCTCGCCGAGAGCCTGGGCGATTTCTTCCCCGACCTCATGAACAAGTTGTTCGAAAGCCGCGTCGCGATCTTTCACCAGCGTTATTCGACCAACACTTTCCCGCAATGGTGGCTCGCGCAGCCGTTCCGCTGCCTCGCGCATAATGGCGAGATCAACACGATCCGCGGCAACAAGAACTGGATGAAGAGCCACGAGATCAAGATGGCCAGCCTCGCGTTCGGCGAGCATTCGGAAGATATCAAGCCGGTGATCCCGGCGGGCGCATCCGACACCGCCGCGCTCGACGCAGTGTTCGAGGCGCTGTGCCGCGCGGGCCGCGACGCGCCGACCGCCAAGCTGATCCTCGTTCCCGAGGCGTGGACGACCGAGTGCGACGTGCCCGACAACCACCGCGCGATGTATAGCTATCTCGCCAGCGTCATGGAGCCGTGGGACGGCCCCGCCGCGCTCGCGATGACCGACGGCCGCTGGGCGGTTGCCGGTATGGACCGCAACGCGCTCCGCCCGCTGCGCTACACGCTGACCGCCGACAATCTGCTCGTCGTCGGCTCTGAAAGCGGGATGGTGCTGCTGCCCGAAGCGAGCATCCGCAAGAAGGGCCGCCTCGGTCCCGGCCAGATGATCGCGGTCGATCTGGAAGAAGGCGTTTTGTACGAAGATCTCGCGATCAAGGACAAGATCGCCGACGCGCAGGATTACCGCTCGCGCGTCAAGGGTTTCCGCACGATGGCCGACCTGCCCAAGGGCGGCAAGTCGAGCCTGCCGACTTTCGAGCGCGCCGAACTGATCCGTCGTCAGGTCGCTGCTGGCCTCACCATGGAGGATATGGAGCTGATCCTCTCGCCGATGGTCGAGGACGCAAAGGAAGCGATCGGGTCGATGGGCGACGACACGCCGCTTGCGGTTATCTCCGACAAGCCGCGCCACGTCGCGCAATTCTTCCGCCAGAATTTCAGCCAGGTCACCAACCCGCCGATCGACAGCTTGCGCGAACGGCATGTGATGAGCCTGAAAACGCGCTTCGCCAACCTCGCCAATATCCTCGATGAAAAGGGGCAGAGCGACCATGTGCTCGTGATCGACAGCCCCGTGCTTGTCGGCGACGACTGGGACCGGTTGCGCGCCTATTTCGGCGACGCGGTCGCCGACATCGATTGCACCTTCCCCGTCGGCGGCGACGCCGCGACCTTGCGCGAAGCGATCGCGCGCGTGCGCCGCGAGGCAGAGGATGCCGTGCGCGCGGGACGCAGCGAACTGTTCCTGACCGACCAGTCGATCGGCGAAGGCCGCGTCGGCATGGCGATGGTGCTCGCCGCCGCCGCCGTGCACACGCACCTCGTCCGCAAGGGGTTGCGCAGCTACGCCTCGATCAACGTCCGCTCGGCAGAGGTGCTCGACACCCACGCCTTTGCTGTGCTCGTCGGGGTCGGCGCGACGACGGTCCACGCCTATCTGGCCGAGGCGGCGATTGCCGACCGCCACGCGCGCGGATTGTTCGGCGGCGAACTGTCACTGGGCGACTGCCATTTGCGTTTCCGCAAGGCGATCGACGACGGGCTGCTCAAGATCCTCGCCAAGATGGGGATCGCGGTGATCTCCAGCTATCGCGGCGGCTATAATTTCGAGGCGGTCGGCCTGTCGCGCGCGCTCGTCAACGACCTGTTCCCCGGCATGCCGGCGAAGATTTCGGGCGAAGGCTATCAGTCGCTGTTCATCAACGCGACCGAGAAGCATGAGGCGGCGTTCGACAAGCGCGTCACCACCCTGCCGATCGGCGGTTTCTATCGTCAACGCGCGGGCGGCGAGGCGCATGCCTATTCGGCGCAGCTGATGCACCTGCTGCAGACCGCGGTCGCGACCGACAGCTATTCGACCTATCTGCAATTCGCGCGCGGGGTCGCCGACCTGCCGCCGATCTATCTGCGCGACCTGATGGAGTTCAACTATCCTTCGCAGGGCGTCCTGCTCGACAGCGTCGAGGCGATCACCGAGATCCGCAAGCGCTTCGTTACCCCCGGCATGTCGCTAGGCGCACTGTCGCCCGAAGCGCACGAAACGCTGGCGATCGCGATGAACCGCATTGGCGCGAAGGCGGTGTCGGGCGAAGGCGGCGAAGCGAGCGAACGCTATCGTCCCTACCCCAACGGCGACAACGCCAACAGCAACATCAAGCAGATCGCATCGGGCCGCTTCGGCGTCACCGCCGAATATCTCGGCGCGTGCGACGAGATCGAGATCAAGGTCGCGCAGGGCGCCAAGCCTGGCGAAGGCGGCCAGCTTCCGGGGTTCAAGGTCACCGAGTTCATCGCGCGGCTGCGTCACGCGACGCCCGGCGTGACGCTGATCTCGCCGCCGCCGCATCACGATATCTATTCGATCGAGGATCTGGCGCAGCTCATCTATGACCTGAAGCAGATCAACCCGAAAGCACGCGTCTGCGTGAAGCTCGTCAGCTCGGCGGGCATCGGCACCGTCGCGGCGGGGGTCGCCAAGGCACACGCCGATGTCATCCTTGTCGCCGGCAACACCGGCGGCACCGGCGCCAGCCCCCAGACCAGCGTCAAATATGCCGGCACCCCGTGGGAAATGGGCCTGTCCGAAGTCAATCAGGTCCTCACCCTCAACGGCCTGCGCCACCGCATCCGGCTGCGCACCGACGGCGGGCTCAAGACCGGACGCGACATCGTCATCGCCGCGATTCTCGGGGCCG
This sequence comes from Sphingopyxis sp., assembly GCA_051861185.1. Lineage (GTDB taxonomy): Bacteria > Pseudomonadota > Alphaproteobacteria > Sphingomonadales > Sphingomonadaceae > Sphingopyxis. Next base: position 66,813 of record JBIMKQ010000003.1, read on the forward strand.
AGGAATATGGCATCGGGACCTTGAGCCTCGTCGCGATGGGCTGCATCATGGTACGCCAGTGCCACAGCAACACCTGTCCCGTCGGTGTCTGCACGCAAGACGAAAAGCTGCGCCAGAAGTTCACCGGCAGTCCCGAGAAGGTCATCAACCTGATGACCTTCATCGCCGAGGAGGTCCGCGAAATCCTCGCGAAGCTCGGTTGCCGCAGCCTCGACGAGGTGATCGGCCGCACCGAGCTCCTCCGTCAGGTCAGCCGCGGCGCCGAGCATCTCGACGACCTCGACCTGAACCCGATCCTCGCCAAGGTCGACGCACCCGACGACCAGCGCCGCTCGCAGGGGCCGCACTTCCGCAACCCGGTACCCGACAGTCTCGACGCGCAGATCCTGGGCGATGCGAAACCATTGTTCGAGCGCGGCGAGCGTATGCAACTGACCTATAATGTCCGCAACACGCACCGCGCCGTCGGCACGCGTCTGTCGGCCGAGGTCACCGCGCGCTTCGGGATGAAGGGCCTCGCCGACAATCATGTGCAGGTTCGCCTGCGCGGGACTGCGGGTCAGTCGCTCGGGGCCTTCCTGTGCAGCGGAATCACGCTCGAAGTGTTCGGCGACGCCAACGACTATGTCGGCAAGGGCCTGTCGGGCGGTCGCATCATCGTGCGCCCGACCGTCTCAAGCCCGTTAGTGAGCCAGCACAACAGCATCATCGGCAACACCGTGTTGTACGGCGCGACCGCGGGCACGTTGCTCGCGGCGGGTCAGGCCGGCGAACGCTTTGCGGTCCGCAACTCGGGGGCGAAGGTCGTCGTCGAGGGCTGCGGCGCCAATGGCTGCGAATATATGACGGGCGGCACCGCGGTGATCCTTGGCCCCGTCGGATCGAATTTCGGCGCGGGCATGACCGGCGGCATGGCGTTCATCCTCGACACCGACGGCCAGTTCGAACGCCGCGCCAATGCCGAATCGATCGTCTGGCAGCGGATCGACAGCGCACACTGGGAATCGGTGGTGAAAGAACTGGTCGAAGACCATGCCAAGGCGACCGGCAGCAAATGGTCGAGCGAAGTGCTCGCCGACTGGGACCGCTGGCAGGGTCAGTTCTGGCAGGTTTGCCCGAAGGAAATGCTCACCCGCCTCGCGCATCCGTTGAGCGATGCCGAAGCCGAGGTGGTTGCGGCGGAATGACTTCATCGTGGTGGCGGTGCGGCTCGTCGCACTGCTATGCGTCGTTCAGCGCAGCGAAAGCGTCACCTCTCTAGGGACGTGAGCTTTGATGAACCATGCGTCCTTTGAAAGGATGGAAGTCATGCCCCGCATTGCCCTGATCGCCCTCCCCCTTCTCGCGCTTGCCGCGCCGCTCCCGGCTGCCGCCGCCGATGGCGCGATGCAGGACACCGTCGCGACCCTCAACGACCCGGTGGCGCAGGACCGGATGGCCGACACGATCACGGCGATGGTCGGCGCGCTGATGCAGATGCAGGTCGGTCCGCTCGCGAAAGCCGTGGCGCAGATCGATCCCGAATCCGACGCGGCCTATATTCCGCCCGATGCGACGCTTGGCGACATGACCGGCCGCGATCCCGAATATGCCGAGCGCATGGGCGCCGACGTCCGCGCGGGTACCCGCATGGCGGGTCACGCCGCTTCGGCGCTCGCGGCTTATGCGCCGGTGCTCAAGGACATGGCGCGCGACTTTGCGGCGCAATGGGAACGCGAGCGCGACGCGGCCCGCCGCTGACGCTTAATCCACAATCCTTGGGCCAGCGCGCGCCATAGCCGTTGCGCGCGGCGCCCCGCTGCCGCTATGCCGGGGGCATGTGGCAACTCTACCAATTCCCGCTCTGTCCCTTTTCGCGCAAGGTCCGCCTTTTGTTGGGCGAAAAGGGCGTCGGGTATGAATTGGTGCGCGAATCGCCATGGGAGCGCCGCGACGAGTTCATCGATCTGAACCCGGCTGGCCGCACCCCGGTGATGGTCGATCAGGCGCGCGGCCAGGTGCTGATGGACAGCATGGCGATCGCCGAATATTTCGAGGAAACCGTCGAAGGCAAGGCGATGATCAACGGCACGGCCGCCAGCCGCGCCGAAATCCGCCGGCTGACCTCATGGTTCGATCATGACTTTTACTATGAAGTCACCGGGCCGCTGCTGTTCGAGCGTATGCAAAAACGCATCGTCCACCGCCAGCCGCCCGACGGCGGCGCGCTGCGCGAAGCGATGAAGGCCGCGAACAATCATCTCGACTATGTCGATTACCTCATCGACCACCGCACCTGGCTGGCCGGCGCGACGATGAGCCTCGCCGACCTGACCGCGGCGGCGCATATCTCGGTCGCCGACTATCTCGGCGGGATCGACTGGACGGGGCATGAGCAGACCAAGGGCTGGTATTCGGGCCTGAAATCGCGCCCGAGCTTTCGCCCGCTGCTCGCCGAACGGATGGAAATCGTCACACCGCCGAAATATTATGAGGATGTGGATTTCTGATTCGCCGGATCAACAGCTCTTATATTTCCAGTTCCGGTCCTTCCCCTCGGCGACCTGTCCAACGATCGTTTCGATGCGTTTGACGCGCGTTTCCTCGCGCTTCGCCTCGAGCACCCATTCGATATAGTCGCGCCGCTTGCCGGGGGAGAAGGCGTCCCAATGGCGCTGTGCTGCGGCATTGGCCTCCAGCGCGGCGCCGAGATCGCCGGGCAGGTCGAGCGCCGCCTTGGGTTTCGGCGCCGGACGCTTGGGTTTGCCCTCCGCGCAAAGTGCCGCCGCCTTCTTGATATAGGCGGCCATCATCTTGTCGTCGGGCAGGTCGGCAGGCGACGCCAGCCGCCCCATGCTGCCCATCGCGCCCTTGTTGCGCGGCGAGCCCGTCACGTCCTCGTCGCGCCAGAAGCCAAAGGTTGCATGCTCCTTGAACGCGGCCATGCCCGCCAGATTCTGCCCGTTCAGCACGAAATGTGGCACGCCCCATTTCAGCGTCTCTTCGGCCCCCGGCGCATGCTTGTGCACCAGTTCACGAAGATGAGTAAGGATCGGCTGCGCGAAAGCCTGCCGCTTCGCGATGTAGGCGTCGACGCGGGGGTCGCGGGTCAGCCCGGCCACCTTGCCGCGACCAGATAGTTGAGCGCCTCGCTGCCGCCGAGTTTGAAGCCCTTGGCGGGCGACGGCGACAGGCCGGTGCGGTCGATGACCTCCAGCCCCGCACCTTCGAGCAGCTTGGTCAATTCCGCGGGCTTCAGAAACTGGTCCCAGTCGTGCGTCCCGCGGGGCACCGCACCGACGCGCTCGGCTGCCTCGACGAGCAGCAGCTTCGAAATAGCGGTCCGGTTCGGGGTCGAGAGGATCATCAGCCCGCCCGGCGCCAGCCGCGCCCCAAGCTCGCCGATGAACGCGGCGGGATCGGTGACATGCTCGACGACTTCCATCGAGGTGACGAGGTCGAATGTCGCATCTGGCAGCGCCGCCAGTTCGCCAGCGAAATAGGTGATCGCCTGCCCCTGCCCCGCAGCATGATCGCGCGCCGCAGCAATATTCTCCGGCGCCGCATCGACGCCCGTAACCTTGGCGCCCATCCGCGCGAGCGGCTCGGCAAGCAGACCCGCGCCGCACCCGACATCGATCGCACTCCGGCCAGCGAGTGCATGACGTTCACGCGCATCGACATGCCAATGCGCGTCGATCTGCGCGCGGATATAGGACAGCCGCACCGGATTGAGCTTGTGCAACATTGCCGACGACCCGTGCGGGTCCCACCAGTCGGCGGCGAGCGCGCCGAAATGGGCGGCTTCGTGCGGGTTGATCGTGGCAGCACTCATGACCCGCGATGTGGCACCCCGCCTCGCGGCATGCAAGAAATTCTATCTCCCGCATATAAAGCCGGTCTTGCCATCGCCTTCCCCCTTCCGTAACGACGCGAGCGCCGCAGAAATGCTTGGAAAAGTTGCGGCCGAAACCAGTTCAGGAAAGCGGGGCGACATGGCGCGGATCGTGATGAAATTCGGGGGCACGTCGATGGCGGGCACCGAGCGGATTCGCACCGTGGCGAAACTCGTCGCGCGCGAAGTGGCGAACGGCAACGAAGTCGCGGTCGTGGTCTCGGCAATGGCGGGCGAAACCGACCGCCTCGTCAATTTCTGCCGCGAGGCAAACCCGCGTTACGACCCCGCCGAATATGACGTTGTTGTCGCCGCGGGGGAGCAGATCACCTCGGGCCTGCTCGCGCTGACGCTGCAGGCGATGGGCACCCCGGCGCGCAGCTGGCTCGGCTGGCAGCTCCCGATCCGGACCGAGGAAGCGCACGCCCGCGCACGCATTTCTGACATCGACACCGGCGCACTGGCCGCCGCGATGGCGCGCGGCGAAGTCGCGGTGATCCCGGGCTTCCAGGGCCTGATGGACGATGGCCGCATCTCGACGCTCGGCCGCGGCGGGTCGGACACCAGCGCGGTCGCCGTGGCTGCGGCGCTGAAGGCCGATCGTTGCGACATCTATACCGACGTCGACGGCGTCTACACGACGGACCCGCGCATCGTCGCGCGTGCGCGCAAGCTCGACTATGTTACATATGAAGAAATGCTCGAACTCGCGAGCGTCGGTGCCAAGGTACTCCAGACCCGCTCGGTTGGCCTCGCGATGAAAGAGGGCGTGCGGGTGCAGGTCCTGTCGAGTTTCGTCGAGGGCGACGAAGCCCCCGCCACCGGCACGATGATCGTCAGCGACGAGGAAATAGAGGAACATCAGATGGAACGGCAGCTGATCACCGGCATCGCCCACGACAAGAATGAAGCCAAGGTCATCGTCACCCGCGTGCCCGACCGGCCTGGCGGCGTTGCCAATATCTTCGGCCCGCTCGCCGCGGCCGGTATCAACGTCGACATGATCATCCAGAATGTCGGCCGCGACAAGGGCGAGACCGACGTGACCTTCACCGTCCCCGCCACCGATCTGCTGCGCTCGATCGACCTGCTCGACGCCGCGAAGGAAAAGATCGGCTTCAACCGGATCATCAGCGATGACAAGGTCGCGAAGATCAGCGTCGTCGGTGTCGGCATGAAGAGCCATGCCGGGGTCGCGAGCACGATGTTTCGGGCGCTGGCCGACCGCGGCATCAACATCCAGGCAATCTCGACCAGCGAGATCAAGGTCAGCGTGCTGATCGACGAGGACGAGACCGAACTCGCGGTGCGCGTGTTGCACACCGCATACGGGCTCGACGCCGACTAAGCTTATTCGGCCGCCGCGGGTTGCAGCGCGCCGCCCGCGCGGCTGCGCAGTCGCGCCTGCCTGGTGAAATGCACCACCGCGATGTGGACCGCGAACAGGCCGAACTTCGACGCCAGCGGGAATATCCCGACGAACAGCGGCCACCAGGCGGTGAAGAAGATCGCGACGACGAGGTTGAGGCCTGCGCTGGTGAACATCAGCGCCGCCCAGATCATGCCGAACCGGTCCATGATATCGCCGACCAGCGCCAGCTGTTCGGGCAGGATATAGCGATTGAGCCAGCCGCGACGCAGCATCACCGTCCCGACCACCAGATAGACGATCGTGGGTTTGGCCATCACGAAGCGCGGGTCGCCGGTGAAGAGCGTCGCCGCGGCGGTGAGCAGAACCGATGCCAGGCTGATCCACTGCAGCGCCGCGACCTTCTTGCCGCGCACCAGTTCATAGCCGACGACCGTGATCGCAACCGCAGTGCCGGCAATCGTTGCAGGCACGATCCCCGCACCGGCGACCAGCAGCACCGCAAAGACGATGACGCCGAGCGAATCGAACAGCATCGGCCCGAGAGCATGGAGTAAGGTTTTCATCGGACGTTCTTTCCGGCTCAATGTTTCCACTGTCAATATTGATCATCGCTCCGGGGCGAGTCAAGCCGAAATTGACGGTGGAAACATTGCGCGGCTAAGCAAGGCCATGACCAAGCCCTATCATCATGGCGATCTGCGCGCGGCGCTGCTCGTCGCGGCCGAGGATATCGTAAACCGCGACGGCGTTGCCGGCCTGACATTGCGCGGCGTGGCGCGCGAGGTCGGCGCGTCGCACGCGGCGCCCAAAAATCATTTCGACGATCTCACGGGACTGGTCAGCGAGCTGGCGGCGGTCGGCTTCGATCGCTTCGCCGATCGCATGCAGTCCGCAGCGGCGCAGCAGGCCGATCCGCAGGACAAGCTCAACGCGATCGGCCGCGCCTATGTCGAATTCGCGCTCGCCGATCCGGGGCTGTTCCAGCTGATGTTCCGCGGCGAGCGGCTCGACAAGACGCGCCCCGCATTGAACGAAGCCATGCAGCGCGCCTTCGCCACGCTGACCGGATCGGTCGCCGCCACCCACGCACGCAACCCCGACGCCGAACGCGCCACCCGCGCCCACGCCGCGCGCGCGTGGAGCATGGTCCACGGCTTTGCGATCCTGCTGCTCGACGACCGCCTCAATCCGTTGCTCGACGCCGACGCGCCGCGCAAGGACGCGCTGGCGCTGCTCGACGACATGCTGACGATGGAGTGACCTAGCGCAGCCACACCTTCGCCGTCACCGAAAGGCCCGGGCGCAGCTGCGTCAGCGCCGCCTGCCCCGCATTGAGCCGGATACGCACGCCGACGCGCTGGACGATCTTGGTGAAATTGCCCGATCCGGGTTCGAAGGGTAGCAAGGTGAACTCGCTCGCCGATCCGGGCGCGAGGCTTTCAATCGTCCCGGTCAGCGGATCACCGCCCAGCGCGTCGACCTTGACCTCGGCCTTCTGCCCCGGCCGCATCTCGCGCGTCTGGGTTTCCTTGAAATTGGCGACGACATAGATCGAACGCACGGGGACGACCGAGAGCAGCCGCGAGCCCGGCTGGACATAGTCGCCGACCTGGATGCGGCGATTGCCGACGACGCCATCGATCGGCGCGACGACCAGCGTATGCCCGCGATCGAGCTTCGCGAGCGCGAGTGCGGCGCGCGCCTTTGCCGCCGCCGCTTCGGCCGCTTTTACCTGGGCCTGCAAGATCGGTCCGCGGGCGCGGGTTACCGACGCCTCTTCGATGCTGGCGCCCAGATCGGCGCGCGAGCGTTGTGCTGCCGACGCGGCGCCCACCGCGGCCGCGTCGACCCGTTCGGCATCGCGCTTCGTCACAAATCCTTCGGCGACCAGCGTGTTGTAGCGCCTTCGATCAGCGGCCGCTCGCGCGGATTCGGCATCGGCCGCCGCGATCTGCGTGTTGATCGACCGGATATGCGCCGCCGCGAGCCGCTGATCGGCACCGAGCGAAGCGAGCGTCGCGCGCGCGGTTGCAACCTGCGCATCGGCGTCGGCCACCGCCGCTTCGGCCGCCAGAACCTGCGTTTCATAGTCGCGCACGTCGATGCGCACGAGCGGATCGCCCGCCGCGACCGCCTGATTGTCGCGCACCAGCACCGCGGTCACCAGTCCGCCGACGCGCGGCGCAACTTCGCTCGCGTCGGCCTGCAGATACGCATTGTCGGTCGATTCCGACGTGCGCGGTGCGGTGAGCCACCATATGCCCGCCGCGGCGATCAACAGCGCGATCAGCCCGACCACCCCGGCCTTGCGCGGAACCGCAAAGCGCTTCTTGACGGGCGCGTCGACCTCGATCGTCACCGGCGCGTTCACTGGCTCAGCACCAGCAGCGTCGAGGTCGCGGTGGCCAGCACACGCCCCGCCTCGTCGGTGATCTTCGCTTCGGAAAAAGCAACGCGGCTACCGATCGACACCACCCGTCCCTCGGCGCGAACCTTGCCGGTCTGATCCGTCATCGGCTTCAAATAGCTGGTCTTGAGTTCGAGCGTCGTCATCGCCTGATCGTCGGCGAGCTTCGTCACGACAGCGATTCCGCAAGCCGAATCGAGCAAGGTCGCGGCATAACCGCCGTGGACGAAGCCCATCGGATTGAAATGTTCGGGCCCCGGAACACCCTCGAAAGCGGCCCAGCCCTCACCCGCATCGACCAGTTGGAAGCCCAGCGTCTCGCCGATCGGCGGACGGCCGCCCGAGGCGATCAGCCCCTGCACCTTTGCGAGCGTCATTGTGCGATCTCCAGTCCGTAACGCGCAACAATGCTCGCATGCGTGTCGCTCAGCATCGCGTCGGACAACGCCGGATCACCGACGGCGCGGGCGAGCGCAACGCCGCCGACGAGCTGCGCGAGTAGCGCGTGCGACTCGGCTTCCGGATCGGGATAACCAAGCGTTGCCAACGGTCCCGCAAGGCGGCTCACGATCCCCTCGACCCCCGCGCCGAAACGTTCGCGCGTCGCAGGCTGCGATCGCGCGAAATCGCCCGACAGCGTCGGCAGCGGGCAACCCCGATCGCGGCTGTCGCGATGCGCGGGCGAGAGGTAGAAATCGACATAGGCGCGCAGCACGGCGCGCGGATCGCCGGCCGCATCGATCCGCTCGGTGCGTTTACGCGCATCGGCGAACATCGCCCCGATCGCTTCCTTCACCAGCGCGTCTTTCGACGGAAAATGCGCGTAAAAGCCACCGTGGGTCAGTCCCGCGCGCGCCATGATCCCCGACACCGCGACATTGTCGGGGCCCTTGGCGCGGATTTCCTTCGCCGCCTCTTTCAAAACGCGATCGCGTGTCTCTGCCTTGTGAGTTTCCGAATAGCGCACTTGTCGGCTCCCTTTATATGACGCATATAATATAAAGACGACAGGACACAAGACCCATGGCCTCCATCCCGCTTTCCCCCATTGCCGCAGACGCGCCGTTCAACCCGGCGGCGATGCCCGATGCGCGCAAATATCTGATCTTTGCGGTGATGGCATTCGGTCAGTTTATGGCGCTGATCGACATCCAGATTGTCGCTGCATCGCTCAACGAGGTGCAGGCAGGGCTCAGCGCCGGGCCCGACGAAATCAGCTGGGTGCAGACCGCCTATCTGATGGCCGAACTCGTCATGATCCCCTTCTCGGCCTTTCTCGCGCAGGCGCTCTCGACGCGCTGGCTGTTCGCGACATCTGCGGGGCTGTTCACGATTGCCAGCATGCTCTGCGGGCTCGCGTGGAACATCGAATCGATGATCCTGTTCCGCGCGGTGCAGGGTTTCGTCGGCGGCGCGATGATCCCGACGGTGTTCGCGACGGGCTATATGCTATTCGAGGGCAAGCAGCGCGCAATGATTCCTGCGATCCTCGGCATGGTGTCGGTGCTGGCGCCCACTTTGGGGCCAACCGTCGGCGGCTGGATAACCGACGCGATGGGGTGGCGCTGGGTGTTCTTCATCAACGTCGTGCCTGGCGCCGCGGTGACGCTCGCGATCATCGCATTGGTCAAGATCGACAAGCCGAACCTGCCGATGCTGCGCCGCATCGATTGGGTCCACCTCGCCTCGATGGCGATCTTCCTTGCCGGGCTCGAATATGTGCTCGAGGAAGGGCCGAAGCATGAATGGTTCAGCGAACCGTCGATCGCGATCGCCGGATGGCTGTCGTTCGTCGCCTTCGGGCTGTTCCTCGAACGCTCGTTCCGCTCTGACGGCCCGATCGTAAAGCTGACGCCGTTCCGCAAGCCGACCTTCGCTTTCGCCTGCGTGTTCAACCTCGTGATCGGTTTCGGCCTCTACGCCAGCACCTATCTGGTGCCGATCTTCCTCGGCCGTGTGCAGGGATATAATGCGTCGGAGATCGGGACGACGGTCTTCATCTCGGGCATCGCGCAGCTGATCGGCGTTCCGCTCGCTGCCATATTGTCGCAGCGCGTCGATCCGCGCATTGTCATCACTTTCGGGCTCAGCCTGTTCGCGGTCGGCCTCTGGATGTTCAGCTTCATGACCCCCGAATGGGGCTTTGCTGCACTGTTCTGGCCGCAGGTCGTGCGCAGTTTCGCGATCATGCTGTGCATCGTTCCCTCGGTCGGGCTCGCGCTCGGCAATTTCGAGGGGCCGGAATTGCGCTATGCCTCGGGGCTGTTCAACCTGATGCGCAACCTCGGCGGCGCGATCGGCATCGCGCTAGTCAACACCTGGCTCGGCGACGGTCTGCGATTGCACATGCTCCGCCTGTCGGAAGCGCTCGGTCAGTCGAGCGAGGCCGCGAACGAAGCCGCGGCGGGGCTCGCGCAGCATATCGGCCATTATGTCGCCGACCCGGCGCTCGCGGCGCAGATGGCGAGCGGGACGCTGGCGCGCGTCATCGGCCGTGAGGCGCTCACGCTCGCCTTCGACGCCGTCTTCCGCCTGATGTCCTGGATCTTCCTCGCCGCGCTGGTGATGGTGCCCTTCTGCAAGCCCCCGCCGATCGGAGGGCCGGCGCCGACCGACACGCACTAGCCCCAAAAAAGACCCGCCCCCAGGCCCATGTCCCCGGGAGCGGGTCCGCGACCCGTCGTCTGGCTATGCGCTCAGGCGAGGTCGAAACGGTCGGCGTTCATCACCTTGGTCCAGGCCTTGACGAAGTCCTTCACGAACTTCTCTTCATGGCCGCTCTCGGCATAAACCTCGGCTACCGCGCGCAGTTCCGAGTTCGAACCGAATACCAGGTCGGCGCGGGTGGCGCGCCAGGTTTCGCCGCCGCCCTTGCGGTCGGTGGCGATATATTCCTGGTCGTCCGAGCCATCGACGACCTTCCAGACATTGGTCATGTCGAGCAGGTTGACGAAGAAGTCGTTCGTCAGCTGGCCCGAGCGTTTGGTGAAGTGGCCGTGGCCGCGTTCGCCATGATTGGCGCCGAGCACGCGCAGCCCGCCGACCAGCACGGTCATCTCGGGAACCGAAAGGCCAAGCAACGATGCCCGGTCGAGCATCATTTCCTCGGTCTTTACCGCCAGCTTCTTTTTGCCGAGATAGTTGCGGAAGGCGTCGGCTTCCGGTTCCATCACCGCAAAGCTGTCGGCGTCGGTCTGTTCCGCCGTCGCGTCGCCGCGGCCGCCAGTGAACGGCACCGCGACATTGAAGCCCGCATCCTTGATCGCCTTTTCCAGACCGACGACGCCGCCAAGAACGATCGCATCGGCGATCGACAGATTGCCGCGCAGCCCGTCGAGCGTGCTCAACACCTTGCCGAGGATCGCAGGTTCGTTGACGTCCCAATCCTTTTGCGGCGCGAGGCGAACGCGGGCGCCATTGGCGCCGCCGCGGTGGTCCGACTTGCGATAAGTGCTCGCCGAAGCCCAGGCGGCTTTGATCAGCTGGCTGACGGTCAGGCCGCTATTGGCGATCTTGTCCTTTACCGCCGCAATATCGGCATCCGAAGGCGTGGTGCCGGCGGGAATGGGATCCTGCCAGATCAGGTCTTCGCCGGGCACTTCGGGGCCGAGGTAGCGGACCTTGGGTCCCATGTCGCGATGGGTCAGCTTGAACCAGGCGCGCGCGAACGCATCCTTGAACGCTTCGTGATCGGTCCGGAATTTCTCGCTGACCTTGCGGAACTCGGGATCCATCTTCAGCGCCATGTCGGCGGTCGTCATCATCGTGGGAACCTTGACGTCCGGATCCCACGCCGCCGGGGCCATATCCTCCGGCTTCTGGTTGATCGGCTGCCACTGCTGCGCGCCCGCGGGCGAGTGGACGAGCTCATAATCATAGTCGAGCAGCAGGCGGAAATAATTCTCCGACCATTCGGTCGGGGTGTTGACCCACGATCCTTCGATGCCGCTCGTCACGCTATGCTCGCCGATGCCGCCGCTTTCGTGGCTGCTGACCCAGCCAAAGCCCTGCGCCGCCAGATCGCCGCCCGAGGGCGCCGCGCCGAGCAGCGAGGCGTCGCCATTGCCGTGCGCCTTGCCAAAGGTATGGCCGCCCGCGGTCAGCGCGACGGTTTCCTCATGGTTCATCGCCATGCGCTCAAAGGTTTCCTTCATGTCGCGCGCCGACAGAAGCGGATCAGGATTGCCGCCCGGACCCTCGGGATTGACATAGATCAGGCCCATCTGGATCGCGGCCAGCGGCCCTTCGATCTCAGCGAACCCCTTGTCGGGGTCGATTCGGGTCTGAACACCTTCGTTCACCCACTTGTCTTCGCTGCCCCAATAAATGTCACGCTCGGGCTCGAACACGTCGGCGCGGCCGCCGCCGAAGCCAAACACCGGGCCGCCCATGCTTTCGATCGCGACATTGCCGGTCAGGATGAACAGGTCGGCCCAGCTGATCTTGTTGCCGTATTTCTGCTTGATCGGCCACAGCAGGCGGCGCGCCTTGTCGAGATTGCCATTGTCGGGCCAGCTGTCGAGCGGCGCGAAACGCTGTTGCCCGCTGTTAGCGCCGCCGCGGCCGTCGGCGGTGCGATAGGTGCCCGCGGCGTGCCACGCCATGCGAATGAAGAAGGGGCCATAATGGCCATAGTCCGCCGGCCACCAGGGCTGGCTGTCGGTCATCAGTGCGGTCAGGTCGGCCTTCAGCGCCTGATAGTCGAGCAGCGCGAACGCTTTCGAATAATCGAAATCGTCGCCCATCGGGTTCGACGGGCCGTTTGGGGTCAGGACTTCGGTCGCCAGCATGTCGGGCCACCAATCCTTGTTGGTGCGGCCAAGCAGCGAACGCACGCCGCCGGGCTGGTGAACCGGGCAGCCGCTTCCGATGGGGGTCTGGTCGTTCATGCAGTCTCTCCTTTTATGGTTTGGGGATGCTGGCGCGACAGGGTGACGAGCACATGACGTGCGGGCGACTTCGGGGTCGCCAGATGGTTTGTCGTGCGGGCGCGTGGCGAGTCGATGCCGTCATCCTTTCGCTATGACCCATGGACGATAGGCCTCGCTTCCCAATCGACCTAAACGAATAAGCTGAATTCAGTGATTGAGTGGTCCGATTACAAACGCCGAGGCGCGGCAAACGTCGAGACGTCCATCGCGGAACAGCAACGGCCCGACGAAAGGCCGGAACATCTAACAACGCCGGTGGGTTGACCGGATGCCGCATCGTTAAATCACGCGGCAAAAGGAGATGGAAAGTGGCTAACACCCCCAACCCGCAGAATGAGAAGAAACCGCAGGCGGATCGCGACGAAGAGCAGCGCCGCCAGCAACAGCAGCAGGGCGGCCAGGATCGCCAGCCCGGCAGCGAACAGCGTCCCGATCAGGGTCGCCAGAACCCACAGCAGCGCTGACGCCGTCAGTCTGCACGAGAAAGGGCCGCCCTCACGGGCGGCCCTTTTCTTTTGTCCGCAAGACGCGGGATCAGAAGCTGAACTTCACCGTTCCGCCCCATGTCCGCGGATCGCCCGGCTGACCGGCGATCAGGCCGACGTTGCCCGGTGCGACCTGCAGCGTCTCGATATAGTTCACATCGAACGCGTTGCGGACCCAGCCGAAAACGTCGACCCCGTCGGCCCGGAAACCGACGCGGAAGTTGGTCAACGCATAGCCTTTGACGTCGGTGTAGATCGACGGCGATGCATTGGAATTCCAGTGCGAGCGATAATTGCCGTCGACGCCCAGATAAAGCTGTCCGTCCTTCGCCAGCAGCGTGACCGGGGCGTTGGCCTCGGCACCATAGGAGAAGGCCCATTTCGATACGCCGGGCAGGTCGGCGCCGGAAATGTCGCACTGCCTCGGGCTGAGCGCACCCGGGACACCGGGCTGCGAATAGTCGGGCGTCGCGCCCACCGGCTGGAGCGTGCCACCCGAAAGCTCGGGCGGACAGGGCGCGTTGACGAACTTCTTGTACTTGGCGTCGGTGTAGGCACCATTGGCATAGGCCGTGAAGCGGTCACTGGCGCGGATCTTGAAGTCGGCCTCGATACCTTGCGAGACAACCTTTTCGGCATTGGCCAGATAGCCGCGAACGGTGCCGAACTGGCCGCCGTTCACCGTTGCCTGGAAATTCTTGATCTCGGTGCGGAAGGCCGAGAGGTTGAACGTCGCCAGACGGTTGAAGAACGAGGTTTTGAGACCGATCTCGAAGTGGTTGACCGATTCCGGCTTCACCGTGCTGGCCGACAGTTCGGGCAGGTTGGTGGCGCTGTTGAGCGGCAGGCCATTCTGGTTGATACCGACGGTTTTGAAGGTTTTCGCATAGGTCGCATAAGCGAGAATATCCGGCGTAACCTTGTAATTCACATTGAGGTCGTAGCTGAAGTTCCAGTCGCTGACCGATGGCGACGTGCTCTGCGGCTGATAGACGCCGCACTGCGCGGCAAGCGCGCTGTTCGTTACCAGCGGCGGCGTACAGTCGAGAACCTGTCCGGCGCCATTGGTTACGACGCGCTGGTAGAAGCCGGACTTCTTGTCATAATTGACGCGAATACCCGGCTGAATGGTCAGTTCGGGCGTCAGCTTGTAGCTGAGCTGACCATAGAGTGCCGCACTCGTGCTCTTCAGGAACTGCGTGTTGGTTGCGGTCAGGCCGTTGAGGATGGCGGGATTGTTCGCGCCCTGCGCCGCCGTCAGGCTCCACAGACTCGCGTTCGGACCTTGCTGCTCGGTACCCTGGGTATCGATCCGCTGCTTGAAACCGAACAGCCCGACGACGAAGTCGAGCTTGTCCCCGGAATAATTGTATCGGAATTCCTGACTGTACTGATCCTGCTGCGACGGGTTCTGCGACCGCGAGACGATCGACGCGCCGGTGAAGTCGCGGTCATTCTCTGGCTTCCAGTCCCAGAACCGCCAGGCGGTGATCGAGGTGAACGTGCCGGGACCGACGTCCCACTTCACCTTGGCCGAAACGCCGCCGATCTTGTTGCCCGCGTTGAGGCTGGCATCGATGTCGGTCAGGCGGTCATATACGTTGCGGCTGGGCACCGTAAAGTTCTGGCCGGGATTCGCGGTATTGAGCGCCGCAATCAGCGCATCATACTGGCGGTTGAGCGCGCGCTGCGTCCTGCCGACGCGAACGAACGCCGTGCCATAACCTTCGGGATCCTGCTTGCTGTAGTCGCCAGACAGCGTAATGCTGAGATCTTCGTTGGGCTTGAACAGCAACTGGCCGCGAAGGCCGAGATTGTCCTGTTCGTTGATCCAGCGGTCGCTCGTGACATTGAAAAGCGTGCCGCGCCTGCTGGTCGCCGCGATGGCGATGCGAGCGGCGATGGTATCGGTCAGCGGACCGGAGACCGCCGCCTTGGCCTGCCGGTAATTGAGATTGCCGACGCTAAGCTCTGCCCGGCCCTCAAAATCGAATGTCGGCTGGTTGGTCGTGATGTTGATTGCGCCGGCGGTGGTGTTCTTGCCGTAGAGCGTCCCCTGCGGCCCGCGCAGAACCTCGACCTGATCGACATCGAGGAAGTCGAAGGTCGCGGCGGCGACGCGCGAATTATATACGTCGTCGACATAGATGCCGACGCCCTGTTCGAAGCCGTCGCTGGTCAGGCCATACGGCACACCGAGACCGCGGATGTTCACCGACGTGTTGCGCGGATTCGTGGTGTAGACCTGCAACGTCGGCGCGAGCTGCTGAAGCTTCACAACGTTGAAGTTGCCGGTCGCTTCGATCGAATCGCCGCGGATAACGGAAATCGCCACCGGCACTTCCTGCGCGGTTTCCTGGCGGCGGCGCGCAGTGACGATGATGATGTCGCCGCGGCTGACGTCGTCGGCCTGGTCGACAGCATCGGCTGTGCCCACCGCCGCTTCTTCGCCCGCCGCGAGCGTGGCCTCTTCGGCTGCTGCCTGCCCGGGCAGCATCAAGAGGAGAGACAGCGTCAGAATGGATGCCGGCGCTCGCCGGCGGATGGACGGATATTTCGCAGTCATGGGTGGTTCCTGTTGCAATAGAAAATCACCACATCCGGGGGTCCGGTCTGCGGCAGATAGGGGGAAATGCGCCCCCGTCGGGAGATGTTGAATCAGTTGGGGTAACGGTGGCGCTCGGTGACATCGACCTGCACCAGCCGTCCTTCGTGGACGGTGAGCTGAATCGCGCCGAACTTCAGCCTGTCGAGTGCCTCGAGCACCGTCTGAATGGCGCGCGGCACCTCTTCGGAGCCGCCTTTGGCGACCTCCTTGATAGCGCTCATGATAATTCCTTTCCCTTTTGGATTCGCCGCCGCACTTTATTCCAAGTGAATTAGTAGACAATAATTGATTTGCTTTCTGCGCCGAAAGGTTGGGTTGTCACGTCAAACGGATTCAGGCGCGCGACGGGCCGAGGGGGCCGATTATCGCAATCCATTGCGCCCGCGCCCCAGTGCTGGCAAAGGCTGGCTCAATGAGCAAAATTAACGATCTGATGGCTCGCGGGACCGAGCTTCTCGGCAGCGACTATGCCATTCTCTGCGGTGCGATGAGCTGGGTTTCCGAACGCCATCTGGTCAGCGCGATCAGCAATGCCGGCGGGTTCGGCGTGATCGCGTGCGGCGCGATGACGCCCGAGCTGCTGGACGCCGAGATAGCGGCGACCAAGGCGCTGGCGACGCGCAATTTCGGGGTGAATCTGATCACGATGCACCCGCAGCTGTTCGAGTTGATCGATGTCTGTGCAAAGCATGACGTCGGTCATGTCGTGCTTGCGGGCGGGCTGCCGCCCAAGGGCAGCCTCGAGGCGATCAAGGCATCGGGCGCGAAGGTCATCTGCTTCGCCCCAACGCTCGCGATGGGCAAGAAGCTCATCCGTTCGGGCGTCGACGCGCTGGTGATCGAGGGGATGGAAGCTGGTGGACACATCGGTCCGGTGTCGACCAGCGTGCTAGCACAGGAAATCCTGCCGACGCTCGCCGACGAAGTTCCGGTCTTCGTTGCCGGCGGCATCGGCCGCGGCGAGGCGATCGCCGCCTATCTGGAAATGGGCGCGTCGGGTGTTCAGCTCGGCACGCGTTTCGTCTGCGCGACCGAGAGCATCGCGCACCCCAATTTCAAAAAAGCCTTCCTCCGCGCTTCGGCGCGCGAGGCAGTGGCGAGCGTTCAGATCGACCCGCGCCTGCCCGTCATCCCGGTCCGCGCGCTCAAGAATGCCGGAACCGAAGCCTTCACTGCGAAACAGCGTGAAGTCGCGAACAAGCTGGACAGCGGGCAAGTCGACATGATGCAGGCACAGCTCGAAATCGAACATTATTGGGCGGGCGCGCTGCGCCGCGCGGTGATCGATGGCGACGTCGAAAATGGTTCGTTAATGGCAGGGCAATCTGTCGGTATGGTATCCGAAGAAGAGAGTGTGGCGACAATCGTCGCATCTCTGGTGCAACAGGCCGAAGCCGCGTTGCACGCTCGGGGTTGATGCCGCATGGTGATGCGGCTGGGGAGTGGGTCATGAATTTATCGCGGAAGATCATCGTAGCAGGGTTGCTGGCGAGCGTGGCCGCCTGCGCGCCCAAACCCCCGCCGCCGCCCCCGCCACCCCCGCCGCCGGCCGTCGTCATCGTCGTGCCGCCGCGGCCTTATCCGCCCGGCAATGCCGCGGTAACGCAGATCCTGCCCGGACGCGGGATGGATGGCCGCTTCGTCACTGCGAACAGCAACATCACCGGTGACCGCGCCTTCTGGCAGCTGAAGATCGGGCTCAACGTTGCCGCGATCGGCTGCCGCGGCCTTGAGGAAACGACGCTCGTTTCAGCGTATAACAATATCATCAAGACCCACGGCAAGGTGATCAAGTCGACCGAAAAGTCGGTGATCAGCCAGCTCGGCAAGGATAACAAGAACAACGGCATTGCGCCGCGCGACCGCCTGTCGACACAGCTGTTCAATTATTTCGCACAGCCGCCGGCGCAGCGCGCTTTCTGTGCGCGCGCCAATGAGATTGCCCAGCTGGTTTCGGCCACGCCGACCGCGCAGCTCGTCGAACAGGCCCCCGCGCATCTGGCGCGGCTCGACCAGCCGTTCCAAGAATTCTACGAAGCCTATGCCAAATATCAGTCCGACGCCGTCGCATGGGACGCCAAATATGCGCCGCCGCCGTCGATCATGAGCGCACCGGCACCGGTCGGTCCGACGGTCACGACCGGCACGACCCCTGGCACGTTGGCTGCGGTCCCGGCTGCACCGACGGGGAACCACTGACGCCGCCTTTGCGAGACGTCATAATAGATCGCACAATCGCGCGCGGGGTATTGGCGCGGATCGCATCCATCTGTTAGCAGGGATGCGATGACCAACGCCCCGCCTCCGCCCTCGTCGGCCGCCCAGTCGGCGCGCACCATCCTGACCCGGCTCCACGAGGTCATGGCATCGCGCGCGAATGCGCAGGGCAAGCTGAACCAGGTTGTCGGCATCATCGGCGAATGCCTCGATAGCGAGGTCTGCTCGATCTACCTGCTGCGCGAAGGCGCGCTCGAACTTTATGCGACGCGCGGGCTGAAACAGGAGGCCGTACACGTCACCCGCCTAGGGCTTGGCGAGGGGCTGGTCGGCATGATCGCCGATCAGATTGAGACGTTAAACCTCGACGAAGCGGCGGCGCACCCCGACTTTTCCTATCGCCCCGAAACCGGCGAAGAATTGTTTCACAGCTTCGCCGGCGTGCCGATCATCCGCCGCGAACGCGCGGTCGGCGTCCTGTGCGTCCAGCACGCCGACCCGCGTCGCTATGCCGACATCGAGATCGAGACGTTGCAGACCGTCGCGATGGTCCTGTCCGAACTGATCACCAATGCCGACCTGGTCGATACCGCCGCGCGAACCGACGCCGCCGCCGCCGACCAGTCGGCGCAGCGATTGGGCGGGCAGAAACTGGTCGACGGCATGGGCGCCGGGGTCGCGGTGTTCCATCAGCCGCGCATCACCATCGAACATACCGTCGCCGACGATACCGAGGCCGAGCGGCACCGCGTCTATGCCGCGTTCGACAAGATGCGCGAACAGATCGACCGCATGGCCAGCCAGGCCGATTTCGGGGTCGGCGGCGAGCATGAGGAGGTCATCGAGACCTACAAGATGTTCGCTTATGACGAAGGCTGGTCGCGGCGCATCAACGAGGCGATCGACAGCGGCCTGACCGCCGAAGCGGCGATCGAACGCGTCCAGCAGCGCACCCGGATGCGAATGCGCCAGATCGACGATCCGCTGCTGCGCGATCGCATGCACGACCTGGAGGATCTGTCGAACCGGCTGATCCGCATCGTGTCGGGGCAGATGGGCACCGCGGCGCAAATGGGGGGCCTGCGGCAGGATTCGATCCTGATCGCGCGCAACCTCGGCCCCGCCGAGCTGCTCGAATATGACCGCCGCCGGTTGAAGGGGGTCGTGCTCGAAGAGGGCTCGCTGACAGCCCATGTCATCATCGTCGCACGCGCGATGGGGGTGCCGGTAATCGGCCGCGTCAGCGACGTTCGCGCCTCGATCCGCGAAGGCGATTTGCTGCTGCTCGATTCCGCCGCGGGGTCGGTGCATGTCCGCCCGACGCAGGCCGTGCAGGACGCCTTCGACGCCAAGCTGGAGGTATCGCAAAAGCGCCGCGCCAACCTCGCATCGCTGCGCGACCTGCCCGCGGTCACCAAGGACGGCGTGCCGATCGAGCTGATGATCAACGCCGGGCTGCGCGAGGATATCGCCGCGCTCGACCTGACGGGCGCGCGCGGGATCGGGCTGTTCCGCACCGAATTCCAGTTCCTCGTATCGGCGACTTTGCCCTCGCGCGACCGTCAGCAGCGACTCTACCGCGACGTGCTCGATGCGGCGGGTGACCGGCCGGTGATCTTTCGCACCGTCGACATCGGCGGCGACAAGGCGCTGCCTTATATGAATGTCGGCGACAGCGCGCAGGAAGAGAATCCGGCGATGGGCTGGCGCGCACTGCGCCTCGCGCTCGAACGCGAAGGCCTGTTGAAAGTGCAGGCGCGGGCGTTGATGGAGGCGGCGGCAGGGCGGACGCTCAACGTCATGTTCCCTATGGTGTCCGAACCCTGGGAATATGAAGCCGCGCGCAACCTGTTCGTCGGCCAGCGGGCATGGCTTGCGAGCCACAACAAGAAGCTGCCGGTCGCGATCCGTTACGGCGCGATGCTCGAGGTTCCGGGCCTGCTCGAAACGCTCGACCTGATGCTGCCGCACCTCGACTTCCTGTCGGTCGGGACCAACGATCTGACACAATTCCTGTTCGCCGCCGACCGCGCGCACCCACGCCTCGCCGAACGCTATGACTGGTTGTCGCCGATCGTCATGCGCTACCTTGCGCGTGTCGTCCGCACGGTATCGGGATCGAAAGTGGCGCTGGGGGTTTGCGGCGAAATGGGCGGGCGGCCGCTCGAGGCCATGGCCTTGCTGGGTGTCGGCATCGAGCGGCTGTCGATAACCCCGGCCGGCGTCGGTCCGGTCAAAGCGATGATCCGCTCGCTCGACCTCGGCGCGCTCCGCGCCGACATGGCCGCGATCCTTGCCCAACCGACCTCCAACCCGCGCGGCCAGTATCAGGCATGGGCCGAGCAGCATCAGGTCGATCTGGGCGATTAAGGCCTTCCTCCCCAAATTAACCTTTCGACAGGGATGTTTTGGTTAATACACTCTTGCACCCGTTGGGAGGCTGGAGAAAATGATGCAGTTGGTCAAACGGTCCTACGCCGGGGTCATGCAGACGATCGCGAATCTTGGCCCGATGGAAAAGCTCAGCGAAGACGCGCGGCACAGCGATGAATATGGCTGGTTGCGCTGGTCGGCATCGCTGCTCGCCATCCACGACATCGAACGCATGATCGCACTGGGTCTGCCCTGGTGGAACGTCGCGGCAACGCGCGAAGTCTCAGAATTCCTCGGCGCGCGACCCAAGGCGCGGGTCTTCGAATATGGTGCCGGCGCCAGCACGATCTGGCTCGCGCGCCATGCCGCCAGCGTCGTATCGGTCGAGCATCACGCCGAATGGCACCAGCGCCTGACAAAAGAGGTCGCGCATTTCCCGAATATCCAGCTGCAGCATCGCGAGCTCGACGGCGACGATTATATCGGTGCCATCGATACGGCAGACGGTCCGTTCGACCTGATCGTCGTTGACGGACGTCGCCGCACCGAATGCCTGGCACGCGCGATCCCGCATCTGGCGCCCGGTGGTATCATCCTGCTCGATGACAGCGGTCGCGGCCGGTATCGCAGCGCCATCGAGAATTGCGGGCTCAAGGAGCGCCGCTATTTCGGTCGCTCTTATTGCGTCCCCTACCCCGATTTCACCAGCATCCTTTATGGCTGAGACCGTCGCGGCGCGGCGTCGCCTACCCCTCGACCGGATCGGACGGTGGGTCGGCGGTGCAGCGCTGGCGGGCAGCGTCGTCTTTATCGCCGAGCGGTTGTGGCGCCTCGACTGGTCGACACTCCAGCCCCATGCGTCGTGGAGCCTCGCCGGCGCATTGATCGGCGCGCCCCTGCTCTTTGCCGCCGCCGACCGTGCGCTGGCGCACGCGTGGACCGCACTGGTAGATCCCGAACATATCCGTCCGCGCCGCGACATGGCGCGCATTTATGCGCGTGGCGTGTTGATGAAATATCTGCCGGGATCGGTCTTCCAATATATCAGCCGTCAGGTTGAGGGCGCGAAGACCGGCATCGCACATAAAAAGCTCGCGAAGTCGGCCTTCGTCGAAGTCGGCCTGCACCTGGTGAGCAGCATGACGGTTGCCGCCCTGTGTGTCGGCTTCGACCGCTCGCCGGCCATTGCAGGCGTTGCGGCAGGAATACTGGTCGGCGCATCTCTCGCCGCGCGTCGGCCGTTATTGACCGCATTGGCTTTTCAGATTCTTGCTTTTTCGGCCTTTGCGCTCGCGGCCGCATTGCTCGGCGCGGTGATCCTGCCTGCCGGGACGAGCCTTGCGCATTTTGCCGCGCTCTTCCTGCTGGCATGGCTTGCCGGCTTTGTCGTGCCGGTCGCCCCGGGCGGCATCGGCATTCGCGAAGCGGCGCTTCTCGCCCTCGCCGGCACCGGACTCCCAGCGGCCGCCCTGATGGCAACCACGTTGGCGCTCCGCGCTTCGTCGATCGCCGGCGACCTGGGATATGGCCTCTTCACGCTGGGCAGACCCAAGAAGCTTTAGACGAAAGTCCGGGGCGGGGAGGAAACCACGCCTTCGGAAAACTCCGGTTTCGGGTGTTCAGAACGGCATGAACAGCGGGCCGCCGTCATGGGGCTGCGCCGGCGGTTTGATGCCCTTGCCCCAGATAAGCCGCGAGCCCTTGTCGCCAACCGTCGATGCCCGATAGACACCGCGATCGAGGTGGACGATCTGGCCTGGCGCGGTCACGCGGTCGCCGATCACGACGCTCGCGCCTTGGACCGTGTAAGATCCGGGCACCCGGATCTGGAACGCGTAATCGCGCGCCTTGGCCGGCATCTCTTCGCCGGCGATCCAGAACGGGCCCCACAGGTGAACGAAGGTGTCGCGAATCGCCGCGAGATCGCCGGGAAGAAAGGCGGGAACGGGGGCGGTGCCCTTCAGCGCATCCTCGAACATATAATCGTCGTTGACCAGCAACGGCACGGGCGTTGACGCCATGGTCTGCTCAAGGCTCGGAAAACCACCCGCGAGATATTGATCGATCCCCCACGGCGTCATGAAAGCATTCGCCTTCGGGAAGCTTCCCAGCATCGCGCAGCTGTCGAAATAGGCCACGCCGCCGGGAAACATTCCCTCTGCCACCCGCAGCATCTGCCGTTGGCGTTCGATGGTGTTCGGCGGTTCATTGTAGAAAACGAACGCGCCTCCCAGCAACAGCAGCGCAGCAATCGATATCGAGCGATAGCGTGCAACCAGTGATGCCAGCACCACCCCGCAAGCAACAGTCACGGGCGGCAGCATATAGACGTAAAAATAGGGCGCGGTGTTGTGATAGAAAAACAGGCTGAGGATCGGCAGGTAAAATCCGGTCAGCGCCAGCTTTTCCGCCCTTGATCTGGCGGCTTTCCAGATGACAGCGGGAAAGGCCAATATGACGAGCGCAAGCACCGGTGAAAGCTGCACGCCTTTCACAAGCGACAGCCAATAGGTGACATAGCCGAAATGAAACATCTTGCCGCCCGCGCGCGAAACGACGCGCATCGCTTCTACGTCGCTGTTGCCGGCGAGACTGCTCGCATGCGCGAGATAGATCAGCGCGAACGAACCAAGCGCAGCGGCAGCGATGGCGATAAGCTGGAAGAATAGCCGCCGCTTGTTGTCTGCCTCGGTCCACAGGAGCCAGGCGATACCCAGAAAGACTGGCGTATAAAGGATCGTCTTGATCGTCAGCATGGCAGCGATGCCGGCAAGCACGCCGACGAGGAGGATCCGGCCGGCGTTCAACCGAAACCGCAGCAATATCCACGCCGCCGTCATCAGCAGCGACGCAGCGGGCGCGTCGAAACGGAACGAGGTGCCGTGCTGAAGCACATATCCGGCGGTGAGGTAGATAAGCGCGCAAAAGGCCGCGGGGACCTTCGCGACAAAACGCGATGCCGCGCCGATGATCGCGGCGGCAACGGCGATTTCGCACAAAAACATGAAAAGCCGGATCACGATTATGTGATCGACCCCGACGCCAGGAAGATCGACGACCCAGACGAACGCGCGCGTATAGAGCGTTTGCAGCGGTTCGCTCAGCGTGCCCTGCGCCAGTTTCTGCACTTGGCTATAATGATAGAATTCATCCCAGTTGATCGCACGCGTCAGGGCAAGATAGAGATGGCCAGCCAGCGCAACGACGATCCCCGCGAGCGGCCAGAACAGCGAATTTGCGTGCGGCAGCCGCGGTCCTCTGGACGAGACTGCGGCGGGAACACCGCCCGCGGGTGTCGTCACGCGGCGCCTTTCCGGCGACTCGCGGCGACCGGCTCGTGCTTTTCGGCAGGGGCCGGAAGGCGCTCCTCGATCTGGCGCAGACGAACGAGGCTCATCTCGATAAGCTTGCGGTTCGCGGCGATCAGGTCGGCGAGCACGCCCATAACGGCGACGATCGTGCCCAGCACGAGCAGCGCGCCGCCGATCACGAGCGATTGCACATGGCCGTCGCCGCCGCCCTGAAGATAGAAGATCAGAAACCGAACGATCGGCACGACACCGATGAACGCAATGGCAAGGCCCAGACCGACAAAGGCGCGAAGCGGGTTATAGGTCGTGTAGGCGCGCGCCATCGTGATGCCCGTGTTGACGATGAAGCGCGGGATCGATTTGAACAGGCGCGACGGGCGCGTCGTGGCATTGGTGCGGATCGGCACGCTCAGGATTGACAGGCGCTTGCGCCCCGCCTGGATCAGCATGTCGGTCGTATAGCTGAATTCGGTCGTGATGTTGATGCGCTGCGCCGCGTCGCGGCTGATCGCGCGAAAACCGCTGACCGCATCCGAAATGTCCACATTTGCGAGGCGCTGAACCAAGGCGCTGCCCAATTCCTGCAGCCAGCGTTTTACGGGGCCGAAATGCGCATTGTCGCCGACACCACGATCGCCAACGACGATATCCGCGCGCCCGTCGAGGATCGGCGAGACGATTTTGGCGATGTCTTCGCCGACATATTGGCCGTCGGCATCGGTGTTGACGATGATATCGGCGCCGGCGGCCAGCGCCGCATCGATACCCGAACGAAAGGCGGCGGCGAGGCCGCGGTTGGTGCGGTGACGGACAATATGGTGTGCGCCCCACATGCGGGCGACCTGCGCGGTATTATCGGTGCTGCCGTCATCGATGACGAGGATCTCGATCAGGTCGATCCCCTCGATCCTGCGCGGCAGCGCCGCGAGCGTGGCGGGAAGGTCTTCGGCCTCATTCAGACAGGGTATCTGGATGACAAGCTTCATCGTTTGGCCAAATCCATGCCGATAAACGCAGCCCATCGTCCCGATGTCTGCACGTCCTGCCCGTCCTGATCCATCGAAATTCCCCAAATCCTGTCTCTGCCACCTAGGAGCTTGTGGTTAATATCCCGCTAACATCATGCCGTCCCGGTCATTGTCAGAGCGACTATG
Organism: Sphingopyxis sp.; assembly: GCA_051861185.1. Classification (GTDB taxonomy): domain Bacteria; phylum Pseudomonadota; class Alphaproteobacteria; order Sphingomonadales; family Sphingomonadaceae; genus Sphingopyxis. The sequence goes on from JBIMKQ010000003.1 coordinate 91,545, forward strand.
TTTATGTTATGTTCTCCACTCGATTCCTCGAGGAGAGAGTGATGAGCGACCAAGCCCCCCGTGCCAGCGGACAATGCCATTGCGGTGCGATCCGCTATTCGATGAGCACCGCCGTCCAGCACCATGCGTTATGCCATTGCAAGGATTGCCGTCGCCATTCGGGCGCGCCGATGGTCGGTTGGGGGCTGGTCGGGCTCGACGAGATCGAGATCAGCGGCACGGCCAAGATCTATGCATCATCCGAACATGGCCGGCGGCACTTCTGCGACAATTGCGGCACCGGTCTCTTCTATTCCAATGACGCGATTTTTCCTGGTCAGATCGACGTGCAGATCGCGACGCTCGACGAACCCGACCTGATCCCGGCGCAGGCGCAGATCCAGACCGCCGAACGCATCGACTGGATGGAAAAGCTTGACGAGCTACCGACTTTCGAGCGTTATCCGCCCTTCGAATAGGATCAGGGCGGACCGTCGGCGACGACCACAGCCTTGACGAGCCCCGCGATATCCAGGCGGTTCTTGTCGTCGTCATAGCCTTGACGGACGATCACCAGCGCGCGCGACGGGATGACGACGATATATTGGCCGCGGTTGCCAAAAGCACCGAAAGCGTCGGCGGGGACACCAGCCGACTTGTTCAGGAGCCAGAAGCCCGCACCATAGCCGAACGGTCCGTCGGGCTGCGGCCCGCTGGGCGTGGTAACGAAGGCGCGCCAGTTTTCGGGCAGCAGGCGCTGACCCTGCCATTCTCCGTCGTTCTGATAGAGCAGACCGAGCCGCGCGAGATCGCGCGCGGTCGTCCAGACCTGACTCGACAGGATATAATCGCCATCCTTGTCATGTTCGGCGAAGGTGCGCGTCATGCCGAGGCGATCGAAGAAGCTTGCCGGATCGAGCGGCGCATTCAGCCAGGCTTTAAGCGAAAGCACCGCGAGCATCGTGTCGTTATTCGCATAGCGATAGCGCGTGCCCGGCGGGTTCAGCAGCGGCCATTGCGCCGTCCACTGGCGCACCGAAGCGCCGCCCATATAGATGGCATCGCTGCGGTTGCCCGCTGTGTCGCTGGCGAGGCCGCTCGCCATCCGCATCAGCTGTTCGGTGGTGATCGCGGCACGCGGATCGCCGGGCGACTGCCATTCGGCAATCTTTGCGGGCGCCGTCACGTCGATGCGGCCCTGAAACATCGCATGGCCGATCAGCGTCGCCGCCATCGATTTGGCGACCGAAAAGGTGCGCTGCGCCGTATGACGGTCATGCCCGCCCCAATAGCGCTCGACCGATATCTTGCCCTTCTTGACGATCAGCAGCGAACTGGTCCGCCCGCCGAAGCTTGCTATGTTCGTACCCACCCGATCGAAAGATGTCAGCGCCCTCGCGATCGGCCAGCTCGCATCCTTGTCACCGAGCGGCCAGGGTCGCGCATCGAGATCAGGCCGCCGTCCGGACGGGGCCGCCGCAGCTGGCTGCGCGCCGATCGGCAGGGTGACGCAGCCTTCCCGCCCGCTCCACTCCGCGATCCGCGGCGGCATGTCGTCGCGGTAGCGCACGCTCACGCGCCTCGCTTTATCATCTACATCGGCCTTGAGCGCGCGAACGTCGGCTTCGATCTCGGGATAGATGCCCGTAAGCTCGTCGCGTTCGATCGCGTCGAGCGGCTTGCCCCCGCCGTTCCACAGCGACGAACAGACGAAGCCTGCACGGTAGCCAGCCGCCCAAGCGCGGTTCAGTTCGGCATTCATTTTCGCCGCGGGCGTCTGGGCATGGGCGGGAAGCGCGCAGCCCGTCAGTGCGAGGCCGATGATCAGCCGGCGGATCAGGTCAGGGCCGCTCGCCAAAATCCTGCCGCTGGGCCTTTTTCGCGCGGTCCCACCACGCCCGGCGAAGGACATCGGCGACCCGTTCGGGATCGTCGGAGCCGAAGCAAACGAGAAGCGCGTGCCAGCCTTGATAATGCGAGGTCTGCCAGAAGGTGTCGGGATCGGTTTCAAGCAGAATTTCCTTCTCGTCGGGCCTGCACATCACGGCGAAACTGCCCAGCTCGCGCCCCGGCGATGCGAGCGCCTTGCCGTTGAGCTTGGGACAGGGCGTGCCGTAAAAGGAGAGCATTTCAACATCGGGAAGCGCACAGGCAAAGGCGACCACATCGTCCCAGCTGTCGAATTTCAGCGTCATCGTGCCGTTTTGCTCAGTCTTTCAATGTCCCGGCGGTAACCTCGACGTCGCGCCCCAACGGCTGCATGGGCTGGAAGCGCAGGCGCGTCAACACCAGCCGGTCGCCCTGAATATCTAGGTCATAGAACGCATTGCCGCCGCGCGGGCAACAATTGCCGTCGCCATCGCGCGCGACCGGAATGACCGCGAACATCTCGTCGAACACGAATTGGGCCGGCCCACGCAGCCAATAACCCTTTGGCAACATCCCGCCCCCCTGCTCCGACCAACCGGACAGATCGACCCGGCGCCATTTGGGCGCCGCCGTATCGCTTATGAACAGCGCATCGGCGTTGCCGCCGCCGCTTCCCGCCATCGTGCCGCCGACGTGGATCAGACGGCGCTTGTCGCCATGGATCACCAGATCGGGCGTCCCGATCGATCCCGAACTTTCGGCGAAGCCCGCGAGCGTCGCTTTCCCCGCCTTGTCCTGCGACAACAGTACAAGCATTCGCGCTTGCGGCCCGTCGCGCGGCGCAAGAAGCATTTTTTGCCAGAGCAAGGGCGTCCCGCGATCGACGCTGTTGATCCGCCCGCTCGCCTCGACAGTGCAACGCCCGCCAAAATCGTACAGGCATCGTTGCGCGATGTTCGACACGCGCGCGCGCGTCAGCTCGATCTTCGCCGTCACCTCGACGGCGGTACATGTGGTTTCGATAATGCCGCCTGGACAGGACAGGATCGGTGCCGCTGCAGCGGCAAAGACAAGCGCCAATGCCATGATGACTACCCCAGTTCCGGCGCGACCCGACGCAGCGGAAACTATACCTGTGCGGGGTTCAGGGCAAGGCCGGCGTCAGTCTGTCGCCCGCCGCCTTTCGTCCCACCAGGCGAGGCGTTCGGCAATGCGCTTTTCGAAGCCGCGATCGACGGGGCGGTAAAAATCGACCGGCGTCATCTCGTCGGGCCAGTAATTGTCGCCCGAAAAGCCGTCGGGAGCATCATGATCATAACTATAGCCCTCGCCATAACCCAGATCTTTCATCAGTTTGGTCGGGGCGTTGAGGATATTGGCGGGGGGTGCGAGGCTGCCGGTTTCGCGTGCTGCTGACCATGCCGCCTTTTGCGCTGCATAGGCCGCGTTCGATTTCGGCGCCGTCGCGCAATAGAGGCACGCCTGCACGATCGCGAGCTCGCCTTCGGGCGAACCGAGGAACTGATAGGCGTCCTTCGCGGCGAGGCATTGCACCAGCGCCTGTGGGTCGGCGAGGCCGATATCTTCGCTCGCGAACCGGACGATTCGGCGCAAAACGTAAAGCGGCTCCTCCCCCGCGACGAGCATCCGCGCCAGCCAGTAAAGCGAGGCCTGCGGATCGGAGCCGCGCAGCGCTTTATGCAGCGCGGAGATCAGGTTATAGTGACCGTCGCGATCCTTGTCATAGACGGGCATGCGGCGATGCAGGAATTGCGCGAGTTCGGCGGGATCGAGCGGGGTGTCGATCGCGGTCGCGAACAATGTTTCGACCTGGTTGAGCAGGAAGCGGCCGTCGCCGTCGGCACTCGAAACCAAAGCGGCTTTCGCATCATCGGTGACGGGCAGAGCACGGCCGACCTCCGTCTCGGCACGCTCGACCAGCGTTACCAGTGCCTCTTCGCCGAGCCGGTTCAGCACCAGTACCTGCGCCCGCGACAGCAGCGCCGCGTTCAGCGCGAAGCTGGGATTCTCGGTCGTCGCGCCGACAAGGACAACCGTGCCGCGTTCGACATAAGGCAGAAAGCCGTCTTGCTGGGCACGGTTGAAGCGGTGAATCTCATCGACGAAGAGCAAGGTCCGCTTGCCCGCCGTCGCCATCCTCTCGGCATCGGCAAAGGCCTGCCGCAAGTCGGCGACGCCCGAGAAGACCGCCGAGAGCGGGGCGAAGCGCATGCCCACGGCTTCGGCGAGCAACCGCGCGATCGTCGTCTTGCCGGTACCGGGCGGGCCCCAGAGGATGATCGACGACAATTGCCCCGCCGCGACCATCCGGCCGATCGCGCCCTCGGGCCCGGTCAGATGTTCCTGCCCGACGACGTCACTCAGGTCACGCGGGCGCAGCCGCTCTGCGAGCGGCATGGGCCCGGTGACACCGCCCTGTTTCACCGCGGGCGCATCTTCGCCGAACAGATCCCCGGCCATCGGACGCTCAGCCCCGCCGCCGCTGTTTCTGGCGGATCAAGCGAATATAGGTGTCGGCGACCGCCTGATTGATCGCATCCCATTGATAGGCGCCACTTTCGAGGACCGCCGCCGCACCATGTTCGGCGCGCAGCTGGATATTGCGGCAATAGCGCTGGAGATGGTCGGCAAAACCCGTGATCGAACCGGGAGCGACGAGATAACCAGTCTGGCCGTGCTTGACGATGCTGGCGCTGCCGGTCGCGCGCGCCGCGACCACCGGCAGGCCGCACGCCATGGCTTCGAGGGTGACATTGCCGAAAGTTTCGGTGACCGACGGGTTAAAGAAGATATCGCACGAGGCGAGCGCATGGGCGAGATCTTCGCCCCCCTGGAAGCCGACGAAGCGGGCGTTCGGCAGGCGCGATTCGAACCATTCGCCCGCGGGCCCTTCACCGATCACGACGACCTTGTGCGGCACGCCGCGCCGCGCAAGCACATCGATCGCATCGGCGAACACGTCGAGCCCTTTTTCCATCACCAGCCGGCCGAGGAAGGCGATGGCGGGCACGCCGTCTTCGATGCCAAGCGAACGCCGCCATTCCATGTCGCGGCGACCGGGGTTGAAAACCCCCTGCTCGACGCCCCGGGTCCAGATGCCGATGTCGTAATTCATCCGCTGGTCGCGGAGCACCTGCGCAAAGCTTTCCGACGGCGCGATCAGCGCGTCGCACTTGCGGTATAGCTTGCGCAGCCAGGCCACGACGAGGGGTTCGAGGAAGGACAGGTTATAGTAGCGGAAATAGGTTTCGAAACGTGTGTGCACCGAACAGGCGACGGGCAGGCGACGTCGCCGCGCCCATGCCGCCGCCTGCCGCGACACGCGGTCCGGGCTGGAAATATGGACGATATTGGGCGCGAACGCGGTAATGTCCTCACGCACCCGCGACGAAAAGGACACGGGAATACGATATTCGCTGCGGCCCGGAATTGCGAACGACGGCACGCTCACCAGATCGCCGGTCGGTTCGAAATCGGGGTTGGCGACGGTGGGCGAATAGACGCGCACCGCCGCCCCATGCGCCAGAAGATAGCCGACGAGGCGGTTCAGCGCCTTGTTCGCACCATCGGTCGTCATGTTATAATTGCCGCTGAACAGGGCGATGCGAAGGTCGGAAACGTCCATCGCGCCTGCGCTAGTCCCTTGGACGGACAAAGGCAATTGCGTCAGAACTCCTCGGACCGGTCCGATGAAGCCTCAAGGTCGACGACGACCGGCGGATGGAGCCGCAGACGGTGAACGCGACGCTCATCGGCCTCGGTCACCTCGATCCGCCAGCCGCTCGGGTGGAGCAGGATTTCGCCGACCTCGGGCACATGACCGGCGAGCACCGCGGCGAGACCGCCCAGCGTGTCGACATCCTCCTCGATCTCGGCAAGCCGCGGGTCGATCGCTTCGCCGATATCGTCGAGTTCGGCGCGCGCGTCGGCTTCCCAACAGCCTCCGTCCCCCGGCGCGAACAGCGCGGTCGGCTCGTCGTCATGCTCGTCCTCGATCTCGCCGACGATTTCCTCGACCAGATCCTCGATCGTCAGCAGGCCTTCGGTGCCCGAATATTCGTCTATGACGATCGCGAGGTGCGTGCGTTTCGCGCGCATTTCGGCGAGCAGGTCGAGCACGCCCATCGACTGCGGGACGTAAAGTGGCTGGCGGATGAGGTCGAGTAGCGGCGGCGGCGGCCGCCCCTCGGCGAGCACCGCGAACACATCCTTGACGTGGATCATGCCGACGACTTCATCGAGGTTTTCGCGGTAGACCGGCAGGCGACTGTGTCCGGCTTCGGCAAATTGCGCGACGATTTCGTCAAAGCTGGCGCTTTCGGGGATCGCGATGATGTCGGCGCGCGGCACCGCGACATCGTCGACCGTCTGCTCACCGAAATGAAGCAGGTTGCGCAGCATCTTGCGCTCGATCGGCGAGAGATCGCCGACGACGCTGCTGCCGCGCCGCTCTTGGCCCTCTTCCTCGGCCTCGTCGATGACGTCTTCGATCTGCTCACGCAGCGACGGCTCGTTGTTGCCGCCAAATAGCAATGTCCGGATTCCGGCCCAGAGGCCGGATCTACTGTCCTCTTCCGATCGGGTCGAAGATCCCTGGTCGTCGGGCATATGCGTGTCGTTTCCTGTGTTAATCGAGGTCCGCATATGGATTGGCGATGCCCAGCGATGCAAGCGCTTTCACCTCGAGCGCTTCCATCGCCCCCGCGCTGGCATCGTCCATATGGTCGTAACCGACGAGATGCAGCGTGCCGTGGACGATCAGGTGGGTGGCGTGATCGACGATCGAGACCCCCTTTTCGTCGGCTTCACGCGCACAGGTTTCGCGCGCGAGCACGATGTCACCAAGCAGAATTTCGCCGTCGTCGCTGTTCGCGAGACCTTCGAGCAGGTCATCCTGCACCTGTGGGAAGGACAGCACGTTCGTGGGCTTGTCACGCCCACGAAAATCACGGTTGAGCGTATGGACCTCTGCATCGTCGGTCAGCCGCACCGCGACCTCGACCAACGGCGCCGCATCGGCAAGCGAGGCATAGGGCGTCAACGCCAAAGCCGCCGCCACTGCCTCCCCTGCCCGCACTTCCCAATCGAGCGCGTCGGGCCAAGGCGTCGCCGCATGGGTCTCAACGCTCAGCACGCAAGGTCTCGCGACAGAAAAGCGACCGAAAACTGCGCAACTTCACTCGGAAGTCGTACGGCTTGGATATCGGAAGAACCGGGTAGATGCTCGATGCTGGTCATGGTCCGACGCTATAGCGACGGCGCGACGTAGGACAGCAAAAAACTGTCCACCAGCCGGGCGCCGATAGGGCCGTACTGGTTTAGGCGTTCAAGGCGGCGTGCCAGTTTCAGCCAACCGCCATGCCAAATCGCCGCGGGGTCCGTCTAGCTTGACGCCAACGATGGTGTGTGGCTATGGTAATACACAGCATCAGCCACGACCCACCTCCAACTTTGGATCACCGAATAATGCTCAATAGATATTCTGCCGCAATCGGCCTGATTGCGGTTATGGGTGGACTTGCGAACAGCGCAAATGCCCAAACGCCAATTGTCGCGAATGCCAAAAGCAAAGCCATTGCAATCGAACAGCTGATCCAAAGCGAGATGGCTGCCCGCGATATTCCCGGGCTGCAAATGGCGATAGTGCAGGATGGCAGGATCGTCTTCACGGGTGCCTATGGTCTGGCCAACAGGGAAACATCTGCCCCCGTCACGAACAAAACCATTTTCCGCATCAATTCGATCAGCAAGGCCGTTACCGGTGTTGCGGCAATGCAGCTTGTCGAAGGGGGCAAGCTTGATCTTGATGCGCCAATCTCGACCTATCTCGAAAAGCTTCCGGAAGCATGGAGCGGCGTCACCGTTCGGCAGGCTCTCACCCATACATCGGGGCTGCCCGAAATTGTGGACGATAATACCCGGCCGATTGATGGTCTTGTTGACCCGGATGCCGCCTGGGCAAGGGTGCGGCAAAATCCCCTGATGTTCGCGCCCGGGGCGGGTTATCGATATAGCCAGACCAACTATGTCGTGATGGGGAAAATTATCGCGAAGCTTTCAGGGAAATCCTTTTCGGATTTCGTGCGCGATCGGCAGTTTAATAAAGTGGGCATGAAGCAGACACGCTTTGCCTATCCTGTCGCGGCCAAGCCTGACCTGGCTGAGCTCTATACACATTTGACGCTGAAGTTTGACGGGATGAAAACTGTCGGCGTCGATCGTAGTGAAACCGCGTTTGTGCGTCAGGAAGCATGGACGTCCGCACAATTGCTCCCGATCGGCGGAATCCAATCCACGGCCATCGATTTGGCGAAATGGGTTATTGCGATCCAGAAATTGCAACTGCTCAACAAGAACAGCCTTGAGGAACTCTGGAAACCGCAGCCGCAAAAAGATGGCAGCTTTCGCGGCTTCAACGCATTCATTAATGGCTATGGCTTGGGCTGGCCATCGGTACGACGCGCCGAACATCCCGCCCTTGCCCTGACTGGCGGAGCGCGCGCCACCGTCTTCATTTATCCCAAGGACGACCTTAGCGTTGTGGTCCTGACGAACCTGATGGGCGCTTCGCCCGAAAAATTCGTCGACAAGATTGCTTCTCAATATATCCCCGACCTAGCCGTCGAAAAATGATCGCGGCGCCTCCCTCGACGCGAGGGAGGCCGCGATTCAATGCATATGCCGCAGCTTGTCGGGGTTGCGCATGACGTAAATGGCGGTGACCTTGCCGTCCTCGATCTCGAGCGCGGTGGTCTGCAACTCGCCGTCGGCCTCGCGCGTGACGAAGCCTGGCAGGCCGTTGATCGTGCCGGTGTGGACAAGCGTCGAGCCATATTTGCCGAACAGCACCGCCAGGCTGCGGTGCAGCTTGAGCACGATGTCGTAACCGAACACCGGCTCGGTCACCGCCGGACGCTTGCCGCCGCCGTCGGACCATAGGCCGACATCGGCCGCAAGCAACGCGCCGAGTGCGCCCATATCGCCGCTGCGCGATGCCGCGAAAAAGGCATTGGCGATCTGGAGCCCCTGTTCCTTCTCGAGCTTGTATCGCGGGCGCGCGTCGCGGACGTGGGTGCGGGCACGCGCCGCGAGCTGGCGCGTCGCGGCGGGATCGCGGTCGATCGTCTTCGCGACCTCGTCGAACTCGACGCCGAAGACGTCGTGAAGCAGAAAGGCGGCGCGTTCGAGCGGTGAGAGGCGTTCGAGCGCGAGCATCAACGGCAGCGTGACATCGTCCTCCTCTTCTTCCTCGACGAGCGGATCGGGAAGCCAGGGGCCGACATAGGTCTCGCGTTGGCTCCGCGCCGATTTGATCTGGTCGAGGCAGAGCCGCGTCACGGTGCGGCGGAGGAAAGCCGCGGGCTCGCGCACTTCGTTGCGATCGGTGCCGAGCCAGCGGATGAAAGCATCCTGCACCACATCCTCGGCGTCGGCGACCGAACCGAGCATGCGATAGGCGACGCGGATGAGGAGCGGACGCAGCGGGTCGAAACTGACCGCCGCGTCCGCCGCCGCATCGATTTCGCCGCGGATGCCATCGGGGGTCATCAGGCGGCTTTCACCAGCGCGCCGTTTTCGTACCAGAGGTCGAAGCCGACCGCGATGCGGTTCCAGCCATTGATGACGTTGATCATCACGGTCAGATTCACCTGTTCCTCCGGCGTGAAATGCGTTTCGAGCGCATCCTTTGCAGCCTTTTGTGTGTGCCCTTCCGAGAGGCGGGTCAAGGCGTCGGTCCAGGCGAGCGCGGCGCGTTCGCGGGGCGTGTAGACGGGCGCTTCGTGCCAGGCCGAGAGCAGGTATATGCGCTGTTCGGTCTCGCCCTTTGCGCGGGCTTCGACGGTGTGCATGTTGATGCAGTTGGCGCAGCCGTTCAGGATCGACGAGCGGATCTTCACCAGTTCGATCAGGCTCGGCTCGAGGCTCTTTTCCGCGGCGAGGCTGACGGCCATCCACTGCTTCATCAGCTGCGGGGCGGCGGCATAGGGGTCGGTTACCTTGGTCATATCATGTCTCCTTCGTGGGGTTGTACGGATATGACGAAACAGGATCGGCGGGTGTGACATGGCGCGCGAAAAAATTTCGCGTCCGCTGAAAAATCCGTTAGCCTGCCAGCATCGACAATCAAATTTGGGGGGCCACTCATGAAGTTTCTCGATGACCACGGCGACCGCGCCTATGCGCTCCTTCGCATCGTTTCGGGCCTTTTGTTCCTTGCCCATGGCGTGCAAAAATTCTTCAATTTCCCGACGGCCTTTCCCTATCCGCTCAACCCGATGTTCTACGCGGCGGGGACAATCGAGATCGTCGCCGGGATTTTGATCGTGATTGGTCTGTTCACCCGCCCCGCCGCCTTCATCGCCAGCGGCATGTCGGCGGTCGGTTACTGGGTCGCACACGGCACGCAGAGTCCCTACCCGATCGTCAATCAAGGCGAGACGATCATCCTGTACTGCTTCATCTTCCTGTTCATCGCGACGCGCGGCGCGGGTATCTGGAGCGTCGACGGAGCGAGGAAGAAATAGGCGGTTGCGCTATTATCTCGACGCCGAGTTCAACGGGTTTGGCGGCGCGCTGATTTCGATCGCGCTGGTTCCTGAAAGCGAAGGTGCGACGCCATTTTACGGCGCGGTCGAGTGCCGCGACCCGACGCCATGGGTCGCGGCGCATGTCATTCCGGCGCTCGACGTCGAGCCCATGTCCTATGACGAGTTGCAATGGGCCTTTGCGGATTATCTGGCGACCGACGCGGAACCGGTGCTGATCGCCGACTGGCCCGAGGACATTGTTCACGCCGCGCGACTGCTGGCGACCGACGACGGGCGGCGGCTGATTGTGTCGGCGGTGCGGTTCGAGCTGGCCGAGGTCGTGAATTTCTCGACCGCCGAACTCAGCCATGTTCCGCACAATGCCTGGCATGACGCGGTCGCGCTGCGGACATTCTGCATGGCGCGGCGGCACGTCCCGACAAAATAGGGGCGGCCCTCGCGAGCCGCCCCCAGTTCGGGCTTCAATCTTCAAAACCTGCGCGTGTTCGTTTCGATCAGCTTCTTCGCCTCGGCGATCGCCTTGGCGGTGGTCAGCTTCTTTTCCTGAACCTCGTCGGCCATTTCGAGCAGGCGGCCGCTGATCACGGTGCCGGTCTGTGCTTCCTCGTTGATCGCGATACCGCCCTTGGTCGCAGAGACGCGGTCCCATTCGGCACGCACTGCGGCCCAATACTCCTTGGTCGCGGCCCAATAATCGTCGGCCGCCTTCACGTCATATTGGTCATATTTGATATAGGTGTTGAGGACATATTCCTGGACGATCGGGACCAGCTGGCCGTCCTTTGTCCCCATTTTGGTGTTGTCCTGCCAGTGGATCCAGCCGTCGGGGCTGGGCTGGTGGCGGTTGATCGACAGGTAGCGGTCATAGACGGGACCCCGCACAGCGTCGCGGCGCGCGAGCGGGCGCCACGTCCAGTTCGAGCGCCAGCGGCGGACGCCGCCCTGCGTTTCGAACTGGCCCCAGCCGCCGTAACGCGGCGAATCGTCGACCTGCCATACCGTCTGCGACCAGCGGCCGGTGCGCATGCGTTCGGGCACATCTTCCCACGTCCAGCTGTTGCGATCCGAATAGACGAGCAGTTTTGCGGGCTCATATTCCCAGTCCTGCCGCCAATGCTTGATGATCATGCTCTTGTCGTCGTCGCCGGTGATGACGAGCATATGCTGCAGGCTGATCTTGCGGCCGCTATCCTCGATTACGCGCACGACTTCGTTGCCGCCCGAACGCTTGGGCTCGAGGATTTCATAGTTCGGATCCCAGCGCGTCGATTCCTGCATGTTGAAGCTGACGCGATAATTGCCCGCCATCGCGAGGATGTCGGCGCGGTCCTGTTCGAAACTGGCGACCGCAGCCTCGGCGGCGATCGGCGGATGGGCTGGCGCCGCAACGGGCAGCGCGGTGGTGAGCAGCAACAGGCTGGCGGCAAGCTTGCGATAGGTTTTCATCGGTGCAGTCCTTCTGTTTTCTTTTAGAAGCGGAAGCTGAGCGACAAGCTCGCGTTGCGGCCGGGCTGGGTATAGGCGTCGGCGATCACCTCGATCGGGAATGTGCGACCGCCGATGACCGTCGTATTGGCAAGCCCGCGCGCGTCGCTCCACCAGCTGTATTTCTTGTCGAAGATGTTGAAGACGCCGCCGCGCAGCGTCAGCCCCTCGGTGATACGAAGATAGGCCGTCGCATCGAGGATGGTGAAATCGTCGGGCCGGTAGCCGCCGTTTGTACGCGATGCTTCCTTGCGCGCGCTGTGCGTCATGATGATCTGACCGCCGAATAGCCCCCGCGGCTGACGGTAACCGACGCCGGCGACGAGCTTGAGCGGGTCGATCGATTCGAGCGGCGAACGTATGCCGTCGGGATCGATGATGTCCCCCTTCGCATAGGATAGGGCGAGCGTCGTATAAAGGCCGGACGACGCTCGCCCCTCGAACCGCGCCTCGGCCCCTTTGACTCGGACACGATCGAGATTCACGAATTGGAAGATAGCGGGATCGGCGGGCGTGAAGCTGCCGTCGACCTGCTCCTGGCTGATGAAATCCTTGTAGCGCGCCGAAAAGCCCGTGACGTCGAGGCTGATCGCATCACTCGAAAAGCGGATGCCGCCCTCAAAGCTTTCGCTGCGTTCGGGACCAAGATCGGGGTTCGGGATCGAGGTGTAGCCCGACGCGAGGTTCGAGAAGAACTGGTTCACCTGTCCCGGCTCGGGCGCCTTGAAGCCGGTCGCATAGTTGGCGAACAGGCGGACCTCGTCGGTGATTTTCCACACCGCGCCGAACTTTGGCGAGACGCGCGATCCGTCCTGCTTCGCGCCGGCAAAGGTCGGGAGCAGCGGGTCGTTGTCGGGCGACAGGTCGTACCAGTCGAAGCGCAGCGCCGGATAGAAAAGCAGGCGCCCTCCGGCGACCGAGATTTCGTCGCCGACGAACAGGCCGGCGCGGGTGAAGTCGGTGGTCGGGAAGGCACGCGTCGGATAGGTTTCGCCGAACGGCGGCACCGTGCCGCCGCGCAGGCCGCGCTGGCGCGTCTTGCTGATGTCGCCGCCGAAGACGAGGCGGTGGGTGATCGCGCCGGTCGCGAAGTCGGCGCGCGCATCGGCCGAGGCGCCGATCACGCGGTTTTCGAAGGTGTTGAGGCGCGTGCGGTCGGCGGCGGGAGTGCGGTCTTCCTCGGTATATTGAGTGTCTTCGCCGTCCTGCCAGTAGAGCGCGATGCGCGCGAAATCGATCGCCCCCTCACCTTCCCAGCTCCAGTCGAGCGATACGCGTTTACGCTCGCCGCTGTCCCAAGCTTCGAGCCGGTCGACACTGGAGGTAACGACGCCCAACGCGTTGCGCGTGGCAGTCACGCCGGTCAGGCCGTTGGTGTAGAGATCGGTGTCGAGATATTCGCCGGTCAGGCGGATTTTGTGCCCATTGGCAGGATCATAGACGATCCGTGCCAGTGCCGCGTTCGAACGACCGTCCTGCGGATTGGGCAGCGTACGGAGCGGACCGGTATTCGCGTCCTTGCCCGAGGTGCCGGCAACACCGTCGACATAGATGCCGCCCGCGACGTCGCCCTTATTGTCGAGCTCCTTGTAGTCGCGGCGGGTGTAGGCGGCCATGATCGACCAGTCGCCGCTGCGCCCCGCAAGGATCGCGGTTTCGCTGAATTCCTCGTCCGCGCTGCTGTAGGCGGCGCGGAGCAGGCCGCCGACATTCTTGCCGGGTTCGAGGAAATCGACCGGGTCGGAGGTGATGAAGCTGACCGCGCCGGCGAGGCCGTCGCTGCCGTAAAGCGCCGACGACGGCCCGCGCAGGATTTCGACCGATTTCACGAGGCCAAGGTCGACATAATCGCCACGGCCCGATGCCTGCGCACCGAAGGTGAAGCCGTCGGGAACGCGGACGCCGTCGACCTGGACGAGCACGCGGTTGCCGCCGATGCCGCGGATATTGAAGCTGTCGTTGCCCGCACGCCCCGTCGTGCCGAGCGCGGCGCCGAAGCGGGCGGGCTGACGCTGGACGCTGACGCCGGGTTCGAAGCGGACGAGGTCGCGGATGTCGGTGACAAGTTCGTCGGCGATCTGCTCGTCGCTCTTCACCGTGACGGTGACCGGAATATCCTCGGCCTTCACCGCGGTGCGCGTCGCGGTAACGACGATGCGGTTTTTGAACGACACCCAATATTCGCCGTCATTGTCCTGCGCAAAGGCCGGCGAAGCGGTCGCGGCGAGCGCGAGGCCCAGCGCGCTGCCTGCGACAAGGCGGGAGACGGACGGACGACGCTGGATGTTCAATTTGATTCCCCTGATTGATTGCGACTGACTCGCAATAGCGGCTCTCTAGGCGCGCAAGATCCGGGGGTCAAGTGTTATGCTATTGCGAGTCATTCGCTGCTGATACGCTGAGCCATGTGGTGGATCCAGAGGCCGCGACCAAGCGAGCGTATGAAGCGAATACAAGGTCGGAAACGGCTGCATTCCGGGGCCAATTCGAACCCGTCTCTGCGAGGATAATCCCCTCACTTTCCCTATTCTTGAGCGCCATTCGAACAGAATGATGTCGAAGGAGAGGATGATTATGGCGCGTCAATCCGTGGAATTGGGCTGGATGAATTTGCCGCCGTGCACGAAGGTAGAATGGATACCCACGAGCATTCCGGGCATATCAACCCCCACCGTCAAGTCGGCAGAACAGCGGCTCACGGCCTATGCCGAGATCGATTCCGAGAACATGCGCGAGGAAGCGCTGGAGGCTGTGAAGGAATGCGCGCTCGCGGCCTTGGGCGCAGCTGGCGGCATCGGCGCCGTCACATCGAATCCGGCGGCGGCGGCAGCGGCATTCAAAACCGCATTCCTCGCCTGTTTTTCGGCCAAATTCGGCGACATCGCGATCAGCGGCGTCGAGCTCCATACCGATACGACATGCCGATGGTAGGGCCCTGCCGTCAGGCCCCCGGCCCCTCATAGGCATCGACGATCCGTCCGACGATCGGATGGCGGACAACGTCGGCGCTGGTGAAATAGCTGACGTTGATGCCTTCCACACCCTGCAGCCGGTTCACCGCGTCGGCGAGCCCCGAACTGGCGGGGATTGGCAGATCGACCTGCTTCGGATCGCCGCACACGACCATGCGGCTGTTCGCGCCGAAACGCGTCAGGAACATCTTCATCTGCGGGATCGTCGTGTTCTGCGCCTCGTCGAGGATGATGAAAGCGTCGGCTAGCGTGCGCCCCCGCATGAAGGCGAGCGGCGCAATCTCGATCTCCCCGCTCGCGATGCGGCGCTCGACCTGTTCGGCCGGCAGGCAATCATGGAGCGCGTCGTAGAGCGGACGCAGATAGGGATCGACCTTTTCCTTCATGTCGCCGGGGAGGAAGCCGAGCTTCTCACCCGCCTCGACCGCCGGACGCGAGAGGATCAGACGCTGGACGCTGCCGGTGATAAGCTGTGCAACCGCCTGCGCGACCGCGAGATAGGTTTTGCCGGTACCCGCCGGGCCGAGCGCGAAGATGATGTCTTCGCGCGCGAGCGCCTGCATATATGGCACCTGAGACGGTGCGCGCGGCACGATGGTCTTTTTGCGCGTGCGGATCATGATCGGCGGCGCTTCGCTGGCGTCGTGGCGGATGATGCCTTCCAGCGTCGGTTGCGCCGACAGCGCGATCACCCCGTCGACCATGCCGCTGTCGACCTCCTGTCCCTGTTCGATGCGATTGTAGAGATCGACGAGTACGTCGCGCGCGCGGGCGGCGGATTCGGCTTCGCCCTCGATCTGCACGCGGTTGCCGCGGGCGGAAATATAAACCCCGAGGCGGTTTTCGATCGCAACAAGATTGCGGTCGAACTCCCCGAACAAAATGCCCAAAAGCTGCGTTCGCTCAAACTCCGCGGTCAGTCGGACACGGTCGCCGGGTTCGGCGGGAGTGGAGGCGATCAGCGGGCGTTTGGACATATAAGCAAGGCTCCTTCAATCGAGACCATGACTGTACTCCCGCCGATACGGGAGTCCATCACTTGCAGGCTGCGAATGCGACGGAAGGAGACGGAGTGTGTCTTCGGGGAGACAGCTTCCGCCAACCGCACTAGACGACCTCTTCCATAAGAGCTTCGGCGCCAACGCTGTTGGCACCGGCCGACACGATGCGCACATCGACCATATCGCCGATCTTGAGCCCCGGCGCGGTGACATGCACCGACTGGAGCCATGGCGACTTGCCGATGAGCTGACCGTCGAGCTTGCCCTTGCGTTCGAGGAGCAGGCGCGTCGTGCGGCCGACGGTCGCTTCGTTGAACGCCTGTTGCTGTTCGTTGAGCAACGCCTGGAGGCGCTGGAGGCGCTCGTTCAGCACCGCTTCGTCGATCTGGTCGCCCATCGTTGCGGCGGGGGTCCCGGGGCGGCGCGAATATTTGAAGCTGTACGCCATCGCATAATTGGTGGCGCGAACGATATCGAGCGTTGCCGCGAAGTCTTCTTCGGTCTCGCCGGGGAAGCCGACGATGAAGTCGCCCGAGATCGCGATATCGGGGCGCACCGCACGGACGCGCTCGATGATGCGCAGGTAGCTGTCGGCGCTGTGGCTGCGATTCATCGCGGCAAGAATCCGGTCGCTGCCCGCCTGTACGGGCAGGTGAAGGAAGGGCATCAGCTTGTCGATCTCGCCATGCGCCGCGATCAGCCCCTCGGTCATGTCGTTCGGGTGGCTGGTCATGTAACGGATGCGTTCGAGCCCGTCCTCGCGCGCGAGTTCGCGGATCAGGCCATCGAGTCCGATCGCCCGCCCCTTGTCATCCTCACCGTCCCACGCGTTGACGTTCTGGCCGAGCAGCGTGATCTCGCGGACACCGCCCGCGACGAGGGCGCGCGCCTCGGCGATCAGGTCGGCGAAGGGGCGGCTGATCTCGGCCCCGCGCGTATAGGGCACGACGCAATAGGTGCAAAATTTGTCGCAGCCTTCCTGCACGGTCAGGAAACCGGTCGGGCGCTGGCCGCCGACGCGTTTCGGCAGCGCGCCAAACTTGCTCTCGGCCGGCATGTCGAGGTCGACCGCCTTTTCGCCGCGGGCGGCGCGGGCGATCAGTTCGGGCAGACGGTGATAGGCCTGCGGGCCGACGACGACGTCGACGGTGGGCGCGCGGCGCGCGATTTCCGCGCCCTCGGCCTGCGCGACGCAGCCGGCGACGGCGATCGTGGGGCGGCTGCCGTCGGCACGTTTCAGCCGGCCGATGTCCGAATAGACTTTCTCGGCGGCTTTTTCGCGAATGTGACAGGTGTTGAGGACCACGAGATCCGCGTCGGCGCCAGCGGCGGCGGCGACATAGCCTTCGGCGCCCAGCATCTCGGCCATCCGCTCGCCGTCATAGACATTCATCTGGCAACCGAAGGATTTGACGTGGAATGTCTTGGGAGGATTTGAGGGAGAGTCGGATTTCATCGGCGCGCTATAGGCGATGCGCAGCGCCGGCGGAAGGGCGCGCAACGCTGTCCATCCGGTTCGCGATCATGACGCGCGCGGCCTCCGCGAGGATCTTGCGGTCGCTCTCAACGATATCGGGCAAGGGGTCGAGATAATGGATCGTGAGATGGATCGGGCGTTTGCGCGCGAGCAGACGCTTGAAATTGCCGAGCCCCGATTCGGGATCGAGCCAGGCGATATCATTCGCATCGGGCCCGTAATCGAGAAAGACGGGCTGGACCCGAAGATTGGGCGGCGTCGGAACGATCGCCTGAAACAGCGAGGCGCGGAAGGGCAAAAGGCCGTCGCCGGGACCTGTCGTGCCTTCGGGAAACAGCGTCACCGGGCGGCCGCGCGCAAGCGCGGCCCGCAGGCTATCGGCCTGGTTGTGGATATCGCGGCGTGCTTCGCGCTGGACATAGATGGTGCTGTTCTGGTCGGCGAGCCAGCCGACCAGCGGCGTCGTTCCAACCTCGGCCTTCGACACGAAGGCCGAGCGCGCGGCGCCGCCGAGTGCGAGAATATCGAGCCAGCTGACATGGTTCGACACGAACAGCACATCGCGCCGCAGCCGTGTGCCGGTCGTCCGGATACGCAATCCCGCAATCCAGCCGGCGGCGTTGAGAAAGGCCATGACCATCGGCGACGGGCGGCCCACAGCACGATAGAGAAGGTGGGGAACGATCAGGAACAGCAACGCCATCACCAGCAAGGTGAGACGGGCGATCGTCCGCCAGGTAATCGAGGCGCGATCAGTCGCGCTTGCGATCGATGGCGACACCATAGAGCTCCATGCGATGGTCGACGAGGCGGAAGCCCAGTCGCTCGGCGATGACTTTCTGCAACGCCTCGAGCTCGGGATCGACGAATTCGATCACCTTGCCCGTTTCGACGTCGATCAGATGATCGTGATGCGCCTCGGGCGCCGCTTCGTAGCGCGACCGACCGTCGCCGAAATCGTGGCGATCGAGAATGCCCGCCTCTTCGAACAGGCGCACGGTGCGGTAGACGGTGGCAATCGATATGCCGCTGTCGACCTTGGACGCGCGTTCATAGAGCGTCTCGACGTCGGGATGATCCTCCGAATCCGAGATAACGCGCGCGATAATGCGACGCTGCTCGGTGATGCGCAGCCCTTTTTCGTGGCACAATGCTTCAAGATCGATGTTACCGGACATGCGGGCCTTTCCTGCAGATGCAGCCGTGTCTTTGTTATGACAACTGTATAGGGTCGCACCGCGGATAGGACAAGGGCGGCACCCTCCGACGCCGCCCTTCCCTGCCCGTTCAGGCGATCATTTGCAAAGCGTCACGCTTTGGTCTTGGGCTTCGGCTTGCGTCCGCCGCCACGGCCTTTGGTGCCAAGGCCGATTTCCTTCGCCAGCGCGCGGCGCTTTTCGGCGTAGTTCGGCGCGACCATCGGATAGTCGGCGGGAAGTCCCCATTTGGCGCGATAGTCGTCGGGGGTCATGCCATAGTGCGTCATCAAATGACGGCGCAGCATCTTCAACTTCTTGCCATCTTCAAGGCAGGTGATGAAGTCGGGCTTGACCGATGTGCGGATCGAAACCGCCGGCACCAGCTTTTCTTCGATGACCGGCTCTGTGCCGAGACCGGACAGCGCAGCGTGCACATTATTGATGAGCAGAGAGAGATCTGAGAGGGCGACGCTGTTGTTGCTGACATGCGCCGCGACGATGTCGGCAGTCAGCGTAACGAGCATCTCGTTGGTATCGGCTTGGTCGGACATGAGACTATTCCTTGATTTTTATTACCCAGAAGTATGCCGGCAAATATTGGATTTGTTCTTTCGCCGTCAGGATTACTGCCACTTTGGATGGAATTCCGCAATATCGGATCAGTCGGCGCTGGCCCCGCGAACCGATTTGCGCATCGTTATTGCATCGCGAACCAGCCCATCGTTGCCGCGATAATAAGCAGGCCGTCGGCCGCACTCCGAAAAACCCGCGCGCTCATAAAGATGAACCGCGTCATTATCCGCTCGCATTTCAAGGAAATAGTCTTCTGCACCCTGTTCGCTGGCCCAAGCGCGCCAGTCATGGATCAATAACGCGCCAATACCGCGGCCGCGGAACGAAGGGTCGACCGCAAGCAGCAATAATTCGCTCTCCGGCCCGGCGATGCGGGCAGCGGAAAACCCGCACGCCTGTTCGCCGTCCCAGGCGAGGCACACGCGTGCCGAGGGCAGCGCGAACAATGTCAGCAGCTGCGCGCCGCTCCATGCCTCGCCATAGGCGGGCTCGAATGCCGCATCCATCACGCGCATCACAGCCGCGAGATCGCCGACGCGCGCGGTAGCGAGGCGGATCGGGCCCGTCATGCCGGCGTCATTGGCTTGGCATCGGGCGCACGGCCGTAAATCGGGCTGGGCCGGTCGATCAGCGCCGCGGGCGGCAGGCGAAGAAAAGCGCGCGCGTCGGGCAACATCGTCAAAGCGCGCCCCGAACCGCGGCGTGCGACAAAAGGCTCCGCCCGATTGCCAACAACGAGTTCGTCGTCAAGCAGGACGGCCTCTTCGGGCAGGAGCGATCGGAGTTCCGCGCGCGGCGAAAGATCGGCGGCAAAGGGCTGGACGAACCATTGGCCATGCCCGCCCTCCGTCACCACCAACGCGCCGCCCGCTGCCGCGATGTCGTCGGCCGCGGCCGCCGCAACGAGCGCGAGCGTCGAAAAGCCACGAACCGGCACCTGCCAGCCGAGCGCCAGCGCGCGCGCCGCGGCGACGCCGATGCGCACGCCGGCAAAGCTGCCCGGACCGCATCCCGCGACGATGAGGTCGGCACGGCCGCCGCCCGCAAGCTCGGCGATCAGCGGAACCAGCCGTTCGGCGTGGCCGCGCCCGATGATCTCGTGGCGATAGTCAACGACCGCCCCATCCTCGATCAGCGCCACCGAACAGGCCTCGCTCGCCGAATCGATGACCAGATGCCGCATGGATGGAGGCCGGACCGGCTCAGGCGATGCGGTTGAAGCGTGCGAAGTCCGGACGCGGGCTGCGCTCGAAGATCGTCGCCGGATCGCCATAACCCAGGGTGCTGATGAAGTTGCTCTTCACTTGGGGCTGGTCGGCGAAAAAGGCCTCATCGACCCCCGCATTGTTGAAGCCCGACATCGGCCCGGTGTCGAGCCCGAGCGCACGCGCGGCAAGGATGAAATAGGCCCCCTGCAGGCTGGAATTGCGGAAGGCGGTCGCTTTCGCATGCTCTTCGTTGCCCGCGAACCAGCTGCGTGCATCGGTGTGCGGGAAGAGTTCGGGCAGAAGATCGTAAAACGCTTCATCCATCGCGATGATCGCGGTGACCGGCGCACTCAGGATTTTTTCGGCATTGCCGGGAATAGCGAGCGCGGCAAGCTTCGCCTTTGCCTCGTCGGTGACGCACCAGACGATCCGCGCCGGCAGGCTGTTGGCGCTGGTCGGGCCGAACTTCACCAGATCCCAGATAGCATGCAGCTGCGCTTCGGACACCGGCTGATCGGTATAGCCGTTATAAGTGCGCGCGGTACGGAACAGCTGGTCGAGAGCGCTGTCGGAAAGCGGCTCGCTCATGGGTTCACTCCTCGGAAGAAAATGGTCAGACGGCGTGAACTGCCGTTACCTCAGGCACATAATGTTTCAAGAGGGACTCGATGCCATTCTTCAAAGTCGCGCTCGACGACGGGCATCCGGCGCAGGCGCCCTGCATCTTGAGATACACATTGCCTTTGTCGAAACCGCGATAGACGATGTCGCCACCGTCGTTCGCGACCGCCGGGCGGACGCGGGTTTCGATCAATTCCTTGATCTGGTCGATGATGTCGGCGTCGGCGGGATCGTCGGAAAAACCCGCTTCGTCCTCGGCCGGCACCGCAAAGCCTGCGCTCGCGGCGTTGAACAGCGGCACGTCGGCGAGAAAATGGTCCATGACGATGCCGAGCACATCGGGTTTTACGTCGCTCCATTCAGAGCCAGGCGCGATCGTCACCGATACGAAATCGCGACCGAAGAAGACGCCCGTTATGTCACCGAGCGAGAAAAGCGCGCTCGCGAGCGGCGACGCTTCGGCCTCTTCGGGGCTGGCAAAGTCGCGGGTCCCCGTCTCCATCACCGCCCGGCCGGGCAGGAATTTGAGCGTCGCAGGGTTGGGCGTCGATTCGGTTTCGATCAGCATGCGGTGCATGTGGGGCGGAGCGAGGCTTTGTGCAAGATGACTTGCATGCGCTAAGGCCCACCGATGCGCCGCTATTCCCATTTTGCCGCCCTCGACTGGTCGGGCGCCCGCGGCGAACGGCAACGCGGGATCGCGCTGGCGGTCGCGAGCGGCGCGGCGGCGCCCGCGCTGGTACGGCCGGGGCATATATGGTCTCGCGCGGAGATTCTCGCATGGCTGGAGCATGTTGCGGCGGCCGGCGAGGACATGCTGATCGGTTTCGACTTTTCGGCGGCCTTCGCTTTTGCCGATCGGGGCCGCTATTTCCCCGAGTGGCGCGAAAGTCCGTCCGATATGCACGCGCTCTGGGCGCTGGTCGAGCGGCTGGCGGGCGACGATCCGCATTATGAGCCGGGCGGTTTTCTCGCGCATCCCGAAGCGAGCCGGCATTTCCGCCAGCGCGGCGCGGCCGGCGACCTGTTCGAAGCGGGCGCGGGACGGCTGCGCGTCGTCGAGCGGTATCAGCGAATGACCAAACAGGCGGCGAGCGTCAGCAATTTCAACCTCGTCGGCGCGGCGCAGGTCGGCAAGGCCAGCCTGTCGGGGATGCGCCTGCTTCACCGGCTGGCGCGCCGCATCCCGCTCTGGCCCGGCGATCCGGTGCCCGCGACGGGGCCGATGCTGGTCGAAATCTACACCAGTCTTGCTGCGCGGGCGGCTGGGCTGCCGCCGGGACGCAGCAAGATCCGCGATGGCGCGGCGCTCGACGTGGCGCTCGAGGCTCTCGGGTCGCCGCCCTGTCGTCTGGCAGGCCCGGTCAGCGACCATGCGAGCGACGCACTGCTTACAGCAGCTTGGCTCCGTGCCATCGCCTCCGGCACGGCGCCATGGGACCCTGCGCCGCTGACCGATACGATCGCGAAAACCGAAGGCTGGACCTTCGGCATCATTTGAAATCCACTATCTGCTGCATTTTCTGTCGCCGGATATTTCCATCCGGCTCAAAAATGCCTAGGGGACAGCCAGTGCCGGCTTAGCTCAGTTGGTAGAGCACCTGATTTGTAATCAGGGGGCCACGGGTTCGAATCCTGTAGCCGGCACCATTTCCTATTCCGCTATCACGTCGATCTCGCGCTGCTGACGGATGTCCGCCGAGGACGATCCGGCCATGATCCGGTAGCGGCCCGGCACGACGCGCCACTCGCAGCGTTCGGCGTCGAACTGCGAAAACGCCCGGGGATCGAGCGTGATGGTGACCGTCCGGCGCCCGCCCGCTGCGAGATCGACTTTCGCGAAGCCACGAAGTGCGATCGGCGGATCGCCCGCCGCGGGGGTTACCGGCGCGACGTAGATTTGCACCACTTCCTTGCCGGCGCGTTTGCCGTCGTTGCGGAGAGTGAGTTTGACCGAAAGCGCTTCGCCGCCCGTGGCGCGTGCGGGCACCGACAGCGCCGAATAGGCGAAGCTGGTATAGCTGAGGCCGTGGCCGAACGCGAAGAGCGGCTTGACGCCTTTCGCAACATAACCGCGATAACCGACGAGCAATCCTTCGGAATAGGGCGTCTTGGCACCCTTGAGGTTGATATTGTCATCTTCGGTCCGCGCCGGAAAAGTGACGGGCAGCTTGCCCGACGGATTAACCTTGCCGGTCAGGACGTTCGCGAGCGCCGCCGCCCCGCCCTCACCCGGCAGCCACATGTCGACAATCGCCGGTGCCTTGTCGGACCAAGGCATCGTCATCGCCGCGCCGGCATTGACGACCACGACAGTCTTCGGATTGGCAGCGACGATCGCCTCGACCAGCTTGTTCTGATCGCCCGGCAGGTCGAGCGAGGTGCGGTCATAGCCTTCGCCCTCGGTCGTCGACGATGAGCCCACAAACACCACCGCCGCGTCGGCGCCCCGCGCCGCGGCGACCGCTTCGTCGAATGACGGCAGCGGCTCGCGGATGCCGAAGCTCAGATATTCATAGGGCGTCTGCCCGGTGACATAGTCGATGCGGATCGGGTAGCTGCGCCCGGCCTCGAGCTGGACCGATATCGTCCGGCGCGGGATCGGGAAGCCGAGCACGTCGCGGATGTCGGGCTTCGATGCGCTTTCCTTGTTGAGCACGGTCTTTCCGTCGAGCGTGATCGTCGCATTGCCGGTGCCGCGCGTGCTGAACTCATAGGTGCCGCTCTTGTCGGGCCAGAACTGCCCTTCCCAGCGGAATGACGCATAGCCGGTGACCTGCGGCCCCGCGATATTGCCGCTGATCCGTTTCAGGAAGCTGGTTGCGGTTTCGCGCTTCACGGGCTCGCCGCTCATGTCGGCACTGGCATAGTAGGTGGCGGCCAGGCCCGTGACCTTGCGGTCGGTTCCGGGACTGAACAGCTTGGGGTTCGCGCCCGGCGGCGTTTCTTCATTGTCGACACCGCGCGCGAAGTCGATCTTCACGCCCGGCAGTGCAGCCTTGAGCGCAGCGAGCGGCGTGCTCGTCTCGAACGGCACCACCGCCGAGCTGCCGCCGCCCTGGATGCGCACGACGTCGGCGTTCGGCCCGATCACCGCGAGCGACTTGATCGACGACGGGAGCGGCAGAACGCCGCTGTTCTTGAGCAGCACGATCGCTTCTTCGGCGGCGCTCTGCGCGAGCGCAGCGTTGCGGGGCATCTGTTCCGCGACCGGACGCGCGACGCCGCGCTCGATCGCGCCGCTGCGCACGATCAGCCGCACCATGCGGCGGGCGTTATCGTCGAGTTGCGCCGTGGTGACTTTGCCGTCTTCGATCGCTTTCTTGAGCTTCGGCCCGAAATGGTTCGGCGGCCCCGGCATTTCGAGATCCATGCCGGCGTTGACGGTCGTGGCGGTCGAATGGACGGCCCCCCAGTCGGAGACGACGAAACCCTTGTAACCCCACTCGGTCTTGAGCAGGTCGGTGAGCAGCCAGCGGTTTTCAGCCGCATGGGTGCCGTTGATCTTGTTGTACGACGCCATCACCGACCAGGGATCGCCCTGTTTGATCACCGTCTCGAACGCCGGAAGATAGATTTCGCGCAGCGTCCGCGGATCGACCACCGAGTCGACGATGAAGCGGTTGGTTTCCTGATTGTTTGCGGCGAAATGCTTGAGCGACACGCCGATGCCCGCGCTCTGCGCGCCCTTCACATAGCCGAGCCCGATCTGGCCTGCGAGATAGGGGTCTTCCGAATAGGTTTCGAAATTGCGGCCCCAGCGCGGGGTGCGAACGATGTTGACCGTCGGCGCGAGCAGAACGTCGGCGCCATGCGCAAGCGTTTCCTTGCCGATCGCCGCGCCGACCTTCGCGGTCAGATCGGGGTTCCATGTTGCCGCCAACGCGACACCGACGGGAAAGACCGTTGCGGGTTTGCCTTCGGGCGAGCGGACGCCCGTCGGACCGTCGGTCATGCGGATCGACGGGATGCCGAGCCGCTCGATCGGATTCAGCGCCATCGAGCTTTCGCCCGCGAGCAGCAGAATCTTCTCATCCTGCGTCAGCCGCGCCATCAGATCGTCGACCCGCGCCTCGACCGGCGCCGATTTGTCCTTGTAGATCATATCCTGCGCCTGTGCGCCGGACAGCGCCACCGTGGAGGACAGCAATGTTGCCGCCAGATAGGCTGTCCGGCTTATCATCACTTGATCTCCGCCAGATCCTTGGCCGTCGCGGCGAGCATCTCGTCGGTGATCTTGCCGTTCGAATAGGGCTGGAGCTGCGAAAGGCTGATCGCCTTGAACATCTCATATTCGGGCAGCGCGATCATGCCGGGGAAATGCTTTTCGATCACCGCCTTGCCCTTTTCATCGGCGACGATGTCCTGCAGCGGGATGTCGAGGTTGAACTTCGCATCGCTCGCGGGCGCAGCCGGTGCCGGAGCGGGGGCCGCGGGCGCGGGCGCGGGCGCCGGAGCCGGAGCCGGAGCAGCCGTGCCCTGGGCAAAAGCGGGAGCGGCGGCCATCAGCGCCGCAATAAATATGGCAGTTTTTTTCATGCTTCTTCCTTTCCGAGATCGGCGACCATCGCCTCTCTGATCAGATATTTCTGGACCTTCCCCGTTACCGTCGTGGGGAATTCATCGACGATACGCACGTGGCGCGGGACTTTATAGTGGGCGATCTGGCCGCGACAGAATTCGCGTATCGCCTCGGCATCGACGTCGGCATCGGGCTTCAATCGCACCCACGCGCACAGCTCTTCGCCCATGCGTTCGTCGGGGATTCCGACGACCGCGACATCCTCGACCGCCGGATGGCGATACAGATAATCCTCGACCTCGCGCGGATAGATATTCTCGCCGCCGCGGATCACCATGTCCTTGAGGCGTCCGACGATATTGCCATAGCCTTGTGCGTCGATCGTCGCGAGATCGCCCGAGTGCATCCAGCCATCTTCGTCGATCGATTCGGCGGTGCGCTGCGGTTCGTCCCAATAGCCGATCATCACCGAATAACCGCGGGTGCAAAGTTCGCCGGGTTCGCCCGACGGGACGATATTGCCATCGGTATCTACGATCTTGCATTCGAGATGCGGCTGGACCCGGCCGATCGATCCCACGCGCCGCTCGAACGGATCGTCGGGCGCCGTCTGGAAACTGACCGGACTGGTTTCGGTCATGCCATAGGCGATCGTCACGTCGCGCATGTTGAGCCGCTCGACGACCTGCCGCATCAACGGTTCGGGGCAGATCGCGCCCGCCATGCAACCCGTGCGCAGCGACGAGACGTCGAACTTGTCGAAATCGGGATGCGCGAGCACCGCGATGAACATCGTCGGCACGCCATAGAGCGAGGTGCAGCGCTCGGCCTCGACCGCGCGCAAAACCGCCCCGGGGTCAAAGCCTTCGGACGGGTAGATCATCGCGGCGCCATGGGTGATGCTGGCGAGGTTGCCCATCACCATGCCGAAGCAATGATAGAGCGGCACCGGGATGCAGATACGGTCGTCTGCGCCGAGTCCCTGCGTGCGGCCGACGAAATAGCCGTTGTTGAGGATGTTGCGGTGGCTGAGCGTCGCGCCCTTTGGCAGCCCGGTGGTGCCGCTGGTGAACTGGATATTGATCGCGTCGTTCGGATCGAGAGTCGGGCCGATATCGGCGAGGCGCTGGCGGTCGGCGTCGGTCGCAAGCGTCGCCGTGTCGTCGAAGCCGAGCCAGCCGGGCCGCGCATCGCCGCCGATCAGGATCAGCGAGCGCAGTGTCGGCAGGCGCCCGGCGCGAAGCTGCCCCGGCATACTGGCGGCGATTTCGGGAACGAGCTCCTCGATCATCCCGGGATAGTCGCTCGTCTTGAAACGGGTCGCGGCGACGAGTGCGGACAGCCCGACCTTGTTGATCGTATATTCGACCTCGGACAGGCGATAGGCGGGGTTGATCGTGACAAGGATCAGCCCCGCGCGCGCAGCGGCGAACTGGGTCAGCGTCCATTCGACACAATTGGGTGCCCAGATGCCGATCCGATCGCCGGGGTTCAGGCCGAGTGCCAACAGCCCCGCCGCGAAGGCGTCGGACCGTTCGAGCAGTTCGGCGAAATTCCACCTTATGCCCTGCCCGACCGAGACCAGCGCATCGCGGCTGCCCCACCGCTCGGCGGCAAGTGCCAGCGCTTCACCGATCGTATGTTCGATCAGCGGCGGCTCGGTCGCGCCTGTAACATGGCTCGTCATTTTCCGGGCGCCTCGCACACGAAGCTCGCGGCATCATCGGTCGAGCCCTTGCCATCCCACTTCCCGACTTTCGGGAACGGACAAAGCGGCCGCGTCCGCCCGGCTTTCGCGGGCAGGCCGATATAGGCAAACAGGTCATTGTCATATTTGGTCGCGATGATCCGCTCGGGCGCAGGACCACCTTGCCGCCAGCCATCGAGCGCGGTCAACGGATCGAAATTATTGGGGCCGGGACCGGCGAGGCAGTGCGACATGCCGGGCACCATGAACAGACGCACCGACGTCGCCGCAGCGCGCGGATTGGCGGCGACAAGACGCTCGTAATAATCGAGCGTATTCTGCGCCGGGATGCCGGCATCGTTCCAGCCATGATAGAGGATCAGCTTGCCGCCGCGTTTGTAGAAGGCATTGAGGTCGGTGCGGTCGGCGTCGAGATCGCCGCCCACGCGCGCCTTCGCCAAGGCATAATCGCGGTCGAGGTTGAAATCGGACAACTGCCATTCGGGATTGCCGTGCACAAAATAACGGAAGAACTGCGTGCCGAATTTCACATGCTGCGAATTGCTGCCCGTCAGCCACATCGCCCAGGTTCCCGCCTCGGCTTCCGCACCCGGCGCAAAGCCAGGGTAGAAGCTTTTGCCGTCGACGGTCTTCGGGCCTTCGTAGAAAAGTTTCGCGGTCGTGGCTTCACCCGCCGTCAGGCAATCGGCGCCATCGGCGCCCTTGCACGCGAGCCTGGCAAGGTCGACGCGGCAGGCGCGCGGATCGTCGATCACGCCGTCCTTAACCCCGTCGAGGCCATCGCATTGGCCGAGCGACGCTGCCTGGAGGAGCTTCAGCTTCGCCATCGACAGGTCGCCGCCGGGCTTGTTCGCGGCGATGGCGTTGCTGGCAAAGGCGCTGGCCATGCGCGTCCACGGCATCGCGGGAGCGCCCGCGATGATCGCGTCATAGTCGGCGGGATAACGCTGCGCGAGGGTCAGCGCCTGCCGCCCGCCATCCGAACAGCCGTGGAAATAACTCGCCGCGAGCGGATTTTCGTAGAAGGCCGCGATCACCTGCTTGGCGGTCTCCGCGCCGACATGGTTGGCACGCCAGCCATAGTCGCGGATCTTCTCGGGTGCGTTCAATGCCCAGCTCGCATCGACGTCGCTTTCACCGAAGTGCCCCATGTCGGTGCCGACCGCAGCATAGCCCTTTTGCACCGCACCGCGCATCAACAGCGACGGGAGCAGCATGTTCGCGCCGAAACCGCCGTTGCCCGCACCGAGCAGCTTGCCATTCCAACCGGCGCGTTCGGGCAGCCACACCTCGACCTTGATCGACGATCCCGGCACCGGCGAGAGCGTCGCCTGCACGCGGCAGAAAGCGGCGGGCGCCGGAAGGCCGGGCTTGCCCGCCTCCAGGTTGACCGTCGCACCGCCCGCGAGCGAAGTCGCGGCGTCGATCTTGCCGTCTTTCAGCGCCAGACCGGTCAGCCCTTCGCAGCTATCGACCTTTTGCGCGGTCGGCGTCGAAGTGGGCGCGGGTTCATTGGCGGTGCAGGCCGCAAGCAGCGATCCACCGGCGAGGACGAGAAGCGATGCGGCCCTCATTTGCCGACCAGCCCCTGCGTGCGCATCCAGTCGGCCATCGCGCCGGTCCATGCGTCGCTCGCTTTGCCGCTCTTTTTCATGCCGAAGCCATGCCCCCCGTTTTCATAGGTAACGATCGTGCTGCTCGCTCCCGCTTTTTTCCAGTCAGCGGCAAGGCGGATGCTGTCATCGTGCGCCAGCTTGTCGTCCCTGGCGACCGCGACGAAGAGCGGCGGCGCTTTCCTGGGCACTATGACCGTGTCGGGCAACAGGCCCGGATAAATGGCGATGGCGAAGTCCGGACGGCTGGCAGGCTTGTTCGCCGCCAGCGTCCACACCGTCACCGCACCGCCGGCCGAAAAGCCCATCAGCCCGACGCGGTTCGATTTGATGCCATAGCGCCCCGCATTCTTGCGCACCCACTTCACCGCATTCTCGCCATCGGCGGTCGCGAGCGGGCGCAGCGGTTCGACGGCGGTGCGCAACGAGCCGAGATTGCCGAGATAGCGCATCATCTGGAGTGGAAAGTCGACGCCGGTTTCGAGCAGCCGATATTTGAGGACAAACGCCGTCACGCCAAGACTATTGAGCCATTGGGCGACCGCCTCGCCCTCATTCTCGATCGACAGCATGTGGAACGCGCCGCCGGGAGCGACAATCACCGCGGTGCCGTTCGGCGTGTCGGAGACATAGGGCGTGAGCGTCGCGTCCGAAACGTTGCGCACGATCGTACCGAAGGGGCCCGTCTCGCGCACCTCCTTCGAGGTCGCGGGCACGGGGTCCGACGACAGACGGATCGCCTCCCACGCGCAGGCGGGGATCGCAACGACTGCAAGCGCGCCGGCAGTCAGGGCGGAAAGGCGCATGGTCATATCTTTCATT
Source organism: Sphingopyxis sp. (assembly GCA_051861185.1). Taxonomy (GTDB): domain Bacteria; phylum Pseudomonadota; class Alphaproteobacteria; order Sphingomonadales; family Sphingomonadaceae; genus Sphingopyxis. The sequence goes on from JBIMKQ010000003.1 coordinate 121,164, forward strand.
TCTTTGCGTCCCGCGCCACGGCAATAGCGGTGAGCGCCGGGCTGCCCGCAGGCGCCATCGCGGTCGCGGTGACGCCGATCGACAAGAGCTTCGGCGCCTCAGGGTCGAGCGGCGACCAGACGGGCAGTCCGCCGCCGTTCGGATCGCCGGTCTTCGCGAAATGGGTCCAGTAATCGCCGATCAGTTTCGCCGCCGTGCGATCGGCGGCGGTGGCATCGGGAGCAAGATTGCCAAACTGAAACGCGACGTCCGACGCATGGACCGCGCCGACATCGGGCTTGCGCTGGGCCTCGGCGACATAGCCGAAGCGATAGAGGAAGGTCGGTGCTCCGGCACGTGCCTGCGACATGCCGAATGCCAGCGCGGGTTCGGCGAAGATCACATCGCCGCCAAGCCGCCGGTTCGCCTCGTCCTCGCCAGCATAGGCGGCTTTTACCCCGGCCGTAGCAGCGCCAAGCTCCTTTTCGATCGGACCATTGACCATCGCGCGGAACGGCGCGGGGATGAAGCCCAGCTCGTCGTCGTTGCTGCCAATGATATAGGGAATGCGCGCCTGCTTGCCCGCCGCGAAAATCGCGTCGGCATGCGCGGGAACGATCGTCCCGTCGGTGATCGGCCCCGAATAGCGATCCTCTTCCTTGCTCATCAGCGCAAGGCTTCCCAGCACCTTGTCGGCGGGGAGAGCGCGCAATGCCGCGGCGTCGGCGGCGCCAGCGCGCGCGCCAAATACCTGCCCTTTCGCCTGCGCTTCGGCGAGGGTCGGCCAGTCATCGCGGCCGCCGCCTGACGCGACTATGGCGCGCGCGAACAGGCCTTTCGCCGCGGGTGACGCCATCAGGCGCAAGACCGATTCCCCTCCGGCACTCTCGCCAAAGATCGTGACCTTTGCCGGGTCGCCGCCGAAGGAAGCGATATTACGCTGAACCCATTTGAGCGCCGCGATCTGGTCCATCAGCCCCCAATTGCCGTCTTTGCCGAGCGCCGGGTGAGCGAAGAAGCCGAAACGGCCCAGACGATAGTTGAAGCTGACGATCACGACATCGCGCTTTGCGAGCAGGCCCCCATCGGTTTCGGGCAAATTGCCCGACCCGCCGACAAATCCGCCACCGTGGATCCAGACCATCACCGGCAGCTTCGCGCCCTTTGCGGGTTTCGGTGTCCAGAGGTTGAGGGTCAGGCAATCCTCGCTCATCGGTCGCGATCCGGGCTGGATGCCCGGCAGCGGGTTTTGCATGCAGTCGGGGCCGTAAGCGGTCGCGTCGCGCGATGTGCTCCATGGTGCGACGGGCGCGGGTGCGCTCCACCGGCGCGCACCGACGGGCGGCGCGGCGAAGGGAATGCCCTTGAACGATGCGATGCCATCGGCGGTCGCGCCCGTGACGGCGCCGCTGTCGATGGCCACCTGCTGCGCGATGGCGGGAGACGCCAGGGATGAGACGGCGATGAATGTCAGAATGCTGCGGATCATTGCGCGCCTCCGGAGGTAAAGATGAAACGGCCGGGGCCGGTGCGATAGATCGAATAGCCAGCCGCCTGCCGCACAGCTTCGGTCCCGACGGACGCGGCGATGGTCCCGAAACGCGTCGGCACCCAGATTTCGCCTGCGGTGTTCGGCGGAACCTCGGCCGTCAATGTCAGCTTGCCGTTTTCGACCTGCCAGCCCGAAAAGGCCCGGCCATGGACCGTGTCCATCGCCGCCTCGGCGCTCGCGAGGCCGTCAGGGATCGCAGGCTTGACCAGCACGACCTTGTATCCCGGCGCCCCGGGGCGCAGACCGGCGAGCCGTTGCCGCATCCAGTCGGCGATCGAGGCGAAATAATGGTGATCGCGCGACCGGCTGTTCAGGCTCCACGTCTCGAACATCGTCGCGTGGCCGTTTTTAATCCACCAGCCCCAGCTCGGTTCGTCGGTACGCGTTGCAACGCGGTAGGCAAGGTCGGCATAGCCATAGTCGCTGAGGATTTCGAGCAGGTAGCGCGCGCCATAGACGCCGGTCCGGATGCCCTGCTGGTCGACATCGTTCGCGATGGCGTTTGCGACATCCTGTTCGCGGCCCGGCGGCACCATGCCGAACGCGAGCGGCAGGATATTCTGCACCTGCGTCGGTCGGCCGACCGCGCCCTTGCTGTCGATGGTGCGATACCAGCCCATGGCCCCGTTCCAGTAACGCGCATTATAGGCGGCGCGAATGTCGGCAGCGAGCTTTGCATAGCGCGCCGCATCATCAGTCTTGCCGATGATCGCCGACGATTTGGCGAGCAAATCGGCCTGGTGAAAGAAATAGGCGGTCGTCACTGCGTCGATGCCGCCGCCGCGCGCATTTGTGTAATCCATCCCGCCCGCCGACGCCCATTCGGACAGCCCCGCCGAGCGCTGGTAATCGGGCGCCTTGATGAAGGTCGCGGTGTAATCGACCAGCCGCCGCTGCATGTCCTGATTGTCGGCGAGGATCCGCGTGTCGCCATAGGTGGTGTAAAGCTCCCACGGCAGGATCATCGCCGCGGCATCCCATGGGGTCGTCGGCCCCCAGATCACGTTCCAGCCCGGCGTATTCTCATAACCATAGAAGCGCGTCGTCGGCGCGATTTCGGGGACCTCGCCCTTGTCCGATTGCGCATCGCGAAAATCGGCGAGCCATTTGGTCCAGACGCGCGCGATGTCGAGGCTGCGCGCTGCGGCGCCCGCCGACGCCTGCGCATCGCCGGTCCAGCCGTTTTTCTCATAAGTCGGCGTGTCGGTCTGCAAACCGTGGAGATTGTTGAGGATCGAGTTGATCGCGGCAGCGTCGATCTGGTTCAGCAGCGGATTGGCGCTGGTGAAGCTGCCGGTGCGCGCCACCGCCGAATGGACGATGCGCGCGGTGAGCGCCCCTTCCGGCGGCGTGCCCGGAAAACCCTCAACCTGTACATAGCGAAAGCCGCGATAGCCGAAGCGCGGTTCCCACGTCTCTTCGTCCTTGCCCGCGAGCGTATAGCGGTCGGTCTGGAGCTGCGCATCGATCAGCCCGGCGGCAGGCACGACCTTGCCATCGTCGGCGAGGCGCTCGCTCGCGACCATCGACACCGTCGTGCCGCGCGGTCCGCTGAGTTTCAGCACCGGCCAGCCGGAAACGATGCGGCCGAAGTCGTAGACCTGGATGCCCGGCGCGATCGCTTTCACCGCCACGGGGGCGATGGTGTCGACGGGCTCGATCGCCTCCGAATTGGCGGCGACAAGCTGCCCCGCCGGGCCGGAGACGACGGGCGCCATCGGCCACTTGCGGTCGCGGAAGCCGGCGCGATCCCAGCCTTCGGGCGCCAGCCTTGCGTCATGGCGCTCGCCGCGGTGCACCGAGTCATTGAGCGTCGGGCCGGACACGCTGCGCCAGCTGCCATCGGTCACGACCGTTTCGCGCGTGCCGTCGTTGTACGTCACCTCGAGCTGCGCCTTCAGCGCCGGTTCGGCGTGCCAGGGCGCGGCATGGAAATACCATTCGTTCGGGTCGGTCAGACCGTACCAGCCGCGTCCCAGTTCGGCGCCGATGACATTTTCGCCGCGGCGCAGCAGACCGGTCACGTCATAGGCATAGCTGAGCGCGCGCTTGTCATAGGCGGTATAGCCCGCGCCGAGCGACGAGCCGACGACGGTGCCGTTGATCAGCAAGCGCGGCATGCCCGCGCCCGCCGAATAGAGCCGCGCACTGGCGACGGGCTTGCTCAGGCGGAAGGTGCGGCGCACGAGCGGCGCTGGCGCCTCGATCGGAAGCACGAGGTCGACGCCGGGAACGCCGCTGGCGACGACGAGCCCGTCCTTCGACACGCTGCCGCCGGTGAAGGGATTGTCGCCCCCGGCGAAATCATAGGCGACGGCGGGGCTTTGATCACCCCGCACGCTGACCTTGTGGATGATCGCCGCCGCGGCTTCCCTGCCCGCGAACCCGATCGTCCCATGCTTGTGCGCGTCATTGTCGATCGCTGCGACCACGGCACCATCGATGCGCGTCACGATCTGGCTCCCCTCGGCACGGATCGACAGGGCGATACGGCGCCCCTTGATTGGCGCGGCCAGCTTGACCTGCACCAGCCGCTCCATCTTGATCGCCGAACTCGTGCCGCCCGGATAACGACGGACGTTCTGGATCAGCTCGGGGCCATTCTTGTCGTCGGCCAGCGTCCAGACATAGGCGTCGCCATAGCTCTTCCCATTCGGAAGCGCACGGAACAGGATATCGACGCTCTTGCCCGTCAGCGTCAGATCGGCGTCGAGGGTCAGATCGCCCCAGTCATGGTCGCGCCGCTGCGGCCCCGAAATCCATTTCGCCTGCCAGTCGGATGTGCCGAGCAGCCCCATTTCCCACCAGGCCGGAGCGCTCCACCCCGTGACGTTGCCCACGGCATCCCACACCTGCACCTGCCACCAATAACGCTGGCGCGACGCAAGCGCCGGCCCCGTATAGGCGATCTGGACATTGGCGTCGGATAAGACCTTGCCGCTGTCCCAGAACAGCTCGCCCCGCGCCAGCGCTTCGCGCGACGTCGCGACTTTCAACCGGTACGCGGCCTGCTTCGTGACTGGCGAGTGCCACGCGAGACGCGGCATCGGGGTATCGAGGCCCAGAGGGACCCGGCTGTATTCGACGCGCAGATCGGTGGGAACAGTGTCGTCGGCCGCGCGGGCCACGCCGATGCTGAGCGAAAGCGCGAGAAAGAAGCCAGCGGCGGGACCGATGCTTCCTCCCGCGAAATTCCGCCACTGTTTCAACACCACGCTCGTCCTCAGAATTTGGTGCGGACACCAAAGGAAATGAACCGCCCCAGCGTACCGCCATTCGTATAGCCGGTCTGGCCGTCAAAGTAGGGCGGATCTTCGTCGAACAGATTGTCGACATTCATCGTCAGCGACGTGTTCGGCAACAAGGCTTTGAGGTCGTAGCTGAAAAACAGATCGACCGTGTTGAACGACGAGATGCGATCCTGTGTCGTGGCGACAATCGGGAAACCGCCGCGATGGTTGAGCGAGGCGTGTGCGGTGAAATCGCCGACGCTTCCGCCAAGCCCGGCGACGAAGAAGAACCGGCCGGTGCCGTTCTTCAGATTGTCGGTGGTCGCCCCGCCCGTCACCGCCTGCGTATTGCGGTTGAGGGTATAAGTGCCGGCAAAGCTCGCGTTGATCGAACCAAAGCCGGTCTGGCGGACATAGGACAGGTCGAAATCGATGCCGTCGGTCTTTACGCGGCCCAGATTGTTACGCCGCGCGTCGATCAATATATAGGGCGAGGTACCCGCATAAAGGCTGCTGAGGCTGGGCGCGCCATTGAGCAACAGGCTGCCCACGGCCGCCTGCGACTGAGCAAGCGTCGGGTTCAATATATAGAAACTCGCATAATTCTGGTCGGTGAAGAGGGTCGGCGACAGGAAAGGCGCGAGGCCGATCGCGTCTTTGAACTTGACGTTCCAGTAAGTCGCGCTGGCGCGCAGCCCCGGCACTGCTTCGGGTTTCCAGTCGAAACCGAGCGACCATGTGTCGGCGCGCTCGGGCTTCAGATTCGGGTTGCCGCCGGCGAGAATGATCGTCGGCCGAAGGAAGTTTAGCAGGCTGTCGCCGGGCCGGATGAAAAAGCTGTTGAGCAGGATCTGCGCGCGCGAATCCGCGGTGCTGGTCGTGTCGGCCAGGCTGGGCGCATGGAAGGATGTGCCCCAATTGCCGCGGATCGTCAGATCGTTGAACGGCTTGTAGTTGAACCCGATCTTCGGATTGGTCGTGCCGCCGACGTCGTTGTAATCGTCATGGCGGATCGAGCCCGAAAGTTGCAGCCCGCGAAGGCCCGGCGAGCCATTGTCCGCGCCAACGATCGGCACCAGCAATTCGCCATAGATCGACTTCACCTTGCGCGAGACGTCCGAGTTGACCGCATTGGTTAAGACGTTGCGGCGATCGAGCGAGATGCGCGAGACGAGATCTTCGTAATGATATTCGGCACCGACGGCGAGGCGGATATCGCCGCCGGGAATCGCAACGAGCGTTCCGTCGAGCACCAGCCGTGCCTCGGCCAGCCCCTGCTTCGCTTCGCCGAAATTTTCGAAATCCTGGATCAACGCGAGGACCGCCGGATTGGTCGCCGACGGATTGTAGGGATTAAGCGCGGTGGCGATCGTCGTGCCGGCAAGCGCGGCTGTCGCGGCGCTGGCGTTGATCGCCCCTTCGCGCACGAGATTATAGCTGTGCCCGTAATTGCCTTCGGCGCGCAAATTCCAGCCATTGCCCAGCTTGAAGTCAAAGCTGGGCGTCACGCCCCACGAATCGAACCGCTGGTTGCTGACCAGGCTGTCGCCGAACACGTCGGCGAACGAGAGTGCAACGCTCTGCGCCGGAACGAAGCTGACCGGACGGAAATAGGGATTGAGCGCGGTGATCGTGCCGGTGAACCCGGCCTGCGCCTGTTTGATCTGCGTGTCGCGCCGCGACCAATAGGCGGTCAGGTTGAACTCGACACTGTCGCTCAGTTCCTGATTCAGGCCGGCGAACACCGAATGCCGCGTTTCGCGCGGATAGATGTCGGCAAAGTCGGTCTGATCGCATTTATTGACTGCGCCTGCGGTAAAACCGGGCAGCGCATAGCTGATACCCGAAACCGGGTCGGTGACGTTGCCCGGCGCGCAGGTCGTCTGGCGGAAATCGGTGCCGCCGCGGGCTGTGTTGTCGGCGGTCGAATAATCGCGGTCGATACCCTGTATATTGTCATGCCATGCATAGGCATAAGAAACGAACAGCGATCCGCTGCCCCAGTCCTTGCCTGCGGTCACATTGCCGTCGAAGCTTTTGTAGTCGTCGGCGAAGCCGTAGCGCGCATTGGCGCCGATCCCGTTGAAACTCTTGCGCGTTATGAAGTTGATCACGCCGCCGATCGCATCCGAGCCATAGATTGCCGACCCCCCATCGGGAACGACCTCGACGCGTTCGATGACATCGGGCGGAATGATCGACGGATCGGCGGTGGTCTGAAGGATCCCTGCGCCGACAAGGCGGTGGCCGTTCATCAGCACCAGCGTCGTCGCGCCGCCCGACGAGCCGAGATTGCGAATATTGGGACGGACGAGCGGCGCGCCGAACTGGCCAGTGCCGACGGGCTGCGTCATGAAATTGCCGACCTGCGGAATCGAGGCAAGCAGGTCGTTGGCATTGGCCGCGCCCGACACCAGCACATCCTCGCGGGTCACGCCGACCAAATTTGTGCCCGTGGGCGCGACGCCGCGCAGCAGCGTGCCGGTGACGACGATGTCGGCATCGGTCGGTGCGTCGGAATCGGCCTCCTGGGCATAGGCCCCGTTAGCGCCAAGCAGCGCGCCCGCGCATGCAAGCACCGAAATTCCCCGCCGCCATGCGCCCCGCCGCGCAGCAAAATCCAGACCTGCAGTGATCATCGCCTTCATCGCATCCTCCCATGCCCGCTTTGGCGGGCTGTCCCTTTTGGCGGAGGCGGCGCGTGCGGCCCTGTTCTTCCTCCGATGCAACGCTTCATCTGAGCATTTTTGCATCAATGGTCATTATTTGTCTTTAACAATCACGTCAACGATCAAATTCAATCATTTGTACCCGAACGCGACGGCGCGGCGCGGTTTTGCTTGCAACGGCTTTCGAAAATTCAGGCGATGACGACGCGGATGCCGGCGGCTTCCATCATTGTGACATGGCGCGGCTCGATCGCGGAATCGGTGACGACGACATCGATCTCGTCGAGCGAGCAGACGACATTTCCCGACGGACCCGAGAATTTCGAGCTGTCGACGAGCACGATGATCTCGTCGGCGCGCTCGATCAGGCGGCGTTCGGCGGCAACGAGGATCACATCGGCCTGCATCAGCCCCGCCGGCCCCATCGACGCCGCCCCCATGAACAGCTTCGGCGCGTGAAAACGCGGCATCCCGTCGTCGCCGGCGGCCGAAAGCACGATATTCTGTTCGCGGAAGACCTGACCCGACGGCACGAGGATGCGCGTCGTCGGCTGCGGCAACAGCGCGCTGACGATATGCAGCGAGTTGGTCAGAACCTGAAGCGCGAGGCCGTCGAGGTGCGGACACATCTGCAGTGTCGTCGAACCGCCATCGATCATGACGCCCTCGCCCGGGATACAGAATTGCGCGGCTGCGCGCCCGATCGCTTCCTTGGCGCTGCGGTTGCGCCCTATATTCTCATGGAAGGGAATGCCCGACAGACCCTCATCGGGCGCCGTCGTCGCGCCGCCACCCTGCCCGGCGCGTTTCGCTCCACCGCGCACGCGCGTGATGACACCCGATTCTTCGAGCCGGTCGAGGTCGCGGCGAATGGTGGCGGGGGAGGCCGCGACACGGCTCTCGAGGTCACGGAACGAGACGAAGCCGCTATCGCCGAGGCTATCGAGGATCATTTTTTCGCGTTCGGCTGCGTGCATGGGGGTCCCTGTCCTGATGTGCCTATTTGACGGGAGCTGCGCCGAGTTGCAATCGATTGATTAGACAATGCCCGCCGTCGTCCCCGCAGCTTTGCGCTCCTGCGCCTTGCGGGTCCGCCAGCCGCTCGCGCGATAGGCGGCGATGGTGTCGATCGCCCCGCCCGCCTCGGCGCGCGCCGCGGCAAGGATGGACGTGACGTCGGTGCGGTAGGCGGCACGCAAGGTCTGGAACGCCATCATCGTATCATTGGCTTCCTGCGCCGCGAGCAGAGCCTCGCGATCGACCAGCAATGCCTTGGCATAGGCGCCGACAATCGCTTCGGCCGACGACAGCATGCTCTCGATCGGATCGGTCACATTGTGCGACTGGTCGATCATATAGGCGGGGCGGAAATCGCCGCGCGGGTTCATCTCGGCCTCGATCAGTTCGTTGAAGACGAGAAACAGCTGGTGCGGGTTGATCGATCCGCTGTCGAGATCATCGTCGCCATATTTGCTGTCGTTGAAGTGAAATCCGCCGAGCTTGTCGAAGCGATGGAGCCGCGCGACGATCTGTTCGATGTTCACGTTCGGCGCGTGATGGCCAAGGTCGACGAGACACTTCGCCTTGTCGCCGAGTTCCTGCGCAACGAGGATCGAGCTGCCCCAGTCCGAGATCACAGTGGAGTAGAAGGCGGGCTCGAACATCTTGTGCTCGATCAGCATCCGCCAGTCGTCGGGGAGCGCAGCATAGACCTCTGCCGCCGCATCGAGATAACGGTCGAGCGACCGACCAAGATCCTGCTGCCCCGGGAAATTGGTGCCGTCGCCGACCCACACGGTCAGATCGGTCACCCCGAGCTGCTGGCCAATCTCGATACATTCGAGATTGTGCGCGACCGCCTGCTCGCGCACTTCGGCGCGGGTCGAGGAGAGCGAGCCGGTGGCATAGCTTACCGCCTGCCCCGGCTGGTCCTGGAAGGTGTTGCTGTTCACCGCGTCGAAACCGAGACCGAGTGAGGCGGCTTCTTCGCGCAGTGCGCGATAGTCGCTGACCTTGTCCCACGGAAAATGCGGGCTGACACGCGGGGTTGCGCGGCCGAGCTGCTGGATGACAGCGCAATCCTCCAGCTTTTCGTGGATATTGGTCGGTTCGCCCGCGATCGGGAATTTGGCGAAGCGCGTGCCGCCGCGTCCCGCGCCCCAGCTCGGCACCGCAACCGAGAAACCAGCGACCTTTGCCTTCACCGCGCCGATATCGATCCCACGACGGCCAAGCTGGCGGTCGAGGCTGCCATAATCATCGTCGAGCGCATCGGTCAGACCGGCGTTCAGACGCTCGATATCATCCTGTGCGAGCGGCAAGTGACCAGCCATAACGTCTCCCGAACCTTCAATTTATCGTGTAAATGCCTGCGCGTTGCCCGCGTCGACGTTGATCATGTTGCCGGTCGACTTTGACGACATATCGCCGCTGAGGAAATAGACGGCTTCGGCGACATCCTCGGGCAGCACATCGCGCTTGAGCATCGAGCGATTGCGATAATGCTCCTCAAGCTCGCTGCCCGAATCGATCCCGTGCGCGCCCGCGCGTTCGCGGCGCCAGTCGCCGTCCCAGATGCGCGATCCCTTGATCACCGCGTCGGGATTGACCGTGTTGACCCGGATGCCGAAGGGTGCGCCTTCGAGCGCGAGACAGCGCGCAAGGTGCAGCGCCGCCGCTTTCGCCGACGCATAGGCCGATGCGTTGGTCGCCGCGGCAATTCCGTTTTTCGACCCGATAAACACGATCGAGCCGCCCTCCTGCGCCTTCATCAACGGGAAAGCCGCGCGCGCGGTGAGGAAATAGCCCTGCGCGAGCACGTCATAATTGCGCTGCCAGAGCTCGAGCGTCGTATCCTCGATCGGCGCCGACGACGCGATACCTGCGTTGGCGACGAGGATGTCGAGCCCGCCAAACTCGCGCGCGCACGTCGCAAATGCCGCAGCCACCTGCGCCTCGTCGGTCACGTCGCAGACCGCCGAGCGGATGCGGTCGCGGCCGAAACGGCCTTCGAGTTCGTGCGCGGCCTTGGTCAGCGCGTCGACATCGCGATCGACGATCAGCACACAGGCATCATCGGCGGCCAAACGCTCGGCGGTCGCGGCACCGATGCCGCCCGCGCCGCCGGTGACGAGCGCGATGCGGCCCGCGAGCGGCCTGGGTTTCGGCATGCGCTGGAGCTTCGCTTCCTCGAGCAGCCAATATTCGATGTCGAAGGCTTCCTGTTCGTCGAGCCCGACATAGGCGCCGATCGCCTCGGCCCCGCGCATCACATTGATCGCATTGGCATAGAATTCGCCCGCGAGCCGTGCAGTCGTCTTGTCGCCGGCAAAAGTCATGCGCCCGATGCCGGGGACGAGCACGACGACGGGATTGGGGTCGCGCATCGCAGGCGAGTTCGGGCGAGCACAGCGCTGATAATAAGCGGCATAATCGGCGCGATACGCCTCGATCCGCTCAGCAAGATACGCGCTGTCATCGATCCTTTCGGGGGCAAGGACGAGCGGCGCGATCTTGGTGCGCAGGAAATGATCGGGGCACGACGTGCCAATCGCGGCGAGCTTCGCAAAATCGCGGCTACCAGTGAATTCGAGCGTTTCGGCATCGTCGGCAAAATGGCCGACGCGGCGACCGCCCATCAGGCCACGGAGCAACGGCATCAGCTTTGCGGCCGCCGCGGCGCGGTCGGCAGCGGGACGCGACGCGACAACTTCGCCGCCAAAGGCTGGTCCATCGACGAGCTTCGCGTTCAGATAGCTCGCCGCATCGGTAATCAGCTCCACCGTATTTTCATAACAGCCCTTGGCGCTGTCACCCCAGCAGATGATGCCGTGCCCCGCGAGCATCACGCCGCGCAGTCCCGCGTTGGCCGCGACATAATCGCGCAGTTTCAGACCGAGATCGAAGCCCGGACGCTGCCAGGGAAGCCAGCCGACCGCGCCGCCCCAGATCGCGCGCGTAACAGCCTCTCCCTCGCTCGAGGCCGCGAGTGCGATGATCGCGTCAGGGTGAACATGGTCGACATGGGCAAAGGGCAAATAGCTATGGAGCGGGGTATCGATCGACGCCGCGCGCGGATTGAGCGCGAAGGTACAGTGCGGCAGGTAACCGACCATCTCGTCCTCATGCGCAAGTCCGCGATAGAGTTTTTCGAGCCCGAGCAGTTTGGCCTGATACAGCGTCGAAAACCCATCGAGCTTCATCGAGCCGATATCGCCGCCCGAGCCCTTCACCCACAGGACCGTAACGGCCTCTCCAGTCAGCGGATCGCGCGCATCGAGCTTGGCCGAGGTGTTGCCGCCGCCGAAATTGGTGACGGTCAGGTCGGAACCGAGACGGTTCGAGCGATAGACGAGCAGATCTTCGGGCGACTTCCCCAGCGCCTCGTCATCCGACCAGCGATTCGCCGGGATGGCGAACAGCAGCGCGGCAGCATTGGATTGGGGCGTGACGTCCAGAAGATCGGGCATGAAGGAAACTCGTTGTTTCGACTATGCGAGGACATGTATCGAAATCGCTGGCATCCCGCAATCAGTTTCGATAAAATTCGATCAAATTCGGTCGCAACGAAGCAAAAGGGAGAAGGATGAAGGGTCGCGCCACCATAATCCTCGATATCGGAAAAACCTTGGCAAAGCTGAGCCTGTGGTCCTCCGAGGGGGCGATGATCGAACGCCGTGTGCGCGCCAACCTGCGTGTCGATACGGGTCGGTATATCGCGCTCGACGCAGGGGGGATTGAGGCGTGGGTCGCCGAAACGTTCCGCGATATGGCAAAGCTGGCCGATGTCGGGGCGATCATCCCGGTCGGACATGGCGCGGCAGCCGCACTTATCTGCGGCGACCGCCTCGCCTGCCCGCCGCTCGATTATGAAGACGCGATGCCCGCGGGCCTGCGCGCAAGCTACGAAGCCGAGCGCGACGCCTTTTCGAACACCGGTTCTCCCGCCCTTCCCGATGGCCTCAATCTCGGCGGGCAGATTTTCCGCCTCGAAATGCTGGACCCCCATCTCGCCAAAGGCACGCAAATCCTTCCTTGGGCGCAATATTGGAGCTGGTTGTTGAGCGGGGTAGCGGCGTCCGAAGTAACGAGCCTTGGATGTCATACCGACCTCTGGAATCCGGCGACAGGCAAACCGTCCAGGCTTGCTGAACGGCGCGGATGGGCCACGCGGCTAGCGCCGCTGCGCCGAGCCGACGAGGTGCTCGGCACGCTGACACCTTTATGGACCCAGCGTACCGGCCTGCCCGCCGACACCGAAGTTCATTGCGGGCTTCATGATTCAAATGCGGCGCTGCTCGCGGCGCGCGGTTTTGCCGAGATTGCCGAAGAGGAATCGACCGTGCTTTCGACGGGCACCTGGTTCGTCGCGATGCGATCGCCCAAGGACGCCGCGTCGATGGATACGAGCCGCATCGACGAAGCGCGCGACTGCCTGATCAACGTCGATGCGTTCGGTAAGCCGATCCCGTCGGCGCGCTTCATGGGCGGGCGCGAAATCGAGACGCTGATCGGGCTCGACACCCGGCAGATCGATATCGCGGCCGACCAGCCTGCACTGCTCGCGGCGCTCCCCGATGTGCTTGCGAGCGGCGCGATGGTGCTGCCGAGCTTCGCGCCGGGGTTCGGCCCCTTCCCTCACGCTAGCGGGCGATGGATCGCACGGCCCGACGATCATGCCGCGCGTCGCGCGGCGGTCTCGCTCTATGCCGCGCTCATGACCATAACATCGCTCGACCTCATCGGCACGCAGGACCGGTTGCTGATCGAGGGACGTTTTGCCGAAGGACAGGTCTTCGTCCGCGCGCTCGCCGCGCTTCGCCCCGATCTTCGGGTCTATATCGGCAAGGCACACAACGACGTTTCCTATGGCGCGCTGCGCCTGCTCGATGCGGCGTTGCCCCCCGCCGCGCCGCTCGAACTCGTCGTGCCGCTCGACGTCGATCTCGCGCCTTATCGCGCGCGATGGCTGCAGGAAATCGAGCGGATGGAGGCCACCGCGTGAAGCCTGCCTCGATCGGCGATTACCGTGAAGCCGCGCGGCGGCGCCTGCCCCATTTCCTCTTCGAATATTTCGACGGCGGTTCCTATGCCGAGCGCACGCTGCGCGCAAATATCGAGGATCTGCAGGACATTTCGTTGCGCCAGCGGGTACTGAACGACGTATCGGCAATCGACCTGTCGACGTCGCTCTTCGGTCGGGAGCTGGCGATGCCCGTCGCGCTCGGCCCGATCGGGCTTGCGGGCATGGCGGCACGGCGCGGCGAAGTGCAGGCCGCGCGTGCGGCAGCGGCGAAGGGCGTGCCGTTTACGCTGTCGACCGTTTCGGCATGCTCGCTCGCGGAAGTCGCGCGGGGCTGTCCGACGCCCTTCTGGTTCCAGCTATATATGGTGCGCGACCGCAGCTTCATGCGATCACTGCTCGATGAAGCCGGCGCGGCAAACTGTCCCGTTCTGATCTTTACCGTCGATATGCCCATGCCCGGCGCGCGCTATCGCGACGTCCGGTCGGGACTTTCGGGCGCGGCGAACTTGCGCGGACGGGCGCGGCGTGTCGGTCAGGCCATGACGCGCCCGGGCTGGGCATGGGACGTCGGCGTTCACGGTCGCCCGCACCAGCTCGGCAATGTCGCGCCGCTTCTCGGCCCCAAATCGGGGCTTGAGGATTTCCTTGGCTGGATGAAGAATAATTTCGATCCGGGCGTGACCTGGGCCGACCTCGATTTTGTGCGCGCGCACTGGAAGGGGCCTATCGTCATCAAGGGCATATTGGACGCCGACGATGCGCGGCGCGCCGCCGAAACGGGCGTCGACGGGATCATCGTGTCGAACCATGGCGGGCGCCAGCTTGACGGCGTGCCGTCGGTTGCGCGCGCACTGCCCCGCATCGCCGATGCGGTAGGCGACCAACTCACCATTCTCGCCGATGGCGGGGTGCGATCGGGGCTCGACGTCGTGCGCATGCTCGCGCTCGGCGCGAAGGGCGTGCTGCTCGGCCGCGCATGGGCGTTCGCGCTTGCGGCGGCCGGCGAAGCGGGCGTGCGCCATATGCTCGACCTGGTCGAAGCCGAAATGCGCGTTGCGATGGCGCTCACGGGCGCGACCGGGGTGGACAAAATCGGGCCGGAGACATTCGCCGCCTGACGAGGGACGAGGGGAGAAATTTATGGATGCGAACCCGCTGCTTGGCGTGTTCTTTCACTGGCTGGGCGGGCTGTCGTCCGCGAGCTTCTATGTGCCGTACAAGCGCATCCGCGCCTGGTCGTGGGAGATTTTCTGGATCACCGGTGGCATTTTTTCATGGCTGCTCGCGCCTTGGCTGTTCGCGTCGATCCAGACGCATGACCTGATCGGCGTGCTGAGCCGGACGCCGGGCGATATCTGGTTCTGGTGCTGGTTCTGGGGCGCGATGTGGGGACTTGGCGGGCTGACCTTCGGGCTCACCATGCGCTACCTCGGTCTCTCCCTCGGCATGGCGGTCGCGCTCGGCCTGACGACCGTCATCGGCACGATGGGGCCGCCGATCTTTCGCGGCACCTTGGGCGATCTGTTCGCGACGACCAGCGGCCAGACGGTATTTCTTGGCATCGCGATCACCCTGGTCGGGATCGTCATCGTCGCACAGGCGGGGCGCCGCAAGGAACGCGAGATGGATGGCGCGATCGCGGAGGCCGACAAGTCCGAGTTCAACTTGCGCAAGGGGCTCGCGATCGCGGTTTTCTCGGGCATCATGTCGGGCTGCTTTGCCTGGGGCCTAGACGCCGGCGCGCCGATCCGCGAGTCGACGCTCGCCGCCGGGACCGATCCGCTATGGCAGGGGCTGCCCGTGCTCTGCGTCGTGCTACTCGGCGGGCTCACCACCAACCTGATCTGGTGCGCAATCCTCATCGCGCGCAACCGCAGCATGCGCCAGTTCGTCGGCGAGGCCGCGCCCGGCGCAATCGAAAAACCACCGCTCGCGCTCAACTATGGCCTCGCCGCGCTCGGCGGGACTTTGTGGTATTTCCAGTTCTTCTTCTACACGATGGGGGAAAGCCAGATGGGGCGCTTCGGCTTTTCGAGCTGGACGCTGCACATGGCGAGCATCATCCTCTTCTCGACCCTATGGGGCTTTGCGCTCAAGGAATGGGCGCCCGCGGGTCGGCGCACCCGCGCTCTCGTGTGGCTCGGGATCGCGGTACTGATGGCCTCGACCGTCGTGATCGGCCTTGGCAACAGCCTCGCCTGAGGTCTTCTAGGCAGGCGTGGCGGCGAGTTCGCCGCGCGCCTGCCTGAACACCTCGATGCTGCCCCAGATCGCGAGCGCCGCCATGATCGCTGCGACCGCGAGGTCGGGCCAGCTTTTCCCGGTACCGAAGACGCCGAGCGCAGCCCCCATCACCGCGACATTACCGATCGCGTCATTGCGCGAGCATATCCACACCGAGCGCATGTTCGCATCACCCGTACGATAGCGATAAAGCATCAGTGCGACCGCGACATTGGCGGCGAGCGCGAGCGCGCCGATCAGCCCCATCGTCTCGGCATGCGGCGCCGATCCGCTGACGAAGCCCCAGACCGCCGATCCGAACACCCACAGGCCGAAGACGAGCATCGTCGCAGCCTTCAGCAAAGCCGCGCGCGCGCGCCACGCAAGTGCCATGCCCGCAACGCCAAGGCTGATCGCATAATTGGCGCTGTCGCCAAGAAAATCGAGCGCGTCGGCCTGAAGCGCGCGCGAATCCGCCGCGACGCCCGCGACGATCTCGACGCCGAACATCGTGGCGTTGATCAGCAGCGCGATCCACAGGACACGCCGCCACTTGGGGTCATTGAGTGCGGTCTTGCCGCTTTTACCGGCACAGCATTGATCGGCCACGTCGAAAGCTCCTGTTATCTTCGAGTCGGCAACCTATATGCACCCTGTAGCAACTACAGGGTCAAGCGATGAAAATCGGCGAACTGTCGCGGGCGACCGGGACCAATATCGAAACCATCCGCTATTATGAGCGGATCGGGCTGCTTCCCGCGCCCGATCGAACCGCGGCGAACTATCGCAGCTATAGCGACGCGCACCGTTCGCGGCTGAGCTTCGTGCGCCATTCGCGCGACCTCGGCTTCACGATCGAGGAAATCCGCTCGCTGCTCGACCTGTCAGACGATCCGGCGCGCGACTGCAGCGAGGCCGACCGTATCGCGACCGCGCATCTGGAACAGGTCGAGGAGAAGATCGCGCAGCTAACCCTGCTGCGCGAGGAACTCACGCGCATCGTCGGGCGCTGCCGCGGCGGTGCCGCGGCCGATTGCCGGGTCATCGAGGCGCTCGGCGACCATAGTCGTTGCGAGAGCACACATTGATCGGTGATTGTAAGGAAAGGTGGGACGATTCTGTTGCCCGGCTCGTCCCCAGCCGCTGGTATCCGATTCTGTTGCCCGGTTCGGTCCGAACCGCGTTCTATTTGTCTAACCTTAGGCCGTGAGGCTTATCGGTTAGGCAGCCAGAGCGAGTGCTTCGTTATCGTTAGCACCTATTGGTTTTGAGCCTTGAACGGGTTACTCAGCCCGGGCAAAAATATCGTCTTTGAACACACGTCGATCCTGGTTCGGCCCCGTCAGAAGCCCGCTTTTCCGGTTGGATCGGCGGGTTTGTGGTGGAGCCGCCGGGTACTGCCCCCGGGTCCGCTGTGTCTATTCCACGACACCATTTATCACCATAGTCGGCCGAAACCGACCTGATCGATATAGGGTGTCCGCGCGCCGATGGAAAGGGCGCGCGTGCATTTCATCGCGGATAGATCACGCCTTCTTTCTCAGCTCGTCTCGGATTTCAGTAAGGATATCAATCTCGGTCGGGCCTGCCGGCGCCTCTTCGGCCGGCTTGATGAATTTGCTCGCTTGCCGCACCAGCAGGAAAACGACGAACGCGAGCAGCAGGAAGTTGATCACCGCGGTGACGAAGCTGCCGAGCGCCATCACGTTCGCGCCAGACGCCTTCGCCGCCGCGAGCGTCATGCCCGCGGTCACTTTCTCGCTGCCCGACAACACCAGATACTGGTTGGTGAAATCGACCCCACCGCCGGTGACGAACCCGATGAAGGGCATCAGCACATCGTCTGTCAGCGACTTGACGATCGTCCCGAACGCCGCACCGATGATGACGCCGACGGCAAGGCCCATCACATTGCCCTGGTTCAGGAAAGCCTTGAAATCTTTGATCATGTACCAACCCCTTTGGTCGCTGCGCCTGTCATTCCAGAGTGCATGACACGATTATCCGCGTCAATGATTGCGGGGACCGAAGCGTCTTACTATATTAAACCAGTTGGCGCGGCGCCGTGCCGCGCGGAGGGAGTGTCCGACCATGACTTTGCGTTCCGCCCGTTGGTTGATTGTGCCCGTCGCGGCGATGTCGCTGTCCGCTTGCGGCATCAACAGCGTTCCCACCAAGGAGGAAGCCGCCAAGGCCAAATGGGCCAATGTCGAAGCCGCGTATCAGCGGCGTGCCGACCTGATCCCCAATCTGGTTGAAACAGCAAAAGGTGCCTCGCAGATCGAGCAATCGACGCTCGAAGGAGTCATGCAGGCGCGCGCGTCGGCAACTCAAATCAAGCTCAGCACAGACGACCTCAACAGCCCAGAAAAGGTGCAGGCGTTTCAGCAGGCGCAGGGACAAGTAACCGGTGCGCTCGGCCGGTTGATGGCTACCGTCGAAGCTTATCCGACCCTTGCTAGCCAGGCGCGCTTTGCCGACCTGATGACCCAGCTGGAGGGCACCGAAAACCGGATCAACGTCTCGGTTCAGGACTATAATGGCGCGGTACAGGATTATAACACGACGATCCGCACCTTCCCCGATATCATCGGGGCAAAGATCGTCCATGGCGCGCAGCCGATGACCCCGTTCAAGGCGATCACGCCCAACGCCAATCAGGCACCGCCGGTCAAATTTTGACGAACAAGTTGGGCCTGCCCACGCTTTTCCGTCCACTGGCAACGGCAGTCCTGACCGGACTGCTGTTGCTGTCGGCGTCCCCCGCCGCGGCGCAGTCGTTTCCGAAGCTCGCCGGTAACCCCGTCGTTGATCAAGCCGACATCATTCCCGCAGCCGAAGAGGCGGCACTCAATACGCAGCTGCTCGAACTCGAGAAAAAGACCGGCCACCAACTCGTGGTCGCGACGGTCAAAGACCTCGAGGGCAACGACATTGCCGACTATGGCTACAAGCTGGGCCGCGCGTGGGGGATCGGCGACGAAGCCAGGGACGACGGTGTCGTTTTCCTGATCGCGCCGAACGAGCGGCGGATGAACATCTCGGTCGGCCTCGGCCTCGAACCGGTACTCACCGACGCTTTATCGGGGCGGATCATCCGCGATGTCGTGACGCCGAAATTCAAGGCGGGCGACATGCCCGGCGGCATTCAGGACGGCGTCAACGCGATCGCGCAGCAGATCCAGCTGACCCCCGAGGAAGCTGCAGCCCGCGCCGCGGCGGCCGACAAGGCCGAGCGCGAACGCGCGGGCGACGGCAATTTCGGCGGGCTGTTCTTCATCGGCTTCATCTTCTTCATATTTTTCGTCATCCCCTGGCTGTCGAGCCGTTCGCGGCGCGGCAAGAAGCGGAACAAGGATCGGCCGTGGGATGCACCGATCATCATCTGGGGCGGCGACGACGACGACCATTGGGGTGGCGGCTGGGGCGGCGGCGGATCCTCGTGGGGCGGCGGCGGAGGTGGCGGCTTTGGCGGATTTTCGGGCGGCGGCGGATCCTTCGGGGGCGGCGGCGCCTCCGGCGGCTGGTAGGGGCGAAGGATATGCCACATAAAGTCAGCCATGTGAGCGAGGCCGATCACGACATCGTCACCGCGGCGGTTGCGAGCGCAGAGGCGCAGACGAGCGGCGAAATCGTCGCCGTCGTGGCGGCGAAGTCGAACGATTATGACGATGTCGCGCTGGTGTGGGCGAGCATCGTCGCCTTTCTTGCGATGTCTGTGATTGCGCTGTTCCCTCAATTCTACCGCGGCCTCTATGACTGGCTGACGGGTGGCTGGGGGCATGAACTGACCGCAAACGCGTGGCTTGGCACGGTGATTGCGATTGGCGCGATCAAATGGATCGGTATGTGGCTGATCCTGCTGTGGCGGCCGCTGCGCATGGCACTGACCCCGCGCAGCATCAAGGCGCAGCGTGTTCGCGCACGCGCGGTCGACCTGTTCAAGGTCGGCACCGAGGGCAAGACCGCCGGCCGCACCGGCGTCCTCCTCTATCTCAGCCTGAAAGAGCACCGCGCCGACATCGTCGCCGACGAGGCGATTGCCGCAAAGGTGGCGCCCGAGGTTTGGGGCGATGCGATGGCGGCGCTGATCGAACGCGTGCGCGCTGGCCAGCCCGGCGCGGGCATGGCCGAAGCCGTGCGCCAGATGGGCATCGTGCTCGCCGAGCATTTCCCCCGCGGCAGCGAAAATCCGAACGAGCTACCCGACCGCCTGATCGAACTTTGATACAAACCGATTAAATAGGGACTGTCCCTATTTATCACTCGAAAGGACGATCCATGACCCGCCCCACTCTCGACACCCCCATCGAGACGCGGTGGGAAGGCCGCTTCATCACGGTCAAGCAGCAGGGGACGTGGGAATATGTCTCGCGCTCGCGCGGTATCCATGCGGCGGTGATCCTCGCAATCGATGACGGCCCGGACGGTCGCCACGTCATGCTTGTCGAACAATATCGCGTGCCATTGAAAGTTCAGTGCCTCGAATTGCCCGCGGGGCTGGTCGGCGACGACACCGCCGGTGAAGCGCCCGAGATCGCGGCGCAGCGTGAGCTGGAAGAGGAAACCGGCTACCGCGCCGACCATTGGCGCACGGTCGGCGAATTCTACAGCTCACCGGGCATGGTCAGCGAAAGCTTCACCCTGCTCGTCGCGACCGGACTCACCAAAATTGGCGAAGGCGGCGGGGTCGATGGCGAGGACATTGCCGTCCACCGCGTACCGCTGGACGGCATCGCCGATTTCGTCGCCGCGAAGCGCGCCGAAGGTTGCGGGATCGACGTGCGCGTCGCGATGTTGCTCGCGGGCGGGTTGCTCGAAAATCTTTAACCCCGAAGCGACTAGCGCGCCCCGAAACGCCAGCGCAGCAGCGGACGCGCGAGCAACAGGCCGGCGAGAAATCCGCCGACATGCGCCCAGATCGCGACCGCGCCAAAGCCGCCGCCACCGGCAAATCCGATGAGCAGCTGGAGCGCGATCCACGCTGCGGCGAGCCAGAGCGCGCGTACCCAATGTCCCGGGATCGGGCCGATGGCGGGCGCCTGCGAGCGGCTGAAGATCAGGGCGTAGACGGCGATCAGCGCCGAGATCGCGCCGCTGGCGCCGATCATCGGCACCGCCGACTGCGGGTCGGCGAGAAATTGCGCGAGCGCGCCGCCATAAGCGCCAGCGAGCAGCAGCACCGCCATCGCTTTCGACCCCAGCGGAGCCTCGAGCTGGCGGCCGATAAAAAGCAGCACGACGACATTGAAGACGATGTGCAGCACCCCCCCGTGCAACAATGCCGACGACAGCGGGGTCAGTATGAACGGAACCAGCGTCCCCGGCGGGAGGATCAGCTCATTGCCGAAACGCGCAGGGATAAACCCCGCGCGAACGATCGCGTCGATCTGGAATCCGGTGATCCACAACAGGGCGAAGACGATGACGCAAACGAGCGCATAGCCCGTGACCAGCGGCGCTTCGTTCGGCTTCATCGTCAGCGACCCATCAAATGAATTCGATTTTCTTCACCAGATAATATTTGTCGCCCGCTGGCACGGTAATCTCGATCTCGTCCTCGACGCGGCGGCCGATCAGCGCGCGGCCCAGCGGCGAGTTATAGCTGATCTTGCCGTCCTTGGCGTCGGCCTCGGCCTGCCCGACGATCTGGTAACGCACCGGCTTCTCGTCTTCGTCGGCAAGGGTGACGGTTGCGCCAAAGACGATGCGATCGCCCGTCAGCATCGTCGGATCGATAACCTGCGCGCGCGACAATTTGTCTTCCAGATCGCCGATCGTCGCTTCGACCTGTCCCTGGCGTTCCTTCGCGGCGTGATATTCGGCATTTTCCGAAAGGTCGCCATGTGCACGCGCTTCCTCGATCGCATCGACGATCAGCGGCCGCTCGGCTTTGAGAGTCGCGAGTTGCGCGTTCATCTTCTCATAGCCTTCTGCCAGCATCGGCACCTTTTCAACGCTTGCCATTATCCTGTTGTCCTTCGTCAATAATCCAGCGCCAGCGAAACTTCGCCGGGCGGCTGCGCCGCTGTTCCGTCAATGTCGGGGGGTGGAGCGGTCCCTTAATAATAGTCCTGAAGCGGCTTCACTTCAAGACTGTGCGAGCGCAACGCCCCGATCGCCTGAGTGGCTGCATCGCTCGCCGCCGCGGTCGTATAATAAGCGATGTCGGCTGCCAGTGCAGACGCGCGGATCGACTGCGAATCCTGCAGGCTTTGCCACCCTTCGGTGGTGTTGAAGATCAGCTGCACATCGCCGTCCTTGATCCGGTCGACGATATGCGGGCGGCCTTCGGCGACCTTGTTCACGCGTTCGACTTCGATGCCTCCTGCGGTCAAATAATCGGCAGTGCCGCCGGTCGCGATCACCTTCCAGCCCCACGCCGTCAGCTGGCGGACCGCATCGAGGATGCGCGGCTTGTCGCTGTCTTTCACCGACACGAACACCCGCCCGTCGGTCGGCAGGCGGTCGCCCGCACCAAGCTGCGCTTTCGCAAACGCCAGATTGAAGTTGCGATCGATTCCCATGACTTCGCCGGTGGACTTCATTTCGGGCGACAGCACCGGATCGGTGCCGGGGAACCGCGCGAAGGGGAAGACCGCTTCCTTCACCGCGACATGTTTGATGTCGCGGTTGATCTTCGGCAGGTCGGCGAGCTTTTCGCCCGCCATCACGCGCGCCGCGATCTTGGCGATCGGCGAACCCACCGCCTTGGCGACGAAGGGTACGGTACGGCTGGCCCGCGGGTTGACCTCGATCAGATAGACCTCGTCGCCCTTCACCGCGAACTGGATGTTCATCAGGCCGCGGACTTCGAGTGCGCGCGCCAGCGCTTCGGTCTGGCGCTCGATCTCGGCAATAATCTCGGCCGACAGGCTGTACGGCGGGATCGAGCAGGCGCTGTCGCCCGAATGGACCCCGGCTTCCTCGATATGCTGGAGCACGCCCGCGACGACCACATCGGTGCCGTCGCACAGCGCATCGACATCGACCTCGATCGCGTCGCGCAGATAACGGTCGATCAGCACCGGCGAATCGCCCGACACCTGCACCGCGGTCTCGATGTAATTTTCCAGCTGCGCCTGATCGTCGACGATTTCCATCGCGCGGCCGCCCAGCACATAGGACGGGCGCGTGAGCACCGGGTAACCGATCCGCGCCGCGACCGCGATCGCTTCCTCGCGGCTGCGCGCGATGCCGTTTTCGGGCTGCTTCAGGCCCAGCTTGTTGACGAGCGCCGCGAAGCGCTCGCGGTCTTCGGCCAGATCGATCGCGTCGGGCGAGGTGCCGAGGATCGGGATGCCCGCTTCCGAGAGCGCCTGCGCGAGCTTGAGCGGCGTCTGCCCGCCAAACTGGACGATGACGCCGACGAGCGTGCCATTCTGCTGCTCGACGTGCAGGATTTCGAGCACATCCTCGGCGGTCAGCGGCTCGAAATAGAGCCGGTCCGACGTATCATAATCGGTCGACACCGTCTCCGGGTTGCAGTTGATCATGATCGTTTCATACCCCGCCTCTTCGAGCGCGAAGCAGGCGTGGCAGCAGCAATAATCGAACTCGATCCCCTGCCCGATCCGGTTCGGGCCGCCGCCAAGAATGACCACCTTTTTGCGGTCGGTCGGGTTCGCCTCGCATTCGGGCTCACCAAAGGTCGGCGCTTCATAGGTCGAATAGAGATAGGGCGTCTTTGCGGCGAATTCGGCAGCGCAGGTGTCGATCGTCTTGAACACCGGGCGCACCCCCAGCTTGTGGCGGAGGCTCCGCACTTCCATCTCGGTGACGCCGCCGGTCATCGCCTTGACGGCTTCGTGGATCAGCCCGCTGCCGCGCGCGGTCGCGCGCTTCGATCCGGGGCGGAGGTTCGCTGACTGGAGCGCGAGATAGGCGAGGCGCTTGTCGGAAAAGCCCATGGCTTTCAGCTTGCGCAGCGCTTCGGCGTCGCGCGGCAGGCCGTTGGCGCAGACTTCCTTCTCGGCTTCGACAATCTCTTCGATGCGTTCGAGGAACCACATGTCGTAACCCGCGATGCGGTTGATCTCCGACAAGGGCAGCCCCTCGCGGATCGCCTGCGCGGCATTGAGAAGCCGATCGGGAGTCGCCTTCGCCAGTTCGCTGCGCAGCGTGTCGTGGCTCGCGCCCTTGAGGCGGTCGACGAAGTTGAAGCCCGAAAGCCCCGTCTCCAGCCCGCGCAGCGCCTTTTGCAAGCTCTCATGGATCGTGCGGCCGATTGCCATCACTTCGCCGACCGATTTCATCGCGGTCGACAGAACAGCCTCGGCGCCCTTGAATTTCTCGAACGCAAAGCGCGGGATCTTGGTGACGACATAGTCGATCGTCGGTTCGAACGACGCCGGGGTAACCCCGGTGATGTCGTTCATGATCTCGTCGAGCGTGTAACCGACCGCGAGCTTTGCCGCGACCTTGGCGATCGGGAAACCCGTCGCCTTCGACGCCAGCGCCGACGAGCGCGACACGCGCGGGTTCATCTCGATCACGATCAGGCGGCCGTCCTTGGGATTGACCGCGAACTGGACGTTCGATCCGCCGGTTTCGACCCCGATCTCGCGCAAGCACGCGATGCTCGCGTTGCGCATGATCTGATATTCCTTGTCGGTCAGCGTCAGCGCCGGGGCGACGGTGATGCTGTCGCCGGTGTGCACGCCCATCGGATCGACATTTTCGATCGAACAGATGATGATGCAGTTATCCTTGCGGTCGCGCACGACCTCCATCTCATATTCTTTCCAGCCGAGGAGCGATTCCTCGATCAGGACTTCGGTGGTCGGCGAGGCGATCAGACCGCCGCGGACGATATGCTCGAACTCCTCGCGGTTATACGCGATGCCGCCGCCGGTGCCGCCGAGCGTGAACGACGGGCGGATGATCGAGGGGAGCCCGGTGCGGTCGAGGATTTTCAGCGCCTCGTCGAGCGTGTGCGCGACGCCGCTGCGCGCGCTTTCCAGCCCGATCTTGTCCATCGCGTCGCGGAATTTCTGCCGGTCCTCGGCCTTGTCGATCGCTTCGGCATCGGCGCCGATCATCTCGACGCCATATTTGGTCAGCGTGCCGTCGTTGAACAAAGCCAGCGCGGTGTTGAGCGCGGTCTGCCCGCCCATCGTCGGCAGGACGGCCCAGCCGCCGGGGTGCAGCGCGGTTTCCTTCGCGATGATCTTCGCGACGATCTCGGGCGTGATCGGCTCGACATAGGTCGCGTCGGCGAGGTCGGGATCGGTCATGATCGTCGCGGGGTTGGAGTTGACGAGGACGATGCGATAGCCCTCCTCCTTCAGCGCCTTGATCGCCTGCGTCCCCGAATAGTCGAACTCGCACGCCTGACCGATAACGATCGGGCCAGCGCCGATGACGAGGATGGATTGGATGTCGGTTCTTTTGGGCATTATTTCTGTTCTTCTGTTGCGGACATCTCGTTGCCGACGAAGCCCATTTTCATATTTTTGGAGAATTCCGATTTTTGCAGCGCTTCCATCGCGCATCCAACCGCTTCAAATCGCTCTTCAGGGTTTGGCATGAGCATCAACTCATCTTCGGCCATCATGTAGAAAAAGTGCCCGCGAAGTCCGCATTCTCTTTCGATCGCTACCAAGGCTAGCGGTGTAGGCTGAAAGCGGAATCCCGAACCCTGCGTCGATGCACAGCCCGACACCGTCAATATGATCGGAAGCGCGAGCCATGCCGCTTTCACTTCAACCCACCTACAAACTGCTCGAACAGATAGTAGCTGTCCTGCGGCCCCGGGCTCGCCTCGGGGTGGTATTGCACGCTGAACGCGTTCTTCCCCGTGATCGCGATGCCGCAGTTCGATCCGTCGAACAGGCTCTTGTGCGTTTCGACCACGCCGCCCGGCAGCGTCGAGGCGTCGACCGCGAAGCCGTGGTTCATGCTGGTGATCTCGACCACGCCATCTTCGGCGCGCTGCACCGGATGGTTCGCGCCGCGATGGCCCTGATGCATCTTTACCGTCTTCGCGCCCGCGGCGAGCGCGAGCAGCTGGTGGCCCAGACAAATGCCGAAGATCGGGACGTTACGCTCGAGCAGCCCCTTGATCACCGGCACCGCATAGTCGCCCGTCGCCGCCGGATCGCCGGGGCCGTTCGACAGGAACACCCCCGCGGGACGCAGCGCGACGATCTCTTCGAGACTGGTCTTTGCGGGCACCACGGTGACGCGCGCGCCGGCCTTGACGAGGTTGCGGAAAATATTGTCCTTCGCGCCATAATCGACCGCGACGACATGCGGTGCAGGATCGCCCTCGCGCTTGTGGTCCGACGCTTCATAGCCCGAGCCGAGGTGCCAGACGCCCGCATCCCAGCTACCCTGCCGCTCACGCGTGACGGTCTTGGCGAGGTCCATGCCCTCCAGCCCCGGCCAGCCCTGCGCGAGCATCAGCAGCTTGTCGATATCGAACTTGCCCTCGGGGTGATGCGCGACGACGCCGGTCGGCGCGCCGCCGTCGCGGATGCGCCGCGTCAGCGCGCGGGTGTCAATGCCGGCGAGCCCGATCAACCCCTGCGCAGCCATCCATTCGGGCAAGGTCTGCACGCTGCGGAAATTGCTCGGCAGCGTCGGCAATTCGCGCGTGACGCAGCCGATCGCGGCGCGCTTTTCGCGCTCCATATCCTCGGGGTTCGCTCCGACATTGCCGATATGCGGGAAGGTGAAGGTGATGATCTGGCCCGCATAGCTCGGGTCGGTCAGGATTTCCTGATAGCCCGTCATCGCGGTGTTGAAACAAATCTCGCCCACACCCGCACCGCTTGAGCCATAACCGATCCCCCACAGGATCGTGCCGTCGGCAAGGACGAGGACGCCCGTCGCCCCATCGGGCTGGGTTTTGGGCGCGGCAGAGGGGTTGGCAGGTGCCATTCAACATGCTCCGGACGGGGGGCTAAACGGCCGACCAAGTAGGCGGCAAAAAAGTGATTCACAAGCTATCGGATTTGGAAACTTGGCGCTAGAGAGGGCCTTTCCGAAATTTGCAGCGCATGGGGACACGTATGATTCGTGACGACATCAAGGCTGCGCAGGTCGCCGCGATGAAAAGCGGCGACAAGGCGCGGCTCGGCACCATCCGGTTGATGCTGGCCAAGATCAAGGACAAGGACATCGAACTCCGGACCGGCACCCCGCCGGCCGACGACAATGTGCTGGTCACCGACGTATTGCAGAAAATGGTGAAACAGCGCCGCGAGTCGATTGCCATGTATGAACAGGGCAACCGCCAGGAACTCGCCGATATCGAGGCGGCCGAGGTCGTGGTGATCGAAGGTTTCCTGCCCGCGCAACTTTCCGACGATGACGCGACCGCCGCGATCAAGGCGATCGTGGTTGAGCTGGGCGCCGAGAGCCTGAAAGACATGGGCAAGGTGATGGCCGCGGTGAAGGACCGGCTTGGGAGCCAGCTCGATATGAGCAAGGCGTCGGGCTGGGTGAAGGCGGCACTGTCCTGATCTTTGCCCCTCTCGCCCGCTTGCGGGCGTGGGCGGGCGTGGGCATATTTCGACCATGAGCCTCACCCCGCAATGGCTGGACGAACTGCGATCGCGTGTCACGCTGTCGACCCTCATCGGGCGAACGGTGAAGGTCACCCGCGCCGGGCGCGAGTATAAGGCCTGCTGCCCCTTCCATAACGAAAAGACGCCCAGCTTCACGATCAACGACGAGAAGGGCTTCTACCACTGCTTCGGTTGCAGCGCGCATGGCGATGCGATCCGCTGGATGACCGATCAGCGCGGGCTCTCCTTCATGGACGCGGTGAAGGAACTCGCCGCCGAGGCCGGGATGGAAGTCCCCGCCGCCGACCCGCGCGCCGCGAAAAAGGCCGAGGAGGCGGCGAGCCTGCGCGATGTCGTGCAGGGCGCGGCCGACTGGTTCACCCAGCAGCTCGACAGCGGCAACGGCGCCCCGGCGCGCGATTACCTCGCCAAGCGTGGCATTTCCGACCCGACCCGGCGCGCCTTCGGTTTCGGCCTCGCGCCCGACAGCCGCAGCGCGCTGAAAGAAGCGCTCAAGAAATTCCCGACCGCGATGCTGGTCGAATCGGGCATGCTGATCGCGGTCGACAACAAGGATCCCTACGACCGCTTCCGCGGGCGGCTGATGATCCCGATCCGCGATGCCCGCGGGCGGGTGATCGCATTCGGCGGACGTATCCTCGGCGATGGCGAGCCAAAATATCTGAACTCGCCCGACACGCCGCTCTTCGACAAGGGCCGCGTCCTCTATAATCTCGACAAGGCATCGCCCGCTTCGCGGCAGACGAACCGGATCATCGTCGTCGAAGGCTATATGGATGTGATCGCGCTCGCCGAAGCGGGGATCGCAGATGCCGTCGCGCCGCTCGGCACCGCGCTGACCGAGGCGCAGCTCGGGTTGATCTGGCGGATGGTGCCCGTCCCCATACTCTGCTTCGATGGCGATGCGGCGGGACAGAAGGCAGCGATGCGCGCCGCGACGCGCGCGCTGCCTTTGCTTCGCCCCGGCTTCAGTCTGGCCTTCGCAACGCTGCCCGCCGGGCAGGATCCGGACGATATCGTTCGTGCGCGCGGTCCGGACGGGTTCAACGCCATCCTCGACGAGACGCAGCCGCTCGTCGAGCGACTCTGGGCGCATGAGGTCGCGGCGGGGCCGCTCGCAACGCCCGAAGAGCGCGCCGCATTGAAGACCCGCCTGCTCGCCCACGCCGACGCGATCGAGGACGCCGACGTCCGTCACCATTATCGCGAGGCTTTCCGTGAACGGCTCGACGCGCTGTTTGCACGCAAGCAGCCCGAGCGCGCGCAGCGTCAGCCATGGACGCCGAACCCGCCACGCGGCGGGCAATATGGGAGGGGCAGTCGCCGCTTCGGTCCCGACCCGCGATTGCAACCTCCGGCCGACGAGACGCGTTCCATCGGACAGGCCGGGATTTCAGCGCCTTATGTCGCTGCGCTGATCGGCGGATTGCTGCGTTTTCCCGAGGCGCTCCGGCGCAACGAGGAGGCGCTGACGCGGTTGCCGGTGCGCGATTCAGGTGACGCTGAACTGCTGGGCGTAATGCTTGACAGCGCAATGTGTCAGGAAGGGCTTGATTGCGAGGGGTTGCTTGCCATATTGGAGCCAATGAAAGTGTATAATAGGGCGACGACATTGCTCAGAGCCGACGGAATGCACTTCTCGTTCAATCGCAAGCTGGAAAGCAAGGATGAGGCCGCAGCGGCGCGGGAAACGGCGCTTCGCGACCTTGACGAATATATCGGCGTGCTGGTCACCCAGCCCGAAATCCGGGAGCGGCTTGCCGAAGCCACCGCGGATTTTCAGCGCACGATGGATGACGAAGGCCTGGCGCGACAGCAGAAACTGCGCGCGATGGACGAGGATTTGACCCGCCGCCTGGCCGCGCTGTCGGACAGCAGCGACCAGTAACGACCACTTTAATGCCCGCAGGCAGGAACAATATATGGCCACCAAAAGCACCGCCGCCGATACCGATACCGACACCGACGGCCCGCTGATCGACCTGAACGAGGCCGACGTCAAAAAGCTGATCGCGCGCGGCAAGAAGCGCGGTTATTTGACCTATGACGAGCTGAACGCGGCGCTGCCGCAGGACGAAATGTCGTCCGAGCAGATCGAGGACATCATGTCGGCGATCAGCGACATGGGCATCAACATCGTCGAAAGCGACGAGGATGTGCAGGAAGAGGCCGACCAGGAAGCCGATGACGATGTCGACGTCAGCGCCGGCACCGGTTCGGTTTCGAACCCCGCGATCGAAAAGAAGAAGGAAACGGTCGATCGCACCGACGATCCCGTTCGCATGTACCTGCGCGAAATGGGCGCCGTCGAACTGCTCAGCCGCGAAGGCGAAATCGCGATCGCGAAGCGCATTGAGGCAGGCCGCGACACGATGATCCTCGGGCTGTGCGAGAGCCCGCTAACCTTCAACGCGATCATCGACTGGTCGAACGCGCTGAACAATGGCGAGATGCAGCTGCGCGAGATCGTCGATCTCGAAGCCATGCTCTCGAAAGACCCGGTTCCGGAGAATCTCGAAGAAGAAGGCGCCGAAGACAACGGCGAAATCAGCGAAAAGACCGCTGGCGTCTCGTTCAAGGACGAGGACGAGGTCGAGGAAGAGCCCGCGGCCGACGCGGACGATGAGAATGGCGAAGGATCGTCGGGCAAGCGCGAAACCTTCGAAGAGGATGAGGAAGACAACACCCTCAGCCTCGCCGCGATGGAAGAGTTGCTGAAGCCCGACGCGCTCGAAAAATTCGCGAACATCACAAAGAGCTTCAAGGCCTTCTCGAAACTACAGGACGCGCGCCTCGAAGCGCTGTCGACCGCAGGCGAATTCCCTGCGGCGTCGGAAAAGAAGTACCACAAGCTGCGCGAGGAACTCACCGCGCAGGTTGAGAGCGTTCAGTTCCACAACGCCAAGATCGAATATCTCGTCGATCAGCTCTACAGCTACAACCGCCGCCTGACCGCGCTGGGCGGCCAGATGCTGCGCCTTGCCGAACGCCACAAAGTGCCGCGCAAGTCGTTCCTCGACAATTATGTCGGGCGTGAGTTGGAAGAGAATTGGATCGACAGTGTCAGCGGGCTCGACAAGAAATGGGCCGCCTTCGCCGAGAATGAAGCCGGTGCAGTCGATCGCATCCGCATCGAGATT
This sequence comes from Sphingopyxis sp., assembly GCA_051861185.1. Lineage (GTDB taxonomy): Bacteria > Pseudomonadota > Alphaproteobacteria > Sphingomonadales > Sphingomonadaceae > Sphingopyxis. Next base: position 151,516 of record JBIMKQ010000003.1, read on the forward strand.
TCGGAAATCGCACAAGCCGCGGGCATGAGCCTGACCGAATTCCGCCGCGTCGTGAACATGGTCCAGAAGGGCGAGCGCGAAGCGCGTATCGCCAAGAAGGAAATGGTCGAAGCGAACCTGCGTCTCGTGATCTCGATCGCCAAGAAATATACGAACCGCGGCCTGCAGTTCCTCGACCTCATCCAGGAAGGCAATATCGGCCTGATGAAGGCCGTCGATAAATTCGAATATCGCCGCGGCTACAAATTCTCGACCTATGCGACCTGGTGGATCCGGCAGGCGATCACCCGCAGCATTGCGGATCAGGCAAGAACGATCCGCATCCCGGTCCACATGATTGAGACAATCAACAAGCTGGTCCGTTGCAGCCGCCAGTTCCTCCACGAAAGCGGCCGCGAGCCGACGCCCGAGGAAATGGCCGAGCGTCTGTCGATGCCGCTCGAAAAGGTCCGCAAGGTGATGAAGATCGCCAAGGAGCCGATCAGCCTCGAAACGCCGATCGGCGACGAGGAAGACAGCCACCTCGGCGATTTCATCGAGGACAAGAACGCGGTCATCCCGGTCGATGCTGCGGTGCAGTCGAACCTCAAGGAAACGGTGACCCGCGTTTTGGCGTCGCTTACCCCGCGTGAAGAACGTGTTCTGCGTATGCGCTTCGGCATCGGGATGAACACGGACCACACGCTGGAGGAAGTCGGCCAGCAGTTCAGCGTGACGCGCGAACGTATCCGCCAGATCGAGGCGAAGGCGCTTCGCAAGCTGAAGCATCCGTCGCGCAGCCGCAAGATGCGCAGCTTCCTCGACCAGTAAGCCCTTCGGGTCTTTCGGACATGAGACACCCCGCCCTCACCGGCGGGGTGTTTTGTTTTGCACTTTGGATCAAAGCCTTGCCCCGATGCTGCACCGCACAATTTTTGTGCCCCAGCTTCTTTAAATCTTCACAATCATGCCCCAGATAGCCCGCGTCATCGCGATGCGGAGGGCTTCATGACCGGTTCAGGCTCTGCCCATCAAATGGTAACCGTTCCCACTCAATGGGAATTGATTCACGATCCAGAGCAGGCAGTCCGACACGGCTGACACGAAAAAGCTCGGAAATTTGGGAACTGCGTAAATTGGCACGCCCTTTGCGATGCATTCGGCATCGGCGCGGGGCAGTGCCCGCCGCCCAAGGGAAAGACAAAAAGATGGAAAACGAAACCACCAACCTCTTCCGCCGCCACGACACCTTCTTCGGTATCTGTGAGGCCGTTGGCCAGGACTTCGGCTTCAACCCGCTGTGGCTGCGCCTCGCCTTTGTCGCGCCGCTCTTCTTCTTCCCCGTGCAGACCTTTGCCGGCTATTTCGGCCTTGGCATTGTGGTGCTGGCCTCGCGGCTGCTCTTTCCGGCCAAGACCATCGCAACCGCCCGGTCCGAAGCTGGTCCGGTCGAACCCGCCGCACGGCAAATCGACCAGACCGAGGGCCTCGCGCTCGCAGCGTAAGAACAGAATCGGCCGGACACGCACTCTCCCCGAGTCCGGCCACTCCGCTCCAACGGTGCCCCGGGCGCCATGGATGGGACCGGCAAGCTTCCCCCGGGGCTTGCCGGTCCCTCTGCATCTGGCTTTTGTCCCTGACTGGAACACTCGCGATGCAAATCAAACGCCGCGCATAAACGCGACGTTTACGACGTTGCTCTAAGACTGATCGCTGTAATTCCATTGGCTTGGGTCGTAGCGCCCCCGCCACAGCGAGGATCAAGCGTTGAGCCAGTCGACCCAGCCCCAGGCGCAGACGCGCGGCGTCGCCGAACTGCTCGATTCGCTGGTCGCCAGCGATGGCACCGGCGCGCATCCGCACGTCCGCTCGGGCGCGCTGTCGAGTGGGCCCGAGGCGATGCGGAACCTCGCCGACGCCGTCCACTTTCTTTGCCTCCTCCACGGCCGTTATCCGGGCGTGATCGACAATGCCGCGCGCAAGGCGGTCGACCCGGCATCGCGTCAGTGGATGGACGAAGCGGCCAACGCCTTTGTTCAGGAACGTGCCTTCCTGACGAAAATCGCCTCCGCCGTCGGCCCCGTGCCAAGCACCCAAGGTCAGGCGCAATGCGAAGCCGCGGTCGCCGCGCAGCGCAAGGCGATCGACATGCTCGCCGAGTCGGATCGCCACGGCTGTGCCGTCGGCGCGGCGATCGCGCTGACCCTCGACTGGCGGACGATTCGCGTCCTGCTCGACATCAGCGCGCTGCGGCTCGACCTGACCCCGCCGACCTGCACCCTGCCCGACCTGCGCGACACGGCACGGCTCGCCGGAACCGTCGCCGATACCCCCGCGGTCGAACGGGCAATGGTGTTCGGTGCGCAGCAGCTGATCACCCAGCACAGCGGCCTGTGGGATCTGATGGCCGCTCGCACAGCGAGTCGCGCGCACAGCTGATCGCGCTCCGCGAGACCGCGGCACGCTTGCGCCGGCTCCCCGCCCCCGCTATGCCCGCTTGACGTTCACGTTAAGGGAAGGCAGCGACGCATGCGTTTCGAAGGTACCAGCGCCTATATCGCCACCGACGACCTGAAGGTCGCGGTCAACGCCGCGACATTGCTGCGCCGCCCGCTGCTCGTGAAGGGCGAACCCGGCACCGGCAAGACCGTGCTGGCCGAGGAAATCGCCAAGGCGTTCGACGCGCCGCTGATCACCTGGAACATCAAGTCGACGACCAAGGCGCAGCAGGGCCTCTACGAGTATGACGCGGTCGCGCGTCTGCGCGACGGCCAGCTCGGCGAAGAGCGCGTCCACGATATCCGAAACTATATCCGCAAGGGCAAATTGTGGGAGGCGTTCACGTCGCCCAAGCTCCCCGTGCTGCTGATCGACGAGATCGACAAAGCCGACATCGAATTCCCGAACGACCTGCTCCAGGAACTCGATCGCATGGCGTTTCATGTCTATGAGACCGACGAGACGATCACCGCGAAGGAGCGCCCGATCGTCGTCATCACCTCGAACAATGAAAAGGAACTGCCCGACGCCTTCCTGCGCCGCTGTTTCTTTCACTATATCAAATTCCCCGACCGCGACACGATGGCATCGATCGTCGAGGTCCATTTCCCCGGCATCCAGAAGACGCTGGTGAGCCGCGCGATGGATATCTTCTACGAAGTGCGCGACGTTCCGGGCTTAAAGAAAAAGCCCTCGACGAGCGAGCTGATCGACTGGCTCAAGCTGCTGCTCAACGAAGATATGCCGCTCGAGGTCCTGCAGAACCGCGACGTCGGCAAGGCGATCCCGCCGCTCCACGGCGCGCTGCTCAAGAATGAGCAGGATGTGATGCTGTTCGAAAAGCTGGCATTTATGGCGCGACGTCAGGGCAGCTGAGGCGCCCGTCAGAGCTGGTATGCCACCTCGACATCGCCCCAGCGGCGGCCGTTGATGATCGCGGGCATATAGACGTTGCGCACCGTCAGATAATTGATGCCGTCACCTTCTTGGCGATAGACCGTCATGAAAAAGGGCGCGGTGCTGCGCTTTGCCGCGGCGTCGGTCTCGTCATAGAGCAGGCGGCCGTTGCGGCAGTGCGCCGTATCATGCTCGAGGTCGCCGGTCGGCGCGCGCGAGCATTCGGTGATATGCGTGGGCAGAAAGCCGTTCATGTCGCCCGCCGACGACATCTTGATCTCGGGATGATTGCCCACGACGCGGTCGAACAGCGGGCGCCAGTTTGCATCGGCCCAGTCGCAGAGAGACGTGCGGAAGCGTTCGGGGTTCGAATTCGGCACGCGGACATAATTGGTGTCGAACAATTGCTCCATCGTCAGTTCACCGCGCGCAACCGCGGCTTCGGCCAGCCCAACGAATTCGTCGCGAACCTTTGCCGCCAATTCGACAATCGCTGAATCCTGCGGCGATACGCCCGCCGAGATCACGGCGTTGAACATGCGGTTCGATACATGCTCCATCGACAGGATCGAATCGCGCGTACCGACCAAGGTCGAACTATTGTCGCGCACCGATCCCACGACGCGGTCGAGCGCCTCGCGCACCTTGGCGCCATTGGCATGCACCATCGCGGAGCTTTGCGCGATGCGGTCGCTCTGATCGTCGAGCAGCGCGACAAGATGTGTCGCATCGTGCAGCGCGTCGGTAATCGTCTCGAATTGCGCCTCGGCACGGCTCGACTGTTCGACCCCCGACTGGATTTCGGTGACGAGCCCGCTCGCCTCGGCGGCAAGACTGCCGATGCTACGGCGGATTTCGTCGGTCGCGCCGCGCGTGTTCTGCGCCAGCTTTTTCACTTCGGCGGCAACGACCGCAAAGGTGCGGCCGGCATCGCCCGCGCGCTCGGCCTCGATCGCGGCATTGAGCGCGAGCATGTTCGTGGTCTTGGCGATCGACTCGATCGACTGGCTGACCTGCTGGACCTGCTCCATCACCGCGGCAAAATTGGTGACGTGCTGACCCAGCCGCGCGACCAGATCGATGACCGAACGGAATTCGGTGACCGCGGCGTTGACGCGCTCGGCGCCGGCATCGAGCTGTTCACAGGCGCGCGCCGACAGGATTTTCGCCTCGTCGGTCGAATCGGCGATCTGGCGCTGATCGGCCTCGAGGCTGACGACATAGTCTTCGAGTCGGCCTAGCTCGCCGATCTGCCTGTCCATCTGGTCGGTCGCGCGCTTGATCCGTCCCGCGGCATCGCTGCACCCCACGGCCAGTTCGCCGCAATCGCTTGCGACCGACTGGTCGAGTATCTGTGCCGCCGGATTGATCGGATCGAATTTCATTGGCTTGCCCGCGTCCCTATATGATCGCGAAGCTATGCCCAACATTGGTTAACGGCGCGTCAACTCGCCGCCGCTTTACGTTCACGTAAAGTGATTGCACCGACGGCGCGAACGCGATACGCCTGCCCCATGTTTTTCGGCTTTCTCGACGAGCTTCGCGCCGCGGGCATTCCCGCCAGCCTGAAAGAGCATCTGATGCTGCTGGAGGCGCTCGACCGCGAGGTAATCGATCGCAGCCCCGAGCAATTCTATTATCTGTCGCGTGCGATCTACGTGAAGGACGAAGGCCTGCTCGACCGCTTCGACCAGGTGTTCAACAAGGTCTTCAAGGGTATCATCTCCGATTACGGCCAGAACCCGGTCGACGTCCCCGCCGACTGGCTGAAAGCCGTCGCCGAGAAATTCCTGACCCCTGAGGAAATGGCCGCGATCGAATCGCTCGGCGACTGGGACAAGATCATGGAGACGCTGAAAGAGCGGCTCGAGGAACAGCAGAAGCGCCACGAGGGCGGCAGCAAATGGATCGGCACCGGCGGCACCTCGCCGTTCGGCAATTCGGGCTATAATCCCGAGGGCGTGCGGATAGGCGGCGAGAGCAAGCACAAGCGCGCGCTGAAGGTGTGGGAAAAGCGCGAGTTCGCCAATCTCGATAACACCAAGGAGCTTGGCACCCGCAACATCAAGATCGCGCTGCGCCGCCTGCGCAAATTCGCGCGCGAGGGCGCGGCGGACGAGCTTGATATTCCGGGGACGATCGACGGTACCGCGCGGCAGGGCTGGCTCGACATCAGGATGCGCCCCGAACGGCGCAACGCGGTCAAGCTGCTGCTGTTCCTCGACGTCGGCGGGTCGATGGATCCGTTCATCAAGCTCTGCGAAGAATTGTTCAGCGCCGCGACGACCGAGTTCAAGAATCTCGAATTCTTCTACTTCCACAATTGCCCGTATGAGGGCGTGTGGAAGGACAACAAGCGCCGCTGGTCCGAACGCCACCAGATGTGGGACATCCTCCACAAATATGGCCATGATTATAAAGTGATCTTCGTCGGCGACGCGTCGATGAGCGCCTATGAAATCACCCATCCGGGCGGCAGCGTCGAACATTTCAACGAGGAATCGGGCGCGGTGTGGCTCGGCCGGATCACCAAAGTCTATCCTGCCGCGGTGTGGCTGAACCCGGTGCCCGAGGCGCATTGGGGCTACACCCAGTCGGTAAAGCTGATCAAACAGCTGATGAACGACCGCATGTATCCGCTCAGCCTCGCCGGGCTGGACGATGCGATGCGCGAGCTGACGCGAAAGCATTGACGCGGCGTGGGCGGGCGCTAGGGGCGCGAAGATGATCGACCTACCCCTTGTCACCATCCTGCTCCTCACCGGCTTCATCAACCTGATCGGCGCGCTCGCCTATGCCGCGCGCATCGCCGGGGTCCGTACGCGGCGAATTGCGATGTCGTTCGCGCTGTTCAACATCCTGGTGCTTTTCTCGCGCACCTCGAACAGCTTCCTCGGCCCCTTCCTCGCCAAGCGGATCGAGACGCGCATCCACGACGGCAGCGGGGCCTCGCTGTTCATCGACATGCAGTTCGTGCTGGCGGCGGCGAGCGTCGCGACGCTGATCGGCATTCTGCTGGTGCCCACCGGGCAGCGCATGTTTGCGACGGCAATCGGCTGGTACCAAACCAATCGCTCTACGACCAAACTTGCACTCAAGGCGATGAGCCCGAGCGGATTTCGCACCATTCGTCAGTCCATCCGGTTCCCCGGCATAGCCCATCTGCGCAGCTGGCATATGCCGAAGGGGATCAGCTGGGGTGTGCTGATCGCCAACTGCCTTGCGCAATCGCTGCTCGCGGTCGGCGTCGTCGCGTCGCTCTATGCCGGCTATCTGGCGCCCGAATTCCGCGTCACCGCGTCGCAGCTGTCGGCGCTGATCAACGGCTTTGCGACGATATTGCTGTTTGCCTTTATCGATCCGCAATTGTCGGTGATGACCGACGATGCGGTCGAGGGCAAGGTCGGCGAAGGCGAGTTTCGCCGCGCGATCATGCTCATTTCACTGAGCCGCCTTGCGGGCACGATCCTCGCACAGCTGTTGCTGATGCCCGCCGCGCTGCTGATTGCCTACGTCGCCGTCAATGTCTGAACGCGAGGACGGGGCGGCTGGCGGTAACAGCCGCTTCCACGCCGTCAGGTCTCGGCTGGAGGCGATGGCGATCACGCCGGGGCCGCGCGGCTGGTTTCTCGAATTTCTTGTCTTTGGCTTCAAGCAGGGTTGGGCGTGCCTGTTCGGCGGGCTGATGCTCGCGCTGCTGCTTGGCACGCATCTGTTCTGGCCCGAGGGTGCACCGCTCCACCGTTATGATGCGATCACCATCGGCGCTGTACTGATCCAGCTCGGCATGCTCGCCTTCCGGCTCGAAACGCCGAAAGAAGCGATCGTCATCCTGATCTTTCACATCGTCGGCACGGTGATGGAATTGTTCAAGACCGCCGCCGGATCATGGCAATATCCCGAGGCGAGCCTGCTCCACATCGGCGCAGTCCCGCTCTTCTCGGGCTTCATGTATGCCGCGGTCGGCAGCTATATCGCGCGCGTCTGGCGCATCTTCGACTTCCGCTACACCGGATACCCTCCGGCATGGGCAAGCTACGCCCTCGCCGCCGCGATCTATGTCAATTTCTTCGCGCACCACTGGCTACCCGACATTCGCTGGCTATTGTTCGCGGCGACCGCCCTGCTCTTCTGGCGCTGTCAGGTGTGGTTCCGCCCGCTGCATGCGCATCGCCGCATGCCCTTGCTCGTCGGCTGGGGCCTTGTCGCGCTGTTCATCTGGTTTGCCGAGAATATCGGCACCTTCGCCCGGGCGTGGACCTATCCCAGCCAGGACGACGGCTGGCACATGGTCGGCATCGACAAGCTCGGTAGCTGGTATCTGCTGATGATCATCTCGTTCGTGCTGGTCAGTCTCGTCCAGCGCCCGAACGCGCCCGATTAACCGAATGGGCTGTCGATCGACGGCGGCGGTTCGCTGAACCATTTCGGGCCGCTGTCGGTCATGTAAAAACAATCCTCCAGCCTTATGCCGAATTCGCCGGGGATATAGATGCCGGGTTCGTTCGAGAAACACATGCCGGGGGCGAGTTTCGTCGTTTCGCCGCGCACCAGATTGACCGGCTCGTGCCCGTCGAGGCCGATGCCGTGGCCGGTGCGGTGCGAGGTGCCGGGGAGCTTATAGTCCGGACCCCAGCCGAGCCCGGCGTAATAGGCGCGCACCGCATCATCGACCTTGCCCGCCGGCGTGCCGAGCTTTGCGGCGGCAAAGGCGACATCCTGCCCCTTGCGCATCTGGTCCCACACCTGCCGCTGGCGCGCCGACGCCTTACCGTAAACGAAGGTCCGCGAAATGTCGGACTGATAACCGTGCACGGTCGCGCCGCAGTCCATGAGCACGACTTCGCCGCTCTTCACCGCCTGCGGCTTGCCGCTGCCGTGCGGATAGGCGCTCGCCTCACCGAGCAGGATCAGCTCGAATTCGCTCTTGCCGCCAAGCGCTTCGGTCGCGCCCTTCATGATCGCGCCGATATCGGACGGAGTCATCCCCGCTTCGACCCGCGGCGCGGTGTGGCGATAGGCGGCGATCGTGATATCGGCGGCGATCTGCATCAACGCGATTTCGGCCGCCGACTTGTGCATCCGGCAACCGCGCACAACGGGTGCGCCGTTGACGACGGTCGCCCCCGGCATCGCTTTCTCAAGACCGTCGACCGCGAAATAGCGCACCGTTTCCTCGACGCCGATCCGGCCTTTGGCAAGGCCCCGTTTGCCAAGCCATGCCGCCACGGCGGCAAGTGGATTCTCATCCTCGTTCCACGTCAGCACCTCGGCCTCGATGCCCAGGCTCTCACGCACCGACGGTTCTTCGAAAAAAGGCGTGATGACCGCAATCTCGCCTTCGCGCGTCAGCACCGCAGCAGTCAGCCGTTCACTCCGCGACCAGCGCACGCCGGTGAAATAGATGAGGCTCGACCCCGGCTCGATCAGCAGCGCGCCGACATCGTTCGCGCGCATCAACTCCTTCGCCTTCGCGATCCGCGCCATGCGCTCGGCCTTGCCGATAGGGGCGGCTTTCGCAGCGAGGTTGGGAAGCGCCGCCGTGTCAGCCGCGAGCACCGGGGCAGGTAAGGTCGCGGCCAACCCGCCGATTGCCGCGGCGCCCAGAAATTGCCGTCGGTGCATCATCTTTCCCCCTCGTCAGTATATAAGCAAATCGGCAATCTCTTCGCGCCACGCCGCCTCGTCTGGCAGCGCCAGCGCATCGAGATCGCCCGCCCCCGCGCCCGCATCGTCGACCCATAAGCGAAGGCCCGGCCCGCCGTTGATCACGTCGATCGCGAGCACATCGTCGGTATATTCATATTTGAAATCCTTGCCGCGCCATATCGGATAGTCTGGATAGAGGCTGCGAATCGCCTTGAAGCCCAGCGCCTGAACCCGCCACGGCTTGAACGCGTCATCGTCGTACCACGGCCCGTCGGCATGGATATGCACGCCGCTGCTCAGCTGGCCGACATGCTTGTGGAAGGTCGGCTGGAACCAGATATCGCGCAGCTTGCATCCGCCGAGCCATTGCGGCGCCAGCCGCTGCATTTCGGCGATCACCGCCTTGGCGTCTATATCGGGCGCACCGAAGATTTCGAGCGGACGCGTCGTGCCCCGGCCCTCGCTCAAGGTCGCGCCCTCGACCATCACGGTGCCGGCATAGGCGCGCGCCATATTGACGTTCGCGGCATTCGGGCTGGGGTTGATCCAAACGCGGTCGGTCGGCCAGCCGAAGCCGGGGCCTTTGGGATCCCAACCATCCATCTCGATCACGCGGTAATCGACGTCGAGGTTGAGGTGGCGGATGAACCAGTGCCCGATCTCGCCCATCGTCAGCCCGTGACGCATCACCATCGGCCCTGCGCCGACGAAGCTTTCCCAGCCGGGCTGAAGCAATGTACCCTCGACGGGTCGTCCCGCCGGGTTCGGCCGATCGAGCACCCACACCGCCTTGCCATGCGCGGCGGCGGCTTCGAGGACGTAGAGCAACGTCGTCACATAGGTGTAGATGCGGCAGCCCAGGTCCTGCAGATCGACGAGGATCACATCGAAGGTGTGCATCGACTGGCCGCTCGGACGGCGGACTTCGCCATAGAGACTGAACACCGGCATGCCATAGACCGGATCGGTGAAGTCGGGCGACTCCATCATATTGTCCTGAAGGTCACCGCGCACCCCGTGCTGGGGCCCGAACACCGCAGTGATATCGAGCCCCGCCGCAACGAGCGCATCTACGCTGTGCGTCAGGTCGGCAGTGACAGAGGCGGGATGTGCGAGCAGCGCGACGCGCTTGCCTTCGAGCGGTTTGCGAAGCGCCGGATCGGCGAGCAGGCGGTCTATGCCGAAGAGAATGGTCATGCCGCGTCGGGTGCCCCAAGCGTGAGTGCAAAGCAATCGGGATGATGGAAGTCGGGCTTGCCGGGCGGGTGCGCCAGCGCCCAATAGCTTTTGGTGCCGTCGAGTTCCTCGATCACCGCCGACAGCGCAAGCTTCGCGCCATTGTCGGGAAAAATGCCCGGCTCGACGCGCAGCGCATAGCGTTGCTCGCCCTTTTCCGCCGCCATTTCCCATGGCGCAAGATCGTCGGTGCGGAGCAGCGAGCGATAATCGTCGAACTGGTAACAGGCCCAGCGGCCATCGGGGCCATAGTTGAACTCGGTATAATCGGGCTCGCCTTCCTCGGTCAGGAAAGCCTCGAAGCAGGTGCTTTCCCAAAGGCCGTCGGTCGCGCTGTCGGCGATGACGAGTTCGCCCTGTCCGTCGGGCAGCACCAACGCAGCGATCGCGCCGTCGACGATGAAGCGCAGCGCGAAGCCGTCGTCGAACGACAGGCTAACCTCGACCGCGACCACGCGAACGGCCTTGCCTGGCGTCGCCGGATGACAGATCAGCTCTTTGCGCATGCTATCCAAATATCAAACCCCATGCTAAGCGCCCGCCCGCTATGACGAACTATAAATCCGACCTGCTGCGCCTGCTCGATGAGCGAGGCTATATCCATCAGACGACCGACGCGGAAGGGCTCGATGCGCTTGCCGTGAAACAGGTCATCCCGGGATATATCGGCTTCGACGCGACCGCGCCCAGCCTGCACGTCGGCAGCCTCGTCCAGATCATGATGCTGCGCCGCCTGCAACAGACGGGGCACAAGCCTGTCGTACTGATGGGCGGCGGGACGACGCGGATCGGCGATCCGACCGGGCGTGACGAGAGCCGCAAGATGCTGTCGGACGAGGTGATCGCTGCGAACATCGCGTCGATCTTCAGCATCTTCCAGCAATATCTGACCTTCGGCGACGGGCCGACCGATGCGGTGATGGTGAACAACCACGACTGGCTCGGCCAGCTCGGCTATATCGAGCTGCTGCAGGAAGTCGGCACGCATTTCACGATCAACCGCATGATGACCTTCGACTCGGTCAAGCTGCGGCTCGAACGCGAGCAGCCGATGACCTTCCTCGAATTCAACTATATGATCCTTCAGGGCTACGACTTCCGCCACCTGTCGAAGGACATGGATGTCCGTCTGCAAATGGGCGGATCGGACCAGTGGGGCAATATCGTCAACGGCATGGAACTGGGTCGCCGTATGGACGGCGCCGATCTCTATGGTCTCACGACTCCGTTGCTGACCACCGCCGCGGGCGCCAAAATGGGCAAAACCGCCGCGGGCGCCGTGTGGCTTAATCCCGAACAACTGTCCCATTTTGACTATTGGCAATATTGGCGCAACTGCGACGACCGCGACGTCGGCAAGTTCCTGAAGCTGTTCACCGACCTGCCGCTCGAAGAGATCGCACGGCTCGAAGCACTCGAGGGCGCGGAGATCAACGAGGCCAAGAAAATCCTCGCGAACGAAGCGACAACGATGTGCCGCGGCGCGGACGCCGCGCGCACGGCTTCGGACACCGCCACGCAAACCTTTGAAAAGGGACAGGTTGGCGGCGACCTTCCGCAGGCCGCCGCGCCCGCCGAAGGCATCAGCGTCGTCGATGCGCTGCGCGAACTGGGCTTCGCCGCGTCGAACAAGGAGGCGCGCCGGAAGCTCGACGAGGGCGCGGTGAAGGTCGATGGCATCGTCATTCGCGACCCGCAGCATCTGATTATGCCCGGCGCCGACCCCGTTCCGCTGAGCCTTGGATCAAAAAAACATGGCCTCGTGACCCGCTAGGGCGCAGGGAAGCGTTTACGACTTCTTCAGCAATCGGGTGGATCGTCATGGCCAAATCAACAAGGTCCACAAAAATGCGCAAGATCGACACAAGCAAAGCCCATTATGTCGGGCTCGACCAGCGGATCGCTCCGCGTAGCGACGTCTATTGCCGCCTGCCCTTCGTCATGCCCGACGGACGGCAGGAAATGTGCACCTGCGTCAACATCAGCGCCGACGGTATGCTGATGCGATTCGAACGCGGGCTGGAGATCGGCGATCTCGTCGTGTTCCGTATGCCGATCATCGGCCGCACCTCGGCCAAGGTCGTCTGGTCGCTCGGCGGCAAGACCGGCGTGCAGTTCGACAAGTCGATTTCGGTCGAAGATTATCTGCCGATGATCCGCGCCATGGGTGCCAGAGGCGACGTAAACTAACCGCTTCGCAGCAGCGGCACGGCCGCATCGCGTTCGAACAGGTACAGACAGAGACGCACGGCTTCGGCCCGCGCCCCTTCCATCGCGCCGTCGCGCTCGACGAATAGCCGTGCGTCGTCGTGCGCGACCGGCAGCAGCCGCACAAGCTGTTCGGGGGTCGCGAGCCGATAATCGGCGTCGCCCGATTGTTTAAGCCCGAGCAACTCGCCGCCGCCGCGCAGTTCGAGATCCTTTTCAGCGATCACGAAGCCGTCGTTGGTTTCACGCATCAAAGCGAGTCGCTCGCGCGCGGTTTCAGAAAGATTCTGCGAGCGCAGCAACAGACAGACCGACTTGGCCGTCCCGCGCCCGACACGCCCCCGCAGCTGGTGGAGCTGCGCGAGCCCGAAGCGGTCGGCATGTTCGACGATCATCAGGCTGGCAGCGGGCACATCGACCCCGACCTCGATCACCGTCGTCGCGACCAATACGCCGATCTCGCCCGCCTGGAAGCGCGCCATGACGTCATCCTTCTCGGGACCCTTCATCCGCCCATGGACGAGCCCGACGCGATGCTCGCCGAGCCGGGCGCGAAGCAATGCGGCGCGCTCCTCGGCCGCCGCGAGTTCGCTGATCTCGCTTTCGGCGACGAGCGGGCATACCCAATAGGCCTGCGCTCCGTTCGCGAGATGGCGGTCTAGCCCGTCGACGACCTCGTCGAGACGATCGACCGAGACGACGCGCGTGTCGATCGGGGTGCGCCCCGGGGGCATCTCGTCGATCTGCGACACATCCATCTCGCCATGATTGGCGAGTTGCAGCGTGCGCGGGATCGGGGTCGCGGTCATCACCAGCAGGTGCGGAGGGCGCGCCGCCTTTTGTGTGAGCATCAAGCGTTGCGCAACGCCGAACCGATGCTGTTCGTCGACGACGACGAGCGCGAGATCCTTGTAGGTCACCGCCTGCTGGAAAATGGCGTGAGTGCCGACGAGAATGTCGATGCTGCCGTCGGCAAGCCCCATCAGCGTCGATTCGCGTATCTTGCCCTTGTCGCGCCCGGTGAGGATCGCGAGGTTCATGGGCAAACCCGCGAGCATTCGCTGCAAGGTCGCAAAATGCTGGCGCGCCAGAATCTCGGTCGGGGCAAGCAGCGCCGCCTGTGTCCCGGCTTCGACCGCCGCCAGCATCGCGCGGAGTGCAACGAGCGTCTTGCCCGACCCGACGTCGCCCTGCAGCATGCGCAGCATCGGCGTGTCCTGCGCCATGTCGCCCGCAATTTCGCGCCCCACGCGCTCCTGCGCGCCGGTCAGCCCGAATGGAAGCTTCAGCGCCTCGGTCAACCGGCCGTCCCCGACGATCGCCCTGCCCTTGCGCGTGCGAAGGCCCTGGCGGATCAGCATCAACGCAACCTGGCTGGCGAAAATCTCGTCATAGGCGAGCCGGTCGCGCGCCGCTTCATCGCGCGGACTCGCATGCGCGCGCTCCATTGCTTCGCGCCACGCTGGCCAGTTCCGGGTCGCGAGCAATGGCGCGTCGATCCATTCGGTGAGTTCGGGGCGCCGTTCGAGCGCAACCTGCGCGAGCTGCGACAACCGGGCATTGGTGAGCCCTTCGGTCAGCGGGTAGACCGCCTCATGCTCGGCAATTCCCGCCTCGTCGCCCGGCTCGACGACCTGATCGGGGTGCACCATCTGGCGCATGTCGCCATAAAGATCGAGGCGGCCCGAAACCCGGCGCTTCTCACCCAGAGGAAAGAGCTTGCGGGCGAGACCCGACGTTCGCCCGAAATAGACGAGGCGGACATGATCGCCCGCATCGTCGAACGCCTCGACCCCGAAGGGTGCGCGGGGCGAGCGGCCGGGACGATAATCCTGCGCGGTCAGTTCGACGATGATCGTCTGCCCCGCCTGCGCCTGATCGAGCCGCTCGACCGGGAATCGCGAGATCAGCCCGGTCGGCAAGTGGAACAGTACGTCGACGACGCGCTCCAGCCCCAGCCGCGTCAGCGGCTTGGCAAGCTGCGGCCCTACGCCTTTCAGGTCGGTGAGCGCGGCAAATAGCGGATTGAGTATCTCGGGTCGCATGGCCAGGCGTGTCTAGCCTCGTCTTTCCGTTCGTGTCGAGCGAAGTCGAGACACGCGGAAGGCCGGCCCGATGCCGATGGGCATCTCGACTTCGCTCGATGCAAACGGGTTGGGGAAACGGCGGTTGATACATCGCCTGACAAGGCTAAAAGGCCCGCCATGCAAGACCGCCTCAAACGCCTGAAATTCCGTGCCTGGCACCGCGGCACGCGCGAGGCCGACTATATGATCGGCGGCTTTTTCGACCGTTATTCAGCCGCGTGGAACGAAGAAGAGATCGCCTGGTATGAAATCGTCGTCGAGGAAGACGATGTCGACATCATGGCGTGGGCCCTCGGCACCGGCGAGCCGCCCGCGCATCTCGACCGCCCCGAGATGATCGCCGCGATGCGCCGGCTGGATTATATCCCGCTGCCATGACGATGCCCGCCGCCGACATTTTTACCGCAATCGGATCGGCGTCGGCGCCGCTGACCCTCGCGCGCGCCGCCGACGGCTTTCTGCCGCTGCTGCTCGCCGATCTGGCACGCGCGAGCGACAAGCGCCTCGTCTATGTCGCGACCGACGATACCGCGATGCAGGCGATCGCCGATGCGGCACCCTTCTTTGCGCCCGATCTCACCGTCCATCGCTTTCCGGCGTGGGACTGCCTGCCCTATGATCGCGCCGGCCCGTCGATGCGCGTCAGCGCCGACCGGCTAGCGACGCTGTCGGCATTGCAGCTCACGCCGAAGCGCGGCGAACTGGTCCTCACCACCGTCGCCGCGATCACCCAGCGCACGCTGACGCCCTTCCGCATCCGCCAGCTCGCGACGACGCTGGCGGCGGGGCAGCGGATCGATCGCGACACGCTCGCAGAGTTGCTTGTTTCGAACGGTTTCAGCCGCGTCGACACCGTTGCCGACCAGGGCGAGTTCGCGGTGCGCGGCGGTATCCTCGACCTGTTTCCTGCTGGCGAGGAAACGGGCCTGCGCGTCGATTTCTTTGGCGACGAGATCGAGAGCATCCGCCGCTTCGACCCCGCCGACCAGCGCAGTCTTGGCCCCGCCAAGGCTTTGCAGCTTCTTCCGGCATCGGAAACCTTGCTGGACGAAGCGACGATCAAGCGCTTCCGCTCGGCCTATCGCGACTTGTTCGGCGGGCAGTCGACGGGCGATCCGCTGTATCAGGCGGTGAGCGAGGGCCGGCGGCAGGCAGGCATGGACCATTGGCTGCCGCTGTTCGAAGAACGGTTGGCGACGCTGTTCGACCATATCGATCCTGCTACCCCGGTCTTGCGCGGCCACCGCACCGAGGCGACGGCCGAAACGCGTTTTGCCGCGATCGCGGATTATCACGCGAACCGCGTCACCGCCGAACGCGAGTCGCCGGGCAGCTACCGCCCGCTCGCGCCTGAAACGCTTTACCTGACAGAAAGCGAATGGGTCGGAGCGACCAAAGAGCGCCCGATCCATATCATCACGCCCTTCGACGTTCCGCCATCCGCAACGGTCGTCGATCTCGAAACCTTCGCCGCGCGCGATTTCACCCCCGAACGCACCGCCGACCTCAACGTTTACGACAAGGTTGCCGACCATCTGTCGGATGAGCGCCGAAAGGGTCGGCGCACGATCATCGCCAGCTATTCGGGCGGCGCGCGCGAGCGCCTCTCCGGATTGCTCCGTGACCATGGCGTCACCGCGCTTGCGCCGGTCGAGAGCTGGCAAGAGGCGCTCGGCACCGCATCGGCCGAAAGTGGCGGCGCAACCGCAATGGTCGTGCTGCCGCTCGACCATGGCTTCGCTTCCGACGCGATCAGCCTCCTCACCGAACAGGGTATATTGGGCGAACGCCTCGTCCGCCGCCAGAAGCGCCGCAAAAGCGCCGACGCCTTCCTCGCCGAACTTGCGACGCTCAGCGTCGGCGACTTCGTCGTCCACCTCGATCACGGCATCGGGCGCTACGAAGGGCTGACCCAGATCCCGGTCGGTAGCAGCCCGCACGATTGCGTCGCGCTGACCTACGCGGGCGGCGACAAGCTCTATGTGCCCGTCGAAAATCTCGACGTCCTGTCGCGCTACGGCGGCGAGAGCGACGGCGTGGCGCTCGACCGACTGGGCGGCGAGGCATGGCAGCGCCGCAAGGCGCGGATGAAGGAACGCATCCGCGAGATCGCGGGCGAACTGCTAGCGACCGCGGCACAGCGCGCCCTGCGCTCGGGCGAACTGCTTGCGCAGGATGCCGCCTATCCCGCCTTCGCCGATCGCTTTCCCTATCAGGAAACCGACGATCAGGACCGCGCCATTGGCGATGTTCTCGCCGACATGGCGTCGGGCCGGCCGATGGACCGGCTCGTTTGCGGCGACGTCGGGTTCGGCAAGACCGAGGTGGCATTGCGCGCCGCCTTCGTCGCCGCAATGGCCGGGGTGCAGGTCGCGGTGGTCGTGCCGACGACGTTGCTAGCGCGCCAGCATTTCACCAATTTCTCCGAGCGCTTCAAAGGCTTCCCGGTGAACATCGGTCGCCTGTCACGTCTCGTCCCCGCGGGCGAAGCGCAGAAAACCCGCGAGGGACTCGAAAGCGGCCATATCGATATCGTCGTCGGCACCCATGCGGTGATCGCGAAATCGGTCGAGTTCAAGAATCTCGGCCTCGTGATCGTCGACGAGGAGCAGCGTTTCGGCGTCGTGCACAAGGAGCGGCTGAAGCAGCTCAAGACCGACGTCCATGTGCTGACGCTGACTGCGACGCCCATCCCGCGCACGCTGCAGATGGCGATGTCGGGGCTGCGCGAGCTCAGCGTCATCCAGACGCCGCCAGTCGACCGCCTCGCGGTGCGCACCTATGTCGCGCCATGGGACGCCGTGGTGCTTCGCGAAGCCTTGCTGCGCGAGCATGACCGCGGCGGACAGAGCTTCTTCGTCGTGCCGCGGATCAAGGATCTGCCCGATATCGAGGAATTCCTGCGCAACCGGGTGCCCGAGATCAAATATGTCGTCGCACACGGCCAGATGACCCCGACCGAGGTCGAGGACCGGATGAGCGCATTCTATGACCGCAAATATGATGTGCTGCTGTCGACGACGATCGTCGAAAGCGGGCTCGACATCCCGAGCGCCAATACGTTGATCATCCACCGCGCCGACCGGTTCGGCCTCGCGCAGCTTTACCAGCTACGTGGCCGCGTCGGGCGCGCGAAGACGCGCGCCTATGCTTACCTGACGACCCCCGAACATGGCGCGATCACCGACACCGCCGAAAAAAGGCTCAAGCTGCTCGGCGATCTCGACACGCTCGGCGCGGGCTTCCAGCTTGCGAGTCACGACCTCGACATTCGCGGCGCGGGCAATCTCGTCGGCGACGAACAATCCGGGCATATCCGTGAGGTCGGCTTCGAACTCTACCAATCGATGCTCGAAGAGGCGATTTTGATGGCGAAGGCCGAAGGCGCCGGGAAGCTGCCGCCACGCGAGGCGCTGTCGCCCACGATCACCATCGATGCGCCGATCCTGATCCCCGAGGATTATGTCCCCGACCTGCCGCTGCGCATGGCGCTCTATCGCCGCCTCAACGATGCCGCCGACCGCCCGGCGCTCGACGCTTTCGCGGCTGAGATGATCGACCGCTTCGGCCCGCTGCCGCCCGAGACCGCGAACCTTGTCCAGCTGATGGAGATCAAGGCAAACGCGAAGCTGGCGGGTATCGCCAAGCTCGACGTCGGCACCAAGGGCGCGCTCATCAGCTTCCATGGCGACCAGTTCGCGAACGTCCCCGGGCTGATCGCCTATGTCGAGCGGCTGAAGGGTCGCGCGCGGCTTCGCCCCGACAACAAGCTGTCGATCAGCGGCGACTGGGTGAGCACCGGGGCGCGGCTCAACGGCGCGCTGCAGCTGTCGAAAGGGCTGGGCAAGCTGGCGCGGCAGGCAAACTAAACGGTCATCAGCGCCAGCAGCTGATCGGTCGGCACCGGACCCGACTTCAGGAACCCCTGCCAGGTCGCGACGCCCAGTTCGGACAATCGGGAGAGCTGGCGTTCATTCTCGATCCCCTCGGCGACGACCAGCAGACCGAGCGCGCGCGCAAGATCGACGATCGCGCGCACGACGATGCGGTCGCGGTCGCTGCCGTCGATCGTCCGGGTAAAACCGCTGTCGATCTTAAGATAATCGATCGGCAGGCGCGCGAGCAGCGACAGGCTGGAATAGCCGGTGCCGAAATCGTCGATCGCGACCGCAACCCCGAGCGCACGGATCTGCGCCAACTGATCGGCGGCGCTCGCCGGATCGCTCAGCATCGCCTGCTCGGTCAGCTCCAGCGTCAACCGGTCGGGGTCGATCCTCGCGGCCTTCGCCATATCTGCGAACCGCCCGGCAAATTCGGGATCGCCGAGATCGGCGGCGGTGATATTCAGCGAGACGCGCAACCTGGCCAGCGCCTTGGGCCAGGTCGCCATTTCGGAAAGCGCGACGCGATGTGCATGTTCAGTCAGCTCGCATTCGAGCCGCGCCGCGCGTGCGGCGGTGACCAGCGGCCCCGCGCCGAGCAGGCCGAGTTCGGGATGCTGCCAGCGCAGCAACGCTTCCACGCCGGTCATTTCCCCGGTCGCGACATCATATTGCGGCTGGTAATGGATAACGACCTCGTTTTGCGACAGCGCGGCATGGACCATCACGCCGTCGCGCGCCGATGCGGGCCGCGCCAGCTGGTCGCCGGCGGCGCGAAGCTGTTCTGCGACCGATTCGTCGCGGGTGATCAGCGCCGCGGCGATGCGAATCGACAGACGGCCGTTCGGGTCGCCGACGATCGGTTCGGCGAGCGCGACATGCAACGCGCGTTCCTGTGCACGGAGCGCGCCCAGCGACATCGGGGTCGATGGCACAATCAGGAAGCGCGGCCCATCGAGGCGGTCGACGCAAGACCCCTGACCGAATTCGTCGCTCGCGAAATTTTCGAGCCGGCGCCCGATCTCGTCGAGTACCGAATCGCCCGTCGCGGTTCCGGCGCTGTTGTTGATACGCGCCATCTGGTCGATCTGGACCAAGATGACGCCCGCATCGGCCTCGTGCTGCATGTGCAGGGCCTCAAGTTTGCGGACGCAGGCGGAAAGGGATTCGGACAGGCGATTCATGGCGGTCCCTCTATCAGGCTTTGCTTGCCAAGCGTGTCCCTTTTGCATCACAATGTGCGCGTGGCTGCCACATTATCCCAACATGCCGGATCGACGGCGCCTTTGATCGACGGCATTGGCCGCCAGATCAGTTACTTACGCCTGTCGGTCACCGATCGCTGCGACCTGCGATGCCGTTATTGCATGGCCGAAGACATGAGCTTTCTGCCCAAATCGGCGGTACTCAGCATAGAGGAAATGGGCGAACTTGCGACCCGTTTCGTCGCACGCGGCATCCGGCGCATCAGGCTGACGGGCGGCGAGCCACTCGTGCGACGCGGGATCGATACGCTGGCGATGCATCTGGGCGCGATGATCGGCCACGGCCTCGACGAACTCACGCTGACCACCAATGCGATGCGGCTGGCCGAACATGCGCCAATGCTCGCGGCGGCGGGCGTCCGCCGCATCAACGTCAGCCTCGATACGCTCGACGCCGCGGCCTTTCGTCACATCACCCGCGTCGGCGATCTCAGCGTAGCGCTGCGCGGGATCGATGCCGCGCGTGCTGCGGGCCTCGCAATCAAGATCAATATGGTCGCGCTCTCGGGGCTCAACGAAGACCAGCTGCTGCCGATGCTCGATTATTGCGCGGCAAATGGTTGCGACCTAACGCTCATCGAGACGATGCCGCTGGGCGAAGTCGAGGGCGACCGCAGCGATCATTATATCCCCCTCCACCATTTCATCGCGCCGCTTCGCGAGAGCCGCGCCATCTATCCCGTCGACAAGCGTACCGGCGGTCCGGCGCGCTATTTCGCGGTCGAGGACAGCCCGGTGACCGTCGGGCTCATCACGCCGCTCAGCGACAATTTCTGCGCGACGTGCAATCGCATCCGCCTGACCGTCGAGGGCCGCGTCTATATGTGCCTGGGTCAGGACGACCATGTCGACCTGCGTGCCGCGCTGCGCGAGGGCGGCGATCTGGATAGCTTGATTGATGGCGCTTTGGCTGGCAAACCCCGCGCGCATGACTTTCATATCGAGGTAAAGTCCAAACCGGCGGTCGCGCGTCATATGAGTGCAACGGGCGGCTGACAGGCAGCCCCGATTTTTGAACGCACGGGGGAACCGGACCAATATGCATCGCAAGATCGCGCTTGTCGCATCGAACGCGCCCGCGGCCATGGAGGCGGAGGCCGAATTGCGCCCGCTTTACGATTTCGTCGATTTGAACGAAGCCGATCTCCTGATCGCACTCGGCGGCGACGGGTTCCTGCTCCATATGCTGCACCAGTTGCTCGACCAGCGGCGCAGCATGCCCGTTTTCGGCATGAACCGCGGTACGATCGGCTTTTTGATGAACGAGTTTCGCATCGAGGGACTGGTCGACCGACTGGCGGCGGCACGTCCGTTCCTGATCCATCCGTTGTCGGGTGATATCACGACGACCAGCGGCGAGCGCCACATCCTGCCCGCGATCAACGAGATTTCGTTGCTGCGCGAAACGCGTCAGGCGGCAAAGCTCGAGGTGATCATCAACGAAAAGACGATGCTGGAAGAGCTGGCGTGCGACGGCGTGCTCGTATCGACCCCGGCCGGATCGACCGCGTATAATCTCAGCGCCAATGGGCCCATCCTGCCGCTCGAATCGGAAATGCTCGCGCTGACGCCTATCAGCCCCTTCCGTCCCCGCCGCTGGCGGGGTGCGTTGGTCCCCGAATCGACGAGCATCCGATTTAACGTCCGCGAGGCGGCGAAACGCCCGGTCAGCGCCGTTGCCGACCAGCGCGAGATCCGCGATGTGAAGACGGTATTGGTCACAACCGATCGCAGCCGGCCGCTGACTTTGCTGTTCGATCCCGACCAAGGCCTCGACGAGCGCATCGCGATGGAACAATTTATCGTTTGAGGCTCGTATCGCGACAAAACCCCCTTGATAAATATGTTCGTTGGCGGCAAAGGGGCCGCCTTGTCCGCTTCGGCGGCGTGTTCCTCGGTAGCTCAGTGGTAGAGCAATCGACTGTTAATCGATCGGTCGTAGGTTCGAATCCTACCCGGGGAGCCATTCTTTTCCAGACGCACGAAAGCCTACGCCAAAGCACCCTGGCGTTGCGCGGCATTCGCCAGACTTGGCGCCCCTACTCCGGGGCAGCGATGAAAAGAGCCAAAACTGTTATAGCAGAGTAAAATATCGTAGATCGCGCCGACACTGCAACGGGAAATCGCCTTCGCGTAGGCTGGCGTAGAAATACAAGCCACAGCGTTTCCAAGCGCACTTGCGGGTACAGCAGCGCAGCCCTGCGCGCTGTCCCATTACGCTGGCCTACCCTTGTAAACCATCAAAGCCCATGAACGACGATCTGTTCTGGCCGAAATCGGACGAGCAACTTCCGGCCAGGGTAGCAACGAAAGCAGAGGTCGCCCTACCTGGCGCAGCAGCGATGCACTTCCTTAGGGCAAGAGACAGGATAGCCCGGTTCATCAAGCGGCGATCGGCACGCGATATGGAAAGTACCAGGCGGCGAGCGCCGCCGTCAGCGCTTTCATTTCATCCTCGCCGTGCAGCGGGCCGGGCGTGAAGCGAAGCCGCTCGGTTCCGCGCGGCACCGTTGGATAGTTGATCGGCTGAACATAGGCGCCATGCTCGGTAAGCAAATGGTCGCTGAGCGCCTTGGCGTGAATGGGATCGCCCACAAGGAGCGGCACGATATGCGTGTCGCTCGACAAGACCGGCAATCCCGCGGCCCGAAAAAGTGACTTAAGCCGCTGTGCGGCGGCCTGCTGGCCCTCGCGTTCACACGTCGACGCTTTCAAGTGGCGCACGCTGGCGAGCGCGCCAGCGGCGAGGACAGGCGACAGAGAGGTCGTGAAGATGAATCCCGGTGCATAGCTGCGAATGCAGTCGATGACCGCGAGGTCCGCGGCGATATAACCGCCCATGACGCCGAAAGCCTTGGCGAGCGTGCCCTCGATCACGCTGACGCGGTGCGCCACTTCATCGCGCTCCGATATACCGCCCCCGCGCGGGCCGTACATCCCGACGGCATGGACCTCGTCGAGATAGGTGAGAGCTTTATAACGATCGGCCAGATCGCAGATCGCGGCGATCGGCGCGACATCGCCGTCCATCGAATAGACGCTCTCAAAGGCGATGAGCTTGGGCCGCGCGGGGTCGGTTTCGGCAAGCAGCGCCTCAAGATGCGCCAGATCATTGTGGCGGAAGATTTTCCGTTCGCATCCCGCGTTGCGAATGCCGGCAATCATGCTCGCGTGATTGAGCTCGTCCGAAAATATCACGCAGCCGGGCAGGAGCTTGCCGAGCGTCGCCAGCGTGGCGTCGTTCGATACATAGCCGGACGTAAAGAGGAGCGCGCTCTCCTTGCCATGGAGATCGGCAAGCTCGCGCTCGAGTTCGATATGATAATGAGTGTTGCCGCTGATATTGCGCGTGCCGCCCGAGCCGGCGCCGACATCGGCGATCGCGGCCCTCATTGCCTCAAGTACCGCCGGGTGCTGCCCCATGCCGAGATAGTCGTTCGAGCACCAGACGGTGATCGGTCTTGCGTCACCGGCCGCATCGAAGCAGCGCGCGCCGGGATAGGCGCCGCGGTCGCGCAGGATATCGACGAATACCCGATAGCGCCCCTCGTCGTGCAGACGCACGATCGCATCGCTGAAAATCTGGTCGTAGCGCATAGGCCTGCCCCCAAAGGTCGAAATAGCCGGGATATCCGGGTTCTATCTGTCAGGGCGCATCCGCTTCCCATTAGGAATAACACGTACAGGCCAGCCGGAGATTTCGCCGTTTAGCGGGCGATTGATGTCATGCTCAGCTTCCTGTGCTATCTGCGCGGATGGATGCCATGGGCTCGAGGTCGTCGCGCATGATCGCGCCCCGATGGCGGTCGAATTGCGCCGCGACCAGCCGGGCATAGGGCAGGCCATCGTCCTCGACGACGAGCCTGTCATTGTCCCAGCGAAGGATATGCAGGCGCTCGAAGACCGTTAGCGCCGTCCGCGCAGGCTGTAACCAGCCCGCCTCAAGACAAGCGGTCCCCTGGCACAGCAGCTCCTTGATGAGCCGTCCGCGCTCGCGGTCATCGGCGTTGATTGCAGCGCCGCGAACGGCGGTCAGCTGACCGGCCGCGATGAGGTCGCGATATACGCCCGCGCGCTTTTCGTTCTGTACGATGAGATCGGGAAACCGGCTGATCGCACTGGCACCAATGCCGATCAGAACCGGGCTGTCGTCTTCGGTAAAGCCTTGGAAATTGCGGCTCACCCGCCCTTCGCGCGCGGCGTCGGCAAGCGGATCGGAAGGCAGCGCAAAATGATCGAATCCGACCGGGACATAGCCAGCGTCGGTAAGGCGTTCGTAACCGTGCCACGCCTGCTCGAAGCGCATTTTATGATCGGGCAGATTGCTGGCATCGATCTGGCGCTGGCGCGGAATCATGTGCGGAAGATGCGCATAGCCGAAAAGCGATATCCGGCTCGGCGCGAGGCGGATCGTTTCTTCGAGCGTGCCATCGAGATCGGCGAGGGTCTGGCCCGGCAGGCCGTACATCAGATCGAAATTGATGGCGTCGATATCGCGCAACCGCAGCCCGGCAATGACGCGTTCGATATGCGACAGCGGCTGGATGCGTCCGATTGCCTGCTGGATGTGCGGCGCAAAAGTCTGCACCCCGAGGCTCACGCGGGTCACGCGGGCCGCAGCCAGCACAAGCGCCCATTCGGCGGAGAAGCCGCGCGGATCGAGCTCGATCGATATCTCGGGCCGATGCGCATCGAACAGGGTGAGCAACAGGTCGAGCAAGCGCACCAGCTCGACCGGGGCGATCGCGTTGGGGCTGCCGCCGCCGAATGCAATCCGGCAGACACGCCCGCGGCCTCCGAGCCGCCTGGCGACAAGCGCAATCTCCGACTGGAGTGCCGCGAGATAGTCGGCGAGCCGATGCTTGCGTCCCGCCGCGCCGGTGTTGCAGCCGCAATACCAGCAGATCTGCTCGCAAAAGGGGATATGGACATAAAGCGAGATCGGGGTCGCGGCTTCGACCGCATCGAGTGCCTGCCCATAGGCGTGGGCGCCGACGTCGTCGGCAAATTCCATCGCCGTCGGATAGCTGGTGTATCGCGGCACGGGCCGGGCGAGCAGATCGGGATGATAGGACCACATGTGGCGAGGTTACGCGGCGCCGGCGGCGGCGACATTGACCGGGATCAAAGCCCGCCGCGTCAACAGCATCCCCGTTTGCCGGACAGCCTGTCTCGGCGGTCGGTCATGGCGTGACACGCTTTGGCGCAACTGCCGCCATCGTCGCGCGGCCGGGCGGGATCGGCAGGCAGGACGAGATGCTGCGCGCCGCCGCCGCATGCCCCGACGCGTATGACACGCGCGTCGGTGGCGAGCGGCGCGCTGGCGAGTCCCGCCGCCGCCATAATAGCCGCGATCCGGCGAGCGATCATGCGGGCCGATCCTCTTCATCCTCGACGAAGATCCGCAGCGCCGCGCCGTCGAGATCCTCGAACTGCCCCTGGCGCAATGACCAGAAGAAGGCGGCGAGCCCGAGCAGGCCGAGCCCGAGCGCGATCGGAATGAGCAGTATGAGGCCGTTCACCGGATCGCGCCTTTGAGGCGCAAGGCATTGCCGACGACGAGAAGCGACGAACCCGACATCGCGATCGCGGCGATCAACGGGGTGACGAGCCCAAGGAAAGCAAGCGGCACGGCGACGACATTATAGATGATCGCGAGCATGAAATTCTGCCGCACAATCGCTTGCGTTCGCCGCGCCATGCGCACCGTCTCGACCACGGGCATCAGCCGGTCGCCCAGAAATATGCAGTCGGCGGCATTCTTGCCGACATCGCTCGCCGAGCCCGGCGCCATCGAGGCATGACCCGCAGCGAGGGCCGGACCGTCATTGAGCCCGTCGCCGAGCATCAACACCTTGTGCCCGAGCACCGTCTGCCGTGCGATCGCATCGAGCTTGTCGTGCGGGCTCATGCCGGTCTGCGCGGTGAGGCCGAGCTCTCGCGCCACGGGCGCGACGGCTTCGGCGCGATCGCCCGACAGGATCATGGCCCCGATCCCGGCTTCGCGCAGCGCATCGACTGTGGCGCGCGCGTCGGGGCGTAGCTGGTCGGCAAAGCGGATCGTCGCCACCCCTCGCCCGTCGATGGCGAGCCGGGTCGCGAGCGCATCGCCAAGCCCGGTGCCGACCGGCCGGCCGAGCGTCACCGTGCGGTCGGCCCAGCGGGCCTCGACGCCGCACCCCGGGGTTTCGCGGACCGAAGCGACCTCGGCGGGATGAACATCATAGGCTTGCAGCCCGCGGGTCAGTGCTTCGCTGAGCGGGTGACGGCTCGACTGGGCCAGCGCGAGGATCAGCGACTTGACCTCGATATCGAGCCGCCCGAGATCGAGCGCTTCGGGGCGACCAAGCGTCAGCGTGCCGGTCTTGTCGACGAGCGCGAGATCGACCTCGGACAGGCGCTCGAGCGCTGAGCCATCCTTGATCAGCACCCCCTTGCGCATCAGGGCCCCGGCGGCGACGATTTGCGCGGCGGGCACGGCGAGGCCGAGCGCGCATGGGCAAGTGATGATCAGCACCGCCGCGGCGATGAGCAGGCTTTGATGCCAGCCGGCCCCCGCGATCATCCAGCCTGCAAAGGCAAGCAACGCAAGGCAATGGACGGCCGGTGCATAGAGGCGGGCCGCGCGGTCGGCGATCCGGACATAGCGCGATTTACCCTGTGCAGCCTCCCCCATCAGCCGCGCGATATCGGCGATCGCGGTGTCGGTGCCCGCTGCGGTGACGCGAACCTTGAGCGGCGCATCGAGGTTGAGGGTTCCGGCATGAACGACATCGCCTGGGCGAACCGCCTGAGGCGCGCTTTCGCCGGTTAATAGCGACAGATCGATGCTGCTCGATCCGTTCGCGACGATGCCGTCAGCCGCAAGCCGCTCGCCGGCAGCGACGAGCATGACCATATCGGGCTCTAACGCAGTGGCGTCGACCCAGTGTGTCGAGCGTTCGTGCCGAAAGACCATCGCGCCGGTGCCCATGTTGCGAAGCAGCGCGGTAACGCCGCCGCGCGCACGGTCACGCATCACGCTGTCGAGCCACCGACCGCAGAGCAGGAAGAAGAGCAGCATCACCGCGCCGTCGAAATAGGCATGGGCGCCGTGCGTCACCGTCTCGTAGAGGCTCATGACGCTGACGAGCAGCACGCCGAGGCTGATCGGCACGTCCATATTGGTGCGGCGATGGCGCAGCGCGCGCCAGGCCGAAAGGAAGAAGGGGCGTCCGGCATAAGCTACCGTCGGCAGCGCGATCATCGCGGACAACCAGTGGAAGAGGTCACGCGTGGCGCCCATCGCTCCCGACCAGACCGACACCGAGAGCAGCATGATGTTCATCATCGCGAAGCCAGCGACCGCGACGGCGCGCAGAAGCGCGCGGCTCGTTTCCGCCTCGGCGTCGGCCTCTTCACCCGTTCCGATCGGGTGCGCCTCGAAACCGAGCGTCGTGAACGCGCCAAGAAGATCGGGCATGTCGGCGTCGGGCGTGCAGGAGAGATGCACCCGTTTTTCGGTAAAGTTGACCCGCGCGGCGGCGATGCGTTTGTCGCGCACCAGTCCCTGCTCGAGCTTGGCGATGCAGCCGGCGCAGCGAATATCGGGAACCGCGAAATCGCGCTCGATCAGGACGGCGGCGCTCAAAGCACATCCTTCCGGTAGCGCGCTTCGTCGGCGCCGTGCCGGACGATGAGGCCGAGCCGCCAGCGCCCCAACGCCAGCGGCTCGACCGAGCGCAGCACGCCGCCCGCCGCCGGCTCGAAATGGAGCGCGGCAGGCGCGGTGCGCCCAACCGGATGATTGACGGTCGCCGAGACGCGGAGATCGGCGAGCGGCAGATCGTTCTTCTTTATCGTCAACAGGACATGCCGCGCGGAATCCAGTGTGACGGTCTCGTTCCATCCCAACCGGTCCTGCGCGGCGGCCCGTTTCAACCATTTGTTATAATGCTGGCTCGCGACATAGCTGTTATCGACGACCGTTCCTCCGAAGGTCGAGGAAGCGAGCCGCGCCATCATGAAGTTGACGGTCATGACGACGCCGAAGAAGGCGACGAGGATCGCGGTCATGTGCCAGCCGGTAAAGGCCCTGGCGGCGGGGCGCTCGGTCATGGGACAGTCTCCGGTCGGTCGAACTGGATGGTTTCGGCGTCGCCGCGCGGATCGCCGTCGAGCGCCCGGGTCGCGATGGTGAAATCCTCGCGCGCCGGTCCGCCGTCGGGCGCGGCAACGAAGAGTTTGACGCGGGTGACGCTGTCGGGCGCAAGCGCCACCTCGATCCGCTGTCCCGCGGCCTTGCGCGAGCCGGCTTCGGTCCACAAAGCGGCACCGCCGAGGCCGCTGACGGTTACCGCAACCCGGCGCGGCCGCGTCTCCATATTGCGAAGCTTCAGCGTATAAGTGTTGCGGATATGGCCATCGGAAAGCTGGACATAGAGCGGGCTGCGCTCGTGCTGAACGGCAAGATCGAGCCGCGAGCGCTGACCAAGCGAGAAGAGCATCGCCGCACCGATCGCGCTCCACACGCCAAGATAGATCAAAGTGCGCGGACGCATCAGCGTCTTGCGCACCGGCTGCGACTGGCCGCCGGCCTTTTCGACCGCCGCGTCGTCGAGCGTGCAATAATCGATCAATCCGCGCGGGCGGCCAACCTGCTTCATCACACCGTCGCATGCGTCGATGCACAGCGCGCAGGTAATACAGCCGATCTGCGGCCCCTCGCGGATGTCGATCCCGGTCGGGCAGACCGCGACGCATTGGCTACAATCGACGCAATCGCCAAAGCCACCGGGTTGCGCGGCGGCCTTCTTGACGCTTCCGCGCGGTTCACCGCGCCAGTCCTTGTAGGTGACCAGCAGCGACTTTTCGTCCATCATCGCAGTCTGGATGCGCGGCCAGGGGCACATGTAGATGCACACCTGTTCGCGCATGAAGCCGCCGAGAATGAAGGTCGTAGCGGTGAGGACCGCGACGGTGCCATAGGCGACCGGTGCCGCCTGCCCCGCCCAAAAGTCGCGGGTCAGCGTCGGCGCGTCGGCGAAATACATGATCCACGCGCCGCCGGTCCAGAAAGCGACTCCCAGATAGATGGCATATTTGGCGCCCCGCTTCGCCAGCTTCTCGATCGTCCAGGAGCCATTGGCCAGCCGCATTTGCGCATTGCGGTCGCCGTCGATCAGCCGGTCGACATGCTGGAAGAGATCGGTCCAGACGGTCTGCGGGCAGGCATAGCCACACCAGGCACGGCCGACCGCGCTCGTGACGAGAAACAGCCCGATTCCCGCCATGATCAGCAGGCCCGCAACATAATAGAATTCGTGTGGCCAGATTTCGATCTGGAACATGTAGAAGCGCCGGTGAGCGAGATCGACGAGCACCGCCTGATCGGGCGCATAGGATCCGCGGTCCCAGCGAATCCAGGGCGTGCCATAATAGATGGCAAGCGTGACCCCCATGATGGCCCATTTCAGCCGGCGATAGAAGCCGTCGACCCGCTTGGGATAGACGCCCTTGCGCGCCTCGTAGAGCGAGAGCGGAGCGCCGGCGAGATCCTCAGGGCTGGCCATCGGCTCCCTGCCCTTTCGCTGCGGGTGCCGCAGGCACCTTCTCGCCGCCGCCTAGCGAATAGACATAGGTCGCGAGCATCTTGATGGTGACCGGATCGAGGCGCTCGCCCCAGCGCGGCATCACGCCGTTGCGCGGCTGGTTGATCGTCGCGGCGAGGCTGTCGCGGTCGCCGCCATAGAGCCAGATGGCATCGGTGAGTCTCGGCGCGCCCACCTGTCGCCCGCCCTCGCCGCCAGCGCCATGGCACACCGCGCAATTGGTTTCGAAAAGCACCGCGCCGCGCGCCGAGGAAGCGCTCGGCTTCTCCTGGCGGCTCAGCGTGCGGACAAAGCTGACCACATCGCCGATCTGCGCCGCGTCGAGAATTCCGTCGCGTCCGAATGCTGGCATCAGGCTGGTCCGCGTGTCCTTATGCCCCGGATTCCGGATGCCATGCGTGACCGTATATTCGATTGCGGCAAGATCGCCGCCCCACAGCCAGTCGTCGTCGGTCAGGCTCGGATAGAGCTTCTTGAGTCCTGCGCCGCCGGCGCCGTGGCACTGGATGCAATGAACGCGGAACGCCGCGCCGCCGCCCTGCACCGCAGCCTGCATCAGCGCGGGCTTGGCGGGTAGATCGGCGATATCGGTCGCGGCAATCGCGTTCACGATCGGCGCGCGGCGCTTGCTGTCGGCGGCGAGTTCCTGCTCGAGCTGCCCGCGGCTCGACCAGCCAAGGACGCCTTTCGTCGCGTCATCGATCATCGGCCATGCCGGGTAGAGGATGACGTAGCCGAGCGCCCAGACAATCGTCAGGTAAAAGGTCCACAGCCACCAGCGCGGCAAGGGCGTATTGAGCTCCTCGATGCCGTCCCATTCATGACCGACCGTGCTCGTGCCGGTCGCTTCGTCGATGCGTTTCTGCTCAACCATGCTCGTCGTCCTTGAAGATCATGTTCGCGGCTTCATCGTTGCGCGGGCGCGCGGCCTTGCGAAACGGCCAGGCCACGAGGCCGAGGAAGAGGACCGCCATGGCAAGAAGCCCCCAGCTGTCGGCGAAATGGCGGAGCGCGTCGTAGCTCATGGCGCTTTCGCCTGGGCGGGAGCCGTTTTTGCTTCGTGCGAACGTTCCTGCGGCCCCGCCTTGTCGACGTCGACGAGGGTGCCGAGCATCTGGAGATAGGCGACGAGCGCGTCCATCTCGGTAATGCGATCGGGATCGCCATCGAAGTCACGGACTTGGGCCGTGGGATAGCGCTTGGCGAGATCGCCGGCCCCCGCCTCGGGATCGGCCTGCGCCGCGATATCGTCGTTCGCCTTCGCGATGTCGGCCTTCGTGTAGGGCACGCCGACCCGGTACAGCGCGGTGAGGTCGTTTCGCATATCGCCGGTCTCAAGGTCGCGGTCGGCGAGGAAGGCGTAGGGCGGCATGATCGATTCGGGCACGACGCTCCTGGGATCGATCAGATGCGCGCGATGCCATTCGTCCGAGTAGCGCCCGCCGACGCGGGCGAGGTCGGGTCCGGTGCGCTTCGACCCCCATTGGAAGGGATGATCGTACATGCTCTCGGCCGCGAGGCTGTAATGGCCATAGCGTTCGACCTCATCACGGAACGGACGGATCATCTGGCTGTGGCAGGTATAGCAGCCCTCGCGCATATAGATGTTGCGCCCGGCAAGCTCGAGCGGGGTGTAAGGCCGCATGCCGTCGACCTTCTCGATCGTGTTGTCGATCCAGAAAAGCGGCGCGATCTCGACGATGCCGCCGATGGTGACCGCGACGAGCGCGAAGAGACCGAGCAGGCTGACGTTGCGCTCGAGAATCTTGTGGCTGAAGCCCTTTTCGGCGTTGTTCTTGGCCATGGATGGGCTCCTTATTCGGCGGGGGCGAGAGCGAGCGGGCGGTCGGCCGCCACATTGTGCGGAGTTTCGGTCATCGGCTTCTCGGCACGCACCTTGCCTGCGAGCGTCGCCCAGACATTGACGATCATGATGAGGAAGCCCGCAAGATACATCGCCCCGCCCGCGGCGCGGATCAGGTACATCGGATGCATCGCGGCAACGCTTTCGGCAAAGCTGTAGACGAGATAGCCGTCAGAGCCATACTCCCGCCACATCAGCCCCTGCATGATGCCGGCGACCCACATCGACGAGGCGTAGAAAACGATCCCCACGGTCGCGAGCCAGAAGTGCCAGTTCACCATCCGCAGGCTGTAGAGGCGCTGGCGGTTCCACAGGCGCGGCACGAGATAATAGACGCAGGCGAAGGTGATCATGCCGTTCCACCCCAGCGCGCCCGAATGAACATGGCCGATCGTCCAGTCGGTATAATGCGACATGGAGTTGACCCATTTGATCGACATCATCGGGCCTTCGAAGGTGCTCATCCCATAGAAGGCGAGCGCCATCACCATCATGCGAATGATCGGGTCGGTGCGGATCTTGTCCCACGCGCCGTTGAGCGTCATCAGCCCGTTGATCATGCCGCCCCAGCTCGGCATCCAAAGCATGATCGAAAAGACCATGCCCAGCGTCTGCGCCCAGTCGGGGAGCGCAGTGTAATGGAGGTGGTGCGGACCCGCCCAGATGTAGAGGAAGATCAGCGACCAGAAGTGGATGATCGACAGGCGATAGCTATAGACCGGGCGCTCGGCCTGCTTCGGCACGAAATAATACATCATCGCGAGGAAGCCCGCGGTCAGGAAGAAGCCGACCGCGTTATGCCCGTACCACCATTGCGTCAGCGCATCCTGGACGCCGGCGAAGGCGGCGTAGCTTTTCGACCCGAAGATGCTGGCGGGCATCGACAGATTGTTGACGATGTGGAGCATCGCGATGGTGATGATGAAGCTCAGGTAAAACCAGTTCGCGACATAGATGTGCGGCTCGCGGCGCTTTACGATCGTGCCGAGGAAGACAATGAGATAGGCGACCCAGACGATGGTCAGCCAGAGATCGACATACCATTCGGGCTCGGCATATTCCTTCGCCTCGGTGACCCCCATCAGGTAGCCGGTCGCCGCCAGAACGATGAATAGCTGGTATCCCCAGAAGACGAAGCGCGCGAGCGTCGGGAAGGCGAGCCGCGCGCGGCAGGTGCGCTGCACGACGTAATAGCTGGTCGCGATCAGCGCGTTGCCGCCGAAAGCGAAAATCACCGCCGAGGTGTGGAGCGGCCTGATGCGCCCGAAGGTCGTATATTCCAGATTGAGGTTGAGCGCCGGAAAGGCAAGCTGGAGCGCGATGAAGAGGCCTGCCGCCATGCCGGCAAGGCCCCAGAAAAGCGTGGCAATAACGCCCCAGCGAATCGGGTCGTCGTCATAGACGCCCTGATCGGCCGGCATCTTCAATATCCCGCGCGCGATTGCCTCATAATCGGCGCGCGACACGGTCGCCCAGAGCATCAGCAGAGCGGCGAGCGCGACGATGATCATATGGACGGCGAAGGGCGCATCGACCGCGACTGCCGCCATCACCAGCGCGAGCAGGGCCAGGCCGAGCCAGCCCCCCGCCTTTGCTACCAGAGTGTCCATAACGCTTGCCCCTGTCATCGCGCGGCTTCGCTGCCGCATGGTTCGAGACCGCTCTTGGCCGCGCGGCGGGGCAAAAACATTGACCAGGATCAACGAATAGATTGCGCGGCATCAATGCCCGGCGGCCGCGCCGGGTGCAGGGAGCCCAGGTCAACGCAAGGAGCAACGACCATGAAAAAACAGCATCTCTCCCTGATCGCGCTGGCCGCCGCCGCCGCGATCCCCGGCCAGGCCGCGGCCAAGGCCGGCGATATCCAGTTCAAGATCTTCGCGACCTATGTCGCGCCCGACGGCAAGATCAGCGACGTCAAGCTCGACCGGATCGGCCTTCCGGCCGGAACGCAGACGAAGGCCGACGACAATGTGACGCCGACGGTCGCGATCGAATATTATGTCGCCGACCATATCTCGCTCGAGACGATTGCCGGGGTCACCCAGCATGACGTCAATGGCCGCGGCGCGCTGAACGGCGCGACTTTGGTGTCGAACGCCAAGATCGTGCCCGCGACGCTCACCCTCAAATATCATTTCGGCAAGGAAGGCGGTATCCAGCCCTATGTCGGTGCAGGTCCGAGCTATTTCATCTTCATCGACGAGAAGCCCGGTGCGACGACCCGGTCGCTCGGCGCGACGCGGCAGAAGATGGGCGACAAGCTCGGCGCCGCGCTCCAGGCCGGGGTCGATATTCCGGTGAACGACAAGGGACTTGCGCTATCCTTCGATGCCAAGCGCTATTTCCTGCGCCCGACCGCGACCTGGTATGCCGGGACGACCGAGGTGCTCAAGACGCGGCACAAGCTCGATCCCTGGGTGATCAGCGCCGGCGTCGCCTTCCGTTTCTAGCCTCCTTGCCTGACGTCGGTGGCCGGTCAGCCCGCCATCTCGTTCAGAGCCGCGAGGTCGTTGATGACGACCTTGCGGCGGGATGGGAGGTCGATCAGGCCATTGGCGCGCATTTTAGTGAGCTGGCGGCTCGTGGTTTCGATGGTGAGGCCCAGAATGTCCGCGATCTGCTGGCGACCGAAGGGCAACTCGAAACCGCGCGAGATCACCGCTGCACTGGGCTCCCCCGAAAGGCGCTCGGCCATTTCGAGCAGGAAGGAAGCGACCTTTTCCGATGCCGACTTGCGGCCGAGAAGGAGCATCCAGCCGCGCGCGCGATCGAGCTCGCCGAGCGTCCGGCGCAGCAATGTCTGCTGCAGGTCGGGATGGTCGCTGGCGAATTCGTCGAACTGGTCGCGATGGAAGATGCAAAGCTCGGCCTCGCTGATCGCGCTGACGCTGTAAGGGCTTTCCTTCCCGAACGGCCGCCCGATGAAGTCCGAGGGAAAGACGATGCCGACGATCTGCTCGCGCCCGTCTGCGGTGGCGGCCACGAGTTTCAGTACGCCTTCGAGGACGTTGGCGACGACCGGCGCGTCGTCGCCCTCCCACAGAAGCGTATGCCCGCTGCTCACGCGCTGGCGCCGGCCCATACGGCCGAGCAACAGGAGCTCGTCCGGCCGCAGACTCGCACAGATGGCGCGATTGCGCACGATGCACGACAGGCAGTCGGTCATGTGCCGGGCGCCCGGCAGGCATGCGTCGCGGTCAATGGGCGAGCAGGAGCGGCGCCGGCGCGGCTTCGAGCAGATAGCGCGTCACCCCGCCGAACAGGGTCTCGCGCAGCCGCGGACGCCCATAGGCGCCCATCACGATGAGCCCCGGCGCCAGCTCTTTCGCAGTTAGCTCGAGAATCTCCTCGGGCGTAAGCGCCCCGCGATCGACGCGGCGAAGCTCACCATGAATGCCGTGCCGCGACAGATAGCAAAGCGCATCCTCGGCGGGCACCCGTCCCTCGTCCGGACCGACCTGCACCATCGTCACGCTTCCCGCGCCCGCCATCAACGGCGCCGCGGCACGCAAGGCGTGCGCAGCTTGCGGGCTGCCGTTCCACAGGATCATCACCGGGGCATCGAGGTCAACCGGCTGGCCTTCGGCGGGTAAGGCGAGCACCGGCGTTGGCACGGTCATCGCGAGGTCGCCCGCCAGAGTTGGCTGCGCGAGGCCGCGCCGGTCGCGAGGGCCGAGCGAGACGATGGCCAGATCGGCGAGCGTCGCGGCGAGCGAGAGCGACGCGAGCGCATCGCCGTCGGCGATTGCGACGTCCCAGGGCACATCCTCGCGCGCGAGCTGCGCCGCAAGCCGGGTCTCAAGCTCGGCATCGGCAAGCTGGGCCGCGGCGAGTTGTTCGCGCGCCAGATACATGCCGCCGAAGGGGTCCGAGGCGATGAACTGCTGGAAAGGCGAACAGATCAGGAAACTGAGATGAGCGCCGAGGCGGCGCCCGATCGCGAGCGCGGTCTCGGTGCGCGCGGCCATGGCCGGGCTCTCGTCGGCGTGAATCAAAAGATTTCGCATGTCTGGCTCTCCTTCAAGATGGAGAGGGAAGCCCTTATGCGCACCGCTTTCATTGACCCTGATCAATAAAGCCGCGCTTTCAGGCCGGTCGGCACGGTGGGCCGCTCCGTATAATTACGAAATGCGCCGACCGCACGGGGCGCTAGCCTGCGGTCGCAAAGGAGCAGGCGATGCCGAAACCCCGTCCATTGACCCCCTGTCGCGCGCACCCGCACCGGATCGCGGTAAATCGCGCGCCGGCGGACCCGCGGCGAGAGAATAGCCGCATCATGGGCACGCTAACCCTTCGCACTTCACCGCTCCGGCGGTCCGATCCAAATCAAGGAGACAGAAGATGACGCTTACCAATGCGCCCGACACCACGCTGAGCGAGGCGACCGAGACCTGCCTGCAGACCCGCAGCGGCGTCGATCTTCGTCTCCGGCCGGTCGCAGACAGCGATGCGGATATCGTCAATCATTTCTTCGACGGCCTGACCGCGGACGATATGCAGTTCCGCTTCCTGAGCGGCCAGTCGCACCTTTCGAGCGCGCAGCTTGCGGCGATGATCGGGGTCGATCACCGGCACCGCGAGCATCTCCTCGCGTTCGATGCCGCGACGTCGGAGCTGATCGCGAGCCTGCTGATCGCCGCAGACGAGGCCTTTGTGACCGCCGAGGTCGCGATTTCGGTCGCGCCGGCGTATAAAACGCGCGGCGTCGGCTGGACCCTTCTCAATCATGCCGTCGATCTCGCCCGTGCCCGCGGCCTGAAGACGCTCCGGTCGATCGAAAGCCGCGCTAATCGCGGCGCGATGGAGGTCGAACGGACACTGGGGTTCAAGGCGAGCGACTATGATGGCGACGCCACGCTGGCGCTGCTCGAACTCGAGCTTCACTGACCTGGGCGATCGGGTCGGCGCTTCGACAGCCCGCCGGCCGGAGACGCACGCAATGGGCCAATGTTTTCATGCCATGCAGCTCGACACGCCGGGCGCGCCGCTCCGCCGCGTCGAGCGGGCGGGTGCGGAAGGGCGGACGCGTCATTTGCGCGGGCATCCATATGAGCGACATCCCCGGCTTTCCCTATGCCGGCCTCTGGGAAGAACGATCGATCCGGTCGGTCGCCAATCTGACCCGTGCCGATGGCGCGGCGTTCCTCGAAGCGCCGGCGCGCTGCGATCTGCGGACGCATGTCACCGCGCTGCCGCTCACCGATGCGAACGGCGCGCTCGTCCTCATCTCCGAGGGAGCGGCTAGGGGGAATCCCTAATGGCGCATTACGGCCAGCGGCGCGAGAGAGGCGAAGGCCAGACCGGCCTGTCAGGAGAGACTGCCATGGATCGTTTCGAGCGAGACTCCGCCAGCGCGGCGCGCCCTCCCGAGTGTCCCGATTGCGACCCGCCGGCACAGCCCGACAAGGTCTATCCCGAGACGCCGGCCCCAAACCCCGATCGCCAGCCGCTGCGCACGTCGCCCGAAGCGCCGGTGCTTCCCGACAGCCATCCCGAAGCCACGCCGCGCGAATATCCCGAATAGCCGCGCCTGCGGCGCGCCGGACAACGCCTCAAGGGCTCGCGGACGGCGTGCCGCTGCGCGTGAGTCTTGTCACGGTGTCGACGAGCATATGCTCGCGCAGCGGCTTTTCGAGAACAAGCGCAAAGCCCGCCTCGCGCGCCAGGGCGCTCAATTCCTCGGACGGATAGGCCGAGATCAGGATGGCAGGTCCATCCCAGCCCTGCGCGCGCAGCGCGCCGAGCATCGCGATCCCGTCGCTGCTTTCGAGCCGGTAATCGACGATCAGACAGTCGGGCGCAGCGCGGGCCGCCTCAGCGAGCGCGGGATCGGCGGCTGACCAGGCCTTCGCCGCAAATCCGCGTCCCTGCAAAAGCAGGAGGAGCGAGCGACGCACTGCCGGGTCATCCTCGACGATAAGGATGGTCGGCGGTGCCTCGCTCCAACCCGATCGGGCGATCAACATGTCCATGGTCCCGTTATCGAAGCTTTGGCATGGCGACTGGTTCCTGGTCGCTATATGCCAGGTCTTGTGAAATCGTCGGGCTCGCCCTGTCGGAAGCGCGAGCCCAAAGCTGGAAAGCAGGGCCAGGGGCCATCGATCAATGGCTCATCAGCAGGGGAAATTTGCTCTTCGAAAGCAGATTCTTCGTTGTGCCGCCGAAGGTCTCGCGCAGGCGGCCGCGGCCATAGGCACCCATCACGATATAATCCGCACGGAACATCTTGGCTTCGTCCGAGATCAGAAAATCGGCGTGAAACTTGCCGATGTCGGTCTTGCGAACATTCGCCTTGATGCCGTGGTGCGACAGATAGGTCGCGGCGTCCTCGGGCGCGATATGGTTGTCGGGCCCTTGCGCGGTGAATATCTCGACCTCCTTCGCGAAGGCGAGGAGCGGCACCGCGGCGCGGAGCGCGGCCGCCGCCGAGGGGCGGCCGTCCCATGCGACAAGCGCACGCTCAAACTCGAAGCGCTCGAGCGTCTCGGGCACCGCGAGCACGGGCGCGCTCGCGCGCGCCACGATACGGCTTGCAATGTCGCGCATGTCGGGCATTGGAAAGCCGTCGAGCGCGCGATTGAGGATGATGAGGTCGGCGAGGTCGGCGGCATCGAGCACCGCGTTTGCGATCTCGTCCATCGCGTCGATCCAGCTCCAGCTGACATCCTCGCGCGACAGGCGGTCGCTGATCACCGACTTGTTCTTCGCTTCGCTTTCGCGCTCGTCGAGGACGACGACGGTCTCGGCAAAGCCGAAGCCATCGCCCGCGATCAGCGGATAGGGGGTGACGTCGATACAGGTCAGATGGCCTTCGACCGCGCGGGTGATATCGAGCGCCGCCTGCAGGCGGGCTTCCTGGCCATGGTCGTCATGTACGAGCAACAGGATATTTTTCACGAGCCGTCTCCTTTATGTCCGCGATGAATTTATGGGCCGCACCCCCGGGCCGATATGCGCAATGATACGGATAGAAAGGCGGCCGTCCGGATGTCCGGACGGCCGCAGGGGGGTCGCCTCTTCCCCAAGGCGAGCGGGATCAGCTGTCGACCGCGAGATAATCCTCGACGTCGGTCACGCCCGGCGCCGACCAGGCGTCACGACGCCGTCGTTCACCGCGACGCCGATATCGGCGTGATCGACGCTCGGATCCCATTCGATCTCGGCGACCACGTCGCGTTGCAGGTGGCCGTCACTTTTCGTCTGCATGCCCTATCTCCTTCGCATACTCCCATCGCCGCTTGGCGGGAGCGAGGCTCGTCGCATGGCCCCGAACGAGCGCCCGGCAAGCTTGCTCAACCTGCCCGGTGCGGAGCCGGCCGCTTATCCGCAACTTCCCGTAAGGGGTGTTCCGAATGGGAGCTTCCCCGATTCAGACGCCAGCAACCGCTGGTTAAGTCCGACATCGCGTCCCCGATGGCGATGGCCCCTGCTCCGGCGCGGCCCGCCGTCCCGAGAATCCGCTTTGAAAAGGAGCAGTTTGATGAACGACCTTACCCCGACCCGCACCGCGGGCAGCCAGCCCGCCCAGGCCGAACTTGGCGCGATGAACTGGCTGCGCGGCGAACTCGACCGCATGTTCGAGGAATTTGCACTGCCCGGCCGCAGCCTGCTGAGCTATGTGCCGCGGCTCGTGAGCCCGCTCCCGGCGATCGAGCTGCTCGACACCGGGTCGGCCTACAAGCTGACCGCCGAGCTCGCCGGCCTTACCGAAAAGGATATCCGGCTCGAAGTCGCCGACGGCATGCTCCTGCTCGCGAGCGAGAAGGAAGAATCGTCCGAACGGCGCGAGGACGGGCATCTGATCAGCGAGCGACGCCACGGCAGCTTCCGGCGGCGGATTGCCCTCCCCGCCGACGCCGACGCCGACAAGATCGAAGCCAAGTTCAAGCATGGATTGCCTAGCGTCGAAATCGCGAAGACCGAAAAGGCGCGCGATCATGTCCGCAAGATCAAGATTGGCAGCTAGACACGTGCGCCGGGGCCGCGCCTGCCCCCCACCCACGGGAGCAGACCGATGTCCTTAACCCTTCACACGGGCTCGCGCAGCGAAGCACTGCTGCGGCTCAAGCTCGGATCGGCGATGTTTGGCCCGCTCTCATCCTGTCGCTCGCCCCGCGCCTTTAAACGCCGGCCGATGCGATCTCGCCTTAGCGTGTCGGCGCGTCATTACTCTCGTCGCCGCCGAGGATCTCGACCGGGGCCGGGCTCGCGGCGCGAAGCGAGTCCGGCGTCACGATGACGCTGGTTCCCGCGGTCATGAGCGGGGCAAGCAGCGCGCGCAGATCGGCCGCGATATCGACGCGTCCGGCGAAGGGTGCCGGTATCTTGGGGGCAATTGCGCCGGGGATGGCAACCTCGAGCCAGGCTGCCGCACCCGATGCGCCCGACTGGCGGACGAATGCCGAGGTGCCCGTCACCGGACCTTCGATGTGCGCGGGTGCCGATCCGATCATGATCCCGTTGCGAAGCACCAGCAGCCGCTGGTCGACGGCGCTGACAATGATCGACACGGGGCCGCTTGGAGCCCGGCCCGGCTCCCATAGCACCGCGCCCTCTGCGGGTGTTTGCCCGGTCCGGAGCAGGGGATCGCCGGGGGCGGCGCGCGGCACGGCGGCGGCCTCGGTGACGATGACCGTCATCCCGAGCCGCGTCACGCCATAGAGGAGGCGAGCAAAGGCCTGCGGCAGGCGGATACAGCCATGCGACGCCGGATAGCCCGGCAAGCTTCCGCCATGTAGCGCAACCCCGCCCCAGGTCAGTCGCTGCATATAGGGCATGGGCGCATCGTCGTAGAGGTTCGAGCGATGATCGATGTCGCGCTGAAGAATCGTGAAGACGCCGGTCGGGGTTTCATGGCCCGCCTTGCCCGTCGAGACGGTGGTGATCGCGATCGGCACGCCATTGCGATAGAGGGTGGCGCGCTGGGTCGCGAGGCTCACGATCATGAGCAAAGGGCCGCGCGGGACGATCTCGGGCGCCCAGATATACTCGCCGGGTGCCAGCCCCTCGGCTGCTTCGAGAACGCTCCCCTGCGGGGTCGCGGCCTCGGCCGACGCCGCGAGGGGAATCCACAGCGCCGCGCCCAGGAGGATCGCCGCCTTTCCGGCGATTTTCAAATAACTGGCCATCGGTTCAGCCGGCCATGGCCGCGACGCCGGCCCGGTCGTTGATCCGCACCGCGCGCCGCGAGGGAAGGTCGACGAGTCCGTTGCAGCGCATGCGCGTGAGTTGCCGGGAGGTCGTCTCGATGGTGAGTCCCAATATGTCGGCGATCTGCTGGCGGCCGAAGGGCAGCTCGAATCCGCCCGACGCATCGCCGATGCCGCCGGGAAGCCGTTCTTCCATA
The DNA here is from genome assembly GCA_051861185.1 of Sphingopyxis sp. Taxonomy (GTDB): domain Bacteria; phylum Pseudomonadota; class Alphaproteobacteria; order Sphingomonadales; family Sphingomonadaceae; genus Sphingopyxis. Next base: position 192,020 of record JBIMKQ010000003.1, read on the forward strand.
TCGAGCAGAAAGGATGCGACCTTCTCGGGCGCCGATTTGCGGCCGAGGAGCATCATCCAGTGCCGCGCCCGATCCAGTTCGTCGAGCGTGCGGTGCAGAAGCTTTTGCTGCAAATGCGGATGGCGGCCCGCGAAGTCGTCAAACTGGTGGCGATTGAAGATGCAGACCTCCGCGTCGGTCATTGCGGTGACCCGGTAAGGGCTTTGCTTGCCGAACGGGCGGCCGATAAAATCGGAAGGGAAGACCAGACCAACGATCTGCTCGCGGCCATCGGCGGTGGCGACGACAAGCTTGAGCACCCCCGAAAGGACGTTCGCGACCGTCGGCGCTTCGTCACCTTCCCAGAGCAGGGTGTGACCCGCCTTCACGCGCTGCCGCCGCCCCATGCGGCCAAGTTCTGCAGCTTCGTCGACAGCAAGGCTGGCGCAGATGGCGCGGCACCGCACGGCGCAGGAGGCGCAATCGCTCATCGACATGCTCCCGCAAGCGATGCGGGCACGGCGCTCCGGCCCGGTGTGGGGCGGCGGCCGCCATGGTGGCGGAATGGATTTGGCTGAACCCTCATGCGGTTCAGATAGCGAACCGCCGCGCACAGGTGATTACGCAACTGTACGTATGCCGCTCGCGCGGCGCGTTGCCGGGTGCCGTCGGCGGCTCGGCCCACGCCGGGCGTAAGGGCTATTGCGTAACGACAGGCGGCGCGTCCCGGCGCAATCCGGCGAGACAAATCCGCGACGAAAGGACCGAAGATGAGCGAAGCCGGCCACGACCTTCACACGCTGTTTCCCGACCATGGGCCGACGCTCCATGCGCTCAAGCTCGACAACGCCCATTTCCGCAAGCTTGCCGAAGATCATCATGACCTTTCGACCCAGATCCAGCGCTTCGAGGCCTGCCTTGCCGCGATGCCCGACGACGAGCTGGAGACGCTGAAGAAGAAGCGCCTGTTCATCCTCGACGAGATCGCCGCGCTCATCGCGCACGAAGAGGCGGCGTGATGTACAATCTGGCCGAGATTCGCGCCGACCTCGTCGCGCGGCTCGATCGTCTGGCCGCGCTGGTCGAGCGGGTGGAAAGCGAGCAGCGCGCGCCGCTCGACGACGATTCGGCCGAGCAGGCGATCGAACGCGAAGATGACGAGGCGCTCGACGCGCAGCAGCACGCCGCGGACGCGGAGATGCGAGCGATCCGGCATGCGATCGCGCGGCTTGATGCGGGTCATTATGGTCTCTGCACCTCGTGCGGCACGCCGATCGATCCCGCGCGCCTTGCGGCCTTGCCAACTGCGACGCTCTGCATCGCTTGCGAGCGCGAGCGCGGCGGATGAGCAGCGGCGCCGGACGCGCACCATGACCGACGCACTATCAAGCGCTGGACTCGAAGGGCTCGCCGGACTTGGGCTTGCGCTCCTCCTCGGGCTGCTCGTCGGCGTCCAGCGCGGCTGGAGTCTGCGCAACGAGGCGGCGGGCAGCCGCTTCGCCGGCGTGCGGACCTTTGCCCTGTTCGGCCTCGCGGGCGGCATGGCGGCAGCAGCTCAGGCCCCGGCGATTGCAGCGATCGTCTCCGGCGCCGCGGCGATGCTCATTCTCATCGGCTATGCGAAGAGCGCGCGGCCGCCCGACCAGCTCAGCGGGACCACGAGCCTCGCCGCCCTCATCACGCTCGGCTGCGGTTATCTCGCCGCGAGCGGCCGAAGCGAGATGGCGACGGTGATTGCCGTTGCCATGACGCTGGTGCTCGCGCTCCGCGACGAGCTGCATCGCTGGATCGCGGGGCTCAGCGATGTCGAGGTCGGGGCGATCGTCCGCTTTGCGCTGATCGCGCTCGCCATACTGCCCTTGCTGCCCGACCAGCGCTTCGGTCCCTATGACGCGTGGAATCCACGCCAGCTCTGGATGGTCGTGGTCTTCGTCTCGGGCTTCTCCTTTCTCGGCTATATTGCCTCCAAGCGCTTCGGTGCCTCGCGCGGCACTCTCGTCATGGCCGCGACCGGCGCGATGGTCTCCTCGACGGCGGTCACCGCGGCGCTCGCGATGCGCGTGCGCGACGGCGAGGAAAGCGAGGCGATGGCGATCGCCGGGATCGGCGCCGCGTCGGCGGTGATGCTGATCCGCGCGGCGATTCTGACTGCGGTGCTGGCGCCGGCGGCCATGCCCGGATTCGCCGTGATCGCCGCGCCCGCGGCACTGGTGAGCGGCGGAGCCATATTCCTTGCGTTGCGCAGCCGCCGCGATACCAGCGCCAGCGACCGCCCCGTCGAACTCAAGAACCCGTTCCGCCTCACCCCGGCGATCGGCCTGATGCTGCTCGTCATGCTGCTGACGGTGGCCGCCCGCTGGACGATGGCCCTGGTCGGCGAGCGCGGCCTCGCGCTCGTCATAGCGCTCTCGGGACTGGCCGACGTCGACTCGGCGATCATCGCCGTGGGCTCACTTCCCCACGGCCTGCTCAAAGGCCAGCTCGCGACCACCGTGATCGTCGCCCCGGTTCTCGCCAACACCTTGTTCAAGGGCGCGACCGCCGTGGCGATCGCCGGCTGGCGGAAAGGGTGGAAGCTTGCGCTGCCGCTCGTCCTCAGCGTCGCGGCGAGCCTCACGCTTGTCCCGATCCTTCTCTTCTGAAGCCCGAATACCGATCATGACCCTCGCGGGCGCGAACGTCCGAAAAAGAAAGACCATCGATGCCGATCACCCGTGGCGAGAACGCAACGGCTCCCGCCGCATCGGCAGCGGCCAGGCCGAGCCCGAGAGAATTTCTTCGCGCGCTCGGCCCGGGGCTGATCGCCGGCGCCGCCGACGACGACCCGAGCGGGATCGGGACGCATAGCCAGATCGGCGCGGCCTTCGGCTATCGCCTTTCCTGGACCTTCGTGCTCAGCTTCCCGTTGATGGTTGCCATCCAGGGCATCGCCGCCGAGATCGGGCGGGTTACGGGAGCGGGGATCGCCCGCAATCTGCGGCGGCACTATCCGCGTCCCCTCCTCTGGTCGATGGTATCGCTCCTGCTGGTGGCGAACATCATCAACCTCGGCGCCGATCTCGGCGCCATGGGCGCGGCGCTGGCGCTGCTCGCCGGCGGCAATGCCGGGCTCTACACCCTGCTGTTCGGCATCCTCAGCATCGTACTCGAGGTCGGACTCAGCTATCCACGCTATGCCGCGATACTCAAATGGACGACGCTCACCCTCTTCACCTATGTCGCGGTACTGTTCGTCGTCCATGTCCCCTGGAGCCAGGCGCTCGGGTCGATGGTGATACCCGATATCGAGTTCAACGCCGCCTATGCCACGGCCTTCGTCGCGATCCTCGGCACGACGATCAGCCCCTATCTCTTCTTCTGGCAGGCCGGGCAGGAAATCGAGGAACAGCATCGTCATCATGCAAAACCGCTGTGCCTGACGCCGGCCACGGCGGGCCCGGAGCTGAAGCGGATCCGTATCGACACGCTGACCGGTATGGCGTTGAGCACATTGATCTCGCTTGCAATCGTCTTCGCGACCGCGGCGACGCTGCACGCAGAGGGGGTGCGGGACATCGCGACCTCGGCGCAGGCGGCAGAAGCACTGCGCCCGGTCGCGGGGGCATTCGCCTTCGCGATGTTCGCGCTCGGGATCATCGGCACCGGCCTTCTCGCCGTGCCCGTGCTCGCGGGATCGGCCGCCTATGCGGTGACCGAAATGGCGGGAATGGCGGGGAGCCTCGACGCCAAGCCGCTCTCCGCCCGTCTCTTCTACGGCACGATCGCCGCGACGACGCTCGCGGGGGCTTCGCTCTCGGCGATCGGGATCGACCCGGCACGCGCGCTTTACTGGGCCGCGGTCGTCAATGGCGTGCTGGCCGCGCCGCTCATGGTCGTGATGATGCTGATTGCGCGCAATCCGCGCGCAATGGGGCGCCTCAGGATTTCGCGGCGGCAGCTCTGGTCGGGCTGGGCGGCGACTGCGGTGATGGCAGCAGCCACCCTGCTCTTCTTTTTCTTTCTTGTCGCAGGGAAGGTCTAGGCCCGGGCTTTTGCCTGTTCGGCGATCAGCGCGTCTATCCGGTGGCGCTGCGGCAGAACGATGCCGAGAAGCCCGGCGAGCGTCGCGGCGCCGAGCTTGCGCATCAGGCGCGCGCGATGGATTTCGACGGTGCGATGGCTGATACCGAGCTCGAGCCCGATCTGCTTGTTCGTAAGCCCCCGCACCAGCCCGGCCGCGACCTCCATCTCGCGATGCGTCAGCAGATCGACCGGAGGCGCCGTGCCGCGCTGCCGCGCGGCGGCGGCCGATGCCGAGCGGCGCGTTGATGCCATGGGGTATTCGCCGCGGCCTGTGGTCATGCGGTGCATCCTTCCGAAGGACAGAACCTATCGGGGACGCGGAAGGCGGTCGTTACGTAATGTCCGCAGATGTCACGCGCCGAGTCCCGCCGCGAAAGCGAGCCGGAGGGCGTCCGAGAGGCTGCGGACGTCGAGCTTCGCCATGAGGTTGGCGCGGTGGACCTCGACCGTGCGCGGCGAGATGCCGAGATCATAGGCGATCGTTTTGTTGGGCAGTCCCTGCGCGAGACCTTCGAGAACCTCGCGCTCGCGCGGGGTCAGGATGGCGAGAACAACCTCGGCCTCGGCGGAACGGGCCGCGGCGCCGCCGGCGGCGGCCATGCGAGCGAAAGCGGTCTCGATCGAGCCGATCAGCACGGCCTTTTCAAAGGGCTTTTCGAGAAAATCGACCGCGCCGGCCTTCATCGCGCGCACTGCGATCGAGACGTCGGCATGGCCGGTAAGCACGATCACCGGCATGGTGACCCCCCGTTCGAGCAAGGCCTGCTGGACTTCGAGCCCGTCCATCTCGGGCATACGCACATCGAGGAGGATGCAGCCTTCGGAGACATGCCGGATTTCCTTCAGGAAAGTGACGCCATTGGCCCAGGTCTCGACGGCATAGCCCGAGGTCTTGAGCATGAAGCTCGCCGAGCGCCGGATCGCCTCCTCGTCGTCGACGATATGCACAAGCTTCCTATCCGACATCATCTTCCTCCGCTTTCGCGCTCACCAGCGTGAAATGAAATTCGGTCCCGCCGCCGGCGCGCGGTTCCATCCAGATGCGCCCGCCATTGGCCTCGACGATCGTCCGGCAGATCGAAAGGCCGAGACCCATGCCTTCGGCCTTCGTGCTGACGAACGCCGTGAAAAGTTGCTCGGCGACCTCGGGGGTGACCCCCGGGCCGGTATCGGCGACGACCACGCGGACAAAGCCGCGCTGGTCGGGACGGCTCGTGACGGTCAGCTGCCGCGCCGGGCTGTCGGCCATCGCTTCGACGGCGTTGCGGATGAGGTTGATCAGCACCTGCTGGATCTGGACCTTGTCGACGAGTACCGGCGACGCATAAGGATCGAGGTCGAAATGGGGTTCGACGCTCTTCTCGCGCGCGCCCATCAGCCCGAGAACAGCCGCCTCGTTGATGAGCAACGGCAGTTTCTCGATCGTTTTCTCGACCTCGCCCCGCGCGACGAAATCGCGCAGTCGCCGGACGATATGCCCGGCGCGCAGCGCTTCCTTCGCCGTATCGTCGAGCGCGTCGCGGATCATCGGCATGTCGGCGGGATCGGGACTCGCGAGCAGGTCGCGAATGGCCTCGACATAATTGGCGACGGCGGTGAGCGGCTGGTTGAGCTCGTGCGCGAGCGTCGATGCCATCGTCCCCATCGCGCTCACGCGCGACACGTGGATCAGCTCGGACTTGAGCGATTCGAGCCGCGCTTCGGTCAGCTGGCGCTCGGTGAGATCGCGAATGAAGCCGGTGAAGAGCGGATGGCTGTCACTCGACGCCTCGCCGATCGACAATTCCATCGGAAAGGTCGAGCCGTCCTTGCGCTCGGCGAACACCACCCGTCCGATCCCGATAATGCGCTTTTCCCCTGTTTCGAGGTAACGACGGATATAGGCGTCGTGGCGTTCGCGATCGGGCGAGGGCATGAGCCGGCTGACATTGACACCAAGCAGTTCGGCCTCCTGATAGCCGAACAGGCGCTCGGCGGCAGCGCTGAACGACACGATCAGACCCTGATCGTCGATCACGACCATCGCGTCGGGCACGGTCGACAGGATCGAGCGGAGATGGCTCTCCTGCGATCGCAAGGCTTCCTCGGATGCGCGGCGCCCGGTGATGTCCGAGACGATCTTCGCAAAACCGCGAAGACTTCCGTCATCGTTGCGAAGCGCCGTGATCGAGACGTCGGCGAGAAACTCCGAACCGTCCTTGCGCACGCGCCAGTCTTCGGTCTCGAGGCGGCCCTCGCGCGCGGCTCTCGCGAGATCTTCGGCGGGCTTTCCCGCGGCCATCGCATCGGGCGGGTAGAAGATCGCGGCATCCTCTCCGACGACCTCGTCTTCGCGCCACCCCTTGAGGCGCTCGGCGCCCTTGTTCCAGATCGTGACCCGGCCTCCAGCGTCGAGCAGATAGATCGCGTGCCCCCCAGCGCCGTCGATCAGCAGATTGAGTTCTTCGGCGACGAGCGCCGCCTCGGCGTCGCGCCGCGCGGCGTGGCGGTCGCTTTCATGCATACGCTTGCGCATCCGCTCGAAAGCCTGCGACAGCGCGACGATGCCGCCCGCGGTGAGCAGGAAGACTGCGGCCTCGACCAGATTATAGGTCCCATCGCCGCGATAGCCGGCAAAATAGAGGCCGAGAAGCAGAGCCAGAGCCGTCGCGATCGATGCCACAAGCGGTCCGGCGAAGACGGCGGCGGCGAGGATCGCGGGCGCGAACAGCAGGAAGGCTGCATTGCCGGCGAGCCAGGGCTCGAGTGCATAGCGCAGCAGCCCTGCGGCGGCGACAAGAGCCAGCCCGCAGGCGAGACGCGCGGCGAAAGAGCGTTGCAACATCGACATCGACCGCGCGGCCTCCGCCCGCGCTGTAAAAAAGGCGCCGCCATCCTCAAGGTGCGCCTTCCCCCGGTCGCCATCCATAGCGATTTTCGGGCGGGAGCGAAACGCTCGCTGCGCGGGCGGTCCGTATTGATCCTTAAGCGGCATGCCGCTTCGCTAAGGCCGTGCGCGTGGCCGGACCATGCGGGAAACTACGGATAGCAAGAATGCGGCCGCGATCTCAAAAGCGGCGGGCGGATCGCCGCGCCTCGCCCGTTCCGTCCAGCTCGGCCCGGCGCGGTGGTCCGTTCCGGCGCGCCATTGCCCGCGCCCGCACCCTTTAGGAATTCGCCATGAAGGCCAGACGGATCACGCTCATCGACGGACACCCCGACCCCGATCCGGGACGGTTCGTCCATGCGCTCGCCGACACCTATGGGGCCGCGGCGCTGGCTGCAGGTCATGACGTCCGCCGCATCAAAGTCGCGGGCCTCGCGTTCGATCTGCTCGAAAGTCGCACCGAGTGGGAAGAGGGACCGCTCTCGCCCGCGATCGCCGAGGCGCAGGAGGATATTGCGTGGGCCGAACATCTGGTGATTTTCTACCCGCTCTGGCTCGGCGACCTGCCCGCCCGCCTCAAAGGCTTCTTCGAACAGGTGATGCGTCCCGGCTTCGCGTTCGAGCCCAAGGCAAAGGGCTTGCCCGAAAAACGCCTCAAGGGCCGAACGGCGCACATCGTCGTCACGATGGGCATGCCCGCGCTCTTTTACCGTGTTTATTTTCGCGCGCACAGCCTCCGCAGCCTCGAGCGCAACATTCTGGGCTTTGTCGGCATCGCGCCCACGGAGCGAAGCATTGTCGGCAATGTCGAAGGCGATGCCGAGCACCGCACGAAGTGGCTCGAGACGATGACCGGATATGGCGCGGCCGGGCGCTGAGCGCGATGCAAGGCCGCTTCTCCTTCCACCTGCGAACGAAAGACAGACCGTCATGGCCGACCCCGAAACGCCGCTGAAGATCGCCTTCCATGGTGCCGCCGGCACGGTCACCGGCTCTTGCATGGAACTCACGCTCGGAGAGCGAAAGATCCTGATCGACTGTGGGCTGTTCCAGGGATCGCGAAGCCTCGAGACGTTCAACCATGGCGCCTTCGGGTTCGACGTCGGAACGATCGACGCGGTCCTTCTTACCCATGCCCATATCGATCATTGCGGACTGTTGCCGAAGCTGGCGAAAGAAGGATATCGCGGTGCCGTCTGGTGCACCGCACCGACCGCAGACCTTCTCGAATATATGCTCGCCGACGCGGGGCGGATCCAGGAAAGCGACACCGCGCGCCGAAACCGCCGCTACGACCGCGCGGGCGAAAAGATGTTCGAGCCGCTCTACACCGAGGCCGATGCACTGCGCGCGTGGCGCCTGGCCAAGCCCACCGGGCTGGGGACCTGGTTCGAGCCCGCACCGGGCTTCAAGGCGCGGCTGTGGAATGCCGGGCATATCCTGGGCTCCGCCTCGGTCGAGCTTGAGGCGGGCGGGGTTCGCCTGCTCTTCTCGGGCGATCTTGGGCCCGACAACAAGGCATTCCAGAGCGACCCCGATGCGCCCACCGGCATGGACTTCATCATATGCGAATCGACCTATGGCAACAGGCCGCGGCCGAAACTGATGATCGAGGACCGCCGTCAGCTCCTAGAAACCGAAGTGAAGGCCGCGCTCGCGCGCGGCGGCAACCTCATCATCCCGGCGTTCGCGCTTGAGAGGACGCAGGAGCTGCTGCTCGACCTCGCCCGCCTAGCCGAGGCGAACCGCATCCCGAACGCCCCCATCTTCGTCGACTCCCCCCTGGCCAGCCAGGCAACGAAAGTCTTTGCGGCGCATGCGGCCGAGCTCGAGGATGTCGCGGGCAGCGACATCTTCCGACATCCCTCGATTCGCTATGTCGAGGATGTCGCCGAATCGATCCGCCTCAACAGCGTGTCGGGCGCCATCATTCTCGCTGCCTCGGGCATGTGCGAGGGGGGCCGCATCCGCCACCATCTCGAGCATAATCTGCATCGGCGCCAGTCGACGATCCTGTTCGTCGGGTTCCAGGCGCGCGGATCGCTCGGGCGGGTCATCCTCGACGGGGCCGAGCGCGTGCGACTGTCGGGTAAGGACATCAACGTTCGCGCCGCCGTCCGGCGCATCGAAAGCTATTCGGCGCATGCCGACCGGGACGAGCTTGCGGCCTGGATTCGCGAGCGTCATCCGATCCGCGGCGGACTTTTTCTTGACCATGGGGAGAGCGAAGCAATCGAAGCGCTTCGCTCGCTTGTTCAATCCGAAACGCCGGGCCTCGCCGTCGTCGCTCCCGCGATCGGCGAGAGCTTCGCGCTCACCCCCGGCGCACCGCCCAAGCGAATCCAGACCGGACGCGTCGATCTTGCTCAGTTCGCGGGCGAAGACTGGCAGAATGACTATGCCGATTTCGCCGCCAATCTGAAGCATAACCTCGCCCATATCCGCAGCGAGAAAGGTCGCCGCAAGGCACTCGACGAGATGCGGCGGGTCCTCGCCGGCTATAAGGCGGCACGCTCCGAACAGAAACGGCGACGCCGCGCGGCATAGGCGGAAAGCCAGCAGCCCGGTGCCGACGCGATGAGCGAGGCTGGCAAGGCCACGACCGGGGCGCCCTTCCACCCACAAAGGAGACTTCGCATGAAAGCCCTCGTCTATAACGGCCCCGGCCTGAAGGCCGTCGAGGAGCGGCCCGTTCCGCAGGTGCAGGATGCGGGCGACGCGATCGTGCGCATCACGAAGACGACCATTTGCGGCACCGACCTTCACATATTGAAAGGCGATGTCCCCAGCTGCGAGCCGGGGCGCATCCTCGGGCATGAGGGCGTGGGTATCGTCGACAGCATCGGGGTAGGCGTGACGGCTTTCGCGCCCGGCGATCATGTTCTGATCAGCTGTATCACCGCGTGCGGGCGCTGCGAATATTGCCGCCGGGGCATGCAATCGCATTGCGCGACCGGCGGCTGGATCCTCGGCAATACCATCGATGGCACCCAGGCCGAATATGTTCGCATACCGCATGCCGACACCAGCCTCTATGCCATTCCCGAGCAGGCCGACGAGGATGCGCTGGTCATGCTCAGCGACATCCTCCCGACCGGCTTCGAATGCGGCGTGCTCAATGGCAAGGTCGCCCCGGGATCGACCGTCGCGATCGTCGGCGCGGGACCGATTGGCCTTGCCGCGCTGCTCACTGCGCAGCTCTTCTCGCCCGCCCGGATCATCTTGATCGATCTCGACGAGGCCCGCCTCGTCGTCGCGCGCCGGTTCGGCGCCAGCGACACGATCAACAGCGGCAGGCGCGACGCCGCGGCGGCGCTGATGGAGATGACGGGCGGGCGCGGTGCCGATACGGTGATCGAGGCGGTCGGCGTTGCCGCCACCTTCGAACTTTGCCAGCTCCTCGTCGCAGCCGGAGGAACGATTGCGAACGTCGGCGTGCATGGCGCCAAGGCCGACCTGCATCTCGAGCGTCTGTGGTCCCACAATATCACGATCACGACGCGATTGGTCGACACCGTCTCGACGCCGCAGCTGCTGCGGATGGTCGAGGCGAAACAATTGGATCCCGAACAGCTTGTCACCCACCATTTTGCAATGGCCGACATGATGGACGCCTATGACATCTTCTCGAGGGCGGCCGAGACGAAAGCGCTCAAGGTCATCATCGAAGCGGCCGATCCCGCTGCGGCGAGGTCCGCCGCGTGACCCAGCGCATGAAAGAGATCGCACGGACCATCGTCGATCTGCAGGCCGAACTCGATCGCGAGATCGAACAGCGGCGGAGGGCGCTGGGCGTGCGCGTCCATGACCGACTTGTCGAATTCGAGCGCGGCATCGTGATCGAACAACGGAAACTCAAGACCAGCGTTAGCGCTTTTCTCGCCCGCTCCTCCTTCGGTGCCGTGATCAGCGCGCCCGTCATCTACTCGATGCTGCTTCCCATACTCCTGCTCGATATCTGGATCAGCTTCTACCAGGCCATCTGCTTTCGCGCCTATGGCATCGTCCGCGTCGATCGACGCGACTATATCGCGTTCGACCGGGGGCGCCTCGCCTATCTCAACTGGGTCGAAGCGCTGAACTGTGCCTATTGCGCTTATGCCAATGGCGTCATCGCTTACGCCCGCGAGATCGGAAGCCGAACCGAGCAATATTGGTGCCCGATCAAGCATGCGCTCAAGATCAGCGACCCGCACCAGCGCTATTATGAGTTTCTCGAATTTGGCGATGCCGAGGGGTATCGGACGCGCCTTACCGCGTTCCGCGCGTTACTGAACGCCGACGGCAGCGACAGTGCCGAGTCGCGGCGGGCGGAAACGCAGGAACGAGAGAGTCCGTAGAATCCCGCAATGCGGCGCCTCCAGCGCTACGTTATGCCGGCTCCCAACGCCATTTCCGCAAGGGAGACGATTGATGATTGCGACCAATGCGCCCGGCCGCCCGGTGCAGCACAGCTTCTGGAGAGAAATCTCGGTTCTCGAGATCGGGGTGGCGGTGTGCCTTTTCATCCTGTTCATCCTGTCGCGCTCCTTCCTCGAGACGATTGCCGCCATCTATATGCTGGTTGCCGCGATGCTGTTCGCGGCGCTCGTCCAGGCCCGCATGGCGGCGACCTGCGATGACCGGCTGGATCGTCGGCTCTGGCTCGCAAGCGCGCTCGCCTGCCTGGTTCAGGCGATCATCCTGTTCGTCGATCCGTTGCTCGGCGGCTATCATAGCGCGATGGCGATGGCTGGCGTTCTCGCGGCTGGAGCGGCGGCGCGGCTGACGCTCGCGCTCGCGCGCAACCATGCCGGCCGCGGCTGGCTCTATCTCTCGGGCGCGGTCAGCATGATGGTATCGCTCGCGATCGGGTTCGCCTGGCCGTTCGCCTCGATCCTCCCCGCGGCCCAAAGTCTCACGCTCGACCTGCTTGCTGTCGCGGCGATGCTCGCGAGCGTCACCGGAAAGGCCCCTTCATGTTCGAAATGATCGACACGAAGGACGATGTGCTCGCCGTACGTATCGAGGGCAAGATCACGGGAGAGGATCTGGCCTCGATCATGGACCGGCTCGACGCCGCGATGGCGGCGAACGAGACTGTGCATGTCTATGCCGAGACGCGGTCGATCGACGGTATCGAGATCAGCGGGCTGGCCGCGCACATCGCGCGGGCCGCACCGCTTTTCGCAAAGCTAGACCGGTTCGGACGCGTCGCGGTCGTCGCCGATCAACTATGGATCCGGGCCCTCACGCGGATCGAAAGCGCGCTTCTGCCGCATATCAGCTATCGGGTGTTTAAGCCCGAGGATCGGGGCGCGGCACTGATGTGGGTCGAAGGGCGCGACGGATGACGGGCGCCCTCCCGCTCGGTCCCTGGCCGTCCGCGCGCGGCGATCACCGCGAAGCCCATCTCGTATCGCGGACGGGGTGGCTACGGGCAGCCGTGCTCGGCGCGAACGACGGGATCGTTTCGACCGCAAGTCTCATTATCGGCGTCGCGGCGTCTGGCGCCACCCATCAATCGATACTGGTTTCGGGGATTGCCGGCCTCGTCGCCGGCGCCATGTCGATGGCCGCCGGCGAATATGTGTCGGTCAGTTCGCAGGCCGATACCGAGCAGGCGGACCTTGCGCGCGAAAAAAAGGAACTGGCAGCCGACCCCGCCGCCGAACGCGATGAGCTTGCCAGCATATATGAAGGACGCGGCCTCGATGCGGAAACCGCGCGCATCGTGGTCAGCCAGATGACCGCGTTCGACGCGCTCGCAACGCATGCGCGCGACGAACTCCATATTACCGACATGACGGCGGCGCGCCCGGTCACTGCGGCGCTGGCGTCTGCCGCCACCTTCACCGCCGGCGCGTCGCTTCCGCTCCTCGTCGCGGCCATGGCGCCGACGACGCGGATCGTTGCGTTCGAAGCCCTCGGGTCGCTCCTGTTCCTCGCCGCACTGGGATGGCTGGGCGCGTTGGCCGGCGGCGCCGCGCCCGCCCGTCCGATTGCACGCGTCATATTCTGGGGGGCGCTCGCGATGGCCATCACGGCCGGGATCGGCCGGATGGTGGGCACGGCTGTCTGACTGGCATGGGCGGACCCGGCCCCAATAATCTAACAAATGATCGGGAGAGGCAGCCTTTTCGCACCAGCGCGGTTTCCTCATCCATGAAAGGCCGCGGGCGCGGCCACGCTGCGTTCAGGTCGCAGCCCCATCATAGGCCGTGATCGGTTTCGAAACTGCGTTCGAGGAGTTTCATGCGATCGACGATCGAGAAAAAGAAGGCCGTTGACCAGCCGATCAGGATGATTCCGCTCGCGCCCTCGATCGCGCCGAGGATGCGCAGCCCCGGCGGCAGCACGATATCGCCATAGCCTATCGTGACATAGGTCGAGGTCGAGAAATACAGGGCATGCTCGAAAAGTCCGTGAAGGCGCCCAGGAGCTGGTAGATTCCCGCCCAGATCCAGATTTCGGCCGAGTGCAGCGCGAACAGCCCGAACGCGGCTACGAGAATCGCGCCGCCGTTGAGAAGAATGACGAGATAGCGCCGCGACGCGCGCCGGTACCGGCGCAGGATCGCAAGCAATAGCGCCAGGCCGACGAGGTGCACCACGACCGTGACCCCGACGACGAGGGTGGCGAGACCGAGCTGATGGGCGAGCGTCAAGATCCGCTCCGGACGGCCGCGGGCAGGATGGCGGTCCTGTGCCCCCGGCCGGCCTCGCGGCGCGGCCGCGCCATCAGGCTGTTACTTCGGCACCGGCGCGCGCCGACATTCCCGAGCGCTCACCGTCGTAGACGAACTCCGCGCCGCGCAGGTCGATCCTCGGGAAGGCGTCCTTCTCCGCCCAATAATCCTGATTGTGGCACCATTCGGGTTTGTCGCCACGCCGCGGCATCGCGTCCAGGCCGCGCATGAGATAGCCCGGATTGAAATTATCTTCCTCGATCCACGGCAGGATCTGCATGCCCTCATCTTCGGGCCGCAGCGCAACCTCGACCCTCCTTGCGCCGATGTCGTCCATATGGTTGAGGAGGTTGCAGACGAAATCCCCCATCATGTCGACCCTGAGGGTCCAGCTGGCGCGAAAATAGCCCATGACCCAAGCGAGGTTGGGCACACCGGTCATCATCATCCCGCGATAAGTGATCGTCTTCGCCCAGTCGACCGCCGTGCCGTCGATATCGAATGGGATTCCGCCCATCACCGACAGATTGAACCCGGTGGCTGCCACGACGATATCGGCCTCGATCTCCTCCCCGCCGACCGTGCGGACACCCGTCGCGGTAAAGTGGTCGATCATATCGGTGAGGACCGTGAGCTTCCCCTGGGTCGCTGCCTTGAAGATATCGCCCTCGGGGCAGAAGGCGAGTCGTTGCTGCCAAGGCCGGTATTTCGGGGTGAAATGCGGCTCGAACGCAAAGTCGGAATCGCCCGAATAAGCCCGGATCAGCGCTTTCAGATCCTCGAACACGGCGTCGGGCTCCGATTGACACCGCCGCGTCATCAGATCCTGGTCGTGCATGATCTGGGCCCGCACGACGCGGTGGACCGTGGGTTCGTCGATCCCGACCTCACGAAGCCGGTCGGCAAGTTCGTTCCTGTTCTCGCTGCAATAGAAATAGGTCGGCGAACGCTGGAGCATCGTCACATGCGCCGCCTTTTCGGCGAAGGCCGGCACGATGGTCGCCGCGGTGGCGCCCGAGCCGATGACGAGTATGCGTTTGCCCGCATAATCGATCGCCGGATCCCAGAGCTGGGCATGGACGAACTGCCCCTCATAACCCGAAAGGCCCGGCCAGTCGGGGATGTGGGGCTTCTCATGATCATAATAGCCCTGGCACATCCAGAGGAAGCCGGCCGTGAAGGTGACCGCCGCGCCATCCGAAGCGCGCAGGGCCTCGATCGTCCAGCAATTGGTAGCGCTCGACCAGTGGCAGGCAGTGATGCGATGGCCATAGTGGATATGGACGCCGATCTCGTTCTCCTCGATCACCTCGCCCATATATTTGAGGATTTCGGCGCCGCTGGCGATCGGCGCGCCGACCCAGGGCTTGAAGCGATAGCCGAAGGTGTAGAGGTCCGAGTCCGATCGCACACCGGGATATTTGTGGGTGTCCCATGTCCCGCCAAAGGTCGATTTCGCCTCGAGGATCGCATAGCTCTTCCCCGGGCACTGCTGCTGGAGGTGATAGGCCGAGCCGATGCCCGAGATACCAGCGCCAACGATCAGCACATCGACATGGATCGGACGGGACTGGCACATGTCCGATCGGTTCCTGGTTTCCGCCATCGACAGCTCCCTTTTCTTGTATCTGTGGAAAGGCATGGACACGGCATCTTCAAAGGTCATTGACCTTGATCAACCAAGCCGTCGCCGCATCTGTTCAAGGATGTGCCGCCCAGGCCCGGGCGATGCCGGTCAGAGCCGGAAGAGAAAGAACCAGACCGACCCCAGAATGACGAACGCGAAATAGACTAGCCACAGCCCGAGCGCAGCCACGTGCTCGCGCTCACGCTCGATCGGGTCTTCGGGATTCGACGGCGCCACCGTCAGGATCCCTTGCGCGCTAATTTTCGCGCGGCGAGGAGGCCTGCAGTGAGAAGCGGAACGAGCGCTGCCGCCGCGCGAAGCTTAGGCGATCGCGAACCGCCCTCGATCTTCTTGCGCATCCGGCGCGGCACGCCGAGTTTCGCAAGCGACCTTTCGACATCAGGCATATCCATATTGGCCTCCTTCGTCCTAAGCGTGGCCAGAGATTGGGCGAAAGCGTCAGGTCGCGAAATACGTAGATTCCTCACGTGGCCGGGCCGCGAAGGGCGCGTTACCTTTCAGCAATGCCTACCCGGCGGAACCGAAGTCTCGCGGAGCGAACTGGTCTTTGCGATAGTCGGGAGAAAGGATCGATGCCGACAAACAGCGACCGCGGCCGATGACGGCGCGAAGTGCCGGGATACTGCTTTATCGGTTGAAGGGCGGGGGCGGGGAAGTCTTGCTCGTCCATCCTGGCGGACCCTATTGGCGTGGGCGCGATCGCGGTGCCTGGCAGATTCCGAAGGGAGAAATTGTGGTAGGCGAAAGCGCGGAGGCAGCCGCCTCGCGCGAAGCTCAAGAAGAGCTTGGCACACCGCTGCAAGGGACGCTTCTTCCGCTGGGCCCACTCCGACAGGCCGGCGGAAAGATCGTCGAAGGCTTCGCGCTCGAGCAGGATCTCAACGCTGCGACGATCATGGGCAATCGCTTCGAGATCGAGTGGCCGCCCCGTAGCGGCCGGCGCCTGTCTTTTCCAGAGATCGACGCGGCGCAATGGTTCACGGTCGCGGAGGCCGAGGCCATGATACTTCCAAGCCAGCGGCCCTTTCTCGACCGGCTCGCCGATTATCTGGCCCTTCGGCACTGACGCAAAAGCAACCGCCCCGTTTTCGAGGCGCCTGCAGAGCGATTCCTTCCGATTACTCCGGTCAGAGGGCGATCGTGATATTATCTTCGACCCGGGTGACCCCCGGCGCCGACCATGCGGCCCTCTCGGCGACACCGCGCTCGGCCCACGCCTTGACCTTGCCACCGAGTTTGACGGTGCCGCCGTCGGTGGTCACGGTAACCGCGGCCGCGTCGAGGTCGGTCTGGCCTTTGAAGGCCGAGACGATTCGCTCCTTCACATCGGCGGGCGCCGGGTGCTGCTTGAACTCGATCAGCTTGCTCACGCCAGCGATGCCGGTGACCCGGCTTGCGGCCCGGAAGACTTCCTTGCGCGGATAGTCCCAGTGGACCGTGCCGCTCAGCGTCACCCAGCCATGCTCAACCTTGACCTTCACCTTCTCGGTCGGGATCCAATGGCGTGGAGACACAGCCGTCACACCAATGCTATCGAAGCGTCCATGATCCGGTACAACAGAAGCTTTCAAAGACTGGCATTCTGCCTCGCGGGGCTGGCGGGATTTGTCGATGCCATCGGCTTCCTGGCATCTGGCGGCCTGTTCGTCTCGTTCATGAGCGGCAACTCGACCAGAATGGCCATCGGCATTGCGGAAGCGACTACTCTGGCCCTGGCGGCCGCGGCTCTGATCTCCCTCTTCGTTGCCGGCGTGTTCCTCAACATCATGGCGTCGGAAAGGATCACATTCGCCCATCGCAAGGTCGTGGCGATATCGGGCGTCGCGGCGCTTCTTTTAGGTGCCGCCGGCTGCAAATGGGCTAGGTTCGATGTCCCTGCTACAGGTTTGCTGTGCGTTGCGATGGGCGCTTCCAACACGATCTTCCGCCGCGACGGAGAGGTCAGTATCGGCGTCACCTATATGACCGGCACCCTCGTCAAACTCGGACATAGGCTTGCAGATGCGGCATTGGGCGGCAGTAGGACGGCTTGGATTCCCTATTTGCTGCTTTGGCTTGCCCTTGTCTCCGGTGGGATTCTTGGAGCGGCCAGCTATGCCTGGTCTCAAGACGCAAGTTTTGGGTTCGCCGCGGCCTTCGCTCTCACCCTCATTCCAGTAACGCAAAGATTAACCGCCAATTTGGAATCCTGACTTGGCCATAGCTGCCGTTTTTCCTCATCGCGAGATGATAGCTTTCGGGCGCCGCTGTAGAATTGCGCGGCGTGCCGATCGATGACCATCTGGTCAGAAACCTCTTCGTGAAGAATTTACGCAGCCTATTGCGCAATACCCTGCATATCTTAATCCGTTATCCATGAACCAGCGCGAATTCTACGACAATCCGGTAATTCAGAAGGCCTACACAGCAAAGAAGCTGCTCGACCTTGTGAAGCCCCCGATGCCGTAGCGAGTCAATTTGTCGCGGCTGCCGGTGCCGGACAAATTTAGGGCGTCCGCGCCGGTTTCGGAAAAGGCCGAGAAACGGCTGGTCGCCCATCCGGCGGTGGCCGTGCCCGCACTCGACCATGTTCCGCTGCCGCCATCGACAGCGCCGTTGGCGGTCATGTTTGGGCCGTCCCAGAAGTTGAGCTGCTGACCGTGGGCGACGGCGCGGCGACGATCAGATTGACCTGCTTCGCAACTGAAGTCTGAACCATCAGGTCGGTCGCACTGAAATCGCCCGGCACCGCAATTTAGCTGCGTGTTGCGCCGGCAACATCTCGAGCAGGAGAAATCGCGATAGACAGCTCTCCGTTCGCGAACCTTTCCTGAATCACTTTCGAAGCGAGAATGTTTCGGGCATCGGGACATTATCGCCTTCTTTCCGAAGCGATGCCCCCCCCTGCATGGCTGATCGCTCACTTGTCTAATCTCACGAGGCGCGTACAGCTTGTCCCGTGAGTGCAACAGGTTCGCCATATGATGCAGACGGCAATCGAGCCAGGCTCGTGTCCGCATTGAGCGACGTGGCAAACGGCGAAACGAACGCCTTGCGCATCGTCTATACGATGACGTCCGCGAAACTATTTGGAATCTGTCTCCGTATCTGTGGCGAGAGGGCCAGCGCGGAGGATGTTTTGCAAACCGTCTACATCAAGGTTTGGGAGCGCGCGGGGCGGTTCGACGCCGCGCAGGCCAGCCCCATCACCTGGCTGGCGACGATCGCGCGCAATAGCGCGATCGACTGGCGGCGGTCGGTCACCGGCCGAGCGCAACGCGACACATTGCCCGAACAGGCCGCTTTCGCCGTAGCCGACGAAGGCCCGCGTGCCGATCAGCTGTTGATAGCAACAGAGAGTGGCGACCAGCTACACCGCTGCCTCGACGAACTCGAAGAGCGCACACGGCTGTGCATTCGCTCGGCGTTCTTCGACGGTGCGACCTATGCCGAGCTTGCGGAGCGCGAGAATATCCCCTTGGGAACGATGAAAAGCTGGATACGACGCGGATTGCTCCGCCTGAAGGATTGCCTTGGCGATGGATGACCATCTGACGCCCGAAGCGGAGCGCGATGCGCTAGCCGCCGAATTGGCGCTCGGCCTGCTCGAAGGACAGGCGCGCGCCGATGCGCTGCAGTTGTCCTTGCGCGATTCAGACTTCGCCGCGCTGGTCGCGGCTTGGGAAGCCAAGCTTTCGCCCCTTCACGGTGAATGGGAAGCGGCAGAGCCGGGCGACGCGGTGTGGGACGCGATCGCTTCGCGCCTGTCGGAACGGCGACAGCCTTCGGTGACGTCGATCGAAACGCGGCTGCGACGCTGGCAGGCCGGCGCCCTTGCGTCGGGCGCCATCGCCGCGGCGCTTGCTTTCGCGCTGTTCTTCCAGCCCGTACCGGCTCCAGGGCCTGCCGCGGCGCAGCTTGCCGTCGCCCGGATCGAAAGCGACGCGGGCGGACCGCTGGTCCTTGCGCGTTATGACCAACGCAATGGCCTGATGCAGCTCCGGATCGAGGGCATCGAGCCCGGATCGCTGGCGCCCGAGCTTTGGATCATTCCCGACGGCGGAGCCCCGGTGTCGCTGGGCCAGATCGGCCGTGCGGCGCGCGCCGAAATGACGATGCCTCCGCCGCACCGCCTGCTGATCACGGACGGCGCGACACTGGCGATCACCATGGAGCCGGTGTCGAAGACTCCGCATCAGGCGCCAAGCGGGTCGCCGGTCGCAGCGGGTAAAATCATGATAATCTGAAGTTGGCGCGCATCCGGCTGGTGTCCGGCGCCGTATCTGCGGCGCACTCTGCATCTGCAGACCTGCAACCAACCAGAGGATCGTACAATGAAACTTTCCAAAATCTCCGTGTCGCTTGCTGCCTTCATGATGGTCGCCGGTGGCGGCGTCGCCATCGCCGCCAATCCAATGGTGGGCGGGGCAGCCATGTTCGAGACCAAGAATATTGTCGAAAATGCCATGAACTCGAAGGACCACACGACGCTGGTCGCCGCAGTGAAAGCTGCCGGACTTGTCGACACGCTTGCCAGCCCCGGTCCGTTTACGGTCTTCGCGCCGACGAATGCGGCCTTTGCCAAGCTTCCCGCCGGCACCGTCGACACGCTGCTGAAGCCCGAGAACAAGGCGACGCTGACCGCGGTGCTGACCTATCACGTCGTGCCCGGCACACTGACCGCTTCCGATCTGGCCGCAAAGGCCAAGGCGAATGGTGGCAAGGCCGTGCTCACGACCGTTCAGGGCGCCAAGCTGACTGTCTGGGGCAAGGACGGCAAATGGTATGTCACCGACGCCAAAGGCGGCCAGGCCCAAATCGCCATCGCCGACGTGAAGCAGTCGAACGGCGTCATCCACGTCATCGACACGGTTTTGATGCCGAGCTGATATTGATCCGTGCCCGGCCTGCCTCACTCGCTGATTGGGGCAGGTCGGATCCGCCGAAACCTGGTCCGTCTACTTTCACTACCAGCGTAGCAGCGGTGTGAGAAGGAGCCGACCCGCTGCCGCCGACGATATAACGACCAAGCCATGCCAGACGCCTATGTGTACCATATTGTCCGACGAGCAGTGCAGTGCCAGGATCGTCGCGCCGGCAGCTCCGGCGGCGATTCCAATTACCAAGCCTGCACGTGCTGGCGACGTCGGCGCACTACCCTTCAGCCAACAGAAAAGCGCAATCCCGACGCCGAGCCCTCCGGCCAGCCCGTCGAGCGTGCAGCGCAGGCCGCTCTGGGGACGCATCGCTTCCATGGCGCCATGGCTGTCGCCGAAACCCATGAACAGGGCAGTGACCGGTAGCGCAAGCGATGCCAGCCCGGCCCAGCGCCAGCCGCTATAATCGTTCCCGACCCCCGGCAATCCCATGCGCAGCGCACTCCACGCGGCCGACACGCCGAGGGCAGCAATCAGCCAGAAGGACAGCATCGGCAAGGGTGCCATCATCGCGCCCGCCGCAAGATCGTGTCGCATTCCGAGCAGCCACAACAGCAGCGTGCCGACGGCAATCCATGCTGCCGCGACCCAGAGCCCGCCCCGGACCAATCGTCGCGGTCGCACCGGCTGGAGTTCGTCGGCGAGCCCGTCGATCAGCGCGTCGGTCGATGCGTCGGTCATTCTCATTCGCTTTCAATCATATCGGCAAGCTTCTTGAGCCCGCGATGGATGTTCACTTTCACCAGCGATTCGCTCTGGCCGCAAATCTTCGATGCTTCGGTGATCGAGGCACCCTCGATTTTCACCAAAGTGATCGCCTGCGCTTGTCCCGGCGTCAGATAGCCGAGCAGCCGGTCGATGCTGAGCCGCGCGTGCACCGCCTCATCCTCGGCGCTGACGGGCGCGTCATTATCGCCGAGTTCCGCTTCGTCACGTCGACGACGAAGCATGTCGATCCAGCGATAGCGCGCGATCGCCGCAATCCAGGGCAAAAAAGGCCGCCCGCTATCCCATGTCGCAAGCTTGCTATGCATCGACACAAGCGTCTCCTGCACCAGGTCGTCGATGTGATGCGGCGCGATGCGGCGGGCGAAATAGCGTTCAAGCCATTTGCGACAGTCCCCGAGCAACGCACGATAGGCCGCACGATCCCCTCGCTGCGATGCAGCCATCAGGCGCGCGAGCGAGGATTCGTCGAGGCTCATTGCGCGCGCATTCTAGCAGCCAGCGCGTCGAGCGAGAACAGTCCACCGCCGCGTACGATCAGGATCGCCGCCATCGCGACCCACAGCGAGTGCACGGGCCACCAGGCATCGGGATAGACGAATATCTGGATGACGAGCGTCATCACCAGCAAAGCGCCAGCCGAGAAGCGCGTCGCAAGGCCGAGAAGCAGCAGCGCCGGGAAGACATGCTCGGCATAGGTGGTCAGCGGCACCGCGAAGACAGGATCGAGCGGCAGGCCCGAAAATTCGGATGCGAACAGATCATATTGCGACGGATTGATCTGCAGGAATGTGCCTTCGACCACCTTTGTCTGACCCGACCGCCAAAATACGCCCGCAAGCGCAAGGCGGAGCAGGAATAAAGCGGCGGATTCGGGGATATGCGAGGCAGCGATCTCTACGCCGCGGTCGTAGAATGCGACTAAGCGATTCATCATCAAAGCCTTTCGAATGCCCTGCGTCGATCGGTACTGCTTATCGGCAGCACTGTCGGGCTGATCTTCGGCGAAACGCACGAGAAAGTTACCGGGCGGCAAGCACGAAGCTGTGAAAATTGTCGGTCCGGAACACGGGATCGCCGGGCAGCGTGCGGGCCGCCCGGCGCTCGCGTGGACCGTGACGCGTCAGGCCTTTGGCGTCAGCGATCCGGTGCCCTTGGGTGTCTTGATCGCAGTACAGGTACCGGCTTTCACCAGCTTCCACGCATTACCCTGGTAGTCGACCTTGGACGAACCCGCACAGCTCGTTCCCGCGCCGGCCTTGCAGTCATTCTTTCCGGCGAGCGAAACGCCATAGCATTTCTCCATGGCCTTGGGCGCCGCGGCGGCGTTGGTGGCGGTCGCAGCAATCGCGAGCGCAAGCGTTGCCGCGACGGTCGCATAGGTCTTGGTCATCATAATTCTCCTGAAAGGCGGGATGCCCACTCATAGGGTGGGCATGACCAGGAGTTCGCAGGCAATCGAAGGGTGGTTACAAAGGGGTGCCGTGCGGCGCACAACTGCTTCGCCTTGTAGATGAAATCGTCGCGCACGCCCCTATCGGGGATCTGCGCGACTGCGGCCCTGTGCGCGAGCTTTGACCGGGCCTCGCCTGTCAGGCTGGTGATGTAACCGCGGTGCAGTCCGCCACGAACCGGAGAGGCCAATCCGGCGAAATATTCTTCAGGAGACCGATATGATCACGCTTCGCGCCAGCACCAGCATTGCCGCTTCCGCCGCCCTCATCGCCATGAGCACTGTAGCCGTTCCGACGGCGGCCATCGCCAAGGGCGCCACCACCACCGTCCATTGCTATGGCATCAACACCTGCAAGGGCACCTCGGACTGCAAGACCGCGCACAACGAATGCAAGGGCCTGAACAGCTGCAAGGGCCAGGGTTTCAAGGCCATGTCCGCCAAGAAATGCGCCGCCGCTGGCGGCAGCCTGACCGAGAAGTAATCACCTCCGGTCCGGCGGGTCTCCCCCCCCCCCGCCCGCCGGACCGACTTCCTTCTATTCGATGAGGTCCCGATGATCCCTTCCTTCTCCGGCTTCGGCCTCGGTCTGCGCAAGCCGCATTACCCCGAATTTCTCAAACAGCGCGTGGCGGTTGATTTTGTCGAGGTCATCTCGGAAAATTTCATGATCGACGGCGGCCGACCGAAACGTATCCTGCAGGAGATACGCGAGCGCTATCCGGTCGCCTTGCACGGCGTGTCGATGTCGGTCGGTTCGGCCGATGGCGTGGACGCGGCCTATCTTGCGCGACTAAGGGCGCTTGTCGATGAAACCGAGCCCTTGTTCGTTTCGGACCATCTTTGCTGGACGCAATTTGGCGGGTTCAATTCGCACGATCTCCTGCCGCTCCCCTACACCGACGAAGCGCTCGACATCGTCTGCGCAAATGTGGGCCAGGCGCAGGACATGTTGGGCCGGCAGATGCTGATCGAAAATCCGTCGACCTATGTCGCGTTCGATGGCGACACGATGCGCGAATGGGGATTCCTCGAGGCGATGTGCGCGCGCACGGGATGCGGATTGCTTCTCGACATCAACAATATCTTCGTCAGCGCCGCCAACCATGGTTTCGACCCGATCGCCTATCTCGAAGGCATCCCGCACGAACGCGTCCGCCAGATCCACCTGGCAGGTCATTCGCAAGGAGACGCGATGCTGATCGATACGCATGACAGCCCCGTGCCGCCGTCGGTGTGGGATTTGTACGCACGCATTCTCCCGCGCCTCGGGCCGGTTGCGACGATGATCGAGCGCGATGCCGCGATCCCGCCGCTGCACGAATTGCTTGCCGAACTGGACCACGCCCGCGCGATCGGCACGGCAGCGCGGCCATTGGCGGCATGAGTCTCGCAAAAACGCAGCGCGCGTTCAGCGCATGGTTGCAGACCGGAGCGGCGGACGATGCCATGCTTTTCGGACCCCGCGCACAGCCCGGCTTGGCCATCTACCAGAATAATTTCCGGACACAGCTTGCGGATTGCCTGGAAGACAGCTTCCCGCAGACGCGCAAGTGGATCGGCGGTGAGGCTTTCCATGATGCGATCGTCCGTCATGTCGAGCGCGTGCAGCCGAGCAGCTGGACGCTCGACGTTTATCCGCGCGATTTCCCCGCGACGCTCGCGCTGCTTTATCCGGACGATTCCGAAGTAGGCGAACTGGCGGATCTCGAATTGGCATTGGCCGAGGCCTTTGTCGGGCCCGATGCCGAACCGCTCGCTGCCGAGCGCATCGCGCAGGTCGATTGGGATCATGCTGTCCTGCGTTTCACGCCGACGCTCGATCTGCGTCCGCTGACAACCAACGCGCCGGAAATCTGGACCGCCCTTACCATGGAAGAAATGCCGCCAGCCGCGGCGCTCTTGCAGGAGCAAGCGGCACTGATGACTTGGCGCCAAGACGAAATTTCACGATTTCGCATCATCGACAGTGCCGAACAACGGGGTATCCTGCTGACGCGCAATGGCCTGTCTTTTGCGGCGCTCTGCGCGCAACTGGTCGACAAGATGGGCGAGAGCGAAGGCGTGGCGCTCAGCGGAGCGTGGCTCGGCAGCTGGTTGACCGAAGGGCTTGTGGCTGACATTGCCTGACAGGCGTCCTTCCCAATTCTATCGTTGCAATTGCGCCCGTATCGTTCGGACCGAGATCGGACACGCGCGTGGACTGGTCTGTTCGCTCTCTGTGCGGATGGCGTATTTTCGGGCGGGTCACGACGCGCAGTTCCGTACCAACCAGCTTCTCCGCGAGAAGCGTGGCGAGGCGGACAGCGCGCGCTCAACTCGTAAGCGCCCAGACTTTTGATCAGACACAGCGGGGCGTGCCGGACGGTCGGACTCGGAGAATGGAGTTTCGACTATTCTATCGCCGGACTTGGTCGAAATCGGACGAGCAACTTCCGGCGAGGGTGGCAACGAAAGCGGAGGTCGCCACCCATTTGCATCGCATTTTTCCGATGAATATTGACGCGAGTATATATATCGGATAATCCCGATGAATGGACATGGATACAGCCCTTGCCGCGCTCGCTGCGCTGGCACATCCGACCCGACTGGAAGCCTTTCGCTTACTGGTCCAGCATGAACCCGAAGGGCTGTCGACCGGTCAGCTCGTCAACGCATCGGGGCTGACGCAGAGCACCTTTTCGACGCATCTTGCGGTCCTTGCCAGGGCGGGGCTGGTCAAACCGGAAAAGCGCGGACGCCAGTTTATCCAGCACGCCGAGATCGGCAGACTGAAGGACCTGATGCTCTTCCTAGCCAAGGACTGCTGCCAAGGCCGGGCGGAGTTGTGCGAGCCACTACTCGCCGAACTGGCCTGCTGCTGACGGAAACTGGCTCATGACCGACATCATCATCTACCATAATCCCGACTGCGGAACTTCGCGCAACGCGCTCGCGATGATCCGCAATGCCGGCATCGAACCCCATGTCGTCGAATATCTGAAGACGCCGCTGGCACGGGAGTTGCTCGTCCGGTTGATCGAGCGAGCCGGAATCACGCCGCGCGAACTTTTACGCAAAAAGGGCACACCATTCGCCGAACTCGGACTGGAGCGTACCGAACTGAGCGAGAACCAACTGATCGACGCGATGATGGCGCATCCGATCCTCATCAACCGGCCAATAGTTGTATCGCCGCTCGGCGTGAGACTCTGCCGCCCCTCGGAGGAGGTCCTCGACCTCATCCCGGCGCGCCAGCGCGGCGCCTTCGCCAAGGAAGATGGCGAGCAGGTGATCGACGACGCCGGCAATCGCCTCGGCGCCTGAGGAGAGTTTCGATGACCCTACCCAAGCGCGAACGCCTGTCGTTCCTCGATCGCTATCTCACCTTGTGGATTTTGCTCGCGATGGCGCTAGGCGTGCTACTGGGCTCGACATTCGCCGGGCTCCCCGCCGCGATCGACAGCCTCTCGTGGGGCTCGACCAATATTCCGATCGCAATCGGCCTCATTCTGATGATGTATCCACCGCTCGCACGTGTTCGCTACGATGAATTGCCGCGGGTGTTCGAGGATAAGAGAATCCTCGCCATCTCGCTGATCCAGAACTGGATCATTGGTCCGGTGCTCATGTTCGCGCTCGCGGTGATCTTCCTGTCGGACAAACCCGAATATATGACCGGCCTGATCCTGATTGGCCTCGCGCGTTGCATCGCGATGGTGATCGTCTGGAACCAGCTTGCGAAGGGCGACAATCAATATGTCGCCGCGCTCGTTGCGTTCAACTCGATCTTCCAGATCCTGTTTTTCAGCGTCTATGCGTGGTTCTTCCTGACTGTGCTCCCGCCACTCTTTGGGCTCGAAAGCAGTGTCATCGACGTCAGCTTCTGGACTGTCGCCGAGGCGGTCCTCATCTATCTCGGCATTCCGTTCGCCGCCGGATATCTCACCCGCAAATGGCTCGCCGGTGCCAAGGGCAACGAATGGTACGAAACGCGCTTCCTGCCGCGGATCGCGCCGATCACGCTCGTCGCGCTACTCTTCACGATCGTCGCGATGTTCAGCCTCAAGGGGGGCGAGATCGTCACCATTCCGGGCGACGTCGTGCGGATCGCGATTCCGCTGACCCTCTATTTCGTCGTCCAGTTCGTCATCAGCTTCTGGATGGGCAAGCTGATCGAGGCCGATTATCCGCGGACGACGGCGGTCGCCTTCACCGCGGCGGGCAATAATTTCGAGCTTGCGATCGCGGTTGCGATCGCCGCCTTCGGCCTTGCTTCGCCGGTTGCCTTCGCAGCGGTTATCGGACCGCTCGTCGAAGTGCCGGTGCTGATCCTGCTGGTCAGCGTGGCCTTCTGGTTCGGACGCCGCTGGTTTCCGGCCTCCACCCCCGCGAAAGACTGATCTTCATGACGGCCCCGCCCTTCTCCCGCCTTCGCACGCTCGCCGACTCCGACCATCTCCCGGCGCTGAGCCCCGAATATATCCGTTCGCAACCGGCGCTCGGGCTCGGCCCGCTCGATCCAGCACCGCGCATTCTTCTGCTGTACGGATCGCTTCGCGAACGCTCCTATTCGCGGCTGGTCGTCGAAGAGACCGCACGCCTGCTCCAGCTGTTCGGCTGCGAGACGCGCATCTTCGACCCGTCGGACCTGCCTCTGCCCGATCTAATCGCCGACGACGATCATCCGGCGGTGGAGGAGCTGCGCCAGCATTCGATCTGGTCCGAGGGCCAGGTCTGGTGCAGCCCCGAGCGTCACGGCCAGATTACCGGAATCATGAAGGCACAGGTCGATCACTTACCGCTCGCCTACAAGGGCCTCCGCCCGACGCAGGGGCGAACGCTCGCGGTGATGCAAGTCTCTGCCGGCTCGCAGTCGTTCAACAGCGTGAACACGCTGCGTATCCTTGGCCGCTGGATGCGCATGATCACGATCCCCAACCAGTCGAGCGTGGCGAAAGCCTATCAGGAGTTCGACGAAGCGGGCCGCATGCTGCCGTCGAGCTATTATGACCGGATTGTCGATGTCGCCGAGGAACTCGTGCGGTTCACGGTGCTGACCCGAGGCCATGCCGGTCAGCTGGTTGACCGCTATTCGGAGCGAAAAGATCGACACGAACCGGTGGTGACGCCGGCGCAAATGGCTAATCTTCCGGGAGCATAAATGCGCTTTTTCGATCCGCTTTTGGGGCCCCCTAAACTTGGGAAGCCACCGGCTTTCGCCGCACGACGGTCTGCGCATTGGTATATTCGAGCAGGCCTTCGAGACCACCTTCGACACCAACGCCCGACTGTTTCATCCCGCCGAAGGCCGCGGTGGGTGACAGGTGTTGGGTCTCGTTGACCCACACCGTCCCGCTCGCGATTCGCTGCGCAATGTCGATCGCCTTGTCCTCGTCGCTTCCCCACACCGAGCCGCCGAGGCCGTAATCCGTCGCGTTCGCGCGTGCGACGACATCGTCATAATCGTCGAATCTGATCAGCGGCAGAACCGGGCCGAACTGCTCCTCTTGCACGATGCGGCTGTCTTCGGGCGGGTTGTCGAGGATGGTGACAGGAATGAAATAGCCCGGCACATCGGCCGCATCGCCGCCGACAAGAAATGTATAGCCCTTGTCCTTCGCGTCTAGGATCAGGTCGAGCACACGATGGTATTGGGCTTCGTTGTTGATCGGTCCAATCTGCGTCCCTTGCTCTGCTCCGTCGCCAACCTTCACCGTCTTCGCATAGGCAACAAGCGCGTCCCTGAGCGGCTCGTAAATGTCCCGGTGGACATACATACGCTTGGTCGCGATGCAGATCTGGCCATTGTTGCGGAAGGCGGCCCAGAATAATTCCTCGGCGACCTTTTCGACATTGACGTCGGGCATAACGATCGCGGCATCGTTCCCGCCGAGTTCGAGCGTGACGCGCTTCAGCGTTGGCGCGGCCGATTGCATAACGCGGCGGCCGGTCGCGGTGGAGCCGGTGAAACTGATCTTGTCGAAGCCGGGGTGGCTGGTCATCCACGGCCCCAACGAATCGCCGCCCGCGACGATGTTGAGCACACCGGGCGGCAGGAGATCCTTGACCAGCTCTCCGAATTTGAGGGTAGTGAGCGGAGTGAATGGCGAAGGTTTCAGCACCATACAATTCCCCGCGAGCAACGCCGGGCCAACCTTGAACATCGCCAGCAGCAGCGGGAAATTCCACGGTGCGATCGCACCGACGACGCCGAGCGGGACATGTCGCGTCTCGCTGTATCGCTCGTCGCTGTCCTCATTGACCGTCACCGGCAGGTCGAGACTGGCGGCACCCATCAACCAGTAGCCGGCACCCATGACCTCGCCTTCGGCCTCGCTGTGCGGCTTGCCCTGTTCGGCGGTGAGCAGGCGCTTGAAGGCATCGGCATTGGCCATGATCGCCTGGCCCATCGCGTTCAGCGCGGCTTTGCGCTCGGCGATCGGGGTCGCGGCCCAGCCGGGGAAGGCGGCGCGCGCTGCGGCGATGGCGCGGTCGAGATCGGTCTGGGCCGCATCGGGGGCGCTGGCAATGACCTGCTCGGTCGCAGGGTTGAGCACGTCGAAACGGGCGCTGCCATTATCGAGCTGGCCGCCGATCAGCATCGCATAGTCGCGGTCGAAATCCATCGTCACTCTCCTCAGGGTATCAGCACGACCTTGATGCATTCGCCGCGCGCCTGCGCGGCAAGCGCCTCGTTGATCTCGGCGAGCGGGAAGGTCTGGATCAGTGTGTCGAACGGGAAGCGTCCCGCGGCGTGATGCGCGATCAGTTCGGGGATGAAGGTCTGTGGGTCGCTGTCGCCCTCGATGATCCCTATGATGCGGTGGCCGGGGGTCATCAGCGCGGCGATATTGACGCTGATCGCCGCGTCGGCCTTCGATGGCACGCCGACCAGCCCGATCGCGCCGTGGCTGCCGAGCGCGGCGAGACCCGCCTCGATAACGGACACGACGCCGCTGGTGTCAAACGCGAAGTCGAGGCCGACCGGGACGATCGCGCGCAGCGCTTCGGCGAGGTTGCCGGCGTCCGCGGGGTCGATGACATGCGTCGCGCCGAGATTCTTCGCAATGTCACGTCGAGCCGCGATCGGCTCGACAAGGATGATCGTCGAACAGCCTTGGATAACGGCGCCCATCACCGCGGCCAGCCCGACCGGGCCGCCGCCGAAGATCGCGATGCTCGATCCTGCCGGGCAGGCGAGCGAATTCATCACCCCGCCCGCACCGGTCTGGAACCCGCAGCCCAAGGGCCCAAGCAGTTCGAGCGCGACCTTCGATGTATCGACCTTCACGACGTTGCGCGCGCGGGTGACGGTGAGCGCCGAGAAGGAGGATTGACCGAAGAAGTGCGAGGTGATGCGCTCATCGCCCTTGGAATAGGCAGTCGAACCATCGTCGAGCCGCATCCCGGCGTAGTTCAGCGGCACAAAGCTCTGGCAATAGCTCGGCAGATGCTCGTCGCAGCGCGGGCAGGCGCCGCAACTCGAAAAGCCGACGATGACCGCGTCTCCCACGCTCAGGCCATCGACGCCCTCGCCGACTGCGTCGATCACCCCCGCGCCCTCATGGCCGAGTACGCCGGGCAGCGCGAAGGGTGCGAACTGATCGCGAAAGATCAGGTCGGTGTGGCAGAGGCCGACGCCCGCGATACGCACGCGCACCTCGCCTGCGCGCGGCGCCTCGACCTCGATTGCCTCGATCGTGAAGTCGCCGCCGGGCTGGCGCACCACGGCCGCCATCGCTTCGGTCATCTTTTTTCTCCGTTCAATGAAGCCCGCGCCGTTCCTGGTGGCGATAGTCGCTCGGCGACATGCCGAACCAGGCGCGGAAGGCGCGGCTGAAATGACTCTGGCTGGTAAAGCCGGTCGCTTCGGACAGGGCGGCGAGGCTGAGGTCGGTCTGGACGAGCATCTGCTGCGCTCGATCGAGCCGTGCCTTCATCACATATTGATGCGGCGAGATACCCGTCGCCTTTTTGAACAGGCGGCAGAAATGCGATGGCGTGACCCCCGCGACCGCCGCCATCGCCTCGAGGCTATGTTCCTCGGCAGGATTCGAGAGCACTGCGTTCATGATCTTGTGGATGCGATAGGCCGAGAAATCCGAGACCGGAATTTCGGTCGGGTTGCCATGCGCGGGCGGGCCCGAGAGGATATGCGCCTTCAACGCGCCTATCATGGCCGACACATAGGCGGTGCGCTCCTCGGCCTGCGGTGCGTATAGTTCGGAGAGGATCTGCCGCGTGAGCGCAACGCCGAGCGGATCGGCAAAGGCGAAGCGCATCTTGTTGAACTGTTCGGCATGCGGCTGCCCCGCGAGCACATCGGACGACATCGACAATGTCACGACGTCAAGCTCGCCATCGACGAGCCAGCCGGTCGGCATGCCCGCGGGAACGATGGTCGCACAGCCGGGGATCGAACTCGATGTCGTCCAGCCATCGCGGTCCCATGTCTTGACTTGCGGCTTGCCCGCGAGATGGACCGTGAAGATCGGCTGCGGCAACGCCGGCAGGGTATAGGTGCCGACGAACTGGCGCCAGCGGCAGAGCGACCAGCCGTCGCCGATCGACCCCATCTCGACATCGGGCGCGCGGCCGAGGACGTCGCAGATAATCTCCTTATTGTCCCAGATGCTCGCCTGCTTCACGCTATCAGCCTGACATCGAGCCGCTTGAAGCCGTTGATGAAGTTCGACCTCACCCGGCTCGGCTCTCCCATGATTTCTATGCGCCGAACATGACGCGCCATTTCGGTAAAGGCGAGTCGCAATTGCATTTCGGCGAGGCGCGATCCGACGCAGACATGAACGCCCGCGCCGAAGGCGAGATGCTGGCGGATCGGGCGCGCGATATCGAAACGATCGGGGTCGGAAAAAACCGCCTCGTCGCGGTTGCCGGCGGGGTAGAAGACGACGATCTTGTCGCCCTTGCGGATCCCCTGCCCGCCAAGTTCGGTATCGCGGGTCGCGGTGCGGCGCATGTGGATGACGGGGCTGGCATAGCGCACCATTTCCTTGACCGCGTTCGACAGCAGACCGGGGTCGGCGCGGATCATGTCCCACTGCGCCGGGTTGTTCGCAAAGGCGATCAGGCTGTGGTTGATCGAATTGCGCGTCGTCTCGTTGCCGCCGACGAGCGCGAGGATCAAATTGCCGATAAAATCGCCGAGCGGCACGGGCTGCCTGTGAATTTCGGTGTTCGCGAGCAGCGAAGCGATGTCGGGACCCGGGTTGGTGCGGCGTTCGTCAAACAGAGCCGAGGCAAAGCCGACGAACTCGCCCATCACGGCCTGCATCGCTCCGGGCGACTGGCGGAAATCGGGATCGTCCTCGCCGACGAAGGCATCGGTCCAGCGGTGGAGATCGTGCCACATCTCCGCCGGCACCCCGAGCAGTTCGGCGAGGGTGAGCAAGGGTAACGGCACGGTGAGGAGCGGCAGGATGTTCACCGTCTCGTTCAGCGGCACGTCGGCGAACAGGCGCTCGACGCGTTCGGCGATCCGCGCCTCGATCCCCTCGATCCGCGCTGGGGAGAGCGCCGGCATCACGAACTTGCGATATTGGGTATGCGTCGGGGGGTCGCGCGAGATGAAGGGAATGCCGATCGCCGACTCCCCTGCCCCGGTCAGGCCAACCTCGTTCTCGTTGAAGATCCGATGCCCCCCATTTTCATGCGCGGACGAAAAGAGGTCGGCCTGCCGTGAAACCGTCACGATATCGTCAAAACCGAGCACCGCCCAGAAACCCGCACCGTCGCTTTCAGGGTTCCAGTGGACCGATCCCGCTTCGCGCAGCGCCGCAAGTTCGGCATAGGGCATGCCGCCGACATAAAGGTCGGGATCCTTGAGGTCCGTCATCGTCAGAAGCTGTAGCGCAGGCTGACGCCGTAAGTGCGCGGCGCGCTCGGCACGAGGAAGTTGTACGGAAAGCCCGCACCGCGCAGGTCGAGGCCATAGCCATAGGTTTTGCGCTCGAAAAGATTGTTCGCGAAGGCCCGGATCGTCAGCGCGTCGTTCGACCAGCTGAGCGAGGCATTGACCTTGGCATTGGCACCCTGTTGCAGTTCGGAGTTAACCTGCAGCGTGCCCGGCGCGTTAATCTCGTTGAACGGCGAGAAATATTGGCGGCTCGAATAGGCGACATTCGGTGCGAAAGTGATCGTGCCGCCGGCCACATCCACGACATCCCATTCGAAACCGAGTTGCGCGGTAAGTTTGGGCGCGAAGGGCAGCTCATTGCCCGACAGGTCGGCGCCCTGCAAAGTCAGTTCCTCATACTTCGAATGCAGCCAGCCGAGCGAGGCGTCGATGCGGAAGCGGTCGACCGGCCGCAGGGTCGTCTCAACCTCGAAGCCATAGACTTCCGACGACGGCGCGTTGACGAGGAAGGACACCGGGCCGGCGCGCGTGTCTTGCAACTGCTGGTTCGAATAGTCATAATAGAAGGCCGACGCAGCGTAGGTGAGCAGCCGTCCGCCAGCGCGACCCTTGATCCCGATCTCGTAGGCGTTGACACGCTCGGGCTCGATATATCCGATCCCTGCCGACGAGGTGTAGCCACCGCCGTTTACCGCACCCGCGCGATAGCCCCGGTTATAGCTGGCATAGACCAACGGGCCGTCGTCGAAGGTGTAGCTCAACGCGACGCGGCCGGTCAGCGCATTGTTGGTGTCGGCGAGTGCAAAGCGTGCGGCCGGATCATAGGCGCAGGTCCCTGCGACGCCCGGACACGGCACCGTCGTCGCCAGCGGCGTCTGCAGATCGCCGACCCCGCCGACAAACAAATAGGCAAAGGCATCGTCATAGCGCGACTTGTCTTTGGTGTACCGCGCGCCAACCGTCAGCACGAGCCGGTCGGCCAGGTCGATATCGGCCTGGCCGAAGACCGCATAGCTTTTGCGCACCTGCCGGTAATGCTGAAAGAAGCCGCCCGCCGGGGGCAGCGGCAGGTTGAATGTGTTGTCGGTGATGTTGCGGTCCCGGCCATAGAAGAGCCCGCCAACAAAGGTCACGCCATCGCCGTCGTAATTGGCCCGCAATTCCTGACTGAACTGGCGGTAGCTCGATCGCCAGTTGATATCGAGCAGGTCGAGCGGCGAGCCGTCAGCCGCTTGCTGGAGGTTCTGCTTGCCGCCATCATAGCTGGTGATGGACGTCAGGCTGAGCGTATCGGTCAGGTCGAGTGCGATGTTCGCCGAGAAACCCCATGCATCGGTGCGATTGTCGCCGATGCGATTCTCGTTTGTCTCGAAAAAGCCGAGGCCGGTGCGGAAAGGTTCGAGCCCGTGCACCGCGGCCTGCGTCCCACGATCGCGTCCGGCATAAGCGCGCAGCACGATGTCGAGGCTGTCGGTCGGTTTGACGCGCAGCGAGACGCGGCCCTGCAACGTGTCGACAGACGCGGCATCGTGCCCGCCAGGGAAGACGTTTTTGATCTGTCCATCGCCCTTGGCGTAGTTCACCGCGAGACGCAGCCCCGCAATATCCTCGGCTAGCGTTGCCTCGGCGGCGCCCTGCGCGGTGAAGGTGTCGAAATTGGCATAGCCGACTTGCAGATAGCCGTTGGTGCCCGAGAGGCCCGGTTTTTTCGTGATGAAATTGATCGCGCCGCCGGTGGTGTTGCGTCCGAACAGCGTCCCCTGCGGCCCGCGCAGCACCTCGATGCGGTCGAGGTCGAACAGCCCCATGCCGTGGCTGGTGCGCGGCGCGAGATAGACGTCGTCGAGGTAGACGCCGACGGGCGAGGCCTGATTGCTGTTATACTCGTTCGCGACCCCGATACCGCGCAGCGAGAAATTCGGCTGCGTGTTGCCATAGGGGCTGTTGATCTGAAGATTGGGAACGGCGCTTCCGAGCTGCGCCGAATTGGTGATGCCGCGGTCGGCGAGCGTGTCGCCGCCAAGCGCGGTGACCGCAAGCGGCACGTCGAGCAGCGACTGTTCGCGGCGCTGCGCGGTGACGACGATATCGCCATCGGCCACGCTATCGCTCGTCGGAGGCACGTCCTGCGCAAACGCCAGCGTCGATGTCGAAACTGTCAGCGCGGCGATAGCGGCGCGCGCAAATGACAATGCTGCCATGATCCTTCTCCCTCAAAGCGGGGCTTCTGTGAGCCTCCGTTGAGGGAAAGACTAGGGTGCCGGGGCGGGCATGGCTTTAGCCGCGCTTGCAATCAGTTTTGACATTTCTTGCGTTGCTCGTTCGAGTGCATCCCTCAAAAATTCGGACGTCTGATGACTGCGCGGTATCTATTTCTCGCAAGGCCGCATCCGCCGCCACGAAGAGAGAAGCCGGGCGGGCGATCATCGCGGTCTCGCTATGCCCCATCCACATCGACGATTGCGCGAAGAATGCACCGGTTCAGTTGGGCGCTCGTTCGAAAGGCCATAGTTCAGTAGCATTGCATATCCGCTCCGGAGATGTCGGTTATGAAATTGAATGTCAAAGCGGCCTTTGTCAGGGAAATGGCTTACGCACGGTCCGCCGAGGCAGCGGGTGATATTGCTCTGGCCAAACGGCATCTCGAGCGTGCGCATATCCTAGGCCAGCGCTGGTACGCAGCTCATGTGAAAACACATTTTCACATGTTGCGGCTCGCCCTGAAACAGTCCGATGCCAAGGAGGCTCGTGGACAGCTTGTCAGGCTAATCGGAGCGGCACCCTTTCACATGGCTGGCTGGATTCCTGTCGGCAACACTGGCGGAGCGGACGTCTCGCCAACGCTTCCGATGCCTATACCTTCCGACTTTCAGGCCTATTTTGAAGGCTATTCACTGCGTAAAGGCTTGATCATGCGTGGCGCTGTCTTTGCCGCGCTTGTCGCTGCCTATCTCCTTTTTCTGCAATGACCACCTGATCCCTGCTTCGATTCAAGTGCCGCGTTCGACCGATCCTCTGACCGCCGATTGATTGCCGCGCGTGCAAAGCTCGTCCGTCTGACCGCCTGAGGTTGTCATCCGTTGCTTTGTCGCGGCGTCTCTAGCAACTCAACAACTTCACCATATGTTCGCGCATCGCGAATTTCTGAACCTTCCCGGTCACCGTCATCGGAAAGGCATCGACGAACAGGATATGCCGCGGAATTTTGTAATGCGCGATCCGGCCCCGACAATGCGCGCGCACCTCGTCCTCGCTCAGCAAGACGCCGGGGCGCGGGATGATCCAGACGCATAATTCTTCGCCATATTTCGCATCGGGAATGCCGACACCCTGGACATCGGCGATGCCGGGATGGGTCAGCAGATATTCCTCGATCTCGCGCGGATAGATATTCTCGCCGCCGCGGATCACCATGTCCTTGATCCGGCCGACGATCTGGCAATAGCCCGCGTCGTCGATCGTCGCGAGGTCACCGGTATGCATCCAGCCGCCGGCATCCAGAGCCTCCGCGGTGCGATCGGGATCGTCCCAATAACCGAGCATCACCGAGTAGCCGCGCGTGCAAAGCTCGCCCGTCTGGCCACGCGGTACGACCTGGCCGGCGAGATCGATCAGCTTGACCTCGAGATGCGGCTGGATTCGCCCCACCGTCGACACGCGCAGATCGAGCGGGTCGTCGGTGTCGCTCTGGAAGCTGACCGGACTGGTTTCGGTCATGCCGTAGGCGATGGTGACCTCTTCCATATGCATCCGCTCGATCACCTCGCGCATCACCGCCATAGGGCATGGTGATCCCGCCATGATCCCGGTGCGCAGCGACGACAGGTCGAAGCGCGCGAAGTCGGGGTGGCCGAGCGCGGCGATGAACATCGTCGGTACGCCGTAGAGCGCGGTGCAGCGCTCGGCCTCGACCGTCTCCAGCACCGCCTGCGGATCGAAGGCCTCGGCGGGATAGATCATCGTCGCGCCGTGCACCGCGCAGGCAAGGTTGCCCATCACCATGCCGAAGCAATGATAGAGCGGTACCGGGATGCACAGCCGATCGGCGGCGGTCAGCCCGATCCGCGCGCCGACGAAGGAGCCGTTGTTGAGGATGTTGCGATGCGACAGCGTCGCACCCTTGGGAAAGCCCGTTGTGCCACTGGTGAACTGGATGTTGACCGGCATGTCGGGAGTGAGCGCTATATCCGCAAGCGCGTCGGTGTCGTCGCTCGCCAGCGCCGCGAACGGCAGGCAGCCTTGATGCTCACCCTCGCCAAGGACGACAACGAGCCGCAGGTCGGGCAAGCGCGCCGCGCGCAACCCCCCTGGCGTTGACGCCTTCAGCTCGGGCGCAATCTCGCCCAGCATCGTGACATAATCGCTGCTCTTGTGCGACGGCGCGAGGATCAGCGCCGCGCAACCGACCTTGTTCAGCGCATAGTCGAGTTCGGCGACGCGGTAGGCGGGGTTGATGTTGACGAGGATCAGCCCGGCCTTCGCCGTCGCGAACTGTACGATCACCCATTCGGAACAGTTAGGTGCCCAAATGCCGACGCGGTCGCCCGGCTTCAGCCCGCGCTGCAACAGCCCCGCCGCAACCGCATCGACCCGCGCGCGCAATTCGCGCCAGCTCCACCGCACACCCTGATGACGAACGATCAGTGCTTCACCGTCGGGATAGCTGGCGACGGTCTGGTCGAACCGATCGCCGATCGTCATCTCAATCAGCGGAGCCGTGTCGTCACCGCGAACATAGCTATCGGTCATGCATCGGCCTTTTTGAATTCTTCGTCGCGCAATTCCTTACGCCGGATCTTGCCGCTGACCGTCTTGGGCAGGCTGTCGACAAATTCGATGCGGCGTGGATATTTATACGGCGCGGTCGTCGCCTTCACATGGTCCTGCAGCGCCGCCGCGAGTTCGTCCGAGGGGCTGTGCCCCGCCGCCAGCACGACGAACGCTTTCACCACCTCGCCGCGCGTCGGATCGGGGCTGGCGACGACGGCGCTTTCGGCGACCGCCTCATGCTCGAAGAGCACGCTTTCGACCTCGAACGGCCCGATGCGATAGCCCGAGGAGAGTATCACGTCGTCGGCGCGGCCGACGAACCAGAAATAGCCGTCGGCATCGACGGTGGCGCGGTCGCCGGTGAGATACCAGCCATCGCGAAATACGCTGGCGGTGCGATCGGGGTCGCCGCGATAGCCGAGGAACAGGCCGGGCGGCCGGCCTTCGCCAACCCGCAGCGCGATGTCGCCCTCCTCCTCAGGCGGAAGGCTTTGGCCGTCATGTCCGATCACTGCAAGGTCGATGCCAGGCACCGGACGGCCCATCGCGCCCTGCCGCGCCGCACCCGCGCGGTTGCAGCACAGGAGCACGGTCTCGGTCTGACCATAGCCGTCGTGGATATCGAGCCCGGTAGCTTTGCGCCACAAGTCGATGACCTCGGGGTTCAGCGGCTCGCCCGCGCTCACGCAGTGGCGCAGTTGCGGAAAGGCGCGGCCATCGAGGTCGGCGCGCACAAACATGCGGTAGGCGGTCGGCGGCGCACAGAGCGTCGTCACCGGATAGCATTCGAGCAGGTCCATCGCGGCGACGGGGTCGAACCCCGGCGCATGGTTGACGAAGATGGCCGCGCCCATCAGCCAGGGCGCGAACAGGCTGCTCCACGCCGCCTTTGCCCAGCCGGTGTCGGACATGTTCCAGTGGAGGTCGCCGGGCCCGAGATCGAGCCAGAAGCGGCCGGTGATTTCGTGCGCGAGCGGATAGCCCGCGCCGTGGATCGTCATCTTGGGCTGGCCAGTGGTGCCGCTGGTGAAATAGCAGAGCGCGGGGTCGTCGAACGCGGTGTCGGCGATGTCGGCGAGCGGCCCGGCGGTCGCCCTGGCCGCACCATAATCGATCCATCCGACGCGGGGACCACCGATGTGGATGCGCGTCACCGCTTCGCCTTCCAGCGCATCATCAACGCGCGGTGCGACGTCGGAGCCCGCGATCACGCAGCGCGCCTCCGCCGCGCTTCGGCGATAGGCGATATCCTTCGGCGTCAGTTGCACGGTGCCCGGCGATGCGATCGCGCCGAGCCGCAGGCACGCGAGCATCAGCTCCCACCATTCGATCTCGCGCGACAGCAGGATCAACACCGTATCGCCAGGGCTGACCCCCGCCGCGCGCAGCACCGCCGCAGCGCGCGCGGCATGGTCCGACAGCTCGGCGAAACTGCGATCGACCGCCGTTCCGACGCCGTCGGTCCACAGCAGCGCGCGGTCGCCGGGCCGTTCGGCGGCGAGGCGGTCGATCGCGTCGCGCGCGAAATTATAATGCGTTGGCGGATTCCAGTCGAAGGCCTCGTTCATCCGCCGCGCGCCACGTTGATCACCGACAATTGGGTGTATTCGGCGAGCCCCTCTTCGGACTGTTCGACCCCGAGCCCGGACGACTTGACCCCCGCCATCGGGATATGCGGGCCGATCGCGATATGCTGGTTCACCCACACCGAGCCGCTTTCGATCCGGTCGGCGACCGCAACGGCACGGTCGAGGTCACGCGACCAGACCGACGCCCCGAGGCCATAGGGCGAAGCATTGGCGCGCGCGACGACGTCGTCGATATCCGAATAGCGAATGACGGGCAGGATCGGCCCGAACTGTTCCTCGTCGACGATCTGGTCGCCGTCGGTCACGTCGCGCACGATCGTCGGCCGCATGAAATAGCCCGCACGGTCGATGATTTCGCCGCCGGCGATGATCGTCCCGTCGGTCGCTGCGCGTTCGAGGAAGCCTTGCAGCTTTTCATATTGCGCCTTGTTCTGGATCGGCCCGATCTGCGCGCCCTGCGCCAGCCCGTCATCGACCACCGCGGCTTCGGCGAGGCGCGCGAGTTCGTCGCACATCGCGTCATAGATGCTGTCATGGACATAAGCGCGCTTGATCGCGAGGCACACCTGCCCGCAATTGAGGAAGGCGGCGTTGAAAATGCCCTGCGCGGTTGCGCGGACATCGACGTCGTCGAGCACAATCCCCGGGTCGTTGCCGCCGAGTTCGAGCGTCAGCCGCTTGAGCCCGTCGGCAGCGCTAGCCATGATCTTCTTGCCCGTCGCGGTCGACCCGGTAAAACCAACCTTGGCGATGCGCGGATCGGCGGTCAGATAACCGCCGAGGTCGTTGGCGTCGGTGATGATGTTGACCACCCCGGCAGGGAAGATGTCGCGGCACAGTTCACCGAGCATCAGCGCGGTCACCGGCGTCGTCGGCGCGGGTTTCAGCACGATCGTATTGCCTGCGATCACCGCCGGTCCGATCTTCCAGCAGGCGACGAGCAGCGGGAAGTTCCACGCGATGATCCCCGCGACAACGCCGAGCGGCTTGCGCCGGACCTGAATAAGCCCGTTCGCATCGTCCTGAATCGTGCGCTCGGCGATCGCGAGCGTCGCATAATGCCGTAAATAGCCCTCGGCCCATGCGATCTCGCCCTGCGCCTCGGCAAGTGGTTTGCCCTGTTCCTGCGTCAGCGCGCGCGCGAGACCGTAGGCATTGGCGACGATCGCGTCGGCGAGTGCGGCGACCTTCGCCTGCCGCTCGGCCATCGGAGTTTCGGCCCATGGCGGAAAGGCCGTGGCGGCGGCTTCGATCGCTTCGTCGGCCTGCCGCTCCGACGCGCGCGCGACGGTGGCGAAGACGTCCTCGGTGGCAGGGTTGATGACGTCCATCTGGTGGTCGCCCTCGACCAGCCGTCCGCCGATCAGCATTTTATAGTCAGACATGCCTCTCTCCGATCAGAATTTCGTGCCCACGGTCACGCCATAGGTTCGCGGAGTCCCGACATGGTTATAGTCGAAACCGAAGCCCGCGAGCAGGTCGACGCGTGAGGTGAAGTAGAATTTGTTGGTGAGGTTCTTGCCCCAGACCGAGGCATTCCAGCGGCCATCTGCCGATTCCCAGTCGATATGCCCCGCCAGCAGGACATAGCTTTTCTGCTGCAGCCGGGGAATGTTGAGCACCTCGAAATATTGGCTCGACGAAGTGTTGATGTCACCATGCAGGCTGAGCTTGCCGCTGGCACTGTCCATCACCGTCGCGTCGACGCCGCCCGTGAAGGTGAACTTCGGCGCATTCGACAAATTGTTCCCGCTGACGTCGACGCCGCTGACGATCCCACGCTTGATCTTGGTATCGAGCAGGCCAACGCCCGCGCGGAAGGTCACCATATCGGTCGCGCGAACGGTCAGTTCGGCCTCGCCGCCAAGGATGCGCGAGCTCGGGATGTTGAGCAAAGTCTGCGCCGCAGTCGCGGGATCGATGTTGATGAATTGCTGGTTGCTGTAGCTATAGTGGAACGCCGCCAGGTTGAGCGTCACACGGCGGTCGGCGAACTGGCTCTTCAGCCCCAGTTCGGAGGCTTCGATCTTTTCGGCTTTCGCGACCGAGAGCTCGGACGGATCGAAAAAGGCCTGCGCGTTGAAGCTCGGCGCGCGGTAACCGCGGCTGTAATTGCCATAAACCATCACGTCGGGGTTGATCTTGTAGTCCGCGCCGATCTTGCCCGACAGATTTTCGGTGCTGTAGTCGAGCCGCGACGGCGGGATCAGGTTCATGACCAGTACGCCGTTCGGGCCCAGCGCATTGGATTCGAAATCGCTCTGGGTTCCCTTGTCGTGCGTAAAGCGCAGGCCGCCGCGCAGCGTCAATTGGTCGGTGAGTTCGAAGCTCATGTCCGAATAGACGGCATAGCTTTTCTTGAGCTGGTCGAAGCGGTTGCGGAACAGGCAACCCAAGGGGAAGCCAACCGCGCAATCGCCGTCGGTGACGCCCGGCAGGCCGTCGGAATCGATGTCCTTGCCGATTTCAAAGGTCGTCTCGTTATAGACTTTCTCGCGGTTGAAATAGGCGCCGAGGATGAAGTTGAACGGCCCGTCGAAGTCGCTTGTCAGGCGCAAATCCTGCGCGAACTGCATCGCCCGGTCAGTATAGGGGATCTCAAGCAGTTCGGTCGCCGTTCCGTCGGTGTCCTCGTAGAAGTTGAGCCGTCCCTTGTCCCATGACGTAACGCTGGTGATCGCCAGCGCGTCGCTCAAATCGACCGTGCTGGTCAGCGCCACCGACCAGGTGCGCGCGCGGCGGCGGTCGGTGACGTTCGCCTCGATCTCGCGCCGCCCCAGCCCAGGGCGGTTCGCCGCTTCGGGCTGCGCGTAAATCCCATAGTTGCGCGGGTTCTGATAGCTGGTTGAGGCGCGCAGGACAAAGCGCGCGCTGTCGCTGGGTTCGAACAACAGGCTGCCGCGGACGCCATATTCGCGCACGCTCGCAAGGTCGGGCTCACCCGGAAGCTGGTTCTTGAACCAGCCGTCGGCGCGCGCGAAGGTGAAGGCGACACGCGCCGCCAAGGTCTCGCCGAGCGGGACGCTGACCGCGCCATTGGCTTCGTAGCGACTGTAATTGCCATAACCGAGGTTCAGATAGCCTTCGGTATCGCCGAGCACCGGCGTCCGGCTGATCAGGTTGACCGCGCCGCCCGTGGTGTTTTTGCCATAGAGCGTACCCTGCGGGCCGCGCAACACTTCCACGCGCTCAAGGTCGTACATCGCGACGCCGAGGAAAGCGAAATTGCCCTTGTAGACCTCGTCATAATAGGTCGCGACCGGGCTCGCCTGGTTGAGGCTGTAATCGGACATCGA
Organism: Sphingopyxis sp.; assembly: GCA_051861185.1. GTDB lineage: Bacteria > Pseudomonadota > Alphaproteobacteria > Sphingomonadales > Sphingomonadaceae > Sphingopyxis. Next base: position 233,851 of record JBIMKQ010000003.1, read on the forward strand.
CACGCCGCGCAGAGCGAATATCGGGGTGTTGTCGCCGACGGTCGAGGTGAGCTGGAGGTTGACGATCTTGCTCGCGAGTTCGTCCGCCTGCGTCACCCGCTGCCGTTCGAGCGAATCCCCGCCGATCGCGCTGACCGCAATCGGAACGTCTTGCAGGCGTTCGGAGCGTTTCTGCGCAGTGACGACGATGTCGGTCCCGTCGACCGTTTCGGCCACGACGGCCTCCGCGGCCGTTTCCTGCGCCAGCGCCGGCGCCGACACACTGGCCAGAAGCAGGATCAGCATCGGGCGGGCGGTGCAGCGCTTTGTTATCTTGGTCATCGAAATCTTCCCCCTGTTCGTTAATTCTGTCATTTGCCCCCGGGCATGCGCGCGACCATGTTTGCGCGCACCGCCATGGCTTCGGCCCGCAGCGGTTTCAGCCGCAGCCGTCCCACCTCGGCGGAGCTGTAGGGCTTGAAATCGGCCGGAATATTTGCCGCGTCGAACCGCACGAGCGACCAGTTCACCACTTCGGCCAAGTCGGCATCGGACAGCGCGGCGGTCGCGACGCCCGGCACCTGCACCAGATATTCGCGCCCGCCCGGCACCTGCAGAAATCGCGCGACGACGCCCGCCATCGTCGGCGTCGTTTGCGGCGTGCCGGTCGCATCGGCGCGGTGGCACCCTTGGCACGACAGCATCCAGTTCTGCCGCGCGCGCGCCGCGTTCGCCACGCCCGGGATCGGTTCCGGACCGCTCCACGCCGGGGTCGTGACGGCCGCTCCGGTCGCCACAATCAGCGCGGGAACGGCCAGCCATTTCATTTGCCGGCGGCCGGCGGCTGGAGACGTCCCACGGCGGCGGAATTGAGCGCCGCGCTGCCTGCCCGGTATCCGGCGATCTCGCGCGGGGTGAAAACCTTGGCCGATCCGCCGCGAACCACATGGTTGAGCACCGCCGCAACCTGCGCATCGTTGAGCCCGGCCTGCGCGGGCATCATCCCGCGATAGGGCTTGCCTTCAACGGTGATCGGTCCCGACACGCCGCGGATCACGACCAGCGCAAGGTAGCGGCGCCCGGCAGCGGTTCCCGCCAAGGCACGGACATCGGTCTTCAGCGGAGGAAAAGCGCCGGGAACGCCTGCGCCGTTGGCCAGATGGCACGCGGCGCAGCGCTTGTAGATCGTCGCCCCATCGTCTGCCGCCGTCGCCTGTCCGGTGACCACCAGCCCGGACAGCGCGAGAAGGATCGCAATGCGCCGCATCATGGCTGCTCCAGCGCGACGCCGAGGATCACCGCGGTCGAGCAATTATAGACCGCACTCGACGTGCCGAGGCACCAGTTGATGTCGTTGTTCGCCTGCGGACGCACCATCGGCCGGTCGCGTTCGTTGCGGTTGCACAGGCACCGCCCGCACGAGGATTTGCCGCAGCAGTCGTTGTAGCTGACGATATAGGCGCGATTGTCGGCCGGGTTCTGGCAAGTGCCGATCCAGGTAATCGGCGACATTTCGGTGCCGGGCGGACAGCTGCTCGCGGTGCCGCCGCAGCAGCTGCAGAGGAAGCCGTCGATCGCGCAATAGCGCCAATAGTCGCATTGCGTCTGGTCACCCGGATCCTGCAGGTTGCCCGTGGTTTGCGGCGCGATCGGGTCGCCGCCGCCGCCATGGCCGTGACCCTGCGCCTGCGCACGCGACACCGGCAGCACCGGGATCACCGCCGCCCCGGTCAGCGCGCCGCCGATCAGCGTCAGCAGGCTGCGCCGCGACGTCGCGCGGGCAACACGGCGCGTCACCTTTTCCGAAAATTTGTCCAGTCCCGACATATGTGTCCCCTTCTTGTCGCGGTGGCGGGATCAGCCGCGCGCGAGATATTCCTGGATCGAGGCGACGCGGCGCTCCTTGGCCTCGAACAGGCTCTCCAGATGCTCGCGATTGTTGACGAGGCCGAGCGAGGCGATGTTGCCCTCCTCGTCGATCAGCACAGCATAGGGGAGCTTCGACACCCCGAGTGCGCGGCCGAGGCCTTCCGACAAAACATAGTCGAAGCCCGCAAGTCCCTCGGCCATCACCAGCCGCCGATGCGCCGCGGGATCGCCGTCGCTTGCTAGCACCACATCGAGCCAGCCGCGTTCGGCGCCGCGCGCCGAACGGACGACGGGGAGCAGCGTCTTGCACACCGGGCAATCGGGCGAGAGGAAGAAGATGAGCTGCCCGCGCCGTTCGCGCTTGCCGCCGATCACGACTTCTTTGCCTTCCAGTGTCTCGAGCGTCATCGCTGGCGCGGTGTCGCCGACATTGACCTTCTGGTGCAGCGTCAGCGCACCCGCAGGAGCTATACGTTCGTGCAAGACCCCGACCTGACGCGCAAGCGCCGCGACGAGGACGCCGAGCACCGCGACGGCGATCCACAGCAGAATTTGCGAGGCAAGGAAGAATCCGGTCATCGGGTGGCACTCCGGCTGGCGGCGGGAAGATTGGCGATTTCGCCGGCGGCAAAGAGCAGCGTCACAAAGGCGAGGGCGGCGAAGACCGACGCGATGTCGATCGCACCGCCCTCTGTGGGAGAGAGGCAGAGAAGCAGCGCCGCGGCGCCAAGCGCGAAGGCGCGGCCGATAGCGAAGCTGCCGATCCCGCGGCGGTGCGCGCCGAAGTCGCAGCCGCAGTCGATGCCGCCGTCGCCGCGGCGACGCGCGGCGAACAGCGCGGCGCCATATCCCGCCCACAGCAGCGCAGCGAGCAGCGCGCCGGCAGGGCGCGACGCCGGGAAAAGCAGCGCAAGCGCGGCGGCAAATTCGGCCGCCGCCGCCGCCATCGCAACCGGCATCGCGACTGTCGGCGCGAGCCGTAACAGGCCGGCGGTCGCTTGCGTCAGCCGCGCGCGATCGACGAGCTTGTGGACCGAAGCTGCCGCGAGGACGGCAGCGAGAAACAGCGCGAGCACGGATTCGACGACAGCCATCAGCGCACCGCCGTCATCGTCATCGGATCGTGCGCAACGCTGGCGATCGTGCGGACGAAGGCGCCGCTCGCCGGGTCATAGACGTCGAGCGAGCCGTCGGGGCGTGATGCGACGAGCAGCGGCTTTTCCTGCTGCGTCGCCTCGAGCGACAGGCTGTGATTTTTGAGCGCGATCCGCCGGACGAGCGTCTTCGCCTTCGGGTCGATGACCCACGCCTCGGTCCCGCCATCCTTGTGCGACCCTTCGGCCCCCTTGGGATTCATCAGCACATAGAGCAGCCCCGCGCGGTCGGCCGAAATCACCTGCCAGCCGCCGGGGCGCCATTCGGGCGCGCCGCCCGCCTGCACGGGGATCGCGAAACCGCCGAGGTCCTTTGCCGCCGCGCCGGAAAAATCGATCGCGCGAAGGGCGCCCTTGAAGCTGACGAACCAGCCGGTCCGGCCGACCATCGCAGGCGTCATGAACAGCGGATCATCGTCGATGTCGTTGAACGCGCTGCTGGTGACTGCGGGGCCCGCCTTACCCGTCGCATCGAGCGCGACACTCGTCATCGTTCCGTCGGCGCACAGCGAGGTGAAACCGCGCGGTCCGGTCGGATAGACGAGCGAGCAGCCGGGTAGGTCGATGTCCGACAGGATCTTTCGGCCATCGAGATCGACGACGGTCACCGACGAACCGGGAGTGAAGTTGAAGACGAGCGCCCATTTCTCGCCGTTGGTCAGTTGCAGGCTGTTGCGCAGCGTCACGAACAGGCCGCGCTTGCCGCCGGGCAGGACGATCTCGTCCTTTGGCGCCAGCGTCTTCGTGTCCCAGATCGTGATGACGTCGGTGCGTTCGCCGCGCGTCAGGCGCGAATAGAAGGTCTCGCCAACATAGATTTCGCCGCGCGTCGTCGACGGCAGGATGTTGCCGAACTGGGCGACCGGAACCTGCCCGCGCAGGTGGTGGTTTTCGGCCCCGACATCGACGATCGCTGCGCGCCCGTCGGGCAGGCTGTTGAAGTGGAGGTCGTGCACGAAGACCCAGCTGTCGGGATAGCGTTCGGGCAGTTCGGCGACCGTCGGCACCGGTTCTTCAGGCAACGGCTGCGGAAAGTCCGCCGCGCCCGACGCGCTGGCCGATATCATCAATGCGGCAAAGACCGCCCCTCGCGTGATGCGCAGCATCGCGACACTGCCTGTTTAGCTGACAACGGGCTCTGATGGCCGATTCGAGATGATATTGTTCGACCGTCCAATTTTAGTCAAGTGACAAAATTAGGGCACTTGTCCAACAGACGCGGGACGGTTACCTAGATCGCGGAGGCTGCTGAATCTTGACGAATTTCATTGTTCCCGACCTGAAGATCACCCCCCGCACCGGGGGCTATGCCCGCGGCCAGGACGGCTTCGAGCACATCCTCCGGTCGGCGCTGTCGCTGCTGGTGAATCAGGGTTCGGCCGCGCTGACGCTGCGCCGGATCGCTGCCGAATCGGGAATGAACGTCGGCAACCTCAACTATTATTTCCGGTCGAAGGAAGAGCTGATCCGCGAACTGCTCAATGCGGTGATCAGCAGCTACGAGGAATCGTTCGACGAGATCATTCACGAACCCGGCGCGAGCGCCGAAGCGCGGCTCGAGAATCTGGTGATGCTCATCCTCGAGGACATCACGACCAAGAAGACGACGCGCTTTTTCCCCGAGCTGTGGGCAATGGCGAACCATGATCCCTTCGTCCACGACCGGATGAACGAGCTGTACGAACGCGCGCGCGTGTCGCTCAACGAACTGATCGCCGAGATCAATCCGGCGCTTCCTGCCGACGAGCGCGAGATATTGGCGCTGTTCATTTCGGCGTCGATGGAAGGCATGACGATGTTCGCGGGCTTTGAAAAACCCTGGCGCGCGCAGATGCCGATGCTGGAGGCGATCGCGCGGCGCAGCTTCGTCCAGCTTGTGAGCACGTTGCGCCCCGGCGAAATCAAGGGAAGCCAGACACTCTAACGACGCTATCCGGCCGGATAAATGTGGCCGCTTTCGAAGATGCTACGCGGCGGGATCGCGATGCCGCAGCGACAAGGCAAAACCAACGAGCATGGCAACGAACAACGACTGGACCACGGTCGAGGCAATACCGCTGGGCCATTGAAACCAGGGCATGTCATCGAAATAGTGATTGATCGCCTTGCGGGTCAGATATTCGTAGATGAGAACCAGGAACATCAACGACGTCATCGCGCGATAGCGCACCAGCGCCAGCACACAAAACAACGTGATGATGAAGTTGATATTGCCCAGCAGCGCAAAGAGGGTGACAGCGGTCTGCGCCGCATCTGGGGGATAGCTGTCGAGCGGGATGCCATCCGCGTGGATCATGATGAATCGCGTGTCGAATAGCGAGTTGTACGCCATCATCGTCTTGAATATCACCACGACGACAAGCAGCAGCAACGCCAGTTTGTGGCCCCGATAGACGTTATCTATCTGTGCGGGGAAAATCCTTCTCAGCATGGGTGAACCCCGTTCTTTTGATAGCGCCCGATCGGGCAGGATAACGACACCGCTGGAAACCGGCCCGGGCTTGAAAGCGCCGGCCCGACCAAAAGGTCGGGCGCGAACGCGAGCGATAACGAAAGGCGAGGACGGGCCATGCGGACCTCGCCCCAGGCCTCAGCGCGATTTCGATGGCGGCAAGGGTCGCATGACCTTGGCGAGGACCGCTTGCGCCGCCGCGCGGCCGATCTGCTCGCCGGCCTCGTTGGCAAAACGAAAATGCGCGCCCGCGTAAATGCGCGAATCCGATACCTGCCGTGACCATTCGTTCCAGTCTGGCAGAACCTGAATGACCGCATTCGGCGACGACAGCGAAGTGACACGCACGCCACCGGCGGGTCGCGGGCCGTCTTCGGCCGTCATGACCTCCGCCACGGCCGCCCCATAGGTGCAGTGGCCGCACGGATGCTCGGGGAAATTGGGGGTGGGAAGGAAGGACTCCCACGCCGGATCCGGCACGGTCGCATCATTGCCGTCCTGTTCGGCGTTGCGGATCGCAACAACCGGGCGCCAGCTGTCATAATGGAGCTTGGCCGCGGCATTCGCGAGATTGGCATCGTCAATCGCCATATAGACGCGCGCGTACATCCGGGCGTTCTGTACCAGCGTTCGTCCCGGCGCATCAGCGGAGCGCCGCAGCGACGGCGAAAAGTCGGGCATGATGCGATATTGGGCCATCAGACTCTGATGCGGCGTCCGGTCCTTGCTGACCTTGCCGCCAAGTCGCTTCACTTCCTCATAATCCCTGGCCCAGCGTTCACTGGTCAGCGCGGGCGGCGGCGGCGAGCGAAGCGCGTCGGCATTCTCGATCGCCCAGGGAAAGAAGGCAACATGGTGGGGACGGATCGAAGGCAGATCGGTGGCCGTCCACACGCCAGGTGTCGCCTTGGGTTTATATGGTATCTGGACGATTCCGGGATCGATACCTCCAACAGCAAGGGCCGCCTTGGCCGCTTTCTCTCCGATCAGGCGGCCTGCTTCGCGCCTTGCATCGTCCGCGATCGCCTCCATGGCGATAGCATATCCATCGTCCAACTGCCCCTTTGCACTCGGGAAATGGTCGTTCAAGACAAGATAGGCCGCCGTGATCGCGGCGGCTTCCTGCGACGCATTCTTGTCGCCCTCCACCAAGCCGAGATAGCTTTCGTAGCGGCGATCAATCGCATTGACGGCTTCGAACATCGCCAGCGCAACACGTGTATTTGCGCGGTTTGCATCCGGGCGCCCTCGCCCTTCTGAACCCTGCCCCGACTGGCGATGAATTCGACTGGAAAATTCGACCCAGTCGCTAACCGTATCGGCGCTCGCGGGATGCGATGTCGTCAGCGTGGCAAACACGATGATTCCGGCAAATCTCTTACGCATGTCAACTCCTCAAAGCTTCGACCTTGCAATGCGTATTATCTATGCAATACACTCATCCCATGACCGCTCGCTTCAAAAACATGACTTCAGGTTGCAGCGGTGGCTGAGCATACTGTTTCGGCCGGGGTCGCCAGTGGGTTGATCGATTTCGCGATCGCCGGCGGTGCATCGCGGGCAGGTCTGCTGGAACGTTCGGGGATCGACGCTTCGATCCTTGCCGATCAGGACAACCGGGTGGCGATGTCGTGCTATCAGGCACTCGTCGCGGCGGCGAGTGACCTTACCGGCGACCCCGCGCTGGCAATGCATTATGCCGAGCAGGTGGATCTGTCCGAACTGTCGGTGGTCGGGCTGGTGACACACGCCTCTGCAACGATGATGGACGCTTTGATGCAGCTCAACCGCTATGGCCAATTGGTCGCGGAAGTCGATGTCGGCCTCGCTCAGCGGTTCGAGATCGTTCGCGAAGGAAACAGCATCTGGTTGGTGGACAACCGGCTAAACGCCGACGCCTTTCCCGAACTGACCGAAATAACCTTTGCGCGGCTCGTGTCCGGGCCGCGTAATTTTACCGACAAACTGCATCTCGGCGCCGTTCATTTCACGCACAGCGCGCCGGCCTATGTCGATGAATATCAACGCGTCTTTCGCGCGCCCGTCACCTTCAATTGCAGCCGCAATGCCATGATGCTCGATGAAAGCTGGCTGACCCACCCGGTTGCATTGACCCCGCACTATGCGTTCGGAATATTGAGCGAGCACGCCGATGCATTGCTCAGGCAACTGGAAGCCGGCAAAACCTTCAGAACCGAGGTCGAGAGGCAACTCATGCTGATTTTGCACTTGGGTAATGCCACCATCGACAGCGTTTCGGGCCAGATGGCAATGAGCAGGCAGACCCTGTACCGGAAACTGAAAGCCGAAGGCACCACATTCGAAAAGGTCCTCGACGAGCTGCGCCGCAAACTGGCGTGGCACTATATGGATGGAGAAAAGGTTTCGGTGAATGAAACCGCCTATCTCGTCGGGTTTTCTGATCCCAGCGCCTTTTCTCGCGCGTTCAAACGATGGTACGGTAAGGGACCGCGAGACAGGCTGAATCTCCGGCGCGGACTGTGAAGGCCGAGGCCCGTTGCAAGCGCCCTTAAATCACTCGGTGTTTCGCCGTCCTTCTCTCCGAACAAATATCCGGAATCGACATGAAACCAATTATTCGACTGGCACAGCCATCAGATATCACAGCGATGCACAAAATCAGAATTTCGGTGCGAGAAAACCGGTTAACCCGTCCGGGCATCATATCCGGCTCCTCCTATCTTCCCTATGTCGAACAAAAAAGCTGCTGGGTTGCGATTTATGAGAATGAAGTCAGGGGTTTTGCAGCCCTCGACTTGAAAGATCGCACCGTTTGGGCATTGTTTGTTGCGCCAGATATGGAAGGGCACGGACTTGGGAGATTGCTTCACGAGCAACTCGTCGTGGGAGCGCAGCGCCACGGCCTGAAACGCATACGCCTTGTCACCGAAACCGGATCGCGAGCGGCACGATTTTACGAAGCCGCAGGATGGAAATGCGTTGGCGACGCGAGCAATTCAGGCGAGGATAGTTATGAGCTCGGGTTAGTTCACATTTAGGGCGTCTGCGCCCGTTCGCGGCCTAAACATGGCGATCGCAGCCTTTCGCGAAGGGCAGCCGAGCACCCGCAGCAATTGCGAAACATGATTTCTGACGGTGAAATGTGAAATTGAAAGGGTGCGAGCGATTTCCTTGTTGGAAAGATTCCGGAGCAGGAGCGGCAGGATCGTCTGCTGACGCCGGGTGAGCTGAAGGAGACCGCCCATCGTCGCTCCGTCCTGGGCCTTCGGACCAGCGATTTCCGCAAACAGCGGCACTGCCACCAGCGTGCATTCGGGCAGGATCGCCTGCAGCCTTGCAACGGTTGCACTGTCGTCCGAATCGATGATCGCGAGGAACATCATATGGGAGCGCCGCTCGATGGAAGTTTCACAGTTCATCGGTCGGCGCGCTCTCCAGCCGCAAAACGGTCGGCAAACCCCTCACCACAACCCGGGCGGTCACGGCTGCAAGTCTCGCTCGGGGTGCGATGTCGGCAACATGGCAAACAGGATGATCCCGACGAATCTCTTGCGCATGCCCACTCCTCAAGGCCTCGACCTCGCAATGCATGTTGCCGATACAAAACACGCATCCCATGACCGCTTGCTTCAAAAACATGACTTCAGGTTGCAACGATGGCTGAGAATAGCGTTTCGGCCGATGTCGCCAGCGGGTTGATCAAATTTCGAGGTTGCCGGCGGTGCATCGCGACATGGGTTGGCCCGGCATCCGATATCACCGTGAACGGGCCAAAGGGCATGACGCGGAGCGACAGAAGGACAGAAAGGCACATAAAGCACTCCAATTGACACTGTCAATTTACCCATCAGATAGACAGTGTCAATACAGATCAGCGCGCGCGGCGGACCGCCGTCGCCGCAGTCGACGAAAACAAGGCGCTCATGCGGCCGTCATCGATGCCCTGATCTGCGCATTTTGAACCGTTTGCATCTGGTCCGACGAAAGAAGAACGAGACACGCAGAGCCGGGACGCCATGCGGCCGGACAATCCGATTTCATCCCCCTTTGGTCATAGCGGCGGGGTGCCACAGGACGACGCTCAGTTCGGCTAGAACGCCTGCTTGACGTTGATCAGCACGCCCTGATCGGTGTCCGCGCCGCTATTCCGACGGTTCGAATATTCGATATCAACCGCGGTCCGGTCACCGATCGCCATTTCGACTCCGATGCCCATCAGGAGGCGGCTGCGCGCATAACCGGTCAGCGGCACGCCATTGAACGGCCCCGATATCTGGTCGAAATAGGCGACAGGCGCCTCGCTATCGCGCTCGATATCGCGCTGATATTCCAGCCGCAGACGGGGCAGGAAAAAGCCGTTCTCGACCGCGATCCGATAGTCGACCTTCGCCCCCGCCCCGATCGAGGTGAACGCCACATCCTGGTCGAGGAAGGTCAGGTCGAAGACCGAGCCGCTGCTTTCGGTATAGCCATTGAGCTTGCCGCGCTGGGCATCGATGCGGGCGTAAGGGGTGAAACGCCAGTCGCCGCTTTCGATATCGGCACCCGCCGACACCGAACCGAACCACTGGCGGCCGCTGCGCGACGAGTCGACCAGCGCGCGGGACAGGGTGACATAGCGACGCAGATCAAAGTCGAGCCACTGATACCCCGCCAGCCAGTCGACATACAGGCCGCCGCCGAGCAGGTGGCTGCCATAGATCGCCAGCGTCTTTGCCTCGCCCTCGCTCTGCGAACCGTTGCGGCCGACATCGGTTGTTTCGCGGCCCAGCCCGACCCCGATACCCGCGGCGAATGACGGGCTGAAGCGATAGTCGGCCCCGAAAGTGACGCCTTCAGATTCAAAGCGTTCCGACGGACGGCCGGTCTTTTCGTCGCGATCGCCCCAGCGGATCGTGCCGCCGGCCCAGATCGTCAGCGGTGCCGGGGCGCGGCCCGAACCATCGGCGGCAGCGGCGGTGCCAGCGGCGGCGCTGGTGGCGGACGCTGCGGACCCGATCGGTCCGCCGCCAAGCATGCCGGCCGACCCAAGTCCGTCCGGCGTACCGGCGCCGAAACCGCCCGGCCGACCGTTCAGTTCACCGGCAGCGCCGCCGGCATTGGCGCAGACCGGATTGGTCCAAGCGGTGACGGTGTCGATACATTGATCCGAGGCGCTGATCCGCAACGAATTGCTGAAACCACCGCCCCCGCCGCCAAGGCGCAGGCCTTCGAGCCGGCGATTGAAATTGCCGACCTGAGTGTCGACGAAGCGGCGGGCCGAGTTGACCTGCGCCTGGACCAGCCCGCGCACTTCGGGATCGTTCGCCGGGTTCGGCCGCGCCACGATCTGTAACATGTATCCGATCGTCGCGGTCGACGGGGTCCCGCCCGTGCTGTCGGTGACAGTGATCGCAAAGGTCGCATCGCCCGACCCGGACGGCGTTCCCGCAATCTCCCCGGTCGCGGCGTTGATCGTCAGGCCAGCAGGCAGCGTGCCCGAGCTGACCGCGAAGCTGTAGGGCGCGATGCCGCCGGCCGCAGTAAGCCGCTGGCTGTACGCGACGCCTTGCGTACCGTTGGGCAAGGTCGCCGGGGTGACGGTGATCGCGGTATTGCCGACCGTCAGCGTCAGATTGGCGGTGCCCGCTTGGCCATTGGCGTCGGTGGCATTCACAGTGACGGCAAAACTTCCTGCCGCCGTCGGCGTTCCCGACACGATGCCGTCCGCCGACAATGAAAGCCCGGCCGGCAGCGTGCCGTTCGTCAGCACGAAGCGGTAGGGCGCGACGCCGCCCGTCGCCGTCAGTGTCGCCGAATAGGCGGAACCGGCGGTTGCGGTGGGCAGAGCGGTCGGCGTCACCGCGACCAGCGGCGCCACGACATTCAGGCTGTAATTGCCCTGGATCGTGAACGGCGAGCCCGCTCCGGTCGATCCGGTGTCGGTCGCAACAACCGAGAAGCCAAAGGTCCCCGGCGCCGTCGGCGACCCGGAAAGCAGTCCGGTCGACGGGTTGAGGGTAATTCCCGCCGGCAGGTTGCCGGTCAGACTGTAGCTATAGGGGCCGACCCCGCCGGTGGCGGTGAGAGCCTGGCTGTATGCCGCCGCATAGTTGGCGGTGAAACTGCCTGTCGCAGGCGTGAGCGCCAGCACCGGAGCGGCGACGACGAACGTGAAGGTCTGGCTCGTGTTGAACGGCCCGCTACCGGTCGAGGCATCGATGCCGGAGACGACCACGGCAAAGCTGCCCGCACTGGTCGGGGTTCCCGACACCGTCACGCTGTTCGTGCTGCTGCCGCTGATCGCCAGCCCGGTCGGCAGGTTCGTCACCTGGTAGCCCGAAAAGGGCTGCGCGCCGCCGCTGAAGGAGAAGGTCTGGCTATACGCCGCCCCCGCCGTCGCGGTCAGCGGCCCGCCCGCCGCAACCGTGATCGCCGGGTTGGCGATGGTGATGGTGACCGTCGCCGGGACCGACGTCCCGCCCGCGTTGGTCGCGGTATAGGAGAAGCTGTCGGTGCCGGCGAAGCCCGCATTGGGGGTGTAGGTGACGCCGGTGCCGCTGGCGACCGCGGTCCCGTTTGCAGGCGGCGTGGAGACCGCGACGCTCGCCGCCGCACCGCCCGTGATATTGAGCGCGATCGGGTTCGCCGTGCTGCCATAAGTGACCGTCGCCGACACCGGATTGGCCACCGGCGCAGGCTGTTCGATTTGCACCGAATAATTTTGGGTAGCCGCATAGGGCCCGCTGCCCGCGCTGCTGTCGGTAGCGGTCACCGCGAAGTTGAAGGTACCAAAGGCCGTCGGCGTGCCCGACAGCGTCCCGCCCGCCGATAACATCAGTCCGGCAGGCAGTGTCCCGCCGGTAACCGCATAGCTGTAGGGCGCGGTGCCGCCGCCTGCCGGGTTCAGCGGCGCGATATAGGCAAAACCAAGCTGCCCGCCCGCCAGCGACGTCGGGGGCAGTGTCATCACCGCCGCACCAATCGTCAGGCCATAGGCGCGACTGCCCGTCTGGCCGTTGGCGTCGGTCGCGGTCAGGGTGAAATTATAGGCACCGCCGGCGGTTGGCGTGCCCGAAAGCACACCGCCCGCCGAAAGCGTCAGCCCCGGCGGCACCGCTCCCGCAGTCACCGCGAAGCCATAAGCCGCAACGCCGCCCGATGCGGTTGCCGTCTGGCTATAGCTGGCCCCCACGGTGCCGATTGGCAACGTTTCCGGCGTGATGCTTACCGTCGGCGTGGGGACGTTGATCGTGTAAGTCCGGGCAATCGTGAACGGCGCCCCCGCGCCCGTCGAACCGGTATCGGTTGCGGTGACGATGACCGGATAGCTGCCCGGTGCCGTCGCAGTGCCGCTGATCTGGTTTCCGGCGAAGGCCAGCCCGGTGGGCAATGTTCCGCTCAACGCGTAAGTCAAAGGCCCTACGCCCCCGGTTGCGACAAAGCTTTGCGTGAAGGGCGCATTATACGGCGCGGTCAGCGTTCCCGCCCCCGGCGTCATGGTAAGCGTCGGCCCCGCAACGGTCAGCGCGAAGGTCTGGCTGGCGCCAAACGGCCCCGCGCCGGTCGAGGCGTCGGTCGCTGACACGGCAAGCGTAAAGCTGCCGGCGCTGGTCGGCGTCCCGACAATCTCGATAGTGTTCGCGCCGCTGCTTCCCGGCTGCAAGCCGGCGGGCAAGCCGGTCACCTGATAACCGGTGAACGGCTGCGTCCCGCCGTTGAAGGTGAAGGTCTGGCTGTAGGCCGTACCGACCGTTGCGGTCAGCGGACCGCCCGCAGTGATCGTAATCGCCGGATTGGCGACGCTGATCGTCACCAGCGCCGGGGCCGAATTGGCGCCATTGTTGCTGGCGATATAGGTGAAGCTGTCCGACCCGGCGAAACCCGTATCGGGAATATAGCTGATCGTCAGCCCATTGACGATCGCGCGGCCGCTGGTCGGCGCGGTCGCCACCGCCACCGAGGTCGCACTGCCCGTGATGCTGAGCGGGATCGGCGTCAGGCCTGCACCATAAGGAACGCTGGCGGTTACGGGACTGGCCACCGGCGGGGTATTGACGATATTGATCGTATAGCTTTGCTGAACGACCGCCGAGCCATTCGGATTGCTGTCAGTCGCGGTGACGACAAACCCGAAATTGTTAGCGGTCGTCGGGGTTCCCGCGATCGCGCCGGTCGGCGACATCGTCACGCCATAGGGCAGTTCGCCCGAGGTCACGACATAGTTGTAGGGGGCAACACCTCCCGTTGCCGCGTTGATCTGCGCCGAATAGGCGACATCGGTCGCCCCGTCAGGCAGCGTCGTTGTCGGCAGGACGAGCGCCGGAACATCGACGGTAAGCGTGTAAGCACGGGCACCGGCATAGGGGCCAGGTGCCGCAGTCGCGTCGGTCGCGGTGATCGTGAAGGTCCGCGGACCGCCGAGCGCGGGCGTTCCCGAGAGCGTGCCACCGGGCGCCAGCGTGAGACCGGGAGGCAGACTGCCCGAAGTCACTGCAAAGCTGTAGGGCGCAATCGACCCGTCGGCGGTGATGGTCTGGCTGTACGCCACGCCAAAGGTCGCGTTCGGCAGCGACACCGGCGTCAGTTCGATGAACGGCGGCGCGACAGTCACCGTATAGGCGCGGCTGGTCGAATAGGGTCCGGGCGCACCGCTGCTGTCGAGCGCGGTGATCGTGAAATTGGCGTTGCCCGCCGCAACCGGCGTTCCCGACAAAGTGCCGTCCGACGCAAGCGTCAGCCCGCTGGGAAGCGTCCCTGCGGTCACCGAATAGCGATAAGGGAAGACGCCGCCATCGGTCGTCAGGATCGCGCTATAGAAAACGCCGACCGTTCCGTTCGGTACATTTTCGGGCAAAATATTGAGCAGCACGTCGTCGTTGATAATCGTCGCCGTCGCGGTACCGGTCACGATGGTAACGTTCAACGCGCCCGACAAGACGGCGGTGAAGCTCTCGTCGCTTTCCGGAGTCGTGTCGCCAAGGATCGTTACCGGGAAACTCTTGGTTGTTTCGCCGGGCTGGAATTCGAAGGATGCCGTGGTCGCATTATAGTCGGTGCCCGCGATCGCCGTTCCGTTAGCGGCTGCAGCATCGATCGACACCGGCTGGCCGCTGGGTGCGTCGAGCGTAATCACGAAGTTCCGGACCGTGGCCCCGCTGTTGCCTTCGACCACCGAAAAGCCGTTGATCGAAACCGACGGCACCGGATCGTCATTGACGATCACACCCCTGCCCTGTGACCCGTTGACGAACGCCCCGGTCACATTGGCGATATTAACAAAAAACTCTTCGTCGGGCTCGTTCAGCGCATCGCCGTTCACGACGACGGTGAAGGTCGCGGATGTTGCGTCCGCCGGAATAACAAACCCGGCCTGGCTGTTGGCGACATAATCCTGACCCGCAAGCGCGACCCGGTTGGCGGTTGCAATATCGAGGGTCACGCCCCCCGTCGCGGCGGGCGCTGACAGCGTCAGAGTGAAGACGGCGTTGGTCGTCCCGCTATTGCCTTCGGTTACCGTGGCATTGCCGATCGAGATGCTGGGAAAATCGTCATTGAGGATCGTGCCGGTCGCGCTCGCCGGCGTCCCGACGATATAGCCCGCGCCGGCGGCAAGGGTGATGATGATCGTTTCGTCGGGTTCGATCGTGCCGTCCGAATTGGGGTTGATGACAATCGTCTGGGTGGTCGATCCGGCCGGAATGACAACCGACGTTCCCGTCGAGGCATAGTCGTTGCCGTTGATCGCCGTTCCGCCCAGCGTGACGTTCACGGTCAGCGCCGAGGTCGGTGCGGCGTCGAGCGCGACCGTATAGACCAGGTTCGGAGCGCCATTCTCCGGCGTGCTGGCCGGCGACACGGTGATCGTCGCGGTCGGCACATCGTCGTTGAGGATCGTTCCGGTCGCCGAAGCCGGCGCGCCGACGAGATATCCGGCACCTGTCGCAACGGTAAGGATGACCGTCTCATTGGCTTCGACGGCGCTGTCGGCGGTGGGATCGATCGTCACCGTGGCGGTGGTGGCATTGGCCGGAATCGTGATGGTGGCCACGCCGCCCGCATAGTCGGTTCCCGACGTCGCGGTGCCCGATGCCGTGAGGTTGACCGTCAAAGGACTGGCGCTCGCGGTGCTGCGCGTGACCGTATAGACCAGATTGGTCGCGCCATCTTCGGAAACCGAAGCCGGAGCGACCGCGATCGACACGGTGGGCAGCGCGGCAACGTTGATCGTCAATGTTTCGAGTTCGAAATAGGGCGCGTTTGACGGCGTACTGGCGTCGGTGACCCGCAATTGCACCGTGGCACTGCCGGTGGTCGCCGGCGTACCGGTTATCAGTCCGCTGGACGACAGGCTAAGGCCGAACGGCATTGGCGTGCCGGGTGGTTCGGTGGCATAGATATGGGGCGACAGGCCGCCGTTGGTCGCCAGTTGCGCGGATGCCGGAACGCCGGTGGCCAATGTTACGGTCGGCGTCGCCAGAGACAGGGAGGGGTTCTGCACCGAGCCCGAATAGCTTTTGACCGAAAAGGCACCCACCGAATCCTGCGACCGGACGCTGAAGGAATACAGCCCGCGTTGTGTCGGTGTACCCGACAGCGCGCCCGCGCTGCTCAGCGACACTCCGAGCGGGAAAGCTCCGCTGGCGAGCGAGTAGGTGTACGGCGCCGTTCCCCCGGTCGATGACAGGGCCTGGTTGAACGGCGCGCCGGCGGTCAGCGTGGGCAGATTGGTCGGCGCCACGACGATCGCTGACGACGGCGGCGTGATCGTGATCGTGAACCGGATCCAGCGCAGGTCCAGATCCTCCATCTCGAAGGTGTCCTGCGTCGCCGCGTTGCCATTGTGGGTATAGATCAGCACCGATTTTGCGGTGCTTGGTGGCACAAAATCCTGTCGGACAGTCGCCTGGCCATGCGAAGGCCCGTTCCGCGTCTGTGCAGGTCCGTTGCCGTAACCAAAATTATAGTCGTCGCAGTCGGTAATATCGATTTCGATCGAACCGCCATTGGCCACGGTCGCGGTCTGCGGCGGACAGGCGAGCGATGTATGCTGCGCGCTGGCGGGCTGCGAAATCAGTGCACCGACGAATATCAGGACCGCAATAGCGAACCAGCGCGCAATCAACGTACGCAAAACCAGCAATTTCATAATAACCCGTTCCCCGCAACGCTCGCCAATTAAACGAGGTCGCCCATACACCGGTCTAAAGCGGGGGCATGGGCGCCGCCAGAAGGTGCGATGTACCAGGTCATATTGGGGTTGGGATGATCGAGGTCCGCGCTTCCGCCTTCATCGGCCGTTCTTTACATCGGAAATCATTGCAGATTCCTTTGAAGAGATGCGCTTGCGTGGCGGCAGTTCAGGCCCGGGCGATCCGGCGTTCGGCGCCATTGCCGAGGCAGACGGTCAACTCGTGGAACGGCCCCAGCTTTACCGCTCGCAGCCGGTACGAAGACGACATGAACCAGTGCACCGCAGAATTTGCGGCGCAGATTTCGACCCGGTACGTTGTACGCTTCACATGCGATTTGACAAAGGTGATCGCGCCAGGCTCTCCGCCAAAGGAAAACGATGCGTGCTCGATTGAATGCTCTTCGCCAAATTGCCGTTATTGCGATATTGTTTTTCTTAACGGACCCGGCGCAGGCCCAATATCCGTGCGGCAATGGCCCCGGCCCGGGCGAGGTCGTGGTCGGTCAGACGCCGGGCAGTCAGGCACACGCGCCGGTGCTGCTTTGCCAATATGTCGGTGGCGAGGGCAGCGCGGAGCCAGAACAGGAGGTGCGGCCGGTGCTGGCACCCATGGTCCCGAGCTATATGGCCGCCGCCTATCACATGGACACGTCAGCAGTCTGGATAACGAACGCACACTGGTCCGCCGATTCGGCGACGAAGCGGGTGATGAGCGCGTGCGCCGCAGCGATGGGGGGTGGCTGCATCCTCGGCGCCACGGTCTATGACGTGGGTCATATCGCGGTTGTGCACGATGCCATGGGGCTAACCTGGGTAAAGGGCGCACGCATCGATATGAAGCTGCCGTGGAATCAGCAGGACAACACCGTCGCGCCGAAGCAAGCGCTTCGGCTTTGCCTGGAAAGCTCTTTTGGCTGCGAGCTTTCGGACAAACGCGGTGGCGGGATTTTGCGGAGCAGCCACGACCCCGGCACCGATCATTCCAAAGACTATTTTCCCGCAGGCCCGGTCAAACGGCATCATTGGATCATGGTCGCACGGCCCGATAAAACGGCGCCGGCCGCATGGCAGAACAAGAGCTGGCTTGATAGCGGAAAGCAGGATTCTGAGGGAGCGAGAAAGGCGCTGTTAGGACGTTGCCGTCAGGATTCCGGTGTCGCGTGCGCCATAACCGACTACGCGGCCAATGGCGTTCTTGTCCATTTTGTTGACGGCAAGGGCCAGAGCCACTGGACGAGCGCGGTAGCGAACCGCCCGGCACAGGAGGACAAAAAAAGGGGACGGGCGATGGATCGGACATCGATCGCGGCGCGTGTCGATCGCCTCTGCCTCCCGTCCATCAAGCCATGCCGGGTCGTTGCCACCTATGATGCCGCAACGCCGCGGCTGGTCGTGATTGCCGATATTCCGTGATGTCGGGCTGATCCGCGCCGGGACAAACCACGCCGGCATCGATGCCCCTTCCGGGTCGGCCGGCGAATTCAGCCCGCCCCTTGCTGCTCATCGATTCCGGCAAAGCGAATGGCGGCGCCTGTTTCGATATGATATACGCCCCGCAAGCCTGCGTAACAGCCACGAGGTTGATTATGACGGACGAGTGGAGAGTTGACGATCTGGCGCTGTGCATCAGCCGCCATGGGCGATATCCGCCCGAAATCCGGCCGGGCGCGGTGCTCACTGTGAGCGCCGTGTTGAACGACATGCCCGACATGATCACCGATCATCAGGGGACCGCGCTCCGTTTCAAGGATGCGCCCGATCTGGGCCCCCGCGCCGCTTATTGCGCAAAGCGGTTCCGAAAGATCACGCCGCCGCCCGCGGATGCATTCGATCTCGAAATCATCGGCCTGATGAACGGCACGTCGGTTTCTTCCTGACCTCTGATTGCAGACGCAAACAGGAAGATGGCCGGACGTTTCGGTTTGATTGATTTTTACGATAAGTCTCCGAGGAAGAATTGATTTGATGGCGATCGCCTCATCTCATACCTGCCCCGTGCACTCACTTATTGCACCGCAACATAAAAGGACAAACTCTCCCATGGGTATCATCGGAAGCTCGATCAAGCCGTTCAACGCCACCTCCTACCATCAGGGCAAGTTTGTCCCCGTGACCGATGCCGATACCGCGGGCAAGTGGGCGGTTTTCTTCTTCTACCCCGCCGATTTCACCTTCGTCTGCCCGACCGAGCTCGAAGATCTTGCCAATCAGTATGCAACGCTGCAGGGCCTCGGCGTCGAGGTCTATTCGGTATCGACCGACACGCATTTCAGCCACAAGGCATGGCACGACAGCTCGCCGGCGATCGGCAAGATCAACTATCATATGCTGGGCGACCAGAACCACGTTCTTGCCAACAATTTCGGCGTGCTGCGTGAAGATTCGGGCCTCGCCGACCGCGCGACCTTCGTCGTCGATCCCGACGGCGTGATCCAGGTGATGGAAATCACCAGCGAAGGCGTCGGCCGCAATGCCGAAGAACTCGTCCGCAAGATCAAGGCCGCGGTCTATGTCCGCGCCAACCCCGGCCAGGTCTGCCCGGCGAAGTGGGAAGAAGGCGCCGAAACGCTCGCGCCCTCGATCGAACTCGTCGGCAAGATCTAAGCCGCTTCGATCTGATTTGAAGGACCGGGCGAGCAGCGCTCGCCCGGTCTTCGCATCCCGATAATCAAGAATTGCATCGTCGTGCATCGCGCGGCGACCGCTGCTTCGTGCCCGAAGCCCTGCCCGAAAGGCTCTCCCCATGCCGATGCTCGACGCCAACACCACTGCCCAGCTCAAAACCTATCTCGGCAATCTCCGCCGCCCGGTTGAACTGGTCGCAAGCCTCGACGCCTCGCCCAAGTCGGCCGAGATGCGCAGCCTTGTCGAGGAGGTCGCAGCGCAGTCGGATCTGGTCAGCGCCCGCTTCGACGGCGAGGACGCGCGCAAACCCTCTTTTGCCATCCGCGGCGACGACGGGCGGGCCGAAGCCGTGTTCGCGGGCCTGCCGATGGGGCATGAATTCACGTCGCTGATCCTCGCGCTGCTCCATGTCGGCGGCCATCCGCCCAAGGAAGACGCCGACCTGCTCGACGCCGTGCGCGCGCTTGAGGGTAACTTTGCGTTCGAGACCTTCTTCTCGCTGTCGTGTCAGAACTGCCCCGAAGTCGTGCAGGCGCTCAACATCATGGCGGCGCTCAATCCCAACATTCGCCACACCGCGATCGACGGTGGTCTGTTCCAGGACGAGGTCGAACGCCGCAAGGTCATGGCCGTCCCGGCCATCTTCCTGAACGGCGAACCCTTCGCCCAGGGCCGGATGGACCTCGCCCAGATCGTCGCGCGGCTCGATACCGGCGCGGTGGCGCGCGCGGCCGAGAAAATCGCGGCGAAGGAGCCGTTCGACGTGCTCGTCGTCGGCGGCGGGCCGGCCGGCGCGGCGGCGGCCATCTATGCCGCGCGCAAGGGCATTCGCACCGGCATCGTCGCCGAACGCTTTGGCGGGCAGGTGCTCGACACGCTGGGAATCGAGAATTTCATTTCGGTTCAGCACACCGAGGGGCCGAAGCTTGCAGCGCAGCTCGAGGCGCATGTGCAGGATTATGACGTCGACATCATGAACCTGCAGGAAGCGGCCGAACTCGTCCCCGGCGGCGCGTCGGGTCTGCACGAAGTGAAGCTGAAAAGCGGCGCCAGCGTGAAGGGCAAGACGATCATCCTGTCGACCGGTGCCCGCTGGCGCCAGATGGGGGTTCCCGGCGAGGCAGAATATCGCAACAAGGGCGTCGCTTATTGCCCGCACTGCGACGGTCCGCTGTTCAAGGGCAAGCGCACTGCGGTGATCGGCGGCGGCAATTCGGGCGTCGAGGCGGCGATCGACCTCGCCGGGCTGACGGCGCATGTGACGTTGATCGAATTCGACAACGAACTGCGCGCCGACGCGGTCCTGCAACGCAAGCTGCGCAGCTTGCCAAATGTGACAATCATCACGTCGGCGCTGACGACCGAAGTTCTCGGCAATGGAGAAAAGGTGGTCGGGCTGCGCTATCGCGATCGCGATACCAGCGACGAACATCTGGTCGAGCTCGATGGCATCTTTGTGCAGATCGGGCTGATCCCGAACACCGAATGGCTGGGCAGCGCGGTCGCGCTCAGCGATCGCGGCGAGATCGAAGTCGATGCAAGGGCCGCAACGAGCCAGCCCGGCATCTTCGCAGCGGGCGACGTCACGACGGTCCCCTTCAAGCAGATCGTCATCGCGATGGGCGAGGGATCGAAGTCCGCCCTGTCCGCTTTCGATCACCTCATCCGGTCAGGCGGCTGACAAAAGGCCGGACCGACAACGCCGGCCCGGCCCCTCATATCAGTCGAACAATTCTTCCAGAAACGACTTCCGCCGCTTTGGATAGCCTTTGCCATAGCCCTGATGCTCGCGCCCCCATGACTGCCCGGCCGGCGGCTGCGCATAATTTTGCTGGTGGGGTGCGGGCTGCGGCGCGGGTTGCGGGGCAGGTTCGGGCCCGCGACTCCGCTCGATGATCTTGTCGAGTTCGCCGCGATCGAGCCAGACACCGCGGCATTGCGGGCAATAGTCGATCTCGACGCCCTGTCGGTCGCTCATGACGAGCGGAACCGCGCAAACGGGGCAAGGCATGCCGGCGCCGGGGTTCGTCATGCGCTTTTCCCTTCAACGAAACGTCGGCGCGATGAAAATATCGATGATTTTGCCATGTGCAAAACTCCCAAGAGGTAAACCTATCGAGATCAGGATGCAGCCGCGAGATGGTGTTTAGCCGAGCCGACATCGAGAAATCTCGATGCGGTCCGACATCACGATGAGATCATCGCCAGAGGGGCCCGGCCCGCATCACCTATCTAAGCCTCCACGCCCGGCGTTCAAGGGCGAAGAACTGCAGATGTTAATCAGATCGGCTCTTGCTGATCGAACGCTCGCCCGGCATGGTCGCCTTGGGGAGCTACCCGAAAGAGGTAGATGCCGCCGAAAACCGGGTTGCAACAGAGGAGGATGCCAATGAATGTCCCTGCCAGGGGCGACGCCGCAGCACGCGAGCGTCACCGGACTTTGGACTTCATCGGCCTTCGCGCGCACGCAACGGCCGTCGGGTTGATCCAGCTTTGCGAGGAATTGTTGAACGCGGGCGT
This sequence comes from Sphingopyxis sp., assembly GCA_051861185.1. Taxonomy (GTDB): domain Bacteria; phylum Pseudomonadota; class Alphaproteobacteria; order Sphingomonadales; family Sphingomonadaceae; genus Sphingopyxis. Next base: position 255,605 of record JBIMKQ010000003.1, read on the forward strand.
ATTGAGCGCCGATGGGCTCGACCGGATCAAGGACGCGATCTGTTCGGAGCTGGCCGTCGGGAAACGAGCCCGCGTATCCGATCAACGCGAATTCGACGATATGCTACGGCGCCGGATCGACGCGGTCTTTCCGCTCGCATCCGGTGAACCGGCGCGCGACCATGTGGGATCGCTGGAAGAATTCGAAGAGGCTCTGGGCGGCTACCACGGCGCCTGATTCTCGTCGGCAGGGCAAATGTTTATGCGAAAGCCACCGTTCGGGATGTTTGGCAAAGAGACAATGTGCGCACCAGGCTGAGCATTTGCAAAAAGAAGCTTTCCTATCGAACGGAGGAAGACGCACTCATTGCCATCCGGCGTTCTGAATTGCAGCTTCGGACATATCGATGCGACCGTTGCCGGCTGTTTCATTTGACGAGCCGGACGAAGGGCAAGCTTTTACCTCGCTAGGGTGAAAGCCCGCCTCCACGGCGCCAATGCAAAAGGGGATCGATCGGTAATGAGCGGCAAGATTGCGCTGATCGAATCGGGCGGAACCAAATTCATCGTCGGAGTGGGAGATGCAACGCGCCGGATTTTTGCGCGGACGCGAATCGACACGACCGTTCCCGAACGGACGATCCCTGCGGCTATCGCCTGGCTTCAGCAGCAGGGGGCCCAATATGCGGCGGTCGGCATAGCCTCCTTTGGTCCACTCGACCTTGATCGCGCTTCGCCGACATGGGGGCATGTTACCCGCACGCCAAAACCGCACTGGGGCAACGCCGACATCGCTGGCCCGTTCGTCCGCGCACTGAATTGCCCGGTCGTAATCGACACTGACGTCAATGGCGCAGCGCTCGCCGAGTGGAAATGGGGCGCCGGCGCCGGAACGAACGCGATGCTGTACCTGACGGTCGGGACCGGCATCGGTGGCGGAGCCGTCGTTGGCGGACAGCTGATCCATGGCGTCGGCCATCCGGAGATGGGCCACATCCGTATGCCGCGTCACCCCGCCGATACCGATTTCACCGGGCATTGCCCCTTTCACGGCGACTGCCTTGAGGGGTTGGCCGCGGGTCCGGCGATCAGGGCGCGCTGGGGGGCGTCGCTGTCCGATCTGCCGTCAGACCATATCGGCCACCAGATCATTGCCTGGTATCTGGCGCAGGCGTCGGCGACCTTTCAGGCGATCCTCGAACCCGCCCGCATCATCCTGGGCGGCGGCGTGATGGGGACGCCGGGGCTGATCGAGCGCGTCCGCGCCGAGGCCGTGGCCGCGTCGAACGGCTATTTCACAGGCGACCCCGAACAGGTGATCGTGCCGCCGGCCCTGGACGACGATACCGGCCTGCTCGGCGCGCTGGCGCTGACCGGGATCGAGCCCGCCTGACACTCACGGTCCCGCGTTAAACTCGGCCACCAGATCGAAGCGATCGCCGCGAAACAGCTGCCGGACATGGGTCACAACCCGCCCCGCACGCCATGTCGTCCGGTCGAGGTCGAGACAGGCCGCACCGGCGCCGATCGCAAGAATCCCCGCTTCCTTGCGCGTCGGGTTTACCGCTCGAATCACGTGCCGCGCCTGCGTCCACGGGATATGCCCGAGCAGCCATGTGCCCGGAGCGACCCTGGCAAAATCGGCGTCCGCCGCCTCGGGCACTTCGCCGAGCGCGATAAAGCGCCGTTCGAGCGCGAAGGCTTCACCCGCGGCCATATGCACGCCCTCGATGCGCAGTGCGGGTCCGGGGCACAGGTCCTCGCCCGCATCCGCCCTCTCGACCGAGGTCAGGTTCCAACGATAGGCCTCGCCGCGCGCTGCGATAAGCTCGGCGAGATCCGGCACCGTCATCACCGCCGAATGGACCGGCGGATGCGCAACGAACGTCCCCGCCTTGCGGCGTCGTTCGACCAGCCCCGATGCGGCGAGTTCGCTCAGCGCCTTGCTGACCGTCGCGCGCGCGCAGCCATAGCGCGCGGCGAGTTCCTGTTCGGTCGGGACCCGGTCGCCAGGGCGCCATTCGCCCGACTGGATCGAGGCTGTGATCTCGTCGCGGATACGGCGCGCGGGGTTCATGCGAGCAGCCGGGCGACACAGGCGCGATAGGTGGCGCCGATCGTCTCGGCATCGATATGGCGGCCTTTTTCGACGCGCTTGACGCCCGCGCGCCAGACGCTGTCGATTGCACCCGCGCGCGCCGCGAAGATCCAGCGGTCGAGCAAGGTCGCATCGTCGGTGCCGGCAAAAACGGGGTGATCGAGGTCGAGCGTGACGAGGTCGGCGGCGTGACCGACGGCAAGCCCCGCGGGCACATTCAAGGCCTGTGCCCCGCCCCGCACCGCCCGCGCGAACAGATTGGCGCCAACGAAGGGCGCCTCCTCATTCGCGAGCAGCGCGCGAGCGCGTTGCGCGAGACGCTGCGAATATTCGAGCGCGCGGAGTTCCTGCGCCGCGTCGACCAAGATATTGCTGTCGGTGCCGATCCCGAAGCGGCCGCCCGCGGCAAGATAATCGACCGCCGGAAAAATGCCGTCGCCCAGATTGCCCTCGGTGATCGGGCACAACCCCGCGACCGCTCCACTCGCGGCGAGGCGCCCGGTTTCCCGCGCGTCGAGATGGGTCGAGTGGATCAGGCACCAGCGTTCATCGACCCCGGCGTTGTCGAGCAACCATTCGACTGGCCGCGCGCCACTCCACGCTACGCAGTCGGCGACCTCCTTCACCTGTTCGGCGGCGTGGATATGCACCGGGCCCGTCGGCGACAATTCGAGCAGCGCCGCCAGTTCGTCGGGCGTCACGGCGCGAAGCGAGTGCGGCGCGACACCCATATTGGCGTCGCCGGAGAGCTTGGACCGCGATGCATCGAGCAACGCCGCAAAGCCGTCGACGTCGTTGAGGAAACGCCGCTGCCCCGCGCTCGGCGGTGCGGCGTCGAAATTGCCATGCGCGTAAAAGACGGGAAGCAAGGTCAGACCGATCCCGGTTTCACCGCTCGCCCGCACGATCGCGCCCGCCATCTCGGCAGGATCGGCATAGGCGGCGCCCGCCGGATCGTGGTGCAGATAATGAAACTCGCCGACGCGCGTGAAGCCCGTCTCGAGCATCTCGGCATAAGCCTGCGCGGTGATCGCCGCGACATCCTCGGGGGTCAGCCGGTCGAGGAAACGGTACATGATCTCGCGCCAACTCCAGAAATTATCGTCGGGCCGACTGCGGCGCTCCGAAAGCCCCGCCATGCCGCGCTGGAAACCATGGCTGTGAACATTGCACAGCCCGGGCAGAGCAACGCGGTGACGATCGTCGCCCTGCTCTGCCGCAACGCCGGTTTCGATCGACGCGATCCGGCCGTCCGTGACAGCCAGCCGCACATCTTTCGCCCAACCATTGTCGATCCACGCACGTTCGAACCAGAGAGCCATGGTCATTCGTCCTCATATTATGTCTAGACATAATGGCGCATTCGAACGACACTGTCCAGATGGAGCAACGCTGGAAGAACGCCCGACTCGCAACGATGGCCGATGGTGACCTCGGCCTGATCGACGATGGCGTGGTGGACGCGAAGGACGGCCGGATCGTCTATGCCGGACCGGCCGATGGCGCGCCAACCGCAGCGGGAACCGTCCATGATTGCAAAGGCCGGCTGATCACCCCCGGCCTGATCGATTGCCACACGCACCTCGTCCACGGCGGCAATCGCGCGAACGAATGGGCGATGCGGCTGGCGGGCGCGAGCTATGAAGAGATTGCGCGTGCGGGCGGCGGCATCGTGTCGACGATGCGCGCGACGCGCGAGGCTAGCGAGACCGATCTGGTCGAGTCCGCGCTACCCCGTCTCGATGCGCTGATCGCCGAGGGCGTCACGACGATCGAGATCAAGTCGGGGTACGGCCTGTCGACCGACGACGAACTCAAGATGCTGCGCGCCGCCCGCGCGCTCGCTGGCCAGCGTGATATCCGCGTCGAGCCGACCTTCCTCGGCGCGCATGCGCTGCCCCCCGAATATAAGGGCGACAGCGACGCCTATATCGATCTCGTCGTGGGAGAAATGATCCCCGCCGCCGCGCCGCTCGCGACCGCGGTCGATGCCTTTTGCGAAGGCATCGGCTTCTCGCCCGCGCAATGCGCCCGCGTGTTTGCGGCGGCGCAGGCACACGGCCTCGCGGTCAAGCTTCACGCCGAACAATTGTCCGCGCTTCACGGCAGCGCGCTCGCGGCGCTGCACGGCGCGTTGTCGGCCGACCATCTGGAACATGCCACCGACGACGATGTTCGCGCGATGGCTGCGGCGGGCACCGTCGCGGTGCTGCTGCCCGGCGCTTATTATTTCATGCGCGAGACCCAGCTGCCCCCGATCGACGCGATGCGCCGCCACGGTACGCGCATCGCGCTCGCGACCGATTGCAACCCTGGCACCTCGCCGACGACTTCGCTGCTGCTGATGCTCAACATGGGCGCAACGCTGTTCGGACTGACCGTGGTCGAGGCGCTGCGCGGGGTGACGGTCCATGCCGCCGCTGCGCTCGGCCTCGATGCCGAGATCGGGACGATCGAACCCGGAAAGGCCTGCGACCTCGCCATCTGGGACGTCACCGACCCCGCCGAGCTCGTCTACCGCATCGGCTTCAACCCGCTTCACCAACGTATCAAGGACGGACAATGATCATCACCCCCGGCGCCATGACGCTCGCCGACTGGCGCGCGATCTACGAAGGCGCGAGCGCGACGTTGAGCGCCGATGCATGGACCGCAATCGACGCGAGCGCCGCCGCCGTCGCGCGGATCGTCGCCAAGGGCGCGCCTGTCTATGGCATCAACACCGGCTTCGGAAAGCTCGCGAGCGTGCGCATAGCCGACGACGATCTGGCGACGCTCCAGCGCAATATCGTGCTCAGCCATGCTGCGGGGACAGGCGCGCCCTCGCCCGTTCCCATCGTGCGGCTGATGATGGCGCTGAAACTTGCGAGTTTCGGCGTGGGCGCGTCGGGTGTGCAGCGGACGACGGTCGCGATGATCGAAGCGATGATGGCAAAGGGCCTGACTCCCGTTGTTCCGTCGCAAGGTTCTGTCGGCGCAAGCGGTGACCTCGCGCCCTTGTCTCACATGGCGGCGGCGATGATCGGCGTCGGCGCAATCGAAGTCGGCGGCAAAACCCTGCCTGCCGCCGACGCGCTCGCGCAGGCGGGCCTTGCCCCGCTCGACCTCGGCCCCAAGGAAGGCCTCGCGCTCCTCAACGGCACACAGTTTTCGACCGCCAACGCGCTCGCAGGCCTGTTCCGCGCCGAAACGGTGTTCCGCTCGGCACTGATCACCGGCGCGCTGTCTACCGAGGCCGCAAAAGGCTCCGACGCCCCCTTCGACGCGCGCATCCATGCGCTGCGCGGCCACGCGGGGCAGCGCGAGGTCGGCGATACGCTGCGCACGTTGATGGCAGGATCGGCGATCCGCGCCTCGCATGCCATCGACGACCCGCGTGTGCAGGATCCATACTGCCTCCGCTGTCAGCCGCAGGTGATGGGCGCGGTGCTCGACCTGCTGCGGCAGGCTGCGACGACGCTCGGGATCGAGGCGAACGGCGTATCGGACAATCCGCTGATCTTCGCCGGCGCTGGTCCGTTTGGGGACGAAGCGCTGTCGGGCGGCAATTTCCACGCCGAGCCCGTCGCCTTCGCCGCCGACATGATCGCGATGGCGCTGTGCGAGATCGGTTCGATTTCCGAACGCCGCATTGCGATGCTCGTCGATCCCGCGCTCTCGGGCCTCCCCGCCTTCCTGACCCCGCGCCCGGGCCTCAACTCGGGCTTCATGATCCCGCAGGTCACCGCCGCCGCACTGGTCAGCGAGAACAAGCAGCGCGCCTATCCCGCCAGCGTCGATTCGATCCCGACTTCGGCCAATCAGGAGGATCATGTCTCGATGGCGGCGCATGGCGCGCGCCGCCTGCTCGAGATGGCCGACAATGTCAGCGCGGTGATCGGAATCGAACTCCTCGCCGCGTGCCAGGGCATCGACTTCCACGCGCCACTGAAATCGAGCGATGCGCTGGAGGCGGCGCATGAACATCTGCGCGCCAAGGTGCCGACGCTCGAAGACGACCGCCATTTCCATCCCGATATGGAGGCTGCGACCGCGCTGATCCGTTCGGGCAGCCTCGTCGCTGCGGTTCCGGCAGACCTGCCGGGCCTCGCCTGATGGACTGGCTGCGCGTCCATCGCGGCGACGCGCCGCTCGTGATCGCCTTCCCGCACGGCGGCACTGACCTCGCCGGGCTCGACGAGCAGTTCGTCTCGCCCTGGCATGCGCAGATCGACACCGACTGGTGGATCGCCGAGCTTTACGCTTTCGCCGCCGACATGGGCGCAACGCTCGTCGCGACCGATATCTCGCGCAGCGTGATCGACATGAACCGCGATCCCTCGGGCGCGTCGCTTTACCCCGGGCAGGCGACGACCGAGCTGTGCCCGACGACGACCTTCGACGGCGAGCCGCTCTATCGTTTCGACGCGCCGGACGAGGCCGAGATCATGCAGCGGCTGCATAGCTATCACCGGCCCTATCACGATACCCTGACTCAGGAACTCGACCGCCTGAAATCCGCGCACGGCCGCGTCGTCTTATACGACGCCCATTCGATCCGCAGCCACGTCCCGCGCCTGTTCGACGGCGAGTTGCCGCAGTTCAATATCGGCACCAATGGTGGCGCTACCAGCGACCCCGGTCTCGAAACGATCGTTTCCAATATCTGCGCTGCGAGCGGTCACAGCCACGTCGTCAACGGCCGCTTCAAGGGCGGCTGGACGACGCGCCACTACGGCCGACCCGACGACGGCATCCACGCGATCCAGATGGAGCTGGCGCAGCGCGGCTACATGGCCGAGCCCGACGCGATCACCCACGCCAACTGGCCTTCCCCCCTCGATCCGAACCCCACGATCCGGCCCGTGCTGGAGCAAGTGATCGCCGCGACCCTCGATTTTGCGAAAGGAAAAGCATGACCACCCGCCTCGACAACAGCCGCGTGATCCGCCCGGCGACCGGGACCGAGATCAGCGCGAAAAGCTGGCTCACCGAAGCGCCGATGCGGATGCTGATGAACAACCTGCACCCCGACGTCGCGGAGGCGCCGCACGAACTCGTCGTCTATGGCGGCATCGGCCGCGCCGCGCGCGACTGGGAAAGCTATGACCGGATTGTCGAGACGCTGAAGCGGCTCGAGGGCGACGAAACCCTGCTCATCCAGTCGGGCAAGCCGGTCGGCGTGTTTCGGACGCACGAGAATGCGCCGCGCGTGCTGCTCGCCAATTCGAACCTCGTCCCCGAATGGGCGAATTGGGATCATTTTCACGAGCTCGATAAAAAGGGCCTGATGATGTACGGCCAGATGACCGCGGGCAGCTGGATCTACATCGGCAGCCAGGGCATCGTGCAGGGCACGTACGAAACCTTCGTCGAGATGGGCCGCCAGCACTATGGCGGCAGCCTTGCGGGCCGCTGGCTGCTCACCGCCGGACTCGGCGGCATGGGCGGCGCGCAGCCGCTCGCCGCGGTCATGGCCGGCGCCAGCTGCCTCGCGATCGAATGCCAGCCGAGCCGAATAGAAATGCGCCTGCGCACCGGCTATCTCGACAAGCAGGCGAACGGCATCGACGAAGCCATCGCGATGATCGAGGCGAGCCATGCCGAAGGGAAACCCGTGTCGGTCGGCCTGCTCGGCAACGCCGCCGACATCCTGCCCGAAATGGTCCGCCGCGGCATCCATCCCGACCTGCTCACCGATCAGACCTCGGCGCATGATCCGGTCAACGGCTACCTCCCCGCGGGCTGGACCCTCGACGAGTGGTTTGCGAGGCGCGAGAGCGATCCCGCCGCGGTCGCCAAGGCCGCCAAGGCGTCGATGGCCGTGCATGTCCAGGCGATGCTCGATATGCAGGCGGCGGGCGTGCCGACAACCGACTATGGCAACAACATCCGCCAGGTGGCGAAGGACGAAGGCGTCGAGAACGCGTTCGACTTCCCCGGTTTTGTCCCCGCTTATGTCCGCCCGCTGTTTTGCCGCGGCGTCGGCCCGTTCCGCTGGGTCGCGCTGTCGGGCGATCCCGAGGACATTTACAAAACGGATGCCAAGGTGAAGGAGCTGCTGCCCGACAACAAGCACCTCCACAACTGGCTCGACATGGCGCGCGAGAAGATCCGGTTCCAAGGCCTGCCCGCGCGCATCTGCTGGGTCGGGCTCGGCGATCGCCACCGGCTGGGGCTCGCGTTCAACGAGATGGTCGCCTCAGGCGAACTCAAGGCCCCCGTCGTCATCGGCCGCGACCATCTCGACTCTGGGTCGGTCGCCTCACCCAACCGCGAAACCGAAGCGATGCGCGACGGATCGGATGCCGTGTCCGACTGGCCGCTGCTCAACGCCTTGCTCAACACCGCCAGCGGCGCGACCTGGGTGTCGCTCCACCACGGCGGCGGGGTCGGCATGGGCTATTCACAGCATAGCGGCATGGTGATCGTCGCCGACGGCACCCCCGAAGCAGCAAAGCGGCTCGAACGCGTGCTGTGGAACGACCCCGGCACCGGCGTGATGCGCCACGCCGACGCGGGATATGATATCGCAATCGACTGCGCGCGTGAGAAGGGTCTCGATCTGCCAAGCATATAGAGTTTGTTTCAGTTGCACCGAAACAGCTTCGCATTCTAAGGCTCTCCCCGACGATCAGGGGAGAGCCAGACGCCGTGTCCGAAGCCCAGCCGCAAAGCCATCCCGAAATCCGCGAAGCCGTGCGCCGCCTGTGCGCGGGCTTTCCTGGCGAATATTGGCAAAGGCTCGACCGCGACCGCATCTACCCCACCGAATTCGTGCGCACGCTGACCGAGGCGGGTTTCCTGTCCGTCCTGATCCCCGAGGAATATGGCGGCTCGGGGCTCGGCCTAGGCGCGGCGACCGCGGTGCTCGAGGAAATTCATCGTTCGGGATGCAACGGTGGCGCCTGCCATGCGCAGATGTACACGATGGGCACATTGCTCAAACATGGGTCGGAGGCGCAGAAGCAGACCTATCTACCCGCCATCGCCAGCGGCGAGCTCCGCCTGCAAGCGTTCGGCGTGACCGAGCCGACTGCCGGCACAGACACTACGCGCATCCGCACCTTCGCCAAAAGGGTCGGCGACAAATATGTCGTCAACGGACAGAAAATCTGGATCAGCCGCGCCGAACATTCGGACCTGATGGTCCTGCTGTGCCGCACCACTCCGCGCGATGAATGCGCGAAGTCGTCCGACGGAATGAGCGTCTTGCTCGTCGATATGCGCGCGGCGCAAGGCAAGGGCCTTACCATCCGCCCCGTGCGCACGATGCTGAACCATGCGACGACCGAACTGTTCTTCGACGATCTTGAGGTGCCCGCCGCGAACCTGATCGGCGAGGAAGGCAAGGGCTTTCGCTATATCCTGTCGGGCATGAACGCCGAGCGCATCCTGATCGCGTCCGAATGTATCGGCGACGGGCGCTTCTTCATCGACCGCGCCACCGCCTATGCCAAGGATCGCGAAGTCTTTGGCCGCGCGATCGGCGAGAATCAGGGCGTCCAGTTCCCGATCGCGCGCGCCTATGTCCAGATCGCCGCCGCCGCCGAAATGGTCGACAAGGCCGCGCGCCTGTTCGATGCCGGGCAGGATGGCGGGACCGAGGCCAATATGGCCAAGATGCTCGCATCCGAAGCGAGCTGGTATGCCGCCGACATGTGCGTGCAGACCCACGGCGGCTTCGGCTTTGCCGAGGAATATGACATCGAGCGCAAGTTTCGCGAGACGCGCCTCTATCAGGTCGCGCCGATCAGTACGAACCTGATCCTCAGCCACGTCGCGACCCACGCGCTCGGCCTGCCCAAAAGCTTCTGAGCCGATGGACGATTTTTCCGCCTGGGTCGGCCGCCGCGAAACGCGGCACGACAACGCCACCGCGGCGCCGCTCGCAGGCTTCGCCGCGCTGCTCGATCAGGACATGTCCGTCTGGAACGACAAGGTTCCACCGCTCGGCCACTGGCTCTATTTCCTGCCCGACGCGCGTCAGTCGGCGATCGGCGAGGATGGCCATCCGCGCCGTGACGATAAAGGCTTGCTGCCTCCGGTCCCCCTCCCCCGCCGCATGTGGGCGGGCGGGCGCGTCGAATTTCTGTCGCCTATCCCCGTCGGTGCCGCGCTGACCCGAGTCACCACGATCGGCGCAATCAAGCCGAAGCGCGGCGCGAGCGGCGACCTGCTGTTCGTGACCCTGCACCACGAGATCGCCGCCGACGGCGTGGCGGCGATCCGCGAGGAACAGGACATTGTCTATCGCGAACCTGCGACAAGCACGCCAGCGCTAGCGCCAGCGCCAGACGCCCCAACCCGGGCCGAACCCGCCGACGCGGTCCGCCGCATCGTGCCCGACCCTGTGCTGCTGTTCCGCTACTCCGCGCTAACCTTCAACGCGCACCGGATCCATTACGATCGCGACTATGCCCGCGATGTCGAGGGTTACGCAGGGCTGGTGGTCCACGGCCCGTTGATCGCAACGCTGTTGATCGACCATGCGCAGCGCATCGCACCCGACATCGCTCCGCGTCATTTCAGCTTCCGCGCCGAGGCACCGTTGACCGACGGCGCACCCTTCGATCTTTGCTTCGTCCGCGCGGGGGACGGCGCACGGCTGTGGGCGCGCGATGCCGCAGGCCGGACGACGATGCGCGCCGACATGGCGGGCTGACGCCGGGCAAATCAACCCACCGAGATCATCTGGGTATTTCTCCACCCCCGACATTGCCAATTCGCAAAGCGGCCCCTGCGCCGACGGATCATGATCGCCTTGTTCGCACCGATGCGGACGGAGTCGGGGAGGATCCGCAACAGCAATGCCATTCGGCATCGCGCGCCATCCCCTTTTTTAAGGAGAGAAGTCATGATCAAGAAAGTCATGCTGGCGGTGTCGACGCTGGCGCTCGCCGCGACGGCCGCACCGGCCTTCGCGCAACAGAATCAGGACAATGACAACGCCACCAATGGCGCCGCAGGCGGCATCGGCAACGACACCACTGTCGTCAATGACCTGATCGACCTGTTCGTTCAGGACAATGCGGCCGACACCTTTTCGGACGACGATCAGGACAATGACGGCAATGGCTCGGGCAACGGCAACACGGCCGTCGTTGCGATCCAGACGCTGACCGCGACCAACAGCAACAGCCAGCTCGACGAAGTCGTCGATCTGGACGGCGAAGACGGCACCGAAACGGCCGTTGGCTATAACAGCGGCGGCAACAACGTCAGCGGCAACGCTTTCGCGGCCTATGCCGGCATCCTCAATGCCGCCTGGAATACGGGCATCAACTCGAACGCCCAGGCAGCCACCAACATCGCGGCGCAAGGCACCGTCAGCTTCGGCGACAGTGCTCCGGCTGCTGCTGGCGGCGGCGACCCGGACTAATAAGTCCCCCCGGATGGCCGGCCCGGCACCACTGGCGGGCCGGCCATTTCCCGACGTTTCGCCCTCAAGGAGCGCCTAGTCATGAAACCCCCGATCGTCCCGGTCCTGCTCGTCCTGGCAGGCTTGTCCGTGCCTGTGTCGGCGCAGATGCCGCCCCCCGATGCGGCTCCGCTCGTAACCGAGGCTGTCCCGGTCGACGCCTTGGTGGTTCCGGCAATCGCGGTGCCGCTCGAGCGCAAATCGCCGATGCTGAACGATAACGAGCTTGAGACGCTGCGCGGTGGTCAGTCGCTCGTGATCACCAACCAGACGATGGAGTCAATCGTCAGCGGCAACGTGCTCAAGGGCGACTATACGGCAGGCGCGGTAACCCTGAGCGATTTCGCCCTGTCCAATTTCAACGGTGTCGGCAACCTGCTGATCAACACCGGCGCCCAGGTCAGTGCCCAGAGCGGCATGAACCTGACGATCAATCTGGGCGACTGAGCGCGCCATGCGGGCCCTGCGCACCTTGATCGCGGGCCTGCTGTGCGCTGTCGCCGCGGCGCCCGCCGCCGCCGAGGTCCGGCTGACCGGACCCGAAACCGGCGGCAACTATCAGCTTCATGTTATGACCTGGTGGGATATTCCGTTTCGTACCGTCGTTCGCCAGCGCTATGATTTCAGCTGCGGCTCGGCAGCGGTCGCGACCTTGCTCACTTATCATTATGGCGCTCCGACGTCGGAGGCGATGCCGTTCCGCGAGATGTGGAAACTCGGTGATCGCGAAGCGATCCGCAAGGTCGGCTTCTCGATGCTCGACATGAAAAATTATCTCGCGTCGCGCGGCTATCGCGCCGAGGGCTTTCGGCTCACAGCGGAGCAGCTCAAGCAAGTAAAGCGCCCGACGATCGTCCTGATGGACCTGAAGGGCTTCAAGCATTTCGTCGTGATCAAGGGGGTGCAGAACGATCGCGTGCTCACCGGCGATTCTGTTCTCGGCCTGAACGAATATTCGCTTAAGGATTTCGAAGAACATTGGAACGGAATCGCGCTGGCGATCGTCGAGGGCGGACAGAAGCGCCCTTCCTTCAATCTCGCCGGCGACTGGGGTCCCTGGTCGCAGGCACCGCTCGAAAAAGACGGGTCGCTCCATGTTTCGGCGGGCGACCTCACGAACCACCTCCCCCCCCAGTATCAGCTGTCGCCGCAGGTCCTGCTCGATGTGCGCGTCGGTACCGTGAAATGAGATTGACCATGTCCCCACGCTTTCTCCTCCTCCTCGCCGCTGCCCCCGCGCTGCTTGCAGCGAGCGAGCCGCCGGGCGACGATCCGCTTCTCGGTGCGGAGACGGTGCCGGACGAGGTTCTTGCCACGCAGCGGGGTGGTTTCGCCTTCCAAGGCATGGTGATCGCGTTTGGCGCTGACATCCGAAGCTTTGTGAACGACGAACTTGCATTGCGCACGGTCGTCAGCTGGACCCCGCAGGGGTCGACGATCGAGCGCTTCGTGTCGCCGGCGCTGACCGCGGTCGACGCGGCGCAGATCCAGGGCGGCATCCTGACCAGCGGCGGCATCACCATGCGCGTCGGCAACGAACAGGTGTTCCTCGCCAACAACGGCCAGACCGCCCTGATCCAGAGCACCGACGCGATCCAGAATGTGCTGATCAACACCGCAAGCAACGTCTCGCTGAACCAGCAGGTCGATGCCGTGCTCGACCTCAGCGGCTATGAAGGCTTCCGCGATGCACTGGCATCCACGCGAATGAGCGATGCGATCGGCGCCGTGATGGGCGCGCAGACGGTCGGCGCACTCGGCAACTGAACGACCCCCCGCCCCCGTTTCGACGGGGACGGTTCACCTAAGCCCCGCCTTCGTTGGCGGGGCTTTCTTTATATTGGCTGGGTCAGCTTGGGAATTATAGCTTCCCGCCGAACGGCATGCGCAGCGTAATCGACACATCGGGCGCATCCTCGGTCACCCCGATTTCGAAGCCAAGGTTGATCACGTCGCGCTGCGTCAGGCGGTACGACATGCCGAAATTGAGCGAGCCGACGTGGAGATAGTTGGATTTCTGGTTCGTATCGCCGACTTCGGTCTTGGTCGGAAAGATATAATTATGCCGGTATCCGAGCGAGAAGGAGAAGCGCGGGTTGAGCGCGAACCCAAAGCCGATATTGGCCGAAACTGCATCGCCCGGATCGACGCGCCCGATCATCACGTCGCCGACCAGTTCGTTTACGTCGCGCGGAATGTGATAAAGATAGGCCACCCCGCCATAAATCACCGCGGGATCCGACGGCATCAGGAAATTGAGCCCTGGCTGAACCGCCCAGAAACCCGACCCGGTGGCCAGCCCGGTCGCAACGCCGAATTCGTCATAGCCGACTTCGAAGGGTCCTTTGCCCGTGTCCGATTTGACGCGCAGCGTCCCGACGAAGATCGGCTTTTGCCCGACCGGACGATTGAATTGATAGCGCAGCGAAAATTCGGCATCGCCAATTCCGTCCTCGCGCAGCGCGATCGACCGGACAATACCCTCATCGCGCTGCTGGACGACCTCGATCCGGTCGTTGCGATAAAGATAGGGTATTCGCACTTCGGCCTCGAGGCGGTCACTGATCCCGTAACGTAACGACGCTGTACCGACCAGCGTGTCGCGGTCGGCGTCGGTTGCCTCGATCAGCCCGATCTGGATGCCGGGGATCAGTTCGATTCCGCGGAAAACCAGGCGGTTGGTCGACGAGCGCGTATATTCGAAAGAGGGTTCGAAAATCAGATGGCCGGCGCGCGTCAGCACCCCCTGCCCTTCGGGAACCGCGGCAACACGCTGTTCGGGCGACTCGCTTGGTGGCGGCGCTTCGCCGACAGGCGCGTCGGGGAGTGCGACCGCGTCGCTGCCCACGCCGGGCAACGCCGGGCCGGGTCCGACGCCTTGTCCCATACCGGTTCCGCGGAAGAGATCGAGCGGTGCCTCGGCGAGCGCGAAGGACGATAACCGATCGACCTGCGCCTGTTGGGTAATAAGCTGTCCCTGCATCTTCACTATCTGTTGCCGTTGCTCGGCCAGCATCACGTTTTGCTGATCGATCAGCGCGCGCTGTTCGGCAATGATCCGGCGTTGTGCGTCGATCTCGCTCTCGACGTTCGCAGCGGGCGGCGCGTCGGCAATTCCTGACGCCTCCGCAGCTGCATTCCAGGTCGGTGCGGTGTCGAGGAAGGGAAGCGTTTCGCACAGACATTCGAGAGCTGGGGCTTCATGCGCCTCGGCTTGCGCAGGCATGAAAACGGCCGACAGCCCGGCCGCCGCAACGCCCATATGGCGCAGTACGAGTGGGGACGACGGGTTGCTCATGCGCCCGCCTCCTGCCTGGAGAATGTTCGCCGCGGCCGTATGGCACCCATATGGTCGATCGCCACCCCCATCTCCTCGCCCGCTATCGCGCGCAGCCCGTCGAGGTCGACCAGCCGACACAATTGCGGCCCCTCCAGTTCGATCAGCCCCTGACGGACAAAGCCCGAGATCGTGCGGCTGACCGTATGGATGGTGAGGCCCAGATGATCAGCGATATCGCCGCGCGTCATTGGCAAGGGAATGCTGCCCAGCGAGGACAATCGTTTCGCCGCGATCAGCAGAAACGCCGCGACGCGTTCATTGGCGTTGCGGCGGCCGAGCAGGAAGATGCATTGATTCGCGCTGTCCAGCGCACGTTCGAGCGCGCGGTTCTGCCCGAACGAATCGGGGTCGCCGTTCAGCGCCGGACGGCGGCTCAGGATCGTGTTGGTGACGGCTTCGGCCGCGGCGTCGCGCGACCCATATTCGACTCCGAAAACATCACCCTGATAGAAAAAACCCGTCAGCTGGCGGTGCCCGTCGACATGAAAATGACAGGTTCGGACGGTGCCCGAAATGACTTCGAACCAGCAATCGCCAGGATCGCCCTGCGAGAAGATGATCTCGCCCTTACGAAATTTTAGGATGGTATCCTGCGGTATAGACCCGCGCTGAAACTCTGCCGATAGACCTTGCACGCCACGTCTCCAATCTGGAATTGGTATTTGCGGCGACCCCATTTGCGAGTCTCATCTGCCTTTGCGCCTGACGAATCCATCCGGGTAAAGACCTAGGAATTCGTGTGTATGAATGGCGTAGCAAAAACACTTACGTAAATTTCCTTAGCATTTTGGAATAGATTTAGACTGAATTTCAGTAGTATAGATGTATTGGCACAGAAGGTGTCTGTATATACTTAATTAGCTTAGCTTAATTGCTAAACAGCGCGCAAAGGGATATCATCGAAGCCAGAGCAGGTGGGTTGCGGCGTTGCCGCACAAAAGATGCTCGTCGGTCGCACCGTGTCTACGCCTTGGGGTATCAGGGGATTGCGCCGTGCATCAAAACGCTTTGAACGTCGAACCGCATTTGACCTTTCGTGAGCATCAAATACTGGAATTAGTCGCTGTAGGCTGCTCGGCCAAGCAGATCGCGATCGAGATAAATATAGCACCGCGAACCGTCGAACGGCATATCGAGAATGTGCGTCTGAAACTCAATGCCCGGAACCGGGCGCATCTTATTACCCAGGCCATGCATCTGGGGCTGCTGGTCATTGAAACACCGTCGCCGGAAGAACCGACCCTCTTCGCACTCAAATGACCGGTGGTGCACCCGACTGGATTCGAACCAGTGGCCCCCAGATTAGGAATCTGATGCTCTATCCTGCTGAGCTACGGGTGCGCCGCCGTTCGTGTAGCGGCGGCGGATACAAAGCGTCAATCGGGATGGGTCAATTGGTCGCCTCTGGCGGCACGATCGGCACGAGCAAAGGCATCGCGGCAATCCCGTCGTCGCGCAGCGCCTCTGCCTCCTCGGGTGAGGCCTGCCCGTGGATCAGCTTCTCGGCCGTACGCCCTTCGTGCATTGCGCGGGCGGCGTCGGCGAAATCGCGCCCCACCCATCGCGATTGCGGCAGCATTTCCGCCTGCTTCGCGGCGATATCGGCGATCAGCTTGCGGACCAGTTCGGGGGACGGTCCGCCGGCATCGGACGGCTTGGCGGGCGTCTGAGCGATAGCCTGGCGGTTGGACTTGGCGCCGACCCGCGGCGCCATCACCGCCTTTTTGACATCGTCATCGCCGCACACCGGACAGGCAATCAGCCCGCGCGCCTGCTGGTCGGAAAAGCTTTCGCTGCTCGCGAACCAGGCTTCGAAGCGATGGTCCCCCACAGCGCAACAAAGGTCGAAGACAATCAAGCTCAGCCCAGCCCGAGCAGCGGATCGAGCCCGCCGCGTGCATCAAGCGCCGCCAGATCGTCGCTGCCGCCGACATGTTTGCCGTCGATGAAAATCTGCGGGACGGTGCGCGCGCCTCCCGCACGTTCGACCATCGCGTCAAACCCGGGCCGATCCATCGTCAGGTCGATTTCCTGATATTCGACGCCCTTGCGCTCGAGCAGCGCCTTCGCGCGCGAGCAATAGGGGCAAAGGAATTTGGTAAAAACTTCGATCTTGGCCATGCGGCTATCCTGTCATCTATTGATCTGTCATATCGGAATCCAACGAAGCAAAGTCAAATATGTTGCCCGTCATCAGCGCGTCCGGAACGACCCGGGCCCAGGTCAGCGCAGAAACCCGCGTCGCGCCGCTGCGACGCAAGGCGCGCGCAGCCGCACGCAGCGTTGCGCCGCTGGCATGGACGTCGTCGACCAGCACCAGATGCCGGCCCGCCACGCGCGTCTTTGCGTCACGCGCCAGCGCGAATGCCCCGGCAACGATGCGATCGCGTTCGCGCCGCCCTTTCCCGCGCAGCGATGCGGTCGCCTTGATTCTGAACAGCACATGATGGTCGCGCGGCGCGCCCGTGAGGCGCGCGAGTTCGTCCGCCACCAGCGCCGCCTGATTGAAGCCGCGCGACCAGAGCCGCCAGCGGTGCAGCGGCACCGGCACCAGCAGCATTGTGTCGGCCTCCCCCAGTGTCGCAAGCTGTCGCGCCATCAACTGCGCCATTAACCGGGCATGCCCTGTCCGCCGGCCATATTTGAGCCGCAGCGCGACGGTGCGTGCGACAGGACCATAAGCAAGCGCAGCGGGCGCGCCGTCGAACGGCGGCGGAGTCGCAAGGCACGCCCCGCAGGCGATCGGCGCGCCCGCGAGCGCGGTGGGAAGCGGGATCGAGCAGTGCAGACAGGACGGCCCGCCCATGAAATCAAGCGACGACCAGCAGGTCAGGCAAAACTGGCGATCTTCGCTGACGATGATGCCGCAACCGGGGCAGCGCGGGGGCAGCGCATAATCCACGATCGCACGCGCTGCGACGCGCAAGCCGCCGAACAACCTGCCGGTCGGCGCATCTTCTTTTTCGGCATCCCCCGTCGCACTCGCCATCCCCGACTTGTGAAGCATCGCCGGGGACGGCACAAGCGGCGCATGTCGCAATCCCCCCGCCCGCTTTTCTCTGCCGCCCGCCACCGTGCCCAGCGCGACCGCCTGGCTCGCCTTCCCGCATCCGCCAATTTCCTGGCGCCGATCATCGCCGAAACCCTGCTCGATCGGCTGGCGATGGTGACGCGCGAATTTCCGCGCGCCTTGCTCATCGGTGCGCATGATGGCGCGCTCGCGGACCATCTGCGCGCGCTCGGCACCGACCTGACCATCGCCGAGGCAGGGCCGCGTCTTGCGGCCCAAAGCGGCGCCATCATGGTCGAGGCCGACGCCATCGACCTGCCCTTTGCCAGTTTCGACCTCATCGTCTGGCCCGGCGGGCTCGACAGCGTCAACGACGTGCCCGGCGCGCTTGTCCGCCTGCGCGCCCTGCTCGCGCCCGACGGCTTGCTGCTCGGCACCTTTGTCGGCGACGGCAGCCTCCCCCGGCTTCGCCGCGCGGTGATGACCGACGGGGTGCGGTCGATCGCGCGGCTGCATCCGCAGATCGACCTCGCCGCGATGGGCAATCTGCTCCAGCGCGTCGGCTTCACCATGCCCGTCGTCGACGTCGAGCCACTGACGGTGCGATATGGCGACTGGTTTGCGCTCGCGCGCGATTTGCGCGCCGCGGGTCTTTCCAGCCGGCTGGCCCCCGCCCCGCCGCCGCTGACCCGCAAAGAGGCGGCGCGGATCGCCGCTGCTTTCGAAAGTCAGGCCGATCCCGATGGCCGCATCGGCGAAGCCTTCCGCCTTGTCCATTTCAGCGGCTGGGCGCCACATCCCGACCAACCGCAACCGGCGCGGCGCGGTAGCGGCACCGCTTCACTCGCCGAAGCCTTAAAGCCGAAGACCTAGATCAACGCCTCCAGCAGGCCGATCAACGGCTTGTCGGCCGGCGGCATGTCGAGGGCGTGCAGTTCGACCGGACGCACCCAACGCAGCGCGCTGGCGTGCTGCGCGACCGGCGTTCCACGCCATTTCCGGCATACGTATAACAGCAACAGCAGATGCTTGTCGCCGAGTGCCTCGCTCGCGAAACAGGCCGGCGCCAGGCAGGCATGATCGACATCGATTGCCAGTTCCTCGCCCAGTTCGCGGATCAACGCTTGCTCCGGCGTTTCGTCGGGTTCCAGCTTGCCACCCGGGAATTCCCACAGCCCGGCCATCGACAGGCCCTCGGGACGCTGCTGGACCAGCAGTCTTCCGTCGCGGTCGACGAGCGCCGCCGCGACGACAATGAGCAAGCTTTTTGGCAGTTTTCCGGGTGTAAGCGCGGACAAATTATTAACCTTCCTGTGTGAATATGGGCACCCTCGGGAACTATAATTTCAGTCAGGGGTGGAACAATGCGAAAGTTTTACAGGCTGATGCGGTCGACCAGGGCCGCCACAGCCGTCGAATACGGGCTGATCCTGGCCCTTGTCTTTCTGGCGGCTGTCGTTGCCGTGGGCAATGTCGCCAATTCTACAACCAACATGTGGGGCAAAGTCTCAACCGCCGCCGAGACGAATATGTAGCGTTGCGGCGGCTGTCCCTGTTCAGGACCGCCGCTCCGCTGCGCCCTCGGTGCCATTAAGATTTTCAAAACCTATTCGCCCTAAACCCCCAGATGTTGACCAAGACCAGACCGTCAACAGGGTAAGTGAAATCAGGAGACCAGTCATGAAGTTCATCAAAAAGTTCGTCCGCAACACCGAAGCCGCCACCGCCATCGAATATGGCCTGATTGCGGCCCTGATTGCCGTCGCCGGCATCACCGCAATGGGCGCAGTCGGCAACAGCGTCAGCAACACCTTCACCGACGTTTCGTCGGAACTCGACAAGGAGCGTTAAGCTCATTGCCTCGCGCGCCGCTTATCGCGATGCGCGGGCAAGTCGGAAAGGGCGGTGGAGCAATCCACCGCCCTTTTTCGTGCATCCCGTGAAAAGCCGCTACCGGCTGGCGTAAACGACGATCTTGACCTTCTGCCCGGGGGTCAGTCGGCTCGACGCGCTGAGCCGGTTGAGCACCTGAAACCGCTCAGCCTGATAATTGCTGTACGCCATCCGCCGGGCAAGGCTGGCCATCGTATCGCCGCGGCCGACGGTCACGACATCGATCCGCCGCGGCTTGATCGCCGCAGCTTCCGCGACGCTCAGGCGCCGGACGCTGTTCAACATCGAATTGAACGCGCTCGCGCCGCCAGCCTGTGTCAGCGTGACGAAATGGAACGCGCTGCTGCGCGAGAATTCATAAGCAAAAATGGTGACGTCGACCTGCCCCGACTGAGTATTGACCCGCGCTGTTGAATAGGACGCCGGAATGCCGCCGACGGTGGTACGCTGGATCGCACCGGGGCTGATCGTCGCATTGCCCGCCACCGCCTTGAACGCGGCGGCGATATAGGCGTTCATGTCACCATTATATGGACCGGTCGTAAATTGCGCCTGGCCGCCGTTGCCGCTGATCGATACCGCATCGACGCCATTTTGCATGCCATAGCCGTTTGGCACCGTAAATTTGAGCCGCAGGTCGGGATGCAGGAACTCATTGCCCTCGACCATACCCTGCGCGGGATCGTCGCCGTAAAGAATATTGTCCACCGACGCCAGAAAGGCCTCGGCATTACGCGTCCTGCCGCTTCCGCCAACGCGGCTCGCAAGCGTCTGCGCGTTGCGGACACGCGATGCGGGGTCCGGGTGCGTGCTGGCCCACGCGGGCAGCGAGCGCGCATCACCGCCCGAAAGCCGCGCGTCGAGGGTCGTCTGGTTGGCAAGGCTCGTCAGCATCGTCGACAGCGCCAGCGGGTCATACCCTGCGCTGCGCAGATACTGGACGCCAAGCTGGTCGGCCTGCAATTCCTGGGCGCGCGAAAAGCCGAGTGTCGCCATTTGCGCGACCTGCATCGAATTATTCTGGAGCAGCCCGCCAAGCCCGCCAAGCAGGCCGCCATTGTCGCCGATCGCGCCGCCCAGCACCGCGCCGAGGACGCCGAGGATCTGGTTGCGCGTCGCCGCCGACTGGCGCTTTTTGCTGTGCTGCGCAGCGACATGGCCGACCTCATGCCCGAGCACCCCTGCCAGTTCGGCCTCGTCGTTCATCAGCGCCATCAGTTGCCGCGTGACATAGACATAGCCGCCAGGGATCGCGAACGCGTTGTTCACCGGCGAGTTGAGCAGGGTTACGGTGAAATCGCTAGGAGAGCGCGACAGGCCCGACTGGACCGCGATATTCTGCCCGATGCGGTTCACATAGGTCGCCTGCGGCCCGTTATAAGCACCGCCGAATTCGGCCATCAGCTGCGGGTGCGCGTCGGTGCCCTGCTTGCGTTCGGCCGGCGAAATGTTCGTCGCGGTCTTGATCGCCTTCAACTGCGCGTCGGCGGCGCCGGTGACCGCAATTCCGCCCATCGCCAGCACCGCTGCCAGTCTTTTTCCGGTCTTCCAGCTCATCGAAATGCCTCCCACTCTATTCTTCGGTCAGGGTATCCCCGTCGCACGACAACGCAAGCCACGCGATGAATCGCGGTCGGCCGATTTTCGAAAAGGGAACGCGATAACCCGCGATCGGGTTCCACGAGAGCCGCGTCTAAGCGCGGCCCATCGCAAGGAATTTTTCCTCGCGCGCGGCAAGGATCTTGTCACGCGGCAGGCCCGACAAAGCGTCGAGTTCCTGCGCAATCGCGTCGCCCAGCGCCGCAATCGCGACTTCGGGGGCACGGTGTGCGCCACCGACGGGTTCAGGGACGATCCGGTCGATGACTTTCAGGCCCATCAAGTCCTGCGCCGACATCTTCATCGCCGCGGCGGCATCGGCCGCCTTGTCCGACGTGCGCCACAATATCGACGCGCAGCCCTCAGGCGAAATCACCGAATAGACCGCATGTTCGAACATCAGCACGCGGTTCGCGGCCGCGAGCGCGATAGCGCCTCCCGAGCCGCCCTCACCCACGACCGCGGCGACCATCGGCACGCCCAGCGCAAGGCACTGCTCGGTCGAGCGCGCAATCGCCTCGGCTTGCCCGCGCTCTTCGGCCTGGATGCCCGGAAACGCGCCCGACGTGTCGACGAGCGTGACGACGGGCAGGCCGAAGCGGTCGGCAAGCTGCATCAGGCGGATCGCCTTGCGATAGCCCTCGGGCTTTGCCATCCCGAAATTATGCTTCATCCGCGACGGGATATCGTCGCCCTTTTCGTGGCCGATGACCATGACGCGGCGGCCGCGAAAACGCGCCAGCCCGCCCAATATCGCCTGATCGTCGCCGAAATTGCGGTCGCCGGCGAGCGGCATCCAATCGTCGAACAGGCCGGCGACATAATGCTTGAAATGCGGACGGTCCGGGTGGCGCGCGACCTGCGTCTTTTGCCAAGGCGTCAGTTTCGAATAGATTTCGCGCAGCAATTTCGAGGACTTATCCTCGAGCCGGGCGATATCATTGTCGATGTTGAGCGTGGGATCATCGCCCATTTCGCGCAGTTCGGCGATCTGGCGATCGAGCGCCGCGACCTGTTTTTCGAAGTCCAGAAAGGCTGTCATAGGGGAGCGCTAGGACGATGGCGTCTCAAGGTCAACGCTGGCTGTACGGTCGGGCATCTGCGCGAGCGGGTGACGGCGGTTGACCAGTTCGACGAGGCGGCGGCTGTCGACATGGGTATAGATTTCGGTCGTGGCGATATCGGCGTGGCCGAGCATCAGTTGCAGCGCGCGCAGATCGGCTCCGCCCTCAAGCAAATGGGTCGCAAAGGCGTGGCGCAGGACATGCGGGCTGATCGCGGTCGGATCGAGCCCGGCGCGCGCCGCCAGCTCGCGCAGCATCTGGAACAGCCGGACGCGCGAGATATGCGCCTTGCCCGACGGGAACAGCCACGGCGATGCATCGGTCAGAAGCGGCAACCAGCGATCGAGCGCATCGCGCGCGCGCTCGGACAGCGGCACCAGCCGCTCCTTCTCGCCCTTACCGCGGACGATCAGATATTCGCGTTCGCCGGCGACAGCCCGCCGCGGCAGCGAGACCAGCTCGGTCGCGCGAAGCCCCGAACCGTAAAGCAGCTCGAGCAGTAACAGCATGCGCACGGCATTGGCAGGCGCGGCCTCGCCGTCGGCCTCCCCGCCCGCCTGCTCGAACAATCGTTCGACGTCCGAGTGCGTCAGGATTCGCGGCAGCGGACGACGCGTTGCTGGCCGCGCGATATCGAGCGCCGGATTGTCGGCGCGCTCGCCTTCATCAAGCAAGAAGGCGAAGAACTGGCGCAGCGCCGACAATTTGCGTGCTGCGCTGCTCGCGGCCAGCGACTGATAATCCGCCATTAATTTGCGCAAGGCGGCCGCATCTGCCTCGAACAGCGGCCCCTTGCCCCACTCGGCCGCCTGCTCCAGATCGCGGCGATAGGCGGCCAGCGTATTGCGCGAGGCCCCGCGTTCAGCCGCCATCATTTCGAGAAAGCGGTCGATCAGGGCTTCGTCAGACACGCACCAACGCTTCGGCGGCGATCATCCGCGCTTCGGACGCAAGCCCCACCTCACGCAGCGCCCGGACAATATAATAGAGATGATAGGGCGGCACCTTTGACCATTCGCCCTGCATTCCCGCTGCCGCAAGCAAGGCGACCATCCCCGGCTCGCGGCGCTCGGCCGCCGCCATGATCGCACGCGACCAACGCGTCTGCTTGCCAAGGTCGACCTCCAGATCGCTCGCCGCCGACGCTGCCGCGCTCGCATCGAGCCGTCCAAGACCGGCGAGACCCGCCAAGAGGAACTTCGACCGCAGCGCATCGGCGCTGTCGTCGTCGCCCGCAAACTGTCCGACCGCGCCCGCGCTCATGCCCGTAAGCGGCCGCGGCGACCCCACGGCGAGCACGCCCCACGCCCGGCTGCCGATCGAAACGGTCGGGACCCATGCTATGGCATTTTCGTCGTAACCGCCAGCGAGCATCGATCCCATCAGCTGCCAGGGGTCGGCCCCGACATCGGTATTGGCTGGCAAAGCCGCCGCGGCGCGCGCCGTGGCGACCATCGCAGCATAACGCTGCGTCGGGTTGCCCGTATCCGCGCCCCACAGGCGCTCCATCGCCGCATAACGATCGACGCCGCTTGCGAAGCGAAACGCACCGCGAAGCTGGTCAGTTTGGTTTGCGAGCGCCTCGGCGGGTTCTTCCTCGCTCGCCGCGGCGCTCAACAGCGACACATAGGCCTCGCTCGACAACACGCCGCGCGCGGCCGCTTCGGGCGCCGCGGCGACACGGCTCGCCATATCGGTCATGGGCGCCAGCACCGCCCAGCTTTTGATATTGGATGGCGCCGATGTCCGCAGCGCCTCGGGAACCGGGATCGCGGTCGCGGTGGCCATACCGAAACGCCAGCTCGTCAGACGGTCGACATTGTCCCACTCGATCGTCGTCGAGCGGCGGCCGCTGCCCGTCGCGCCGAGCACGCGTTCGGCGAGCAAGATATCGAAGTTCGAGATTTTGCCGCTGGACCGCACCCGGCCGATCGCCCAGCCTGCGGGGCCCGCTTCGCCCGACAGGCCCGAACAGATCGCGGCCGACAACCGCCATGCCTGCTCGTCGCCATGGGCGAGGCCTGCAGGCACATAGGGGCACATCCCCGCCGGATCGGCATTGGCAAGATAGGTCTGCTGTGCCGCGGCGACGAGGCGCGGGCTCGCGCGATCATAATCGACCGACTGGACGATCCAGCGCGCGGCAATCGATTCGCCCATGCGAAGCAGCAGCGAGGCGCGATCGGCCGCCAGATCGGCGCCGTTGATCGTGACCGGCGTGTCGATCGCCGAGGCGAGCGAGCGGCGAAGCAATATCTGGCCCCAGCGCGATGCGAACTGGCCACTGGTCTTGCGCATGATCGCGGCGGCATATTGGCCGCGCACGCCGAATGCATCGGGAGCAAGCCCGCCGGTTTCCGGGGTCAGCGGCCCGATCCGCGTGAGCAGGCGGCGGGCACCGGGCGGCAGGTCATATTTCAGCCCGCCCGATGCGACCTCCTCGCCTTCCTCGGCATCCTCGCCCTCTTCGGCGGACGCGCTCACGGTGGTGGTGCTTAGCGTCGGGGCAACCGGCGGCGGCGAGGCGCCATTTTTGGGGGTCGAGCCGGGTGTCGGCGTCGCGCTGGGCGACGGTGTCGGCGACGGGCGCGGGGCGGGCGTGTCGGCGGGGTTGCCGAAGCCTTCGGGCAACAGCGATTCCTGCGCGAGCGCGGGCAGTACCAGCGCGGCGGCCATGGCGGTTCCCGACAAGCCCAGCGTGAGCGACAGTGTTTTCATCTTCATTGCGGTGCGCTTTCGGCAATCTTGTCGGTCACGTCCACCTCAATCATTCGCGGCTCGATCGGCCGGCCCAGGAACAGCAGGAACAGAAAGAAAGCCACCAGAACCAGCGCCAGCACGATCAATCGTGCAATCCAGCGCCCTTTTCCCGATCTGCCTTTCGCGCGCAATGTCCAATGCCTGCTGTTCGTCCCATTACGCGCGTGCAGCAAAAACATTGTCCCGCGCGCCTTGGGCGGTATAGCCGCGCGCACCATGTCGCGAAACCCGAAAAGCCCGGGCCCAATTTCTTCTGGGGCCATCCCCGCGTCGATCCGCGAACGGTCGATCGTGCTCGTGGGGCTGATGGGGTCCGGGAAATCGACGATCGGCCGCCGTCTCGCGCAAAGGTTGGGCATGCGTTTTGCCGATGCCGACGACGAGATCGAACGCGCCGCCGACACGACGATTTCGGATATTTTCGCCAGGTTCGGCGAGGCGCATTTTCGCGATGGCGAGCGGCGGGTGATCGCGCGTCTGCTGGCGGGCAAGCCGATGGTGCTCGCGACCGGCGGCGGCGCGTTTATCAACGACGAAACGCGCGCGCTGATCTTGCAGGACAGCCTCTGCATCTGGCTCGACGCCGATATCGCAACGCTGGTCGAGCGCGTCGGACGCCGCAGCCACCGCCCGCTGCTCAAGAACCGCGACCCCGGCGAAGTGCTGCGCGAGCTGGCAGCGGTCCGCAACCCAATCTATGCCGAGGCGCATCTGCGCATCAGTTCGGCGAGCACGCCGCACGACCATACGGTGCGCAACATTCTGGAGGCGCTGTCGCAATGGAAAGCCTGACCGTCGAACTCGGCAGCCGCAGTTACCCGATCCTGATCGGCGATGGTCTTATTCGCGGCATCGGCGAGCATGTCGCACCGTTGCTCAAGCGCCCGCGAACGATGATCGTCACCGACAGCCATGTCGCCGAACAATATCTGGTCCCGCTCGGCACCGCGCTGGGGATGGAGAGCATATCCTTCTCCTCCTTCGTCCTCGAACCCGGCGAAGGCACGAAGAGCTGGGCCGGCCTTGCGCGCCTGACCGAATGGCTGATCGGCGAAGGCGTCGAGCGCGGCGACCATGTGATCGCCCTCGGCGGCGGCGTCATCGGCGACCTCGTCGGTTTTGCGTGCAGCATCGTCAAGCGCGGCTGCAACTTCATCCAGGTGCCGACCACTTTGCTTGCGCAAGTCGATAGCAGCGTCGGTGGCAAGACGGCGATCAACGTCGCCGCGGGCAAGAATCTGATCGGCGCCTTTCACCAGCCCGCGCTCGTCGTGATCGATCCGACGACGCTCGAAACGCTGCCGCGCCGCGAACTTGGCGCCGGCTATGCCGAAGTCGTGAAATATGGCCTTATCGACGACGCGGACTTCTTCGCCTGGTGCGAGACGCACGGTGCCGCCCTGCTCGCCGGAGACAGCGCGGCTCGCCACAAGGCGATTTCCCACAGCGTCGCCGCCAAGGCGCGCATCGTCGCGGCCGACGAGCGCGAAACGCAGGACATTCGTGCGTTGCTCAACCTCGGCCACAGCTTCGGCCATGCGCTCGAGGCCGAGACCGGCTATTCGGACCGGCTGCTCCATGGCGAGGCGGTCGCGGCGGGCATGGTGCTCGCGCACCAATTCTCGGCCGCGAAGGGCCTCTGTTCTGCCGAAGACGCGGCGCGCGTCCGCGACCATCTGGCCAGCGTCGACCTGCCGCACAGCCTTGCCAGCGCGGGCGTCAACACCGACGGCGCGACTTTGGCCGGCCATATGGCGCACGACAAGAAGGTTCGCGGCGGAAAGCTGCCGCTGATCCTGACGCGCGGCATCGGACAGAGCTTCGTCACCGAAGACTATGGTCTTGAGGCCGTCGCGGCCTTTCTGGAGGGGTAAGGCCCCCACTGCCGATCCCGATCTCATCGGGGTAACCCCCACCGCGCGTCTTTGGAGCGGCGGCAGGGTAGCTAGTTTTCGCCCGTCAGGCCCATTGCTTCATTTTCTTCGCGGGCAGCTTTTGCCGCGAGCCGCTTGCGACGGAATGTCTCGAGCACGCTGTCGGCCTCGCGCCCGCCACCCGGCTTGAACCGATGGTCCATGCCCGCCGAAATATCGCCTTCGTCGATCTGTGCCTGCAGCCGCGTCTCGTCGAGATGGCGGAGCGCCGCCTCGACATCGTCCATCTCGCGCGGATCGACTTCCAGGTGGCGAAGCGCGCTCAACCCCATCGCAACCGAACTTTCGAACACTTCGCGGACGACCCCGTCAATCCCCGCCCCTTCGACCGCCAGCAATTGCCGCCTGTCGAACACGCGCATCAAGATCTTCGCGTGCGGAAAGGCAGCGACGATCGGCTTCATCGCCGCCGCATCGACCGACGCATCATCCATGCAAAAGATGATCAGCCGCGCCTCTTCGGCCCCCGCGCGGCGCAGCAGGTCGATGCGAAGCCCGTCGCCGAAATAGACTTTGGTGTCGAAGCGGCTCGACAGCTCGATCTGGCTCGGCTTCTTGTCGATCAGCGTCACCGAGCATGCGACGCCGTGCAGCATCTGCGACACGATCTGGCCGAACCGTCCATAGCCGACGATGATCGCCGACCCGCGCGGCGCGCCCTCGGGATCGTCCATGTCAAACGGCTCGGCGGCGGGTGAAAATTCGAGGTTGCGCGCGAACAGCATCAGGAACGGCGTCGTCACCATCGACAACGTGACCACCGCGCTGAACAGGCTCGCCGCCTCGGGCTGGATCAGCAGCGCATCGGCGGCCTGCGCAAACAGCAAGAAGCCGAATTCGCCGCCCTGACTGAGCAGCAGCCCGAGCCCGAGCGCGACCGGCCACGGTTTCCCGAACAGCTTCACGATCAGCGTCAGGACGACGACCTTCACGGCGACCAGCCCGAGCGCGAGGCCGAGCACCATCAGCGGACGTTCCAGAACCGCGCCGACATCAAGCACCATGCCGACAGCGAGGAAGAAGAGGCCCAGCAGGACGAGGCGAAACGGCTCGACGTCCGATTCGATCTCGTGCCGATAAGGCGAATCAGCGAGCATGACGCCCGCGATAAAGGCGCCCAGCGCGGTCGACAGATGCAGGCTGTGCATCAGCGCGGCGCTCGCCAGGATGGTGAGCAGACCAACGACGACGAACAATTCGCGCTCGCCATAACGGCCGATGATCCGGAGCAACGGATTGACGACGAAGCGGCCCGCAAGAACCAGGACGATGATCGCCCACACCGTGAAGAACGCCATCTTCCACCCCGACGGCGCCGAAGGATCGGCTGGCGCGCGCGACAGCACCGCGATGATGGTGATCATCGGCACGATCGCCAGATCCTGAAACAGCAGGATCGAGAAGGCCTTCTCGCCAAAGGGTGAATTGATCCGCCCCGAGCTTTTGAGGCCGGGCAACACCTGCGCGGTCGACGACAGTGCCAGCGGCAAGCCGAGTGCCAGCGAAGCCGCGGGGCTGAACCCCAGAGTCAAATGGATGAGCCCCGTTAGCACCAGCCCGGTGATGACGACCTGCGCCATGCCGAGCCCGAAAATCGCGCGGCGCATCTGCCACAGCCGGTTCGGCGAGAGTTCAAGTCCGACGAGGAAAAGCAGGAAAGCGATGCCAAGCTCGGCAAAAGCAAGCTTCGATTCGCCGCCCCCGACAAGCGCTAGGCCGTGCGGCCCGACAACCGCGCCCGCGATCAGGTAACCGAGCACGGCGCCGAGGCCGAGGCGGCGGAAAATCAGCACGAACAAGGTCGCGACCCCCAGCAGGATCGCGCCCTCGACCAGCGCGGTATCGGTTGCTGTTTCGGCCACCTTTTCAGCCGCTTCCGAAGCCGCCGCGGTGAGCGCGAGCAGGGTCATGCCGCCGCGGCCCGCTCCTCGAGCGCCGCGATCGCGGCGTCGAAGGGCAGCAGGATCGCGCCGTGCCGCGCGGGATAATCGCGCGCCGGCGCAAGCAGGTTGAAGCCCGGCCAGTCGGGCTGGCCGCCCGTGCCCCCGAACCAGCCCGCGATCGCGGCGCGCGCATCGCGCAGATCGGCAAGGCTGCGTCCCTGCGCATGGCGCGCCAGCAGCGCCGCCGAGGCCTGCCCCAGCGCGCACGCCTCGACATGCATGCCGACATGGGTGACACGGCCGGCGTCATCGGTGTCGAGGTCGAGGATGATGGCGCTGCCGCACAGCGGTGCGCGCTTGCTCACCCGGAAACGCGCATCGGGATTCGGCAGATATTCGGCGGTCGCGACCGCCAGCGCCAGAATATCGCGATTATAGAGCGGCGCGCTCATGGCTTGTCTTTGCCGGCTTCAGCTTCGGCCTCGCGCGCTTCGGCGCGGCGATCGGCGATCACCTTGCTCATCGCGGTGCTGGTGGCGTTCAGCGCCGGATAGGTGCGGCTGTCGGTCATCCACGCCGGACGCTGCGCATTGCCATAGCCGATGTCGTAAAGCAGCGTGACGAGCATGAAACCGATCGAGGCGATCAGCAGGCCTTTGACGGCGCCGAACCCAGCGCCCAGCCCACGGTCGAAACCGCCGACCAGCGACGCGCGGCTGCGCTGTCCCATGGCGCGCGATCCCCATTTGGCAAATGCGAACACGCCGCCGAATAGCAGGACGAAAGCGAGCGCCGCAGCGCCGCCTTCGGTCCCGACCCAGCCCGCGAGCAGGTCGGTCACCAGCGGGTGAAAAAACCGCACCGCCGCAATCGCCAGAACCCAAGCAAGCAGCGTCGTCAGTTCCTGCACGAGGCCGCGCGAAAAACCGAGTACCGCGCCGCCGCCAACCAGCACCAGCACGACGATATCCAGAGCCGTCAAACTTCCCATTTTGCGGTCGCTAGTCGCGACCGAGCATCAGGTCAACGAGTTCGCCGAGGCGTTCGAAACCGGTGACCGAAATCCCGCCGACCGCTTTCATGCCCTTCGGCCCCCAACCGCGCGAGAAACCAAGCTTTGCCGCCTCACGCAGCCGCAGCCCATCGTGCGAAACCTGGCGCACTTCGCCCGACAGCGACAATTCCCCGAACACGATGGCGTCGGCGGGCACCGGACGTTCGCTGAACGCCGATATCAGCGCCGCCGCGACCGCCAGATCGGCGGCGGGATCGGTCAACCGGTAACCGCCCGCGATGTTGAGATAGACCTCGGCGGCACCCATTTGCAGCCCGCAGCGCGCTTCGAGGACGGCGAGCACCATCGCGAGCCGCCCGCTGTCCCAGCCAACCACCGCTCTCCGGGGAGTCGCGCCGCTCGCCAGCCGCACGGTCAGCGCCTGCACCTCGACCAGCACCGGCCGTGTGCCTTCCAGCGCCGGAAACACCACCGAACCCGGCACGTCGCGGCTGCGATCGGTCAGGAACAGGCTCGACGGGTTCGAAACTTCGCCCAGCCCTTCTTCGCCCATCGCGAAGACGCCGATTTCGTCGGTGCCGCCAAAGCGGTTCTTCACCGCGCGCAGGATCCTGTACTGGTGGCTGCGCTCGCCTTCGAACGCCAGCACCGTGTCGACCATATGTTCGAGTACGCGCGGTCCCGCGATCGTCCCGTCTTTGGTGACATGACCGACGAGCACGATCGCGGCGTCGCTATCCTTGGCATAGCGGATCAGCTCCTGCGCACTCGCGCGCACCTGGCTCACTGTCCCCGGCGCACTGTCGATCAGGTCGCTGTGCATCGTCTGGATCGAATCGATCACGACGAAATCGGCGGTCTGCCGGTCGAGCGTCGCAAGGATATCGCGCACCGACGTCGCGCTCGCCAGCGCGACCGGCGCGTTGCCGAGCCCCAGCCGCTGCGCGCGCAGCCGCACCTGCGCCGCCGCTTCCTCGCCGCTGATATAAACGACCGACTTGCCCGCCTGCGCCAGCCGCCCGGCCGCCTGCAGCAAAAGCGTCGACTTGCCGATCCCCGGATCGCCGCCGATCAGCGTCGCCGACCCGGCAACGAACCCGCCACCGAGCGCGCGGTCGAACTCCGCAATTCCGCACAGCATCCGCTCGGGCATCTTGCTCTCGGCATCGAGCGATTCGAGTGCGATCGTGCGCCCGCCCTTGCTCAGGTCGTGCTTTGCCGAAAATACCGTCTCGCCAGCCTCCTCGACCAGCGTGTTCCACTCGCCGCAATCGGCGCACTGCCCCTGCCAGCGATAGGTGGCGGAGCCGCAATTCTGGCAGACATATTGACGTTTCGCTTTGGCCATAGCTCGCGCTTAATAGGAACAAAGAAAGAACTCCAGTGCTTTCCTTGTTCGTCATGCCGAACTCGATCCGACGTTCATCACCGCCCGGTCGTCATGGCCCCCGGATTAAGTCGAACGAGCCACGAGCCTCGTTCGAGGGTGACGAAAGACGGTGAGGACGGTTCAGTTTTCTCCGCCGTTGCTCTAGGGCGATGGCCAACCCGAATCACCTTCCCACAGGAAAGCCCCGCGCCATGAAATTCTTCGCCGACACCGCCGAAATCGCCGACATCCAGGAACTCGCCGCGACCGGCCTGCTCGACGGGGTAACCACCAACCCGTCGCTGATCGCCAAGTCGGGCCGCGATTTCAAGGAAGTGACGAAGGAAATCTGCGCGTTGACCACCGGCCCCGTATCGGCCGAAGTCGTCGCGCTCGACCATGCGACGATGATGAAAGAGGCCGAGATCCTCCGCAAGATCGCCCCTAACGTTTGCATCAAGGTGCCGCTGACGATCGACGGGCTCAAGACGTGCAAGGCGCTGACCAGCGACGGCACCATGGTCAATGTCACGCTCTGCTTCTCGGCGGCGCAGGCGCTGCTCGCAGCCAAGGCCGGCGCAACCTTCGTCTCGCCCTTTGTCGGCCGCCACGACGACAATGGCTTCGACGGGATGCAGCTGATCTCCGACATCCGGCTGATCTACGACAATTACGGCTATGAGACCCAAATCCTCGTCGCCAGCGTCCGCCACGGCATCCATGTCCTCGAGGCCGCGAAGATCGGCGCCGACGTGATGACCGCGCCGCCGTCGGTCATCAAGGGGTTGTTCAAGCATATCCTGACCGAAAAGGGCATCGAAGGCTTCCTCGCCGACTGGGCGAAGACCGGCCAGTCGATCTGATAAAACTTCCTCCCTGTGGCATAGCCATGGGGAGGTGGCAGCGCGGAGCGCTGACGGAGGGGCCAAGGCGCGAACGTCCCCGCCCCTCCACCATCCTGCGGACTGTCCCCCTCCCCATCGCTGCGCGACAGGGAGGATTACAGTTGACGTAAACGTCAACCAACCGCGATACTCCCGCCAAAGGGAGAGATTCGCGATGACCGACACCACCATTCTCACCGAACGCCGCGGCCATATATTGATCGTCACGATCAACCGGCCCGAGGCGCGCAATGCGGTCAATGCCGCGGTCCACATCGGCATCGGCATCGCGCTCGAAGAAGCCGAAGCAGACCCTGAAATCCGCGTCGTCTTGATCACCGGCGCGGGTGACAAAAGCTTCTGTGCGGGCGCAGATCTCGTCGCGCTCTCTCGCGGCGAAAGCCTCTATCCCGACGATCCGGCGCAGCAAGCGTGGGGTTTTGCAGGCATGGTATCGCACCCGATCTCGAAGCCGATCATTGCCGCGGTCAACGGCTTCGCCTTTGGCGGCGGCTGCGAGATCGCGTTGATGAGCGACATCATCATCGCCGCGGATCATGCGCAATTCGGACTGCCTGAAGTCAAGGTCGGGCTGTTCGCCGCGGCGGGCGGCGCCTTCCGCCTTGCGCAACAAATCCCGCGCAAGCTAGCGATGGAATATATGCTGACCGGCGACCCGATCCCCGCGGCGCGCGCCGCCGAGTTCGGGCTCGTCAACCATGTCGTCCCGCTCGCCGACCTGCTGCCCACCGCGATCGCGCTCGCCGAAAAGATCGCCGCCAACGCGCCGCTGTCGGTGCAGGCATCGAAGCGCGTCGCGCTCGGCATCGACGACGGCCGCATCGCCGCCGACGCGCCTTATTGGGAGCATAACACCCGCGAACGCGGCATATTGATGCGCAGCGAAGACGCCCGCGAAGGCCCGCTCGCCTTCGCACAGAAGCGCAAGCCCGAGTGGAAGGCGCGCTGACATGACGATGACCGACCCCGAGCGTATTCCCGTCATCATCGGCGTCGGCCAGATCAACGACAGGCCAGAAGACCCCGATCAGGGACTGGATTCGCTCGGGCTGATGGTCGCGGCGTTGAAGGTCGCAGCAGAAGATGCGGGCGTATCGCTGGCTGAAATCGACAGCCTCGCGATCGTCGACCAGATCAGCTTCCACGGCCTCGGCAAGCTGTGCGATCCGCTCGCCGCCGCGATCGGCGCCACCCCCGCAATCAACTATCAATCGGCGGCCCCCCACGGCGACACCCCGGTGCGCCTGCTCAACGAGGCCGCGAACCGCATCGGCGCGGGCGAGGTCAAACTCGCCGCGATCGTCGGCGCCGAGGCGCTGCGCACCGCTGCGGGCCGTGCCGCCAAAGCCGCGAGAGGTGAGGACAAAAGCTATAACGCGATCCGCAAGGTCGCGACGCGCCGCGAGCCGAACTATGCGCAAGCCCACGGCCTCGCCGCGCCGGTCGACGTCTATCCGCTTTACGAGAATGCAACGCGCGCCGCTTGGGACCAGAGTCTTGAAGAAGCGCAATTCGAAAGCGCCGAAATCTGGTCGCGCTTTTCCGAAGTCGCTGCCGCGAACGACGGCGCGTGGATCCGCAAGCCCGCCTCGCCCGAGGACATCCTCAGGGTCGACGAGCGCAACCGGCCGATCGCCTTCCCCTATTCGAAGCTGATGGTCGCCAATTCGTCGGTCAATCAGGGGGCGGGCTTTATCGTCGCCAGCCTCGCCGAAGCGCGCCGCCGCGGGATCGCCGAAGACCGGCTGATCTACGTGGGCATGGGCGCCGCGGCGAAGGAGCCCGCGAGCATCCTCCACCGCGACCGTTACGACGGCAGCGTCAGCATGGAGACGTCGATCGCGCGCACGCTCAAACTCAATGATATGGCCGCCGGCGATTTCGATTTCGTCGAACTCTACAGCTGCTTTCCCTGTGTGCCCAAAATGGCGCGGCGTATCCTCGGCTGGCCTTGGGACCGCCCCGCGACGGTGTTCGGCGGCCTCACCTTTGGCGGCGGCCCGATCGCCAATTATATGAGCCATGCGATCGTCTCGATGGTCGACAAATTGCGCGGTGAAGGCCGTTATGGTTTCCTGTTCGCCAACGGCGGCTTCGCGACCGACAATCATTGCATCATATTGGGAAGCCAGCCGATCGCGGCGGCGAGTTTCCCGCAGGATTTCGACTATCAGGCCGAAGCCGAGGCGAAGCGCGGCCCGGTGCCCGACCTGGTCGAGGATTATGCGGGTCTGGCGACGATCGAAAGCTATACGATATTCTATGGCCGCGACGGCGGGCCGAAGGCCGGCGTTGTCGTGGCGCGCACGCCCGCGGGGGATCGTACGCTGGCGCATGTCGATGTCGGCGATGCCGCGATGCTGGCGTTCTTGACCGACGGCACGACGGAACCTGTCGGAACGGGAGGACAGATCGTCGCGCTCGAAGACGGCTTCGGCTGGCGCGCAGCCTGATATCCCCTCCCGCAGGCGAAGGAGAGCGGGTCAAATCTCGAACGAAACCCCCTGCGCCAGTGGCAACGTGTCCGAGTAATTCAGCGTGTTCGTCGCGCGCCGCATATACGCCTTCCAGCTGTCCGACCCCGACTCGCGTCCGCCGCCCGTTTCCTTCTCGCCGCCGAACGCGCCGCCGATCTCGGCGCCCGAGGTGCCGAGATTGACGTTGGCGATCCCGCAGTCGCTTGCGACCAGAAACCGTTCGGCTTCGCGCATGTCGGTGGTGAAGATCGCCGACGACAGGCCGGCGGCGACGTCATTGTGCAGGCCGATCACCGCATCGAGGTCGTAGTAGCGCATGACGTACAGGATCGGCGCGAAGGTTTCTTCGAGCACCGGGCCAATCTGCCCCGGCATTTCGACCAGCGCGGGCTTCACATAAAAGCTGGCTCCCTCACCCACCCGCTCGCCGCCATGAACGACGCCGCCCGCACCCTTGGCGGCGGTCAACGCCGCTTGCATCGCCTCATAGGCCGCACGGTCGATCAGTGGTCCGACGAGCACCTCGTCTTCCAGCGGGTTGCCGATCGCAACGCTCGCATAGGCCGCCTTCAGCTTGGCGACGAAGCCATCGTAAATGCTGTCGTGCAGGAACAATCGCCGCGTCGTGGTGCACCGCTGCCCCGCGGTCCCCATCGCCCCGAACGCCACCCCGCGCAGCGCAAGCTCCAGGTCGGCCGAGGGCCCGACGATCGCGCCATTGTTGCCGCCAAGCTCGAGGATCGCACGCGCAAAACGCTGCGCCAACCGCGGCGCGACCGCACGTCCCATTCTTGTCGACCCGGTCGCCGATACCAGCGCGACGCGCCGATCGTCGACCAGTGCCTCGCCGACTTCGCGCCCGCCGATCAGCAGTTGCGACAGCCCTGCGGGCGCATCGCCGAAGCGCGCCACCGCCCGCGCGAAAATCGCCTGGACGCCCAGCGCCGTCAGCGGCGTCTTTTCCGAAGGCTTCCACATGACGCTGTTACCGCAAACCAGTGCCAGCGCCGCATTCCACGCCCACACCGCAACCGGGAAGTTGAACGCCGAAATGACCCCGACAGGTCCAAGCGGGTGCCAGACCTCCATCATTCGGTGCCCCGGCCGTTCGGTTGCGATGGTGAGGCCATAAAGCTGGCGCGAAAGGCCGACCGCAAAGTCGCAGATGTCGATCATCTCCTGCACTTCACCCGCGCCCTCGGACGGGATTTTTCCGGCCTCGATCGTTACCAGCTTGGCCAGATCGTCCTTCGCCGCGCGCAATTCCTCGCCCCACAACCGCACCAGCTCGCCGCGCCGCGGCGCAGGTATCTGGCGCCAGGCGCGGAAAGCCGCGCTCGCCCGATCGATCACCTCGTCGATCGCCGCCGTATCGGCGATCTGCACCATGCCCAGTTGCTCGCCGGTCAGCGGCGTCACCGACGGCATCGACCCCTCGGTCCACAACGCGCGGTCGACGCCCAGCCTGTCGAGAAGCGCGCCGGTCTCCTGGCCCAGTTGAACCATCGTCTGTCCCTTCATAAACGCCTTCGCGCCTTGCAACTTGTGGCTCGCGGGTTATCGCAGCGGGCGAACAATGCAAACCCGAATGGGAGAGTCGCCCGTGTCTGAACTGCAGCCATCCGAATTGCCGCCGTCCGAGCCCTTTGTTGCCGTTCCGGCCGATGCCGCGGCGGACACGCATTGCAGCGCGGCCGATTACGACCGACTCTATACCCAGAGCATCGCCGATCCCGACGCCTTCTGGGCCGAACAGGCGAAGCGCCTCGACTGGATCACTCCGCCGACAAGGATCGGCATCTGGTCTTACGATCCGGTCGAGATCAAATGGTATGAGGATGGCGTCCTCAATCTTTGCCACAATGCCATCGACCGGCATGTCGCCGCGGGTCACGGCGACCGCACCGCAATCATCTTCGAACCCGACGCGCCCGACGGCGAGACGCGGAAGATCAGCTATGCCGCGCTGCTCGCCGACGTCATCCGCTTCGCGAACACGCTGAAGAAA
This sequence comes from Sphingopyxis sp., assembly GCA_051861185.1. Classification (GTDB taxonomy): domain Bacteria; phylum Pseudomonadota; class Alphaproteobacteria; order Sphingomonadales; family Sphingomonadaceae; genus Sphingopyxis. Next base: position 292,339 of record JBIMKQ010000003.1, read on the forward strand.
ATGGGCGTCCAAAAGGGCGACCGCGTCACCATCTATATGCCGATGATCCCCGAAGGCGCGGTCGCGATGCTCGCCTGCGCGCGGATCGGCGCGGTGCACAGCGTCGTCTTCGGCGGCTTCTCGCCCGAGGCGATCCACGGCCGGATCGAGGATTGCGCGAGCGACTGGGTGATTTGCGCCGACGAAGGTCTGCGCGGCGGCAAGCATGTGCCGCTGAAGGCCAATGTCGACAAGGCACTCGAGCGTGTCGATGTGAAGGCGGTGCTCGTCATCGCGCACACCGGCGGCGACGTGGCGATGAAGGAAGGGCGCGACCATTGGTACGACGCGCTCTCGGCCGACGTCGATGACACCTGTCCCTGCGAGCCGATGAATGCCGAGGACCCGCTGTTCATCCTCTACACCTCGGGCTCGACCGGCAAGCCCAAGGGCGTGCTGCATACCGTCGGGGGCTATTCGGTCTGGACCGCCAGCACCTTCTATTATGGCTTCGACTATCGCCCCGGCGAAATCTTCTGGTGCAGCGCCGACATCGGCTGGGTCACCGGCCACTCCTATGTCGTCTATGGCCCGCTCCAGAATGGCGCGACGACCTTGATGTTCGAGGGTGTGCCCAATTATCCCGATCACGACCGTTTCTGGCAGGTCGTCGACAAGCATCGCGTCAACATCCTCTATACCGCCCCGACCGCGATCCGCGCGCTGATGCGCGAGGGCGACGATTATGTGACGCGCCACGACCTCAGCTCGATCCGCCTGCTCGGCAGCGTCGGCGAGCCCATCAATCCCGAGGCGTGGCGCTGGTATCACCAACTCGTCGGCAAGGGCCGCGTTCCGGTGATCGACACATGGTGGCAGACCGAAACCGGCGGGATCATGATCACCACGCTTCCCGGCGCGCATCCGATGCAGCCGGGCAGCGCGGGGCGCCCCTTCTTCGGCATCCGCCCTGAGCTCGTCGATGCCGAGGGCGGCATGCTCGCCAATGAACAGACCGGCGGCGCCGCCGAGGGCAATCTGTGCATCACGCACAGCTGGCCGGGTCAGGCACGGACGATCTATGGCGACCACCAGCGCTTCGCCGAAACCTATTTCTCGACCTACAAGGGCAAATATTTCACCGGCGACGGGTGCCGCCGCGATGCCGATGGCTATTGGCGGATCACCGGGCGCGTCGACGATGTCATCAACGTCTCGGGACACCGCATGGGCACTGCCGAGGTCGAAAGCGCGCTCGTGCTGCACGATCTTGTCGCCGAGGCGGCGGTCGTCGGCTTCCCGCACGACATCAAGGGTCAGGGCATCTACGCCTATGTGACGCTCAATGCCGGGGTCGAGCCGACCGACGAGGTCGCCGCGGCGCTGAAACAGCAGGTGCGTACCGAGATCGGCCCGATCGCGACCCCCGACCATATCCACCTGACGCCGGGCCTGCCGAAGACCCGCTCGGGCAAGATCATGCGCCGTATCCTGCGCAAGATTGCGGAGAATGATTTCGGGTCGCTGGGCGATACGTCGACGCTTGCCGATCCGGGCCTGGTCGACGGATTGATCGAAGGGCGGAAGAACCGGTAACGCACCCCTTCCCCCTCGATGGGGGAAGGATACGCAGCCTTGCCACGAATGTGGCTAGGCGAAGTTGGATGGGGGTGAGGGTGCGTCCATGCTCCGTCACTTCAGGACGACACCACACCCCTGCCGCTGCAACTCGCCCGCAAGCTGGCAAGTTTCGCTGCCTCCCCCATCAAGGGGAGGCGGTTGATGGCTCGATGGCATCCTATTCCGCCAGCGCCTCGCACAAGCGATCAGTCGCGAGCGCAATCCGCGATTCCGCCGTATCGCGATTGGCAGGACTATTCTGAACCCCGCGGGTTTCGGTATTAAACGCCAGCAGGCTCCCGACCCCTTGCCCGGGACAAAAGCTCAGATAAGCCCGAAAGCCGTTCTGGTCGCCATTGTGCCCGACGAACCGCACCGCGGCGCGGCGGTCAATGAAGAAGGACAGACCGCTCTCGGTCGTCTTCGCCAGCCGGCCCTGCGTGAAGTCCTCACCCGCCGAAATCTGCGGCACCCACATTTCCTCAAGCGACGACCGCTTCAGCACCAGGTCGAATTCGGGCTGGCGCGCCGGATCGCCAAGCAGGAACGCCGCATATTTGGCCATATCGGGCATCGGGGCGTTGAGCCCGCCGTTCGACACCGTCACCCCGGTATCGACATCGAACGGCGCGGCGACCCGCCGGCCATCCTTGATGGTATAGCTGTGCGACCGGTGCGCCAGCAGATGCGGCGGTGTGCGGTCGAAATAGCTGGCGTGCATCGCCAGCGGCTTCAGGATATATTTGTCGACATAGACTTCATAATCTTCGCCCGACAGACGCTCGATGACCTGGCCCAGATAGACGATGCCGGGATTAGAATAGCCAAAGCGCGTGCCGGGTTTGAACTCGACCTGCGTATAAGGCAGCATCGCCGCGAGCTGCGGCCAACCCTTCGGCTCGAACGGCTGCCAGTCATGGTCGCGCCACGGCCACGTCCCGCTGCGAAATCCCGCGCTGTGGCTCATCAGCTGGCGCAGCGTGATCGCGCCCGTGTCGCCATAAGGGTTATGCACGGCCGCCAGTTCCGGAACATACCGGACGATCGGATCGTCGAGCGAAAGCAGACCGCGATCGCGCAATTGCATGATCGCGATCCCCGTCATCGTCTTGGTGATCGACGCCCAATGATAGATCGTCCGGGCATCGACCGGAACATGCGCATCGGCATCCTGCTCGCCCAGATGATCGGCGGCGACGGTCTGCCCATCACGCACGACATAGAAACTGCTGCCGACGATGCCCGACCGGCGCATTTCGGTGCGGTGCAATTCGCGAAAATCGCGCAGCGCCGTTTCAAAGCTCGGCTCCTCCGCCGCAGCCGGGCTGGCCATCAAAAACAGTGCAGCAGCAATCCAGCGCGACATGGCGACCCTTTCCCGTACATTAGCGGGACCGCCCCGAGGACGATCAGAAATGAAAGTCGGGCAACTCGGCCAAGGCGATCCCCAGCGCTTCGGCCCAACCGTCGGCGACGCTCTCGAAATAGGGATCATTCCGCTCGAAACGCCGTTCACGCACCGTCGTATAATCGTCGCGCTCATGGATCTTGAGGTCGATCGGCAAGTCGACGCCGGCGTTCGCGCGGATCGTCGAATCGAACGAAACGCACAGCAGCTTCACCGCATCCTCGAACGACATCGCAGGATCGTACGAGCGCACGATGATCGGCCGGCCGTATTTGGTCTCGCCGATCTGAAAGAAAGGGTTGTCCTCGCCCGCCTCGATGAAATTGCCTTCGGGATAGATCAGGAACAGCCGCGGTTCAGCACCCTTGATCTGTCCGCCGATGATCAGCGACGCCCGGAACAGCGACTCCGCCGCCGGCCCCTCGGGATTGTGGCGCATCACGATGTTGCGCAGCGTTTCGCCGACCAGCGTCGCAATCTGGAACATCGACGGCGCTTCGAGGATCGACGGGTGGCGGTCTTCGGGCGCCTTGGTGCGTTCATCGAGCAGGCTGACGACCGCCTGCGTCGTTGCCAGATTGCCCGCCGACATCAAGGTGATCACGCGCTCGCCCGGCACGTGCCAGCTGCGCATTTTGCGGACCTGGGCGATGTCGTCGACACCCGCGTTGGTGCGGGTGTCCGACATGAACACCAGCCCTTTGTTCAAACGCATGCCTACGCAATAAGTCATCGAATCCCGTTTCCCCGCCCCGGAAAGTCCTGATCGTCCAGTCCGCTTATTGCTGGACCTGCAATTGAACAACCAGATTTTCCCGCGCTGCGCCATAGCGCATGCCGCGAACCGGGGCGGCATCGCGGTAATCGAGCCCCGTTGCGACGCGGATATAACGTTGATCGGGCGAATGACCGTTGCTGACGTCGAAGCCGATCCAGCCGATATGGTCGAAATGCGCCTCCGCCCACGCATGCGTCGCGTCCTGCTGCGTCCGGTCGTTCATCATCAGATAGCCCGAGACATAGCGCGCCGGGTGGCCGAGGTGGCGCATAGCGGCAATGAAGATATGGGCATGGTCCTGACACACCCCGCCCTCGCTGCCGAGCGCCTGTTCAGCCGTCGTTTCGGCATCGGTAAAGCCGATCCGGTACGCCAGCCGGTCGATGATCAGCGCCGACAAAGCATGCGCGCGCTCGATCTCGCTCGCATGGTCGCGGCCGAGCTGCGCGGTCAGCGCACGCACCTGCCTTCCGACGCGCGTCAACGGCGTTGGGCGCAGGAAGGTCCATAGCGGCATCGCACCACGGTGCTGCCCGATCACGCCGTCCCAGGTTTCGAGTTCGATCGCGCCGTGGCAGCGGATGACGAGCTCGGTCGTCCCGCCATGCACCGCGATCAGATCGACGCCATTGCCGTGATGGTCGGTGTAATGCAGTTGCTGCGCCCCGCCCTCGATGTCGATCGCCCAGTCGAGGATGCGCTGCTGCCCCGGCCGGTCCTTCGGCGTCAGTTTGAGCTGCTGCAGCGCATAGCTGACCGGCGCATCGTATTGATAGCGGGTGGTGTGTTCGACGCGCAGTTTCATGTCATTCCACAAACCGGTAGTCGCGCTCGATCTGCCGCGCGAGCGCGGCGTTGGCGCGAAGGAAAGAGGTTACATATTGGTGCAGCCCGCCATCGAAGATCGACTGGATCGGCCCGGCAAGCTTTTCGTGTGCGAGGCTGTGCGCCAGCCGCCACGCCTCGGTCTCCTGGCCATAATGGCGTTGGAGCTGCGCCAGATTATCCTCCATCCGGTCGCCGCAAAAGGCGAGGCTGCGCGGCATCTGTTTATAGAGGATCAGGAATTCGGCGATCTTCAGCGCGCTGATCTCCGCCCCGTACAGCCAGCGATAGGCGCGGTGCGCAGATACTGATCGCAGGATCGTCTCCCACTGCACATTGTCGATCGTCGTGCCGATATGCGCGACCGACGGCAGCAGCAGATAATATTTGACGTCGAGGATGCGCGCGGTGTTGTCGGCGCGTTCCAGAAAGGTACCGAGCTGCACAAAATTATATCCGTCATTGCGCAGCATCGTGCCGTTCAGCGATCCCCGAACATAGGCACTTTGCTGGCGGATCGTTGCGAGCACGTCGGGCAGATCATCCTCGCGCACCGGCCGCTTGAGCAGCGCGACGAGCGTCATCCAGCTGGTGTTGACCGCTTCCCACGTCTCGCGGGTCAGCGCGGTGCGCGCGGTGCGCGCATTGTCGCGCGCCAGCTTGATAACCGAAAGGATGCTCGACGGGTTCGCAGGATCGCGGAGCAAAAAGTCGATCACGCGCGCCGAGCTATAATCGCCGTGCGCGGCCTTGAACGCCTGGTTGACCCCAGCGGTGACGAGCACCGATTTCCATTCGGCGGCTGCGGTGCTCGAGCGGGTCAGCGCGATGCGAAAGCCCGCATCGATCAGTCGCGCATTATTCTCGCTCCGCTCAAGGTAGCGCGCCATCCAGAAGAGGCTGCCTGCGGTCTTGCCCAGCATCAGTCTTCCAATACCCAGGTGTCTTTGGTGCCGCCGCCCTGACTGCTGTTCACGACCAGCGATCCCTTGGTCATTGCAACGCGGGTCAGTCCGCCCGGGGTGATCGTGATCCCCTGCGGCGACATCAGCACGAAGGGGCGGAGGTCAACATGACGCGGCGCCAGCCCTTTCTTCGTGAAGATCGGCACGGTCGACAGCGACAGCGTCGGCTGCGCGATGTAATTGCCCGGGTTCGCTTCCAGCTTGGCGCGGAACGCCGCGAGTTCCTTCTTGCTCGCCGCGGGACCGACGAGCATCCCGTAACCGCCAGACCCATGGACTTCCTTGACCACCAGTTCGGGCAATCGGTCGAGTACTTCGCGCAGATGCTCGGGGTCCGAGCAGCGCCACGTCGGCACATTCGGCAGCAACGCCTTTTCGCCCGTATAAAATTCGATGATGTCGGGCATGTAGCTGTAAAGCGCCTTGTCGTCGGCGATGCCGGTGCCCGGCGCGTTGGCGATGGTGATGCCGCCAGCGCGATAGACGTCCCAGATGCCCGGCACGCCCAGCATCGAATCGGGACGGAAGTTCAGCGGATCGAGGAAATCGTCGTCGACGCGGCGATAGATGACGTCGATCGCCTTATATCCCTGCGTCGTGCGCATCGCGACGCGCCCGTCGACGACGCGCAGGTCATGCCCCTCGACCAGCTCGGCGCCCATATGGTCGGCGAGGAAGCTGTGTTCGTAATAGGCGCTGTTGTGGATGCCCGGCGTCAGCACCGCGACGGTCGGCGTGCCGCCGCACGCGGGTGGCGCGCACGCCGCGAGCGATTTCAGCAGGTTGATCGGATAGTCGCTGACCTCGCGCACCGGCACTTTCGCGAACAGCTCGGGAAACATCTGGAGCATCGTCTCGCGGTTTTCGAGCATGTACGACACGCCCGACGGGGTGCGCGCATTATCCTCGAGCACATAAAATTCATTGGCCCCGGTGCGCACGATGTCGGTACCGCTGATGTGCGTATAGATGCCGCCGGGCGGATCGAGCCCCATCATCATCGGCAGAAAGGCGACGTTGCCCGCGATCAGCTCGGTCGGGACGCGCCCCGCGCGCAGAATCTCCTGCCGGTGATAGATATCGTAAAGGAAAGCGTTAAGCGCGCGCACGCGCTGTTCGATGCCGCGCGACAGGCGGCGCCATTCGCTGGCGGAGATGATACGCGGCACGACGTCGAACGGGATCAACCGCTCGTCGGCGTCGGCAGCGCCATAGACGTTGAAGGTGATCCCGGTGGTGCGGAACAGCGCTTCGGCTTGCTGCGCCTTGTGCTGGATGCGCGCCGCTTCCTCGGCCTCGAACCATCCGCAATAATCTTGATAGGGCGACCGGGTTTCGCCCTCGTGGCTCGTCATTTCATCGAAAAAGGAAATGCGCCTACCCTTTCCACGCAACATGCCAACTTCTACCACGCGCCCGACGTATTCGGCCTGCGCGGCGCATCCTGTTCCAGCTGCTGCGTCACTTGCCGACTGCATGGCCGTCAAGCTTATGCACGCGATGCTAATCGCGCCCGCGCGGCTTGGCAAGCGGGCTCGTGAAGCACGGTGTTACCGTAACATCAAGGACTTGCCGCGCGCCCGAAGGCACGCGGCAGCGCGTCAGATCGCACCGTGGCAGTGCTTATACTTACGGCCCGACCCGCACGGGCACGGCGCATTGCGGCTGATGTCGAGCGCCGCATAGGGATTCTCGCCATCGGGCAGGTCGGGGCGCGGGATCTGCATCGGCGGCAGCGTATTGGCAATCACGCCCAGATCGCCGCCGTCAATGTCGGCGCTGTTGTCCTCGCCCGTGAACGGGTCGATGTGCGTCGTCAGGAAGTCGGGCAGATCGGGCAGCGGCATCGCTTCGGGCTCTTCGAAGCGCAGGTCGATGCGCGCGACGGTGCGTGTCACATCCTCGCGGATATTCGACAACATGCGCTCGAACAGGGCAAAGGCTTCCTGCTTATATTCGTTGATCGGCTGCTTTTGCGCATAGGCGCGCAGGAACACGACCTGGCGCAGCGCGTCGAGCGTAGCGAGATGCTCTTTCCAATGATGGTCGAGCGTCTGGAGCAGCACCGATTTCTCGATACCCTTCCACGTCTCCTCATCGACCAGTGCCGCCTTTTCGGCCGCGACCGCATCGGCCAGCGCCTGAATGCGCTCCTCGAACATTTCGGCGTCGACCGCATCCTCTTCCATCCATGCGTCGATCGGGGGCGACAGGTCGAGGATATTCTCCACCCGCTCCTTCATCTGCTCGATGTTCCACTGCTCGGGATAGCTTCCCGGCGGGCACGCGTCGGCGACGATCGCGTTCACCGTCTCGGCGCGCATCGCCAGCATCACCTCGTCGACGGTCTCGCTGTCGATGATCTCTCCGCGTTGTTCATAGATGACCTTGCGCTGGTCGTTCATGACGTTGTCATATTCGACGACCTGTTTGCGGATGTCGTAATTGCGCGCTTCGACCTTCTTCTGCGCGGTCTCGATCGCCTTCGACAGCCACTTCGACCCGATCGCCTCGCCATCCTCCAGATTCTTGTTCATCATCTTCGAAAACAGCGTGTCGGGACCAAAGATGCGCAGCAGGTCGTCGTCGAGACAGAGGTAGAATTTCGACAGACCCGGATCGCCCTGACGCCCCGAACGGCCGCGCAGCTGATTGTCGATGCGGCGGCTTTCGTGGCGTTCGGTCGCGAGCACGAACAGTCCGCCCGAAGCCAGCACCGCCTCGCGTTCGGCGGCGACTTCGGCGTGGATACGCGCGATGCCCGCCTCGCGCTCGGGGCCGTCGGGTAGGTCCTTCAACTCGTCGTCGATGCGGAATTCTTCGTTGCCGCCCAGTTTGATGTCGGTGCCGCGGCCCGCCATGTTCGTCGCGATCGTGACCGCGCCGGTGCGACCCGCCTGCGCGACGATATGCGCCTCGCTCTCATGGAACCGCGCGTTCAAAACGCTGTGCGGGACGTTTTCCTTTTCGAGGAAGGACGACAGGAGTTCGGACTTTTCGATCGACACGGTGCCGACGAGCACCGGCTGGCCGCGTTCGTTCGCCTCGCGGATCGTCTTGGCGATCGCGCCGAACTTGTCGGTGATATTTTTGTAGAATTCATCCTCGTCGTCCTGCCGCGCGATCGGGCGATTGGTCGGGATGTTGACGACATTCATCTTGTAGATGTCGAAGAATTCGGCCGCTTCGGTCGCCGCGGTGCCGGTCATGCCCGAAAGTTTGGGGTACATGCGGAAATAATTCTGGAAGGTGATCGACGCGAGGGTCTGGTTCTCGGGCTCGATCTGCACGCCTTCCTTGGCCTCGACAGCCTGATGCAGGCCATCGGACCAGCGGCGCCCGTCCATCATGCGGCCGGTGAATTCGTCGATGATCACGACCTTGCCGTCCTTGACGATATAGTCGGTATCGATGCGGAACATCACGATGGCCTTCAGCGCCTGATTGACGTGATGGACGACCTGCGTGTTCTCGATGTCGTAGAGATTGTTGCCCTGAAGCAGCCCGGCATCCTCGAGCAGACGCTCGACATGCTCGGTACCATCTTCGGTCAGGTTGATCGACTTCGACTTTTCGTCTTTCTCATAATCATCCTCGGTCAGTTTGTGGACGACCTCGTTGACGCGGATATAGAGTTCGGACTTGTCGTCGGTCGGCCCCGAAATGATCAGCGGGGTACGCGCTTCGTCGATCAGGATCGAATCGACCTCGTCGACAATGCCGAAATTGAAGGCGCGATGGACCATCTGCTGACGGTCGAACTTCATATTGTCGCGCAGATAGTCAAAGCCGAGCTCGTTGTTCGTCGCGTAAGTGATGTCGCTGTTATACGCATCGCGGCGCTGCATCTCGTTGAGGTTCGGGACGATGATCCCGGTGGTCAGTCCCAGAAAACCATAGACGGTGCCCATCCATTCGGCATCGCGGCGGGCGAGATAGTCGTTGACGGTAACGACGTGAACGCCCTTGCCCTCGAGCGCGTTGAGGTAGCAGGGCAGCGTCGCCATCAGCGTCTTGCCCTCACCCGTCGCCATCTCTGCGATTTCGCCGCGATGAAGGACGACGCCGCCGACCATCTGCACGTCGAAATGGCGCATACCCAGCGTACGGACCGCCGCCTCGCGCACCGTTGCAAAGGCTTCCGGAAGAATGTCGTCGAGCGTTTCGCCTGCGGTCAGGCGATCCCGGAATTTCTGCGTCTGCGCCTGCAATGCGGCGTCATCGAGCGCCTGCATCGCGGGTTCGAAGGTGTTGATCTTGTCGACGATCTTGCGGATCGAGGCGACATAACGGTCGTTGGACGAGCCGAACAGGCTCTTGGCAAGGCCAGCAAACATGGATTTTCCCTCGGGATTAGAATGAAATGGCGCCGCTCAGCGCGACGCGGATATATGAAAAAGGCCCCACGATGAGGCGGCGCCCTCGAAAAGGCGCGGGACGTTCACGCTATTCGAGCGCGCGATCACTGCCGGTGAGCAGGCCGGGAAGATGCGGCGGGGCCGCCTTGCGCGGCTTGCCACTGCCGCTCGCAACGCGCCGCGTCGGCGCGGTGGCCGTCGGACGGCGTTCAACCTCGCTGGTCTCCGCCTTGCCCGCCGTTTCGGCGAACATGACCAGAGCCCCCATCGCCGCCGGTACGGCAGGCGCGGCAACGGCCCGGTCGGCGGTAGCCAGACCGGTCAGTAATGCCAAAAGGGTCAGCAATAGCCGCAAGAATCGCCCCTCATACCGTTCGGAGCCCAGATTATTGCGCCCCGTTCCCTGAACATAGGGTGAAAGCCGCGCGACGTCTAGGGTCTGCAACGTGAATTCAGGGAACCACCTTAGGACGCGATATCGTCTATGGCGACTTCGATATTGACGCGATAGCGCCGCGTCAGCGGCTGGCCTTCCTTGTCGCGCGCGGGCTGATATGGCGCCATTCTCTGGATTTCGCGGCAGGGATCGGTCGCCCCCGCGTCTCCGCCGGCAAGGTCCGCGAGGCCTTCGACACGCCCCTGGCACGCGATGACCGCGCCATGCGCATCGACGGTATATGCGACCGTCATCTGCCCCGGGCTGGAGAATGGGAGCGGACCGGGCGCCGCGTCGGGAATGCTCCAACGCACGCGGTTGCTATATGTGCCGCCGGCCGGTTTCCCCGTAGCGTCCTTGCCCGGCTGGAAACGCGCGCGCAGCATCGCCAGGTCGCACGTCGTCGTATCGAGGTCGGCGTGGCCGCTACTCGAAACAATCTCGCATTTTTGCACCTGGCCGGTCGCGTCATAGGTCAGGCGAAAGCCCGTCGTACCCTCGCGCCGTTCGCGCATCGCGCGCACCGGATACTCGCCGCGCGTCACCCAGGTCGCGGGATTGGTCGCGGGCGCACCGGGCTGCTCAAGCCCGGCGCGCTCTGCTGGCGGGGCTACTTTTTCTGGCGCCGCAAGCGCCGCCATGACGATCGTCAGCAACATCATCGGCGCTTTTCCACCCCCGGGTTCAGGCCCTTCACCTCCAAAAGAAAGCTCTTGGGCTTTTTAAACAATTTGCTCTCGCGGTCGACCTTCAGCCCGGAAATTTCAGCCAACTCCATCACGAAATGAACGCAGTTATATTTGTTCAAGCTGTAGCTCGGCTGCTTGCGGTCACGCCATTCGACGACCTTTGCCATCAGCCGCGCATAGGTTGCATCGTCGATCGTCACGTCGAACTGGCGATCGCTCTTGGCGATATAGTCGGGTTTCGAGGTCTGCACCTCGCCCCTCACCGATCCGAACAGGATCGCCGGGCTCACCGACGTTGCGGTAAAGCCGTAATTGGCGTCGACCAACTCGCCCGTTGCGTCGATCTTGCCCTTCAGCACGACGAAGGCATGCGGAAAACGGTCGCCGAAATCATGGCTGTAAAAACTGACGACCACCTCGGCACGCGCCGGGGCGGTCAGTCCGGCGCACAGGAACAGCAGGGACAGGAGGATCAATCGTACGCCGCGGGTCATCGCCGCTCTCTTAGCCAGCGGCACTTCGATTTGCCAAGCCGCGATTGCCGCTTGACGTGAACGTCAGCTTCGCATCATGTCCCGCTGACATGAATGTAAGGAGAGGCCCTATGGCACGGAAGGCGATTTTCATCACCGGGGGCGGATCGGGCATCGGCCGCGCCGTTGCGCGCCATTTCGCGGGGCAAGGCTGGTTCGTCGGCATCGCCGACGTCAACACTGCCGGGATCGATGAAACCGCCGCCTTGCTTCCGGCTGGCGCTTCGTCGCGCCACGTCATGGACGTGCGCGACCGTGATCAGTGGAAAGCCGCACTCGACGTCTTCGCTTCGCAAAGCGGCGGCCGCCTCGACGTGTTGTTCAACAACGCCGGCATCGGCACCGGCGGCCAGTTCGCCGACATGCCGCCGGCCGAAGCCGACCGGCTGATCGCGATCAATTTCGGCGGCGTCGTCAACGGCATCTATGCCGCGCTGCCGCTGCTCCGCGCAACCCCGGGATCGACGATCCTCAACACCGGATCGGCATCGGGATTCTACGGCGTCGCCGGTCTCGCCATCTACTCGGCAACCAAATTCGCAGTCCGCGGGCTGACCGAGGCGCTCGAAATCGAATTCGCCAAGCATGGCATCAAGGTGCGTTCGCTGATGCCCGGCTTCATCGACACGCCCTTGCTCGACCAGGTCAGCGCCGACAGCAACGAACCCGCGCGCAATCGCCTGTCACAAAGCGGGTTCGAGATTGTCCCGGTCGAGCGCGTCGCCGAGGCGGCGTGGGCTGCGGTTCACGGCAGCGAGGTGCACACTACGGTCGGCAAGATGGCCAAGCGGCTGTCACGCCTCGCGCGTTGGTTCCCCGGACTGATCGTCCGCCAGTCGAAGAAGATCGACGCTCTGGGTAATGCGGGGCACTGAGCCCTTCGAAGCGCAGGGTCCAAGTCCGCTTTTGGAAGCGGACGTTGCGTAACCAAATTTCGTCATCCCGGATTTGATCCGGAATCCACTGCGGCGCTGAAGTCATGGACCCCGGATCAGGTCCGGGGTGGCGATGATGGACAGGTCTGCTTCTGGTCTTCTCTGTCGATTATTTTGCCGGCCCGCAGGTCACCGACCCGCTGCCGACATTGCGCACGGTACAAACCGGCTTGCCGAGCACCACGGTCTTGCCGATTCCGCGCGAAGTGATCGCGGCGCTTTTGACCGCGCGCAATATGTGATCGCCCGCGCCTTCGCTGTCGCTGATCAATTCGTCGACGGTCAACGCGCCGGCATCAACCATGCCCGCGCCCGACAAGGTCATCTGCGCGTTTTTCGCGGCGCCGGCGAGGGTCATGGTGCCGTTGCCGATCATCGCGACCTGCAGCCGATCGGCGCGGATCTGTCCGACGGTCAGCCGTCCGGGTCCGCGAATGCCGACCATCGCGCGCTGTCCCTTCAATTTGTCGATCTGTAGCGACCCCGCGCCCGCAAGCGTCGCCGAGCGCAGGTTGGCGGCATAGACACGAACCGTCACCGGCCCGCGCGGCCCGCGGCGCTTTTCGTCGCCCGCGAACTGACGTTCGCTTATCACCAGCCTCCCGTTAGCCGCTTCGACGCTCAGGCGGTCGAGCGCATCCTGCGGCCCGGTGGCCACCGCGCTGACCGGCGCCCGCGTCACGACCTCGACCGTCACATCGGCGGTCACGTCGATCGCCTCGAAACTGGTCAGGCCATATCGCTTCTCCGCCCCTGATGCGGAACCGGCGGCAAGCAGGGCGGCGGCCGCGATCGCGGCGCATCTGTGGACAAGCGTCATGGTGCCGCCTTACCCGCTTCGGGCAGGCGGCACCAGCATGGCATCATTTGCAGGTCGCGGTGCCCGAACCCATCTGACGCGTCGAACAGGTCGCCCCGCCGCCCAGCGTCACATCGCCGGATCCAAGGATGCGGATATCGGCCTTGCCGGTCGCCTGCGCGTCGATATTGCCCGACCCGGTCACCGACACCTCCAGCGTCGTCGCAACCAACCCTTCGGCATCGATATCGCCCGAACCCGTGACGCTCAGCTCGCCCGACCCGATTGCGCCGCCGCGAATCTCGATATCGCCCGATCCCGACACGGTGACGTCGGCACGTTTTCCCGTCAGCTTGGCCACCTTCAGGTCGCCCGATCCGGTCACCACCGCCTCGACCGCGTCGCCATCGACATTGTCGGCGTCGATCGTTCCCGACCCGGTCAGGCGCACCTTGGCCAACCTCGGAAGGGTAATCGCGATATCGATATCGTCGTCGTCGTTGCTCGAAAGGCTGAAACCCTCACGCTTGCGACCGATCGACAGGTCCGGTCCGTCGAGCTTGATCTCGAGCCGGTCAAGCGCCTCCTTGCGTCCGCGCGCGGTGATCGAGAAGGCGTCGCCCTGACGGATGGTGACATCGTCGGGACCCGCGACCTCGACAGCGGTGAAGCCGGCAAGGTCATAGGATTGGGTCGTTATCGGACCAACACGAGCCGGCGCGCCGGTTTCGCTTTTGCCTTGCTTGCCGCCGCCTTCGTGATCGGCGCCGTTGCACGCCGTTACCGTCAGCCCCAAAGCCAGCGGCAAAACCGCCATCGTCCAGTTACGCATTGCAAATCTCCTCTGTATTGCTCGCATAACACACATTCGCCGGACCTGTCCAGAGCGCCTGCCATCTTGTCGCCACCTTCGGCGCGCAGGGGGCGGGTTTCCTCTTTAACCAGCGAGCCAGACCATGAGCGTAGCCTTTCGCCGCGAGAGCGACGACGAGCACAAGGAACCCGAGTTCGAGCTGCCCATCGCGGTCGGCCCGAATCTCGTGACCCCGCGCGGGTTGCGTCTGCTCGGCGAGGAGGTCGCGCGGCTCGAAGGCGAAATTGCAGCGGCCGCCGACGAAGACGCACGCAAGAAATTACAGCGCCGCCTGCGCTATTTCCATACACGCCAGTCCACGGCGGACGTCCAGGCAACGCCTGCCGATGGCAGCGTCGGCCTTGGCAGCCGCGTGACCTATCGGCTGAACAAGGCCGAAAAGACGATCACCATCGTCGGCGGTGACGAGGCCGACCCGGCGCTTGGGTTGATCGCCTTTTCCGCTCCGCTCGCCCGCGCGCTGATGGGCGCCGAGGCGGGCGAGTGCGTCGAATATCAGGACCGCGAGGACGCGATTACTATCCTTGCCGTCGAGACCGACCCGGAGACGCAGGCATGAAAGACAAGTTCGAACGCCACAAACAGCCGTGGACACCCGCCGAAATCGACAAGCTCCACACACTTGCCAAGAAAGGCATGCCGCTGAAGTCGATCGCGAAGGCGCTCACCCGTAGCGAGGAATCGGTGAAGGCCCGGGCCAAGGCCGACAGCCTTCCGATCGCAAAGCTGCACTGAGCCATCATGTCGGCCAATGAATTTGATGCCATCGTGCTGGGTGCCGGCGCGGCCGGGCTGATGTGCGCCGCGGTCGCGGGGCAGCGCGGCCGCCGCGTGCTGCTGCTCGATCATGCCGATCAGGTCGGCAAGAAAATCCTGATCTCGGGCGGCGGGCGCTGCAACTTCACCAATGTGAACACCGCGCCCGACCGCTTCATCTCGGCGAACCCGCATTTCGCCAAATCGGCGCTCGCCCGCTACACGCCCGCCGACTTCATCGCGCTCGTGAACGCCTACGGCATTGCGCATCACGAAAAGACGCTCGGTCAGCTCTTCTGCGACGGATCGGCGAAGCAGATCGTCGCGATGCTGCTCGACGAAGCGGCAAAAGGCGGCGTCGATGTCCGTACCGGCCAGCCCGTGAGCGACGTCTCCCACGCAGACGGCAAATTCACCGTCCGGTTCGGCGACGCCAGCTTCACCGCTTCCAGTCTGGTCGTCGCCACTGGCGGGCCGTCGATTCCCCAGATGGGCGCGACCGGCTTCGCTTATGATCTCGCGCGCCAGTTCGGATTGAAGGTCGTCGAACCGCGCCCCGCGCTCGTCCCGCTGACATTGGGCGGCGACGATGTCCTGTTCCGCGAATTGTCGGGAATCGCCGCACCGGTCGAAGCGCGCGCGGGCAAGGCCGCCTTTCGCGAAGCCGCGCTGTTCACCCATCGCGGCCTCTCGGGGCCCGCGATCCTGCAGATCAGCAGCTATTGGCGCCACGGTGAACCCGTGACGATCGACCTCCTCCCCGATGCCCCGCAAGGCTGGCTTCTCGAGGCCAAGCGCACCCGGCCGCGCGCCACCGTGCGCGCCGCGCTGGGTGCCTCGCTTCCTGACCGCCTCGCCGAAACGCTCGCCGAACGCCTGGCGCTTCCCGGCGAACTCGCCGCCCAGACCGACCGCAAACTCGCCGACGCCGAGTCGCGCCTCGCACGCTGGACTTTCCACCCCAACGGCACCGAAGGCTTTGCCAAAGCCGAGGTCACAATCGGCGGAATCGCTACCACCGGACTGTCGTCGCAAACAATGATGGCCAAAACCGTTCCAAACCTCTATGCGGTCGGCGAGGCCGTAGATGTCACAGGGTGGTTAGGCGGCTATAATTTTCAATGGGCATGGGCCAGCGGTGTTGCCGCCGGCCAGGTGATTTAAGCCCATTGAGCCCCTTTTCTGTCGGCCTGTCACCGCACCGGTGACCGCCTATGCTATTGAGATAACAATGTCTTTCGAAAATCTTTCTCCCGTCCTTTCGGACGCCCTTACTGCGCGCGGCTATGAAGCGCTCACCCCCGTCCAATCGCAAGTCAGCGAGGATCAGGCCAAGGGCCGCGACCTGCTCGTCTCGGCGCAGACCGGTTCGGGCAAGACCGTCGCCTTCGGCCTCGCGATGGGCGATGAGCTGATCGAGGACGGCCGCCTGCCGTTCGCGACCTCGCCGCTCGCGCTGATCATCGCCCCTACCCGCGAACTCGCGCTGCAGGTCAGCCGCGAACTCAGCTGGCTTTACGCCAAGGCCGGCGCGCGCATCGCAACCTGTGTCGGCGGCATGGACGCCAGCAAGGAACGCCGCGCCCTCGGTCAGGGCGTGCAGATCGTCGTCGGCACCCCCGGGCGCCTGCGCGATCACCTCGAACGCGGCGCGCTCGACCTTACCGCGCTCCGCGTAGCCGTCCTCGACGAGGCCGACGAAATGCTCGACATGGGCTTTCGCGACGATTTGGAAGAAATCCTCGACGGCACCCCGGCGACGCGACGCACGCTTCTCTTCTCGGCGACGCTCCCGAAGCCGATCGTCCAGCTCGCCAAGCGCTACCAGCAGGATGCGCTGCGCATCTCGACCGTCGGCGAAGACCGCGGTCATGGCGACATCGCCTATCAGGCAGTGACGGTCGCCCCCGCCGACATCGAAGGCGCGGTCGTCAATCTGCTCCGCCTGCACGACGCCGAGACCGCGATGCTGTTCTGCGCGACGCGTGACAATGTCCGCCGCCTGCACGCCAGCTTGGTCGAGCGCGGCTTCGCTGCGGTCGCCCTGTCGGGCGAGCATAGCCAGAATGAGCGCAACGCCGCGCTGCAGGCGCTGCGCGACCGCCGCGCCAAGGTCTGCGTCGCGACCGACGTCGCCGCGCGCGGCATCGATCTGCCGACGCTCAGCCTTGTCATCCACGTCGAAATCCCCCGCGATGCCGAAGCGCTCCAGCACCGTTCAGGCCGCACCGGCCGCGCGGGCAAAAAGGGCACCGCGGTCATCATCGTCCCCTATCCGCGCCGCCGCCGCGTCGACGGCATGCTGCGCGGGGCGCGCATCGAGGCCGAATGGATGGACGCGCCGACCGCCGCCGATGTGCGCAAGCGCGATCAGGAACGGCTGATGGAGAAATTGCTTACGCCCGTCGAGCATGAGCCCGAGGATCTGGAACTCGCGCAGCGCCTGATGGCCGAGCGCTCGCCCGAGGACATCGCCGCGTCGCTGGTGCAGGCGCACCGCGCGCTGATGCCGCCGCCCGAGGATCTGCTCGACAACAGCCCGCGCGGCCGCGACACCGCCGGCCGCCCCGAGCGCGGCGAACGCTTCGAACGCCCCGAACGCGGCGCCGGTGGCGATCAGCGCGAAGGCTTCGAAGACAGCGTCTGGTTCCGCCTCAACATCGGCCGCCACCAGAATGCCGACCCGCGCTGGATCCTGCCTTTGCTCTGCCGCCGCGGCCATGTCAGCAAGAACGAGATCGGCGCGATCCGCATCGGTCCCAAGGAAACGATGTTCAACATCCCGCGCGCGATCGCCGACCGCTTTGCCGAAGCCGTCGTGCGCAGCGCCAACGAGGATGGCGAGGACGACAGCGGCGTTTCGATCACCCCCGCACCCGACGGCCCCACCTATCCGCCGCGCCGCGACAAGGCCGGCCATGGCGGCGGCCATAGCGGCCCGCGCGATGGCGCCCCGCGCAGCACACTTGGCCGCGCGCCCGGCGGCGACCGCAGCTTTGGCGATCGTCCGCGTGGTCCCGGCGGCCCCGGCGGCAAGCCCACCGATCGCTACAAGCCCAAGCCCTTCGGCCAGCGCAGCCCGCGCCGTCCGTCGAAATAAGCTATAAACCCCTCCCCTTCGCGGGAGGGGCTTTCATCGCACCGCCCTTGCGCTCGTCTGCCCGGCCCACCAGATGGACCGGACAGCAGGAGACAGGCGCATGCAAGCGATCGAAGCCTTTATCGAAAGCCAGGGCGGACCCGAGGTCATCGACTGGCGCGAGGTGACGCTCGGCGAACCCGGCCCCGGCCAGGTCCTGCTCCGCCAGACTGCGGTCGGGCTCAACTATCTCGACACCTATCATCGCGACGGCACCTACCCCATCCCCCTCCCCAGCGGGCTTGGCGTGGAATCCGCCGGTGAGGTCATCGCGGTCGGCCCGGACGTCCACGGCATCCAGCCCGGCGACCGTGTCGCCACCTTCGGCCCCGAGCGCAATGCCTATGCCAGCGCGCGGCTTGTCGGCGCCGCATCGCTGTTCAAGCTCCCCCCCGATATCGACGATGAAACCGCCGCCGCCGCGCTGCTGAAAGCCTGCACGGTCGAGATGCTCGTCGAACGCTGTGCGAAGGTTCAGGCGGGGTCGCCCGTGCTCGTCCATGCCGCCGCGGGGGGCGTCGGGCTGATCCTCGTCCAGTGGCTGAAGGCGATCGGCGCGACCGTGATCGGCACGGTCAGCACGGAAGCCAAGGAACATGCCGCGCGCGAGGCCGGCGCCGACCATGTCATTCGCTACAAGGAAGACGACGTCGCAGCGCATGTCCGAGAGATCACCGACGGTCAGGGCGTGCCCGTCACCTTCGACGGCATCGGCATGGCAACGTGGGAGGCTTCCTTGAAAGCCACCGCGCGGCGTGGGCTGATCGTCAGCTATGGCAATGCCGGCGGGCCGGTCACCGGCGTGAATCTAGGCGTCCTCGCCCAGCATGGGTCGCAGTTCGTTACCCGGCCGACCCTTTTCGACTATTATCTCCACCCCGGCGAACGCGCCGCCGGCGCGGCGCGCGTGTTCGAAATGATCGCGTCGGGTGCGGTGAAGATCACCGTGGGTCAGCGGTATGGGTTGCAGGATGCTGCGCGCGCGCATGCGGATTTGCAGGCCGGACGGACGACAGGGTCAACCCTGCTGATTCCGGAGCATAATTAATTCCCCTTCCGCCGGCGGAAGGGGAGCTGTCAGGCCTTCAACCGCTCCGCGTGCCACGCGACATGCTCGGCCAAAAAGGTCGAGATGAAATAATAGCTGTGGTCATATCCCGGCTGCATCCGGATGGTCGCCTTTTGCCCGGCCAACTCGCACGCCTCGACCAGCAAATGCGTCTTGAGTTGCTCGGCCAGAAAATTGTCCGCATCGCCCTGATCGACGAGCAGGTCGGGCACGCGCGCTCCGCCCGCGATGAGCGCGCAGGCGTCGTAAACGCTCCACGTTTCGCGATTGGCGCCCAGATAATTGCCCAATGCCTTCTCGCCCCACGGGCATTGCAGCGGCGCGACGATCGGTGAAAAGGCGGATACCGACTTGAAACGGTCGGGGGTGCGCAGCGCGACCGTGAGCGCGCCATGCCCGCCCATCGAATGGCCGGTGATACCCTGTCGCGTCATGTTGGCGGCGGCGAATTCGCGCAGGATCAGCGACGGCAGTTCGTCCTCGACATAGGAGCGCATCCGGTAATTGGCCGCCCATGGTTCCTCGGTCGCATCGACATAGAAGCCGGCGCCCAGCCCGAAATCCCATGCCGCGTCGGGATCGTCGGGAACGCCGTCGCCGCGCGGACTGGTGTCGGGCGCGACGAAGATCACGCCCTGTTCGGCGCAGGCGGCGCGATATTCGCCCTTCTCCATAACATTGGCGTGGGTGCAGGTCAGTCCCGACAGATACCAGAGCACCGGCAGTTTGGCGCCCGGTTCATGATCGGGGACGAACACGGCAAAGGTCATGTCTGTGCCCGTCGTCGTGCTGGCATGCCTGTACACGCCCTGCGTGCCGCCATGGCTGCGAACGGTGGAGAGGGTTTCTATGGTCATACGGCCTTGTGCCGCGCACGCCCGAACCGTGCAAGCCCGCCGTCCTCGCAGACGACGTTGCACATGCTCGAACGGCGAGACGCGCCGCGCTTAAGTCGCTTTACTCGCGGTCGACGCGGGCGCCGTCATGATCCTCGCCCGGGAAATAACGGACATGGGCATCAAGGTCCTTTTCGGCGTCGTCGCGGTCGTCGCGCGCGGCGCCTTCCCATTCGTGCGAATCGCATTTGGCGCGATATGTCGTCATGCTTGTTGTCCCCCTACGGCTGGACCGGTATTGCGGCCACCACCGGATGATGCCCCCAATTGCGCAACAGGTCCAGTATCGCACTGCCGGCCAAGCCAAGCGTCGCGGTGTTGCGGAGCGGATGGACGTTGACCGTCCGGGCCACTGCCAGCGCCTCGTCGAGCACCACCGTGATGCTGCCGGGCAGGGCGTTGATCGCCGCGAGCGGCGTCACCGACCCCGGCGTGATGCCGAGCAGCCGCTCCATATCCTCGGCCTTGCCAAAGCTGACATGCTTGCACCCGATCGCGCCGGGTAAGGCCTTCAGATTGACGCGCGCGTCCGACGGCACGGTGACGAGCCAAAAGGCGCCGCCCTTGTCCTTCAGGAACAGATTCTTGGTGTGCGCTCCCGGCATCGCGGCGTGTACCGCGTCGCTCTCGGCCACGGTAAACACCGCGTCATGCTCGTGCGCGGCGAAGGGGATTGCAAGCACGCCCAGATCGGACAGCAATCCCGCTTCGCCTCGCATCATTATATCAGTTCAGACGACGCGGTGGAGCGCGCAGAGCTTGTTGCCCGACGGATCGCGCAGATAGGCGAGGTAAAGCTGGCCGAAACCCCCTTCGCGCACGCCCGGCGGGTCTTCGATCGAGGTGCCGCCAGCCGCAACGCCGGCGTCGTGCCAGGCCTTCGCCTGCTCTGGGCCTTCCATCGCAAAGCCGATCGTGCAGCCGTTGCCCACCGTTGCGGGCTCGCCATCGATCGGCGGCCCGACCAGAAACAGCCCGCCATTGTGCATATAGATCAGGCGGCCCTTGTCGTCGGTGATCGCGGGCTTGCCGCCGATCGCCTGGAAGGTCGCGTCATAGAATTTCTTGGCGGCTTCAATGTCGTTCGCCCCGACCATATTGTGACTGTACATCGCCTTGTCGCTCCTCTTGTTTTGGTTGCGAATCGGAACCTATCTTGTTCCCACGGCTAGCGGAAGACCACCGTCTTGCGTCCGTCGATCAAAACCCGCTGTTCGGCGACCCACCGCACCGCGCGTGCCAGCACCTGCGCCTCGGTATCGCGGCCGATGCGGATCAGCTCCTCGACCGAATCGCGGTGGTCGACGCGCTCGACCGCCTGTTCGATGATCGGCCCTTCGTCGAGGTCGCTCGTCACGAAATGCGCGGTCGCGCCGATCAGCTTGACCCCGCGTTCGTGCGCGCGGTGATAGGGCTTGGCGCCCTTGAAGCCGGGCAGGAAACTGTGATGAATGTTGATGCAGCGCCCCGAAAGCTTCGCCGACAGATCCTGCGACAGCACCTGCATGTAACGCGCGAGCACCAGATGCTCGGCGCCGGCATCGGCCATGATCTGCAGGATCGCCGCCTCTTGTTCGGCACGATTTGCATCGCTGACCGGCAGGTGATGGAATGGCAGGCCGTGCCATTCGGTCAGCCGCCGCTGATGCTCGTGGTTCGACACCACGGCGGCGATGTCGATCGCGAGGTTCCCCGTCGACCAGCGGTGGAGCAGGTCGTTGAGGCAATGGCTGCCCTGCGACACCGCGATGACGAAGCGCGGTTTGACCCGGCTGTCGCTGATCCGCGCTTCCATCGCGAAGCGCGCGATGATCGGCGCAAAGGCCGCTTGCACTGCGGCCAGCTCGCCGGGAAAACGCGGCCCTGCCCCACGAAATTCGACGCGCATGAAAAAGCGCCCCGAATCGAGGTCGGCATATTGCTGGCTGTCGAGGATGAAGCCGTCGCGTTCCGCGAGCAGCCCGGTGACCGCCGCCACGATGCCGACCGCATCGACGCAGCTGAAGGTCAGGACAAAGACCGGCTCACCCTTTTCCATCTTTTCCATCAGGCGATCCGGTGCGTCGCGCACAGCTTGTTGCCGGCGGGGTCGCGCAGATAGGCGAGATACAGCGTCCGCCCCTCGGTTCCATGGCGGACGCCCGGCGGCTCTTCGATCATCGTGCCGCCATTGGCCGCGCCCGCCGCGTGCCATGCGTCGACTGCTTCGGTCGATGCGGCGGCGAACCCCAACGTTCCGCCATTTGCGCCATTTGCCGTTTCGCCATTCAGCGGCTTCGTGATCAGAAAGCGCCCCCCGCCGTGCGAATAGATCAGCCGGCCCCATGCATCGACGGCGCCCGGCGGAACCCCGAGCGCGCCCAGCGCTGCGTCGTAGAAACGGCGCGAGGCTTCGATATCGTCGGCCCCCAGTGCGACATGGCTGAACATCGCGGCCTCAGAAGACCACGACGGAACGGATGGATTCGCCCGCGTGCATCAGGTCGAAGCCCTTGTTGATGTCCTCAAGCCCCATGACGTGGGTGATCATCGGATCGATCTCGATCTTGCCGGTCATATACATATCGACGATCTTGGGCACGTCGGTGCGGCCCTTCGCGCCGCCGAACGCGGTACCGCGCCAGTTGCGGCCGGTGACGAGCTGGAACGGGCGCGTCGCGATCTCCTTGCCCGCCTCGGCCACGCCGATGATGATCGAAGTGCCCCAGCCGCGGTGGCAGGCTTCCAAGGCGGTACGCATCACGTCGGTGTTGCCCGTCGCGTCGAACGTGTAATCGGCGCCGCCGTCGGTCAGCTGGACGATCGCGGCGACCGTCTCTTCGCGGCTCATGCCCTTCGTATTGAGGAAGTCGGTCATCCCGAACTTGCGGCCCCATTCCTCGCGCGCGGGATTGATGTCGACGCCGATGATCTTGTTCGCACCCGCCAGGCGGGCGCCCTGGATCACGTTGAGCCCGATGCCGCCGAGGCCGAAAATGACGACATTGTCGCCGACCTGGACCTTCGCGGTGTTGATCACCGCACCGACGCCGGTGGTCACGCCGCAGCCGATGTAGCAGCTCGACTGGAACGGAGCATCCTGACGGATTTTCGCAACCGCGATCTCGGGCAGCACGGTGAAGTTCGAGAAGGTCGAGCAGCCCATATAATGGAAGATCGGCTGACCCTTGTAGCTGAACCGCGTCGTGCCGTCGGGCATCAGCCCCTTGCCCTGCGTGGCGCGGATCGCGGTGCAGAGGTTCGTCTTGCCCGAAAGGCAGCTTTTGCACTGGCGGCATTCGGGGGTGTAGAGCGGGATCACATGGTCGCCGGGGTTTACGCTGGTGACGCCCGCGCCGACCTCGCGCACGACGCCCGCGCCCTCATGCCCCAGCACGCTCGGAAAAATGCCCTCGCTGTCGAAACCGTCGAGCGTATAGGCGTCGGTGTGGCAGATACCCGTCGCCATGATCTCGACCAGCACCTCGCCCGCCTTCGGACCTTCAAGGTCGAGCTCGACGATCTCAAGCGGTTTCTTGGCTTCAAATGCGACGGCGGCGCGGGTCTTCATGGCGGGTCTCCTTCTCGGCGCTCCCAATCAGGCAAACGCGGCGGCAATGCAAGATGCTCCTGATCCTCCCTGTGACCGGAGGTCATGGGGAGGGGGACCGCCGCGAAGCGGTGGTGGAGGGGCGACAAAGTCGCCAAAGGCCCATCCGTCAGCGCTTCGCACTGCCACCTCCCCAGCGCTGCGCAACGGGGAGGATTTCGTCGGTGCTTCGCCTTGGCCCTTAAGGAGCCAAAAGACTCGCACGCACAGCGCAGAACTGTCTCCTTTGTCGCCTTAAGCAAGGCGCGAATATGGACGAGGTCAATGAGCGGGACCGCAGGCTGGCACAGCGCAATATTGTAGGAAAGCGCCATCTGCCGGTCCGCTTCCCTTCATCGCCGCCCCGGACTTGATCCGGGGTCCATGCCTTCAGCGCCGCCGTAGATCCCGGATCAAGTCCGGGATGGCGATGGTGAGGGTACGCTCAACACTCCACCACGCTGACGGCAAGCCCGCCTTTCGACGTTTCCTTATATTTGTCGCGCATATCACGCCCGGTCTGCAGCATCGTCACGATCACGGTGTCGAGGCTGACGACATGCGTGCCGTCGCCGATCATCGCGATGCGGCTGGCGTCGATCGCCTTGATCGCGCCCATCGCATTGCGTTCGATGCACGGGATTTGCACCAGCCCGCCGATCGGATCGCAGGTGAGGCCGAGGTTATGCTCCATGCCGATCTCGGCAGCATTCTCGACCTGCGCGTTGGTGCCGCCCAATGCGGCGGTCAGTCCCGCCGCTGCCATCGAGCAGGCGACGCCGACCTCGCCCTGGCAACCGACCTCGGCGCCCGAGATGCTCGCGTTGCGCTTGTACAATGCGCCGACCGCGCCGGCGGCGAGCAGGAAGGTGCGAACCCCCGCGTCGTCACCGCGATAGCCGCGCCGGTAGAAACGGATGACCGCCGGTATGATCCCCGCCGCGCCGTTGGTCGGCGCGGTGACGACCTTGCCGCCCGCGGCATTTTCTTCGTTCACCGCCATCGCCCACAGGTTGATCCAGTCCATCATCGCCAGCGGGTCGGTCAGATTCTGTTCGTGGCGGTTGCGGATGTCGGCGGCGATCTGCGGCGCGCGGCGCTTGACCTTGAGCCCGCCGGGCAGGATCCCGGTGCTGCAGCAGCCCGCCTCGATCGAGGCGTCCATCGCGCCCGCGATCGCATCGAGCCCCGCCTCGACCTCTTCGAGGCTGCGGTGCGCGAGCTCATTCTCGAGCATCATTTCGGCAAAGCTCTTGCCCGATGCCGCGCCCATGGCCAGCAGGTCGGCGCCCGAGGTGAAGGCGTAGGGCAGTTCGACCTCGTCCTCGGCGCCGCGGCTGTTGCGTCCCGCCTCGTCCTCATCGACGACGAAGCCGCCGCCGATCGAGAAATACATCCGCTTGGCGAGGATTTCGCCGTCGCCGTCGCGCGCGGTGAAGCTCACCGCATTGCTGTGAAAGGGCTGGCGCTGGCGCATCTGGAAATGCAGGTCGCGCGCCGGCTGGAAGCGCACCCGCTGGCGGCCGAGCAGGTAAAGAAAGCCTTCGCTTTCCGCCCGATCCCAATGCGCCTTGATCGCGGCGAGGCTGGTCGATGCGGGGATTTCGCCGGCCAGCCCCGCGACGATCGCGGTGTCGGCGGCGTGGCCCTTGCCCGTCAGCGCGAGCGAGCCATACAGGTCAGCTTCGACATGCACGGTCTTCACGAGCAACGCCTGCTCGTCGAGCCAGACCGTGAAACGCCGCGCCGCAACCATCGGACCCACGGTGTGCGAGCTCGAAGGTCCGACGCCAATTTTGAAAAGTTCGAAAAGGCTGATCGTCATGGCGGCCCTATAGGAGAAGCGCCGGCATCGGGATAGGCCCGGGCGGGCCAAAAAATCCCTTCCCCCTTGATGGGGAAGGATACGCAGCCTTGCCGCGACAGCGGCTAGGCGAAGCTGGATGGGGGTGAGGGTGCGGCGTAGCCCGAGGCCGAGCCCGCACCCCCTCCCCCTCCGCTGCGACTAGCGAACAAGTTCGCAAGTCTCGCTGCCTCCCCCATCAAGGGGGAGGGTTTCAAGATCAGGCCGGATAGGTCCAGGTCGTGTCGCGCGCGAAATTCTCCGCGGCGAAATCCCAGTTGAGCAGTTCATCGACCACCGCATCGACATAGGCCGGGCGCAGATTCTTGCGGTCGATATAATAGGCATGTTCCCAAACATCGACGACGACGAGCGGCTTGATGCCCGCAGTCAGCTCGGTGCCGGCGTCATGCGTGTCGGTGACCGACAGCGTGCCGTCGCGCGAGACAAGCCAGGCCCAGCCCGACGCGAAATGGTTGACCGCGGTTTCCTTGAGCTTCTTCTTCAGCTCGTCCACCGAACCGAAATCGCGTTCGATCGCGGCGAGCAGGTCGCCTGTGGGCGCAGTCTTTTCCGGGCTCAGACTGTTCCAGTAAAAAGCGTGGTTCCACGACTGAGCCGAGTTGTTGAAAAGGCCCTTATTCCCCGCGCCCTCGGCGTGGTGGACGATTTCCTCAAGCGGCTTGTCGGCCAGTTCGGTGCCTTCGATCGCCGCGTTGACCTTGTCGACATAAGCCTTGTGATGCTTGCCATGATGCGTCGCGAGCGTGTCGGCCGAAATATGCGGCTCGAGCGCGTCCTGCTTGTAGGGCAGCGGGGGAAGAGCGATCGTCATGGCAGTCCATCCTTTTTATAGAGGGTTTCGGGCCTTTAACTCGGTATCGACCCCACCGGTTGCAACCCCGCGACGGCAATTTTTCCGGTGAACGCTCAAGTCGCCATCGCCTGAAGCGTTGCGATCCGGTCGGCCTCTTCGGCGGGCTTATCGCGCCGGATCCGCGAAATGCGCGGGAAGCGCATCGCGAGCCCCGACTTGTGGCGCTTACTGCTGTGGATCGAGTCGAAGGCGACTTCGAGCACGAGCGACTTTTCGACCTCGCGAACGGGGCCGAAGCGATTGAGCGTGTTGTCGCGCACGAACTTGTCGAGCCATTTCAGTTCCTCGTCGGTGAAGCCAGAATAGGCTTTCCCGACGGGCAGCAATTCACCCGCATCAGACCAGCAGCCGAAGGTATAGTCCGAATAGAAGCTCGCGCGGCGGCCGTTGCCGCGCTGCGCATACATCATCACGCAATCGGCGGTGAGCGGGTCGCGTTTCCATTTATACCACAGCCCCGCGCGGCGCCCCGCGACATAGGGCGCATCGCGCCGCTTGAGCATCACCCCCTCGATCGCCGCATCGCGCGCGCCGGCGCGGCGTTCGGCGAGGTCGTCGAAGTCGGTCGCGTCGATCACTTGCGACAGGTCGAAATGGCTGTCGGCAAGGCGCGGCACAAAGGCTTCGAGCTGGCGTCGCCGTTCGGTCCACGGCAGACCGCGCAGGTCGTTGCCGTCGACCGCGAGCAGATCATAGACGCGCACAAACGCCGGATAGTCGGCGAGCATCTTCTTCGACACGACCTTGCGGCCGAGCCTTTGCTGGAGGGCGTTGAAACTTGCCGCCCCTCCTTGGCTTTCTGGCCCGCCCTGCACCTCGCCGCGCACGAGCAGTTCGCCGTCGATCACCGCATCCTGGTCGAACGCCGCGACGAGTTCGGGGAAAGCGCCGCTGATCTCCTCGCCGCCGCGGCTGTAGATGCGCGTTTCACCGCCGCCATGGACGATCTGGACGCGGATGCCGTCCCATTTCCATTCGGCGGCATAGTCGGCAAGGTCGACGCTCGCTTCCTCAAGTGGATGCGCGAGCATGAAGGGGCGGAAGAAGGCGACGTCCTTGAGATCGGGCCGCTCCGCTCGCCCCTCGCCCCACGCAAACAGCGGCGCATAGGGCGGCGCGATCGCGTGCCACAGCTCCTCGACATCGTCGACGGGTACATCGAACGCCTGCGCGAACGCCTGTTTTGCGAGCCGCGCCGACACCCCGACGCGCATGCCGCCGAGCGCGAGCTTGAGCAAGGCATAGCGTCCATCGGCGTCGAGGCGATCGAGCAGCGAGGCGACGACGGCGGGGGCGTCGCTACGAGAAGCCGCCGACAGAGCGTCCACCGCATCCGAGACGCTGAGGGCCGCCTTCGCGCCCGGTGCCTCGGGCCAGAGCAGCGCCGCGGTCTCGGCCGTATCCCCGACGAAATGCCGCGACAGCCGGAACAATTCCTCATCGACCCGCGTCGCGAGCAAGGTCCGCACCGTTCCGGCCTTTACCGCCGGAAAATCAAGACTCTCGGTCAGCGCCGCAATCGCCCAGCCGCGATCGGGATCGGGGGTATGCCGCAGGTAATCGACGATCAGCGCCAGCTTGCTGTTTCGCGAGCGCGTGTAGATGAGCCGGTCGATCAGGGCCGCGAAGCGCTTCACGCCTCCTCCTCCAGATCGCGGCCCACCAGATGCAGCGCGCGGGCCTTGCGTTGATGCAGCTCGCACCAGCGCAGCAGCCCGTCCTCGCTGCCATGGGTGATCCAGCTTTCCTTCGGATTCACCTCCGAAATCGTCGTCGTCAGCTCGTCCCAATCGGCATGATCCGAGATGACCAGCGGCAGTTCGACCATCCGCTGCCGCGCCCGCTGGCGCACGCGCATCCAGCCCGACGCCATCGCGGTCACCGGATCGGGCAGCCGCCGCGACCAGCGGTCGTTCAGCGCCGAGGGCGGTGCGAGGACGATCTGCCCCGCCATCTCTGCCTTGTCCGTTTCTGAAACGAGCCGCAGTTCGCCAAGGTCGACGCCATGCACCGCATAAAGCTGGCACATCTTCTCGAGCGCGCCGTGGATATAGATGGGCGCATCCCACCCCGCCCCGCGCAATTCGGCAATCACCCGCTGCGCCTTGCCCAGCGCATAGGCGCCGACGAGCACCGAGCGGCCGGGTTCGGCACGCACGGCGCCGATCAGCTTGGCGATCTCGTCGGCGGTCGGCGGATGGCGAAACACCGGCAATCCAAAGGTCGCCTCGGTGACGAAGATATCGCACGGCACAACCTCGAACGGCGCGCAGGTCGGATCGGGGCGCCGCTTATAGTCGCCGGTAACGACGATCCGCTCGCCCTGATATTCCATCAGAATCTGCGCGCTGCCGAGCACATGTCCGGCGGGATGGAAACTGAACCGCACTCCGCCGCGCTCGAAGCCGTCGCTATAGGGGTACGCCTGATTGTGACTCGCCTCGACATCGACACCATAGCGCAGCGCCATGATCGCGAGTGTCTCGGGGGTCGCGAACACCGCGCCATGGCCGCTGCGCGCATGATCGGCATGGCCGTGTGTCACCGCGGCGCGCTCGACCGGGCGCGACGGGTCGATCCACAGGTCGGCGGGCTTGACGTAGATGCCGCTCGCATGCGGTTCGATCCAGGATTTACCCTTTGCCATCAGGCGGCGAGTTCCCGTGCGTGGATCAGGTCGGCGACGAACGCCCCGCGTTCCTCGGCGGCGCGTTCGCGGTCGGGCAAGCGCAGCAGGAAGGACGGATGGATCGTCGCGATCAGCTTGGCGCCACCCTCCAGATCATGCACCGCGCCGCGCATCGACGCGATGCTTGCGCTTTTACCCGTCACGCCGCGCAGCGCGCTACCGCCCAAGGTGACGATCAGGTCGGGTTTTACCAACGCGCGCTCCTTGCCGAGCCACCAGCGGCAGATGTCGATCTCGCCCGTCGTCGGATTCTGGTGCAGTCGCCGCTTGCCGCGCGGTTCGAATTTGAAATGTTTGACCGCGTTCGTGAGGAACAGGCGCGTGCGGTCGAGTCCTGCCTCCTCCAGCGCCTCGTTCAGCACCTGCCCGGCGGGTCCGACGAACGGCCGTCCCTCCAGATCCTCGCGGTCGCCCGGCTGCTCGCCGACAAGCATGATGCGTGCTGCCCTCGGCCCCTCACCCGCCACCGCCTGCGTCGCGTTGCAATGAAGCGGGCAGCGCGTGCAGCCGCCGACAGCGCGCGCGAGTTCATCCAGCGTGTCGATATCGTCGGTCAGGGCCAGTTCGTCGGGCACGGGCGTCCGCCATTTCTCGGTTCGGGGATTTGCCAAAGAAACGGCCGTTGCGCGCATGCGTTCCACCCGCGCCTCCGCACCGGCTAGCAAGGGCGCGATATCCTGTGCCTCGGGCAGATTCTTCCAGTATTTCTTGGGCATTTCGGCACGCATCGCGTCGATCTTCACCCGCGCGGGATTGAAGATCGCGCCATAATAGGTGCGCCACTGATCCTCGACCACATCGCTATCCGGCACTTCGTCCTTCGTTCCGGCTGCGCCATAGCTGAGCGTTTCGTCCTGCCAGATCGCGCGCGCGTCGGGCGTCACGATCGCCCAGTCCATGCCGTAGAAACGGCGCTGGAAAAAGGGCGCGGTCAGCCGCAGGATGCGGTGCGATGGCTCGAACCAAGCCGCGAAACTCTCGCGCCCCGCCTCTTCGCCGAGCCGCCGGAAGCGCACGAAGGCGTGCATCTTGTGCACGTCGCGGCGGATCGCCTTGTCGGCCTTCATCAACCAATCGACATCGGCGTCTGTCCGTCGCGCCAGCAATTGCCGGTCGGTCGCTGCGCGCCAGATGATCCGGTAGAGCCGCGCCGGAACTTCAGAATCGCGGACACAAATCACCCGCTCAGCAATTTCCAGTAATTCGCGCGGCAACGAAACCGCACCTCTGGTCGTCGCGGCGGCCTCCACCCCAAATAACGATGCCCCCTCGTCATTGCCGCGCCAGCTTACATCCTCGGGCGCCACGCCATCCACGAGCAGTCCGCGCGCAGCGCTTCGCCATTCGGCGAAATCGCCGGGCTCGTTGAGGACAACCTCTCTCACAGCGCGAGCGCCAGCTGTTCGGGCGGCGGCGCAAAGCGCGCGCGCAGGTCGGCGCTGTCGGTCAGCATCCCCGGCCGCCAATCGAGTGCGACGACAAAGGGCAGCAGTTTCTTCACCGACGCGGTCAGCTTCGCCAGATCGCCGAGCCGCAGCTTGCCCAACCGTCGCGCCGCGACGATGCGGTCGACCGCGCGCGTACCGAGCCCCGGCACGCGCAGCAGCAGCTCGCGCGGGGCGCGGTTGATATCGACCGGAAACGCCTCACGCCGCATCAGCGCCCAGGCCAGCTTGGGATCGATCGCCAGGTCGAGCATCCCCCCGCTCGCTCCCTCCATGATTTCGGCGCGCTCGAAGCCATAGAAACGCAACAGCCAGTCGGCCTGATACAGCCGATGTTCGCGCATCAGAGGCGGGCGCACCGGGGGCAAATCGCTGCTCGCGTCGGGGATCGGACTGTACGCCGAATAATAGACGCGGCGAAGCTGATAGCCCGAATAGAGGTTCGTCGCGGTCTTGAGGATGTCGTCATCGCGCGACGCATCGGCGCCGACGATCATCTGCGTCGATTGCCCCGCGGGGGCGAAACGCGGCGGCATCGCTTTGCCGATCAGGCGGCCTTTGGCGGCGTCGATCGCATCGTCGGCACCGACGCGCACCGACGCCATCGTCTTGCGGATCGTCTCGGGCTTTTTCTCGGGTGCAAAGCTTTGCAGTCCGGCCTCGGTCGGCAGTTCGACATTGGTCGACAGCCGGTCGGCGTAAAGGCCCGCGAGCGCGATCAGGCCGGGGTCGGCCCCCGCAATGGTCTTGAGATGGATATAGCCCTGGAAATGATGCTCTTCGCGCAGGATGCGCGCGACCTCGACCAGTTGCTCCATCGTGTAATCTTCGGATCGGATGATCCCCGACGAGAGGAACAGGCCTTCGATATAATTGCGCTTGTAGAAATCGAGCGTGAGCCGAACGACCTCCTGCGGACTGAAGCGCGCACGCTCGACATTGCTCGACGCGCGGTTGATGCAGAAGCGACAGTCGTAGATGCAGAAATTCGTCAGCAATATCTTGAGCAGCGAGATGCAGCGGCCGTCGGGGGCATAGCTGTGGCAAATACCCATGCCTTCGGTCGACCCGATGCCTCTGGTGCCCGTCGAGTCGCGCGTCACCGTCCCCGACGAGGCGCAGGACGCGTCATATTTGGCGGCATCGGCCAGAACGGCGAGCTTTTCCAGAATCGGTTTAGCGGACATGCCCCATGCCTAACATGGGAACATATAAAGAACAAATATCCTCGGTTAAGTTGTCGCGCTTTACGCGTCGCGCCACCGGGCGGGCAGCGCAATCTCGACAACAAGGCCCGTCGGCTCCCAACGCCGCTCGATCGTGCCGCCCAGATTGTTGCGCACGCTGCGCTCCATCAACAACGTGCCGAAACTTGTCCGGTCGGGGGGGCCGATCAAGCCAGTGCCGCCGCTCTCGGTCCAGATAAGGCGGAACATGCGCGCCTCGCTGCCTTCGTCGTCCTGCGACCAGCTGACATCGACACGTCCCGCATCGACGGTCAGCGCGCCATGCTTGACCGCATTCGTGGCCAGTTCGTTGAAGAGCAGCGCCATCGCGACGAGCGCATTTTCGGGAAGCAGCAGATCGGGGCCCGACCAGCGGATACGCGGGAAGGCCGCTTCGACCTCGCGCATCAGCGCGTGCATCGACCCGGTCATGAAATTGGCGCCGAGCAGGACATTCTGCGCGCGATTGAGCGCGTCGAGCCGGCTGCTGATCCGTTCGACATAATCGTCGACATCGGTTGCCGCATGGCGGGTCAGCGAGATGATCGCGCTGACCGTCGCGAACAGGTTGCGCATCCGGTGATGCAGTTCACGCATCAGCAGGTTGGCATTTTCCTGCCGGCTCTTCTGCTCGGTAATATCGATGCTGACACCGGTCAGCATCGCATCGTTCGACCGCACATCCCAGTCGCCGCGCACCGCATTCCAGCGCACGCCTCGCTCCGGGTTCAGGACGCGATACTCGGCGGAATAAGGGGTGCCATTCGCGACCGCTTCCTTGAGGATCGCGCGCAGCGTCGCCCGGTCGTCGGGATGGACGAGGTCGAAAAAACCGTTGCCGGTCGCAAGCATCGCCTGGAATTCGGAGCCCCATAGTTCGGCGCCGGCGCCCTGCGTAAGCAGACGATCGGTCCGGGGATCATATTGCCATGCTGCGATGCCCGAAAAATCGAGCGCGCGCTCCAGCGTACGGCGCGCCTCGTCGCGCTCGGCACTGATCCGGCGCAGATCGGCTTCGGCCATAATGATCCCGGCGAAATCTTCGAGCCGCGTCAGCTCGCCCTCGGTCAACGCTTCGCGCTCTTCGCGATCGATGATGCAAAGCGTACCAAGGATCGACCCGTTATAGGCACGCAACGGTACTCCGGCGTAGAAGCGGACGTGAAGATCGCCGGTGACCAGCGGATTGTCTTGAAAGCGGGGATCGCCGGTCACATCGGTCACTATCACAGGCCGGTCTTCGGCGATGACATATCGGCAGAAGCTGATTTCACGCGGGGTTTCGGGAGTGTCGAGGCCATAGGCCGATTTGAACCATTGCCGGCAATCGTCGACCAGCGACACGAGCGCGATCGGCGTGCGATACAGGTCGGCGACCATTTTCGTCACGCGGTCGAACGCCTGTTCGGGCGGGGTATCCATGATGCGATATTCGCGAAGCGTGTCGAGGCGCAGCTTTTCGGCGCGCGCAGCTGCTTCGTCGTCCCCGTCTGCCAAATGCCGCCCCTCGCTGCCTTGCGATGCCGAGGGCCCCGCATCGCTCATTTCCCCGGGGCGCCGCTCTGCCATGAATATGGTCCCTGTAAAAGCATGCTTGCCAGGCGATAAGGAAAGTGGCGTTATTCCACTCACTTACACCATGACATCTTCGCGTCCCGGCTGACTCTACGCTCCAAGGCGCGACAAGTTGCAGCCCGCCACGCGGCTTTTCGGCTTATGATGCGGGAACCGACCCGCACCGGGACGCGTATGATGGCTCTCAAGAGGGAGGAATATGAATGACATTGGGTGAAGAGCTTCGCGGACATCTTCCCTTCCTGCGCCGTTACGCGCGGTCTTTGACGGGCAGCCAGCAACATGGCGACAATTATGTCCATACCACCCTCGAAGTCATCGTTGCCGCACCGGACGAATTTCACAGCGGCGACGGCACGCGGATCGACCTCTACCGCAATTTTCACCGCATCTGGGAAAGCGCCTATATCGACGAGGGTGAAGACGGCGACGACGGCGAACATCCGCTCGTGCGCGCCGCGCATCAGCGCCTTGTCCAGATCACCCCGCTCGGACGGCAAATCCTGCTGCTCACCGCGCTCGAAGGCTTTTCGGTCGAGGAAGCCGGCCTGATCACCGGCACCGACGGCGCGACCGTCGAAACCCTGCTCGCCGATGCGGTCGGCGAACTCGACCGCGAATCGCGCACCTCGGTGCTCATCATCGAGGACGAGCCGCTGATCGCGATGGAACTCGAACAGATCGTGCGCGACCTCGGCCATCACGTCGCAGGCATCGCGACGACGCATGAGGATGCCGTTGCGGCTTTCGAAAGGACCGACGCCGGGCTCGTTCTCGCCGACATCCAGCTTGCCGATGGATCATCGGGGATAGATGCGGTGCAGGATATATTGGCGATTGCACCGGTGCCCGCGATCTTCATCACCGCCTTTCCCGAAAGGCTGCTCACCGGCGGCCGGGTCGAGCCGACCTTCCTGATTTCGAAGCCGTTCCGCGAAAACACGGTGCGCGCTGCGATCAGTCAGAGCCTGTTGTTCACGCCGCAACTCGCGGCATAAGGCGCGTTATTCCCCGACGGGGCCGTTCGCGGTCAGCTGGTCGACATTGTCCATGATCGTGCGAAATGCCTCGCTCGACGGCATGACGTCGGTGCTGCGCCGCGGCATTTCACCGCTCTCCAATATCGTCTGGAGCGCGGCGCGGCCGCGCGACACGCGGCTTTTCATCGTGCCGACCGCGCAGCCGCAGATCGCCGCGCCTTCTTCATAGGATAGCTGCCCCGCGCCGATCAGCACCAGCGCCTCGCGCTGGTCGACCGGAAGCAACAGCAACGCGCGCTGGACGTCGGCGAGGTGAAGGCTGTCGTCCTGATCGTCGGGTGCGACGAGCAGCCGCTCGGCAGCCTGTTCATCATATTCGGCGGTGAATTTCTTGCGCCGCATCTGCGACAGGAAACAGTTGCGCAGGATGACGAAAGCCCAGCTTTTCATGCTCGCCGGGCCCGGCACATATTGCGCGCGCGCCTTCCACGCCTTCAACATCGTTTCCTGAACGAGGTCGTCGGCCTGATCGGCGTTGCCCGTCAGGCTGCGCCCGAACGCACGCAGGTGCGGCAACATCGCCGCCAATTCCTGCTTGAAGCTGGCATCGTCAAGCGGTTGGGGGTCGAGCCTTTGGGGCGTTTCGTCGCTAGTCACACGGTCCTGATCACTTGGGCGCCCTGAAGCGTCGCTGAATGGACATAGGGCTTAGCCGGTTGAATCCCTTATGGGAACCGAAAGCGCATTCGGAGAGCCGTAAGTGCCCCCCGCACCCGGCGCTGTGCTTTCGCCGCAACACCGTTCGTCGAAAAAACCAGTAGTGCGGGAACCCGCAGCCGTTTTCCTCGTTGCTCCTCCATGGCTACGCAAGGCAACAACCGGATGAACGGCAAGGGCACCCCGCACCCGATGACCGATGCATCGCATCGAAACCAGGGAAGCTTCCCCGGCACGAACGGCGATCATTGGCACCGAACGCTGACCGGCAGACAGGCGCCCGAACCGGTGAGCGCAAAGCTGCGCATGATTTATGGCAAAGTCGTCGCGGAACAACTGCCCGACAATATGCTCGATCTCCTCTCGCAGCTCGATCAGAAAAGCCCGAAGCAATAATGACCGGACCCACCGCTGCGGCCGAGCCGCAGGCAGAAACCCTGTCGGACGGCGAATTCAAGACGTTGCTCGCAGGCGTCATTCCGCATCTGCGCGCCTATGGCCGCAGCCTGTCGGGCAACCCCGATCTCGCCGACGATCTGACGCAGGACACGATGGTCAAGGCGTGGGCCTCGCGCGAGCGGTTCGAGCGCGGAACATCGATCAAGGCTTGGACCTTCGTCATCCTGCGCAACACCTTCCTGTCGCAGATGCGCCGGAATAAATTCGTTGGCGAATATGACGAAACCGCGGTCGAACGCACGATGTCGACCCCCGCCAGTCAGGAAGACAGCGGCGAAATGGCCGACCTGCAACGCGGCCTGATGGAATTGCCGCAGGATCAACGCGAAGCGCTGATCCTCGTCGGCGCGGGCGGCCTGTCCTATGAGGAAGCCGCGAGCATCTGCGACTGCGCGCTCGGCACGATGAAAAGCCGCGTGTCGCGCGCGCGCGCCGCGCTCGAAGAAATCATGAACAGCGGTCAGTTTTCGCAAAAGCGCGCCGACGCGCCGCCCGCGAGCGAAGCGGTCGATGCGATCATGGACAGCGTCGAGACGATCACCGCACGGCGCGAGGCGGCAAGCCGCTAAGGTCCGCTACCCCTCTCGACTTTGCCGCGCGACCACGCCAGATGGATGCACCCTTCCCCAGCAAAGCGAGCCCCCCGATGAAAAATCTGCCGCATCTTGCCCTGATCGCCGCGCTTACCGTCGCCGCCTGTTCGGCCGCGCCCGCGTCGACCGAAGCCGCGCCCGCCGACACGGGCAAGCTCGACGCCTCGGGCGCACAGCCCGCAACGCCGCTCGCCGACGCGCCGTTCACGGTCAAGGACGTCGCCAGCTTCAACGAACCCTGGGCGATGAGCTTTGTCCCCGGCACGCGCGCTGCGCTGGTCACCGAGCGATCGGGCAAGCTCAAACTCTGGCAGGAAAGCGGCCCGACGCTCGACGTCGCGGGCGTTCCAGCGGTTGCCTATGGCGGCCAGGGCGGTTTCGGCGACGTCATCGTCGCCCCGGACTTTGCGACCAGCGGCACGGTGTATCTTAGCTGGGTCGAGCCCGGCGCCGGAAAGACCTATGGCGCGGTCGTCGGCAAGGCGAAGCTGAAACAGGGTGCAGCACCGGCGCTCGAGGGGCTTCAGATCATCTGGAAACAGGACCCCAAAGTCACCGGTCAGGGCCATTTCTCGCACCGTCTCGCTTTCTCGCCCGACGGCAAGTATCTCTTCATCGGATCGGGCGAGCGCCAGAAATTCACGCCCGCGCAGGATATGACCGCCAACCTCGGCAAGGTGCTGCGGCTCAATCCCGACGGCAGCGTCCCCGCCGACAATCCCTTTGTCAGCGAAGGCGGGGTGACGGCGCAAATCTGGTCGCTCGGCCACCGCAACATCCTCGGGCTCGCCTTCGACGGCACCGGGAAGCTGTGGAATCAGGAAATGGGTCCGAAGGGCGGCGACGAGGTCAATCTCGTCGAGGCCAAGGCCAATTACGGCTATCCGATCGTGTCGAACGGCGACCATTATGACGGCAAGGATATCCCCGATCACCCGACGCGCCCCGAATTTGCGGCGCCGAAGCTCTGGTGGAACCCCTCGGTCTCGCCCGCCGGTCTCGTCTGGTACGATGGCGATCTGTATCCGGGCTGGAAGAACAGCCTGTTGATGGGCGCGCTGTCGGGCGAAGGACTGGTCCGCATGGCGGTCGATGGCGACAAACTCCACAAGTCCGACCGGTGGGATTTCGGCCAGCGTATCCGCGAGGTCGAGGTCCGCGACGACGGGTCGGTGTGGCTGCTCACCGATGGCGAGAACGGCAAGCTGGTGAAGCTCGTCCCGAAACGGTAAAGGCGGCCGCATGATCCGCGGTCTCCTCTCCCGGCGCGCCGAATGGCCCGCACGCATTCCCGATCCCGACGCCCTGCCGCCACTGAAGCTGTTGTGGCGCGAGATCGGGTCGCTTGCGCGCGCGATGTCGGGACGGATCCGCGCGATGCCGCCCGAGCCGAACCCCGACAGCGAGCATCCTCCGGTGATGGTCCTTCCCGGTTTCCTGTCGGGCGACTGGGCGACCAAGGCGCTGCGCGCCGATCTCCGCCGGTCGGGCTTTCGCTGCTACGCCTGGGGCCTTGGCTTCAATCGCGGCGCCACCCCCGACATCATCGAACGCATCGACACCCGCGTCCAATGGATCATCGACCGAACCGGCTATGCCCCCGCGCTCGTCGGCTGGAGCCTGGGCGGCATTTACGCGCGCGAATATGCCAAACATCACCCCGGCAAGGTCGCGCGCGTCGTGACGCTCGGCTCACCCTTTTCGGGCAGCCGCCGCGCCAACCGCGCCTGGCGGCTCTACCACCTCGTCGCACGCCACCCGGTCGACAATCCGCCGATCGACTTCCACCCCGCACCGCGCCCCGAAATGCCCACCTTCGCGCTATGGTCGAAGCATGACGGCGTCGTCGCGGTGAGCAGCGCGCGCGGCCAGCCGCACGAAAGCGACCGGCAGGTCGAGGTCGACTGCGGCCATATGGGCTTCGCCTATGCGCCCACGTCGGTCGCCGCGATCGTCAAGGCACTGACCGAAGAGGTTGTACCCGACTAAAATCCTCCCTGTGGCGAAGCCATGGGGAGGTGGCAGCGGCGCAGCCGCTGACGGAGGGGCTCCTCCACCATCCGCTACGCGGACGGACCCCTTCCCCATCGCTTCGCGACAGGAGGATCCAGTTCGTCAGCAAACGTCTATGCGATAAGCGGGCGCCGCCCGCCACGACATCAACATCCGCCCGGGACGCTTCCCCGCGCGCCCCGTCGACACAAAGCCGATCCGGCGCAGCAACGCGCGCGACCGTTCATTGTCGGGGTGGCATTCGGCGACGATCGAACAGCCCGGCCGCGACGACGCGAGCGCCGCGACGACCGCGCGCACCGCCTCGGTCGCGAAGCCCTTGCCGCGCGCACGGGCGGCGAACCAATATCCGATCTCATATTCCTGTCCGAGGCGGCGATGAACCCCGATCACGCCGTTGAGGTCGAGGCCGCTTTCGTCGCGCACCGCGTGAAACACGTCGCCGCCGCCCGATCCTGCGATCAGCGCGCGGGCATCGGCTTCGGTAAAAGGCGCGGGCAGGAAATGGACCTGCGACGTCACCGTCTCGTCGGTGATCGCGGACAGCGCACGCGCATCGTCGGCAAACAGCGGCGTGATGCGGCAATGGTCGGTCGACAGGGCAAGCAAGGTATCGGTCATGTCGCGTCTTCTTCAAAAAGCGCACGCCGTGACGGGGGGTGGTGGTGTGATGATGACCATTCGCCTTGTCCGAACACGGCGGCGATGGTCACAGGTGATGCCATGCCGCTCCTATGTAAAGGAGCGCCAATACGCCTTGAATCGCAGGGATTGGTCGTTGGTCATCGCGGGCAGACCTAACAGCGCCGCGCGGCACGATCAAGTCCCGCCTTGACGATGGCGTTTCATGCACTATTTAAAGTTACATGAAACGCGACAGCCGACTCTCGGGCGTGCTCCACGTCCTCCTCCATATGGCCGAACAGCGGGCGCCGATGACGTCGGACCAGTTGGCCAAAGCGATGCAGACACATCCCGTCGTGATCCGCCGCATTCTCGGCGGGCTGCGCGATGCGGGCTTCGTGCATAGCGAAAAGGGCCATGGCGGCGGCTGGACGATCGCACAGGATCTTGCGGCGATCACGATGCGCGACGTCTATGACGCGATCGGCCGGCCCGGCCTGATGGCGATGGGCAACCGCACCGAAGCACCCGGTTGCCTCGTCGAACAGGCGGTCAACGCCGCGCTCGACACCAGCTTTCAGGAGGCCGAAGCGCTGCTGCTGGCGCGTTTCGGCGAGGTGACACTCGCCCGGCTCGCGGCCGATTTCCACGTGCGCATGGCCGCGCGATCGACCCATAAACAGGAGCATATCCATGGCTGAAGGCGCCCGGCGTTTTCTCGACAGCTTCAAGGACCCGACGGCGGTCGCGCGCTACACCGACGGGCCGCGGCGCTTCGTGCCCGGTCTCGACGGCCTGCACCGCATGACCGGGCTGCTGCTCGCCGAGCGCGTCCCCGATGACGCGCATATCCTCGTCCTCGGCGCGGGCGGCGGGCTCGAACTGAAAGCGATGGCCGACGCGCATCCGGGCTGGCGCTTCACCGGGGTCGATCCCGCGAAGGCCATGCTGGATCTCGCCGCCACGGTCCTGGGCCCAGACGCCGGCCGTATCGAGCTGATCGAGGGCCTTATCGACGACGCGCCCGCCGGCCCGTTCGACGGCGCGACCTGCCTGCTCACGCTCCATTTCCTCGCCGTCGAAGAGCGTATCCGCACCATCGCCGAAATCCGCAAGCGGCTGAAACCCGGCGCGCCCTTCGTCGCCGCGCATGGCAGCTTCCCGCAAGAACCGGCAACCCGCGACCGCTGGCTCGACCGCTACGCCGCCTTTGCCATCGCCTCGGGCGGGGACCGCGATCAGGTCGCAAAGGGGCGCGAGGCGGTCGCGACCCACGTCGCGATGCTCAGCCCCGAAGCCGACGAGGCCGCGCTGCGCGCCGGGGGGTTCAGCGACGTCGAACAATTCTACGCCGCCTTCACATGGCGGGGTTGGGTGGGGTACGCGTGAGGGCGGCTAACGACCGATTGCGGACAATGCGGCAATGGTGCAATCCGGGCCAATGACGCTAAACCGAACTTTCTCGCTTCTATTGATTGTCGCGCTCTCGGGATGCAGCGATGCGAACGAAGGGACGGCGTCGGAGCGGATAGATCACAGTCAAAACGCTGACCTTTCAGACGACCCCAGTTACGGCAATCCACAGCATATTGCGGCGCCTTTTCGATTTGTATTCGAGGAAAGTTCGGTCGAACTTTGCTCAGCATCGGTGACCCAAGACGCGCCAGCATGTCTTCACGATAGCCGTCGATGCTGGCTGGTTTTCGATGACAAAGCAAATAATGACATGGATTCGATAACCAAGCAGCATTTTATCGCGGAAGAAGGAACATATTGGATCGAGGGCGTCGGCAGGATCGCCGA
Source organism: Sphingopyxis sp. (assembly GCA_051861185.1). Lineage (GTDB taxonomy): Bacteria > Pseudomonadota > Alphaproteobacteria > Sphingomonadales > Sphingomonadaceae > Sphingopyxis. Next base: position 332,810 of record JBIMKQ010000003.1, read on the forward strand.
TGCCAACGGCGGATTTGGCCATTCAAACGCATATGAATGCCAAATGGAGATGATCAAAGTGAGCCGGTTTGTGAGGATTTCTGACTAGAACGAGAGTCCCGCGGACCGAATGTCTAGCGGCAGCTTCCCACCCCAAAACCGACATCGTCGCCGAAATCTGACCTCCATCACGCTGCTCTCCTCGCTCGCGCCTGCCCGGTTGCTGCCCTCAAAAATCCATCATGCCCTCTTGTGCCGCAGATTATTACAATATATTGCGCAATATATTGTATAAAATGAATCACAGGCAGGAAATCGGATGAACAACAAGCGCTGGAGCCTTTTTTTGATCGCTGCGACCCTGTCGCTGGCGCCCGCCGCCGCGGCGGACGAAGCCCCGCTCACCGCTGCCGACAGGCGTGCGGTGGTCGAGCAGCTCGGCCAGACGCTCGAGGCAAATTATGTGTATCCGGACAAGGCAAAGACCATCGCCGCGACCTTGCGCCGCAACCTCGACGCCGGCGATTATGACGCCGCGTCCGACCGGAGCACGCTTGCAAGTGAGCTGACCGACGATCTGATTGCCGCGAGCAACGACCTGCATTTCTCGGTGGGGGTCGATCCCGAATGGGTCGCCAGCTACGCCGCGCGGCAGGACCCCGTCCGCGCCGCGGCGCTGCGCGAGGACGAACGGCGCGACGAAGCGCGGCGGAACTTCGGCTTTGCCGGCCTCCGCTACCTCGACGGCAATATCGCCTATGTCGACCTGACGCATTTCGCCGACCCCGAACTCGGATATGATGCCGCCGCCGCCGCGATGCGCTTTATCGAAAATGGCGACGCGGTGATTTACGACCTGCGCTACAACAATGGCGGTTATCTCGAGATGGCGCAGCTGCTTGCGAGCCAGCTCTTCCGCGGCGACAAGGATCAGGAGCTGTTCGATTATTATTATAACCTCGACGGTCGCCGCGTCGAACGCGGCCAGTGGGTGCTCCCCGCGCTGCCCGCGAAACGCCTGACCGGAAAACCCGTCTACATCCTCACCGGGTCGACGAGCTTTTCCGCCGCCGAATGGTTCGCCTACACGCTGAAAAAACTGGGCCGCGCAACGCTGGTGGGCGAACGTACCGCGGGCGGCGCGCATCCGGTCGATCGCAAGCCCGTCGGCCGCGATTTCTTCCTGCAGGTGCCGATCGGCCAGATCCGCGACCCCGTCGACCGCGGCGATTTCGAGGGACAGGGCGTCACGCCCGACCATCTGGTCGCCTCGGCCGACGCACTCGCGGTCGCGCACCGCCTCGCGCTCGCCGATCTTGTAAAGGCCGACCCGGCGAAACAGGTTGACGCCGACTGGTTCGCCCCCGAGCTCGCCGCGCATACGCAGCCGTCTATCGCCGCGCTCAAGGCGATCGCGGGCCGCTACGAAGGTCGGCGCGTCGACCTCGTCGGCGGCAAATTGCTCTACACCTGGCGCGAACGCCTGCGCCTGACGCTCGAGCCGCTTCCGGGCGACCTGCTGGCGATCGAGGGGGTGCGCGATTTCCGCTTCCGCGTCGTGCGCAAAGGCGGCAAGGTCGCCGGGCTTGAACGCATCGACCGCGACGGAACAACCCAGATTTATGCCCGCCTCGACTGACATCTCGACCGATCTCGACGACATCTCGTTCCTCGGCCGCCTCAGCGAAGCGTTGAGCCAGCGGATCGAGGAACAGACGCGTCCGTTGTTCGACGCCGCCGGCATCATCGTTCCCGTGCGGTCCTGCTCGCTGCTCACGGCACTCGCAGAGGCCGACGAAGCCTCGGCCGCCGACCTCGCACGCGCGCTCGGCCAGTCGCACCAGCTGGTGGTCCAGAAATGCCCCGCGCTGCTCCGCCTCGGCCTGATCACCCAGCACGCCGACCCCGCCGACGCACGGCGCAAGATTTTCCGGCTGACCGAAGCAGGCCACGACCAGCTTCGCCGCATCGACGCGTATAGTCTGCGGATAACCGACGTCTATCGAACCCTCTTCGAAGAGGTCGGCGACGTTCATGGCGCGATACTGAAGGCGCTGAACGCGCTCGCCGCCAGGCCGCTGAGCGAACGCATCAAGGAATAGTCAAAGCGTCCGGAACATCACCAGCGCATCGACAAAACCCTCCGCCGGATGCTCGAACGCGCCCGGCAGGCGGCCGACCACCTCAAACCCTAACGACCGCCACAGCCCCACCGCGCGGACATTGCTGCTGACGACGAAGTTGAACTGCATCGCGCGAAAACCGCGCGCCTTGGCATGGTCGATCGAATGCAGACCCATCGCCCGCGCGACCCCACGCCCCGTCGCCGCGGCGCCCGTCACATAGCCTGCGTTGGCGACATGCGCGCCGCCGCCCGCCTGATTGGCGCGCAGATAATAGGTGCCCAGAATGGTGCCTTCATCCTCGACGACGAATGTCTCCTTGTCCGGCCCAAGCCAGTAAGCGATCGCCTCGCCCTCGGCCATATCGCGATCGAGCGTATAGGTCTCGCCCGCGCGGATCATGGGCTCGATGATCGCCCAGATCGCGGCGGCATCGGCGGGGGTGGCGGGACGGATCAGCATGGGCATCGCCTATCCCCGCGCCCTTCCTATGGCAATATCGCTAGGTCAGGCACGCCTCTGCGATGGCCGTGACGTGGCGCAGGTCGGTACCGCAGCAGCCGCCCAACACCCTTATATTCGGGAAGCGGCCGACCAGCGCGCGGTGCCGCGCCGCCAGATCGTCCATGTCGCCGATGTCGAGTTCGGTCATCATATCGAGTTCGGCATGGCTAAGGCACGACGCATTGGCCCGCACCCCGCCGATCCGTGCGGTCCACGCCGCATTGGCATCGAGCACGCCATCGAAATGCGTCGGGTGCGCGCAATTGATCATATAATAAGCCGGATATCCGTCGGTTGCCGCGTCGACCGCGGCAATCGCATCGCCGAGTGCGTCGCCCGTGGGCAGGCGCCCGTCGGTCTCGACCGTAAAGCTGATCGCGACAGAAAGCCCCAATGCCTTCGCCGCGTTCGTCATACCCACCGCCTCGGGGACATTGGTCATTGTGATCGCGGCGAGCATATCGACGCCCGCTGCAGCAAGCACGCCCGCCTGATGCGCGTGATAGGCCTGCGCTTCTTCGGCGCGCATGACCTTCCCCGGATCATAGCCGTCGCCGCGCGGCCCGATGCAGCCGCTGATCACGACGGGTACATCGGCATATTCGGCACGCAGCCCGGTCAGCAGTTCGATCGCCGCGCCGTTCAGCGCGTCGAGTTCGTCGGCCGAGAAACCAAGCGGCACCGCCCAGTCGGGACTCGCCCTCCAGGTCGCGCTTTCAAGGATCAGGCCCGTGCCCATCCGCCGCGCCAAATCCAGAAAGTCGCGATAATAGGCTTCGAGCACATCCTGACCCGCGTCCGATGTGAACAAGGTCACCGACGAGAAAAGCGGCAGGTCGATGCCCTTGTTGAATAGAATATCGGTTTCGAGACCCGCGTCGGTCAGGAAAAACCGGTCCATTTGCGGCAATGAAGAGATCGCCATGCTCAGCCCCTCCGTCAAATATCGCCGCGGATATTACAGGAGAAGGGCCCCGATTGTCTATCGAACGGGCAGATCAGTTACTGGACAGAAAAGGCGCGACAATGTCGTCGGTAACCCGCAACGGCCGGCCGCTCGTCCTGTCGAGCAGTGCCCACACCGTTCGCGCCCGCACATGCACTTTGCCGTCGGCGCCGGTAAATTCCATGAAGCGGTCGAACTTCGCGCCTTGCGGTTTGTCGGCGACCCATGTCCGCGCCGTCACCGTCTCGCCCGGACCAAGCGCGCGCAGATAATCGATCTCGTGCCGCACGACGACCCAGATATAGGCGTCCTTATGGCTTTGCGGCGCCGCAGCGTCCCAATGGCCCGTCGCGACCTGCTGGATCCACTGGACCCATACGGCATTGTTGACATGGTCCAGCTCGTCGATGCTCTCGGGCGTCGCGACGAGGTCGAGCGTGAACTCCCTCAAGCCAATTCCACCGTCGTCACCATATAGCCCGCATCGCGGAGCGCCGCGACGAGGCTGTCGAGATGCTCGCGGTCGCGCGCTTCGCATTCGATGTCGGTGATCAACCCCTTCGCGGGCAGCGTCGTGAAGATGCGCTGGTGATAGATTTCGATGATGTTGACCTGTTTCTCGTCGAACAGTTTCATCACCTTGAACAAAGCGCCGGGCCGGTCCTGAAGCCGGATGCGCAGGCGCGCGATGCGGCCCGACCGCGCGAGGTCGCGCAGCAGCACATTGGCGAGCAGGCGCGTGTCGATATTGCCGCCGGTGAGCACAAGACCGACCTTGCGGCCCGCAAATTCCTCGGGATGCGCGAGCAACGCCGCGAGCCCTGCGGCGCCCGCGCCCTCGACCACCGTCTTTTCGATCTGAAGCAGCAGGCTGACCGCGCGTTCCAGATGACGCTCGGCCACCAGTACGATATCGTCGTTCAGATCGGCGACGATCTTGCGCGTATATTCGCCCGGCTGCTTGACCGCGATCCCCTCGGCGAGCGTGTCGCCCTCGCACGCCATGTCGACGCCGTTGAGCTCGGCATACATCGACGGATAGAGTTCGGCCTGCACGCCGATCAGGCGTATGTCATTCTTGATCCCGCGCGCCGCGGTGCCCATGCCGGTCAGCAGCCCGCCGCCGCCGATCGGGACGATCAGCGTGTCGATTTCGGGAACATCCTCGAGCATTTCGAGCGCGACGGTGCCCTGTCCCGCGGCGATATGCGGATGGTCGAACGGGTGGACAAAGGTCAGCCCACGCTCTTTTTCCAGAACGCGCGCATGCGCCGAGGCATCGTCGAACTTCTCGCCGAACAGCACGATTTCGGCGCCATGGCTTGCGGTTTGCGACACCTTCACCTGCGGCGTCGTCTGCGGCATCACGATGGTGACCGGGACCCCCAGGCGCTTGCCATGATAGGCTAGGCCCTGCGCATGATTGCCCGCCGACGCCGCGATGACGCCGCGCGCGCGCTGCTCGGGATCCATCAGCAACAGCGCGTTGAGGGCACCGCGTTCCTTATACGCCGCGGTGAACTGCAGATTTTCGAATTTCAGCCACACCTCGGCGCCGACCATCTCGGACAAGGTCTGCGAATGCAGCGTCGGGGTGCGGACCACCGACCCGTTAATTCGCTCCGCCGCCGCGCGCACATCGTCCAATGTGATCGCCGGAAAATCGGCGGCGGGCGTCAGGGTGAGTTGATCTGTCATAACGGCAAGCGCCGTAGCCCATCTGGCGCGCGAAGCAAACAATGCTATGGACCGCGAATGAGCGAACAAAAATTGCGTATCAGCTTCATCGGAACCGGCGTCATGGGCGGACCGATGGCAGGTCACCTCGTCAAGGCGGGTCACGACCTCACCGTCTACAACCGCACGCGCGCCAAGGCCGACGCCTGGGTCGCGCAGCACGGCGGAACGGCGGCGTCGACGCCTGCCGACGCCGCGCGCGACGCCGACGTCGTCCTCACCTGCGTCGGCAACGACGACGATCTCGCGCAGGTGACGCTCGGCCGCGACGGCGCATTCAAGGCGATGCGGGGGGGCGCGCTGTTCGTCGACCACACGACCGTCTCCGCCCGCATCGCACGCCAGCTTTCGGTCGAGGCCGACGGGCTGGGGCTGCTCTGCGTCGACGCCCCCGTCTCGGGCGGCGAAGCGGGGGCGCAGAATGGCACGCTCTCGATCATGTGCGGCGGCACCAGGGACGCCTTCGCCGCGGCCGAACCGGTGATGCAGGCCTATGCCGCGCGGATGGTGCATATCGGCGGCCCCGGCGCGGGGCAGACGACCAAGATGGTCAACCAGATCGCGATCGCCGGAGTGATCGAGGGCCTGTCCGAAGCCCTCCGCTTTGCGCAGGCGTCGAAACTCGACACCGACAAGGTGTTCGAGGCGGTGTCAGGCGGCGCCGCGGCGAGCTGGCAGATGCTCAACCGCTGGGGCACGATGGCGAAGGACGAATTCGACTTCGGCTTCGCCGTCGACTGGATGCGCAAGGATCTCGGCCTCGCGCTCGATGAGGCCCGTTCGAACGGCGCGACGCTGCCCGTCGCCAGCCTCGTCGATCAATTTTATGCCGATGTGCAAAAGGCCGGCGGCGGGCGAAAGGACACAAGCTCGCTCGTGACGAGGATTCCGAAGTGAAACGCCTGATCGTGACAGCGCTCGCGCTGACCATCGCCGCCCCCGCGCGCGCCGACACGCTCGTCGACAATGTCAACGGCATCACGCTCGACAAGAACGGCAAGCTTGTCCGCTTTACCGGGCTGGTCATCGACACGCAGGGCAAGGTCAAGCAACTGCTCGACCGCAAGGACAAGCGCCCCGAACGCCCCGATTTCAAGGAGGACGGCAAGGGCCGTACCCTGATCCCCGGGCTGATCGACGCGCACGGTCATGTCATGGGGCTGGGTTTCCAGCTGATGCTGCTCGACCTCAGCGGCACCAACAGCCTTGCCGAAGCGCAGGCGGCGATCCGCAAATATGCCGCCGACAATCCCGAAATGCCGTGGATCATCGGGTCGGGCTGGAATCAGGAAAAATGGGGCCTCGGCCGCTTCCCGACCGCCGCCGACCTCGACGCAGCGGTGCCGAACCGCCCGGTCTGGCTCGAACGCGTCGACGGCCATGCCGGCTGGGCGAACACGGCGGCGATGACCTCTGCGAGAATCACTTCCGCCAGCAAATCGCCAGAAGGCGGCCGCATCGAAATGGACGGCGGCAAGCCGAGCGGCGTTTTCGTCGACGCGGCGATGGCGCTGGTCAACAGCGCCAAGCCCAAACCGCTCGCGCGCGACCTCGACCGCGCGCTCTATCTCGCGCAGCAGAAATTGCTCGAACAGGGCATCACGACGATCGCCGACATGGGAACGACGATCGAAGAATGGCAATCCTATCGCCGCGCGGGCGACAAGAAACAGCTCGCGGTGCGGATCCTCAGCTATGGCGGCGACATCGACAATATGGCGATCATCGCGGGCAGCGAACCGACGCCCTGGCTCTATGACGACCGCCTCCGCATGGTCGGGGTGAAGCTCTACCTCGACGGCGCCTTGGGCTCGCGCGGCGCGTGGCTGAAGGCGCCGTACAGCGACGCGCCGGGGCAAAAGGGCCTGCCGCTCCTCACCCCCGCGCAGCTCCGCAACAAGATGGTACGCGCGTCGATGGACAAATTTCAGGTCGCGATCCACGCGATCGGCGACGCCGCCAATGCCGAGGCCCTCGACGCGATCACCGACCTCACCGCCGACCTGCCCGGCGAACGCCGCTGGCGCATCGAGCATGCGCAGATCATCGACCCCGTCGACATCCCGCGCTTCGCAACGCTCAAGGTCATCGCCTCGATGCAGCCCGTCCATCAGACGAGCGACCGCGTGATGGCTGAAGCGCGCCTCGGCCCCGACCGCCTGAAGGGCGCCTATGCGTGGCGCAGCCTTGAAAAAGCCGGCGTCCGCCTCGCCTTCGGCTCCGACGTGCCCGTCGAAAGCGCCAACCCGTTCCCCGGCATCGCCGCCGCAATCTCGCGCACCGACGCCAAGGGCGAACCCTTTGGCGGCTGGCGTCCCGAGGAGATCGTGACGCGCGAAACCGCGCTCGACGGCTTCACGCGCACTGCGGCTTTCGCCGGCTTTGCCGAGGACCGCATCGGCACGCTGATGCCCGGGATGCGCGCCGACTTCCTGATCGTCGAGGCCGACCCGATGCTCGCCAGCCCCGACGAGATTCGCCGTATGACCCCGCTCGAAACCTGGATCGGCGGCTATCGCTATTACAAGAAAAGCGAGGGCGCGACCGTTGGTCGCTGATGTGCCGACCCGCCGCGCGCTGCTGACCGGCCTCGCCGCGCTGCCCGTCGCAGCGGCGGCCGCGGCGGCGGCCGAGCGCAAGGAACGTAAGCCGAAGAAACGCAAACCCGCCAAGCCCAAGGTTCAGCATGTCGACGTCGCGATCATCGGCGCGGGCGTCTTCGGCGCATGGACCGCGTGGCACCTGCTGCGTGCCGGCAAGAGCGTACGCCTGTTCGACGCCTATGGCGCCGGCCATGTGCGCGCCTCGTCGGGCGGCGAAAGCCGCGTCATCCGCATGGGCTACGGCGCCGACACCATCTATTCGGAGATGGCGCGCGACTCGCTCAAATATTGGAAGGACCTGTCCGACAGCGCGAGCGCGCCGATCTTTCACAATACCGGCGTACTCTGGTTCGCGCCGCAGAGCGATACCTACACCGCGCAATCGCTCGCCTGGCTGCAGGCGAATCGCGTCGGACACGAGCATGGCGACGTCCGCTGGCTGCAGGACAAATATCGCCAGATGCAATTTTATCAGGGCGAAACCGGCATCCTCGAAACCGAAACCGGCGCGCTGATCGCGGGGCGCGGCGTGCAGGAACTGATCGCCGACGCGCAGATCGAGGTCGAACGCGTCGTCATGCCCGCGCCGCTCTTTTCAAAGCGGATCAAGAAGCACACGCTGCCCGACGGCGGCACCGCCGACCACCTCGTCTATGCCGCCGGTCCATGGCTCGCCGAGCTTTTCCCGCAGCAGCTGATGAACAAGATCGTCGCGACGCGGCAGGAGGTCTATCATTTCGGCGCGCCGCAGGGCGACACGCGCTTTGCCCCGCCCGAACTTCCGGTGTGGGCCGACAACAGCAACGGCGGCATCTTCTATGGCATCCCCGACCTTGAAGGCGCCGGGTTCAAGATCGCAATCGACCGCCATGGTCCGGTGATCGACCCCGACACGATGGAGCGGCAGCTTAGCCCGGCTGGCATCGCCGAGGCACGCGCCTATCTCACCCGTCGCTTCCCCGGCCTTGCCAATGCTCCGCTGATCGGCGGACGCGTCTGCCAATATGAGAATAGCTCGAACGGCGATTATCTGATCGACCGCTTTCCGGGGCAGGAACGCGTCTGGCTCGTCGGCGGCGGATCGGGGCACGGGTTCAAGAACGGCCCCGCGGTCGGCAAGCGCGTCGCGGCGCACATTCTCGACGCCAGCTTGGCGATCGAGCCGCGCTTTAGTTTCGCGACAAAAGGCACGAGCGCGGCACGGACAGTATTCTAGGATAGAAGACGGGGACTGAGGGTGCGCCTGACCGACTGCCATAATATCGACGATTTCCGCGCGCTCGCGAGGCGCCGCCTGCCGTGGCCGGTGTTCGACTATATCGACGGCGCAGCCGACGACGAGGTCACCCGCCGCCGAAACCGCGCGGCCTTCGACCAGTGCGACCTCATCCCGCGCGTCCTCGCCGGGGTCGAAAGCGTCGACATGAAGACGACGCTGTTCGGGCGCGAGATGGCGATGCCACTGTTCCTGTCGCCGACCGCGCTCCAGCGCCTGTTCCACTGGCAGGGCGAGCGCGCCGTCCTCCGCGCCGCCGCGAACGCGGGGACGGTCGCGGGCATTTCGAGCCTCGCGACGATCAGCCTGGCCGAAGCTGGCGCGCTCACCGACGGGCCCAAACTCTTCCAGCTCTACGTCCACCACGATGAGGGGCTGAACAAGGCGATGCTCGACGCTGCACGCGCCGCCAAATTCGACGCGGTCGCGCTCACCGTCGACACGATCGTCGGCGGCAATCGCGAACGCTGCCTGCGCTCGGGCTTCACCTCGCCGCCGCGCTTCACCGCGCGCAATATGCTGAGCTATGCGATCAAGCCCGGCTGGGGGCTCAATTACGCGCTGCGTGAGAAGTTCAGCCTGCCCAACCTCGCGACCCACGTCTCCGAAGGGTCGAGCGTGCCGAAATCGGTCGCCGAATATTTCACCTCGATGCTCGACCAGAGCCTCGACTGGAAACGCGCCGAGGCGATCCGCAAGCAATGGGACGGCCCCTTCTGCCTCAAGGGCATCGCCGCGGTCGAGGATGCGAAGCGTGCGGTCGACATCGGCGCGACCGCGATCATGGTGTCGAACCATGGCGGGCGCCAGCTCGACGGCAGCATCTCGCCCTTCGACGCGCTCGCCGAGATCGTCGATGCGGTCGGGGACAAGATCGAGGTGATCTGCGACGGCGGCATCACGCGCGGCACGCATGTACTGAAAGCGCTGTCGGTCGGAGCGAAGGCCTGCTCGGGCGGGCGCCTTTATCTCTACGCGCTCGCCGCGGCGGGCGAGGATGGAGTGAGCCGCGCCATCGCATTGCTGCGTGCCGAGATGGAGCGCGGCATGAAATTGATGGGGGCCAAGACCCTCGCCGACCTGTCGCGCGAAAACTTGCGCCAGCGGTAAAAAGGATCCTCCCCATCGACTTGTGATGGGGAGGGGGACCGCCGCGAAGCGGCGTGGAGGGGCAGCAACGTCGCAGCCCCTCCGTCGGCCCTGCGGGCTGCCACCTCCCCATCGCTTCGCGACAGGGAGGATCAGCAGGTCACGCCGCTGGCACAACCTCATCCTTCTTGCCCAGCCCGCTCCAGTCGATGCTCCGCGTCATGTACATCACCCCGGCAAGGGCAAAGAACATCAGCACCGAACCGATAAGTAACGAATAAGCCTCGAGGTTCAGCAGCACATAGAGCAGCGCGTACAGCCCGATCAGCATCGCCGCCAGGAACCGCGCGCGCTTCCAGCTTTTCAGCACCGCCGCGCTGTAAAAGGCGAGCAGTCCGATGATCGCCGCCGATGCCAGCATATAGGCGAAGGTGAAACCGATCACTTCGGCAAAGGCGAGCAGCAGCACGAAGAACAGCACCAGCGCGATACCGGTCAGCAGATATTCGGCCGGCGCCACCCGCGCCCCTGCGATGATGTCGAACATCAGGAACGCGACGAAGGTAAAGCCGATGAACAGAAAGCCATATTTGATGCTGCGATCGACCTGGCTGTAGAGGTCGACGGGCTCGATCAGGCTGATCGCGACCGCCTTCGCTGTGCCGCCCGACGCTTCGCCCGCGTCGGCGGTCGCCGCAGCGACCTCGACCGGCACGTCGCTATAGGCATCGCGCGGGCCGTAATTCGCCGTGACCGGCGGCGACAAATCGCCGGTCAGAACCTGCGCCTGTCCGAGCGCGAGGTTCGGGATCGCATAGGTCGCGGTGAAGCCGCTTTCTTTCACATCGCGCTTGGCGGGCAGGAAATCGCCGCCGAAGCTCGGGTTTGGCCAGCTCGATTTGACCGTCCAGCGCGTGTCGACGCCGCGCGGGATCAGCTTGAAGTCGCCCAGCCCGCGCACCCCGATCTTGTAATCGACCTTCAGCGGCGCCGCCGCGGTCCAGTCGACAAAGGCGAAGGTGCCCGAATTGCCGGTCGACAGCAGCCCCTTGCCCGGCTGAAGCGCGAGCGGGGTCCCGTTGACCGCAACGCTGTTGCCGTCGACCAGCCCGCGCGCATCGCTGACGCCGAGGCGGACTTCGGCGCGATCGAGCATCAGCGCTTCACGCGCGACGCCAAAACGCGCGATATCGGCGGGCAGCACGAAATTGGCGCTCCCCGAAATCTGGCTTTCGTAAACGACGGTCTCGTAAATCGCCTTCTTCCGCTTCTCGGGCTTGATCACGACATCGGCGCTGTTCGATTGCGGCGAGAGGTAGAGATTCCGAATGGTATTGACCGTCCGCGTGACGTCCTTGCCATTTTCGGTGACCGTGTTCGTTTCGGTGGCGCGATAGGGGATGACGATCACCGGCCCGGCGATCGTCTGTTGCCCGCCCCAGCCCTGCCCGATCGAGGCCTGCGCGGTCTGCGCCTGCTGCTGGCGATCCCAGAGCAGGCCATAGATCATCAAAAGGGGAACCATCAGCGCGACCGCGATCAGCACCGCGATGACCAGTTTGACGCCGGGACTTCGCTCGCTTCGTGCTGGAGGATTTAGGGACGGGACGGGAGGAACAGAAACGCTCTGAGTCATGGGGGATACTCTCCGCTGCTTCAACTGGTCGACGAATTTGCACGGTTCGTCGATGCGGTCAAGCGCGATGCGACAGGCCGCTCACCGGCCTTTCGCGCACGAAAAAGGGGGCGGCCTCCCCCGAAGCCGCCCCCTTAGTGCGTGGTCGCTGACCCGTCAGGCTGTCAGAAAGACGCGCCCAACGTAAAGACCACGGTTGGATCGTAAAGTGTATCGAGCGCCTTCACGCCCGACTTTTTGACGTCGGTGTCGATATATTGCACCGTGAACGTCAGCGGACCGGCGGGAACCGACGCACCGACCGACCAGTCGACATATTTGCCGTCAGGCGACACGAGGCCCAGCGAACCGTCGTTGTAACCGATGCCCGCGGTCAGCGTCAGCGGCGTATTGGGCACGCCAAAGCCGGCACCAAGGTTCAGATAGATGTTGTCGTCGTCGCCGAGCGAGTTCTGCTTGGGCGCATAAGCCACCATGCCGGTGACCGAAACGGGCCCGATATCGTGCGACAGCTTGCCGATGCCTTCGAAATAGTCGGTCGGGGCGCCGCCATCATGGCTGCCAGGATAGGTATAATAGGTCACGCCAAGGTCGACCGTCGTGCCCGACGCGATCTCGGTGTTGAAGCCCGCATAAAGGTCGAGTTCGAATTTGCCATAGGCATCGCTGTCGGGAAGCGACGAACCCCAGACGCCGGCGTAGAGGCCGCTTTCATGGCTGACGGTCAGCGTCGGCTGAACAGCTACCTTCTCGTTCGACAGCGAAATGCCGCGGAAGCGATAGTCGGTGGTGACCGCAATGCCGCCCGAAAGCGTGAACGGGCCGCTGGCTTCTTCTTCCTGGGCGAAGGCGGGCGTCGACAGGGCCGACGCGGCGAGCAGCATGCCGAAACACGCTTTGGTAAGAAACTTCATGGGTGATCCCCCTAATAAAAATACGGATCGTCCCAGCCTGCCGTGCGTGTTCACGCCTCTTGGTACGGGCCTGTAACGACGAACGCCTCCGAAATTGCCGATTTTGTTGCAATGCACAAACGAAAATTGCGTGCGGCGGCGAATCCGCGTCAGACTGTGTCTTTCGTGCAACAACCGCTTGCGCTTTGCCAAGCCGCCCGCGGACGGCTAAAGAGCGGCGCATATCTCCCCCTTTTGTCGAGCACGCACATATGAGCGATCACAACCCCGGCCTGCGCCCCTGGCGCGATATTGCGCGGCGCACATCGCGTCAGATCATGGTTGGCGCGGTCCCCGTCGGCGGCGGCGCGCCGATCAGCGTGCAGACGATGACCAACACGCTGACCAGCGATCCGGTCGCGACGATCGACCAGATTCGCCGCTGTGAGGAAGCCGGCGCCGACCTGATCCGCGTCTCGTGCCCCGACACCGAATCGACCGCCGCGCTCGGCAAGATCGTTCGCGCGTCGCGCATCCCGATCATCGCCGACATCCATTTCCACTATAAGCGCGCGCTCGAAGCCGCCGACGCGGGCGCTGCCTGCCTGCGCATCAACCCCGGCAATATCGGCAGCAGCGAACGCGTCGGCGAAGTCGTCCGTGCAGCAAAAGCAAATGGCTGCGCGATCCGCATCGGCGTCAATGCCGGCAGCCTCGAAAGGGATCTGCTCGAAAAATATGGCGAGCCGTGCCCCGAGGCGCTCGTCGAAAGCGCGCTAGACCATATCAAGCTGCTGCAGGATCACGACTTCCACGAATATAAGGTTGCGGTGAAGGCGAGCGACGTCTTCCTTGCGGTCGCCGCCTATGCGCAGCTCGCCGACGCGGTCGACTGCCCGCTCCACCTCGGCATCACCGAGGCGGGCGGACTGATCGGCGGCACCGTCAAATCGGCGCTCGGCATCGGCAACCTCCTCTGGGCCGGGATCGGCGACACGATCCGCGTATCGCTCTCGGCCGAACCCGAGGAAGAAGTCCGCGTCGGTTACGAAATCCTGAAATCACTCGGCCTGCGCACCCGCGGCGTCCGCGTCGTCTCCTGCCCGAGCTGCGCGCGGCAAGGTTTCGACGTCATCCGCACCGTCCAGGCACTCGAAGAAGCGCTCGGCCACATCAAGACCCCGATGTCGCTCTCGGTCCTCGGCTGCGTCGTCAACGGCCCCGGCGAGGCGCGCGAAACCGACATCGGCATCACCGGCGGCGGCAACGGCAAACATATGGTCTTCCTGTCGGGGGTCACCGACCACCATGTCGAGGACGCCGACATGATCGCGCATATCGTGAAACTCGTCGAAGCCAAGGCGGCCGAGATCGACGCCGGCAGTTCAGTGAGCATGGACACGCTGCACGGCAAGGCGGCGTAAAGCTTTTTACATCGCTGTCAGCGAAGATTGGCCTCGCTCCATTCTGATGGAGGCAAGACATGTCCGCCAAGCCCGACGCCCTTCACCGCCTCGCCCAGCTCCTGCTGCTCATCGCCGCGGCCACGACGATCGCCAATGGCGCCTTCATGCTCGTCAAGCCGCTCGACTGGTATGTCTTCGTCCCAACCGTCGTCACCACCGGCCCGCCGAACGCACATTTCATCCGCGACATCGGCCTCGCCTATCTCGGCTCGGGGCTGATCCTGCTCTATGCGGCCGCGAACCCCGTCCGCCGCTGGCGCGCGGCCATCGTCGGCGGGTTATGGCTGACGCTCCACGGCCTGCTCCATATCTATGAGGTCGCCGCCGGAATTTGCGGCCCTGCGACCTTCTGGGCCGACGCCCCGGCGGTGATCGGCCAGCCGCTCCTTATATGGATCGCGCTCGCGATCATCCTTGTCCGCGGGCGAGCGGCGGCGGGCGCGAACTAACGCATCCGCCGCGCGCGGGATCACGCCGCTTCCAGTGCCCGATCCTGTGGCGCTTCGGGAGCCTCCCCGACATAGACATTGCCCGCCGGCGTTTTCAGATGCGCCTCGAGCAGGTCGAAGATCGCCGAATCCTCCTCCGCGTCGAACTTGCGCGCAAACAGGTCTGGGCTGAGCGTCAGGCGCAGCGCATCGGCCGTCACGAACGTCCGCGGGCGCAGCTTGATGTCGCCGTCGGGCACCCAGTCGATCGTGCGCAGGTCGTCGTTCATCACCTCGCCCTGATTGGCGCTGTTCATAATCAGCGTCTGGAAAAAGGCTTCGTCGGGAATGAAGCTGCGGCGGTAGAAAGCCTTGAAGCGCTCGGCGCCGGGATTGTGGACCGCGAACTGGCAGAAGCTGCGCGTCACCGCTTTCCACTGCGTGCCGATATAAGGCGTCGCGCCCTTCAGGAAGGCCCGCGGCAGGCCGGTTCGGAACATGCGGCCAAGGGCCTCGACGAACATATGGCTGACGCGGTTCATCGTATCGGGCCGGATCTCGCGCTGGTCGAGCGCGCGGATATATTGGCGCCGCGGATTGGCGCGCAGGAAGCTCTGGATATAGGCTTGCGACTTCAGCGGGAAATCCTGCCCGCTCAGGTTGATATAATGGGTCCAGCTGCGATTCATTTTCAGCAGCTTGGCCATCCCGCGCAGCTCGGCGTCGACAAGGCTGTACCCGCCCCAGAGCGCCTTTTTCGATTCGATGATCGCCACCCCCTGAAAGGGTTTCAGGAACGCCGCGATGTCGGCAGCGAACGCGGGGCCCGACCCTTTGTCGACATGGATCACATAGCTGTTTCCGGGGGCATAGATCGCATGGAACATCCGCTTGAACTGTTCGGGGAAGCGGTGGAGGAGGATGAAATAGCCGATCATAGGGGCGTGCCTTTCGGATCGCCGATCCGGGCTGTCAGCTCACCGGAATCACGATCATTTTCCTGTCCCGGAAAACCCAATCAAAATCATTCTGATCGATAGGAGACAATGCCCGACAGGTGGCCTGCTGCGTTGCGACGCGGCCTGGTCCAGTGGCATCGCTTCCATATGGGGGGCCAGCGGGCGATTGTAAGGGCGCCCGCCATTGCCCATCGGCATGCACCGCCGCTAAGGGACGGAAACGCCACTCTCTTTACAGGATAATCCGCGTGACCCTCTCGATCCGCCCCGCCGCGCCCGCCGATCTGCCACTGATCGCGCAGTTCATCCGCGACCTTGCCGACTATGAAAAGCTCGCGCATGAGGTTCGTTTCGACGAGGCAAAGCTGGGGGAGAAACTCTTCGGCCCGCGTCCCTATGCCGAAGTGGCGATCGGCGAGCTGGACGGCGCGCCGCAGGGCTTCGCGCTTTTCTTCCATAATTTCTCGACCTTCGAGGGACGCCCCGGAATCTATCTGGAGGATCTGTTCGTCCGCCCCGAAGCACGCGGATCGGGGCTCGGCAAGGCGCTGCTCGCGCATCTCGCGGGTCTCGTCGTCGAGCGCGACTGCGCGCGGCTCGAATGGTCGGTCCTCGACTGGAACGCCCCGGCGATCGGCTTCTACCAGAGCCTCGGCGCGAAACTGATGGACGAATGGACCGTGATGCGCGTCGACGGCGATGCGCTGACGACGCTGTCTGCGTCGTAACCAAAATCCCGTTCGCATCGAGCGAAGTCGAGATGCCCCACGGCCGTACATGCCTTCGGGGTGTCTCGACTTCGCGCGAAACGAACGGAATTGTGGCGTTGCCTATTTCCGCGGCTTGCGCCGTTCCATCGGCCAGCTCGGCATATGAGCGTCAGAGAGTTTCTTCGCCTCGCCCGCGTCGATCCCAAGGTCCGTCAGCACCCGCACGAGCGCGTCGGCGGGCTCCACCGCGATGTCGGGCTGCACCCCGTCGCCTTCCCAATCCTTGCCGGTCACCGGGTCATAGGTGCGACCGACCGGGATGAAGGCGTCATAGCCGCCCCCCAGATCCGCGCCGAACCCGAAATGATTGGCGCCCGCGGTCGGCGCGCCGACCAGCGTGCCGCGCCCGCTATGCTTCATCGCGAGCGAGAAATGCTCGGCCGCCGACGCGCTCGCGCCCGACGTCAGCACATAGACTTTCGCATCGCGCAGCCGCGCGTCGGCACATGGTGTCGCCCAATGTTCGCGCGACACCATGCCGGCATCGCCCGTCACCGTCCGCAGTGAGGCCAGTCCGGCAATCGGCGAGCCGCCGCGCGCATCGACCGACGACCGCGTCGCCATCGTCACCAGCCGCGTGGGCTCGGCAAACAGCCAGGGGAAGATCGCGTCCATCTGGTCGAGCCCGCCGCCATTATGCGTACGAATGTCAAAGATGATCGCCTTGGCGTCGGCATGGTCCGCCATGAACTTCGCGGCCTGTGCCGTCACCGACGCATCCTGGGGGAAGGCGTTGAAGCGCACGAAGGCAATGCCGGGTGCGATCCACCCGGCCTGCTCGACCGGCACCTTCGGCAGACGGCGAACAGGCGCGGCGGAACCCGGCGCCGGAGCGGACGCAGCAGACGCACCTTCAGGCGTGCGCAGGCGCAGATGCCCGTCGGGCGATACTGCGGCCACATCCTTGTCGATGGCCTGCCCCAACGCCTCGCCGGTCAATTTGGCATAGCGGCCCGCGGCAATACCCGCACGAAGCGCCGCAGCATAACGCTCGCCGATTTCGGGATAGACGTAATCGCGTTCGAGCAATGCGGCATAATTTTCCGCAATCTGGTCGGCGCTTACCTCATCGGCGGCCATCGCCGAAGACGGCGCAACAACGGGCAAGGCCGTCATGCTCGCGGCGAAAAGCAAGGCAGGCAAAATACGCGAAGAACGAATCATCATACACTCCATCCAGCCCCGGCAGGATCAAGTGTATCATATAAGCAATACAGATCAACTACATTCGTAGTCGATCGCCTAGCGCTTTGGTGCAAACCAGATCAGCACGATGCCAGCGACCGCCAGCACCACGCCGTTGCGGGTCCATGTCGTATCGCCCAGCATGAAGCTGCTCGCCGGCCAGCGTATGATGTCGAGGCCCTGCAGCGCCCACAATCCGCCCACCAGCACCATCGCCACTCCGACGATCGCAAGGATGCCCTTCAATGCCCCCATCATGCTCTCCCTATGTGCGCTGCAATCCGATCAGCGGCCGCAGCCAGCCGACGTTGCGCCCGATGGAATAGAAAAGCCAGCATCCCGCGACGGTCGTTGCGACGAGGATCGCGAAAGACGGCAGCGCGGCGACGTTCGCCCCCAACAGATACCAGCCCACCACTACGATGATCGTCTGGTGGACGATGTAAAAGGGGAACACTGCCTCGGCGAGCATCGCACGCCGCGGGTGATCGTGGTTCCAGTAACGGTCGGCGATGCCGAGCAACGCCACGATCGTCATCCAGCCGTTGACCAGCCGCGCCAGATGATAGGGCGGAAACACCCAATCGGGCGCGACCATGTTGCCCGGCCAGGTCCACTCGATCCACGCAACCGGTACGAACGCCAGCAGCGCGAGCAGCAGCGCAACCTTCCAATATCGTGCGACCGTCTCGAACAGAACCGGTCGCACGCGAAGCAGCCAGCCGACGAAGAAAGGCACCAGATAATGAAGATGCGACGGCCCGTCGTCGAACAGCGCATGCGTCTCGTCATGCGTGGGAAACAGGACATAGATCAGCGCCCACAACGCCAGCGGCGCAACGAGCATTCGCCACCCGCGCAGCGCCCCCGCAGCGATGCTCGTGATTTTCATACGCGCCGACTCCGCGATCAGCGCGAGCAGCAATGCCGCAAACATCGTATAAACCCACAGATACACGACGAACCACAAGTGTTGCCATGTCGGCAGGATAATCCCGTCGAGCGCGCCGAAACGGAAATAGTCGCGGGTCCAGAAATGCAGGAAGCCGCGGGAATAGCCGTGCTGGCCGACAAGTTCGATCCACGGCTGCGGCGGAATGATGAAAATGATCCCGAAGGCGAGCGGGATCAGCAACCGCGCACTCCGCGACCGAGCAAAGGCGCCGCTGCCGCCGAGCTTCGCAAACAGCGCCGCGCTCGCATAGCCTGAGACGAGGAACAGCAGCGGCAGCCGCCAGCTATTGCTCGCGAGCATCGGGATAGTTACCCAGTCGAGCGGCTCGGCAATCTTCACATGCCAGTCCCACGGGACGAAATACATGCCGATATGATAGAGGATCAGCAGCGCGAAGGCCCCGATCCGCAGCCAGTCCATGCCGTAATGGCGCGCGGTGGCCATGCCTGTGCCCGTCCTCTCTCCCTCGTCGTGGATATATCTACTTCACCACCCGCCACGCCAGATCGGCAAACTCGCACAGCAACGGCCGCGTATCCCTCGGATCGATAATATCCTCGACCCCGAATTTCTCCGCCGTCCGGAACGGCGAGCGCACCCGGTTCAGCCGCTCGCGGATCGCCTCCAGATGCGCCGCTGGGTCGTCCGCGGCCTCCAGCTCGCTCTTGTACGCGACCTCGACCCCGCCCTCGATCGGCAGGCTGCCCCAGTCGCCCGACGGCCAGGCAAAGCGATATTGGAAACGCTCGGCGTTCGACATCGCGCTGCCCGCGATTCCGTAAGCGCGCCGCACCACCACCGACGCCAGCGGCACCGTCGCGCGGTAGATCGCGTTCATCGCCTGCACGCCGTACCGGATCGTCCCCGTCCGCTCGGCTTCGCCGCCGATCATGAAGCCCGGGTTATCGACGAGGTGGACGATCGGCAGGCGGAACTGGTCGGCCATCTTCACGAACCGCTCGGCCTTTTCGCTCGTCTTCGCATCCCACGATCCGCCGAGATATGTGGGATCGCTCGCCAGCACCGCGACCGGATAGCCGTCGAGCCGCGCAAAGGCCGTAATCACCGCCCGCCCCCAGCGCGCGCCCATCTCGAAGAAGCTGCCCTGGTCGAACACCGCGCCGGTAATCCGCCGCATCGAATAAACCTGCTTCGCCTCGCGCGGCACGACCGACAGCAAGCTTTCGTCGCGCCGGTCGACCGGATCGCTACATGACGTCCGGGGCGCGCGATCATGGATCGACGAAGGCAGGTAAGAAAGGAACCGCCGCGCCGCCGCAAACGCTTCGGCCTCGCTTGCGACCTCGTCGTCGACGACGCCATTGCGCGTATGGACATCGGTTCCGCCCAATTCCTCGCGGTCGAGCGTGTCGCCGATCGCCGCCGCGACCGCCGGCCCCGCCGCGAACAGCTGCGACAGCCCGCGCACCATGATGCTGTAATGGCTCGCCACCACCCGCGCCGCGCCCAGCCCCGCGGTCGGCCCCAGCGCCAATGCCACCACCGGCACCGTATCGAGGTTCGCGATGATCTCGTCCCAGCCGGGCACGTGCGGGATATAGGTGTACCCCATATCCTCCAGCGTCTTGACCGACCCGCCGCCGCCGGTCCCGTCGATCATGCGGATCAGCGGCAGGCGATATTCATGCGCCATCGCCTCGCACTGGACGAACTTCCTGTGCAGCGCGGCATCGGCCGCGCCGCCGCGCACGGTAAAATCGTCGGCGCTGGCAACCACGGGGCGCCCGTCGATATTGGCGCGGCCAAAGATGAAATTGCTCGCGGCGAGGTCTTCGAGTTCGCCATCGGCCCCATAGCGCCCGCGCCCCGCAATCTTGCCGATCTCGCGAAAGCTCCCCGCATCGACGATCCCCGCGAGCCGCGCCCGCGCGTCCATCTTGCCGCGGCTGTGCTGCCGCGCGACCTTTTCCTCGCCGCCCATCTTCTCGGCCATCGCGCGGCGTTCGCCCAGCTCGTCGATCTCTTTTTTCCAGCTCATGGAGCGAAGGCTATCTTACGTTGACGGAAACGTCATCCGAAACCTATCGTCGGCAAATGACGCGCCCGATCACCCTCGCCCTTGCCGCCGTACTGCTCGCGATCACCCCCGCCGCCGCAAGCGAAAGACGCACGATCCCCGGCGTCGAGGATGCCTATAAAAGCACCGCCTTCATCGCCGATCCGATGCCCGCGATCGACGCCGCGCTCGCGAACGCGAAGCAATCGGCCAAGCCCGTTCTGCTCGTGATGGGCACCGGCGGCTGTCACGACAGCGCCTGGCTCGCCAATTTGATCGCCACCGACCGCTTCGCGCCCATCCGCGATCGCTACGAGATCGTCTATGCTGACATCGGTATGCCGCACATCCGCGGCTGGGGCCGCAATCCCGAGGTCGCCAAACGCTTCGGCTTCAAGATCAAGGGCACGCCGACCGTCGCGATCCTCGACGCGAACGGCACCGTCCTCAACCGCAAGGCCGCGCCCAAATGGCGCAACGCCGCAAGCCGCAGCGACGACGATATCTATAACGAACTGATGAAATAGGGAGAGAGCGATGGCCGAGATGAATCTTGCGGGGCGCGTCGCGCTCGTCACCGGCGCCTCGCGCGGAATCGGCCGCGGCATCGCGATCGGGCTCGCCGAAGCCGGCGCCGACGTCGCGGTGAACTATACCCGCGGCGAACAGGAGGCCGCCGAAACCGTCGCAGCGATCGAAGCGCTCGGCCGCAGGGCGAAAGCCTATCAGGCCTCGGTCACCGACGAGGCCGCCTGCGCCGCGATGGTCGCCGGTATCGAGGCCGATTTCGGGCCAATGTCGATCCTGATCAACAACGCCGGCATCGCCAGCCGCGGGCTGTCCGTGGCCGACACGACCCCCGAGGAGGTCGACAAACTTTTCGCCGTCCACGCCGCCGGCCCGCACCGCCTGTCGCGCCTCGCACTCCCCCAACTTCGCACCCACGAACGCAGCGACATCATCGTCATCTCGAGCATCGCGACCTATGTGAACTCGCCGAACGGCGCGCCCTACACGATGGCCAAGGCCGCAGGCGAAGCGCTCGCGCTCACCCTCGCCAAGGAGGAGCTGAGCAACGGTGTCCGCGTCAACATCGTCGCCCCCGCGCTGACCGTCAGCGACATGGGCGAAAAACTATCGCGTGCGATCACCGGCAACGCGGACATCCACCATCTCGACACCAAAATGCCCTTCGGCCGCGTCGCCGTTCCCGCCGACGTCGGGGCGGCGGTGGTCTGGTTCGTGAGCGATGCGAACAGTTATTGCTCGGGCCAGAAACTCAATATCGACGGCGCGGGACAAGCGACCTTCCGCTAAGGCGCACTCATGCGCCCCGATTCGGCCTCTCCCGTCATCCCCTTCCTGATCGCGTGCGCGGGCATTGCGACCTTTTCGGCGATGGACGTGCTGATGAAGGGGCTGTCGATCGATATCGGCGCCTATAACGCCGTGCTGTGGCGCACCGGCGCCGGCTCGATCCTCAGCGGCGCGCTCTATTTCGCGTCGCGCCCCGCAATGCCCGACCGGGCGACGTTGCGCATCCACGCGGTGCGGTCACTTTTCGTCGCGGGCATGGCGGTCAGCTTCTTCTGGGCACTCGCGCGTCTGCCGATGGCGGAAGCCATCGCCATTGCCTTCATCGCGCCGCTCGCAACGCTCTATATGGCGGCGATCTTCCTCGGCGAACGCATCGGACCGCGCTCGATCATCGCGTCGCTACTCGGCATCATCGGGGTGATCGTCATCGTCGCCGGCAAGCTCGGCCGCGGCGACTATGCGCCCGAAGCCCTGTGGGCGGTCGGCGCGGTGTTCGGTTCGGCGCTGCTCTACGCCTATAACCTCATCCTCGCGCGGCGGCAGGCCAAGATGGCCGAGCCGCTGGAGATCGCCTTTTTCCAGAATGGCTTCGTCGCGTTGATCCTTGCGATCGGCGCGCCGTGGTTTCTGGCAGTCCCTGGCGGCGACCAGGCGCTTCCGCTCATCGGTGCCGCTTTTCTGGCGGTGACGTCGCTGCTCCTGCTTAGCTGGGCTTATGCCCGCGCCGAGGCGCAGATCCTCGCGACCACCGAATATACCGGCTTCCTGTGGGCGATGCTGTTCGGCTGGATGTTCTTCGACGAAGCGGTCACCTGGCCGACGATCGCCGGGGCGGTGCTGATCGTTATCGGTTGCCTGATCGTCGCACGAAAAACCCCGCAACTCGATCCGATCGAACCGGCGGCGGCCTGATCTTCTCCCCTCCCATTCATGGGAGGGGTCGGGGAGGGCATGTCGGAGAGGGCGCCGGCCGAAACGGGCCCTCCCCTAACTTCTTCCGCAAGCGGGAGGGGGACTACACCGCCGCGCGCATCAACCGGTCGTTGATCGCCGCGCCCAAGCCATCCCGCGGAATCGCCGCCACCGCGATTTTCATCTTCGCGCTCGCCGCCCCCGCGTGGAGCGCATCGAACAAATGCGCCGCCGCTTCGGTCAGGTTGCCGCGCGCGCTCAATTGGTAATCGCCAGCGACCGAACCGAATCCGATCCCGAACTCATCGACCGCAAAATCCTCCGCCCCTAATCGTACCGGCTTGCCCGGCGCATAATGGCTCGCCAGCATCCCCGGCGCGACAATCTCCGACCCCTTCACCCCGGTCACGGCAAGCCCGCTCGCCGCAGTCAACATGTCGGCGGTCACCGGCCCCGGCCGCAGCACCTCGACCGCACCGTCCTTCACCCGAGCGATCGTCGATTCCACCCCCGCCGTGCAGGGCCCATCGTCGATGACCAGCGCAATCCGCCCCTCCAGCGTCGCGAGCACATGCTCGGCCTTCGTCGGGCTAACCCCCCCGCTCGCATTGGCGCTTGGCGCCGCCAGCGGCGCCCCGGTTTCGGCAAGCAACGCCTGCATCGCGCGATGCCCCGGCACCCGCAGTGCAATCGTGTCCAGCCCCGCCGTCGCAATGCTCGCTACCGGACAATCTGCGCTGCGCGGCACCACCAACGTCAGGGGCCCCGGCCAGAACTCCGCCGCCAGCGCGCGTTCGACTGCACCAAATACGCCTAGCCGCTCGGCCGCCGCCAAATCCGCCACGTGCACGATCAACGGATTAAAATCGGGGCGCCCCTTCGCTGCATAAATGCGCGCCACCCCTTGCGCGTTGCGCGCGTCGGCGGCGAGGCCGTAAACGGTCTCGGTTGGCACCGCGACTGGCTGACCCTGCGCGACCAGCTCCACCGCGCGCGCAATGGCGTTCGCATCGAACGGAGTGATGTCGGTTATCGCCATAGTGGAATTTGACCGCGAGCCATGCCGCGCTATAGCGCCCGCGCAACGATATTCACCAGGAAAGTCGGCCCTCCATGACCTACACGCCGCCCACCACCGAACAGCTCTTCGTCCTCGATCATATCGCGCGCATCGACGCGATGGCTGCGCACGACAAATTCGCCGCCGCAACGCCCGACATGATCGAGGCGATCGTGAATGGCATCGGCGAGTTCGCAGCCGAGGTTTACGCGCCGCTCAACCGCGTCGGCGACGTCCAGAACCCGAAATGGAAAGACGGCAAGGTCACGATGCCCCCGGGATTCAAGGAGGCGTATCAGCAGTTCGTCGACGCCGGCTGGGGCAGCATCGACGGTCCCACTGCTTATGGAGGACAGGGCCTGCCCTTCACTCTCGCGACCGTGATCATCGAGGCGCTCGGCACCGCCGACATGGGCTTTACCCTCTGCAACATCCTGACCCCCGGCGCGATCCACGCGCTGATGGCCTATGGCACCGAGGAACAGCGCCAGACCTGGCTGCCCAATCTGGTCTCGGGCGCGTGGAACGGCACGATGAACCTGACCGAGCCCGCCGCGGGCAGCGACGTCGGCGCGCTGCGCTCGACCGCCGAACTCGTCACCGAGGGCGAGCACGCCGGGCTCTACAAGATCAAGGGCCAGAAAATCTTCATCACGTTCGGCGAGCATGATCTCACCGACAATATCGTCCATCTCGTTCTTGCGCGCACGCCGGGCGCGCCCGAGGGAACGCGCGGCATCTCGCTCTTCCTCGTCCCCAAATACCGCCTCGATGCCGACGGCAACCCGACGCATTCGAACGGCGTCCACTGTGCGTCGATCGAACACAAGCTCGGCATTCACGGCTCGCCGACCGCCGTGATGGTCTATGGCGAAGACGAAGACTGCCTGGGCGAGATTGTCGGCGCCGAGATGGGCGGCATGCGTGCGATGTTCGTGATGATGAACAACGCCCGTCTGATGGTCGGCTGTCAGGGTGTCCAGATCGCCGAGCGCGCGACGCAGCAGGCGCAGCGCTTCGCCGCCGAACGCGTCCAGTCGGCACTCGCGGGCGGCACCGACCGGACCCCCGTCACCATCGACCAGCACCCCGACGTCCGCCGCATGCTGTGGCGAATGCGCGCGCAGACCGAGGCGGCGCGTGCGCTCGTCTATTATGCGTCGGCGCAGACCGATTTCGGCAAATTGGGCGACGAAGCCGCCGCGATGCGCGCCGAAATCCTGATCCCGCTGGTCAAGGCACATGCGACCGACATCGGCTGCGAAGTCGCAAGCCTGGGCATTCAGGTCCATGGCGGCATGGGTTTCATCGAGGAAACCGGCGCCGCGCAGCATTATCGCGACGCCCGCATCGCCCCGATCTACGAAGGCACCAACGGCATTCAGGCTGCGGACCTTGTCGGGCGCAAACTTGGCATGGCGGGCGGCGATCTCGTTCGCGGGCTGATCGACGATATCGCCAATGGCGCCGCCGATTTCCCCGAATTGCAGCAGCTTGTCGACGCCTGCCGCGCAGTCACCGACTGGATGGTCGGCGCGAACACCGCCGACCGTCTCGCGGGCAGCTATCCCTATCTCACGATGCTGTCGACCGCGACATGTGGCTGGTTGATGGCGCTCCAGAACAAAGCCGCGCGCGCCGCGCTCGATGAAGGCAGCGGCGACGCCGCATTCCTCGAAGCGAAAATCGCCTCGACGCGCTTCTATCTGCAACAGATCGTCCCCGCGGCGACCGGCCTCGCCGCATCGGCCCTCGCTGGCGACGCTGCGTTGGAGCCGCTGCCCGCCATCGCCTGAAACGGACGGAATCCTGCGCCTTGCGCTGCGCCGCACTCTGTTCATGATTAACGCGATGATAACCATCTGAAGCTAGTCACGTCCGGCAATCTTGCGGAGACGTGCGTGCTGAAGCTCGGACAGAAGATGATCGTCAGTTGGCGGGCCCTCGTGCTTTCGCTGCTGCTGAGTCTCGTCGTCGGCATCAGCGGCGTCGGTGAGTTGCCCGATCGCCTCATCGCCATGGCCACCAGCCGCGTCGCCTATCGCGATGTTTCGGGCGATATCGTGGTGGTCGGCATCGACGATCGCACTTTGGCTGAATCGCATGGTGGCGAGTTCACACGACACGATCATGCCCGCCTGATCGGCGCCATCGATCGCGCCGGGCCGAAGCGCCTGTTCATCGATTTCGACTATGAACGTCCCGACAATAACGGGGGCCTGGAAAGCGTTAGCGCGGCGGTACGCAATATGCAGGACCGGGTCGTGCTCGCCGTCCCCACGCGATCGGTGCCCGGCTCCGACCGGCTCGTTACCATTTTCCCCGATGCCTCTTTCGGCGATCGGGCCCAGCGCGCCAGCATCGCGTGGGAATATCAGTTCTGGCAGGTATGGGACGTCCCGTTGATGTACCTTGCAGATGGTAAATTGCTGCCCAGTTTCTCGGCCATCATGGCGGGCAAATCGGGGCAAGCGCCGTCGCAGTTTCGCATCGATTTTTCGTATCGGACCTCCAGCATCCGCCAATATAGCGCGATCGACGTGATCGACGGCACGGTCGGCGCGAAAGAACTGGCGGGCAAGGACGTGATCTTTGCGCCCACGGCCTCGCGACTTGAGGATCGTCATTATTTGCCGGGGCACGACATGGTGCCCGGCGCCTATATCCATTTGATCGCCGCCGAAACGCTGCGCCGGGGCAATCCGGTCAACCTCGGCTGGTTGCCGCCACTGGGCCTCGCGCTGCTTCTGACGCTGCCCATGCTGATGCGCCGCAGCAACCGATGGTTCAGCCTCGTCGGACTGGCGGTCGCCGTCCTCCTCGTCGTGTCGCAGCTGCTGCTCGCAACCCAGCTTGTCACGGTTTCCACTGGCACAGGCCTCTTCTTCCGCGTCGCCGTCGGCTCCAACGTGGCGCGTGCCCGGCGCCGCAATTCGGCCCAACGCGAAAACCCCGTATCGGGTCTGCCGAATTTCGAAGCGCTGCGTTCGCAGTCGCCATTTGGCAGCGCGACCGTGGTCGCGGCCAAGGTGGTGAATTTCGACGATCTCGCCGCATTCATTCCCGGCGACGGGATCGCCAAGCTTGTCGAACAGGTGACGCGCCGCCTTCAGCTCGCGTCGCAGGGCACGATGCTGCACCACGATCTCGACGGGACCTTCGCGTGGCTCGTGCCCTATTATCAGCACAGCCAGATCGAAGGGCAGCTCGCGGGTCTCGCCGCGCTGTTCAATGCGCCGCTGACGATCGGCGAACTGCGCGTCGACGTCGCGATCGCTTTCGGGGTTAATGACGAGTTCGAGGGATCGAACGCGCAGCGCCTCGCCGCGGCGCTCGTCGCCGCCGAACGCGCGATCCGCACGCGCTCGCTGTGGACCAAATATACCTCGCGCCAGAAGGAAGACGCCGGCTGGCAGTTGAGCTTCCACTCGCAGCTCGAGGACGCGCTGACCGGCGGCGACATCTGGGTCGCGTTCCAGCCGCAATATGAAATCGCGACGCAGAGGCTGGTGGGGGTCGAGGCGCTCGCGCGCTGGACCCACCCGACGCGCGGCCCGATCCCGCCCGACGAATTCATCGTCCAGGCCGAAAAAAGCCAGGACATCTATCGCCTGACGTTGTTCGTCATGGATCAGGCGATCCGCTCGGCCGCGCAGCTCCACGAGCGCGGCGCGCATATCAACATGTCGGTCAACCTGTCGGCGAGCCTGCTCGACCACAGCGATCTCGTCGGCACGATCCGCGTGATGCTGACTGCGCATCACCTGCCGCCCGAAATATTGACGATCGAAATCACCGAAACCGCGCAGATCGAAAACAGCCGCCAGGCGCGTCAGACGCTGGCGCAGCTCCGCCGCACCGGCATCCGCCTGTCGATCGACGATTATGGAACCGGCCAGTCGAACCTCGAATATCTGACCGAGATCGAAGCCGACGAGATCAAGATCGACAAGCGATTCGTGATGACCATGCGCGATTCGCAGCGGAACCTCGAAGTCGTCAAATCGACGATCGATCTGGCGCACCGCCTGGGCGCCGTCGCGGTCGCCGAAGGCATCGAAGACGGCGAGACCATGGCGCTTCTCGAGACTCTCGGGTGCGATGTCGGCCAAGGTTATCATCTTGGAAAACCTCAACTGTTTTCCGAGCTCATCGCGACGCTCAACGCCCTTCCCCAGCACCGCACGGGGTAGCTGCCAAACTGGCAGCAATCGATATAGTTAAGACTCGATTTACCTTACTAATTAAGGTATATGCTTCGTTAACTGTTCCTCGTGGGCAGTGCGACAGGAGATTTATCATGGGTTGGTTTTGGCGATTCATGGGCGGCGGCGGCACTGACAGCGGTGGCGGTTCGGCTTGACCCGAATTTGAGTTAGAGATCGGGCCTCGGCATCGCCGGGGCCCTTTTTCTTTGCCCGGCGTCGACGCGCGGACCTGATGCCGGAACCGCCCGCGCCTGCTCCGCTCGCCGTTTTCCGCAGCGGTCATCCCGGCGTCCATCGCGCCGCTCGGCAAGCCTGAAATTTCCATCTTGGCGCATCTGCGTCGCTTCTCCGCGCAAACCCGCGGAAAGGCTGGCGTGGCGCCTCGGGCTCGCCCATCGGCCGCGACGAGACGAATCAAATTATCGACGAACTGAGTCCCCATATTGTCATTTACCGTATTGCATCGTCGCGCCGACGTGGCACTATAGGTGGTGGGTCGACCACGGGGGCACCCCAAGAAATTGTATCAGGCTGCAAGTGGCGGATTTCCGTCGTCCATCCCATATGGACACGGGAAAACCCTTCCTGCGCCAAAAATAAGTGCCCCGTGGACAGGTTTAGATGCTAAGACCGGGGCTTCGCCCTGAGTCGAACAAGACAGGAACAAAGCGCACCATGTGCGCGTTCAAATCGGGGGCGAATTCGATGGATTTTCGGGAAACGGAACGGGTGGAGACGAGCGACGTGGCGACGATGGAACTGACGAAAAACGAAGCGCCTGTCGCCACCGAATCGGCGCCTGCAGCGGCGCCGGCCGCCAAGCTTAACGACAGCAGCGAGGCCAAGGTCCACGCGCGTCGATTCGACATCGTCACGGACAAAAGCCGCGACGCGCTGCTCACCGACTTCGGCAAGGAAACGCTCGAGGACCGCTATCTCCTCCCCGGCGAATCGTACCAGGATCTCTTCGCGCGCGTCGCGTCGGCCTATGCCGACGATCAGGAGCATGCGCAGCGCCTCTACGACTATATCTCGCGGCTGTGGTTCATGCCCGCGACCCCCGTGCTCTCGAACGGCGGCACCGGCCGCGGCCTGCCGATCAGCTGTTATCTCAATTCGGTCCCCGACAGCCTGGAAGGCATCGTCGAGACGTGGAACGAAAATGTCTGGCTCGCCAGCCGCGGCGGCGGCATCGGCACCTATTGGGGCAGCGTGCGCGGCATCGGCGAACCCGTCGGCCTCAACGGCAAGACCAGCGGCATCATTCCCTTCGTCCGCGTGATGGACAGCCTGACCCTCGCGATCTCGCAGGGCAGCCTGCGCCGCGGTTCGGCCGCCTGCTATCTCGACATCTCGCATCCCGAGATCGAGGAATTCCTCGAAATCCGCAAACCGTCGGGCGACTTCAACCGCAAGGCGCTGAACCTCCACCACGGCGTGCTGATCACCGACGAGTTCATGGAAGCCGTCCGCGACGGCCGCGAATTCAACCTGCGCAGCCCCAAGGATCAGAGCGTCCGCGGCAGCGTCGACGCCCGCTCGCTGTTCCAGAAGCTCGTCGAAACGCGCCTCGCAACGGGCGAGCCCTATATCATCTTCATCGATCAGGTGAACCGCATGATGCCCAAGCATCACCGCGATCTGGGGCTCAAGGTCACCACCTCGAACCTGTGCAGCGAAATCACCCTCCCCACCGGCCGCGACCATCTCGGCAACGATCGCACCGCGGTCTGCTGCCTCTCGTCGCTCAACCTCGAAACCTGGGACGAGTGGAACGGCGACAAGGGCTTCATCGAGGATG